>CAZCHE010000006.1:210218-311304 GCA_964498395.1 uncultured Parapedobacter sp. | reverse complement strand
TCCGTCTTGGCACGGCCTATACCCATCACTTGGGCGGGGAGGGGAGGCTGACCCTTGCGCTCGACCTCAACAAACTGCTGGTGCCGACCGAGCCGGAGCGCGATGGACAAGGCAATATTATCGGAGGGAAAGACCCCGACCGGTCCATCTTCGGGGCGGTGTTCGGCTCGTTTGCCGATGCTCCGGGCGGATGGGGGGAGGAACTGGCGGAACTGCGGATATCAGCAGGGTTGGAATGGATGGCCAACGAACTGTTCGCCCTGCGCTGCGGCTATTACCACACCAGCCCACAAAAAGACAACCTACGGTATTTCACCGCCGGGGTGGGGCTGAAATACCAGCGGCTGTCATTCGGTTTTTCCTACCTGGTATCCACCCAGCAGCATAACCCCCTGCAAAATACCCTGCGGTTCGGATTGGGGTATGGGTGGTGAGTGATCCATGTTCGATATCGGGTGAATCATGCACAGCCACGATCACCAATCATGCTTGGCAATGATTACACAGAGGTATGATTTATACGCGCTGCCCGAAGGAACACGAACATAGCCAATGCCGATATCCTGGAGGGAAGCATTCCATTCATCCATTCCCAACAGGTGTTTGCGATGGCGTAAACCGGGTGAGCTTTTACCGATAATCATTGCTTTAATACCGTCGGTGGCAGATGGATAGTTTGCGGCGATGGATTCAAAGTTATTGGCTGTTTTGCGCTTTAACCAATCGACATTTAAGGAATAGCCCGCTTGATGGATGTGGTGATTAGGGCCAAGGCCATCGGGGTCGGTGTGGTCAAAATAGTCGCGCTTGGCCATATCCAAGGCCCGTGCTTCAGCTACTTTTGCGAGGGTTGCGTTCCATGTTAAAGGCATTTGTGCGATTACTGTACGCGGATTAAGACCGAGTTCTCGTTGATAGGCCCGGGGCTTCTGTCTGATGTTGTTGAGTAATTCAAAAGCTGCCCTTGCTTCTCTCCGATCTACAGTGGGGCTACTGCGGTTTATAGAACCTGTACATAACAAAAAAAGGGCGAGAAACGGAACGAATCGCATAGGCATGTTTTGCCAAAACCAAGGCAAGGACTATGCCGATTTTCCGTCTTGGGGGTTATCTTTTGGTTTCCTGATTTTCTCCTTCACCACCTCTACAATGATTGGGAGAACGGAAAGCAAGATAATCAACAATACTACCTTTGAGAAATTATCCCTAACGAGGGGGATATTGCCTAAAAAATAACCGGCTAACGTAATGCCCACAACCCATAAAACCGCCCCGACAACATTGTAGGTGAGGAACGTTGCGTAATGCATCCGGCCGATCCCACCAACAAAGGGTGCGAGCGTCCTCACAATGGGCACAAAACGGGCGATGACAATCGTTTTGCTACCGTATTTTTCGTAAAATGCGTGTGTTTTCTCGATTTGTTCGTTTTTGATGATCTGCTTGCCGAAAAGCCTAAACCTGGTAATCCTCATCCCAAAATGCTTTCCGATGGTGTAGTTGAGCGAATCACCGGTTATCGCAGCGATTAACAACAGGATAATCATCACCCAAATAGTTAACTCATTGGGCTGCGCAGCAAGCATCCCCGCAGCGAACAATAACGAATCACCAGGAAGAAAGGGCATGACCACTACCCCTGTTTCAATAAAAATGATCAGGAAGAGAATAAGGTAGGTCCACGTCCTATATTCGTTGACAATCTCGACCAAATGCTGGTCAATGTGGAGGATGAAATCGATTAATGAGGTAATGAGCTCCAATACTGTTAACCCAAATTATTCAACATAACGGGCATGACGAGCATCAGAATGTCCTCGCTTTCTTCCGAAACGGCAGGCAACAGCAGTCCGGCGCGATTTGGTGTGCTCATCTCCAGTACCACTTCCTCGCTATCCAGGTTGGTCAGCATCTCGACCAAAAACTTGGCATTGAAACCGATTTCCATGTCGTCACCTTCAAACTGGCAACTCAACCGCTCGTGGGCTTCATTGGAGAAATCGAGGTCCTCAGCAGAGATGTTCAATTCGCTGCCCGAAATCTTAAGCCGTACCTGATGGGTCGTTTTATTGGCAAAGATAACCACCCGACGCAGTGAATTGAGAAACGTTTGGCGATCCAATGTCAGTTTATTCGGATTGACCTGTGGGATGACGGCCTCATAATCCGGATAGCGCTCGTCGATCAACCGGCAGATGAGGTGGATATTGCCAAACTTGAAAAAGGCATTGGTGCTATTGTATTCCACGGCCACGCTGACGTCCTCCGTAGGTAGTGAAGACTTCAATAGTGACAGGGCTTTCTTGGGTAGGATCAAGGAAGTCGATTTCTCGGCTCCGATATCGGTGCGGCGGTACCGTACCAACTTATGGGCATCGGTAGCTACAAACGTCACGGATTGCTCCGCAAGTTGCACCAATACACCGGACATGGCCGGGCGCAATTCATCATTGCTCACCGCAAAGATGGTCTTGTTGATGGCTTCAGCCAATACGGAAGCTGAAATGGCTACAGAAGAACCATTATCCACCCCTGGAATTTTCGGAAAGTCTTCTGCATTCTCTCCACTCAGCTTATACTTACCGTCGCCGGCACTGATTTCCACCGCCAAGGTTTGGGTGTCTACCGAGAAGGCCACCGGTTGGTCCGGAAGCGTCTTTAATGTTTCAATCAATATCTTGGAGGGCATGGCCACGCGCCCTTCTTCCTTGGCCTCGATAGGCAACGAAGTAACCATGCTGGTTTGGAGGTCCGTAGCTGAAATCGTCAGGACATTATCCTTGATTTCAAACAGGAAATTCTCCAAAATAGGAAGTACCGTGCTGCTGCTGGAGGCTCCACTGATGGCCTGCAACTGTTTTAATAATATTGAAGTAGAAACAATAAATCTCATGTCCGAATAATATTACGTGCAATGATAAGGAAAAGATTTGATTTTCGGGAAATGAACTTGTGATTTGGTCGGAATGGATTTTTTCAGATGCGCCAGCTATTAAACAAAACAAGGATTGATTTGTTGATATGATGAGAACCAACGATTAGTGCGATGGAAAATGGTCATCAAACGGATAACGACGGAAATATCCAAGCAGAAGAGAACTATGCTGCCCATCAACATAACCCGGCTCCGTCTCCCGAAGCGATTAACGAACGGGACGACAAGCCTGCCAGTTATTTGTTGCGTTGGGCAATCGTGATTGCGATAGCGCTGTTGGCATTGATATACGTGGTGTTTATTATGTAAATTAACGAACACCGGTGGCATCTATTTTGCTGATCGCAGCTTGATAAACACTATCTTTGCCTCTACGATGCGGATCATGGCTTTCGATTATGGTACTAAACGGGTAGGTATTGCCGTAACCGACCCCTTGCAAATTATTGCGACCGCTTTAACAACCGTCCATGCGAAAGACGTGATGGATTTCATCAGAAACTACGTGGCTACAGAACCTGTATCTTCATTTGTTGTCGGTATGCCTAAACAGGTCGACGGAACGGATTCTCAGGTTGCCCAGCACGTGAAGGGTTTCGTGCGCGGTCTGCGGAGGGCCTTCCCGGAAATCCCCGTGACCACCACAGACGAACGGTTCACATCCAAAATGGCTTCCGCGAGCATCGCCCAAAGCGGCCTAGGCAAGAAGAAACGACAGAAAAAAGGATTGATCGATAGTGTTTCGGCAGTATTGATCCTGCAGTCTTATCTCGAGGCGCGCGATTTACACGAATAATCCAGTTACGGCCCGATTTTGTTCGTCCGTTGTATTACCGTAATTTCGTTGCCGGTTCTCATACAGAAACGCTATGCGCAACATTCATTTTTTTTCCGAAGACATTGATTTTCGCCCCAAACAAAAGATAGCCATTCGCCAATGGATCAAGACCACCGCGACGGCCGAAGGGTTTCGGACAGGGGAAATCAATCTCATCCTATGCAGCGATGCTTATTTGTTGGACATCAACAAGCAATACCTCAACCACGACACGTTTACCGATATCGTCACCTTTGGTAACAGCGAAGATGAAGGGGTTATAGCAGGGGATATTTTCATCAGTATTGACCGTATTCGGGAAAATGCCGCGAAATTTGGTGTAGAAGAGCGCGACGAGTTGCACCGGGTGATTATCCACGGTATTTTACACCTGTGCGGATATGGCGACAAAAAGAAAGGTGAAAAGGAAGTGATGACGGCTAAGGAGGATTTTTATTTGGCAAATCGAACTTTGGCAGGTTTATAAACCTGCCAAAGTTTTGGATTAAAATCGCTCAAATTGCGAAAAGAAGAAGTTTCCTTCAATTTCGGCATTTTCATCCGAATCCGAGCCATGGATGGCATTGGCATCGATGGACTTCGCGTATTTATTGCGGATGGTTCCGGGTTCGGCTTTTGCCGGGTCCGTGGCGCCAATCAAGTTGCGGAATTCCTCTACGGCGTTCTCCTTTTCGAGGATGGCTGCCACGATGGGCCCTGAGGTCATAAAGTCGACCAATTCGCCATAAAACGGGCGTGCCGCATGCACAGCGTAAAAAGCTCCGGCCGTTTCTTGGGAAAGGCGGACGTATTTCATTGCCACCAGTTTGAAGCCCCCCGCAATGATATCGTTCAAAATCGCTCCCGTGTGGCCATTGCGCACCGCATCGGGCTTAATCATGGTGAATGTTCTATTCGTTGTCGTTGCCATTAATGAAAATTTTTGCAAAGGTAACAAACTTGGTTTTGTATACAAACGCAAACGTTTCTGCATTAACATCTGATACAAAAAAGTATATTTCCTCTACAAATAAAGTTTTTCAATGGCAGAGGAGAGAGCGATAAATTTCTATATGCACGCGATTATATTTGTATATAGAAATTTAGCTAAGTTTGTAATTATAATTTATGAATAGATTTCCTTTGTTACATCGAATCGCCCTGTGTACGGTGGCGTTATTGCTAACCACCATTAACCTCAACGCCCAATCCTCCTCCCAAGTGGAAGAGGAAATCGCCGCAATCATGGCCCAATACCAAACCATTGGTGCGGGGGTAGCGGTGGTCAAAGACCGTGAGATCGTTTACCAGCAATCATTTGGCCTTAAAGATACTACCACGCGCGAACCGCTGGAAAATAATGGTGTTTTCCGCATTGCTTCCATCTCTAAATCGTTCGTGACCACCGGTATTATGCAACTGGTCGAAGCCGGAAAACTTTCATTGGACAATGATGTCGGTGAATTGATTGGGTTTCCTGTACGTAATCCCAACTTTCCCAACTCGGTGATTACCTTGCGCATGATCTTGTCGCACCGATCCAGCATCAGTGACAAAAACGGTTATTTTACGTTAGACGTGTTTAACCCGGACAAGAACCCCGACTGGCAAAAGGCTTATAACGACTATGCACCGGGAGCGGATTACCAATATTGCAACCTCAATTTCAATCTCGCCGGCGCCATCCTCGAAAAGTATTCGGGAGAGCGGTTCGATCATTATATCCACAACCACATCCTACAGCCCCTGGGATTGTACGGCGGCTATAATGTAGATGATCTCGACCGTGCCCGCTTCGTCACGTTATACGCATATGATGATGACTCGGGGCGCTTCACGGCTTCTCCCGAGGCTTACCAATCGCGTGCCGAAGGGCTGAGAGACTATACATATGGTTACAGCACTCCCATTTTTTCGCCAACCGGAGGGATGAAGACAACTGTCGGTGACCTGGCCAAATACATGATTATGCACATGCATTATGGGGAGGCTAATGGGGTACGCATCATTTCCGAAGAAAGCAGCCGAGCCATGCAGACCGTGCTGACACCGAAATCTGGCTACGGATTAGCGCTGCGAACGGTAGGCAACGTCATCCCCGAAAAGGAAATAATCGGGCATGAAGGGGTTTCTTATGGCCTGTACAGTGCGATGCATTTCCAGCCACAGGAAAAATTTGGCTTTGTGGTGATTACAAATGGCTGCAACACCGGCTATTCCAATGGGGATGCCATTAATGATTTCCTTCAAGCCATGTACAACTGTCTGTACAGAAACTTCTTGCTATAGAATTTTATCCGTAATTTTGCCAAAAGATGAGCTATAACTTGCAGGCAACGATCGACAAGGATTCCGGATTCTGTTTCGGGGTGGTCTACGCCATTGACATGGCGGAGGAAATCCTGGAAGCGGATGGGTACTTATACTGTCTCGGCGATATTGTGCATAACGACGAGGAAGTCGCCCGGCTTACCGCCAAGGGCCTGCGTATCATCAGCCATGATAAGCTCCCCGAATTAAAAAACGAGAAAGTGCTGATCCGTGCGCACGGTGAAGCACCGGAAACCTACCGGATTGCGCTTGAAAACAACATCACCCTTATCGATGCTTCCTGCCCAGTGGTACTTAAACTCCAGAACCGGGTCAAGACCTCTTATGACCAGCAGGAGAAGATACTGATCTATGGCAAACACGGGCATGCAGAAGTCATCGGGCTACAGGGTCAAACCAATGGAGACGCCTTGGTCTTCCAAGACCTTGCCGAATTGGACGGCGTGGAGCTTCCGGACAGCTTTACCCTCTATAGCCAAACCACGAAAAGTGTCGATAACTTTTACGCCATTAAAGACGAGCTGCTTAACCGAGGATATGAAGTGAAAGCCAATGACACCATCTGCCGCCAGGTATCCAATCGCTATGAAGATTTGGGTGATTTTGCCGAGCAATATGACAAGATTGTGTTTGTTTCTGGCAAGAAATCATCCAACGGACGGGTATTGTATGAGGTATGCCTGAAACACAATCCCAACAGCTATTTCGTTTCCGATCCAGCGGAATTAAGCCCCGAAATGTTCAACCCCAATGACGCTGTGGGGATATGCGGAGCCACCTCTACGCCAATGTGGCTGATGGAACAGGTAAAAGCGGTATTGGAGGGGTATTAGTGGATTATTGAACACTGATGACACGCCTGCCTGACGGCAGTCAGGGATTGAACGGATTACCACGGGCGGAAAAATCCAAGGCCCGCTGTTTGGTGAAAAAAATCGGCGTAAATCAGCAAAATCAGTGTCATCCCTGACTGCCGTCAGGCAGGCGCGTTCTATCTCCATCCTCCGTCATCTAAACTTCAAAATATGACTACGTTGCATGGGATACCTTTATAATTCCCTACTTTTGTGCAATATGAGCAAACCGAAAAAAGGTATTCTATTGGTTAATCTCGGCACTCCGGATAGCCCATCCGTGCCAGACGTACGGCGATACCTCACCGAGTTTCTGATGGATGGCCGGGTGATTGACATTCCGGCGTGGCGCCGCAACTTTTTGGTAAAGGGTATCATTGTACCTTTCCGAGCACCGAATTCGGCCAAGCTGTATCAGGCCATCTGGGATGAAAAGACCGGCTCGCCATTGTTGCACTACAGTCTCATCCAGCAGCAAATGCTACAGGAGCAATTGGGCGAGGAATACCATGTAGCGCTAGCCATGCGCTACCAAAATCCATCGATCGAATCGGCGCTGGCCGAACTGAAGCAAATGATGGTAGATAGCATCCGGATTATCCCGCTATTCCCGCAGTACGCCTCAGCAAGTACGGGCTCTGTCATTGATAAGGTGATGGAACTCATGCGTACATGGCACACCTTCCCGGAAGTATCCATCGTCAACGATTTTTATGATAATGAGCTGATGGTAGAAGTGTTTGCTGAGCATGCCGAGAAGCACCTTCCCGATGGTTATGACCATTTTCTCTTTAGCTACCACGGTTTGCCCGTGAGACAGTTGCGTGACGTGGACAACACCGGTAAGCATGATTGTGATGAGGCGGGATGCCGCCATGAGTTGACAGAAAAAAATAAACGGTGTTATTTGGCGCAAAGTTATGCCACTACTCGGTTGATTGCGAAGCGTCTCGGAATAAAGTCAGAAGATTACACCGTGTGCTTCCAATCGCGCTTGGGCAAAACGCCTTGGATACAGCCGTATACCAGTGATGTGCTTAAAGAGGTGGCAAAAAAGGGTAAGAAGCGGCTGCTCGTCTTTTGCCCAGCATTTGTATCGGATTGTCTCGAAACCATCTATGAGGTTGGCACAGAATATGCATTAGAATTCAAAGAATTGGGAGGAGAAAAGGTGCAATTGGTGGAAAGCCTCAATGCCCATCCGAAGTGGATTACGGCTTTATACCAATTAGCTAAGGGGGAAAATGACCTTTCTTTTCAACGGAACCGCGATACTGCAACCGCCCATTCTGCTATTTAGTTGAATAAAAAATTGATTAACAACAACTTTTCTGCCGGTATTGTCTGTGCGCGAATGACAAAATGTCTGTGTACGGGCGGTTATGGCGCTTTACAATGATTATTTTCACTACCATCATCCTGCTACTGCTGGATTTTTACATCTACAAGGCGTTGAGGGCCACCCCGATAAAGTGGACATCATCGCCATTATTCCCCAGAATATGGTGGGGATATAGTGCTTTGCTGATTTCGGCAATCTTCATTAGCGTGTACGTCAATATTCCGTTGATTGCGCGTTCCATTATATTGGTGGCTTTTTTCCTGACGTTCTGCACCAAATTTCTCTTCATACTGGTATTGCTGGCGGATGATATCCGGCGAGGGGGGATATGGCTGAAGCGTTTGTTTACACCACGAAAAGAGCAGCAGGTACCATTGGCCGAACCGCTGCCCGAACAGCCCGTAAAAGGAATTTCAAGGTCTGAATTTCTGACAAAAGCAGGAATATTAGTAGCTTCGATCCCCCTAGCACCCATGTCATGGGGCGTGATATCCGGGGCGTATGATTATCGGGTTCGCCGGGAGAAACTCTATTTACCCAATTTGCCCCAGGCATTTCATGGCATGAAAATCGGGCAGTTATCCGATATCCATTCGGGTAGCTTTTATGATCAAAAAGCCGTGCTGGGTGGTGTGGAGATGCTACTGGCCGAAAAGCCTGACGTGATTTTCTTCACGGGAGACCTGGTGAATCACCTCGCCAATGAGATGCGAGATTACCAGGATATCTTTACCAAGGTACAAGCTCCTTTGGGTGTTTATTCGGTATTGGGCAACCACGACTACGGCGACTATCACTTTGGCCCTGGCCCTTCGGCCGAAAAGGCAAAAAACCTGCAGCACCTGAAAGAGACGCACAAGGTGATGGGCTGGGATCTCTTGCTAAATGAAAATCGCAAACTCAAAGTAGGCAATGACGAGATCGGTATCATCGGTGTGGAAAACTGGGGTACAGGGCGGTTCCCTAAGCATGGACGGCTAGCGCAGGCCTTGCAAGGAACAGACGACGTGCCCGTGAAGTTGTTATTATCGCATGACCCGTCGCATTGGCGGGCCGAGGTGCTACCCCAGTCGGATATCGACGTGATGTTTGCCGGGCACACCCACGGTATGCAATTCGGGGTACGGATTGGCGATTTCAAGTGGAGTCCGGTGCAATATATCTATAAAGAATGGGCTGGACTGTATCAGCAAGATAGCCAACAATTATACGTCAATACCGGATTCGGGTTTCTCGGTTATCCCGGCAGGGTCGGTATCCTTCCCGAAATCACCGTATTTGAATTGGTAAAGGGGGAGAAGCCGCTAAAAGGATAAGATTTTATTCACTTCTATTCCAATATATTTTCAGGTTATGCGTGGCCCTTCCCGCCGCCACAATATCCAGTTTTCCATCCCCATCGAGATCCGCTACGACCAAGTCCTCACAGGCCATTTCGTCCATGTCTATCCATCGCGTATCCCAAGCTTCCCACAGCGCATTGAAGGGGATGTACATCTTGATGCCGACAACACCGCCATCATTCGGGGCACGCCAACCGGCAATGACTTGATCCCGGCCCCGTCCAATAAAATCAGCCACTGCCAAACCATGGCCTTCTTTGAGACTTTTATCCAAAGTGATTCGGTCGGCCTGACTCAGTTCGGGCACGCCACTACGGGGTACATAGGCGGTGAGTACATTCCCATGCAAAGGCTCGATGGCCGCTAATATTGGCGTATTTCCAGCGGTTTGACCTAGCCGCAACTCACCAATACTTTGGCCTCTGGCAACCCATTGGCCCTGCTTATGCGCGCGCCATTTCCCTTTGCTATACGAAAAAGCCTTGATGCCTTCCTTACCCCCGATGTATACGGATTCGCCATTGTCGTCTCCGTATACATCAAGGTTATGGGTGAGGTGCAACGATCGGTCGATCACCCAATGTTGCCAGGGCTGGGTTGGATCCTCAGGCTTTTCATATGCAATTACTTTTACCCCCTTGCCTTTACCGTCCTTATTTCCCACCCCATGAAGCGGTACCACGATGAGGTGGTATTTACCTTCGGCTGCCTTTGCCCAACGCATGCGGTGCACTGTAGGTTCGTGATGCAGTTTGACGGGTGTCCACGGTTGGGTAGGATCATCCGGGCGAATGAGGTAATGCACGGATCCCGACTTCGCCGTGTCAACGGTTTCCCTGGGGTTCCATTGCGCGCCCACCGCCACCTCGACCTTGCCATCGCCGTCGATATCCCGGGCTGCGATGCAGACATTGTCGTACTCGGTAAGATTCTCAACCATGACGAACTTCTTCCAGTCGCCATTCCGATACCAAACAAATTGCTTTTTATCTGCCAATAGGATATCGGGTTTTCCGTCTCCATCTACATCGCCGATGGCGATGCCATAACCAATGGACACTTGATCATCGATGGTTTGGTGTTCAAAGAACGGTTCCTGCTGCGGGGAACCTACGAGTTGGAGTAACGGAAGCAGATAGTGAAAATACATGAGCGTTTTATCTACAAAACTATATAGCTGAAATAATTGGTTTTGTAAAGATAAAAATAAGAACTACTTTTTCCATATCGGGGCAATTCGGCTGATCTCGATATCAGCGAAAGCCTGTCCATTATCCCCCTGTAATACAATATCGTTATACGTGGTTGTCGGAAAAAACACCTCCGTCATCACGGTGAGGCCTCCATCGGCAAACACCTCTACCGAAGCTACATCCACAAATAGAGACACCTGGATGCTACCGTCCGTACCAATACGCGGAGCGACATCTCTACTGGCAAAATTGTCCTTAAAGGATGTATCTCCCGATTGCCGACGGTCAACAAAAAATTGTTTCGCGGCAGCATCGTACCCGACGTCCACCCACTCATTGGCATCGTTTTTCAACTTCACGACGAAATCCTTGTCCGCCTGGGCTGTAAAATCGAGGCGATAGGTGCTTGGCAGCTCGCCCACCTCACTTTTGAGGGAGGTCCCGCCGGTTTGCTCTGGCAATTCATGGAGCAATTCGGTGATCGCGGCCAATTCGGGTACAGGTTTTGAAGTTACATACCACTTGCCATTGGATAAGATTACCGCTAAGTCACGGGCAATCGTCGCAGCCCCCCGCCAGCTACCGGTAGGCACGACATTGGCATAATCCCAGTTATTCATCCAACCGATAAACACCCGTCGATCGCCGGTATTCGACCACGTAATCCCTGCGTAGTTGTCCCGGCCATAATCCAACCATTTGGTTTCCGTTTCATAGGGGGTAAACGTCGTGCCATCAAAATCACCTACAAAATACTGGGTGACGGATCCCCCGTTAGGCCCTCCGGGATTGATACTAACGAGCAATACCCATACTTTCTTGCCGTTGTGGTCAAAACTGATGAGATCAGGGCACTCCCAAACACCACCATGCGCACCAATGCCTTCCCCAAATTCGCTAAGGCGAGCCCACTCTTTCAGGTTGGGTGAGGCATAGAAAGTGATCGTTTGTCTAGTGGCAAGGGTCATTATCCATCTGCCGGTTTCTTCATGCCACATGACTTTCGGATCGCGGAAATCCCGGATACCCGGATTGGGCAACACGGGATTACCTTCGTATTTTGTCCACGTATTGCCTTCATCCGTGCTGTAGGCGATGCTTTGGTACTGGTGCAGACCTGTTTGCTCTCTTGCTATGGTAGGATTGTGATGGGTAAATATCGCTACCAATGCGTTTTCGCCAAATCCTGCTGTATTATTCTTATCCACCACTGCACTTCCCGAGAAAATGGTTCCCAGACTGTCTGGATACAGTCCGATGGGCTGCTCTTCCCAATGCACGAGGTCTGTACTGGTGGCATGGCCCCAGTGCATCGGCCCCCATACGGTGCTATCGGGGTTGTGTTGGAAAAACAAATGGTAGATACCATTATGGTACACCATGCCATTGGGGTCGTTCATCCAACTGGTCTTGGGTGAGAAGTGAAACTGCGGGCGGTGTTTTTCACTCAACATTTCGTTGTTAGCTTGATGCTGCGGACTGCCGCATCCCGCGGCAATCGTCATGCAGGCTATCCAAAATCCTTTTTTCATGTTTCGCATGTATACTGGTTTTAATTCAAAATTACATTTTATATTATTATCATTTGAAGCAGCCCAGCCGATGGTAGCGCCGGTTTTGCTGCTCCCGGCGTACCATCAAGCGGAGCATAAACGTCTGTTATCGAATCTGATGCGAAGCGATGGGCGAATGACCTATAGCTGCATGGCTACTTTCCGACCAAATCGATTTAAGCTCATGTACCTGCAGATTTTTCAGCAGGGTCTTCCGGTTAGCACCCCTCCCTTTTATAAATACATCCACCTTATGGTTTTTGGCACGATCGAAAGGGAGCACATAATATAACTCGCCGTCATTAACGAAAACCTCCAGTATATTTTTATCTACGATCGCTTCTATTTTGAATAGCTCGGAGTCCTGATTCACATAGTTGGTCTTAGTAGCCGTTTCACCAATGGTCGAAAACTCTCCCAGCAATTGATCAAAAGACAATTCATAACCGTGTACCCTGATCCCAAATACCGTAGCATCTCCTTTCTCAAATTCGGCCTTTACGTGCACCGCGTCATGGTGCACATCCAGCGACAAGCTATCATTGAGCCGAATCATCTTATGCTCTACTACTTGGCTGTTTTTGTGCAATTGGCTGATTTCGTGGATAGGTGTCGGGCATAAGCGAATGCCGTCAAATGAGTTTTTTAGCTTCAATTCCGCGGGAAACAGCATCGGTTGATTGAACGGCATCCCGGGTTGTACCAGTCCGCGCCCCCATCCTTGCTGCACCCGTCTCCCATCCGGAGTATCATTAAACGTCTGGGAAGCATAAAAATACCCGCTGCCATAATCATATTGCCTGAATGATTGGGTCACGGAAAATTTCTTGCCGTCGAAGTCTCCCAACACATACCTTCCCGTAGCATCGTACATCACCCACTTGGTTTGGCCCAGGCTACCTTCTACGGGCAGTTCGAAAAGCTCAGGGCATTCAAAGAACCCTTCCACACCCGATTGGTAAGTCCAGTTTTTCAAGTCGGGTGACGTATAAATCAACTGCTGGTTCATGATCGCCAGATCACCCGTAGACATTTTTTTTGTTCTATCATAATTCCAAACAACCATTACCCAATGTTTTCCAGGCTCATACCAAAACACTTTGGGGTCACGCCCTTGATGTACCAAAATGGGATTCCCCTCATATTCTTCGAATGTTATTCCATTGTCATAGCTAAGTTTCAGACACTCACCTCGTCCGGTACTGGTATATACGGCAATCAGCGGGTCAATACCGTTTCTTCTGAAGCCCGAAGTATTCAATGGGTCGTAAACCGCCGAGCCAGAAAAGGCTGCATCTCTCTCCCCAAACGGATAAATCGCTTCGGGTAACTCTTTCCAATGGAGTAGGTCCTTACTAACGGCGTGGCCCCAATGCATATTGCCCCAAGCCCAGCCATACGGATTATGCTGATAGAACAAGTGGTACTCATTATTGTAGTAAATGAGGCCATTGGGATCGTTGATCCAACCACGGCGAGCTGAATAATGTGCCTGCGGACGATCTCGTTCCTTATATACACTATCCTGTCCGGGAAAGTGGTCGGCTGCAAACACCTGCTGCAGCCCCTTGCTGCGTTCTGCAAGGGAAATGGTCGTATTCCTATTGCTCGATTGCGTGATGTTAGTAAAAGCCCCGCCCATCGGTATATGCTCGTTGGACACCTCAATAGACAGTGTTTTTCCCTGATAACGCGATACGTCAAAAAACACCCAATAGTCGGGTTTGTCACCGGTGAGTTTCAACGTAAACTGGTCGAGTAATTTACCGTCATGACTAATACGTGCCCTCGTGAGCGGGTTTGATTCGCTTACGGGCAAGTTAAGATAGACCTGCCCCTTTTCAATGTTGATTTGCCGTATCGTATCTTGGGCGAGGCTTTCTGAAACCAATGCTATCAATGCACCGATAATCAGGAAATAGGAAGTCTTTTTTGCTGCTTTCATTCGTTCAAACCATTAAAAATTAATCAATCATAAATACTTCTCATCTGCCAGGCATCCAATGACAGGAGTTGTGCATCGCCACCTTTGGCACCGATGGAAACGCCCAAACTATCGTCTTTTCCCGGATATACACGCATGGCAACGCATTGTTTTCCATTCACAAAAACCTCCACTACACTTTTGTCAACAAATACCCGCAGTTTCACCGTTTCGCCGGGGGCTAGGTTTACCGGGGCGGTTTCAGGAGCACGAAACTGTACATCCGGTAGGATGGAGGAGTAAGAGGATTCGATCGAAATCAGGCTTTCCCGTAGGCTCCGGTTGGTTTGTGGGGCAGGCGCATCGTCCGTGAATAACTTCACGAGATCGTGTGGCATGGATGCGGTGCCGGATCCGGATAGGTATTCCAACCCTTTGGAGAATCCTTTGTCTTTAAAGAACAGTATGCGGGTATATTCTTCCTTATCCGGAGAACGCAAGACATTCAACTCAATCAACTGAGCAGATTGTGGGTCGATCTCCGCATTAATTTCCATCGCATTTCCGTTTATTTCTTTCAACACGATCTCCCGATTGGAAGGCAACTTCGTGCTACCAACATGACGGTGATCGTAACGCAACGATTCGATGGCGCTCACCGGTTCCTGGAGGATATCATCGGTTCCGGATAGGGTCAGCCTCCTAGGCAAAGACATGATTTGATTCCAACCTTCGGTGGGTTTTCCCGGATTCATATTAAAGATGACGATTACCCCACCATCACCATCCGGGGCAGCCGAAGGGGCATGCACGCCCGATGGGCTTACAGCACCGTGATTGAATTTCCCTCCCGAAGTCACTATGAACTTATCGTTCGTGGTGTCGTAGTCTCCCAGCAAGTATTGCCCACCACTCATGTGGCTGAAGAAATTCATGATATACTTATCACCGATCGGCCAGAAATAGGGGCAGGCACCGTCATCCCCAATCAGCGTAAAGCGGTCGTCTTCCACAAACTCATGGAGGTACTCCCAATCGACCAGGTCTTTAGAGCGGAACAGAAAATTTGCCCTTACCGGTCTGTCTCCCGGCCCTTCGGCTACCCTCCCTGCTGAAAGCGAATAATAGTAATCGCCTTTTTTCCAGATCGAGGGGTCGAAGACACTGTATGGCAACTGGCTCCCGTCGGTACTGACGGAAGGGATCACTGCCTTACCAGCAACTTTCTCCCAATTCAGTAAAAGCGGGTCTTCAGAAATCGCCACCATATTGCCGACACCCGTGCCGTGATACATGGCAATAACCCGATCGTCTTCAACGAGTGTCGATCCCGAATAGACTTGCTTTTCAGGGTTCGGATAAATAGCGTAGGGCAGATCCTCCCAGTGGATAAGGTCTTTGCTGACGGCATGACCCCAATGTTGGCGCGGGTCTTCCGGTGGATACGCTTGGTAGAAAAGATGCCAGTTACCCTGCCAATAGCAAAGTCCGTTGGGGTCGTTAAGACTTCCTTCGGGGTTCACGTAATGATAAATTGGCCGGTAACGATCTGCTGACAGTGCCTTGCGGGATGCCTGCAGCCGCTGCAACAACGGATTTGTCTTCAATGCGGCCTCTTGTTCTGGCAACGTGTTTGGAAAGGAGTATTTCGGCACCTTAGAGGTATAATCGGGTTGCGCCGCTTGCGCAAAACATACCACAACATGCATCACCATTACGCACACCGTCAGGTAACTCAATCGGATAAAAAAGGATACTGTCTTCATGGCTTTCTTTATTGATAAAACAATTTGCTTGGCAAGGCACAAATGGCTTGCTTCTATTCATAAATACTCTTCATCTGCCAAGATACCAACGATTTAAGAAACGCTTCTTTGCCATGCGAATGGATCGAGAACCCGACAGCGTCCGTCCGGCTTGGGTATACCCGTGCGGCAAGGGCCTGTTTTCCGTTAGCAAATACCTCAACGACACTTTTATCGATGAAAATGCGCAATTTCAATGTTTCTCCTTCTTCCAGCATCAACGGAGCGACTTCCGGTGCACGGGGCCGCACATCCGGGTGAAGTGAGGAATTGGCTGTTTCAAGGCTAAGCATACTGATCCGCTTGCTACCAGCAGACCGCACCGGCACTGGTGGCCGGGCCGCTTCCGGGGTATAGGTGCTGTAGGCTACCTCCCCAAACCTGTAGTCGCGCCCACTAGAAAAACCGCGTTCTTGATAAAAACTAATTCGTGTGTACTCCTGCTTGTCCGGCGATCGTAAAACATCAAAGGACAGGGCCGGTGCATCATTGGGGTCTATTTCAAGATAGATCTCCATTGCGTCTCCCTTGATTGTTTTAATGACCACATCTTGATTGGCTCGGATCTCCATCGGAGCGACTTCTACCGGGTTATACCGCAATGACTCCACGTCACCAGCTGGTTCCTGACGCAAATCGTCATCACCAACCAATGTCAGCTTTCGTGGCAACGACATGATTTGGTTCCATTCCCCGGTGGGTTTTCCGGCATTAATGTTAAAGATGATAACGACCCCACCTTCGCCATCGGGGGTGGCCGATGGTGCATGCACACCGGATGGGGTTGCGGCCCCAAAGTTAAATTTGCCATGCTTGGTCACCACAAACTTATCACGCACCTTATCATAATCCCCCAAGAGGTACTGTCCACCACTCATATGACTGAAAAAAGGCATAATATACCGATCACCAATTGGCCAAAAATAAGGGCAGGCGTAGTCATCACCGACCATGGTAAAGCGGTCTCCTTCCACGAATTCATGGAGGTATTGCCAGTTCACCAAATCTTTCGATCTGAAAAGGTAAGTCGTACCAAACGGGTAATCCGCGGCACCTTGTGGTTTCCGCCCAGCTGAAAGAGAATAGTATACACCATCTTTCTGCCAGATACACGGATCAAAAACACTATAGGGCAAAGGCAATCCCGCGGAATCTGCCAACGGTATCGCTGCCCTGTTCGTAGTGGTTTTTTCCCAGTTGAGCAACAGTGGGTCGCTGGATACAGCGACCATATTGCCGATCTCGGTGCCATGGTACATCGCAATTACCCGGTCACGCTCAACAAGCGTAGACCCCGAAAAAACTGCCCGTTCAGGACCGGGGTAAATGGCGTAAGGCAAGTCTTCCCAGTGGATGAGGTCATCGCTGATGGCATGCCCCCAATGTTGGCGGTTATCTTCCGGGGGGTAAGCCTGGTAAAACAAATGCCATTTGCCATTCCAATAGGAAAGTCCATTGGGATCGTTCAGGGTGCTTTCCGGACTCACAAAATGATAGATCGGTCGATAACGGTCAGTTGACTGCCGTGCTCTTGACTCCGCAAATCGCTTCAGTAGCTCGTTGTTTTCCAGTTCCTTTTCTTGGGCCGCACGCTCGTTGGAAAACGTGCTGAATGGAACCGGGGAGCGGAAGGGCGGTTCGTCTCGCTGCGCCATTGCCGGAAAAGCTATTGCCGAAATGCCTGCTAGGATAGCAATCTGCGCCGCCCGAGCCAAGGTTGTTATCGTCGTTTTCATATTTCCTTAGTTTACAAGTTAATACCCTGGGTTTTGTGTATAGCCTCCATCGACTAAATCGATCTGTGTCTGTGGAATGGGCAGATATTCATCTCTTCCGGCCGTAAACACCGCATTACTGATATAGGATCTCAACGTCCGTTCCTTCTGGATGTAGTCATTCAACACTTGTGCGGCAATGCCCCAGCGAACGAGGTCGTGGAAGCGAGGGCTTTCCATTGCAAATTCCAATCGCCGCTCCCAACGGAGTGCCAAGCGGGCATTTTCCTTTGTCCACGGCAGGTTGGTTCCGTCATATTGGGCAATGTGGTAATTGGAAAACCCTTGGCCTGCGTTGGGGTGTCCAGCCGGATAAGTTGTCCATTCCACGGAATTTCTGGCGCGTTCACGGATTTGGTTGATGATGGGCCGCGCTTCATCTTGCCGGTCGAGTTCGATCAGTGCCTCCGCTTTCATCAACAACACATCGTTGTACTGGAGGATATCCAGGTTATGTGCCGAGCCAAAAAAAGCACCCCCTTTCCGGATAGCGCCGGAACTGGGCAGCTGGATTTCTTTCATCGGAACGAAATAACCGTATACCGCGGGCGTGCGTGACCAAGACTGCTGTGTAACAAAGTCTATGTCATATTTAAACGGATGGGATACCACACCTACGGTATGGTCCAAGCGAGGGTCTACCGTATTGGGGGCCTGAAAATCAGCCGGCGCACTCATGGGCGAGTCGTTGAACGTTTCAAAGAGCGGCAGGCCGCTGCCTGGGTCGGTTTTGAAGGCATTCACTAAATTCTGACTGGCGTGATGGAATGAACAACAACCATACTCCGAAGCCATGTTGTAGTTCAACCCGTTCTCGAAATTAACGCGCCCCCAAGTTGTACCGTCGTCAAGGGAGTACTGAATGGCAAACAATGACTCGCTGTTGTTTTCATAGCCATAAGTCCATTTTTTTCCGAAATTGTCCACCAGTTGATATCGTTGCGAAGCAATGATTTGGTCAACAAGGGTGACCACTTCTTCAAGTTTGGCCCTGTTGATGGATACGACCGCATGCCGATCGTCTTGTTCATAGGCTTGATACAGCCGGGTTTTCGCCAAGTATGCAGTGGCCGCCCATTTGTTGGGCCTGCCAACTTGTGGTTGTACGTCGGGCAAATTCGCCACGCCATACTGAAATTCCGCCGCAATCTTGTCCCATAGTTCATCATTGGTGAACACCCTGTTGGAGATGCCCCTGATGTCGTCCTGTGCGACGGTATGGTCGATCCAAACCGGGTACTTAAATAGCCTTTTCAGCACGAACATCAAGTGCCCACGCAGAAACCGTAGTTCGCTTTCGCGTACCAGTTTAGCTTGCTGAACACCATCGACAACATAACTATCCGCTGTAAAATTGTCCAGTTTCGCAAGCGCAAGGTTAATTCGGGATATCGCCTGATAAACACCGATCCAGGTGTTATTTTGATAACCGGCCACCGCAGGTGTGACCAAATGGTATTGTTCCAATTCGTTGATCGCTCCCTGATCGGCTACTCCACTGCCGCCTTTGTAAGCGTCGTCCGAACGGATGCTGCCCCAAACGTAGTCGCTGTTCCAGGTGAAGTTCCAACCTGTATTGGAAACCCCCGCGTAGGCCGCAATGATCAGGTCTTCGGTTTTTTCGACGGTGTTAAGATCATCTTCCAGAACCACTCCTTCTGGGGTGACATCGAGGAAAGAAGTTGAACAACCTGTCACTAAGCTGAACAATAAACAATATAAGAGAGCAAAAATCTGATTTCTTTTCATGACTCAATAGTTTACCTGTAATGAATTAAAATTGTAAATCAAGCCCGAACGTATACCGAATGGGTCGTGGGTAGATACTTCCGGGGGTTTCTGGATCCGGACCGGAAAACGCCTTTGCTCCCGATCGATTGAAAAAGAGGAAGGCATTGTCGGCAACACCGTACAATCGGATATTGCTTAATTTCAACCGCTGCGCAATGTGCTGAGGCACGGAATACCCGAGTTGTACTTGTTGGATCTTGAGGTAGTCGCCCCTAACCAAAAAATAGTCCGAAGCCCGGAGTTCATTGTTTACATTGACAAGTGAAAGGGCAGGGATGTTGGATTGGTTGTTTTCCGGTGTCCACGCGTCCAATAGTCTCGTTCCTTTGTTAACTCCCGCTGCCGTACCCAAAAAGTCGGTAAAGTTCTTGCTGCCGTCGTTTACGGTGACATCTGCCTCGCCACGCATAAAGAGACTCAACGTAAACGATTTGTATCCAACCTGGAAGTTCAATCCATAGATCAATCCCGGAAGGCTGGTTCCGAGCCAGTCTTGGTCTAGCGCATCGATGATCCCGTCATTATTGAGGTCTGCATATCGTATCCTGCCCACCCCTTTGCCTGGCTGCGTTGCGTGCGCGTCCACCTCGGCTTGGGATTGGAATATGCCATCGGTGACATAACCAAACAACGATGATCGCGAACGTCCGAGAATATCCTTTTCGACATTGCCGGGGAAAGAACGTACCACAGAGGAGGGCAAATAGGTAATCCGGTCATTAAAACGAGTGAGGTTCGCGGTGACGCCATAAGAAAAATCGTCCTTTTGGTCTTGGTAGCTCAGTAAAAATTCAAAACCCTTGTTCTTCATTGTGGCTCCATTGACCGTTTTTGCGGCGCCATCACCCATGGCTCCAGGTGTCGGGGGTGTCACTAGGATGTCTGCCGTTTCCCTTGTAAAGTAGTCAAAAGATCCCGTCAACCGTTGGTTGAGAAAACCGAAGTCCAACCCCACATTGATTTCAGAAGTCGTCTCCCAGCGCAGATCAGGGTTAGCTGACTGCACGGCGACAAATCCGGAAGGCAAATTGCCTGTGTTTGCTCCGTTAATGTCATAGGCTGTTCCATTAGCCCTTATCGTTGACTCGACTGTTCCATAATTCGTTACAAACGTCCGGAAGCGGGAGTAATCGCCGATCTCTTGATTACCCGTTCGTCCTGCACCGGCCCGGATCTTCAGATTTGATAACCAGTTCACGTTATCACGAAGGAACGACTCATTGCTGATCACCCAACCTACAGAAACCGCTGGAAATGTACCGAATTTGTTGTTTTCGCCAAACCTAGAAGAACCGTCATAGCGCAGCGTAGCCGAAATCAGGTAGCGGTCGTCAAATGAATAATCGACCTTTCCGAAATAGGACAACAACTGGTTGCTCAGGCTAAATCCGGCGTTCGTCGCGATACCCGTTCCCGCACCAAGTTGGAAATATGGATCGCTTTCGATCGCAAAGCCTTGTTTCACGGATTGATAATACCGGATGGTATTTTTAATCGCTTCAATACCTCCCAGTACGTTCAGTCGGGATTTTTGGTGCGTGAGTGCGTAGTTTACCGTGTTTGACCAAGTCCAGTTAAACACATTGCGCTGGGCAATCGACATGTTGTTAATGGTACGGTTGATGAAACCATGGGAATATGTGCGCTCCAGATTTCGATCATTGTTGTAAGTGTAATCAACACCAAAGCTTGAGCGAAAAACCAGGTTGCTTAATGGTTTGACCTCTATGTAGGCGTTGCCGAACGTCTGTAAGTCCGAATTGGTGTCGTCTCGATCCAGGTCAGCCAAGAAAACGGGGTTCATACGATCAGAAAAACCGCTTCCGATCGGTCCCGCAAATGTTCCATCAAGTTTTCGTACCGGCAGGATAGGCAAAATCGTTGTTGCCAATTGAATGGGATTGGAACCCACGGGAAGCAGGCGTTCCCGGCCGTTTCCCTGCCAACCCGCCAAACCATATTGGTCTCCTCCCATGGGGTTTTCCTGGGCCTTGGTCATTTGGAAATTCTCGCCGATTTTGACTATCCCTGAAAACAAGGACACCGAATTGTTGATCCGTCCGGTATACCGGTGGTATTTGTTGTTGATCACCGTGCCGGAATTGTTAAAGTAGCCAAAGGAAAAAAGCGATGAACTCCGTTCGCTTCCGGTAGCAAAGGTAATGCTGGTGTTGCTCACAATCCCCGTTTGGAACACTTCGTCCTGCCAGTTCGTATTGGCCGAGGGTATGTTTTGATCCCCGTTGATAAACGGCACCGGAGTAACTCGGCTTAGTGTCCGGCTTCCGCCCTGATCACTTTCTTCAAATGAATATAGCGCGGAATGTGCCGAAGGATTTGTACCGTCGTTTACCGATGCCTGCCACAATGCCCGGCCATAAGTTTCGGTGTTCAACATATCGATCCGGCGTCCGATTTGCGCTGCAGTCAAACTGGAATTGAGGGTCACATTAACCCTGTTCGTGCCCTGCTTTGTCGTTACGACAATAACACCGTTTGAGGCCCGGGATCCGTAGATAGATGCCGCAGAGGCGTCTTTCAAAACTTGCATGGATTCGATGGTATTGGGATCCATAAACTGGAAAATGTTGGGGTCAGTCGTTGGTACCCCGTCAATCACATAAAGGGGCGCGGTATTTCCAAGCGTGTTTTGCCCACGTATGCTGACAGTCCTCGCACGTCCGCTTGAACCACCATCGGATTGGATGTACAATCCCGGAACTTTGCCTTGAATGTTTTGCAAAACACTCCCTGATGGGATATCTTTCGAGTCGTTCATGTCCACAATCGCCACCGATCCGGTGAGATCGCTCTTACGCTGTATCTGATAACCGGTGATAACCACTTCTTCCAGCGCCGTGTTGACGTCTAACTGTACCTCAATCGGATCATTGCTCTGCCCGATAACAAACGTGACCGGCTGCGCACCAACCATCGTAAATCGGAGGGTTTGGCCCGTTTGGGCACTAATGGTAAAAACACCGCTTCCATCGGTAGAAGTGCTTCTGTCCGTTTCTACAACTGTCACGGTAACCCCTTCGAGCGGGTTGCCGTCATAATCGGTTACTTTTCCCTGAATCAGGGATTCCTGTGCGTTTAATGACGTGATAAACAACGCAAAAGACAGGAACATGGTGAATAGTATTTTCATATTTTGTCGGTTTTTAATGAAAAGAAAGCCCTAATGCAAATGAAACAATTCATTTACTTCACTGATTTTCAGCAACTTGTTAACTTATGTAACGTTGGCTATGCCATGCACCCGAAGCTACGTGGGTGGATGTCTTTGTATAATCTGCAGGTTCATCATCTTAAATTGGTTAAAGTAGTATGGTTAGCTATTTATTGTTTCCAGTGTATGGTCTCCAAGTATTTCTCCCACATAAACCGATTGAGGTCCGTGCGGGAATAGGGTGGGCACGCACCGGATTGCGTGGTTACATAAGCGCCTAGGGCCGTTGCAAACTCCAACATATGCTCGCTGCTTTCACCGCGCAACTTTTGTGCTAGGAAAGCTGCAAGAAATGAATCGCCGCTCCCTACGGTGTCCTTGACATCCACGGACACCGCCGGATAATCATGCCTGGAATTGGGTGTATAATAGGACGCCCCTTGCGCTCCTTTGGTCACGATAATCTCCTGTAATCCGTAGTGATCCTGCAACAGGCCAATACCGGTGTATTCGTTGCCCGATCGGTTGCCCAGCCAACCCGATACCGTTACCAACTCGTGGATATTCAGTTTGATGGCATCGGCCGTTTGCATCAATTGGTCGATTACAGCCGGCGTATAATGGGGCGCCCGGAGATTGACGTCGAATAATCGGTAACGTGCTTTTCCCAACAGGCTGAGCAACGTATTCCGACTGGCTTCGTTCCGGGCGACCAGGCTACCGTACACCAATACGTCAGCCGCTTGCAGGAGTGTTGAAAAGCGCTCCTCATATTGGATGAAATCCCATGCCACTGGAGCTATGATTTCGTAAGAAACCTCATTGTCAGCTCCGATACTGGCCATCACCTTGCTGGTTTCGTGTTTGCCATCGATTTGGATGTTTTCCGTCGGCAGCCCAATGCTTTCCAAAAAGCTACTCAATTCCCGCCCCGCCTCATCGTCACCGATACGGCTGATGATCGTGCTTTGGACACCGAGGCGATTGAGGTGATAAGCCACATTCATTGGGGCCCCACCGGGTTTCTTGCCCGAGGGAAGCATATCCCAAAGGACCTCCCCGAAGCACACTACTTTTTTGTTTTCCCCGTTCATCCTATTTAGCCTTATGGTTAATAAAATTGGTTTTCTTTAATTAATGCATCATATTCCCACCAATTTGTTCCAATGATTTCCCTTTGGTTTCAGGCATCACCTTCCACACAAACAGCAACTGCAACACCATAAATCCTGCGAAAATCAAAAACGTATCCCCGCCGCCCAAGCGCTCAGCCAGCATCGGGAAGAAAAATGTAATGACCGCGGCCATTACCCAGTGGGTCAAGCTGCCCAAGGTCTGCCCTTTGGCCCTAACCTCATTGGGGAATATCTCCGAAATAAATACCCAAATGACTGCGCCTTGTGAGAACGCAAAAAACGCGATGTACACCATCAAGTAAATGGTGACCGCAACGCCATCGGGTTCGGCAGAATAAAACGAGTACGATACCAACCCCAAAGCGGCAATCAAGCCAAATGAACCAATTAGCATCAGTTTGCGGCGACCTATTTTGTCAATAAAATTGATGGCAATCAGGGTAAATGTAAAATTGACCAACCCGATACCCACGGTGGACAACAGCGAACTCTGTGCCCCTAAACCCGCCATCTCAAATACACGGGGGGCATAGTAGATGATGGCATTGATCCCCGATACTTGGTTGAAAATGGCAAAAAGAATCGCCAACATCACCGGCAAACGGTATTTTTTGCTAAACAGTGACTCCGCCACCACATGAGTCCGCTCGACTTGAACCGATGCCAAAATCGCTTCCATATCCTTTAGGTAGTTTTTGGGGTTAATACGTTGCAGTACGCGGATAGCCGCATCCCGGTTTTGACGGTAAAGCAACAGCCAGCGCGGACTCTCGGGCACGAAATGGATAAGCACATAAAATAGGGCGGCGGGAAACGCCTGTACCCCTAGCATCCACCGCCACGAATGTTCGCCCCCCTGACCAATCAAGTAATTGGAAAGATAAGATACGAGGATACCCAACACCACATTGAACTGGAATAAACCAACGAGCTTACCGCGCCGCTCGGGCGGGGCGATTTCCGAAATATAAATGGGCGCGGTCACCGAAGACACACCTACGCCAATGCCCCCGAAAAACCGGAAAACAATAAATACATGCCAATCAAAGGCTAACGCGGTGCCAATTGCGGAAAAGAAATATAAAGCGGCTATGATAAACAGCGTCCGCTTACGCCCTAACTTATCAGATGGATACGCCCCCATCAATGCTCCAACGACCGTTCCCAATAGCGCGACGGCCATCGTAATGCCATGCGCGACCTCAGATAGGTTCCAATAAGCCTGTACAGCCTTTTCGGCTCCAGAGATAACGGCTGTGTCAAAGCCGAATAAAAACCCGCCAAGGGCTACTACAAATGACCACGCTGTTACGTTGTTTTTCGTCATAATTCAGGAAAAAATAGCACTTAATTTGTTGTCTTAATTGGTTATTTCAACGATTACAAAATTGAAGTATGAAATCAATGTCCGGGTAAAATTTTCGTTCTTTTTTATTCGTTTTTGTGTCAAAACATCATTGCCTGAAAATCAGCCGATTATTAAGCCTTGAACGAGTCTGCTTTAGAAATCGTATCACGACATTTCAAATTTATTACATTTGTTTGATTGTTTTTAAGGCCCGTAGGTTAACCTTTTTTAGCCTTGGTTCTTTTTTCGTTAAATTTACCTGACGAAATCTTAAGGCGTAGTCTCGATACCGCGCACGGACGTATCCGGAGGGCTTGCTGATTCGCCAAAACGTTATAAACCATGACATATTGCAAGATCGGTGTTTGGTGTTGTTTGTTGGTCGTATTGGGTTTGCAGTCCTGCTATATGCAAGACAACAAGCCTCGGCTAACCATTGCGTTTTCTCAATGCGTGGGCGATGACGCTTGGCGAAAGACCATGTTAGAAGAGATGAAACGGGAACTCTCATTCCATCCCAATGTCGACTTTATCTATCGCGACGCGGAAAACAGCAGCGAAAAACAAATCCTCCAACTCCATGAATTGATAACGTTTGAACCAGACATCATCATCGTATCGCCCAATGAAGCTGAACCACTCACACCCATCATTGATGAGATTTTCAGGAGCGGTACGCCGATCGTCGTCACCGACCGCAAAACCTCTTCAGGGTTGTATCATGCTTATGTCGGAGCCGACAATTATGAGATTGGCTATATGGCGGGCCAATACCTTGCCAACCAATTGCGATACAAAGGACGGATTAGTGAAGTCACCGGCTTACCCGGCTCTTCGGCAACGATCGAACGCCAGAAAGGCTTCCATACGGCACTTGCTGCCTATCCGGAAATACAGCTCGTCGAGAAAATCAACGGGCAATGGTTAATTGATAAAGCAAAAGAAGGTGCCCGCGAAAGACGGGATCAACTCCTTTCTTCCGATGCAATATTTGCGTACAATGATCAAATGGCACTAGGTGTTCACCAAGCCCTTACAGAAAAATCACCGTTTTATCCGGTAAAAATCATGGGTGTGGATGCCCTTCCCGGAGAGAACAACGGGATGCAGTTCGTGTCCGAAAATATCCTGTACGCATCCATGCTGTATCCCACTGGAGGGAAGGAATCCGTACGCACAGCGATGGCGATCTTAACTGGTGATGCCTATCAGCGAGACAATATCCTCAATACCCTGGTGGTCGACTCGAGCAACGTAGAACTCATGCGGTTGCAAACCGACAAGATTATCAGCCAACAGCGTGACATCGACCATCAGCAGGCCCTGTACGCCACGCAACAAAAGATTTTCTCCAATCAGCAACGTGTTCTCCATGTGCTCGTCGTCAGCCTGGTATTGGCGGTCGTATTTGCCGGCATCTCTTTTTACTCCTTAAAGGCCAATTGGGAGAAAAACAAGACGTTGGAAACGCAAAACAACGAGATCCTTGGGCAGCAAGAGCAAATTATGGCCATGACTCGTCAGGTGGAGGAAGCCACCGAAGCCAAAATCAATTTCTTCACCAATATCTCGCACGAGTTTAAGACCCCACTATCGCTGATGCTCGTACCTTTGGAAGAGTTAATCAAGAACAACAGGCTGTCTGAGGAAACCCTTCGTTCGCTGACATTGATCAAGAAGAATACGCTAACGTTAGAGCACTTGGTGTCTCAATTGATCGATTTGCGACGAGTAGGGTATGAAAATGTAGTGGTAAAGGCCCAAAAGCAAAATCTATTGGTTTTTTGCAATAACATCGTCCAAGCTTTTCGCCCGTTGGCAAGAAAAAAAAACATTAACTTACGCCTTGAAAACCACGTACAGGATGCCGTATTGTGGTTTGATCGGGATTTGATGGAAAAGGTGATGTATAACCTTTTATCCAATGCATTTAAATTTACCCCCGAAAAAGCCGGCATCGTGATGAAAATCCTATCTCCCGTAGACAAACCCGCGCATATCCAAATCCAACTCTGCGATGAGGGATATGGAATTTCGCCACATGACATCGACCATATCTTTGACCCTTTCTACCGCAGTGGGCACCACGCCAACGGCTCGGGAATCGGACTTGCCCTCTGCAAAGAAATCATCGAATTGCACCACGGCACCATCGACGTGGAGAGCCAAGTCGACATAGGCACTACGATCGTCATCCATTTGCCCTTGGGAGACCATGTTTTCCGCGAGGAGGAAAAAGATTATACGCAGATCGATGAGCGCGAACAGGCGTTACTCGAGATTGACAAAATACTTGCGGTGCTGGAGCACGAGTCTTGCGAAGCGGAGGACGATGGGTTGCCCGCCGACTTCCCGATTGGAGAATATACCATCCTGATCATTGATGATCACGAAGGATTGCTCAACTTTTTGTCCAAAAAACTATCCGGATACTACACCGTGTGTACCGCTTCTAATGCCCGGGAGGGATTGGAACAGGCGCATCGCCAAGTTCCCGACTTGATCATCTCAGACGTCTTGATGCCGGGTGAATTGGGTACCGAAATGGTCCGAAAGCTCAAGGCCGATGTACGCACGGCGCATATTCCGGTCATTCTACTGACCGCCCGGGATTCGGACGAGCAAAAACTAGCCGGACTGGATTCCTTGGCAGATGCGTATATGACCAAACCCTTTAAGATGGATCACCTGTTAGTCATGGTGCGCAACCTCATCGCGAACCGAAAGTCGCTCCAGAATTACTTCAGTAGCGACACTGTCGATTTGCAGCCCCAATCGGCGCTGTCCATCACCGACAAACAATTCCTCAATGAGCTAAACGCCGTAATAGACGAAAACCTCGGGAACAACAATCTCAATGTTGACCTGATTTGCGACAGGCTGTCCGTATCCCGAATCCAATTATATCGCAAAGCCAAATCGCTGATGGATTATAGCATCAACGATTTCATCATCGCAAAACGCCTAAAAAAATCCAAATCATTGCTGGCGCAGGATATCCCGGTCAATATCGTAGCATACCAATGTGGGTTTTCATCACCAGCCTATTTCTCCACTGCTTTCAAAGGAAAATATGGCGTTTCTCCGTCCGCTTTTAAAAAGAAACAGACGGATAATGCCTAAACGAATGGTTATCTTACAACTATTTTTGGGGCGGATGAGATAAAGTGCTATTTTTATACGTTCATTTGGGAAACTAGAGCTTGGAAGAAATCAATTGACCTATGGCTATCAGATACGTTCTACTCATTATCATGGGGTATTTGTGTACAATTATTCCATTAACCGCACAGCATCTTTCGGCATTCCAATCGGGGCAAATTGTCCACCGAGGAGATACACTGCCTTACCGGATATTATATCCGGAAAATTATGATGTTAATCAGGCGTATCCTATTTTGTTTTTCTTACATGGAGCTGGCGAGCGAGGCAATGACAACGAAAAACAGTTGGTACACGGCTCTTCGTTATTCCTGTCAGACAGTGTGCGGGCGACATTCCCTGCCATCATCGTTTTCCCACAGTGCCCGTCAGATTCCTATTGGAGTAATGTAAATGCACAGCAAGTAAATGGGCAGCGTGAATTTCATTTCAGCACCGGCGGAAAGCCTTCAGATGCCATGCGGCTTTTTTTGAAGCTGGTAGATCGGCTGGTGAAAAAGGAAGCCGTGGATAAGCAGCGGGTGTATATCGGCGGGCTATCCATGGGTGCAATGGGTACTTTCGAAGCCCTGCGGCGCAAACCCAAACTATTTGCTGCCGGATTTGCGATTTGCGGAGGAGATAATACGGCTAATGCCGTTAAGTACACTCACGTGCCGCTGTGGATTTTCCACGGGGAGCTAGACGATGTCGTGCCGTCCACCCATTCCAAAGTCATTGTAGAGGAATTGATAAGGCTCGGGGCCAAACCTCGGTACACCTTTTATCCCGAAGCCAACCACAACAGTTGGGATGCCGCGTTTGCCGAGCCGGATTTGCTCCCTTGGCTATTTGGTCATATAAAGAAATAAACCCCTCCATGTAACAGTTGTTGTTCAAAAGGGTCTAAAGGTCTATAAAACGGTTCGCGGTATGTCTGTCAAAATGTCCAACAAAGAAAATGTGAAGCTGTCGTTGCAAGCCATCAGCAGCAATAAACTGCGTACATTTCTGACAGCATTGATCATTGCCATCGGTATCACCGCGTTAGTCGGTATCCTCACGTCTATTGATGCCATCAAAAATTCCCTTACCGACTCCTTTTCTGCCATGGGCTCTAACTCGTTCAATATCCGCAACAGGGGTATTAATGTACAGATTGGCGGTAGCGGCACCCGGCCCCGGCAATTCCCACAGATTTCCTATTACCAAGCAAAAGCATTCAAGGATCGGTTCGATTACCCTGCCTTAGTATCGGTCAGTACCTACGCGTCAACCGGCGCCAGAGCCAAGTATAAGAGTGAGGAAACAAACCCAAATATCAATGTGCTGGGCGCCGATGAAAATTACCTCGAAACCGCCGGGTACAAGGTATCGTTGGGCCGTAATTTTTCGCAACGAGAAATCGAACAAGGAAGTAATGTAGTCATCGTGGGTTCCGAAGTCATCAAGAACCTATTCAAACAAGGAGAAGATCCACTAAACGAATACATCACCATTGGCAATGCTCGGTACACCATCATCGGGGTATTGGAGGACAAGGGTTCAAGCGGCGGATTCGGAGGGGATAGAACGTGTATTATTCCATTGCTCAAGGCACGAGCCGTCATGGCATTCGGACGCCCGTCTTACACCATTACCGTGATGGCGGGCAACCCGCAGCAAATCGATGCCGCCATCGGCGAAGCCACGGCATTATTCCGCAATATCCGTGGTGTACGCGTCGGGCAGGAAACCAATTTTGAAATCACCAAGAGCGACGCGGTCGCCCAAATATTAATCGAGAGCCTCACATACGTCACACTAGGAGCCGTTGTGATTGCCTTGATCACGCTGATTGGCGCCTCCATCGGACTCATGAACATCATGTTGGTCTCCGTTACCGAACGAACCCGCGAAATCGGCATACGCAAAGCGATCGGAGCCACACCTACGGTGATCCGTCGGCAATTTCTCACCGAAGCCATTGTCATTTGCTTGATGGGTGGATTTGCAGGCATCTTTCTTGGGATATTAATCGGCAATATCCTAGCTGTCATTATGGGTGCCAGCTTCATCATCCCTTGGAATTGGATTATCCTTGGTGTAGTTGTCTGCGTCGGCGTCGGGATGGTCTCTGGGTATTACCCCGCCTCCAAGGCATCTCGACTGGACCCGGTGGAAGCGCTCCGGTACGAATAGATCGACTGTTTTGGTAACGACGCCTCTATGATAACCACTGAATCTAAATCTATACGAGGTTTCCATTACCTCGGTTATATTGACAATCCATGCATTGCCTATCACGATGTTTATTATTGTTGCTGATTTTCAGTTTTTCGGAAATCATCGCCCAAACCGCCCCCAGCCCACCTAAGGAGCGGTTACGCGAATCGTTTATGATGGCCTATACCAATCCTGTGGAAGGATTGGCCCTGGCTCAGGAGGTGTTGGATGAGGTATTGAGCGCACGAGATCGGGATGGCGAAGCCGCTGCGTATAACACCATCGGATGGAATTATTTCCGCATGGGTAAGCGTGACTCCGCCGCTTTATTTTTTGAAAAAGGGTATGCCCTATTCCTTGTCTTGAATGAACATAGTGAAGCCAGCAGGGTGGCTTACAACTACGCGGAGATGCTCACCGCAGAGAATAAATATAGCCAGGCATTGGATCAATTGGTATTGGCAGATTCGTTGGCCGCATTGGCTCAATACGCAGACCCCTTGGGTAACATCAACCGACTCAAGGCTATCTTATACCGGGAGCAGCATGATTATGGGCAGTCTGAAAAATACTTCCGCTTAGCAATGGATCAATTCATGCAGCGAGCAGACACAGCGAGGTATATCGATGCAGCTTCCAGCTTGGGTATTCTCTACCGTAAAATGGAGCGATACGACGCCAGTGTCATCCTATTAGTGGAATGCATGGCACTTGCTGAGAAAGTTGGGGGGCAGATGGCCAGCTTGCATGAGAATCTAGGCGACACCTATTATGCCATGGGCCAATACAAACAGGCTTTGGCTAACTTCGAGCGGTCACATGCCTTTTTCCTGGAACAGCAGCAGCTGGCAGACGTAGCCTATATGGCTATTGCATTGGGTAAAACCCACATGAAACTCGGCTCACCGACACAGGCCGAGCGATTCCTTATCGAAGCAGTTAGCCTTAACGATAGCCTACAGACCCATAATTATAAAATGGAGGCTGCCGCCGAATTGGCGGAACTTTATCGGGAAACGGCCAACTGGAATCAAGCGTATCATTACCTGGCGATGTCTAACAGGATTAAGGATAGCTTACAACTGGCCGACCAACTTAAACAGGTGTCGGAATTACAAGCGAAGTATGAGGCGGAGAAAAAAGAACTTGAGATCACGAGGCTCAATGCGCAAAACCAACGCACGCGGTGGCAACAATATGCGATTATAAGCATTTTTGTAGTGAGCACCGTCATCGCATTGCTCATCTTCAACCGCTATAAGATGAAGCGAAAACTACGGGAGCAGGAAGTACGCAATAAAATTGCTGCAGATCTGCATGATGATGTTGGCTCCACGCTTTCCGGAATCAATATCAGCAGTAGCATTGCCCTACTGAAAAGCCACGACCCAACCCTAGTAGCCGCTCAATTGCAAAAGATACAGCAGCAATCCAAGCAAACCATCGACAGTATCGGTGATCTGGTCTGGTCTATTAATCCTGCTAACGATAATTTCGACAAGATGGTGCTGCGAATGAAGGATTTCGCCGCGACATTGCTTGAACCGGTGGGAGTGGAATACGAGTTCCGTGAATCCGGTCAGATTGCACAGTTGAAATGTGAGCCGGAAGTGCGCAAAAGTTTATACTTGATTGTTAAGGAAGCGCTGAATAACGCCGTGAAATACAGCCATGCCACCCGCATCCAAATCGAACTAGCAATGACCTCTTCGCTTTTTATCGTATCCATTACAGACAACGGTCGTGGTTTTGAACTTCATGGCGAACCGCGAGGTAATGGGTTGAAAAACATGAAATCCAGAATGCATCAAGCAGGGGGGGAATTAACGGTCTTATCCGAGCCAGGCATGGGCACAACGATCCGAGCCATATTGCCCGTCACATGATTGGGGTATAGGATGTGCGGTTAAGAAGGTATAATTTTGTCGACAACTAAAAAGAGAGTGCCATGGCAGTACGAATCATGATCTATGAAGACCACGACAACTTGCGCGAAAGTCTCTGCGTACTCCTCAACATCAGTGAAGGATATGAGGTGGTCGCGGCATACAACAGCTATGCAGATGTTGTCCGGCAAATTGAGCAAATGAAACCAGATGTAGTGCTAATGGATATCGACATCCCCGGCATTAGTGGAATAGAGGCCGTAGGCCTTATTAGGCAGACCAATACGTCGGTGCAACTTATCATGCTCACCATCTTTGATGATAACCAGCATGTCTTTGACGCACTTACAGCAGGAGCCAACGGTTATTTGCTCAAGGCCAACATCACCGACAGGCTCGTCCCCGCTATTGAAGAAGTATTACATGGTGGCGCTCCGATGAGCCCCTCCATTGCCCGAATGGTGATCAGCAGCTATGCCAAGACCAACCAAAATACGTATAACCTCACTCCTCGTGAGCACGAAATCTTGCAATCGCTGGCTGATGGCATTAGTTATAAACTTATTGCCGATAAGCATTTCATCAGTATAGATACCGTGCGCACGCATATCAAACGGATCTACGATAAGCTCCATGTACGGTCGCAAACCGAAGCCGTGTCAAAAGCCTTCCGCGAACGGTTGGTTTAATGACAGATTCCACGTACACCTCACAAACATCAGTCAAGGTCGGTTTATCACCGGCCTTTTTTGTTACCCGCTTGGATCACAATATCACATTTTTGCGGTATTGTAGGCCGCCCTCTTTCTCCCAACCTTTGCATCGCATTAAGCTTATCGGCGTTTAGCAGACAAATGGATGTGTGCAATGCTGTTAGGCAAACAAGAAGAAAACAATAAAATCATGAAACAAAAATTCATTCAACCGCTGCTTTTTGCAGCATGCCTTGCCGGGGTTATTTTTGCAACCTCTTGTGCGAAAAAAGAAAACATCTTAATTATCGATCTACCGCCTACGGAGAGTCCGCAAGGTGGAAGCCAAGGAAACCAAGATGAATCGCTGAACGTACCCGGAAAGGCCGAAGCGTTGATTTATTTGGCAAAAGGAACCCCATCTACTTCCTTTGGAAAGACAGGGGATTTTTACATCGACAAAACCACGGGTAAACTCTACGGCCCCAAACAAAGTAATAAATGGGGAGCGGCCCACAACATGGCTACTGCTGAAATAGGCAATGCGGCTGATCAAGCAGCCCTGCATTCCGGAAGTGGTGCCCCCGGTGCCGGAACGGGGAAGGATGGCGATTATTACGTCAATACGACTACCGGCGATCTCTTTGGCCCAAAAAAGGCGAACAACTGGGGTACGCCCATCAACCTTTCGGGTAAAGCCGCTGCGGTAACAACGACGCTCGCCATCGTATGGGAAGGCCCCGCTTACATGAAAGTGGAAGACATCGCTATACCAGCACCGGTATTAAACGCCCTTGGTGTCACGAATGCACGAGAAATGATCGAAAAGAACGGCGGTAAGCTGGTGGCGCATTTAGTGAAAGGAACCGCTAATCAAACGCTGCATGAATTGCCTTATAACACCACTTCTGGCGGCGTCTCTTTTGAGTATACGCTGACTTTTACCGGAAATAACAACCTCCGTTTGCGTGTCCGGACTGATCAAGGTTCGCTTCCGGCAACCGCAACAGCCAGCGATATCCAGCTACGGTTTGTATTAAGTAAAAAATAATGCCGCGCTACAGAAGCGTTAGGTTAAGCAAGTACGCGTGTAAAAAAACCAAGCTTTCGACATAAAAAGCTTGGTTTTTTTTTACGTTTAACACATGCTTCTTTTACCACCCAATCCCGTAATCTTCTCCATTATTACTACTTCCACCCCACAATGTGCCATGCTCGTGGTCGATGAAAATCGCATTGATTGGTCCGCTGGTTCGATTACCCCGTCTTACCGAATACCCCATAGACTCGAGTTTGTCTACCACTTCTTGGGGGGTGTCACGCCCGACCAATATACTTCCTGCCCGAGGCATCCGATCCTTAAACTGCGTACCGCCGAGCGATAGCCACAGCTGGTTACTGTTGATATTGGCCGCTTCCGTGGCCTGTTGCACGGTCATGTCAAACTCCACTATATTGAGGAAAAACTGCAAGAGATTTTGGTCTTGTGTATCTCCGCCCTGTACGGCAAAAGAAAGATAAGGCTTACCTTCTTTCAGCGCCATAGACGGCGTTAATGTCACCCGCGGGCGCTTACCGGGCGCGACCACATTAAACGGATCGATAATGGAATCAAGCACGAAGCTTTGCATGCGCTGGCTCATGCCGACACCCGTATGGCCGGCGATACTTGCCGGTAGCCATCCGCCACTTGGTGTAATCGAAACCACCCATCCCTCTGCATCTGCAGCCTCGACGCTGGTCGTTCCTCTTAAGAAGCGGTCGTTATACAAGCTATCGGCGATAAATGCCGTGGCATCATGCTGTGGCACGAAGTGCTCCAGTTCCTGCAACCCCGATGTATCGGCCAAAAGCGCTTGGCGTTGTTGCAGTAATGCATGAAATGGATTGGTTTTGCCTTCGAATGGATAAGGATCTCCAGGTTGTGAATGGGGTTCGTTGCGATCGGGATTAATGAGTTTTGCGCGTTCCTTTGCATATGCCTTGCTCAGCAACCCTTTTATGGGTGGCCGGGGCGTAAAATAGGGATCGCCATAGTAAAAATCACGGTCGGCAAAGGCGAGGTTCATCGTCTGGTAGAGGGTATGAATGTATTCCGTAGAGTTGTAACCCATGGCCTTTAAGTCAAACCCCTCTAGTATATTGAGCGCCTGTAGCAATGCTGGGCCTTGTGTCCATTCTTGCAGCTTGTACACATCAATCCCTTTGTATGTGGTCATCACGGGTTCTTCCTCGATCGGTTTCCAATTGGCCAGATCCTCCATGGTGATGAGTCCACCTTGCTCTTGGCTGCCCCTTACAAATTCTTCAGCAATATCGCCGGTATAAAATCGATCGTATGCCGCCATAATAGCCTCCTTACGGCTCTTGCCTTGGGCAAGGGCGCTTTGTTCGGCTTCGACCATCTTCTCCAACGTGGCTAAGAGGTCTTTTTGCACGAAGATCTCCCCCGGGGCTGGCGCTTCCCGCTCTTCCCCTTCATGTGGGAGGAATACCGTTTTGCTGTATGGCCATTGTTTGATCCGCTCCTTGCCACGTTCCATGCTGTTAGCGGTCTGCGCATCGATGGGATATCCGGCAGCCATCTCCATAGCCGGAGCCAATACCTCCTTAAGGCTCAATTTACCGTATTCGGCCAACATGTGGCAAATTCCTCCCGGTGTACCGGGCGTTACGGCCGCAAGCGGACCGTATTCCGGCGGAAACGCATACCCCTTTTGTTTAAAAAAATCCGGAGTAGCACCTGTCGGGGCTACGCCCAATGCATTGATGGCAATGACCTTTCCCGTGCGGGGGTTATGGATCAGCGCTTGGGTTTCACCACCCCAGCTCAGTACATCCCACATCGTGCAAGTGGCTGCTAACATCGCGCAGGCGGCGTCTACCGCATTGCCCCCCTGCTGGAATACCATCGCTCCGGCCGTGGCCGCCAGCGGTTTACCAGTAATAGCCATCCAGTGCTTGCCATGGAGGGGAGGTTTTTGGGTGGGTTGGGCAAAAGCAGTGACCGTTAAAGTGAGGCTGCAGGCGATGAGGGTTAAATATCGTTTCATTTTTTTGATAAGGGATTATAGAGGGTGTCTCAAAAGATAAAAAACGACCGTCATTTCGAATGAAGCGCAGCGTAGTGAGAAATCTTCTAAATCGTGTCCAAGAATAATAAGATTTCTCGTCGTACTTCCTCGAAATGACGTAAGGCTTTTGAGACGGCCTCCTTGACTAGGATAAAGATAGTGGTTATCCGAAGAAATCAATACAACGTAATTGTAACTAGTTAGTTAGTGTTCCGCTCGATTTCCGCTCCCCACACTACGCGATATACCCTTTCAGAAAGTTTGCAGTATGCGTATCCGAGCTTTTCACCATATCTTCAGGCGTACCTTCAAACACCAATTCTCCTCCTTTTTCACCGCCTTCGGGTCCAATGTCGATGATCCAGTCTGCACTCTTGATCATGTCCATGTTATGCTCGATGACCAAAATGCTGTTTCCCTGGGCAATGAGCGCATCAAATGACTTTAGCAGCTTCTTGATATCATGGAAATGGAGCCCCGTAGTCGGCTCGTCAAAGATAAACAAGGTGTTTTTACTATTGTTGCCCTTGATGAGAAACGAGGCCAACTTGATCCGCTGGGCTTCGCCACCAGACAATGTGCTTGACGACTGTCCTAACTTCACATATCCAAGCCCGACATCGGCCAGCGGCTGCAATTTTGCCATCACCTTGGGTTGGCTAGCAAAAAATTCCAACGCCTCATCGACACTTAGGCCTAAAATATCGGCTACATTCTTTTCGTTCCACAAGATGTCGAGCACATGCTGCTTGAATCGTTTTCCCCCACAGGCTTCACAAGGAAGCACGATATCGGCCATAAATTGCATCTCGATTTTCACCTCTCCTTCGCCCTGACAGACATCGCAGCGACCACCTTCCACGTTGAATGAAAAGGCTGCTGGCTTCAATCCGGCTGCTTTGGCAGCAGATTGGGCACTGTACAATGCCCGGATTTCATCCCAAGCTTTCACATAGGTGACGGGGTTTGAGCGCGAAGAGCGGCCGATCGGGTTTTGGTCTACCAACTCCACTTGCTCCACGCGCTGGAAATCGCCATCAATACCGTCATACAGTCCGGTTTGTTCACCAGAATAATTGCCAATCGCTTTTTGCAGGGCAGGGTATAAGATCCGTTTGACCAACGATGTTTTACCGGAACCGGACACACCGGTTACGACGGTAAAGACATTCAGCGGAAAGCGAACATCGATTCCTTTCAGGTTGTTTTCCCGCGCACCCTTGATGACGATGGCATCGTGCCACTTGCGGCGACTTTTGGGTAACGGGATACTGTCTTTACCGCTGAGATATTGGCCGGTAAGGCTATTGGCGTCTTGTAAAATTTCATCATAGGTGCCATCGAACACCAATCGGCCGCCATTTACTCCCGCTTCTGGTCCGATGTCTATCAAATGATCTGCGGCCTGCATCATTTCCTGCTCATGCTCTACCACCAGCACGGTGTTGCCCACATTCCGCAGTGATTTGAGCACCCCAATAAGGCGTTGCGTATCGCGTGGGTGCAGCCCGATGCTGGGTTCATCAAGGACATAGATGGAGCCGACCAGCGAACTGCCCAGCGATGTCGCTAGATTGATCCGTTGGGATTCACCTCCCGATAAGGTATTAGACAAGCGATTCAATGTCAGATAACCCAGCCCCACATCGGTCAGAAACTGAAGGCGGCTGTTGATTTCGGCAAGGAGGCGTTTCGCAATTTTTGCTTCGCTTTCCGATAATTCAAGATGCTGGAAAAAGGATAGTGCCGAATCCAAGGGCATCAATACCACATCGGAGATGGATTTGCCATTGACTTTTACATACGAAGCGTCCTTGCGGAGGCGTGTACCCTTACATTCCGGGCAATCTGTCTTGCCCCGATAACGGGAGAGCATCACCCGATATTGGATTTTGTAGGTTTGCTCTTCGAGCTCCTCAAAAAACTTGTTCAATCCGCTAAAATATTCATTGCCCGTCCAAAGCAATTCCTGCTGTGCCTTGGTAAGGTCGGCATAAGCCCGATGGATGGGAAAGTCGAATTTGATGGAGTTATTCACCAGTCGTTGTAGCCATTCGCCCATTTTTTCACCTCGCCAAGGAGCAATGGCCCCATCATATACCGACCGGCTCTTGTCAGGAATCACCAGGTCGGGGTCGATTCCGATGATACGTCCGTATCCTTCGCAACGCTTGCAGGCGCCATAGGGATTGTTAAAGCTAAAAAAATTCGGGGTCGGCACCTCAAACAAAAGGCCATCTAATTCGAATCGGTCGGAAAAGGTGTGCATGGTGTCATTTTCCGTTACATAACAGTCGCCTTTCCCTTCAAAAAACGCCGTTTGCACAGAATCGGCGATACGGCTTTCCGTATCCTCGTGTCCATCTACCGTAATACGGTCCACGACGATTTGCAGATCGCCGGGTTTGGCCGTGCGGTTCTCTACCGCATCGTCTTCCAATAGGGATTCGATCTTTGATATGCTCCCCTGGTATACGACCCGTACAAAACCTTTCTGTAGCAATACGGCCAACTCTTCCTTGAGTTTGCGTTCATTGGAGGGATATAGCGGACAGCTCACCGTTACCACCGTGTCTTGCGGTAGGCTGGTGACGAAATTAACCACCGAACTGACGGTATCTTTCTTTACTTCCTCTCCGGAAATGGGTGAGTATGTTTTACCGATGCGCGCATAGAGCAGCTTCAGGTAATCGTAAATTTCGGTAGAAGTACCGACTGTAGACCGAGGGTTACTGGTGATCACGCGCTGTTCTATCGCGATAGCGGGTGCGATGCCCTTGATATAATCGACTTCCGGTTTACTCATCCGGCCCATAAACTGCCGTGCATAAGACGAAAGGCTTTCCACGTATCGGCGTTGCCCTTCGGCATATAAGGTGTCAAAGGCAAGCGAGGATTTTCCGGATCCGGACATCCCCGTGATGACCACCAGTTTGTTTTTGGGGATAGCTACGTCTACATTTTTGAGATTATGTACACGGGCGCCTTTAATAATGATATGGGTTTTGGGATCGAGCGTTGCTACTTCTACATTCATACGAGTAAACCACCACGGCGATTGTCTGCGCGGAGGAACACAAAAGTACGGATAATTTTTTTAGTACCAACAGGTTTTAAAACCTGTTGGTAGGATATGATTATTGCCCTAAGACCTCTAAGATGGGTTGTCCAATATTGCCATTTGGCTCTTCGATTTGAAGCAGCGCAGCAACGGTGGCAGCGATATCGGTCATGTGCGTCACGCGGTTGGTTTTCCCATGTTTGATGCCCCAACCCATCCATACCACTGGAATATGTGCGTCGTAAGAGGCCCATGTACCGTGGGTGGTTCCCCTCGAACGGGGAGTTCCGCTGTACCATTGCGGCTCAAGGATGATTTGGATACAGCCACTCCGTTTGGGATTGTATCCATTGGCAATGCGCTCGCGGATACGGGTTGGGATACTGGAACTCCCGGCTTTTTCCATATCGGTCACGAAGGCAACCCCATCCACCTTGCGGATGAACTTGATGGCTACATCTTTGATCGCATCTTCGTCCAAATCATTGGCATCAATAATATCATAGTCCAAATGTACTTGGTAATTCATGAGGCTCCGAACGATCTTTTCCTGCCCAAATTTTTCGGCCAATAATGCATTGAGGTCGGAAAGGGTGTTTCGCTCATCAAAATATCCCGCATTTCCACGCTTATCCAAGAAGAAAAGCGGATTGTGGGAAGCCCCATGGTCGGCCGTGATAAATAGCGTGTATTCCCCTTTTCCTACCGTCTCGTCCAAATACTTAAAAAACATTTCGAGCTCGGCATCTAAACGGAGGTAGGTATCCTCTATTTCAATGGCATTGACTGAAAATTGGTGCCCCACATAATCGGTAGATGAAAGGCTTACACATAGGAAATCGGTGAAACCTCCCGGGTTATGGCCCAGGTGCTCGTTGCTGATCGCCGCCTTCGCCAAATCAAGTGTCAGCGTATTACCGAAGGGAGTGGTACGAATGAGGCCAAGGCCATTGTCCTTAACTAATTGGCCCAGCTTCTTCGGAAACACAGGGGCTTGCTCTCCACGATAGGTAGCCTCATAATGGTTGTCGTCTTCGATACTCTGCGTATAGGTTTCGATAGGATACAGGGTGTTCCAATCCTGCTGGAGGTATTTTTCGGCAAGCTTTTGCGCATTGAACGCCTTTACCCAATCGGGTAGTTCGGTCATATAAAAGGTGCTGGAAATCCAGTTGCCCGAATTGCCCTCAAACCAGTAGGCGGCATCGGCGAAGTGCCCGGCGGGCAAGATCCCTCCACGGTCTTTGATGGCGATACCGATCACCTTCGAGCGGAAATTGGTGGCCAATTTAAGCTGGTCGGTAATCGTAGAAGAAAGCAGGTTTCGTGGCGATTGTTTGCCCTCATCCTCGTCCGTACCCACGCCGCTCACGAAATCGTCTTGCGTGCAGTACATGCGCTGCCCAGTCTGTTGGATAATGAAGTCGTTGCCCGCAATGCCGTGTATGGCGGGTACACTCCCCGTATAAACCGTGCTATGGCCGATGGCGGTGTACGTGGGCACGTAATTGATATACGTGTTTTCACAAGAAAACCCCTCGTTCAATAGGCGCTTAAAACCACCTTCGCCATAGCGGTCCTGAAAGCGGTATAGGTAATCCCACCGCATCTGATCGATCATGAGGCCAACGACCAATTTCGGTTTTTGATTGGGTTCTTGGCTCTTTACCTGAGCGGAAAACAAGGTAATCGCTAAAACAGCCAATATCATTTTTTTCAGCTTCATATCAATTTTATTTGCGTAGTTAAACAAGATAAATTAAAACCCTTTCCACGTCATTGTAAGCGCTGTTAAGCAGGGTGAGTCCAATGCAAGGACGATGGGATTCGCAGGCTAAGTTAGAAATTCTAGGTAGGATAATGAAACCCTACTGTAACAAGCGAGTTGCATCCCACAAAGACTTGGTTAAATCTTAAACGCTAATCCCCAGTTGACGTAATCGGCCTGCATGTGGTGCATATAAAGGGTACTTTGTACGCCGATATTCGGTGTGATGTAGTACCGCAGGGCAGATGTCCAGTACCACATGATGCCATGGAAACTATTGAAGTGGATGTAACGGCCACCCTGTCCGCTAACGGCAAAGCGCCCCATCGCGACCTCAGCCCCCACGCTTGCTCCTAAGCGAATGCGGTCATACGATGACCCATAGTATTGGAAGGTCCCGTCGAAATCCTCGATGCGAAAAACGCTATGGTAGTAGACCATATCCACCCCCGCTTTAAAGCCAACGGCTTGGTTAAGGTAGTAGTTATATCCGCCATAGACGCCCGTGCGTAAGAACGAATCATGCGTGCGGTATTTACCCCGTTGCCCCATGCCGATCACGATTTCCCCGCTGCTTCCCTCTATTTGCCGTAGCGTCTTCTTCTCGGTGGGCCGCAGCCGTGGCGGATTGCCTATAGCCGTTTTTAAGCCGATGGAACCATTTACCGTGTTGATGCCTCCATTTGGTATCTTGATGCCCCCGTTAGAATAGTGAAGCACATTAGCTGCCGCAGAAAGGCTTAATCGCTCGCTTAGGGGAATATCTAGCCCAAGCTCTGCGGTTAGTGCCATGTTTAAGTGGCTCCCGACGGTACTTGTGCTCGGCTGTGTGAAAATGGTTTCGGTAATATAGGTAAGGCCTACACCAGGAGTGAATAAGACATTTACTGGCCCTATATTGAACAGTTGGAAATCCACCTCCGTGAGTAACCCGAATGCTTGGCCTAGGGGGTAAGCTTGGTCTTCGACCACCTCTTTTATGTGATCCATGTTGTGCCATAGCACACCAAACGATACAGATTTGGCGTTGAGGATATTTACCCAGTCTTGTGTGCTGCCGCTGATGTTTTTATCGTAACTGACATGGAGGCCGTAGAGGTAATTACGTTCGCCCTGATTCGATTTTGCTAGATCCAACCCATAATTTGGTTTGAAAGACAAGGTGTGGTAGGGTTGGCGATGCTGTGCCTGCAAAGGTTGGGGGCAGGAGCCTACACATACCATAGCGAACCAAACGACAGCAAGTAGGTGTCTCGGGTAATTATTCTCCATATACGTTAGTTTTCAATGATAGGCATGAATTAATTGCCGGCCAAAGATAATGAGAAAAATTAGGTTAACCCACCAAGGTGTCCGTTTTGTGGCCAACAGCCATTTTGCGGGCAGCATCGGCAATCGACTGGCTGTCATAGCCGCATTGCGCCCAAAGCTCTTGTTGCTCGCCGTGTTCCACCACGGCATCGGGTATACCTAGCCGTACGACGGTCGCTTGATAATGGTGATCGGCCATAAACTCCAGCACGGCGCTGCCTACACCTCCTTGCAAACAGCCATCTTCAATGGTGATGATTTTTTTGAATTTACCGAAAACCTCGTGCAGCAGGGATTCATCTAGCGGTTTGGCAAAACGGAGGTCGTAATGGGCTGGAAAAATACCTTCTTCATTAAGTGCAATGCAGGCTTTGACCGCTTCGTTCCCAATATGGCCAAGGCTCAGGAGGGCCAATTCCTCACCGTCGCATATCTTACGGCCTTTGCCCACTTCTACCGCCTTGAGCGGTCTACGCCAATCAGGCATAACGCCTTGCCCTCGGGGGTAGCGTATTACGAAGGGACCCATGTGCTCTTGTTGCGCGGTATACATGAGGTTGCGGAGCTCCTCTTCGTTCATCGGAGCCGCTACCGTCAGGTTCGGGATACACCGCATATAAGCGATATCATAAGCGCCGTGGTGTGTGGGGCCGTCAGCACCAGCCATACCGGCACGATCGAGACAAAAAACAACGTGCAGCTTCTGTATGGCCACGTCATGGATCACCTGGTCATAAGCGCGCTGCATGAAACTGGAATAGATATTACAGAAAGGAACCAAGCCTTGCGTAGCTAATCCGGCAGAAAATGTCACCGCATGCTGTTCGGCGATACCCACATCGAATGCCCGATCTGGCATGGCCTTCATCATGATATTCATGGAAGAACCCGAAGGCATTGCCGGCGTGATCCCCATGATCTTATCATTCTTCTCGGCAAGCTCCACCAGCGTGTGTCCAAATACATCCTGGTATTTCGGAGCGACGGGTTTGTCGGTTTTGGATTTCTTGATCTCGCCGGTGATCTTATCGAACAATCCGGGGGCATGCCACTTCGTTTGATCCTGCTCGGCTAAGGCATAGCCCTTCCCCTTTACCGTAATACAGTGTAACAATTTCGGGCCGGGAATATTGCGCAGATCGTCTAGCGTTTGTACCAATCGTTTGACATCGTGCCCGTCCACGGGGCCGAAATAACGGAAATTGAGTGACTCAAATAGGTTGCTGTTTTTGAGGAGCGTTCCTTTAATGCTTTTCTCTATCTTCTTGGCGACGCCCAATGCATCGGGACCTATTTCGGATATTTTGGTCAATACGTGTGCAATGTCATCTCGAAAACGATTCCAGGACTTGGATGTGGTGATACTGGTCAGGTATTCTTTCAATGCCCCCACATTGGGGTCGATAGACATGCAATTGTCATTGAGGATGACCAGCAGATTGGATTTCTCAATACCGGCATGGTTAAGTGCTTCAAAGGCCATCCCGGCAGTCATGGCTCCGTCTCCGATAACAGCGACGTGCTGTCGGTCGGTCTCGCCTTTATAGTGCGATGCCACGGCCATACCCAATGCGGCGGAGATGGAGGTTGAAGAGTGCCCCACACCAAAGGTGTCGTATTCACTCTCGCTCCTTTTCGGGAATCCACTGATACCGCCCAATATCCGGTTGGTATGGAAGACTTCACGCCTTCCTGTCAGGATCTTGTGTCCGTAGGCTTGGTGTCCCACATCCCAGACCAATTGGTCATACGGGGTGTTGAGCACATAGTGCAATGCTACGGTAAGCTCTACTACACCTAGACTAGCGGCAAAGTGACCGCCATTGACAGAAACCGTGTCAATGATGTATTGGCGTAATTCCGTACACAACTCGACAAGATCAGTTTCGCTAAGCCGCTTCAAGTCAGCGGGTGTATTGATATTTGTTAATAGTCTTCCTGCTTCAAACTCCATAGTTGCCCGGGTTTGGAAAATCGATACAAAGTAAACAATAATTATTCAATGGTTAGCCCTTATTTGTCAATTGCGCTTGGTGCTTAAACAAAACAAGAAGCAATATGCATTGTTTTGCGATATGCTGCAAAATATTTGTGTCCAAAAGATTAGTCTTCATCTGCTAGGCAGGGATCGATCGCTTGCAGATGAATGACAAGTTATCTATGTTTGCAAGCAGCTATGGCATCAGAAGGATATGAAATAAAGTTGGCCCAATTTGAGGGCCCGTTTGATTTGTTGCTGTTTTTCATCGAACGCGACGAATTGAATATCCATGACATTCCCATAGCCAAGATTACCAACGATTTCTTGGATTACATCCAGCAGATGCAAGCCCTTAACATGGAGCTGGCCAGTGAGTTTATCTTCGTGGCGGCCACGCTGATGCGTATTAAGGCCAAAATGCTGCTTCCGAGACCCGAATTTGATGAAGAAGGTAATGAAATAGACCCGAAGCAAGACCTCGTACAGAAACTGGTGCTGTATAAGCAATTCAAGGAAATATCGGAAGGACTCCGAATCCTTGAAGAGGAGCGGTTGAAGCTCGCCAAAAGGGGAAACATCTCCGAAGACCTGCGTAGGGCCGGGGAGTATGCGGACCAGGGAGAGGAATTGACCACCGTCGACCTGTACAAACTCATGCTGGTCTATGAAAAACAGCTATACAACTATGCCAATCGCAGCAAGGAAGTACGGCACACGGTGGTAAAATATCCCTATACGATAGAACAACAAAAGAAGGCCATTGCTTCGTTGGTGGCTATCAACAAAAAGCTGGACTTCACTGCCATTGTCAAGAACTCAGAAAATAAGGTGCAGTTTGTCTATAATTTCCTCGCCATATTAGAGATGCTTCAACAGCAATTGCTGGAGCTACAAAGCGGCCTCGGGTTCAATAATTTCTGGGTAGCCGAACGAAAAAATTAAGCCGCATTTCCACTGATTATCAAACAACTCCCAAAGCCTTCGATGAAAGGCTTGATTGCCTGATATCCAATCGTGTAGGTAACAGTATGGTTTCGTAATCTGCCAGTGTTTCCTTGCCCGAGACCAATGCAATGAGCTTTTCCGCAGCCAATTGGCCAATTTCAAATGCCGGTTGGTATACCGTCGAAAGGGGAGGGGTCAATACATCCGCGAGTTCGGTATTGTTGAAACCGATCAGCGCAATATCCCGGGGAATGCGGTAACCCAACCGATGAATCACGCTAAGGCTTAAGGTCGATAATTGGTCCGTGGTCGTAAATAGCGCTTCGGGTGGCTCCGGCAATTCCAATAACGCACAAACGGCATCGGAAATCCGATCGATCATGATTTCTCTATCCGACGGTTTGCATACCTGTACCCATTCCGGCCGATAGGCGATCCCGTGCGCTTCCAACGCCGCCATGTATCCTTCGCCCCGCTGTGCGGTAAAATGGGTCTGTGTGCTAATGTTCAACATAGCGATGCGCCGATACCCATTGTCAATCAAGTGTTTCGTCGCTTGGAACGCCCCGTTATAGTTATCCACACCCACCTGGTTGGCTTCGAAGTGTCCATTGATTCGGTCAAACAGCACCATCGGCATTCCGGTGTTCTTAAGTTTTTCCAAATGCCCGAAATCCACGGTTTCTGCCGAAGGGGAAATCAAGATGCCCTCCACCCCACGGGCCTCCAGTTGGTTGAGGCACGACTGCTCTTGCGTCAACGATTCTTTGCTCTGCATGATGATGATATCATACCCCGCCTGCGTGCAGGCCCCGTCAATACCGTCGAGCATACGGGAAACAAAACTGTTATCGATGGAACAGACGACCACCCCAATGGATCCTGTTTTACCCTCCTTCAAACTTTTGGCCATCCGGTTTGGCAAATAATGGTTGGCTTGGGCATAGTCCAATACCCGCCTCTTGGTGTTTTCGCCAATTTCATAGCTATCCCGCAAGGCCTTGGATACGGTAGAGACAGACAGGCCAAGTGCCTGGGCAATATCTCGTAATGTCAGATTGGGCATACGCTATGGTGGTGAATTAAATGCATAAAGGTACGTAATAGTTGTGTAATAACGTCAACGGTTAATCCTATCTTTGTATGGTTACGTGTTTCGTATAGATTGCAAGTTATGAACAAATACTTACTTAGGGGGCTGCTGTTAACCTTCTTCGGACTCGCATTGTGTGCCTTCGGTTATGAGCTGATGGAGGCAGACAATGACCTGTACAAGTGGACCATGATTACCGGTGTTGTGTTCTTCGGATTGGGCTTTCTGACGGTTATCTACAGCTTTATTCGAAAAATCGAGCGACGCAGCATCATCCAGGAGCGCAAAGAACGGGATAAGGATAGCGATGGATAAGCGACAGTCAAACCCTTTCGTAAATGCGTTGCGGGGCATTTGGCAGACTTTTGCCAGCGAACGCAACTTCAAGATACACCTGCTTATCTCCTCGGTGGTCGTAGTCGCCGGTGCTTGGCTTGGGCTATCAGCCCCGGAATGGCGGTGGGTGGCCCTTTGTATTGCATTGGTATTGGTATCCGAACTGCTGAATACCGCCATTGAGGCACTGGTAGACCTGGCTTCCCCTACATACCACCCATTGGCCAAACGTGCTAAGGATATTGCGGCCGGGGGTGTATTGTTGGCCGCCGTTTTTGCCGTTATCGTCGGAGGAACTATCTTTGTTCCTAAACTATTGGCGCTTTTTCCCTGATTGCTTTATGCTGCATAAAACCCGAGGTATTGCCCTGAAAGTGACCAATTACGCAGAAAGTAGCGTGATTGCACAGGTTTTCACAGAAAAATTCGGCTTGCAATCGTACATCGTCAATGGTGCGCGCAGGCCCCGGGCGAAGATTGGCACCACGCTCTTACAACCCCTGCATTTGCTGGACATGGTGGTGTACCACCGCGAAAACAGTTCGCTGCAACGCATTTCCGAAGCCCGCCAATTACCCCCTTTCCAAACCATTCCTTATGACATCGTCAAAAGTACCGTCGTTTTGTTCCTCAATGAAATGCTGTACAAAAGCCTCCGCCAGCAATCGCCAGACGAACCCCTGTTTAACTATATCTTCAGTGCGGTTTCATGGCTGGATTCATTAGAGAAGATGCCCCCTAATTTCCATCTTTTCTTTCTACTGAAGCTATCTCGCTTCCTCGGGTTTAATCCCACAACGCCAAAACCGGGACAAACCTTCTTTGACCTGAAAGATGGTGTCTTCTGTCGGCATCCACCTGCACACGCCCTGATCTTGCAGCTTCCCCACACCAGCCAGTTGGCCGCACTATTGGCCTGCTCATTTGATAACTTGGATTCCCTGCGTATCCCATTGACGGATCGCCGCTTTTTGCTAAGCAAAATCATCGATTTCTATCGGTTACATATCGACCATATGGGAGAAATCAAATCGCATGAAATCCTTGAAGAGGTACTGGGTTAAACAATAGTAAGCCGAAAAACAAAAGATAACGCCCCTTTGTTAACAATTAAATAGTGATACGCGTTTAGGATAAACGTAAAAGCATCTCAAAACCAATAGTTATACCATGTGGAAAGAAGAAAATAACACCTTATACCGATCATTCGTGTTTGCTGATTTTTCGGAGGCATTTGCGTTCATGACGCGCGTGGCGCTGCTGGCCGAGCAGCACGATCATCATCCCTCTTGGACGAATACCTGGAACCGGGTGGAAATCTGGCTATCGACGCATGATGCCGGCAACCAGGTGACCGAAAAAGACCGGAGACTTGCGCAGGCCATAGATAAGCTATTGTAAATCCTGTTTTCGTAAAACAGCATCATGATAAAAAACATACCGATATTCCGCTTTAACCAAGTGCTGTTGTTTATCATCTTGGTCTTTGGTATCCTATATGTTGCCAAGCCTTTTCTGATTCCGATTGCCATCGGCGGAATGATGGCCATGTTGCTGGTTCCTGCATGCCGTCGTTTGGAAAAATGGGGTATTCCCCGCGGGATAGCATCCGTCACCTGCGTGTTGCTCACACTCGTCATTTTAAGTGGCGTCTTCTATGTCCTGTTTTTGCAACTAATGGCATTGGCCAAGGACATGGGCACCATTGGTACGAAATTGAACGAAACGCTTAACTCTACCCATGATTTCATTTCTCGGCATTTCCAATTGCCCGTCGACAAGCAAAAGGAATACCTGCAAGCGCAAGTGGCGGGCCTTTCTGACTTGACCGGTAAATTTGTAGGCGATATCTTCCGTTCGGTGCTCTCGTTCCTGGTTCACCTCCTAATCATTACCGCCTACACGTTATTGCTCCTCATTTACCGGCGACGGATAAAAACATTTGTGTTAGCATTAGTTGCCCAATATGCCGGCAAAGGCAAAGAGGAAGAAACCCGTGCGGTAATGGAGCAAATTACGGGTGTAGCCAGTGCGTATTTGGCTGGCGTCTTTACGGTGGCCCTCATTTTTTCGGTGATTAATTCCATCGGTCTAGCCATTATCGGCATCGAAAACGCGCTTTTTTTCGGAATGATGGTTGCCTTTATCAATATCATTCCATATATCGGTTCGGTGGCAGGCAGTTCTATCGTGGTGCTCTATACGTTGATCACGCGTGATACGCTAACAACCCCATTGGTGGTCGCCATCTTCTTTACGGTATTGCAGCAAATCGACAGCTACATCCTGACACCGAAAATCACGGGAGGAAAAATACAGTTGAGTGCGCTTTTCACCATCATGGCGCTGCTCTTAGGGAGTTTGGTCTGGGGTGTTGCCGGGATGATCCTTTTCGTGCCGTTCCTTGGGGTGGCGAAAGTCATTTTCGACCATGTCAACGCACTCAAACCTTATGGTTATCTTATCGGTGATCGTTAAGTTTTTTCTTTTGCGAAGCGGTTTTGGCGATCAAACTCCACTAAAAAAGCCGACCGTTAAAAACGATCGGCTGGAATACAATAAATATAACTAAGAGGTAATCTTAGATTACCTTAACATTTACCGCATTTAGACCTTTTCTGCCTTGCTCAACATCGTAAGAAACGTTGTCGTTTTCACGAATTTTGTCGATAAGACCTGATGAGTGAACGAAGATTTCACTTTCACCAGAATTAGGGATGATAAAACCAAAACCTTTGGTTTCATTGAAGAATTTAACTACTCCTTCTGCCATTGTAATAAAAAATTAAATATATAAAAAGCCAAAGGTATACATAATTATTTGTAAACCAATCAAAAAATTAAGAGAAGTATTCGTTAAACGCACTCGCTACGCGACTGTTCTTTTTTTTTGTAACTTAGCACAACACCATCTTATGCAAGCACATCGGGAAATAACAGACCGCCTACGAGGCGATTTAGTTTGGGTGGAACGCATCGCCTGGTTGATGGACGATAAATTTCGCCTCAAAGGCACGCGCTTTCGCTTTGGCCTCGACCCGTTGATCAATTTAATCCCATTCTTAGGCGATATCGTCGGTTTTTCTGTTTCGTTTGCGCTGGTGGTGGTGATGTGGCGAAATGGCGCCAGTCGAAAACTGGTGATGCTGATGCTGATCAATGTTATCGTCGACATGACGATCGGGGCCATCCCCATAATCGGTAATGTCTTTGATTTTTTCTTTAAGGCTAACCACAAAAACATTCTGCTGCTTCATGCGTATTATTATGAGGGCAAGCATCAGGGAAAGGGCAATGACATCCTTGCCCTCATCATCGGCATATTCTTATTTTTGACATTTTTACTGCTTTATCTATTATGGAAAGGCTTCATTTGGATGATCAGTTTACTGTAAGATTCTTTCTTTTCGACTGTTTATTCAATCGTTTTTCTTAAATTACGTTGTCTTGATAGACGCTAACGAACTAAACACTATGGAACATCAAATCGCATCGCTGAAAAAATTAGAAGGTGAAGATAAACGCGTGAGCAAACTTCCCTTTTCCATCCGCATATTGCTTGAAAACGTCTTGCGCAACCAAGATGGATTTGCCATCACCTCTGAACACCTAGATACATTAGTCAACTGGAATCCTTCGGGTACCGACAAGGAAGTTCCGTTCAAACCTGCCCGTGTTTTGATGCAGGATTTTACGGGTGTACCCGCCGTGGTGGATATCGCTTCCTTGCGTGCCGAGGTTATCCGGAAAGGGAAGGACGGCAGCAAAATCAATCCGGCTATCCCTGTCGACTTGGTCATTGACCACTCGGTACAGGTCGACTACTTCGGCACCAACTATTCTTACCAAAACAATGTGGCGCTCGAATACGAGCGGAACGCCGAACGTTATGAATTACTTAAATGGGGGCAACAGGCCCTGGATAATTTTACCGTGGTCCCCCCGGGGATGGGTATCTGCCACCAAGTCAACCTCGAATACCTGGCCAAAGGTGTCATCGCCCGTGACGGGTGGGCCTTTCCAGATACATTGGTCGGCACTGATTCGCACACGCCCATGGTAAATGGGATTGGTGTCATCGCTTGGGGGGTAGGTGGAATAGAAGCCGAAGCGGCGATGCTCGGACAACCGATTTACTTCACCTGCCCACAGGTCATCGGCTTGAAACTCACGGGCCGGATTCCGGCAGGCTGCACCGCGACGGATATGGTATTATCCATTACCAAGCTGCTGCGTGACTACGGCGTGGTTGGGAAATTCGTAGAAGTGTTTGGGGATGCGCTTGACCATCTCAGTGTTACCGATCGTGCCACCATTTCCAACATGTCACCTGAATTTGGTTGTACCGTTACCTACTTTCCCATCGATGGGCAAACGCTCGACTACATGCGGCGGACAAACCGCGCGGAAGAGCAAGTGACCTTGGTGGAAGAATACTGCAAGGAAAATCTCCTTTGGCGCACCGGTAGTGAAGAAATTGTATATTCAGACGTGCTTGAATTAAACCTCGACACGCTGGAGCCGACCGTTTCAGGCCCTAAACGCCCGCAAGACAAGATTTTGGTCAAGGACCTTTCTTCGCAATTCTCACACCTCCTCCAAAAGGAACACCAACGTAATTACCTTCCCATTTGGAACCGACAGGAGCAGGCTTGGCTCTCCGAAGGTGGCTCAGGAACAGCCTTTATCTATGAAGAACAGCCCAAAAACTCCGACATCGCCGTGGAAACGGATGACCTGCGTTCGGTCAGGATTAAAATAAAGAACAAGGAATATGTCCTTAGCGATGGAAGTATCGTCATCGCAGCCATCACCAGTTGTACGAATACATCAAATCCGGCGGTGATGGTGGGTGCCGGACTGGTGGCCCGTAAAGCCGTGGCAAGGGGGCTACGCACCAAATCATGGGTCAAAACAAGCCTTGCGCCCGGTTCAAAGGTTGTGACAGAATACCTGCATCGGGCCAATTTGCTGGAAGACCTCGAAGCACTGCGTTTCCATACCGTGGGCTATGGCTGTACTTCTTGCATTGGCAACAGCGGGCCACTGCCTCCCCATATTGCCGAAGCGGTGGATAAAGGTGACCTTGTGGTCGCCTCTGTACTGTCCGGCAATCGTAACTTCGAGGCCCGCGTACATCCACAGGTTAAGATGAATTTCTTGATGTCGCCGATGTTGGTCGTCGCTTACGCCTTGGTGGGGCGTGTGGATGTGGATTTGCTTAACGACCCTTTGGATTATGACCCTAACGGCAACCCCGTTTACCTACGCGATATCTGGCCCACCCAACAAGAGATTGTCGATACCATCAACCAATGCATGCGGGTGGAGGACTTCAAGGATGTATATGGGGTCATCTTTGAGGGCGATGATGATTGGAAGCAATTAGAAGCACCGACCGGCAAAAACTTTATCTGGAATGCGCAATCCACCTATGTGCAAGAGGCGCCATTCTTCACGGATATCAGCGATGAACCACAGCCGACGGAAGATATCGAAAATGCCACCGTGCTGCTATACCTCGGTGATTCGGTAACCACCGATCATATTTCGCCCGCCGGATCGTTCAAACCCGATTCGGCAGCCGGCCAGTACTTGCTGTCCCAAGGGGTCGAACCCCTAGACTTCAATTCGTACGGTTCTCGGAGGGGTAATCACGAGGTGATGATGCGAGGCACATTTGCTAACGTACGTATCCGCAATAGGATTACGGAAAAGGAGGGGGGCTATACCACGTATTTCCCTACGGGAGAGACACTTTCGGTATACGATGCCGCCATGCGGTATGCAGCAGACCAGACACCGTTGATCGTATTAGCCGGAAAGGAATATGGAAGTGGCTCATCACGCGATTGGGCGGCCAAAGGGGCCAATCTATTGGGGATAAAAGCGGTGATTGCCGAAAGCTTCGAACGCATACACCGGAGCAACCTCGTTGGAATGGGTGTGGTGCCAATGGAATTCCCCGAAGGGCAAAATGCAGCGTCACTCGGCCTCGATGGAACGGAACGGTTTACCATACTCGGTATTGCAGAAGACCTCCGGCCGCATAAGTTACTTAAGGTCATCGCCCAAAAATCCAATGGAGAAACCATTGAGTTCGAATCCAAGGCCCGATTTGATTCGGCCATCGAAATCGAATATTACCGCCACGGGGGCATCTTGCAGTATGTGCTTAGGGGATTCTTGAAAGGTTAATCAAAGGGTGTTTTTACGCGGATTTGGAATAAGTCGAAAACTAGCTAAAAACGAGCCCGTCTCAAATGGCGAATTTATTTTTTTGTTACCCGAACCAATGGTTTGTAAGTAGCTTTCCGCATTCATTACCGGTATCAATGCGTTTTTAAAATCTTTCTCATTTCGAGTAATGATAACATCACAATTTGTAGCGATTGCGCTAAAATATTGCGTAGCGTCCTCAAAATCTTTAAACGATGAATGAATAGCTTTTTCTATGACTTCATCATCCATAAAAATGCGCTACATTTTATTGGTATTTGCTCGCTAGAACGTGGATGTATTCTTCCCTTGCTTGTTTATCATCAATATCCGCAGGAATGCTTTTTCCACTTGAAATGCTTTTTACAAATGGCGAAATCTCAAATTCGTCCTTATGTCCTCGTGTCAGCGAATCAAGATAATTTTCAATTAACCTCGATAAACTCATTTTCTTGTTCGATGCATATTTTTTTGCACGTTCAATGGTGTCGCCGTCCAGCTTTAATGTCAATTTCGTATCCATTACGTATTATGAAAATAACCTTTCCTTCTCTAGTTCCCTAACTGGAATACTCATCCCATCTACAAATCCTAAAGTCGCTTATTTCCTTAAAATCTTCTCCATCGCCCTGCCTTTGGCCAATTCGTCAACCAATTTATCCAAATAGCGGATTTGCTGCATCAATTTTTCTTCAATATTTTCCACGCGATAACCGCAAATTACACCCGTGATCTTAGAAACATTGGGATTGATCTGCGGTGCCTGAGCGAAAAATGTTTCAAAATCACTTTTATCCGTTAGGTGCTGTTGAAACGTCTGTTCGTCATATCCTGTTAGCCAAAATATGATTTCATCCACCTCTGCCTTGGTGCGTCCTTTTTTTTCTGCTTTTGCGATATAATGTGGATAAACATTCGCAAAAGTCATTCGGTAAACTCTCGTGTTATCTGTCTTCATACGGCATCAACTATTTTTTGCTTCCTTTTGAGTATCAATGCACTCACTAATGCTACCACTAACCCGATAGGGAGCACCTCCGAATAGGTTATTAAGATAACAAAAAATGGATTTTTGTACAACTCCTTAAACGTCGCCATTTCTGCTGTCTTGGCCGGTAAATCAGCCTCAGAACAATTATTCAAGACATAAGAAGTATAGACGTCAATGAAATCGGGTACGAATAAGTAATAATAAAACAGCCAAACCACTACATACATGGTCGCAGCGACCAATGCAATCAGCGCCCCCGTTTTAAAGGCTTTGCCGAACGAGATGAATCCGTCAAGACGCTTGTTTCGATAGTTTCTGACACCAAAGAAAATGAGCGAAAAAAGGACAACCATCGCCGCATAGCCGACGATATCGTTCCCCTTAAAATCAGGGCTGGTATACATCATGTTTACCATTGCGACCATATTGGCACATAAGATTGTGCCGATGATCAAGCCAAAAATCAATACTGTTCTTTTCATTTTTTTATCCGTTAGAATTTGTCACAAAACTAAAATCAGAAAAAGAAAATACGTTCATACTTTAGTACCAAAATGACTTTTTCGATTGGTTCCTTGTCGATGTATTCGTGTGGTTAGCTTATGATTTTCAGTCTTTTCGCTTTTTCTATCGCCTGCGTCCTACTTTTCACCTCCATCTTCAGAAAAAGATTAGAGGTATGTGTTTTTATCGTACTTACCGTGAGGAACAATTTTTCCGCAATTGCTGCATTACTGTAACCTTTGGCCATTAATTGCAAAACTTCATATTCCCGGCCGCTTAAATTTAGCTTCTGCAGTTCGGCTTCATTTAGCAAGAATTTCTCGGGAACTTCCTTTTCGACCACTACGGTTTGAATTTTTGGCTTTACGAGTTGCATCGCGATCCACACGCCTAACGTGGTAAAAAAAACAGCAACAAGTCCGATATAGATGTCAACCGCATTGTCAACGATTAAAAATTTCCACTGCACCCACCGCAATGCAAAAATCAAAATCGCTAGAATCAATCCGTACAAAAAGATATGTTTAAAATCCTTTAGCAGCGTCATCCTTTATTTTTTAATTGTTCGATTTGCTTCCGAGCATAATCCTGTGTTTGCACATCACCATATTTAATGACCTCTTCATAATAGTGTATTGCTTTTTCGTCCTGCCCGGTCTGCGCATAAGCATAGGCTAAATTGCTGAGTACGCTGGTATTGGTCATATCGACATCCAACCCTTTTTCGAGATAAGCTATCCCTTTTTCGTAATCTTTGTGGTATAACGCCGTAATGGCCAAATTGGATAAACTGGGTACATGCGTCGGATGAGAAAGCAATACGCGGTTGGATATTTCATCCATGTAGGGGTGCAGCGACTCGTCTTGGCGATTATACAATTGCACTACAAAATTATCCACGTATTGCAGGAGAAAATCCGAAGCATTAACCAGTGGAGCGTTATTTTTCCATAGCCATTCATCCTTAACGGTATCATGTTGATTCAATAATGCCAGAATCGATTGGGTATACGCATCGTACCTACCCACTTCTCCTAAAAACGCGATTTTGAGCAGCGGCATATCCAATCTGTTCGGAAAACCTGTTATTCCCTCGTCAATGGCTGAAAGTGCTTGTGAAAAGAAGCGGTTTCCCGCTAAAGAATCTGCCGTGAGTTCATATTGTTGCTTATAGAAATTGAAATAGGCTACTCGTAAATCAGGGTCTTTTGATTTGTCAAGCCACCATTCGGTCAGCAGTTCTTTCTGGGCCGCCGTATCCCGCTGATTTAGTGCCTGCTCAAACCGTTGGTTATAGGTTTGCGCACCGACAAATACCGGAAAAATCAAAAACAAACACCAAATTATTACCTTGCTGTCCATGATACCAAGAATTAGTGTAACCAATACTAAGAATAAAGGTAGGTAATATTGAGGTAAATTCAGGAGTATCAGTCTTTCAATCGATTCGGGATATCCATACTTCGGTGCAAAACTCTGATGATTTCTATCTCGTCTTTACCTACTTCCCTGTAAAAAATCAAGTGTGATTTTATTTTGGAGCAACGGTAGTCTTTTCTTACATGGCTGTAATCTCTACCTGATTTGGGGTTTTCGACAAGGTATTCGATTTCGTCAAATAACTGGTTGACATATCGGTCAGCTTGGGTTTCCGACCAGTTTTCAAAGGTATAAAGCCAAATATCTTCGATGTCCTTGGCGGCTTTTACACTAATCCTATAGTCCATAGGCTATAGGTGTTTATCGCGCAGGTTATCCATAAATTTTTTACGATCAAAATCCTTCACAAATCCCGACTTTTCTCCTTCTTTCAATGCACTGATAAGTCCTTCCTTCTTGCGCTCTTCCTCCTCGAATAACCTTAAGGCGGCCCTAACCACTTCACTGACTGATGAAAACCTTCCCGTTTCAATCTGGTAACTAATAAACTTATCGAAATAGTCCCCTAAAAGTATGGATGTATTTTTTGCCAACACATTTTATTTATAATTCAAATATACCAATAATTGGTATATTATCAAAATTATATGATCTTATTTAGAAAAAGCATTCCATCCCTGCGCTTTGATGGGATGCACGTTGCCCGATTTGGATATCAATTCACATCCAGCGGCTGATTCGGTAATGTGGCCAATAATACTGATATCAGGTAAGTTCTTTAATTGGTCATAGTCAGTTTGGCTAACGGTAAAAAGCAATTCATAGTCCTCTCCACCACTTAACGCACAAATTGTCGGATCCAATCCGAACTCCCTCGCTGTGTCATACGTCATCGGATCTATGGGTATTTTCTCCTCATAGACTTTGCAGCCTTTTCCAGATGCATTACAGATGTGCAATACTTCCGATGCCAGGCCATCCGACACATCGATCATCGCCGTAGGGCGAATACCCAGCGATGCCAATAACTGCACGATGTCTTTACGGGCTTCTGGTTTGAGTTGTCGTTCCACAATATAATCCTTCCCCTCGAGATCGGGTTGGATATTCGGATTTTCCAAAAAGATTTTTTTCTCCCGTTCAAGAAGTTGCAAACCAATATAAGCGCCCCCTAAATCACCTGATACACACAGCAAATCGCCTTCTTTGGCCCCATCGCGATAGACAATATCTTCTGCCTTCGCATGGCCAATGCTGGTTACGCTAATGACCAATCCCTGCGCAGAGGTAGAGGTATCGCCCCCGATTAAATCAACTTGATATTTCTTGCAGGCCAACAATGCGCCTTCGTAAAGTTCCTCCACTGCTTCCAATGGGAATTTGCTCGACAATCCGATGGAAAAAGTGATCTGACTAGCCATTCCATTCATCGCATAGATGTCACTCAGGTTTACCTGAACTGCTTTGTATCCTAAATGCCTAAGCGGTACATAGCGCAAGTCAAAATGAATGCCTTCCAATAACAAATCTGTGGATATCAAGGTCTTGCTTCCTGAAAAATCCAGTACGGCAGCATCATCACCAATGCCTTTCACCGTTGATTTTTCTGTCAATTCGACAGCCTGAGTGATATGGTTGATTAGCCCAAATTCCCCCAGCTGTTCTATATCGGTTTTTTCTTTGTTGTCAAACATATTTTTTTGATAGCGGATAAAAGAACAAGGAACAAAGGCCTATTTAATCGGATAGTCCTTGCTCCTTCAACTTTAATCCTTGTCCCACTAAAGCCCTAACCGCTCAGATATTTCCAGCATCCGCTCAATAGGTCGTTGTGCGCGAGCGATGACATCCATCGGCAAATCTATTTCCGGAAGTTCAAACTTCATGCAGTTATACAACTTTTCCAAGGTATTGAGTTTCATATGCGGACAATCATTACAAGCGCAAGCATTATTAGGTGGCGCCGGAATGAACGTTTTATGTGGATTCGCCTTTTGCATTTGGTGAATAATACCACTTTCCGTCGCCACGATAAACGTATCGGCTGGATTTTCCGTGGTATATTTCAGCAATCCGGACGTCGAACCGATGTAGTCGGCCACCATCAAAATCTCCTTCTCACATTCTGGGTGGGCGATGAATTTTGCATCGGGATACGCTTCCCGCAATTGGGCAATACGCTCCTGTGAAAAAATCTCATGTACCATGCATGCCCCGTTCCAGAGAACCAAATCACGCCCTGTCTTCTTCCTTACATAATCCCCCAGATTTTTGTCTGGACCAAAGATGACTTTTTGGTCAAGCGGTAAGCTATCCACAATTTGTACCGCATTGCTCGATGTACACACGATATCGCTCAACGCTTTCAGTTCTGCAGTACAATTAACATAGGTAATTACCAAATGATCGGGATATTGTTCCTTGAATTTGGCGAAAAGATGGGGCGGGCAGCTGTCGGACAACGAACAACCAGCCTTCAGGTCTGGAAGCAAGACTTTCTTATGTGGAGAAAGTATTTTTGCCGTCTCCGCCATGAAATGCACTCCGGCAAAGACGATGACATCTGCCTCCGTTTTCGCCGCCTGTTGCGACAATCCTAAGCTATCGCCGATGTAATCAGCGATGTCCTGAATCTCCGAATCTTGGTAATAATGGGCCAAGAGAACGGCATTCTTTTCCTTCTTTAGGCGATTGATTTCCGCCACCAAATCCAGTGTCGGATCGATTGGCTCGTCAATATAGCCTTTTGCGTTTAGTTCAGTTATGTATGTTTCCATGGCGCATTAATACTTGCTCCAAAAAATGACAATACAAAGGTAGCTAATCTAATTGACTTCGTTTTCACAACTGCACATGGACAATAAATAATAATAGTTATTTTTAAGTAAATATTCTTATTGTTTGTTAGGGTGTTGGTTTTGTGAAAAATATCACGCTTTTTTATTTTGATTTTAGGATAGATTTATTTTTTAACATGTTGTTAACATAAAATTAATGTGTTTTAGCTGATTATCAAGCTATTTTATTTCACTCGATTTTATTTTCCATAAATCAATGTCTAGTATTTATTGCTTGATAATTGTTAATATTGTGAAGTATTGACGTGGAATTTTAGGTAGGTGTTTGTTTAAAAATTGATGAAGGGAACGTTATTGGTGATTTTTCATTTTTATTCAACCATTTCTGTACACGTTATTCACATGGTTATCGACTTGTAAGCAATTATTCAAATATTATCAGTTAGTTCAGTTTATGCGGAATGTTGATTTTTTGGTTGTGGGATCCGGCATTGCAGGGTTGAGTTTTGCATTGAAAGCAGCTAAACACGGCAAGGTGTTGATTATTACAAAGGCAAATGAAGACGAATCGAATACGAAGTATGCGCAAGGTGGGGTAGCTGTGGTTGTGGATAAGTCAGATTCATTTGAAAAGCATATCGCTGATACACTGGTTGCTGGCGATGGTCTTTGTAATGTGGAGATTGTGGAAAATGTGGTTAGGGAAGGGCCGATGCGGATTCAGGAAATCATTGATTATGGAACGCACTTCGACAAGGGAACAGATGGGGTGTACGATCTGGCAAAAGAGGGCGGGCATTCCGAGCATCGGGTATTGCATTATAAGGACATCACCGGGTTTGAAATCGAGCGAGCATTATTGGAGCGGGTGCATGAAAATCCGAATATCGAGATATTGACGCATTATTTTGCTATTGATCTGATTACGCAACATCACTTGGGGGTATTTGTGGATAAAAGTACGACGGATATCACTTGTTATGGTGTGTATGTGTTAAATACGGAAGATAACAAGGTGGAAAAAGTGTTGAGTAAAGTGACGGTAATGGCTTCGGGCGGCGCTGGTCATATTTATTCAAGCACGACGAACCCGGTCATCGCTACGGGCGATGGGATAGCAATGGTGTACCGAGCGAAAGGGAAGGTGAGAAACATGGAGTTTATCCAATTTCATCCCACAGCACTTTACAATCCAGGGGAGTACCCGGCATTTCTGATTTCGGAGGCGGTAAGGGGATTTGGAGGCGTGTTGAGAAGACGGAATGGGGAGAGCTTTATGGAAGAATACGATGAGCGCGGCTCATTAGCACCTCGTGATATTGTAGCCAGGGCAATTGACTCGGAGATGAAGAAATCTGGGGATGACTTTGTTTTCTTGGATATTACCCATCAAAAGAAGGACGATATTCTGAAGCATTTTCCGAACATTTATGCAAAGTGTTTATCTATTGGGTTGGATATGGCCAGGGATTACATCCCGGTTACACCTGCGGCCCATTACCTTTGCGGAGGAATCATGGTTAATCCACAGGGGCAGTCGTCCATCCGTCACCTTTATGCTTGCGGGGAATGTGCTTCGACTGGACTTCATGGAGCTAACCGATTGGCTTCCAATTCGTTATTAGAGGCTACTGTATTTGCACATCGGATATACGAAGACGTAGTATCGACATTCGAAAGTATTACGATACCGGATGGGATTCCGGATTGGGATGATTCGAACACGGCGTTGTCTAATGAGGATATTTTGGTAACGCATAACCTCCGCGAGACACAGAAAGTGATGAGTGACTATGTGGGAATTGTCCGTTCGGACTTCCGATTGGAGCGGGCGTTGCGGAGATTGGGGTTATTTTACGATGAAACCGAAAGTTTTTATAAGAATACGAAGCTTTCCGTCAAGTTATGTGAATTGCGAAATGTAATACAGGTAGCTTACTTGGTTATCAAATCAGCGATGGCCCGTAAGGAAAGTAGGGGATTGCATTATACGACAGATTACCCCGATCGGTTGGATGAGATAATTGATACCATTAACTAATTTTAATCTACTGAAATGCCCGTTATTTTACCTGTTAAAGGTGTTTTACCCGTTATTCCGTCAGATTGTTTTATCGCTGAAAACGCGACCATCGTTGGCGATGTGGAAATTGGGCCAAATTGTTCGATATGGTTCAATGCCGTGGTGCGGGGTGATGTCAATCGCATCCGGATAGGGGCGTATACTAATATACAGGATGGGGTGGTCGTGCATTGTACCTATCAGACAGCGGCTACGGAAATCGGTAATTATGTGAATATCGGGCATAATGCATTAGTACATGGGTGTACGCTTCGAGATCGGGTATTAATCGGAATGGGAGCCATTGTTATGGATCACGCGGTGGTAGAGGAGTATGTCATCATCGCGGCCGGTGCGGTGGTATTGGAAGGAACGGTATGTGAAAGCGGATACTTATATGCTGGCATCCCTGCGAAACGAATTAAACCGATTACAGCTGATCAGCGGAAGTTACTAGATGAATTACCGCATCGTTACGTGATGTACTCGGAGTGGTTTAGGTAGTCGCTCCGTTATTTAGGAACTTCAATCGTTTCCTCTTGCTCCCAATTTGCACGGATAATAAACGTTTTTCCAATGTACCAAATGCGCTCGGGTTGCTGCCGGTTATGAACATCACCGGTATCCCATTTTCCATTGTTATTGGCATCATAGACCACTCGGAGCGTGTATTTCCCGCCTGGGAATTGACGGAAAGGAATAGTGCTCGACTGTCTAATCGGCACACGCTGAAAGACCACGTCCTTCTTTTCGTTAATCAGTTCAACGAGGTACTGATGGGTAGTATCTGGTAGATTAACCTTCAACACAATATCTCCGAAATTTTCCGCATCGTCCATGGTGAAGTTTTTGGTGACGCTTTTGCTCTTGTCTTCAAAATGCCCAATAAACGCTCCATCTTCCAATTTAAGCTCATAATTTCGTTTGGGCCGCCAGTTATAACGTAAGATGTATCGACGTTGCGCGGTGGTATCTTTGACGAGTTGATAGTTTGTACGGACGACCGAATCTTCCATGAGTACGATTTTGCTTCGATCGATGGACTGTACGGGAGAAGCCGCCGTCAGCTGAATGTGTTTCACTCGGTTTACTTTGTTTCCGGAAAGGTTATCCGTAATGATGAAATCGCGGTCGTACTTTTCATTCCGGCCTCGGCGCATCGTTACCGAATCCAATAGGTTTCCCCCGTCCAAGAATTGTACCCTTAGGGAATCAAACGTTAAATCGGCTAATAAAACGGTGGCTGAATCTTTACTTTTCGCGTATTCTACGATTTTGCTTTCATCCAATGATGATGGATGCTTAATAACGATTTGCGGATCATCCAGCGGTTTGTTGAAAGCGAAGATCACCTTCCCGTTTTGTTCGATCTTGCGGTCTAGCAATCGGAAATCTTTTGGGATGCCTTGGAAAATTTCCAATCGGATTCCAGTCGTGTCTTGGTCGAGATGGAACGAATCGTTGATAAACCCGATCAGTTCATCCGGCCCGTTGTACACCCGATCGTTGTTTTGTTCTTTGAGCGCATAGATGCGGTAGGTGTCTTCCCGGAGGTTGTTCAGTTTGAAGTTGCCTGCGGTATCCGTTAGCGTAAAGATATTGGCTTTACGCTTGCCGAAAATGGAATCCTGCCGGGTGGGGATGAGCATGACGGTGACTTCCTTTTCTTTTTCCTTGGTGAATGCGTTGATCACATTGCCGGAAACCGATAGGGAGTCGATGATGTCGCCAGTTGAAAATACAAAGCTGTAATTAAGCAGCGGGTTCCCTTCGTTATAGTCGGTGATGGCTTTCCCGAAGTTGATGGTGTAGGTCGTGTTTTCATCCAAAGAATCCGGCAATGTAATTTCAATACTCCGTCGCTTTACCCGTGGATTGACCGGCTGTTCCATATCTGGCGAAACGCTAATTTCCCGGAATGCGTTGGCCAATTTTATGTACTCGTCAAATTCGATAACAATTTTCTCTTCGTCGAAATTTTTAGTGAGGTTGGGTGGCGTTTCCCGGAGGATTTTCGGAGGGATGGTATCCCGAGGCCCGCCGGTGGGTTGCTGTTGGCTTGCACACTGCCAAGTAAGCGAAACAAGGATGAAGAAAAAGGCTAAAACCGCCCATTTTGGATTTCGGGCCATTTTTAGGCGATTTGAGCGAGTTTTTGTTTTTGGCGAGTCTTGCATCGGAAAAATCGAGAAAGTGTCTGATATCTAAAATATGAAAGCCGAATATTTTTATATGTAATTAATTGTTATTCAGGTTTTTAACTTAAATGAACCATTAAAACGGAGATATCGGAAGGCGAAACACCAGAAATGCGAGATGCTTGGCCCAACGTGCGTGGTTTTACTCGAATCAACTTTTCGCGCGCTTCTTTCGATAGCGAGACGAGCATGGAGTAATCAAAATTCGGATTGATTTCTTGGTCTTCCATTCGTCGCATCTTGTTGACAATTTCGATTTCCTTTTCAAAATAGCTATCATACTTCACCTTGATTTCTGCTTGTTCCACGACTTCCTTTTCGTAGCCAGCTAATACTTGCGCGAGCGACTCATCTGCTTTTGCTAGGTCACGAATGGACACTTGAGGTCGAGCAAGAATATTGAAGAGCTTTGTTTTTTGGGTAATCGGGCTGGAATCGAGTTCGGTTAAAACGGGATTCATTCGTTCGGGATCTATGGAGTTTTTCCGGATATAGTTAACCAGCGCGTCGGCGGCGGCGACCTTTTGTGTTACTTTTTCCAATCGCTCGTCAGACACCAAGCCCAGTTTATGCGCCAAGGGCGTCAGTCGGGCATCGGCGTTGTCCTGCCTGAGGAGGAGTCGGTGCTCGGCCCTTGAGGTAAACATGCGATAAGGCTCTTCCGTTCCTTTGGTGACGAGATCATCGATCAATACACCGATATAGGATTCAGACCGCTTAAGGATGAGTTCGTGTTGGTCATTTATCCGTTGATGGGCATTGATGCCTGCAATGAAACCTTGGCTCGCGGCCTCTTCATAGCCGGTAGTGCCGTTGATTTGACCGGCGAAAAAGAGGTGTTTGATGCGGAATGTTTCCAACGTGAGATCCAACTGCATCGGCGGGAAATAGTCATATTCGATGGCATAGCCTGGTCGGAACATCTTCGCCTTTTCAAATCCAGGGATTAGCCTAAGCGCATTCAATTGGACATCTTCGGGCAAGGAAGTGGAGAAGCCATTGACATAGATTTCCACGGTATTCCACCCTTCCGGTTCAACGAAAATCTGATGCCTATCTCGCTCCGCAAAACGGTTTATTTTATCTTCTATCGAAGGGCAATAGCGCGGTCCCAGGCCTTTTATTCGTCCGGTAAACATCGGAGATTTTTCAAAACCGGTCTTGAGTGTTTCGTGTACCGCTTCGTTCGTGTAGGTGATCCAGCAGCAGCGTTGCTCCGTGGGCAAAGGCACGTCCGTGAAGGAAAATTTACCACGCTCCTCATCGCCCCATTGTTCTTCCATCTTGGCGTAATCGAGCGTACGGCCATCTACCCTTGGTGGGGTTCCGGTCTTCATCCGACCGGATTCAAAGCCAAGACTAACCAATTGTTCTGTAAGGCCTGTGGCTGCTTTTTCCCCCGTTCGGCCGCCGCCGAACCGTTTTTCTCCGATATGGATGGTGCCGTTTAGGAATGTTCCATTCGTCAATACGACGGCATCGCTATTAATGTGCATGCCGAGCGAGGTCACGACGCCACAGGCTCGCCCTTCTTTAACAATGATTTCCTTAACCGTATCTTGCCAGATATCCACATTGGGGAGCGCTTCCAGTTGTAGGCGCCATTCTTCGGCAAACCGCATGCGGTCATTTTGCGTGCGAGGGCTCCACATGGCAGGGCCTTTGGAGCGATTGAGCATCCGGAACTGGATGGTGGTTTTATCAGCAATAATGCCCGAATACCCACCCATCGCGTCGATTTCCCGCACGATCTGGCCTTTCGCAACGCCTCCCATGGCGGGGTTGCAACTCATTTGGGCGATAGTACCCATATTCATCGTGATGAGTAATACCGATGAACCTAGGTTTGCCGCCGCCGCCGCTGCTTCACAGCCAGCGTGGCCCCCTCCCACTACGATAATGTTATACTTGTCAAACATGTTATTTCTCCAATGTTCCACGTGGAACATTTTCCTTCAAAATCTTTTTTCTACAGTGAGTGTTCCACGTGGAACATCTCACGCCTTCAAATCATATATACTCACTTAGGTCTAACCAACGCTCGGTCTTATTATCAAGCTCTTGGTTCAACCGGTCTATCTCAGCGGCAATATCGGCAAGTTGTAAATGGTCCGTGGTTTGGTTGAGTGCCGCAGTGCGTTCGGCCACACGTTCCTCCAATTGCGGAATCTCTTTGTCAAGGGATTCGTATTCCCGTTGCTCTTTATAGCTCAATCTCTTTTTTACTTCTGTTTTTGCTTCCGGTCGCTGTTCCTTCGGTGGTTGAGCGACCTTGGTTGCTTTTTCGAGGATTTCCTGCTCGGCTTTGTAGTCTGCATAATTGCCGTTATAGATGGTTACTTTTCCGTTCCCATCGAAAATGAATAACTGCTCGGTCAACCGGTCGAGCAGGTACCGGTCATGGGAAACCAATAGCAATACCCCCGGATAATTCAACAGAAAATCCTCCAACACGTTCAGCGTGTCGATATCCAAGTCATTGGCCGGTTCGTCGAGGATGAGGAAGTTGGGATTACGCATCAATACCCGCATCAATTGCAAGCGCTTCCGCTCTCCCCCACTTAGTTTATTGACCAGACCGAATTGCTTCTCCGGAGGAAAAAGGAATAAGGTGAGCAGTTGCGAAGCGGAAAGGGTATCTCCATTGGCCATCTGGATATGTTCGGCGACATTCTTTACGACGTCGATAACCCGTTGGCCTTCGTTGATTTCCAACCCCCCCTGCCGGTAATACCCAAACACGGTCGTGTCTCCGGCGGTAACCTTGCCCCTGTCGGGGGGTTCATTGCCAACCAACAGGTTCAGGAATGTTGATTTTCCTGTTCCGTTCCGACCCGCTAGGCCAATGCGGTCGCCTTTCTTGAATACATAAGAGAAACCGTCAATGAGTAAGCGTGCATGATAGCCTTTCGATACGCCATCGAGTTCTAGGATCTTGCCACCCTGTCGGCTTACCTTCACGCTCAATTGTACGGAGGCGTTTTGTCCGATAGCCTTGGTGTTTTCTTCGAGTTCATAGAAAGCGTCTATGCGTGCTTTCGATTTCGTTCCCCGAGCTTGGGGTTGACGGCGCATCCACTCCAGTTCCCGACGCAAGAGGTTCCGGTTGCGTTCCAACATCACCTGGTCAGCAGCCTCCCGTTCGGCTTTCTTCTCGAGGAAATAACCGTAGCTTCCATTATACGTATATAATTGACCCCGATCCAGTTCCCGTATTTCCGTACTGACATTGTCCAAGAAATAGCGATCATGGCTAACCAGCAGCACGGTCTTCTGCCCCGTGGTCAATAGTTTTTCCAGCCATTCGATTGTTTCGATGTCCAAATGGTTGGTCGGCTCATCTAGGATATACACATCGGGATCATCGATAAGCAGCTTGGCCAGGGCCAGCCGTTTACGTTGCCCGCCAGACAACTGACTGATCTCTTGGGTAAAGTCTGTGATCTGTAAGCGGGATAAAATACTTTTGATATTGTGCTCGTATTCCCAGGCATCTAATGCACTGATTTGGTCGCTTAGTTCGGCTATTCGCTGTGTATCGGCATTTGGATCCGAAACCAATTCTTCATACTTCCGAATGAGCCCTTGTTGTTGATTATCAGCACTGTATATAAAGTCATTTATGGACTTAAGCGACTCGAAATCAGGATCTTGTGCCAGATAACCGATGGTAATTCCTTTTTCCCTTACGGCTTTTCCTTCCGTAGGATCCAGCTCCCCTGCAAGGATGCGAAGCAACGACGATTTGCCCGTACCGTTGATGCCCACCAGGGCCACGCGATCCCCTCGAAGCAATCCAAAATGGAGGTTTCTGAATAACCACCGGTCGTGGTAACTGTGGCCCAGCCGCTCTGTCGATAAAATGCTCACACCAAACGTTTAATATCTTTCCAATAATAGGTGTATGTACCCCCCTGTTCTTCCGCCGCCGCCCGGTTCATCGCATTGGCCACCCATAGGGCGGGAATGCTTCGATAACGGGATAATCGACCAATCAACAGCGGATTGATCAACTTGAAGACCCCCTCGGAAAAGGATTCCAGTACGCGGGATTCATGGCGGTCTCCGCTCAGTAGAGATGGCCGGAAGAGGTGTGTTCGATCAAACCCGACAGCACGTACATCCCGCTCGGTTTCCCCCTTCATTCGCAGGTAAAAATTTGATGAACCGGGATTTGCGCCGATAGCCGAAACCAAGAAGAAGGCCGTCGCACCATTGGCTTTGGTATGGGTCGCGGCAGCCACCGGGTAGTCATGGTCGATCTGGTAATATGCTGCTAGGTCGGGCGTCTTTTTCCGTGTAGTACCTAAACAACAGAAAACGTCATCGGCGACCAACCGCTCTTTTATTTTGTTAATGGACTGAAAATCAGAAAACAACTGTTTAAATTTCGGATGTTTTATCCCCATGTCGCGCCTGACCACTGCCACGACGCTGCTATAGGCGGGATTAACGAGCAACGCCTGCAAGAGGTGCCCCCCGACTAATCCCGTGGCACCGAATACGATAGCTGACTTTTGAACTGCCATAAATCTGTGCAAAAATACGGAAATATATCGATACGCTATTCGGGAGCTTCAAATACCGTTATCACGTCCAACGCATTGTGCAGGGGTTCTTCAATGGGGATTTGGAATCCTCCTTTTTCGCGGAAAAATGCGAGGCCGACCAAGACAATGAGTGGTAGGTGTGCTTTTTCCACTTCCAGTTCGAACAACTGCTGTGGAAGCTGTCCGGAGGTGGGCAAAATAGGGGAATGCTCGTGTAGGCCGTAACTGTGTTCGTTTTCCATGTCGAGCGAAACCGTAGCAACGGTGAAACGAACACCCGAGGGTTTGGGGCCTTTAGGGAAATTCAATACGGCGGCTGACCAATGGGAAGGAAAGTATACACGTAATTTGCCGGCACCTTGGTCGAAATCAATGTCGACGGGCGCATAATAAACATCTTTCCAGGCAGCTTCGCGGTTAAAACTGAATCCTTGGAGCAAGTAGAGGTTTTCAGTCAGCAAATCCCGTTCTCCACGGAGATTTATAGCATCGCCCTTGACGAGTTGGAGGATGCGCTTGTTGAGGCGTGTTTGCATGCTCCCGTCATGAAAAAGCGAGAGTACGGGTTGCACGGCCCGCCTGATTAGTTTTGCGACGGCAGAAGCCCGACCAAATTCTTGGCTGTTTTCACGGGAGCGGACAAATTTCGGATCCGAAGCGAAGCGCTCGGCACTGACTCCAGCTTTCCTCCTGACCTGGTAGGAACCCCCACGCCTATAGAAGGTCAAATCACCGAGACGCCCTTCTAGCTTGATGTCTCCTTTTTGATATGCCATGTTACAAAGGTAGTTGTCTAACAAAGATACCCATTGTTTGGAGTTTAGACAAGAGAATCCGAGTATTTATGCAGTATATCTCCAGTATTTATGCAGTATTTACCCAGAACTATACTCTACATATTATCTAAGTATTATACACCTATATACTGCCTATATATGAAATGAAGGATAAAGAAACGTTAGCGTAGAAAACACGTCTCGAGGAAAAGGCCGAGGCGGGATGGCGTAGTTAAAATACAATGGCAGACGGACGGGGGATTCGTTAGTTCAGCCGATGCGGGGCAATCAAGTCAAATTTGGGGATATTCACCTCAAAGATGTTTCCGTCTAGTTCGCGGAGCATTTGGTATTTGCCCTCCATAAAGCCCATGTCGCTTTTGAGGTTGCAGCCGGATACGTACTCATGCTGCTCTCCCGGTTCGATGATGGGCTGCTGGCCCACGACACCTTCCCCCTCTACCTCTCGGCGCGTACCATTGGAGTCAAAGATGTGCCAGTGACGGCGCAACAATTGCACGCTGTAATCGCTCAGGTTTTCGATGGTGATTTTATACGCAAACATGAAGTGCTCGTTTTCGGGATTAGAATATTCGGGTTGGTAGACGGTCTCGACAGAAACCTTCACCCCATCGGTAATTTGCGTAGCCATGCTGGTATCCGATTTTTGGGCAATTTAATAAATGTGTTTGAATTAATGAAACCGAGAAGGGAACAAGTTTCTCTTCCTCATAATTTAATTGTAATGACCTATATACCATTAATACCTAGGCGTTCGTAGACGGCTTTTCGATATCGGTTGCCTATGGGTATATTTTCAATTTCACCATTCATGATCACGTAGGTTGGTGTGATGCGCAGTACGAAGTCGAGGTTGACGATGTAGGATTTCTGTATGAGGACAAATTTATCTGTGGGTAGTTCTTTTTCTGTATCATTCATGGTTTTCAATAACATATAATGCTTTCTTTCGGTTACGACACAGACATAATCTCTATTGGCCTTCACGTAGCGTACTTCACGGTGGCGGACGATCAAATTCGTCGACTTGTCTTTAATGACAAAGAAGTCATAAAGTTATTTTAAAGTTTTCAGGAAAAAGCCGTATCGGTTGAATACTAAGCTTTTATAAAGATTATCTGCATATTGTTGAAAACGAATTGGAACGTATCAAGAATGACCCAAATCTGCACCATCTTTTAGAAAAATCTTAGCTATTCAGACCTGCTACATCTTGATCTTTTATAAGTGCGAATAGGGTTTTAAGCCTGCAAATTTCGTCTTAGGGAAAAATATACAATCCGCATCCACCTTTGTCCATTCTTTGGCGACAGTTATCGCCCCATCTTTGCATTATCAAATTACTAATAACAATTTAAACAATTTCAAAAATGAATCGTTCAGCAAAAGCCGTTTGGAACGGCACCATCAAAGAAGGAAAAGGAAACCTCAGTACCCAAAGCCGTATTTTGGACAACACCCCTTATTCGTTCGTAACAAGATTTGAAAACCAATCGGGTACCAATCCCGAAGAGCTGATGGCCGCCGCCCATGCAGGTTGCTTTACTATGAAGCTGAGTGCAGACCTTACTTCGGCAGGGTTTGTGCCTGAAGAGTTAGCAACCGAAGCTACGGTATCATTGGTAAACGGGGTGATCAGTAAATCTGCCCTAAGCCTGGAAGCTAAAATTCCGGGAATAACCGAAGAACAGTTTCAGGAAATAGCCCAAAACGCCAAATCAACCTGCCCGGTAAGTCAGGCATACAATCTGGAAATAACACTTTCTGCAAAACTTATCTAACCCGTTTTATCTATTTGTTTAACTATTAAATTTTTATAAAAATGAAATCAATAATTGCAACAATCAGTTTATTTACCGCCCTGTTAATTACTGCCTCAGTTTTCGCACAAGGGAAAAGAGTACCAGCATCTGCCGGAAGGGCGGAATATATCGAAGTAGAAAAAGGAGTGAAACTCCACGTGACCGATATCGGTGATGGGCAACCCATCGTATTGATCCATGGCTGGCCTTTAAGCGATGCGATGTATGAATACCAATATCAATATTTGTCCCGCAAAGGCTTCAGGGTGGTTGGTATTACACTCCGTGGTTTTGGCAAATCAGACAAGCCCTATGGAAGATATGACTTTGATGTTTTTTCTGACGATATTAAAGTAGTGTTGGAGAAACTAAATATCCAGAAAGCAACACTGGGTGGCTTTTCAATGGGAGGTGCCGTAGTTCTTCATTATGTAACAAAATACAATTCAGCTCATGTAAGCAAGCTGGCATTGTTTGGTGCTGCGGCACCGTCCTGGAAACAGCGTGAAGGATTCCCTTACGGATTGCCTGATGAAGCTGTGGAAGGATTGATTAAAGCCACGATGACCCAAAGACAAGATTTGATTGCAAGTTTTGGTGCAGGTTTTCCGGCGAAAGAGGGAAATATCTCTAAAAATGTAGAAAAGTGGCTGGAAAATATAAACCTGGAGGCTGACCCCTACGCAATAACAGAATCCATCACGGCACTTAGAGATTTAGACTTACGCCCCCAGCTTTCTAAAATCGATATTCCTGTTTCCATATTTCATGGCGTGTATGATAAAAACTGTCCTTTCGTTTGGGCAGAACAATTACAGAAAGGTATCAAAAACGCCACCATCATCCGGTTTGAAAACAGCGGACATGCCCTCTTTGTAGAAGAAATGGATAAGTTCAATACCGAATTGGAAAAGTTTGCAAGGAAATAAATTGAAATATATTATTAATATTAAAATTTTAGAAATCATGAACACATTAAAATTAAAAGACGGAACAGAAATTTATTACAAAGACTGGGGTACTGGACAGCCTATTATGTTTCACCACGGATGGCCGCTTAGCAGCGATGACTGGGATGCCCAGCTGTTTTTCTTCCTTGAAAAAGGTTATAGGGTAATTGCCCACGACAGAAGAGGCCATGGACGCTCTACCCAAACTTTTGAGGGGAATGATATGGATACCTATGCGGCAGATGTGGCCCAATTGGTTGAGCACCTCAAACTGGAAAATGTCATACATATCGGACACTCAACCGGTGGTGGCGAAGTGGTGCGTTATATCCATAAATTTGGCAAAGGTAAAGTAGCCAAAGCGGTATTAATAAGTGCGGTAACCCCTTATATGATTGCCGATGAAAATAATCCCGACGGTGTGCCTTTAGCTGTTTTTGATGATATCAGAAAAAATACGGCACATAACAGACAGCAGTTTTATCAGGAACTTACTTTTCCTTTCTATGGCTATAACCGTGAAGGTGCTGACATAAAAAAAGGTATACAGGACAATTGGTGGAGACAGGGTATGATGGGTGGTATTAAAGCTCAATATGATTGCGTTAAGGTTTTTTCTGAAACCAACTTTACGGAAGACCTGAAAAATATAGCTATTCCGGTTTTGGTACTGCATGGTGAAGATGATCAGATAGTTCCTTATAAAACCACCGCTGTAAAAGCTGCAGCTTTGCTTAAAAACAGCAAATTGATTACCTACCCAGGTTTTTCACACGGGATGCCCACTACAGAGGCCGAAACCATCAACAGGGATATCCTGGAATTCATCGCTAGATAATCCTGGTTTAACGGATTAGTTGCGGAGCACATTGTACTCCGCAATTTTATAGGCGATTAGGTTTTATTCCATCAAAAAATGAAGTAAAACAGAAATTGGTAAACCAATTTATCTATCTGATTCAGAGAGCCGTATTTAAAATTTGTATTTTTACCATTATTTATTTCATGAAATGACAAATGAACAGCTATTCCGCAGTGATTTAAAAACCTTAGGACTTGTAAGCCTGAACGGAGATAATATGGATAATATCAACAGTGATGCTTACAAACAGTATATAAAAGTCCTGTTCCTTCCGAAAGGATATAAATTACAGGTTGATTTGACAGAATATTTAGTTACACAACCTTCTTTGTTTTTTGTAAGCCCTAATCAATACCTGCAATTAAAAAATACAGGTTCGGAAGGCGGGTATTTCATTTTTTACAATCGCGATTTTTATTGCATTCAGATCCATGATGATGAAGTGGCCTGCGACGGATTGCTGTTCAACAATATCCACAATATGCCTATGGTAGAACTGGATAAGGCAGAAACGAAATTTATCACCTACATTTTCAACCAGATGTCTGAGGAGTTCGGGTTAAAGGACACCTCACTGGAAGAAATGATCCGTACTTATCTGAAGCAATTGTTCATCAGATCCGCACGCTTGTGGAAGAAACAAAACTTAGATAAGCAGCTTACAGAACAAAACAGCGACCTCGACTTTTTCAGGAAGTTCACCCTGTTGGTAGAAGAGCATTATAAACACAAACACAATGTGACTGAATATGCGGAATTGTTATTTATAGCTCCCAAGACAATCGCTCATAAATTCAAAAGGCTTAATCTACCACAACCTAACGACATCATCAAGAACAGAATTTTGTTGGAAGCCAAGCGTTTGCTGGTGCACACCAACCTGACAGCAAAAGAGATTGGATATGAACTGGGCTATGATGACCCTGCTTATTTCAGCAGGATCTTTGTGCAGAAAACAGGTGAGACTCCATCGGGCTTCAGAACAAAGTTTCTCGCAGAGAATTAATAGTTATGGCATCAATCTCCTGGATTTCAAATTTCTTCCGGAACATCTGAATGAAGCAACCTTTTGGCTATGATTTCTCGCAACCTTCCTTCAATGAAAGTAAATAAAAACGTTCAGAGTTTATGATGAATACCAAACTGGATAATTTGATTAATCACGGGCAGCAATTCCTTTCCCTTATTCGTAAGTGTATATTCAACTCTCGGTGGGATTTCGGGAAAAGCATGTTTACTGACTATCCCTTTATCACAAAGAAACTTCAACTGACCGATCAGCATTTTTTCACTGATTCCTACCACACATCGCTTAAGTTCGCCATAGCGGATTGCTCTCTCGTTGATCTGATAAATGATAAGCATAGTCCATTTGCCACTGATAATTTCAAGTGTTTTTTTCAACGGACAATTCTCATCGGAAATATTTATTTTCATTTCTATTTGATTGATTATCAATAATTATTAACTTTATATACTGTACTATATCTTATGGTAAGTACTTGTAAAATAGATTGTAAATCTAGAAATTTGCAACTGATTTTATAAACTTTTAAAACAAATTAGTATGTCTAAAAATGTAACGATCGTTCAAGCGTATTTTAATGCCGTGGCAAAAGGAGATTTTGATACGGTTGGAGGCTTATTTGCAGATGATGTGATCTGGCATCAGCCAGGCAATGGAGTTCAATCAGGAACTTATAATGGAAAAGGTGAGGTATTTGATCATTTAGGAAATTTCATGAAATGGAGTAATGGCACCTTTGCTATCGACAACATTGAATATACAACTGATAACGGAGATCTTGTTACCGCATCTATCCATTTCAAAGCTGAAAAAGACGGGAATACCCTTTCAATGAAAGGAGTTGATCTGTTGAGGATAGAAAAAGAAAAAATTCAGGAAGTCTGGTTATTTTCCGAAAAGATTGAAGATGAAGACGAATTTTGGAACATTGCTTCAAAATAAGAATTTAAACGGATTAGAAACTCAATAATCTAATCCCTTTTTTGTGTAGTAGTATTTGAATCCTCAGTCTGTTCGGAAGTGGCCACAGAGGAGCGCCTTTCCGAGCAGGCCAATGATGATTTGATGGGCCTCGCAAACATCAAGCTGGACTATAGCCCGAATAACTACGAGAAATGGTACTACAATGCCCAATGGCAGAGCAGCAACAACTCCTTTGCCAGCACGCTCAATTCCATCACGGATATACAGGATAGTCGTTTCGATGCGCTGGGTGATGCCGATAACCATTCGCTGAAACAATACATAGAGTGGCACAAGGCCTACAACGTACAGCATACCACCACGTTCGTGATCAACCACGTGTATGAAAAGAGCACCCCATTGAACACGTGGTTAAATGACCAAGCTTTCCTCATGGGCTTCATTCCGTTGGAGACGGACGCCCAATACCATATCGAGCAAGTTAACCGGCAAAGTACCAACAGTGTGGACGCGTTGTTTAAGCATTATTGGGTCATCAATCGGAACAGCCAATTGCACTCAAATATAGGTAATAACTATGTATCCGCGGAGCTATCAACCATTGACAGGCAAATGCTTTCTGATGGGAGCGTAAACAATTTCGTGGCTGCAGGCTTCGGAAATGATATCCGATACCGGCTCAACGATGCATTCGCAGGCTTGGATTATAAATTCATCATCGGCAAACTCACGAATACCGCCTCCCTGTATGGCCATTGGTATACCCTATCCACTCGGCAAACAGCGATTGATCAGCAGATCAGTAGGGTCCTTTCGGAGCCGAAGTGGAAGAGCGAATATGAAATCAAGGAATACCAGCGAATCACATTCGATTACCAATATGCAAACAACTTCCCCAACATCGGGCAGCTGAACAATCGATTTTCCCTTACATCCTACAATGCTGTATCAAGGGGCAATGCCCTGCTGGCTAACGAGCGCTACCATCAATCCATGCTACGCTACAGTCGGTTTACAGGCATTGGCGGGCCGATAACCACCGTATTTGTCAATTTCAACCGAAAAACACGGGCTATCCGCAGCGAGTTGCAGTTTGAGGGTATCAATCGGTATTCCATGCCGGTGATGACGGACAATCCGGAAACAAACTGGATGGCCTACGGCTCGTATTCCAACCAAGTGGCCTTCCTCCGTGTCGGCGGTAGTGCCCGACTCAGTTGGTTTGACTATTCCCAAACCGTCAATGAGGTGCTGGCCAATAATCGCCGGGTAAGTCAGCAGTACTCGGTGAATGTCCGCACCGCACCGAGAGACTGGCCCCAAGTGGAATTGGCCTATACCAAAGGGTTTAATCGGTTTAGGGGTAATAATACTTCCGCTTTTGAAACCGACCAGCTTACGCTAAGGGTTGACTTTCGCTTCCTTCGAGATTGGTCGTTCATTGGAGATTTCGACGCATTCCGAAACCTGAATACAGATACGCGCCGCAGCGACACCTACCAAATCGCCAATGCCGCATTGGATTACCAGCGGGACAAAAGCCCTTGGGGATTCCGCCTCACGACCAATAACCTCCTGAACAACCGGACCAAGGTTAGCAATACCATTTCGGATTTTTTGGCTAGTGAGCAAGTTACCAATGTGCTGCCACAAGTCTGGCTGCTATCGGTGAGGTATAAGTTGTGATTGAAATCAAGGGTTATGTGGAAATAAAAACCCAATTTTGTTTATGTGTTGGCTTTTGCCAAACCCTTGCGATGAAAAGATAACATTAACCGTTAACGATCAAGCTGTGAAAAAAAACAGTACCTTTTTGAACATTCCGTTTAAAATCATTCTTCAGCTGATACTGATATTTTCAATCACTCAAAAATCCATTGCTCAGGATTCGGCGATTGCGATCGTGAATGTGGCGGTATTTACGGCGCCCTATGAAAAGCCAATCCAGAACGCAACTATTTTAATCGCGCACGGAAAGTTTGAAGCCATCGGATTAAGTAGCGAGATGGAGGTGCCCTTGGGTTATCGAATCATTGATGGTAAAGGAAAATACGTCACTTCAGGATATTGGAATAGTCACGTGCATCTTATTGAAAGCCAATGGGAAAATTCGGGGAATAAGGCAAAGGATAGTCTGGAGGTCAGTATCCGAGAAATGTTTACATCCAAGGGGTTCGTCTATGTTTTTGACCTCGCTCAACTTGATTTTACAAATCTTAACTTGTTAAGAAGCAGGATCAATAACGGTGAAATCAAGGGGCCAACGATCTTAGCTGTCGGTGTGCCGTTTACATCGAAAAGCCCCTTTTATATAAAACCGCTCACGTTACCCGAATTGAAAACAAAAAAAGAGGTTCGCCATCACATTGAAAAACAACTTAAAGCGGGTGCCAATGGCATAAAAATATGGTCGGCATCGCCTACAGGCCACCGTATCGATTACTTATCTGCTGAACTGATCAAAGAAACTGCAAGAATCACCCAAAAGAATAACATACCGCTATTTGCACATCCTTCTAACCTTAAAGGAGTAACCAATGCGGCAGGTAATGGAGTAACCGTATTGGCGCATGTTGCGGCAGATGATCGAGCGGTATGGGATTCCACATTGGTGAACGAATTGGTTGACCGCGATATCGCTTTAATTCCAACATTAAAGCTTCATTTTTGGGATCTAAGGAGTGCAAATATCGATACCGATACGAGTAAGTTGATTCGTACGGCAATCGATCAGTTAAGAGTATTCCATGATGCTGGTGGAACCGTACTATTTGGCACAGATGTGGGCTATATGAATGATTATGATACGAAAGAAGAATTTGCCAACATGGCTGCCGCGGGGATGGGCTTTTACGAAATATTAGCCTCATTGACTACCAATCCGGCAAAAACGTTTAATATTTCAGCGCAAACGGGAACGATACAGGTCGGAAAAAATGCCGACCTGGTGATCCTTGAAGAAAATCCCGTTTTGGACGCAAGGAATTTTTCTGAAGTGGTGCTTACCATTCACAATGGAAATATCATTTTCGATAAGAACAAGCTTAAATAAAGGCTAAAAAGACGGCCCTATTTTATGGTGTGAACAGGTTACTTTTGAAAAAGAGAAAATTGCCGAAATCAAGACATATATTCTTGATTATTAAGATATTTATGGTTTTAGTTACCTTTACATGCAATTTTTAATGTCTACCGATGAAATCGAATTCGATGACGAACCCGGGAAGAATGTTCAACCGAATGCAAATGGTATTCAATATCGCTTGGCGAAGCAAAAAGCAATTGGCCTAATTTATTAGGTAGTAATGCACAAAATTATCCAATAGATGAGTATCGGTTAAAATTGAAAAATTGATGGAAAATCGTATTGCTGTGTACGGTGCTTATGGACACACAGGAAAATTTATTGTATCCCGACTTTGCGAATGCGGATACCATCCCATCCTTTGCGGAAGAAACCCGGAGAAACTAGGTGAGCTTTACAGGAAATACCCCTCATTACAAATGACAGAAGTGGATATTGACCAACCAGATCGTTTAGATGAGGCTTTTTCTGATGCACGGATGATCGTTAACTGTGCAGGCCCATTTCTGGACACGGCCGAGCCCATTATACGATCTGCGCTACGATTGAAGAAACACTATATCGATCTGAGTGCCGAACAGCGGTCGGTGCAGGATACGTTTGAAAGCTTTTCTGAAGAAGCAAAGGTAGGTGGAGTTGTGATTATGCCAGGAGCAGCATTCTACGGTGGTTTAGCCGACCTACTGGGTACTGCGGCAACAGTAGACAGGGAAGCGGTTGACGATATTTCGGTTTACATCGGATTGGATTCATGGCATCCGACGGAAGGAACCCGGCTTACGGGACAACGAAACCATTACCCAAGGGTGGTGTGGGTTAACAAGCAACTTGTGCCGCTTAAGGAAAGCCCGTTACTAACATGGACGTTTCCGGAGCCTGTTGGTAGTAAGTTGATGCTTGCTGTTCCGCTTTCGGAAATTATTACCATTTCGCGGCACATCCCTGTAGAAAATATCAGTACGTATATCAGTAAGAACGCTATAGACGATATCCGGAGTGCTGAAACGCCAGAACCTAAACCAACGGCACACAAGAACCGATCGTCACAGGTTTTCTTTATGGAAGTAGTAGCCAAACAAGGTGGGTTTACAAAGCGCATCATTGCAACAGGGAATGATATCTATGCCACTACAGCACCATTGGTTGTCGAAGCAGTTAAGCGAATAGTCGAAGGAAGGGTCGAAAAAATCGGGGTGACAACAATGGGTGAGGCATTCGATGCGGTGGATTTCCTGCAATCATTGGACAAAGATGATATTCGCTTTTCCTTCAGCTAGGTTAAGCACATCGTAAGGGTGAGCGCCTTTGCTGTGCACTCTGCGCGATGAGCTAGCCAAGACATGAATAAACGAGGATAAGAAACCAGCAGAACCATTACAAAAAAGACAGGAAAATGGACAAAAGAGTAAAATTTGACTTTGAAATATACTTTACCAACGGTGGTAGTATTAAAGGTGAAGATTTTCGACTCGATATCAATGGTGATGACATAACAGATAGGGCGCTGGCTGATTACATTGTTGCCGATTTGCGGTTGCTGATGGTGGGGCAAACCAACATTCTGAACAAAGAAATTATCGTAGAAGCTCACAAGCGAGAGCCAATTAACGAGCATGTCGGAACAGATTTGTTCATTGACCTGAGCCATACCATTGAACATGGACTTGTGACGTATAGGGGGTTACCTGCACCAATTGTCTGTGACTATTTGAGTAGGGATGACTCCAAACAGTTTTATACTGAGGGAACCGAATTCCACATCGGAAAGATTGAAATGGTAACAAACACGGGAACTTATATTGACTGCCCATTTCATCGGTTTGCGGATGGGAAAGACCTATCAGAAGTCGGTTTAGCCAGTTTTACAGACCTTGACGCGATTGTCATTCGCGTACCCTTTTCAGAGACGTTAGCCGTTACGGAAGAATATTTAAAAAACCACGAAATCAGAAACAGGGCGGTATTGATCCACACCGGATGGGATGTGCATTGGAATACAGAAAGGTACTATGAAAACCATCCTTATTTGACAGAAGATGCTGCAAAATATCTACGAGATTGCGGTGTGAAGCTGGTGGGCATCGACGCTCATAATATTGACAACACATCCGGGAACACAAGGCCCGTTCATACCACCCTTTTAGAAGCGGATATATTGATCGTTGAACACCTTTGTAACCTGTATTTATTACCCAATGAAGGCTTTACATTTAGCGCTATCCCGCCGAAATTTAAAGGCGTCGGAACTTTTCCGGTGAGAGCAATGGCTAAGTTGATTCAATGACGATGACATAATTGACATAAGATCCGAAAATTAATGCAAGAGATTACGAAGCGATCATTCATACCGCTTCATTTCACTACCTTTGTACATGCCCTACGGAACATTGTACCTGATTCCCGTGCCCTTAGCGGACGAAGCCGCTTCGGCGTCGTATACCCCGCTACTCTCCCAAACGATTAACGCCATAGATGAGTATATTGTAGAAAACGAGAAAACGGCCCGGAAATTCCTGAAACTAGCGGGGCTGCAAAAGCCACAAAGCGAACTGATCCTGCATGACTATGGCAAACACGCCCGAAGCGAAGCAGGTGCGTCGCAATTTTTCTCGGGCTTATTGGCCGGTAAAGACGTGGGCTTGATGAGTGAGGCGGGATGTCCGGGGGTGGCCGATCCGGGGGCGGACATCGTGGCCGAAGCACATCGTAAGGGAATCAAGGTGGTGCCGCTGGTTGGCCCCAGCTCCATCCTATTGGCCTTGATGGCTTCGGGATTCAATGGACAAAGCTTCGTCTTCCACGGTTACCTCCCCATTGACAAGGGGGAGCGTGCTAAGAAAATCAAGGACTTGGAGCAAACGGCACAACGGCAAAAGCAAACCCAGCTTTTTATTGAAACGCCATTTCGCAACAATCAATTGCTAAGCGAAATCTTACGCATCGGCAAACCCCAAACCCAACTTTGCATTGCCTGTAACCTAACGGCAGCTGACGAGCAAATCGTCAGTCAGCCACTGCACGCGTGGAAGAAGGGCAGTTACGATTTCCATAAAAAACCAGCTATTTTCCTGATTTTCTGACATTGGAACACCACAAACATACCGATGTACTGATTGTGGGGGCAGGCCCGTCGGGCTTGATGATGGCAGCCCAATTGCTGCGCTATGGCATACAGCCGACCATTATCGACAGCAAGAAAGGGCCTGACCGAAAGTCAAAAGCCATTGCCGTACATGCCAAATCGCTTGAGCTATTTAGGCAAATGGGGCTTGCTGACACACTAATGGCGCAGGGGATACCCTGTTACGGTGCGCAGGTGCAACATACTGACAAGGTATTGGGGCAGATCGATCTTTCGCAGTTGGATAGCCCGAATACGCCCTTCCCATTCGTGCTGATCGCCGGTCAAGATAAAACGGAGAAAATACTGATTGACCGGCTTACGCAGCAAGCTTGCCCCGTGCTATGGGAAACACGGCTCACCTCGCTTCAGCAAGATGATAGCGGGGCGACCGCCCGGCTGGAAAGCGATGGCAATTCAACTGTGTGGAAATGCAAATGGGTGGTTGGTGCAGATGGGGTAAACAGTGATGTGCGTAAATTTTTGGAAATCCCTTTTGAAGGGAAACACCTCCACGGGCAGTTTTTCTTAGCCGATGTGCAGCTCCAAGGAACGTATAACCGCAATATGCATCTGTTTTTACCTAAAAGGGGCTTTTTGGGTGTTTTTCCGCTGAACACCAGGGGATATTACCGGATCGTGGGACCACTGGCCGGAAAACAGCAAAATCAAAACGCACATCCGCTCGATTATGCAGCCATTCAGGACGATGTCGATGGGATAATCGGCTTTAAGCTCCCCGTCATTCGATGCGATTGGATGAGCGCTTTTACTGTCAAGAGCCACTTGGCGGCCCAGTTTGCTTCACAGCGCTGTTTTTTGGTTGGAGATGCAGCACATGTGCATTCGCCGATTGGTGGGCAAGGGATGAATACCGGGCTTCAGGATGCGGCAAACCTCGCTTGGAAATTGGCGGGCGTTATCAGTGGACGGATGGGTGCCCAACTACTGCATACCTATCAAGCGGAACGGCGACCTGTGGCCAAGGCTGTGATCAATACGACGGATTGGATGTTTGGCCTCACCGTGCGAAATCGTCCAGGGCTTTATCGCATTCGTAATTTGCTGTTATCTCGTGCACTCAAGTATTTAGGCAAAAATAACCGCCGGCTGGCGCGCGTGTTTGATCGCCTGGCACAACTAAACACCCACTACCGGAAATCTTCGCTTGCGGTGCACCACGCCGTTAAGCGGCAGGTACAGGCGGGCGATCGACTTCCGTTTCTGTCGGTTTATGATGAAAAAGCCAAAGTCCAGACAGATTTGCATCGATGGTGCGAAAAACCCGGCTTTACGCTATTGGTGTTGGGTACCATCAGCCACCATCACTTGCATATCATTGGGCAATGGATGCGCCAGAAATATCCAAGGGAAATGCACCTGTATTACCTCCCCTATTCACCTAGAAACCATCACTTGTTTGATACATTTGAAGTAAAGCCGGACGGTGTTAAAATGGTACTCGTACGTCCAGACATGTATATTGGCTATGTCAACGACATGCTCAACGTTAGCCTCGTCGACACGTACATGGAAGAAGTGATTAAGTGGAAATGGTTTGGTCATTTGCCGGAAAAACCGTAATTAACGTCATTTCTCTCTAGCCCGAGGCTAGAGAGAAATCTCATTGTTTTGGGTAAAACTTAAGAAGATTTCTCGTCGTACCTCCTCGAAATGACGAAATACTCTTATTTTTGAGGCAGTATAATAAAGTGCTTCCTTAATCCCGAAGGGGTTAATTACACGCCACAATAAGAATCTAAATGAAAAAGAAGCTAGTTTATCTGTTGTCGATCTGCGGGTTGTTGTTGACAACGAGTGTTTTTGCCCAACAAACCACCTACGTACTTGTACACGGCGCTTGGGGCGGGGGGTGGTATTTCAAGAAGACCGATTCATTGCTCCGGTCACAGGGCCACACGGTATATCGTGTAACCTTGACGGGTCAAGGCGAGCGGGCGCACTTAGCATCGCCAGACATTGATTTGAATACGCATATCAAGGACGTCGTGAATGCCCTTTTGTTCGAGAACCTGCACGATGTGGTGTTGCTGGGGCATAGTTACGGCGGTATGGTGATTACAGGTGTTGCCGACAGTGTTCCCGACCGGATCCGCAAGCTCATTTACTTGGATGCACTTGTACCCGAGGATGGGGAGAGCCTGAATGCCGCTTTCGGCAATGACGGATTGCAAATGCCAATCGTAGACGGGTATGTCATCCCGACGTGGGTTCGTGAGGAACAGCCCTTGCCCAAGGATGTGCCACAGTCGGTGAAAACATTCAGCCAACCCATTTCCTTGAAAAACAGCGCACGCCTAGATATCCCCGCGACTTATATCCTGACATATGAAGGAGAAAATCCAGAAGACGACGCATTTGCCCGCTTTGCCGCGCGGGCTAAGGATAATAAGTGGAAAGTCATCCACATTGAAGCTGACCACAATCCGCAAATAAGCAAGCTGGAAGAGTTAGTGGCATTGTTGCTGGAAGAAGGTGCGGAAAATTGAGAAATGACCATGGATAAACAACAGCTGGACTGGCAAATCAAGCCTTTTGATGCCCTGTCGCTTAACGAACTCTACCGGATCCTGCAGTTGCGGCAGGAAGTGTTCATCCTGGAGCAAGCGTGCGTGTACAGCGATTTGGATAATAAAGACCAAAAATCGTTTCACCTGATGGGTTGGCAAGGGGATGCATTGGCAGCATACACGCGCCTACTCCCCAAGGGGGTCTCCTATCCGGATGCATTGAGCATTGGCCGGGTGATTTTGGCGAAGGACTTCAGGGGAATCGGATTGGGTGAGCAGTTGATGATGCGCAGCATTGAGGCGATATACGAGCGCTTTGGTAAGGACACCATAAAAATCGGTGCGCAGCAACCGCTGAAGGCCTTTTACAATGGGATCGGTTTCGAACAGACAAGCGAACCGTACATGGATGCGGGTATCTTGCACATTGAGATGACGCTTTTGGAACGCGGATGACACGCCTGCCTGCCGGTAGGCAGGCGTGTCATCCGCGTTCAAACAATTAGCAACCGTATTGGGTTTTATCCCCGAATCACCGTACTTTAGTGCCGATGAAACCCGCCATGGCAGCGCCTTAAGGCAAAAGGCGATGTGAGTGCGGGTTCCATGAGGCCTTTAAAAGTGAACACGCACGAATGAACATTGATTTTGCAAATCTGACACCGGAACTGATACAGTTGGTCGTCGTCGTATTCGTATTCCGGCTGCTGATTTGGGTGTTTTACGCCAATACCATACGTAAGACGCTGCTATTGATTGCCCCGGAAAACCGGCTACTGACACCCGGGCAGGCATGGCTGCTGGCTGTTCCGCTGTTAAATATTTACTGGAATTTCGTGGTTGCCTCCCGATTAGCCGATTCCTTGACCAACGAGTTTTACGACCGGAAGATTGCCGAGGAGGAAAACCCCGGCCGAGCAAACGGCATGTTATACGCGTGGTTGTTCCTGTTGTCAAACATCCCACTTGCCCCGTTCATTCTCCTGACCATCGGTTTGCTGAGCATGGTATATTTTATCGTCTATTGGGTGAAAGTGAATAACTTCCGGAACCTGTTGGTAGAACATGAGAAATTCAAGAACGAACAACGACAAGACTGATTGCCTATGCTACTCCGAGAATTGACCGATTATTTGGAATCATTTGCCCCGCTTGACTACCAGGAGGCTTATGATAACGCAGGGTTGTTGGTCGGCAACCCAAACAAGGAAATCAAGCAGGCGCTGATATCACTTGATTGCACGGAGGCGGTGGTCGATGAGGCCATCCGGCTGGGTTGCGACCTTATCATCTCCCACCATCCCATTGTATTCAAAGGGCTTAAACGCTTCAATGGAAAAACGTATGTGGAGCGGGTGGTGATGAAAGCCATCAAACATGATATTGGGCTATACGCGATCCACACCAACCTCGACAATGTGACCGGCGGTGTGAACAGTAAACTAGCTGAACGCCTGGCGTTGCAAAATACAGCGATACTCAGCCCCAAGGGCGATTTGCTCAACAAGTTGGTGGTGTTTGTGCCGGCAAGCCATGCGGAACCCGTACGGGCAGCCCTGTTTGCTGCGGGTGCAGGACATGTAGGCCACTATGACGAATGCAGCTTTAATGTGACTGGATACGGCACATTTCGTGCCGGCGAAGGCACCAATCCTTTTGTGGGCAACGTAGGAGAGCGGCACGACGAAGAAGAGGTGCGTATCGAGGTAATCTTCCCGACCAATCGCGAGCGTGCAATCGTACAAGCCCTCCAAGAAGCACACCCCTATGAAGAAGTGGCCTACGATGTGTACCGTCTGCAAAACCCATATCAACAGGTAGGGAGTGGATTGATTGGGCAGTTGGAAGAGCCGCTGGAAGAACGGGGTTTCCTCGCCTTATTGAAAGAACGGTTAAACGCGCGTGTAATCAGGCACACCGAACTACGTGGAAAACCGGTGCGCCGTGTGGCGGTTTGCGGTGGCGCAGGAGGTTTCCTGCTGGGGCAAGCCATTCGTGCCGGGGCCGATGTGTTTGTGACCGCAGATTACAAGTACCACGAGTTTTTCGACGCGGAAGGAAAAACCGTCATTGCAGACGTGGGACATTTTGAAAGCGAACAATTTACGCAGGAATTATTGTTGGAAATTATTCAAAAAAAATTTCCTACCTTTGCAGTCCGTTTGACGGAAATAGACACGAATCCGATAAAATACTACAGTTAATGGAACAGACCATAGAACAAAAACTGAAGGCCCTTTGGTTACTGCAAACCATACACACCAAAATAGATAAGATTCGCCAAGTGCGTGGCGAATTGCCGATGGAAGTGAGCGACTTGGAGGACGAGATTGCCGGACTGGAAACCCGTATCGAAAAAATCAGGAGCGAACTGGACGAATCGGAAGATTCCATCGTTAACCGCCGCAACATGATTAAGGATGCGCAGGCGGCCATCAAGAAGTACGAGAGCCAGCTCAACGAGGTGAAAAACAACCGGGAGTACGATGCCATCACGAAGGAAATCGAGATCCAGGGGTTGGATATCCAGGTGAGCGAAAAGAAAATCAGGGAGTTTGAGTTTGAAATCCGCAACAAAACGGAAATCTACGAGAGCACGCAAGAATCCCTTGAGGCCAGCAAAAAGGAGCTGGAAATCAAAAAGGGTGAATTAGATACCATTACCGCCGAAACGCAAAAGGAAGAGGACGAGCTGTTAGCCCAAGCGGAAGAAGCGGAAAAAGCCATCGAAGAGCGATTGATCAGGGTGTATCGGAGATTGCGGACAACCTACAAGAATGGGTTAGCGGTAGTTTCCATTGACCGCGATAGCTGCTCAGGCTGCCACAACAAGATCCCACCTCAAATGCAACTTGAAATCCGCCAGCGCAAAAAAATTATCGTTTGCGAGCACTGTGGACGTATCCTCGTGGATGAGGCATTGGTGCAGGAAGTGGAATCTTCGCTAGTCGCGTAAGCGAAACCCAAAGATAAAAGGAAATACCCGGCAGTCAACAGCCGGGTTTTTTTATGCAATAATATCGACGTTAAACGATTAAATACTGGAGAAAGTGTTAATATTGCATAAAACCAGACATCAAACATTGAACAAATAACGATGAATAAATTGAAAATTACCCTATTTGCGTTGTTTCTTTTCGCAGGTCTATTTGTCCGTGCGGAAGAAACCCTATTGTTGCGATCCCCCAGTATCAGCGACCAACATGTGGCCTTTGTGTATGGCGGCGATATTTGGATAGCCGATCGTGACGGGTCCAATGCGCGAAGGCTTACCGTTAATCCGGCTTTCGAGCAAAACCCTGTTTTTTCGCCCGATGGGCAGCGAATTGCGTTTACAGGAAACTACGATGGTAACACGGATGTATATGTGATCTCTATCCAAGGCGGCGAGCCCCAACGGGTGACGCATCACCCCGCGGCAGATGTGGTTAGGGGGTGGCTGGACAATGAAACGGTATACTTTACGTCTACCCGTGATGTCCAATACGCACTCAGCCCGCGTCTGCATCGAGCAAGCATCCAAGGTGGCATATCAAGCGCATTGGTGATGCCGGAGGCGTACCAAGGGAGCCCCTCACCTGATGGCCGTTATTGGGCATATATCAAGAATACCGACCCAACCGAACGGGATCGGGTGGCTTTCAAGCGGTATCGCGGGGGCGGCATGCCCACCATTTGGATCTTCGACACCCAAACGCACGAGATAGCGGTCGTTCCTGATGCCAATAGCAATAACGTGAAACCCGTGTGGTTAGATGGAAGTGTTTATTTCTTGTCAGATAGGGAGAAAATCGTGAATGTCTACCGTTATGATGTGGCATCCAAGCAGGTCGAAAAACTCACCGATTTCAAGGACTACGATGTGCGGTCATTGGCGGGCAAGGGCAGCACGCTGGTTTTCGAGCAGGCAGGTAAAATACATCTCTTTCAAACCGATGATAAAAAGACAACACCGTTAGCCGTCAACATCCATGCGGATGCACTGTACAAACGACCGCATTATGTGGATATGAATGCAAACATCCGGGGTTATGGCATCTCGCCCACGGGGCAACGGGCCATCTTTGAAAGCCGGGGCGAAATCTTTACGGTACCGAAAGAAAAAGGCGATGCCCGTAACATCTCCAACTCGCCGGGCACACATGAGCGATTCCCGGCGTGGTCGCCGGACGGTAAGTGGATTTCTTACCTATCGGACGCCAAGGGTAGTTACCAACTGGTATTGCGCGACCAAGAAGCGAAAAATGACCCGGTTTATATCCCCCTAGGAAAGACCACCTTCTATTTCCAGCCAACCTGGTCGCCCGACAGCAAGAAACTGTTCTTTAACGATAGTCACCTAAACCTCTATTATGTGGATATTGACACCCGCAAAGTAGTATTGGTCGATGATGATAAGTTAGCTTCGCATACCGGTCGGGTATATAACCATTTCCAATCGACGTGGTCGCCCGATTCGAAATGGATCGGTTACATCAAGGCCCTGCCGAATACCGTTCCGGCATTATTTATCTATAACGTGACGACAGGGGAAAAACATCAAATCAGTGATGGCATGAGTGTGGCTCAGGGGCCTGTATTCAGTAGCGACGGGAAGTACTTGTTTTTCTCGGCGAGCACGAACACTGGACTGACCAATAGTGGGCTGCATATGTCGGCATACGAGCGTTCCAGCAACTACCACGTGTATGCGTTCATCCTGTCAACAGATACGCCATCTATCTTTGCGCCCGAGAGCGACGAGGAGACGATAAAGAAAGAAAAAGAAGACAAAAAGGAAGAAGAAAAGGACAAGGATCAAAACAAAGAAACCAAAATCGATTTCGAAAACACCAGCAGCCGTATCGTGTCACTGCCGCTACCCGCTGGATACTACCAGCTGGATGGTCAAGTCGAGGGGATGTTATTGTATCAGCGGGGCTCCACGCTGGGTGCATATGACTTGAAAAAGCGGGAGAACAATACACTGGTTGAAAACATCCGGAGCTTCAGGGTAAGTGCCGACGGCAAGAAGATGATTTATGCTTCCCAAGGCGGATACTTCTTGGTGGATGCGGGCAAAAAACCGGCAACACCGGAAACGGGAAAGATCAAGTTAGACAATATCAAGCAGCTTGTCGATCCGGCAGCCGAATGGAAGCAGGTATTCAACGAGGTGTGGGCATTGCAAAAGGAATATTTCTATGTGGAGAATATGCATGGTGTAGACTGGCCTGCGATGAAAACCAAGTATGAGAAATTCCTTCCCTATGTAAACCACCGTTCGGATTTGGGCTATTTGCTCAACGAAATGATGGGCGAAATGGTGGTGGGCCACAATTACATCTACCCCGGAGACGAACCGTCAGCCCCCTCCGTTAGTGTGGGTGTGCTTGGTGCTGATTATACCCTAGAAAACGGACATTATAAAATCAGTAAGATTTTTACGCGCTTGGACTGGAACCCACAGTTTAAGGCACCATTGGCCGAACCGGGACTGAACATACGGGAGGGCGAGTATATCTTAGCGGTAAATGGCGTACCGCTTACCGCAGACATGAATATCTATAGTTTATTTGACCATACCGTAGGCAAGCAAGTAGTACTCCAGGTAAATAGCGGCCCTACCGCAGATGGGGCTCGTGAGGTAACGGTGGTACCGATTAATTTTGACGATGAGACGCGCCTACGTCGCATGGAGTGGGTGGAAAACAACCGCAAGAAAACCTATTCGCTGAGCGATGGGCAAATCGCCTACGTCTACATGCCAAACACCGGCCCGGATGGGTATACGTATTTTAACCGGTACTACTTTTCGCAAATGGACAAGAAAGCGTTGCTTATCGATGAACGCAACAATGGCGGAGGCTGGGTAGCTGATTACGTCATCGACTTGTTGGCTCGGGAACAGGTCAGTTATTGGGGCATTCGCGACGGAAAGAGCTTTACCACGCCCGGCAATGGTATTTACGGGCCAAAAGCAATGATTATCAACGAGAATGCCGGCTCAGGAGGAGATATGATGCCTTATATGTTTCGGTTGAAAGGATTGGGCAAACTGGTTGGCCGCACCACCATGGGAATACTCGTGGGCATTAGTGGATACCCCCCACTGTTGGATGGTGGCAGTATTACCTCTCCCAATTTCGGTATTTATGACATGAACGGGGAGTGGATTATCGAGAACGAGGGTGTCGCACCGGACGTGTTTGTAGAGCAATTGCCAAAAGATTTGCTCGAAGGGCGCGACCCACAATTGGAAAGGACCGTGCAATTGCTGCTGGAGGAAATGAAAACCTTCCCCTATCAAGAGGTAAAGAAACCAGCCGACCCGGTTAGGGTGAATTAAGAATAATTAGCTACCATTTCACTCCCCAGTTTCTAGGGGGAGTGAAATGGTGGCTTATTTCAATTCTTTGATTCGATTTTTGTTTGAAAGCAAACTCCACAATTTCAGGGGAACTTCCATCAATTTCCCATCGCGCTGAATAATCAGGTTGATTCGTTTCCTAGCGGTCATCAATGTTTTTTTGTACTGTACAAAATCCTGTCCGGCATCATTGTCGATGGCGATGACGACATCCCCTTCTTTCAGCCCGGCGATATCCGCCGGAGAGCCTTTGACGATTGAGCCGATCATTATGGATCCATTGATGTAATACAATTCCATGCCTGAGTAAGCGTATTGGAACGGTTCGCGGAAAAGCGTATTGGGTTTGAGGTAGATTTCCCGGCGGTCGTAATTCAGGATAATATTAAACCGTTTAAGAATTTGGTTGCCGATCAGGCCCCCTAAGTAGGGGTATGACGTGACATTGAATTCATCTTCGAAAACCATCGTTGGCACTTTGCGGAATCGATAAGGGCCTAGGCGAAACTCTTTGACCAATGTCATATCCATATCGAGCTTACCCCCTACGCCATGGGCTTCTATGGGAAACCGCCTACGTTTCTTGCGGACGATGGCACTGTCTTGCTCAAAGTCTTGTGACAGCACCAACGCTAAACCCGCCCCGATGTCAAACAGAAACCGAGAGGACACCCGATGGTGGTCTCTTACCCGGGCCGATTGCACGGGGAGCGTTCGAATAAACGGCCGGAGCAAGTGCCCACCTCGCGGATATCGGATAGGCCCCAGTGAACAAATCTCTATTTCTTGCACATCGTAGTCGATTTTCACAATATACCGACTAAACAGCGAATAACCGATCACACCATGTATTGGCGTACCATAGATGTAGGACAGGAATTCATAGTCGTTGATGTGGAAATTAAGGCTGTCTACGATGAAGTCGTTAAGCTGCAGGCTTTTGTTGTTTAAAAAGAGCGCCTTTCTAATCCCCGCGATTCCACGGATGTTGATATCGGACGCTTCGGGAACCAATTGGAGGTAACTGGCCGTTGTAGAATCCAAAGAGATCCCGCTGCTTCCCGTATCGAGCACGAAGGTGAGGGTATCCGGATGGCCCACTAAGAGCGCTTTGACGAGGATGACACTTTCTGAAGCCAATGTAAAGGGCACCACGACCAACGTTTCGGATGGCGAACGGGTATATTCTTCCTGCGCTTGTATTGTTTGGGGACGGAACAAACAGGCGACGAGTAGTAGGACTATAATTGGCAAGGCTTTCATAGAGCGCCTTTTTTGATTCGTCTATCAAAGATACAACTATTCTAGTTTGCATGTACGGGGTTGGTTTAAAAAAACGGAGGATTATTGGTGCGGGGCGTCGGGTTTCCGAGTGTCGAGCGCAATCCGTATCTTCACCCACAGAATAATAGACAGAAGCTTTATGACCGAACACACACCATTTGCCGGAGGCGCGCCGCATCGGGCGGGCGGCAACCATCCGTTGATGTCCTTGATTATATTGTTGTCCATGGTTTTTGCCGGGGCGGTCGTGTTTGGGGTGTTGTCCGTGATGGTGGCCCTGATCGCAACAGGAGGGATGAGGGATTTGGCAAACTTGGAAGGGCTGTTGTCTGGGGGTACATCCAATGCGGCATTCCTGAAAATTGTGCAAGCGGGATCGAGTATCGGGATGTTTATCGTGCCAGCACTCTTAATGGGCGTGATTGAGCGGCCGAGAAACCGGTACTTGGATTTTAAAACACCAGTCAAGCCGATACTTTGGTTGCTTGTTATCGCGATCATGTTTTTTGCCGCCCCCGTTTTCGAGCAGGCCATCAAGCTGAATGAGCGCATGCAGCTTCCAGAAGCGTTTTCGGGTATTGAAAACTGGATGAAAGCAAAAGAGGCGGAGGCCAAGCAATTAACGCACTTGCTGCTTTCGGACACCACGTACTGGGGGCTTTTCATCAATTTGGTTGTGGTCGCCGTGATACCGGCCATCGGTGAGGAGTTCATCTTCCGGGGGTGCGTACAGCGCTTGTTGGTGCGTTGGTTGAAAAACCCACACATCGCGATATGGCTAGCCGCCATTATTTTCAGTGCCATACACCTCCAGTTCTATGGCTTCCTTCCACGGTTGCTGTTAGGTGCCCTTTTCGGATACTTGCTTTACTGGGGTAAGAATATTTGGTTGCCGGTATTGGCCCACTTCCTGAACAATGCGGCGGCCACTATTTCGGCATTCTACCTGCAGCGCCAGGGAAAATCACTGGATGAGCTAGATTTTGGGGATAAGATCCCGCTGTATATTTATTTTGTTAGTTTTGTCCTCACTGCCGTATTGGTGTATCAATTTTATAAAACCGCGACGGCGCAAAACACACGACACCATGGAGAAAGACTGGATTAAACTGTTGGTCACGACCAACCCCATCGAAGCGGAAATCACGAAGCAGCTATTGGAAGAGTACGAGATACCAGCAGTGATCATCAATAAACAGGATTCTTCGTACCGGTTTGGGCAAGTGGAATTGTATGTTCATGAAACGATGGAGGAGGCCGCACGAACGTTAATGGCCAAAATGGAGCAGGAAGGCGGAGAAGCATAACACGATACCATGAAAGTCAGAGCCATTACCGCCCTTTTTTTCGTCATTGTCGTACTCGCATCCATGCTCTTGGGCGTATATCCGTTCACGGGTTTTTTCGTGCTGCTAAGCATATACTGCCTGGATGAGTTCTACCGGATGGTATCGAGCAAAGCCCTGCAGCCAAGCCGTTTTTGGGGAGTGATACTGGGCTTGTCGTTATTTGGAATATATGCGGCAGTCACCGTGGGTGACGTGTCCACCCGCTATTTGTTGCTGTGTGTGCCGTTGGTCATCGCGGTGTTTATCGCTGCATTGTACCGAAAACAAGACCACCCGTTTTTACGGATAGCTTATACGCTGCTAGGCGTGGTTTATGTCGTATTGCCGTTTATGGCCTTTTTCGAGTTGGGTTTCGTCACGGACGGATTTGACTACCGTATCCCATTGGGTTTTATGCTAATCCTTTGGGGAAATGACACAGGAGCCTACCTTGTGGGCAAGTTTTTCGGCAAACACCGGCTTTTCGAGCGCATTTCGCCTAAAAAGACATGGGAGGGGCTGTTCGGGGGGGTATTACTTGCCTTGGTCACGGCAATGGTGCTGGCGCATTACTTCCCTATTTTAGCGAGTTGGCAGTGGATAGGTATGGCGGTTATTGTTTCGGTTTTCGGCACATTTGGCGACCTCGTCGAATCCATGTTGAAACGAAGCCTACAGGTGAAGGACTCCGGGTCTGTGCTTCCGGGGCATGGAGGGCTGCTCGACCGCTTTGATGGCCTATTGCTTGCCGCACCATTGGTATTGGTGTTTCTGGAACTGGTGTTGAGTTGGAACGCATAATGCTGATATCGACGCGAGATTTGAATCAAAATGTATAACCTTTTTGACAACTAACATGACTACATCCATACACCCAGAGACGTTCCGTTTCCTATCAGCTATCAAGGAGCATAATGACCGGGAATGGTTTCAGGAAAACCGAGCCACCTACGAACAGGTGTGGCAAAACATGAAAGACTTTACCCAAGCGGTGATCAACGGCCTGGCCCAAACCGACCGGTACATATCGGAAGAGATACCCGTATCCAAATGCCTGTTTCGTATCTACCGCGATACACGCTTCAGTAAGGATAAAGCGCCATACAAAACGTGGTTAGGTGCGGGGATATCCACAGCTGGCCGCAAACTGAACGGACCGGAGTATTACCTGCATATCCAACCGGGCAATAGTTTCGCCGCAGGCGGATATTGGCGGCCGGAGAAAGACCACTTGGCAGCCATCCGTCAAGAAATCGACTATAACGGTGCCCGGTTGCAGGAGCTGTTGGATGAACCGACGTTCAAAAATCACTGCCAATTGGATCAGCAGGATAAACTAAAACGCCCACCTACCGGGTTTGACGTGGATAACCCCTATATCGAGTTTCTTAAACTCAAGAGCTTTACGGCTTCGGTATCGTTTGAAGACAAGCAATTGACCAGCCCCGATGGGCTGGAAACGGTGTTGCAGGCCTTTCGCCGCATGTACGGCTTCAAGCTGTTCCTCCACGAGGCCCTCGGCGAGGAATAGGCCGCTGATTATCCCGGAAAACTGATTTTGCCCATGCATACGGCGGGCGAATCAAGAATGGCCGCTACGTTTGATGCGTCACCGGCTACGGTTTCATTGGCAAGCACCGCAAAAAGCGCCGCCTCTTTGGCGTCAGGCAGTAATCCTAACCGATCGAAAGAAGATACGGGTGTGCCAGCAAGACCTTCCTTGATTAATCGAACCAATAGCGGGTTATGTAATCCGCCACCACTCAGGTAAACATGTGTGTTCCCCGTTGTTTGCGCCACCCGCTGGATGGCCGTGACAATGGCGGATGCCGAAAAGGTACATAGGGTAGCCATCACATCATTTGTCGGTATGCGGGTTGTTTCGGTCACGTGTTGGGCTTGGGTTAGGTATTCGAGGTTAAATAGTTCAGGCCCAGTCGTTTTTGGGAAAGGGAGTGCAAAAAACGCATGGTCAAGGAGGGCCTTGAGTAAGGGTTCATTGACGGTGCCCGAGGAGGCAACCAGCGCATCTTTATCCAGTTCTTTTCCTAAATGGCGCTGCATGTATTGATCCATCAAGGTGTTTCCGGGGCCGACATCGGTGGCGAAGCATGCCTGTCCAAGTGCAGTCGGTGGGAGAAAGGTGAAGTTAGCGATACCCCCGATATTGAGCAGGAACCGCGTTTCGTGCGTATCGGAAAAGAGCAGGTAATCGCCATACGCTGCCAATGGTGCGCCCTCTCCCCCTGCCGCGATGTGTTTCTGCCTAAAGTCAGCGATCGTGATAATGCCGGTCGTTGTGGCGACGTGGTCGCCATCACCGATTTGTAAGGTGCTATTGGGGTAATCCGTATTTCCAGTAAGTGATTGTGGCGCGTGGAATACGGTTTGCCCATGGCTGGCGATCAGGTCGATCTCATCGTTGCGAATCCCCCACTCGCCCAAGGCCTCGTTTACCAAGGAGCCATGTACACGACCAATGAGGGCATTGAGCCCACAAAGTGTTTGCTGGTCAATGGCTCGCTTGGCGAATACTTCCCGAATGCGGCTTCGGAATTCGCCGGAGTAGGGCTTGGTCACGAAATGGAGGAGTTCCAACGCAGTATCCTGTCCTTGCCGGCTAACCCGACAGAGGGCAATATCAAGGCCATCTAACGATGTGCCAGACATTAAACCAATAATGAGACGCTGTGTTTTTCCGGCAATGCTGTATAACCTGCTGATGGATTTATTCATGGTCGGGTAAAGGTAAAAGTATTTGGATAAAGTTTCAAAAACGAGTGTCGGCATTAAATTTTGTGTTTTAAGCTTAATAGTTCTATTTTTGGGAAAATTTTATTCAAATAGCCCATATATCCGTGCGTTTGCCCATCCATCTGGGGCGTACAGTATCAAAGCATTAAAAACAGAAAAATCTATTTCGATGAATTTCCCTACAGACTTGAAATACACGAAAGACCACGAGTGGATCCGTGTAGAAGGAGATGAGGCCGTCGTTGGCATTACTGATTTTGCTCAGCGAGAACTGGGCGACATTGTCTTTATCGATATCAATACGATTGGCGAAGAAGTTGCACAAGACGAGGTCTTCGGCACGGTAGAAGCGGTAAAGACGGTATCTGACCTGTTCATGCCAGTTACCGGAACGGTATTGGCTATTAACGATCAGATTGACGGTTCTCCGGAGTTGGTGAACCAAGACCCTTATGGCGAAGGTTGGTTGGTGCGGGTGAAGTTGGGCAATCCTGCTGACGTAGAGGGGCTGCTTTCGGCTGAGGCATACCAAGCGCAGGTATCTGCATAGGTTCGATTACACCATTCAGGACAAATACAATACGGCATCTGACGTGCAACAGGCAGGTGTCGTATTTCTTTTTGGCATTATAATGGCTCCGTAGCGGGCAAAGAAGAAAAATGAAGCATTATCGTTGGGCGTTACTTTGGGCCGTTGTTATATTGGTGTTATGTAGTTTGCCATCCGAAAGCACGGATAGTGTTCCAAAATTCCCCGGGATAGACAAATTGGTACATACCGGGTTTTTCTTTGTCTTTACGGTGTTGCTTTACTACGGGGCGATTAGGCGCTTCGGCACGTCAAAGCCGTCGTGGAGCATATCGATAAGGGTTGTCATCTTTTCCGGACTGTTTGCGTTGTTTACCGAATATGTCCAATGGAAAATCTTTACTTACCGTTCCGCGGAGCTTTGGGATTTATTTGCGGATGCTGTTGGCACGGGCATGGGGGTATTCGCCTACCTGTTATTTCACAACACCTACGCGGTCGATTCGGCCACCGGTCATTCAGAAAAGGAGAAGAAATGATAAAGAAAGGGATGTTGATCCGTCTCGTCTGGGTGACGGGGCTAATGCTTACCTTGTCGTCATGCGGCTTGTTTCGCAAGGGCTGTAAGTGCCCGCCAGTACACCGACACCAGTCTGTGGCTCCTGCCGCCCATCGATAGCCATTACAACGCTTTGGCGATGGTCGCCGCACTCACCCGAGCGCTCCCACTGGCGAGGATGGCTGTTGCGCAGGCTTCTATGGTCGCGCCGGAAGTTAATACATCGTCAACTAATAAGATGTGCTTATCCACGAGCAGGTCAGGCTTGACCACCCTGAATGTTCCTTGCATGTTTTCGTAGCGCTCATAGCGGTTTTTTCGTGTTTGGCTTTTCGTGGGCTTATGCCTGATGATGGCCTGTTCTAACACGGGCTTTTTCATGGACAAGGATAGCCCCTTTGCAAAGAAGGCGCCCTGATTGTAGCCGCGCTCACGAAGCCGGGTGGGATGGAGTGGTATCGGCACGATGAGATCCACTTCATTGAAAGGGCTGGCCGTGCGTAAGGTTTTTCCATATATCTCGCCGAAAAGGGTTCCGAGCTCGGTACGCTGCTGGTATTTGAGGTGATGCATGATGTTTTGTACGCGAGAAGAATCGCGAAAATAGAGGTAGGACGCCACGGCTTCCAGCTGGGTTAGCCCCCAGAGCTGACCTGCTGCCCGGTTATGGGGATCGCGGTGCGCATGGGTATACGGCAAGTGATACCAGCAATCCGTGCAGATCAAGCGTTCTTCATATGCGAGGGGTGCGTCGCAACCGGCACAGGTGTGCGGGAAAAAAAGGGAGCTAAAGTCTTTGAGATATCTTTTGATACCCATGTGCAAGCAGTCTTTAGGGAGCTGCTGTTTCCTTAATGGCCAACTGCCCGCAGGCGGCGTCGATGTCCTTGCCCCTACTTCTGCGGATATTGGTGATGATGCCTTTGCGCCGAAGGAAATCAGCAAAGCGATCTATTTTGTCTTCCGAAGCATTTTCAAAATCGGCAAAGGCAATGGGGTTATATTCGATGATATTGACTTTGCAAGGGAGGTGTTTGCAGAATGCAGCCAGCTCCCGTGCATCGGAGAGATCGTCATTGACGCCATTAAAAACGATGTATTCATAGGTTACCGGGTTTTTGGTTTTTGCGTAGTAGTATTTAAGGGCCTCGGCCAGTGCACGCAACGAGTTTTGTTCGTTGATAGGCATGATTTCGTTGCGCTTTTCATCATTGGCAGCATGCAATGACAACGCTAGGTTAAAGCGGACTTGGTCATCCCCCAGTTTTTTGATCATTTTGGCAATCCCCGCCGTGGAAACAGTGATGCGTTTAGCCGCCATATTTAGTCCATCGGGGGCAGTGATGCGTTCGATGGAGGCCAGTACATTGGCATAGTTGAGTAGCGGCTCGCCCATTCCCATATATACGATGTTACTCAGCGGCTGCCCATAATTTTCCTGGGCTTGCTTGCTGATGAGCACCACCTGGTCATAAATTTCATCGGCATGGAGGTTGCGCTTGCGATCCATATAGCCTGTTGCGCAAAACTTGCAGGTGAGGCTACACCCCACTTGGGAACTGACACAGGCGGTCATGCGGTCAGGAGCGGGAATCAACACGCCCTCGATAATGTTTCCGTCGTGAAGGACAAAACTACTTTTGATGGTGCTATCAGCACTACGCTGGGCCAGCTTGACATTTACGGCATTGATGACGAAATGCTGCTTCAGGTTTTCGCGAAGCGATTTGCTGAGGTTACTCATGGCATCGAAATCCGTGCATGATTTTTGCCAAAGCCATTCATGAATTTGCTTGGCACGAAAAGGCTGCTCCCCCATACCGGCAAGCCGCTTTCGGAGCTGCTCGAGGGTCAGTTTTCGAATATCTATTTTGGACATCAAATGGGCCACAGTGCAAAGATACGGCTTTTTTGCCCGTATTTTTGTTGGTGTTTGGTTAAACACAAAAAAAAACACATATTTGTGCTTACGTTCTTCAAATTGAACCTAACCTGAATGATTCAACTGGATTTCGTTGCACAGGCCCGTCGGCTATGAGGAAATGGCCTTGTTCATATTAGGAGGGAGAGATAGGAGAAAGCATCATTATAGAAAGGATTGTTTACTACCTCTTAAGAAAACATCATATGGCGAGCACTTTTTTTTCGGCTGATTACCTATTACCGGTTACGCGCGGGGCCGTTAAGAATGGGGTCGTGGAAATAGCTGATGACGGTACCATCAGGGGGGTGTATGAACCCGATGAATCGAAGTTGGCGGATAAGGAGATCATCCGTTACAGCGGGATTATCACACCGGGCTTTGTGAATGCGCATTGCCATTTGGAGCTGTCACATATGGCCGGATTGATCCCCAAACGCAAGGGGCTAGTTTCTTTTTTGCAGCAGGTCATGTCATTGCGCGAAGCAACCGAAGACAAGATTAAAATGGCCATGTTGGAGGCCGATCGGCAAATGCAAAAAAATGGGATTGTGGCGGTGGGTGACCACGCAAACACCGATATTTCCGCAACGATCAAGGAAATCAGCGAGGTCTATTACCACACGTTTGTGGAAATACTTGGCTTTGAACCGGAGATGGCCGCAACGAAACTTGAAGCGGGAAAGGAAACCGCACGTCAATTTGAAAAAGACAAAACCTCGCTGACGGCACATGCCCCCTACTCCGTATCCAAAGAACTGTTCAAGCTGATTGACGAAGAGGCCGTTTTGCAAGGAACGCCATTGAGCATCCATAATCAGGAGAGTGAAGAGGAAAACAGGTTGTTCCGGTATAAGAATGGGCAATTTTTGGATTTTTATGCGGCATTAGGCAAGGATATTTCCAATTTCAAAGCGCAAGCAAGAGACTCCTTGCAAACGGTCATATCCTATCTTTCTTCACGCCCTTCGGTGCAATTGGTTCACAATACCTATACATCTTCCAAAGATATCTTTTTTATCGAGCGGCAGCAGCGGAATGTAACCTGGTGTTTTTGTCCGAATGCTAATTTGTATATCGAGGGCGAATTACCGAAAGTGAAAAATTTCATCCAATACGACCATCGGATCACACTGGGTACAGATAGCCTGGCCTCAAATGACCGGCTATGCATCCTCTCCGAACTGAAAACGCTGCAGCGGTATTTCCCGGAATTGCCGTTTAGCGAAACCATTAAGTGGGCGACCATCAATGGGGCGACCTTCCTCGGGATTGCGGAACGTTACGGATCATTGGAGGTGGGCAAAATGCCGGGGATTAATCTGTTGGAGCATACGAAAGGACTGCGTATCACGGCAGATACCACGGTAAGGCGGCTGGCATAAATCATACGAAGACAACCAACTTCCATTAGGGGAGATGGGGAGCACTACATTATTATGTATCGGTTGCTTTTTTCGTGTTTTACTTGGGAAGGTTTGTAGCCAAAGTGGCGTTTGAAAGCCCTGATCGTATGTTTGCTTAAAAAGATGTGGCGCAAGCAAAAAAGTTGTTATTTTAGGCCATGGCCAATCCACACTACCATGTCGTTGCCGCAATCATCCAACACGAAGGAAAAATACTCTGCATGCAGCGAGGGGCTAGCAAGTACGACTACATCAGTTATAGATATGAATTTCCCGGAGGAAAGATAGAGCCGGGGGAGTCATTCGAGGATGCGCTCGTCCGTGAAATCAAAGAGGAATTGGGGGTCAATATCGATGTAGGAGATCAATACCTTTCGGTAGAGCATGAATATCCGCACTTTATCATCACACTAGAGGCCTACCTGTGTACGAGTATCGAACTTGGCAATGGCCCGATAGACCTTACCGCGCACATCTACCACCAATGGCTGTATCCCTCAGAACTAACACAGTTAGATTGGGCTGCGGCAGATCAGCCGATCGTGGCTAAATTAACCGAACAAGCAGATTAGGTGATTGGCGAACACCAAAGCCAAAAAACACTGCCAAAAAGCGCGCCCATTAACGCCCCTACCACCACCTCTTTAGGTACATGGCGGTTGAGGTGCACCCGAGACCAGGCCAATATCGGAGCGAAGAGAAAAAAGGCAATACCGACCGGCCAGCTGAAATAAAGCACTAAAAAGCAAAGGTACGTATGGAAGGCGAGGTGCATGGAGGCCTTGATGACGTTATTGATGATTTGTGCCGAGATCAATAGCATCAACGCACAGGTGGTGGCCACCTTTAAGGTTTTTCCCTGGTCGGTCGCCCATAGGACAATGGTAACCACGAGCACTAAGATGGTCATGGCAATAAACCATTGTTGCCTTTGCGACTGGTCAGATACGTCGAGGTTAGTATACGTTCCCTTTCGCACGCCTCGGTACGTTCGGAGTCCGATCGGCAGAAAGACACCGCCAATGATTAGTGAGGATAGCAGTGCGGCTTTCCATACCGGTTCATGGCTAAAAAGCAAAAAAAACACAAACAAGGGAACAGTCAAAAACGGATGACCCAGTGTGGAGATGATTTTAGCAAATGTTGTCTTCAAACGTATCCTTATTACGTGCCTCGTAGGGTGACTTATAACGGACGAAGCTTTTATCCAACGAAAGTAGCCAAACTTTTGGAAGTTGCCAAGGGGTGCATCTGATGTTCTATCGTTGAAGTACGGTTGCCCATCGAAAGGGGGTTAATTTAACTTCGGAAAGCGGGGGTTTCTATCAGATTCCAGACAAATTTTACCGCAGGATGATTTTCCATTTCGGGGAAATAAAAAAATAATAAATTAGTCATTGACAGATTAAAAAAACTTTGCATCTTTACCGACAAGTGTCTACACTTTAAATACTTATGAATATACAATCTAATTTAATACCTGCCGCACACAGGTAGTTTAATTCAGTTGTTTTTTTAAGGGAAGAGGAGATTAACGTAAGCTAATCTATACTGAACCGATATCAACGTAGCCTATGAGAGTTTTTTTACTATTCGTATTATTATTTACAGTCATTTCGGTCAGTCCTTCGCTCGGGCAGCAGAAGATAAAAGATAAAACGGTATCCGGTGATATCCTACCCAATCAGGATGCATTATTGGAGTTGCAGAGCACCAATAAGGGTTTGCTGCATACCCGGGTTCAGCTGAGCAGTACCAATAGCCCATCACCGCTGTCAAAGCATGTGGCGGGGATGATGGTGTACAATACGGCGGAGGTTCGAGATGTGGTTCCGGGTATTTACTACAATGATGGTTCGCAATGGGTATTGGCTGCAGGGGGTAAACTGACGCAAATAAGCTATGATGCCGATGCCTATGAATTGACTTATCTTGATGAGGATGGCATTCGGCAGGTCATTAATCTTAGGGGCGTCGTAAAAGCCACGGAGACGCGTACGCAACTGATCGCGAATGCAGACGGAACGTATACTTATTTCAATGAAGTCGAGATTGATGCCGAAGGGCATCCGGTTCCGGGAACGGGAGTTATGATTGATATTCCGGCCTCTGTTATCCAGAATTTCGAAGAGATTGTCAACAATGAGGCCGTTCTGAATGAATTGATCGAAGTTTTGAATAATACGTATGTCGGAGGCAATGCCTATTTCGATGAGCGGGGATTTACGTATGTCGATGAACACGGCGTAAGCCATGTGGTGAATATTGAGGAGTTGGTAAGGGGGAATGAGGCGCTGACGGTGCTGGGCTACGACCCGTCCACCCACGTGCTGACCTACCTTG
>CAZCHE010000006.1:0-210118 GCA_964498395.1 uncultured Parapedobacter sp. | reverse complement strand
CAGCCCATCGACCTTTCGGCGATCGTGGCCGACCTGGAGGCGCTGACGGTGCTGGGCTACGACCCGTCCACCCACGTGCTGACCTACCTTGACGAGGATGGCGATACGGAGACCATAACGCTGGGTGTCGGGGAGCTGAGCTACGAGGCGTCCACCAACACGCTGACCTATGTTGCCGAGGACGGCACGCCGACCACGCTTCCGCTCAATGCGACCAACCTGGCATACGACGAGGGTACCCACGTGCTGACCTACACCAACTCTCTTGGTGTTGCCCAGCCCATCGACCTTTCGGCGATCGTGGCCGACCTGGAGGCGCTGACGGTGCTGGAGGGAACCGTCGTCACCAATGACGATGATGAAACAGTCTATAGACTGACCTACACAGACGAGAATAGCGACGACACAGAGATAGATATCTCTGCCAATAACGGCTTACATATAGATAATGCTTCCGGTGCAATAAAACTCGGTGGCGAACTCACCGAGCCAAAAACCGAAATCACTACCGACGAAGATCATACCCTAGCCATCACAGGCCTTCAAGCTGCCAATCTTGACGAACTTGATGAATTTGATAATAATAAGACACGTATCGTGACGGTCGATGAAGACGGAGTGCTGAAGTCCGTATCCGCCAACAAATTTGTTCGCTTCTTTTATATGCCATCAATCGTATTTGATACGTCTAATCCCGGTACAGAGGATGAGAAAGATCTCTATGACGAATACATTAAGCAATTTACAGGTGACGGAACGTCAACACCAAATCCGGCTCCGATAAGAAGCAATGGTGCCCCGGAAAAGATACCGTATTTGCCCAATCCCACAGATTTTTATTATTACGTCACGTATTACGATACAAATGTCTTTGAGAATCTGAATATCACTGCTGATGGAAAACTTAGCTATCGTGTAAAAGGCCCCGGCACCCCTACGTCATTCATGAACATCGTGTTCGTCATTAAAGGGGAGGAAGATTAGTGAAGAAGACGAGGGAAACGAAGATGAATCATAATCCGTACGGTCTAGGGGCGCTTTGCTACAGGGCCTTGCTGGTGGTGGCAAGCCTAATAGCTTGCCACACCAGCAAGGCCCAATTCACCATTATTGATGACCTCCGAGGAAACAATTATCCCCATATCAAAGTGGGAGGAGGGGACGACGAAGAACAAGGCCAAGCCTACTTCACTTCAGGCATCGATGACCCCGTTGGCAGTGGATGGCTTAGGCTAACTAAAGATTCCACCTATCAAAGGGGATTTGCTTACATCGATCGCTCCTTCCCCTCCGGGATGGGCGTGTTGATTGATTTTGAATATAAAATGTGGAGAACCGAATCGGGTCATACCGGCGCAGACGGCCTGAGCGTATTTCTCTTCGACGCTGATGTTGATTTTCGTTTGGGAGGGTACGGCGGATCACTCGGATACGCACCAAACGAAGAAACGGGCAGTGGGCTTGCAGGCGGCTACGTCGGTGTCGGCTTGGATGCGTACGGTAATTTTTCAAACCCTTCTGAAGGCCGTAAAGGAGGACCGGGAGAACGCCCTAATTCCATAGTCCTCCGGGGCCCAACGACCAATAATCCCGACTTGACCAATTTCTATCTTGCCGGTATACAACGCAGTAGTGACCCGATGGACGACGAGGTGGATTATAACACCCCCACAGCCCAGCGTCCTTCCAGTGATGAGTTTTACCGGCGGGTCCAGATCACCATTATGGACGTAGAAGACGAAAACGAAGAACTAAGGTATGAAATCACCGTTCGTTGGAGTAGAGCACCGGGAGCACCTTTTGAGCATTTAATTACATATACAACTGATGAACCTCCTCCCGAAAGAATGAAAGTGGGCTTCGCCGCGTCTACTGGAGCGGATCTTAATTTCCACGAAATCCGCAATATCCTCGTAACCACCTTAGGAAATCTACGCACCGTCAAGCTAGCGGATAGAGATTTCTTGATTCCCACCAACGCCGGAGGAGCGGGAACGAACGAAAATAAAATCACGTATACCATCGAAGTGGTCAACGACACAAACGCACCTATCGATGGAATTGTATTAAGAGACACGATTAAAGATGCTTACGACAACGTATTGAGTCCCGAGACATTTACCATCGACCCAGGAGGCATTACCGTGCTTAATCCCGATGTTTTAACGGTGACATCCCCAATCGAAGAAACGGCAACTAACATCATTCAGGGAACGGTTTCCATTGCCGCCGGTGAAACGGGCTTGATACAGGTAACGGGTACGCTACACCAAACACCTCCCGGTAATCACGTTGTCAATACCGTGTTATTGGATCTTCCCGATGGAACCGACTATGATGACGAGGATCCACTAAATAACACGTATACTTGGCGAACGCCTGTATATGCCGATGGGGTAGACCTCATTTTGGGCGAGATTATTCCAGATGGAAGATGTATCGACTATACGAACGGTAATACGTTTACGGTGCACGTTTCCAATATGGGTACCGATGATATAGTAGATGTCAATGTTAATAAAATTACGGTTACGGTTGACCATCCAGCGGGGATCATGCTCACGCCGACTGACTATTCAGGATGGACAATCGTATCCAGTGATGACACTTCCCATGAATTTCGCTTGGACAACCCCTCGGAAGCAACTTTACGAAGAGGCTTTACCCACCCAGACGCCATCCAATTTCGCATGACACCGCAGCCGACGACTATTCCGAAATTATCCACCTATACCGTAACCGCAATGGTAGAGCAAGCGGATGATGAAGATGATGATAACCAAGATAACAACACAAGTGAGGCATCGGTACACAACTGTACCGTCACATCTAACCCCATGATTCAGCAACGCGTAAAGTGGTAGTAAGCAACTCATGACACGACCTGCTCAAATAACCATAAGGAAAACCACGGCCTACATGCTATGGTTTTTCAGCGTGTTACTGGTCGTGCCACAAATCACCTACGCCCAATCCAACGAGATCTCCTCCACGGCCGATAACTCGACCGTGGTGATTGACCCGGAGACGGTAGAGCTGCGTTTTTCTGAGATAGCCTACTTCGGCCCGGACGCCAACTGGGAAATTAACGGAACGCTTGAAATCTGGAGCAATCGCATCTGGATAGCGCCCACGGCTAGGTTCTCCGGAACAGGAAGGATCATTATCCATGACCCCGGCGATAATCCTTTCTATGAAGAAATGCCGCCTGGCCCTACCTATATCGACGGGAATAATGGGGCTTTGATTAATGTAGCTATTGAGTTGCGCAACCCAAATAATCTCATTTTTGCCGATATTGCCGACCCCGGCTATGGTACATCCAATCCCACTGGTTCTGCCGCGGCCGCACTACGCATCGGAGGCAGGTTCGAATTTGCGGTAGACGACGGAGACATCCTGCTCAACGGCAATGACCTGCACATCGGCTCATCGGGTAGCTTGATCGACTATGGCCCCAACCGGATGATCGTGACCGGTAATAGCGTTGAAGGACACGTGTCAAAAACCTATAATTCAACCAATCCGTTTATATTCCCGGTAGGTATAGCGGAAGGTGACTACACGCCGGCTACCTTGTCGCCCGCAACCCTCACCACGTTGCATGTGGGCGTACAGGATTACGGAGCTTCTCAAATACCAATGGCGCAACCCGAAAGGGGGATGGATCGCATGTGGCATATCTACGCAAACGAAGGGGTGTATGCCGCCTATACCCTTCAACACAATAGCATTACGAATGGCAGTGCCTATGTGGACGAGCAGGCGCAAATCGTCCAGTACGCGGGGAGTGGCAACTGGATGGGTGGAAATACCGAGCGACTGGAGCAGGGCGTCCATGCCCGCGATTGGGTGACGGCCAATGCCGGTACGAAAGATGATAGTTGGTTTACGAAATTGGTTTCTGCGCATGTCGGTCCACAAGCAAATGACGACTATGCACAGGGGCCTGCCGGTCGGCCGTTGACGGTGCTCGTGCTGGAGAATGACCGGGTGGGGAGTAGCCCCATTGTGGTGGGCAGCATACGGGTATTGGTACAACCGAGAGATGGCCTGGTCATCATCAATTCGGATGGGAGCATCACCTATCAGCCGAATCGGCTATTTGAAGGCGATGATTCATTTGTATATGAAATAAGGGATGAAAACGGGCAAATCGACGTCGCGACGGTGCATGTGACCATCGTACATGCCGAGTTGATCATCCCGAATGCAGTCACCCCGAATGGCGATGGAAAGAATGATGTGTTTTTCATACAGGGACTGGAATACTATGACAATGCAGACCTGACCATCTTCAACCGATGGGGCAATGAGGTGTACCGAAGCCGAAATTACCAGCAGAATTGGGATGGTGCGCAGGTGAGCGATGGTACGTATTACTACCGGATTATACTCAAGAAAGACGGCGTGGAAACGATCCATAAAGGATGGGTATTGGTAAAACGACAATAAGAAACGGATGGGATGAAAAGGGCTAATATATTCGTTATCGCAATGCTGCTCACCTTGAATACGCAATTGGTAAGGGGCCAGCAAAACATTCAGTTTACCCAGTATATATTTAATTCATTGAGTGTAAACCCGGCGTATGCGGGCTATAAAGAGGAATTATTCGGGCAATTGGGTGTTAGAAGCCAATGGGTGGACTTAGAGGGGGCCCCACAAACGGGGGTGCTATCACTGGATGGACTGCTTGACTTACATGGAGCAAGACGCCACGGTGCGGGTGTACAAATGATGGCTGACCAATTAGGCCCCCAAACGGCCACATCGGCCTACCTCAACTACGCTTATCGCCTTCGCTTGGATCGAGAGGACACCCAGCGGCTCAGTTTTGGTGTGGGCGCCGGGGTGACGCAGTATAGTTTAGATGGAACGAAGATCCGAGTGCTGGATGAAGGCGATCAGGTGCTGCCCCAAGGTAAAATTAGCAGTTTTGTGCCCGATATCCGCTTCGGTATCTATTATCACAATGCCAATTGGTATGCCGGGGCTTCGCTGATGGATTTGCTTGCGGGCGATGGAGACAATAATCCGTTCCGATGGGACAACACCACCGTTGACCATATCAGGCGTAAGCGGCACCTGTATGTCATCGGCGGAATGCTCCTGTATTTGAATGAAGATGTTATCTTACGGCCCAGCGTACTGTACAAAGACGATTTTACAGGTCCCTCAAGCCTGGATGTGAATGTCATGGCCATTCTAGCCGACCGCGTGTGGATCGGGGGAGGCATACGGACAGGGGTTTCGGCTTTCCGCAGGGATTACCGAAGGTTTACGGGCGACCGACTAAGTGGGTTTAATGCGATCTCTGGCGTGATGCAGGTTTTCGTGACCGACAGGCTTCGATTAGGGTATTCCTATGATTACATGCTGAGCCGATTGAGTGGCCTGCAAAACGGGTCGCACGAGGTGACCTTAGGTGTTACGTTGGGAAGGCCACTCGACCGAGTAAAGTGCTATTTTTAGTCCGCCACCCCAATTTTTGACAAGTAACGTAAATCCACATACATTGAATCGATGGCTGCGGGTTGGAGCATGCGGGTAAGTGGCACTTCCCGTTTTAAGATGGCGGGATATACCCTATCTGGTGGGGTATTGGCCTTCCGTTCGATATTCTTGTAACTAAAACTTTCATGCCCGCCAAATGGACTGCGAAAAGCGGCAGTGGCAGTATTGAGTATGGATGCGGGGCGAAAGCGGGTTTCACTGCGTTCGCTTTCCATATCGGTATTCACGATGTTGATGCATACGATTCTTACGGTATAGCCGGTTTCCCCCTTCTCCATGAGGTGTCTTCTGAGGGCTTCATAAATTTCAAGGGTGGTGGTGGTACCCGAATTTTCATAGATTCCCCCATCGATTAGTCGACCCTCTCCATCGAGGTAGTTGTAGGCATTGATGATCGGAAATGCTTGGCTTTGATTCACACAAGTGATAAAGGGAATATTATAATCCGAGTGGTGTGCTTTGAAGGATTGGTACAGGTCAGTTCCCAAACTAAAGCTCTTCAAATCAACAGGAGAGAATACGCCCCGTTCGCCCCGCTCTACAATGGCGCTATTGATAAAAAACAAAGGGAGGTCTTTGTTGAAGCCATTGGAGCCGCTGGTTAGCCCCCCACTAGGGGATATAATGTAAGGGGCCAGGTAGTCATTATTGAAAAAACCACTTGCCCTTTTCTCTTGCACCGCACGCGTCGCTTGTAGATAGCCGTATACTTCTTCTTGCTGGAAGTAGTAGTTCCGATCTCTTGGAAAGGGTTTTTTCGTACCCAATGCCCAATCGATGACTTCATGTTTGATTCCTTCAACACCATCGCCAATCAGGGCTCCCCAAAACGAACTACTCAGGTAATTTCGAGCATAAATGGTCTTCATGCGCGGAGCGATCGTATGGGTGGCGGGAGATACACCCAGGTATCGATCGGCCAAGTACATCGCGGCACCAGAGGTGGAGCCAGACACCGTGGAAATAGAGAAGACATGGTCGGCAAAGCGGTGGGTTGGCGTGCTTTCGAGGCTATCAAGGTAGTTCATGGCCATGAAAAACCACGCTGCGGCCCGGGATCCACCGCCCTGGCCGGAGACCAGGTAGATGGTAAGCGTATCGTTTGGAGCAGGTAGCCGATATTGTACCCACTGGTCGAAATAATCGATCAATTTAGGCCGTAAATCGGCCGTATATGCTCGCCCGTGCTGGGCGACGTCCTTGCGGATACGATGCGAATTAATCGAGTTGAAGAAAAACAAGAAGATAAAACCCAAGGCGAGCAGGCGAATAAGTGGCCGATACCAAACCCATACTTGCTTACCTGGTTTGCCATCGCTATGATGATATGCCGATGGATTGTCGTTATAGAGGTGAGTGATTTTCAATTGCGTGGTAATCAGCACGTCGGCCAAGAACAGGTATAATGAGATCACAATAATCAGGATGAATATCGGCGAAAAAAAGCCAATTTCAACAGGCCATCGCTGGCTGTTGCTGAACTGCAGAAAAATGGCCAACATGATCGCCACAGATAGGGAGAGGATATGGATGTATTTGCTGACAAAAAAGGAGGTGCCCGCGTGGCGCACATCCACGTTTTCAGAAAACTTCATGTAGGCGTATACAAAAAGGATGGCTAGGAAATTGGCGCCGATTAATATGGTTTTCAACCCCATGGGATTGAAGCGCTGCCAACTTGCGAGCAAACCGATAACGGCGAGGAACAAAATGAAAATCACACCCATCGAGGCGACATACCGAAGTGCTTTTGTTCGATCGCTGTTCCCCCGGTCGGTCGCGTTATCCCACAGAAGCTGAAAGGGCTGTGGGACACGTTTTTTGCGGTAGCACCCATCAATGAAAATGATGGCCAAGCATAGGATAACGATGGCAGCTACCGCTACTAAGGGTTGGGCAGGGAAGAAAGAACGGACGGTCACGTAAAGGAAGATCATCCAAGGGAGGTTGGCAAAATACCGTATCGGAAACTGTTGTTTGTTATGGGTATACGACTTGCTTGCGTGACCGTTTCCATCGATATCTTCGCCGTTATACAACGCGATGAGCCCCCGGTATAGCTGTTGGGAGCTGGCGTCGGGCCGTTTTACAATAAATTTCCACAGGTCGATGCCCAAGACGGGAATGACCCATGTGCTAACGGCCAACATGGAAAACGAGGCAATGAGCAGCGGAATATTGATATAGTGTTGCTCATGCCCCTCGGATAAGCTGACAATGATGTCGCGGCCAACCTGTACTTTCCACAGGATAAGGGGAACCAGCAATGCCAAAAGGATATAGAACGCATTTAGCCGAAAGGTGTTGTACAGGGTCAACGCAAAGCGATAGATAACAGGGGTACGCATGTCACAAGAGGTTTTGGGTGTACGATTAATCTACGGGGGCTTTTTGATGACTTCGCCCTCATGAAGTGTCAAAAAACTGGCCGGTCACGACCCCGGCCAGTATCGCCCTAAGAAGGGCAACGCAAACCAAACACAAACGGTTAATCCAGCCGGTTGGTCATGGCAAACGGCGGGAATTGATTCCACGTCAACCCGATAGCGGCCTGGTGGCCCGAGTCGACAAATCGAAAATTGTAATTATCATGTCCATAAATATAGCTGATCAAAAGGCCCAATGCCTTGGAACTGCGAAAGGGATAGTACGTCAAGGTAGACTCCAAACGCACGGGATTGACGTGTCGGTGTGCGCCTTGGATGATCTCCACGTGCTGTTTAAACGCAATCCGCCGACTATGCTGTTCATTGAGTACGCGCATGTATTCGTAATCCGCCAAATACCGGTGGCGCCCATAGATGCGGATGTCGTTGGCGGTATAGCCCCCAATATCGGCTACCCCCCACAGCCGATTGTGGTATAGGATGTAGCCCGCGGTAAAGGAATGCATCTTTTTAGGGGCATTGTCATCATCTAGGGTATAAATACGGTAATTCAATTTCAACTCCGACAGGTTGGTTGAAAAGTTGCCATTCCTGCGGTTGAGCATCTCAGATAGGTTGCTTGATGGGGTGATTAAGGTATACACATGGTCATTTTCGGCCGTTCCGTCGTCAAATTCGTAGGAGAAAGCCCCGCCGCTTTGGCCATTTGAATAGTGGCCGCTTTCAAAGGAGAAGCCCCAGAATTTTTCCTTCCGATCTTCAAATGGGCCTTGCGGCAACCGAAAGAGATGTTGGGTGCCGATCAGTACCTGATAAGAGGGCATTTTTACCGGTTTTGACGTTTCCAAGTACATCCGCAATTGTGGCTTCCAGGAGATGTACCATCCCTCCGTGTGCTTGGCGTCATTCATCAGGCCCTTCAGGAAATTATTGTAAATGCCGAACCGTACGACCGGATTGGCCTCAAACAATATCGTTTCGTCTTTCCGGTAGCTGGTCATGTAACGAATATTCGGGTCATCGGCGATGGGGTAAATCTGCAGGTAGTCATTGAAACTCTTTTGCGCGTATCCGTCGACTAACCAGAGGAAAAGAAAAACAAAGGGCAGATATTTCATCGCTGACAGGGGTTTAGGTGATTATCGGAAAAGCAATGAATTGATGTGGTCCACGGTTTCTTTATCCACTCCGGCGCTCCGTATCGATGAGCCATCGGAGATATGGTTGTGATAAAAGACAAACTCGTTGGCAATCGCCCTGATCCGCCGGATGATATCAGACGTGTTCACTTTGGAAAGCGACTCGATGAAACACACATTGCCCAGCAGTTGGAAAGAAGCCCCTTCCTCCTCAAGTATGGTGAGCAGGTTGTCTTCATCCCAGTCTTCCCCGTACAGGATGAGTATGTTGCCATATTTAGCCATGGTTAAAACGTTTAAGGATCTTGTTTTTCGGCCAGCCAACCGCATCACCGAAAAACAAATTAAAGGTCGGGGCTAATCGCTTGCAAATCAATACCTAAAAACAGGTATTTTGAAGGTATAGGGAGAAGGGCGTTTGCTAGCAGGCGTGGGTTTACTTTTCCTTGAACAGCAATAGCCCTCCAAAACCATACTGATACTGGAATTTAGCGCTGGTCGGGTTAAAATTACCATTCAGTTCATTGACGATAAGTGTCATCGTGAAATGGCTGTTTTCTCCGTGGAAGGGCATGTTTTCCATTGGATAAATGTGCTGATGGCCTGCATCGGGATTCTTTTTTAAATTCCCGGCCTTATAGGCTTGAAAAATGGCGTCAGCTAATGGAGAAATATTGATGGCCACTGTGCTATCGCCATCCATGCGTACTTCGACTTCACCCAGGTCAAAATTCAGCTCGATGTGTAGCTGGTGGTTGCCGACCAATACGTCATTTTCGCGGGATTGATAAGGCTCGATCTTGTAGCTGTAATCATAGCCCTTGATACGGGTCAATTCGGGGTTTTCACGGACGACATATAGGTAATTGTCAGTAGAAAAGGAATGGGGCGAAATGTTCAGCAGGGCAAAAGCGGTATCCTGTTTAAGGCTTTTGATGCCATATGAAGACATTTCGACGTGCTCGTTTTGTATGGATCGGTCAAGAGCAGCCATATCGGTTTCGGTAAACGCTTGCAGGGATTTCAGGCCGTGCGTGTTAACCAGGTACCGGATGATATCGGTACGTTGCGCGGCATCCCCTTCGGCTTCCGCACCCAATAGTTTTTTCAGGCGTGCTTCTTGAAAGGTCCTGGAAACAGTGCTTGCGCTTTGCGGGCCAAACGTACATAATATGGCGAGGATAAATAAACTAGCCGGGATGATCTTGATGTTGTCTTTGCGGAAAACGAGGAAGTAAAGGCTGATACCCGATAACCACAAGCCAAGAACGAGTAGGATGTGGCGTTGTTCGGTGAAACCATAATTGGAAACACGTTGATAGATGGCAAACCCCAACAGGATAATCAACGGGATCAACGTGAGGTAGAAAAACCGGGAGAACAACTGCACCCAACGGTTTCCTTCGGCTGATTTGATGGGCCATATCAATAGCAATGACAGGATCCCAAAGACGGAATACCCAAGGATTAAGGAGGCGACCATGCCTTTGGGAAGTTCCCAATCGATCAGGATTTTGATTTCATAAACCAGCAGTATGCCCAGATAGATGGTCATCAGAGGGATCAGTACGTATTGGGTAAACACTTTGAGCCCTTTGGGATAAGGGGTCGACGTGGTATCGTCAAACGTGGTCGGAATGCCAGCGAGGAAGAACAGCGTATTGAAGCCGATGCCGATCACCGCAAAAAGTTGGGGATATATATTGGAGGAAAACTGGACGTTAAACAATTCCTGAATACCATAGATGGCGAAAAACAAGCCGATGTACAACGCCAGTGAATACAGCGCGGCCGCCAGGAAACGGAGGAATAGAATTTTGTTGAAATGCCAGAAAGCGGTACTGCTTCCCCATTTTATAAACGGGGCGAAAGCCACCAATTGGTGGAAAGCAAAGATGAATAGCCCGAAGCGGACGAAGTCGGTTTGGTAGTATGCGGGGTCGAGCACCCAATAAATTAGTGCGCATACGATCATGGTGAACAGCCTTAACAACCACTTATGGGAGGAAGCGTATCCACGAGACTCCGCAAAGAGATCGGCCGAAAGGCCTAGGGCAAACATCAGATTGAACGTAGCTAGCAACAGCCACAGGTTGTTTTCGGTCGCTTGGCTGATGTTGGGGTGGTCTACCAAGTAGCAACATAGGATGGTCGCTAAGATCGTTGTGATGAAAAGCGTTGGAAAACGCTTGAATACGGCTAATGCGTTGGTCGCTAGGCTGGTAATCGAAGGCAGTTTCATGACACGTGCTATCTAAGTGAAAAAACCGAGCGCACCTCCGCAGCACACGAACTATCCCAAGGAAGCCGTGATCAGTCTCAAAAATTCGCTTCGTGTGCGCTCATGGGCGAACTCACCCGTAAATGCAGACGTGGTGGTCACCGAATTTTGTTTCTGGACACCCCGCATGCACATACAGAGGTGCTTGCACTCGATGACGATCGCTACACCGGTGGGGTTCAATGTTTCCTGAATACAATCGCGAATTTCATTGGTGAGGCGCTCTTGTACCTGTAGGCGGCGGGCAAAGATGTCAACCACCCGTGGGATTTTACTCAAACCTACAATATGTCCATTGGGGATATAGGCCACGTGTGCCTTGCCGAAGAAAGGCAACATGTGATGCTCACACATGGAATACACCTCGATGTCTTTTACCACGACCATCTGGCTGTATTCCTCCTCAAACATGGCGCTCCGCAAAATCTCGGAGGCATCCAGATCATAACCATGCGTCAGAAATTGCAGGGCCTTAGCCACTCGCTCAGGGGTTTTCAATAACCCCTCGCGGGCCGGATTTTCGCCCAGCGCTTCGAGAATTTCGGCATAATGCGACGCTATCCGGTTGATCTTTTCCGGATTGTAGCGATCGATTTTGACGTATCCGTCGATTTCTTCTTCATTTAGTGGAAAATCATTTCCCATAGTTATAGCCTATTAGTTGTCGATGTCCGTTGTTATCCGAAATACTCCACTGAATTGTTTTCGGTTTCGACCAGTTTGACAGCATGTAGGGCGACCTGATGCGCTTCAATATGCGGTTTCAATTGATTGAATATCTCCATCGCCAGTACCTCTGTGGATGCCATTTTACCCTGCATAAAGTCCACATCAAGGTTGATGTTCCGGTGATCGAGCTTGTCGATGACGTGGGTCATGATGATGTTTTTCAATTCTTTCAAGTCAATCACAAACCCCGTCTTGGGGTCAACTTCTCCCTTTACCGTCACAAAAAGCTCATAATTATGCCCATGCCAGTTTGGGTTGGAGCATTTCCCGAAAACGGCTTCGTTCTGCTCCAATGTCCACTCGGCTCGGTAAAGCTTATGCGCGGCATTAAATCGTTCGCGCCGTGTAATATACATCATAGGGTGCAAAGATAGTAGATAGATTTGAGATGTAGGTGATGAGATGTAAGATTCCGCCCTCGGTTTGTGCAAAACAAGGCTTTTGCCTAAGTTTGTAGCCCTCATGATTAGACATTGGATATTGACATTATTGGGTGTTTTCGCCTTGCAGCTTGGGCACGCACAGTTTGACGATAGTACGCACCACCAGATCAACTTCACGTCGACCAACTCGATCAACAGAGCCGATGGTAAAAGCGCCTACCTGTTTAACAACGGATTGCGGTTTTCGATGCAGCGGAAAAGTGTAAGCCTCAATTTCCATAACAATTGGCTTTATGGCAACCAAAATCGGACGCTGACCAATAATGATTTTTCGTCGTCGTTAGATGTGAACCTTTATAAGACATTTCCCAACTTTTTTTATTGGGGGTTGATCAATTACAACACCAGCTATTCCTTGAAAATCCGAAATCAGGTGCTGGCCGGTGCCGGGATAGCCTACAATTTTTTCGATAATGACAAGGCGTATCTCAACATCAGCAACGGTTTGCTGCATGACGCCAGTAGCATTATCCAACAGGATGAGCGGATAGATTACCAAACACTGCGAAATTCATTCCGGCTAGCGTTTCGCTTTGTATTCTGGGATATGGTCGTTATCAATGGTTCGAACTTTTGGCAGCCGTCGCTCCTCGACGGCAGTGACTATAATATCCGGCTGAATGACCATATTGCGTTCAAGCTAAACCAATGGCTTAGCCTCCAAGCGACCTTTACCTACAATCGGGTAAACCGCACGCAAAGCCAAAACCTACTGTTTAGTTACGGGGTTTCGTTTGAGCGGTATTTTTGAATTTGTTACTTTTTTAAAACAAAACGATACCCAGAGGTGTCTATTCATATACCCCAGATACCATATTAAAACAAACGCGCTCATAAAAAGACCGATTGGTTAATCCTTTTGGGATACATAAAATAGGTATGACAAAGCGTGGTTTTATACAGCCATTGGTTGGTATCAGTTGTTTCATGCTGTTAGTGAGTGGCAGTTTTAATGCGTCACTCGCATTTTCGTTATCCTTAAGCCAGCAAATACCCAGACAAGATACGATACGCCAGCTTGAGACCTTGAAGCAAGACACCGCTTCACAGGATAGTGTTCGGGTAATAAAAGGCCGAATAACCGATGCGAAAGAGATACCGCTAGCTGGCGCTACCATCGGTATCAAAGGTACCGATGTACAAACCCAATCTGACGATGAGGGTGCATTCGAAATCCGCTCGACTACGGATTCGGCAACCATGCTGGTCTTCTCGATGCTGGGATTTGAGCCCTTAGAAATGCCCATGAGTGTAGCCGATGGGCAGACCATCATATTGATTCCCGAGGAAGCCGAGGTATTGGACGAGGTGGTGGTCATTGGCTATGGCACCATACAGCGGCAGAACCTGACCGGGGCCGTCAGTTCGCTGCGTGGCGATGCATTCCAAAATAATGCCATCACAAACGCCGAAGACGGTATTGCTGGTAAAATTGCGGGCGTGCGCGTAAGCCAAGGAACCGGAGGGCCAGGCAAAGCGGCAAACATCAAAATCCGCGGACTCAATTCCATCACGGCTTCCAGTAATCCACTTTATGTTATCGACGGAATCCAGCAAGACCATATGCGCAATGTAAACCCCAGGGACATCGCTTCCATGGAAGTGCTGAAAGATGCCTCCTCAGCGGCGATATATGGGGCGCGGGGAGGCAACGGCGTCATCGTCATCACCACGAAGGAGGGTACGCAGGGCGCAACGAGGGTCGATTTCAATAGCTATGCGGGCTTCCAGGAGGTGGATCGCTACCTGCCCATGATGGATACTTGGGCATATACCGCCTACATCCGTTACCTACGCGATTCGCGGTTCCAACAAGTAGGAGGCGATCCCTCCCTCCCTGTTGCCAACCGCCCAGCGGAATACCAATATCCGGAAAGCTACTTAAACCCCGCTTCCCTTCCCGATAACAACTGGCAAGAGGTGGTCTATCATCGGGCGCCAATGCAAAATTATGCACTCACCGTATCTGGCGGTGGGGAGACTGGAACATTCCTGCTATCCGGCTCGTACTTGCGCCAAGATGGTGTGATGCGCTATACGGGGTTTGAGCGCTATAACCTGAGGGCCAATACCAGTTTCAACATCGGCGAAAAGGTGCGTTTGGGGGCAAACCTAGCGACGTCATTCAACCGGATGGACGACCCCGAAACGGATGGCAAAGAAAGCAACGCGCACTATGCATTGGCTATGCCGCCCGTGGTGGGGGTAGACCAAAACACCGAAATCACCGGATACTCGCCTGCACAGACGTACGTGAACCCGCTGGCACGTCTCCGTGAAATGACGGCACGCGCTAAGGCAAATGAATTGCAGATCAATAGCTTCGCCGAGTACATGCCAGTGGAGGGGCTGACCCTTCGAACCCAGTTGGGTTATATCTTTTCGCATGCTGCCTACAATGAATTTACCCCCGCCAACGTAAACCGGGGTGCCCAAGCTAATGGCTATGCCTCCAGCACGGACAATGGTACATTCAGCATCCAGAACACGGCGACTTATCGGCCGGATCTCGGTGAAGACCATGTATTGGAACTCTTGCTGGGGCAGGGATACGAGCATATCCGACAGGAAATCCTTGCGGCGGCGGGAGACGGTTATCCCAATGACTTGCTGCCCACGCTTAACAATGCGAACAACCCTACATTGGCCAGCACAACCATCGGCGAGAGTGCAACCGCGTCTTTTTTCGGACGGGCGCAATACCAATGGCTCGATCGGTACCTCCTTTCGGTGAGCACTCGCTATGACGGGTCTTCACGTTTTGGGGCAAACAACAAATGGGGGCTGTTTCCGGCCGTGTCGGCAGGATGGAAGTTAAACGGCGAGCCTTTTCTACGGGACGTTGCGTGGCTTTCCCTGTTGAAAATCAGGGGTTCAATCGGCAAAGCCGGCAATGACCGCATTGGAAACTACGAACACATCTCGCTATTGGGAAGGCAGGACTATAACTTAAACGGAAACCGGGTCATCGGTTTGGTGCCCAGTAACATCGCCAACCAAAACCTGGGCTGGGAAACCACCCTGTCACGCGATATAGGCTTGGATTTTTGGGTACTGGATAATCGTATCCAACTTACTGCCGATGCGTATTTCAACAAAACAACCAACCTGCTGCTCAACGTGCCCACCAGCCGCGTGAGCGGATTCTCGAGCATCAGGCACAACGTGGGCGAAGTGGTCAACAATGGCTTCGAGTTACAGCTTACGACGGAGAACATCAAGACGGAAGCGTTTACTTGGACGACATCAATCAATTTCTCAAAAAACAACAACCGGGTGCTTTCGCTGGCACCGGGGATTGATGAGCTCATCATGCTGAGTACGCTTGACGATTTCAATGCGTATGCGACCATTGTGGGCCACCCCGTCGGCAGTTTCTACATGTACAAGACCGATGGCCTACTGCTACCCGAAGATTTCGATGAAGCGGGGAATCCACGCGTACCGATCATTAACGGACAGCTGGAGGGAAACGTGAAAATCGTGGACTTGAACAATGATGGCGTGATTAATGAATTAGACCACACCATCGTGGGCAATGCTCAGCCTGATTTTTTGTGGGGTTTGTCAAGTAGGCTCACCTTTAGCGGCTTCGATTTTAGTTTTGACATTCAAGGGCAACAAGGCGGCGATCTCTTTTACCTGGGAAGACGGGGGTTCAACAACGGGCTAGGCGAAGGAACCAACCAGTACCGTGACTGGCTGCACGCCTACAAACCAGCAATGTTTGCGGCAAATATCCCGAGCGGCATCGATATGAGCTGGGACGGCAAAACCCCAAGTGTGGTAGGTGTAAATCCGGTGTATAACGATACCTGGGTATACGATGCGACGTTTGTGCGGATTCGGAATGTGACGTTGGGCTACAACTTTGCAAGTTCATTGCTGCAACGCTGGAACGTGAGCGCTATCCGTCTTTACGTGATGGTGGATAATCTCCACACCTTTACCAACTACCCGGGGTCGAATCCCGAGGCGAATAACGCTGGCGGCTCCGGAACGGGCGAGAATACGCAGCCGGGGACTGACTATGGCGGATATCCGATATCCAAACGGTTCACCATTGGAGTAAATGTTTCATTTTAGTTGGCAACGCTGAATGGATATGAAAAACACGCGGAAAATAAAAACGATTGGTTTGCTGTCGATGATAAGCGGTTTACTCCTGCTTTTTTCCGGAGGCTGCAATAAAGACCTGGTCATCACGCCTGAGTCGTCCTACAACACCATGGATTTCTATAAGACGGTTAGCGACTTCCGCCAGGCGCTCTTCGGTGCTTATGGCGGGCTGCGTGCTGTACACGGCTTCGACTACCCCATGATGATGGAAAGCCTCAGCGACAATGTCAATACCCTACAGAACACCACCAATAATCCTGTAGCTCGATTTGGCTTCACGGCTGGCGATGACCGCATCTTGGGGGTATGGTCGGCCTACTGGAACGTCATCAACCGAACGAATAATATCCTGGATCAGATCGACGCCGGTGAATTCCCGAATGAGGATGTACGGACCATCATGAAGGGCGAAACACGGTTCGTCCGTGGGTATTGCTATTTCCAGCTGGGTTGGATCTTCGGTGGTATGCCGTTAATCGACCGGGTGATGAGTGCAGAAGAAATCGTGACGGTACGGCGGAGTACGCAGGAGGAGACCTTTTCTTTTGCCATCGCTGACCTGGAGGCTGGTGCTGACGCCCTACCTGAAAGCCAGGGTGGCGATAACCTGGGTCGGGCCACGCGATATGCCGCAAAAGCGATCCTCGCTCGCCTGCACCTGTATACGGGAAACTATGAAAATGCTAAACCTCTGCTCGAGGAAATCCTCGCCTACGAGGGGTTGAGTCCTTATGAGCATTTTGGTGACTGCTTTCTGAACACGCGCGATAACGGATCGGAACACGTCTTCCAGATCCAATATACCGCAGGGTTGGTCAACCAAGGCAATCCGCTTGTGTATTCACTCGTTCCTGAAAATCTGCGCTCCGACTTATTTCCGCAAGGGGGGCGATCCACTTGGATTGCCGTCTCCAACGATCTCTATGAAGCCTATGAAGAAGACGATGTTCGCCGCAATGTCACCGTACAAAAGGGATATACCAGCAACAATAATGTGGTAGACAGTTTGACGCTACTTTTTATCAAACATGCCCATGGAACCGTGCCGCTGAACAACGTGGATAACGACGTTAATTTCTCCATCGTTCGCATCACAGATGTGCAGCTGATGTATGCAGAAGTGCTGAATGAATTGGGATACGTACCTAACGGGGAGGCCTTCGCATTGTTGAACACGGTACGCACCCGCGCCGGAGTGGACAGCCTGCAGCCTGCAGACGTACCTGACCAAGAGGCCTTTCGTGAAGCACTCTTTGCGGAGCGACGGCTGGAATTTGCCTGCGAAGCACTCCGATGGTTCGATATCGTACGCCAAGGGCCGGAAAGGGCCGCGAACATCATGGACGCTTTTCTCGCAAGACCGGAAGAGGGAGGAGGTTCGCTACGATTTGATGCGCACTACCTCCTGATGCCGATTCCTGAAAGCGAGATGCGCAACAACCCAGTAATGGAGCAAAACCCGGGGTATTAGCCCCTATTGGAATTTCTTCGCATTCACCTTACGCTCGTTTTCCGTCAGGTAAATCTTGCGGAGCCTGGTATTCTTGGGGGTCACTTCGATGTATTCGTCCGCTTGGATGTATTCCATGGACTCCTCCAGTGAGAATTTGATAGCCGGCGCAATGCGCGTGTTATCATCACTCCCAGAAGCACGCATGTTAGTGAGTTGCTTTCCTTTCACGAGGTTGACCACCAGGTCGTTATCACGGATATGTTCACCCACGATTTGTCCTTCGTAGATGTCTACCCCCGGTTCCACGAAGAAACGCCCGCGATCCTGCAGCTTATCAATGGAATATGCGGTTGTCTGTCCTTTTTCCATGGATACCAATACACCGGCCAAGCGACCGGGGATGGTTCCTTTCCAAGGCTCGTATGCTTTAAAACGGTGTGCCATTACGGCTTCGCCCGCTGTCGCGGTGAGCACATTGTTGCGCAGGCCAATGATACCCCGTGAGGGGATGTCAAACTCAAGGTGTTGCATATCGCCCTTGGTTTCCATGATCAGCAATTCGCCTTTTCGCTGGGTAACCAATTCGATGACCTTACCCGATACTTCGGCAGGAACATCCACGACCAAGGTTTCGATGGGTTCGCATTTCACGCCGTCTATTTCTTTGACGATAACCTGTGGCTGCCCGACCTGTAGCTCATACCCTTCGCGGCGCATGGTTTCGATTAATACGGACAAGTGGAGGATCCCACGGCCATATACCAAAAAGGAGTCCGGAGAGTCGGTCGGCACGACCTTAAGTGCGAGGTTTTTCTCCATTTCCTTGTGCAGGCGGTCATGCAGGTGGCGCGAGGTCACGAATTTACCCTCTTTGCCAAAGAACGGGGAGTTGTTGATGGTGAAGAGCATGTTCATGGTAGGCTCATCGATTTTGATGACCTCCAGTTGTTCGGGCTTTTCGAAGTCGGCAATGGTATCGCCAATATCAAACCCCTCTATACCCACTACGGCACAGATATCCCCGGCTTTCACTTCTTGTACTTTCACGCGGCCCAAGCCCTCAAAGGTATGCAGTTCCTTCACCCGGGATTTGACGATTTTGCCATCCCTTTTTACCAGGGATACGGGTTGGTTTTCCTTGATGGTGCCTCGTGCGACGCGGCCAATGGCTATCCGGCCGACGAATGAGGAATAGTCCAATGAAGTGACCTGCATTTGCAAGGTTCCCTCGTTATAAGGCGCTGCCGGGATGTGTTCGAGGATGGCTTCAAGCAATGCCGTAAAATCTTCGGTGGGCTGTTTCCAATCGGTAGACATCCACCCTTGCTTGGATGAACCGTACAATACGGGGAAGTCTAATTGCTCTTCGGTTGCATCGAGGTTGAAAAACAATTCGAATACAGCTTCGTATACCTCATCGGGGCGACAGTTTTCCTTGTCGACCTTATTGACCACCACGATGGGTTTAAGGCCTAGCGCGAGCGCTTTTTGGGTGACGAATCGAGTTTGGGGCATGGGTCCTTCAAAGGCATCCACCAATAGGATAACCCCGTCGGCCATTTTCAATACCCGCTCTACTTCACCGCCGAAGTCGGCGTGGCCCGGTGTATCGATGATGTTGATTTTTACATCTTGGTATTTTACCGATACGTTTTTGGAGACGATCGTGATGCCGCGCTCACGTTCCAGGTCGTTGTTGTCCAGTATCAATTCACCCGTTTGCTCATTCTCGCGGAAGAGGTTAGTGAAATGGAGGATTTTGTCTACCAGTGTGGTCTTACCGTGGTCTACGTGAGCGATGATCGCTATATTTCTGATTTTCTGCATCCCAGCAAAGTTGTTTTTATAAAATTTGAGGGCGCAAAGGTACGAATAATATATGGGTTTATGAAAAGATGCAAAATCTGGGAATCAAGAAGCAAGACCTGAGAATCAAGACATCGTAAGCACTGTACCAATCCTAACCCTTGCTTTTACCCTCCTGTTTCTTGTTTCTTGCTTCTATTCTCTTGTTTCTTGCTTCTATTCTCTCGTTTCTTGCCTCTTTATTCTACCCTTCAAATCACCCCCAACTCTTTACCCACCTTGGTAAATGCAGCGATGGCCTTATCGAGGTGGTGCTGTTCGTGTGCGGCTGACAGTTGCACGCGGATACGCGCCTTGCCCTTGGGTACGACCGGATAGTAGAAACCAATCACATAAATGCCCTCTTCCAGCATCTTGGCTGCGAATTCCTGTGCCAACGGGGCTTCGTATAACATGACGGGCACGATGGGATGTACACCGGGTTTGATGTCGAAACCTGCCGCGGTCATCTTTTCGCGGAAATATTGGGTGTTGTATTCCAGCTTGTCACGCAATTCGGTGGTTTCGCTGAGCATATCCAATACCGCGATGGAAGCGCCTGCAATGGCGGGAGCTAGGGTATTTGAGAATAGGTAAGGGCGTGAACGTTGGCGAAGCATGTCGATGATTTCTTTGCGTCCGGAGGTAAATCCGCCGGAGGCACCTCCCAGTGCTTTACCCAAAGTGCCGGTGATAATATCGATGCGATCCATGACGCCATGCAGTTCGTGTGTACCCCGGCCGGTTTTGCCGATGAAACCCGTACAGTGCGATTCGTCAATCATGACGAGGGCTTCGTATTGATCCGCCAAATCGCAGATTTTATCCAGTGGGGCCACACTGCCGTCCATCGAGAACGCCCCATCGGTCACGATGATGCGGTGTCGGGCACCCTGCGCGGCCTTGAGCTGTTCCTCCAAGTCGGCCATGTCGCAATTTTTATAGCGGAAGCGTTGGGCCTTGCAAAGCCTTACGCCGTCGATGATGGATGCGTGGTTCAATTCGTCGGAGATAATGGCGTCTTCGGCGCCAAACAGCGGCTCGAATACCCCGCCATTGGCGTCAAATGCCGCAGCATAGAGGATGGTGTCTTCTGTGCCAAGAAATTCCGACAGTTTAGCCTCCAAGGTTTTGTGAATGTCTTGCGTGCCGCAGATGAAGCGTACGGACGACATGCCATACCCATGCGTGTCGATGGCCCGCTTGGCCGCGTCGATAACCTTGGCGTTTGACGATAACCCCAAGTAATTATTGGCGCAAAAGTTGATCACTTCTTCTCCGCTTTGAACTTTGATATCGGCCCCTTGGGGTGTTATGATGACGCGTTCGTTTTTATAAAGTCCGGCATCTTTAATCGCTTGCAATTCCTGTTGCAGCACGGGTTGGAGGGTTTTGTACATGGTGCAAAAGTAAAAAGTTAAAAATCAAAAATAGAAAACTAAACGCTCAAATTCATAAATCGTAAATCTAAAAACCCGACATAGGAGGGTTCATTGATGCGTTATAAAAAACATATTATGATATCAATAATCGACAATCGTCAATCAATCGCTATCTTTGCGCCATGGCAAGGGAAATCTTTGAATCTAAACGAAAAGCGCTACGCATCAACCTGAATGAAGAAATCTACGGCACGTTTGCAGAGATCGGAGCGGGGCAGGAAGTAGCACGCAATTTTTTCAACGCCGGTGCAGCTTCAGGCACCATTGCCAAAACCATGTCAGCTTATGACATGACGTTCAGTGATGCCATTTATGGTGCAGAACATTCCGGTCGCTACGTAAGCCGTTCGCGGCTACGCAAGATGCTTGAACACGAGTATGGCCTGTTAACCGAACGGTTGACGGGTGAGAAGTACCGAAATAAAAAGCTATTTGCCTTTGCCAATACCGTTGCTGCCCTCAATTTCAACAAGACCAATGAGCCTCATGGCTGGATCGGCATTCGCTTCCAGCACGAGGTAGACAGTGCCCCCAATGATATTATCTTCCATGTGCGGATGCTGGACAGCGATAATCTCCTGCAGCAAAAAGTATTAGGCATCTTGGGTGTGAATCTCGTTTTCGCGGCCTACTATTATACACAGGATATACAGACCATGATCGAATCGTTGGCAGATAACCTTTCGCCGGGTTCTGTGGAAATCGATTTGGTGAAGGTAAATGGGCCAGTGTTTAAAGATGTCAACGAACGGTTGATCAATCTCTACCTCATTGCCAAGGGCTTTTCCAAGGCCGCCATATTCAATCCGGAAGGATCGGCTTATCAAAGCAAGGATTTCCTGTATAAGAAGGATGTCATGATTTTGCGGACGAAGTACAGGCAGAAATCTAACCCAAACTTCGACCTGTTTAACTTGGCGGTAGACCAGTTTAAGCGTAACCTCGGCATCCAGGACAATAACCTGGTCGTGATGATCGAAGTGCTCATGAGTAATGTGCTGGATCGGAACCCCGATATCAGCAACGATGATTTGACATACTTTGCGGAGCGGGCCGAATACCTATGCGGTACGGGTAACCATGTCTTGGTGACCAATTTTAGCCGTAACCACTATTTGGCCGAATACCTGGCGCAGTTTAAGCCACGCAATGTGGGCATCTCGACCAACATATCCAACTTACGGAATATCTTTAATTCGGAGCAGTACAGCAAAGGGGATTACACCAACGAACTGTTGGCTTATGTAAGCGGATTGTTTAGCAAGAACGTTAAACTCTACGCTTATCCTTACCTCAACAAAGCGGACAACCAGATCATTACGACACAAAATATGCCGGTATCGGATGAGGCACGGCCACTTTTCGATTTCCTCGTCCAAAACAATTATATTATCGATATCGAGGATTACGATGAAAGGCATGTGAAGACGGTTTAAGCTGGGAGATGGAAGACGGGAGACTGGAGATGGAAGACCGGAGACCGGAGACCGGAGACGGAAGACGAGAGACCGGAGACCCGAAACACAAAAACACAAAAGGCAACGTGCGAACAGAAAACGTGATATTGGTAGATGAGCGGGACGAGCCGATAGGTACCATGGAAAAACTGGAAGCCCATCGAAAGGGGGTGTTGCATCGGGCCATCAGTGTTTTTATCTTTAATCGTGAAGGGCGATTGTTGCTCCAACAGCGGGCACTGCATAAATATCATAGTGGGGGCTTATGGACAAACACCTGTTGTAGCCATCCGGCTCCGGGTGAATCAACCCATGCGGCAGCTCACCGCCGATTACAAGAGGAAATGGGCATGGAAATCCCATTGACCTTTGCCTTTACCTTTCTATACCATGCTCCCTTTGCCAATGGCTTGGTCGAACATGAGTTAGATCATGTGTTTATTGGCTACACGGATGCCTCTCCGGTTATCAATCCCGAAGAAGTCGCCCAATCCCGTTGGGTAAGTTTGGCCGAGATCGATGCCGAAGTCGCATCCAACCCTGAAGCCTACACCGCTTGGTTCAAGCTGATCTACAAACGGGCGTTTGGGTACGGTTAACATACGGAAATACGCTGCTTTTGAAGTAATTTTGGTTCATCCCCAGTCCACGGTAGTTAGAAAATTGCAGAAGGATGCCGTTTGGCGTGAAAGATAGACAAAATGATAACTTTCATGTTTACTTCATCTATCCAATACACAATTAAGTAAGGAAATACTTTCAGCGGCACCGCTCGTATTTCGTCTGGGAAACGAACTTGGAATAGTTTAGGATTTTTACTTATTGTCGCTAGGAACCTGTTGACTTCCTTGAGTAATTTGGAGCCTAATCCTGCTAATTGTTCTTCATACCATTCATAGGCTTCGTCCAACTCCAACGATGCTTTTGTCGAAAACTCAATTTCATAAAAGACCGTAACGCTTTTTAATGGTGTTCCAAGCAATAGGCTTATCTTTGCCGGATTGATAGTCGGCTTTCCGCTGTTTAATTTCTGTCACATCAGTATCTGTTATCCCGTATGACTTCATGAAATCGGTGGTTGGCGTATCGGATACATCTTCGTCTAATAATACATCAACACTATCCAATGTGATATTTTCGGCGGAAGCATCAGTGATGACCTTAAAATTGAGTGCCTTAGCCATGGATAACAGCCATTCGTAGTCGCGCTTACTTACATTATCCAAAATCAACCGCATAATCAACTCCTTAGTTTACAACAAAGATAACCCTTAAGAGGCTTAGTTCCAAATGCACAGCGATTTCCTTTTTTATGACCAACACGCCGCCGCTCCAAGGTAATTTGGTTTTTCCAAAAGGACCAAATTTCCTTGTTTTTCGATGTAATCGACTGATTTATTGTTTGTTAATGCTTTTTTCATAGGGTCAAAAAAAATTTTCAAAACTGGCTAATTAGCCATACCACAGTAAATTTATACCCGTTACCTTTGCCTAGTGTCAAATCTAATTAAGAGAAAATATGAAACCAAATAACATCTTCTTACTGACGGCTTTAGCTGTAACATTCCTTTGGGGGGCTTGCCAACAAGGTGGTTCGGAGTCATCAACCGCTAATGAACCATCCCGCTATGTCATCCCCGATTCGGTGAAGGTGCCTTACAAAGAAGCGAAGCACATCGTGGACAATTATGCCCCGCATGCTGGTAAGGTAAAACGCGGAAAGGATTCCTTGCCCGATACACGAGCAATCTGGTTTGAACTGGAGCGCTTGGAAGCGCTCGTTGCACAGATTCGCAAAGAAGGCGGCGACGGCATTCGATTCTATTTGGCGACCTATGATGACAGCTACCCAAAGGATGCGCAGGGGGCTCACGTACCCCAGCGCGCCTATTGGGGATACAACACGCTGTTGATGGTATCGACCAAGGACAGCACTACGGCTGATGGACAGACTGTTCACCGTGATTATTTCACGGAGTCGAACGGGAATGATTACGGATTTATATTGAGGGCCGAAGCGGAAAACTTAGGGAAGATATGTCCGCCTCCTTTCAACTGTTATGATGAAGGCGCATTACTGTTAGAAAATCAATAAGAAATCTTAGTCGATTCATGTCACTAACCGATATTTTATTTTTTTCCGCGGAGGTTGCTTGTTTTTTGACCGCACTCTATTGCTTGCGCAACGATGGCAGCCGTGCCTGGCGGCTTCACCGCTGGTATCTGGGTGTGGTGGTTTTTGTTGAAGCCGGAGCGCTGATGATCGCAAATGGATTTCATCAATCCACCCACTGGTGGTATAATCTGTATCTGCCCATCGAGTGTGCATTTATCGGATGGTTTTTGTTTAGGGCCATCCGCCGACTCAAGTTACTTTCGTGGTGGTGGCTTTATGGTTGGTTTGCTATATTCGTTATTGTTTACATCATCGACAGTTTATCCATTAAAGCTTATGCCTACAATAATAATACCTCGCAATTGATGAGGGCCGCAACGGTCATTGGCGGGCTGTATTACTATTACTTATTGCAGCGTTCTGCTACTTACCAAAACCTTCGCACATTTGCCGATTTTTGGTGGGTCAACGGGGTGGTGTATTTTAATTTTTCAATAACGGTGTTACATTTATTTCTACTGCCACAATTAGGCGACGCTTTTGTTTGGGGTATTCCGCTATTTTATATACTCAGCACCCTTTTGATTGTCATACTTTATAGCACATGGATATATGCTTATTGCTTGCGGTACAAGGAGAGGAAGACCTCTCCGGCATCATTATTAAGCTGACGCTACTGTTTCTGCTGGTGCCAATTTTCTTGACCGTGTATATCTATACGGCCAATCGGGCCAAGCTACGGCACCAACAGGAAAAAAAGGAGCTAGCCGCCAGTTTTGAAAAGGAACGGATTTTGGCAGAGCTGGAAGCTTCCAAAGCCGCCCGTGAACACATTGCGGCAGACCTGCATGACAGTATTGGGCAAGTGCTTAGCCTCATGGTGATCGAACTGCGGGCCATGGCCGGAGGCTCGAACAAGAGCATTGTGCAGGGGATCCCTCGGTTGACGGAACTGGGTGAGCGGGGGTTGAGCGAGCTGAGGAGTGTGGCCAAGGCGATTCGGGAACATGAACCCCTATTGCACGGGTTGGGCATGGCGCTTCGTACAGAAGTGAAGTACTTGGAAGAAATGGGCTATTTTTCGATTTCGCTGGATATGCCCGAAGAATATGAACCGGAATTCGGTCAGGATCGGGGCATCCTGTTGTTCCGCATCTTCCAGGAGGCGACCAACAATATATTGAAGCACGCCAATGCCACATGGGTGTCGGTCAACCTGCGGCCCGAGGGGGGAGACACCGTATTACGGATCGTGGATAATGGTCGTGGGTTTGACATCGATAAGGGAACAGCAAAAGGAGGTGCGGGGTTGCACAACATCCGGCAACGGGCGCGCCTGCTGGGTGGAACATGTAAGATCCATTCCGTAGCGGGAACAGGAACATCTATTACCATTACGATACCAAATGAGAAAGAAAGCTGACATTCAGGTCGCATTGGTTGATAACCATGCCCTTTTTCGAGACGGGCTGCAGCAAATGCTTAGCGCACAGGAAGGCCTAACGGTGCTGTTTACCGCCGCAAACGGACAGGATATGCAACACCAGATACACCGGTATGGTGTGCCGGATGTGGTACTGATGGACATTAAGATGGGTGTGATGAATGGTTACCGTGCCACACAATGGCTGACGGAGCATCACCCCCACGTGGCGGTGCTGGCCGTAACGGCTTTTGAAGATGAAGATGCCGTGGAGGAGATGCTTCGGTGTGGTGCCCGAGGGTACATTACCAAAGCAGAAGGGCATACCGAGCTTTATCTGGCGATTTTAGAAGCAGCTAGAACCGGACAATATACCAATCGGCACGTGTCGAAAGGCAAACTGAACGCGGCGGCGGACCATGGGGTGATCAAGAAGAGTACAGACGTCTTGAGCGACCGAAAGCAAGAGTTTTTAGAATTCTGTTGCAGTGACCTAAGCTACGAGCAGATTGCGCTGCAGATGGATGTTTCGCACGCGGCGGTAAAACGATATGCCGAAGAATTATATGTGCATTTTGGTGTTCGCACCCGCCATGCACTGGTGGCGCACGCCTTCCGAATGGGCCTGATCGCGACCGATGCGGATGGTGAATGATGACACCGTAAACAAACCTACACTACCACCTGAAAAGCATGCCCGGCACCGGGGGTGAACAAGGAGATTGTTTACCAAAAAAAGAGACACATGGAAACGTTGATAGCCCTGCTAAAACAACATCTAACGCAATACGGCGTCATTCCCGAAGCCGCCTGGCAGGCGTTGAAGGATAGCCTTCGCCGGATGACCACTAAAAAGGATCACAAGTTATCCCTGAGACCGGGCGGATTGTATTTTCTGGGGAAGGGGCTTGTTAAGGAATGCGTGGATTGGAAAGGAGATGGTGAAGAGACCATTCTGCGGCTTGTTCCCGAACGAACGGTGATGTTTGCCCCATCATCCTTTTCAGGAAGGTGTTACAAAGCGCTTGAGGCCTGCGAATTATTGGAACTGGACTGGCAGTCGGCGCTCATCTTGAGCCTACGTCACGTGGCGTTGCGGGAGCACTATGAGCAGTTGCTTTCGGAATGGTTGCAATTGCTGCCTGACCGGGTAGATTTATTGCACGTGCCGCGCCACCAACGAAAGGAACAGTTTCTCGCCAAGAACCCGACATTGAAGAAGCGTGTTCCCGCGGTGGATCTGGCCAATTACCTGGCTATTTCTCATGACTTTGCCGTGTGTTAACCTGAACCGATTTGTTTGCAAGCATCACGTAGGGGCCTACCAAACCAAAAAAATTCTTAATTTAGTGGTTGTTCGTATTGCGCGAATAGGGTAATTGATATCAAAAACCACTAGCTAATGACCAAACGTTTCTTGTTTCACCTCTTGCTGTTGCTCTTGTTATTGAGTTGTGATCGTTCAGGCAGGTCAACGGAAACTGCCGATAATCCACCTAATGTCATTATCATCTTTACCGATGATCAGGGCTACCAAGATATCGGAACGTTTGGGTCGCCTGATATCTTGACGCCCCACCTCGACCAAATGGCCGCTGAGGGGGTGAAATTTACCAATTTCCATGCAGCACAGGCGGTCTGTTCTGCCTCTCGGGCAGCCCTGCTCACGGGCACTTATTCCAATCGCTTGGGAATCCATGGGGCACTTGACCACTCCAGTAACCATGGCTTGCATCCTGACGAAACCACCATTGCCGAAATCGTGAAGCCGCTAGGGTATCGCACGGCCATCATCGGCAAATGGCACTTGGGCCATCATGATGAGTTCTTGCCCACTCGGCAGGGATTCGATGAGTTCTTTGGGTTGCCCTATTCCAATGACATGTGGCCTCATCATCCAGAGAATAAGAATTATTATCCGCCGTTGCCTTTATATGCGGGTGAAACGGTCATTGACACGTTGACGGAGCAGCATTTACTGACCACCTGGTATACCGAGCGGGCTATTGATTTTATCGAGCGAAGCAAGGATGAGCCCTTCTTTTTGTACCTCGCGCATAGCATGCCCCATGTACCGCTGTTCGTTTCCGATAAGTTTAAGGGCCAATCCAATCGTGGGCTTTACGGCGATGTCATCATGGAAATCGATTGGTCGGTTGGCCAAGTTATGGAGACATTAAAAAAGCATGGATTGGATGACAATACCCTGGTTATCTTTACATCAGACAATGGCCCCTGGCTTCCGTACAGTGGGCATGCCGGCTCCGCCGAACCTTTGCGCGAAGGGAAGGGTACATCTTGGGAGGGTGGTATCCGCGTACCATGCATCATGCGGTGGCCCGGTAAACTGCCCGCGGGCAAGGTGCAGACAGCGGTTGCCATGACCATCGATCTATTGCCGACCATCGCGCACCTAACCGGAGGGCAATTGCCTGATCGTAAAATCGATGGACTCGACATTTGGCCATTGATGCAGGTGCAAGATGGCGCTTCTTCACCGCACGACGCCTATTATATTTATTATAACCGCAACGAGCTGCAAGCGGTGTTGACAGGAAAGTGGAAGTTGTATTTACCCCATGCTTATCGCACGATTAGGACAGGGCAGGAATTTAGGGATGACGGCATCCCGATCGAATACGGAATGACCAGCATCGAGTCACCAGCAATGTATGACCTCCATGACGACGTCAGTGAGACCAATGATGTAGCAGCGATGTATCCTGATGTCGTGGAGCGGATGCTGGCATTGGCAGAAAAAGCGAGGGAAGACATGGGCGATGCGCTCACGCAAACGGCAGGCAAAAACCTCCGGGAACCCGGCAGGCTACAAACAAATGAATGATATCGACGTTGATTAAAGGAATATCAACACCAAATAGCGACGATTATGAAAAAAACAGGATCCCTTACTCGGGTGGTATACCTACTTGCGGTGGCAACCACCGGGCTAACCGTTTGGTCGTGTGCCTCGCCGGGCTCCACGGAGACGGCCTATTTCCATGACGTTACCGACACACATGTACCCCGTGACCCCGATGCCCATATCTTAGAGGTCGCCTTTGTGGATGTGGATGGCGATGGGGATTTGGACGTTATCGCAGCACTTGAAGCAGATGAAAACAGGCTCTACCTGAATGACGGTACGGGCAAACTCACTTGGAAAAAGGGCGTATTCAAAGCTGCCAAGCATGATACAGAGCACGTTCGTGTCGCAGACTTCGATGGGGATGGCCACATGGATGTGATTTTCGTGGCAGAAGATGACCAGACACATGAGTATTACCTGGGTAATGGCGACGGGACATTCCGCGACGTAAGCGACCGCTTGCTTGCCATGAGTGAAGGGAACGGACTGGATGTGGGTGATGTGGATGGCGATGGTTTGCCTGATGTAGTGATCGGAAATTCCGGTGAACAGGGGCAGAATTTCCTTTGGATAAATGACCCATCCCGACCGGGGTATTTTATGGAATGCACCCCGGAAAACCTGCCGCAGGTCAATGACGCTACGCAAAGTGTGAAACTGGCTGACCTGAACGGCGATGGCCACTTGGACATGGTATTGGGAAATGAGGTGCCCCCGAATCGGTTGTTGATCAATGACGGTTTCGGCGTATTTATCGAACGGGCCGAAGACCTTGAGCTACCTGAACCTTTGGAGACGCGGGAAGTGCTGGTATTCGACGTAGACGGTGATGGCGACCTCGATATTGTGTTTGCCAATATTACCAGTAATGCAGGCGTTTGGGATAAGGATCCCCGTGCCCGTATACTCATCAATGATGGTCACGCCCGCTTCACGGATGAAACCGAATCACGCATCCCCGCTTATGAGTTTTCTACCTATTCGGCCCAATACATGGATTTTGATCATGACGGCCACCCTGACTTGCTGCTGAGCGCCATCACGGTACCCGGGTTTGGTGAGCAGCAGTTGCGCGCATACCGCAATGATGGCAAGGGATATTTTTCTGATGTCACCGATGAGGTAATCCCCGCATCGGTTGTGGGGCGCAACTGGAACATTACCATCGGCGACCTCAATGGCGATGGCATTGACGATGCGTTTATCGGTGGCTGGGCTTCGCAGGGCCGATTATTGCTAGGTAAGGTGGTTGAATAAAACCGCCTCCCCAACCTTGCTATTGGTGACTGATACGACAGGATAGACTGCTGTACTTTCCACCCAAGGGGATGCTCCTGTGTCCGTCTTCCTCCCTATATATCACATCTTTAGGGTATTGCCCGTTTTTGCCTTTCTCCCAACCTTTGCAACCGTCAAAACAGTAGTAAAATTATTTCATTAAAAAAGTTATCCATGAATACGATTCATCGCCGTTATCACGGCATCCTTATTGTAATTTGTTTCTTGCTGTGCGCCGGCTTTGCCGCACTTGCACAATCACCCTTCAAAGCGGGAGTCCATACCGTGTATGGGGTCAGGATTAACCGACCGGGGATAGGGGCAAACGCATCGCTCCGTCTGGAAAAGGATGTCAAAATCACCGTTTCACTCGCGCATTATTTGATGACCTCCGCACTCGTGTCCCTCAAAACATACCTGTGGGAGGCAAACACCGATGGCAACTTCTATTTTGTGGATGAACCGCGATTTAAAATGTATGGTATTGTCGGAGCGAACTATACCCAAGGAAGCAAAAACCTTGACTTGAGCGGTGAATTTGACCAATTCATGAAAAAAGTTGGTGTGCGAATTGAAGTAGGCGATAACGGAGTCATTGGGTTAAATCTCGGTGTGGGAGCTGATGTGGTCATCCCCAAATTACCGCTACTTTACGTGGAGGTAAAATCTTTCCAGCGCGCTAATCAACTGACCATTTCCACGGGTGTTCGATTTCCCATCTCTATTTAAGGCAGCTTGTCCTTTTCTCATTGTCCATCGAAAAACGGAAACACGTCACTTTCATGGTGGGCTTGGTCCATCAACGAGATCATCCGTTGGACAATATCGGGATAGGCTGCCGCTAAATCAGCGGTCTCCGAGGGATCGCTTTCCAAGTCATATAATGCCAAGGTTGCTTTTTCTTGATCTTTCGCTTGCAAACGAACGGCTTTCCACTTTCCTTTGCGTACAGCTTGGCGACCTCCCGCTTCATGGAACTCCCAGTAGAGGTATTCATGTGGTGGCTGTTGGCTGTCCTTTCCCAATAAGGTGGGCAAAAAGGATATCCCGTCGGTATATCGCGGAGCGTTGGCCCCGGTTAGCTCCACGAGGGTGGGCATTACGTCCCAAAAAGCGCCGATGAAATCATTTTTGCTCCCGGCTTGTATTTTTTTAGGCCACTTCACGATAAAAGGTACGCGTATCCCACCTTCATATAAATCTCGCTTATGCCCACGAAGCCCACCCGAACTGTTGAAAAAAGTTGGATCAGCACCTCCTTCGAGGTGTGGGCCATTGTCACTGCTGAAGATCACGATGGTGTTTTCAGTAAGATCCAGTTCGTCCAGTTTGGCGAGGATTTCACCCACATAGGCATCCATTCGGCTTACCATCGCAGCAAAGGTGGCGCGTGGTTTTGCTACTGAGGCATACCCCGCGATGGTGGCTTCCGGGCCGTAGTCCTCGCCCTTGTGCGGGGTCTCAACAAAGCTGTTTTCATATTGCTGGTAATGCCCATCTTCTGGTCCCTGTAACTCCGCATGGGGCAGCACCGTGGGAACAAATAGAAAAAAAGGTGCATCCCGATGGTCTTCCATGAACTTCAGTGTCTGCCGTTGGATGATTTCCGGAGCATACACGGCTTTGTTGGCCAAATCATTCCCTTCCAAGATGACTTTTTCATCATTGTGCCACAGATGTGTCGGATAATAGCGGTGCGACTGGCGCTGGCAATTATAGCCAAAGAACGTGTCAAAGCCTTTTCGGTCAGGCGCTCCACTTGTGCCCACCATGCCTAGCCCCCATTTGCCGAAAGCCCCGGTCGCATAACCCACCTCTTGCAGCAACTGGGCGAAAGTTTGCACCGAATCTGCCAGTGGATATTGTCCTTCGGGTTGTATTTCTTTATTACCCCGGATATAAGTATGGCCGGTATGTTGGCCGGTCATCAGTGCGGATCGGGATGGGGCACAGACGGTTGCGCCGGCATAGAACTGTGTGAATCGCATCCCATCAGCAGCCAAACGGTCGATATGGGGAGTTTCAATGAGCTGTTGCCCATAGCAGCCCAAGTCGCCATAGCCGAGGTCGTCGGCTAAGATAAAAATGATGTTAGGGGATGGCGCATGTTGTTGGGAAAATACCGGAGTGCCCATGAAAGGACAAAGCAGGCAAAGAAACCACGCTGCCCGAAGGGTGCGGAAGGTTAAGGTTATCGATACCGCGTTCTTTGTGTCGATGCTCTTCATGTATTTTTATAGGCGGGTTATATTTCCATTACGGCTATTCGGTTATGATACGTCCAGGATTTGGTAATCGATCCGATTGAATACGAATTGTTGACCGGGGGCCTTACCCAGTATGAGCTGTCCAATAGGGGATGCCGCAGATATAGCAAAGTAGGTGGTGCCCTGCACATCCAATTGTCCCGCGCTGATGGCGAGGAAAAAACGCCCATTGTTGGTTTCTACCAAACTGCCCAGCCTCGCAGGTCCAGCGTGATGATGGATATCAATATTGGTCAGTACTTGCTCCATTTGCTGGGCATCGGCGAGCAATTGCCGATGCCGACTGATTTCCTGCTGCATCATCTCCCTGGTGGTTTCAAATTTATCACCGGCACTGCTTTTCGTGTCGTCAACGGCGGCATCATTCGCCGAGGCGATGGCTTGCGTGGCGGTGGCCATACGTTCCTGTACATATTGTCTACAAACCGATAAAAGTGCCTCTTTTATTTCTTTCTTCATTGCTGGCAATCGCGCTGTTTATCTGATGGGGTAAATGTAGGTATTTTTGCCTATTCGTTAATTTGAGGATTCGCAAATCGGCGAATGACAAAAAAACAGTAATTTTATACCTTCCAACTAAAAGGAGGAAGAAGCATAACACTTATGGCGGCATCCCGCAAGATTTTCGTTTTAGACACGTCTGTCATCCTGTATGACCACAATGCACTTAACAATTTTCATGAGCATGATGTGGCGATCCCCATACAGGTACTGGAGGAGCTTGATAATTTCAAAGGGGGCAATGAAACACGCAGCTTCGAGGCAAGGAGCTTTATCCGGCTGATTGATCAATTGTCCAAACAGAAGCTTGTCAATCAATGGGTGTCGCTCAAGGGGCAGTCAAAAGGAAAGTTTAAGGTGATCCTGTCAGACAGACCCCAGCGGAATGATGCAACGAAGATTTTCGGTAACGATAAGTTTGACCACCAGATCATCAATGCGGCCCTCACGTTGATGGAAGAACATCCCGACAAGAAGGTAATCCTGGTGTCGAAAGATATCTGCCTCCGCCTAAAGGCTAAGTCGCTCAACCTCTTGTCTGAAGATTATGAAACAGGGAAAATCAAGAACGTAGAAGAACTTTATACGGGTAAAACCGTAAGAAAGGACGTTCCCGAAGCCGTGTTTGAGCAGCTGAAAAATAGGGAAGCCGTAGCCATAACTGACTTTCCACTTCACCATACCGGGGCCAATCAATTCTATGTCTTGAGGCACGGTCGCAAAACACTGAATGCGTTTTACCACAAGGCTTCGCAAACACTAACCGCTGTATCGACTGATTCGGTTTGCAGGGTCAAACCTCGTAATCCCGAACAAGCATTTGCGCTCCATGCATTGTTAAATCCAGAGATCCGTTTGGTCAGTATACAGGGTAATGCCGGTACGGGTAAAACCTTATTGGCATTGGCAAGTGCATTGGAACAGCGGAAAAACTACCGACAGATTTACATCACCCGCCCTGTTATCCCATTGAGCAATAAGGAAATCGGATTCCTTCCGGGAGATGCGAAGTCCAAAACCGATCCTTTTCTTGCCCCGATCTGGGACAATATTCGCTTCATCAAGGAACAGTATACAGATGACGAGAAGATGATTGAAAAAATCGATGAGCTGATTACCAATGAGAAAATAGCGATCACTCCTCTAGCGTTTATCAGGGGACGCACGCTAGCCAAAATCTTCTTCATTGTAGATGAAGCCCAGAACCTCACACCACATGAAATCAAAACCATTATTTCTCGTGCAGGGGAACACACCAAAATTGTCTTTACGGGAGATATCTACCAAATAGATACGCCCTATCTCGATGCCGAAAGCAACGGCCTTTCTTACCTAATTGAAAGCGTCAAGAACCACCCCTTGTATGCCCACATTACCTTGCAGAAAGGTGAACGGAGCGAATTGGCCAACCTAGCGAATGACTTGTTGTAGTTTTTATAGAACACAGATAACGCGGATCAAACAGATTTACACGGATTGCTGCATCACGACAGCCTCCAGCGGTATGCGCATACCCTTAAGCAAAAAAAATCCGTGACCATCCGTTTTATCGGTGTCATCCGTGTTCCCATCTGGGCGTCAGGCTTACATCGTAGCAATCCGCCATTCCTTAGGGTAATAGTTATTAATGCGATTGGGCAATAATTTCATCCATCCCAATGGTGCATCTTGATAAGTGGCCAGCGCCCAACCCGTGAGCCCCTGGGGGTTGACGGAGAGGGAGAGGTTTCCTTTGCGTAGGTATTCCAGTGCCTGTTCCTTTTCCAGTGCAAGTGATGGAAGATCTGGGCGGAGCAGGGTACTCAATGCCAGGTCATGACTGGGGATGAGGTCGCCTTTGGCAAGCCTACCCACGCGTGTACCCGCATTCCGCAAATACAGCATGCGCTGTAGGATACGTAGATCTGTTTCCCGTTCTTTTGGAAAGACGAATAAATCGTCACCTACAGTAAACGTAATTAAGTCTTCGCTGCTGCTGATCCAGTTTGCCAGCTCCTTGGGAAAGGGGGGCTGTCGTTCGGTTTTTATCTTTCGCTGGTCAAACGAAGATTGCTCAGCCTTTTTTTGGAACGCGGCCAAAAAGAAACCCTCTCCACGGAGCTGATGCGGATAGAAGCGGTAACCCGGACAGGCATGCTTGTCAGAACGTGTTTGTTCGATACCCCACCTGTTATCAATTGGAATATCGAGCGGTACCATGCCTTGTGTATCACACAGCCAATCGGCGATTTGTTCATTTTCTTCAGCCGAAAACGAACAAGTGGAGTAAAGCAAAATACCCCCTGTTTTTAGTGCTGGAAGGCTGTCGGCAAGGATACGCTGCTGCCGTTCGCTGCACAGTTGCACCGCAGCCTCGGACCATTCATCTATGGCTCCACGATCCTTCCGGAACAATCCTGACCCTGAGCATGGCGCATCCACCAACATGAGATCCACATAACCCGGTAGACGGCTGAATGCCGACGGGTCGTTGTTGGTCACCACGGTGTTTGTGCCCCCCCAACGCACGAGGTTCTCCTCTAGTATGTTGACTCGTGTTTTGATCAGTTCATTGGCGATAAGCAAACTATCCGGATGGAGATATGTATTGAGCAGGGTGCTTTTGCCCCCCGGTGCTGCACAAAGGTCTAAGGCTACCATTGGTTCTTGGTCGAGCTTGAGGCTCTTAATCGCATGGGCAACAAACATGGATGAGGCTTCTTGCACGTAGTAGCAGCCCGCGTGGAACTTCGGGTCGAGGGTAAAAACAGGGCGTTCGGCAAGGTAAAAGCCCGTATCGCACCAAGGAACTGGCTCAAACGAAGCCACATCTAGGCCATGCGGCTTAGCCGGATTGACCCGAATGGATGTAATGCTTCTTTCTTGCGCATGTGCGGCTTCGAAAGCCTCAGCATCAAATCCGGCGAAAGTTCCCAATTTACTAACCAGCGTGGGGGGAATGATGTTGCTCATGTGAGGGCGAATTTACGGATTTCAGGCGAAATGTTTTTTGGGAATAATGTTTTCGATGTTTCCTCTATTCGTGTGACGACGCTTCGGATGCCCACCATGCCTTTCCAAGCACCTGTACTTGATTTCGGTTTTTTACATCCAATTTGACATATAAATTGCTTATGTGGTACTTCGCTGTACTTACGGTAATGAAAAGGCGCTCAGCGATTTCCTTGTTGGTCAAGCCATCCCATATGCAGAGCAAAACGTCAATTTCCCGGTCGGTAAGATCGTATTGCTCCCGAAGGTGCTCCGTGACTTCCTGTTTCGTGGGTTTGGTGGACTGGTTTTCCCCGAGGTGTCTTTTTTCGAATCGTTCGCTGGCGGCTTTGACTTCCAGTGCTTTTAAGTAGTTATCTAATTCTGAACGGTACCGTTCGTTCTCATGTTGCAATGCACGCACCCTAAAAATGATGGCGAAACCGATGCCGATTATCTCAAGAGCGCTAACAAACCGGAAAGTATGGATGCCAAAAACACCGAAAACCGAGGAATCAATACGCGTATAGCATACGTACAGCAGACCAGCTAACACAACCAAGCTGAACGACAAAACCAAAAAGCGGGCATATATATCTTTCCGAAAGCGCTTTGCCGCAAGGAAAAGGCAAGAGGCAGCAAACAAGAAGCAAAAAGCGTACACCCCGAAAAGCATAAGCGAACTGTCGGTAAACGAATACACAGCCACGCAGGTCAACAGCAACGCAACGGCAGCAAAAAACCGCTTCCGGAACCGCAGAAACTCCTTTTGGATGTCAAGAAAATAAAGGGTGAAAGGAAACGAAACAATCGCCGAAAACGCACTGTTCAGCACGATCAGGCGATCCAAGTTCCATTTGCCGCCTGAAAAATAATGAAACATGCCATCTTCGTAGAAAAATGAGACGAAAACGGAAAGCAACAACAAACAATACGTACTAAACCGCTTATCGCGGAAGACAAGGTAAAAAACGAGATTGAAAATCAGAGACATCAATGCTAAACCATAGTATAACCCTATGAGGAGCATATTGAACGACTCATTATTTACAAATTGGTGGTATTCCGAAAATTCAACTTCCAGTAACTGAGGAGCATGATCTTTAACTCGCAGATAGAACACAGAATCCTGCGGTGTGAAATTGTATTGCCGATACCGCGTTTTTGGGAGGCCGGGTGAACCGTCATCAACCGCAGTTATTTGATGTTGCTGTCTCACAAAAAGACCGTAGTCGTGAATTCGAGTAGATGGAATTCGTAAAACAGCGGGTACATTTATTAGCTGCGGCGGAACGATCCCTCGTATCCATGTATGGTTTTCATCATCCGTTGCGATTAACAAACTTCTAGTATTGGGTAATAAAGTAAAATCGAGTTGATTAATAATCGTATCAACATCGACCGAACGCTGAACCTCGGTAGCAGATGGTCGTGAAAAAACGGTTAACAACAGGCATGTTGCTAACAAGAAGCAGATGTAACGTGTCATGGGATTTTACGTACGGATCACACAAATCGAGGCGAAAATAACATTTTTATTTACGTAATCTATGGTGGTTTTTGTAACAAACTATACTAAAGTCTAGGTTAATCAATGTAAAGCACCTCTATTTTTGACCCCTACATCGTAACGATCTACCGATGATAAGGCCTTACTAGGTATTGCGCTATATAGTATTAATGCGAAACATATTTATGAAAGCGATTCTTACTTTGCCCCGTTTGTTGAGCGGGTATTTGCTATTGCTGTTAAGCTTGTTGATTTCCGATAAATTGAAAGCCCAAATCTGGCCGGATAGTGAAAATTTCGAGTTGCTTGGCTCGGAAGTATTGCAGCAGACCAACGGTATTAGGTATAAAACCGTGACTCAGGGATCGGGTAAGCAATTGGTATTTATGCAAAGCGTGCCTGGACAACAGGATGGTACCACTTGGGGATATGTCGGAATACCGGGCAGCTATTTCAATGGCTATCCAACCAAAGCGCTGATGTACAATTACGACAGGGCGCAGGATGGATCAGCCAACCCAAGTGTAGGAGGATACGGCATTTATCGCATGCTGTTTTCCGAAGCGCCGCTTAACGTCACCGGCCAAACCATCGACACGCTGTCAAAGCTGGGTAATTTCAGGCTAAAATCAATATACGTCGCGTTAGGCAGAAACTTCGGAACGGAGTCGGCCGTTCCCAGCGCTGTACTCTTGAATTTTCATGGCTTGCGAAACGGAGTAAGCTTAGTAAGACCATTTATTACAATGCGATCAGGCGCGGAAAATTCGGGGCCTGGTTCCATCGTTTCAGAACAAAATGGGACTATTCTCACCTATTCGGCGATGGATAAGCATGGTGGGCGTACGTTCACCTTTGTGTCTGATGAATGGGATTTTATCGACGGTCTGTGGATCAGTACCGCCGGTACGGCGAGGTTGCCGGTTTTGGTAGACAATATCCAGTTTGAAGCACCGAGTCCTGTTCCACCCAACGTAAGATCGACAAACCTGGCGATAACAGCGGCACAACCCCACGAGGCGACGTTAAGGTGGCAAAACGGTGGGAGCACATTGAATCGGGGAAGCTGGCGATTGTTATTGATAAAGGAAACCGACGACGAGGATGAATTGCCTTCTTCGCCGTTGTTGGTTGCCCGACCCGATGAAATACCCGCAGTTATTCCCAGAAGATCCTCATCACCGGGAGAGCAGGGGCTTGTCGGGGCATACGGAGCCCCTGGAACCGATCTGGGCGATGGGTGGTATTGCGTATACAATGATAGCCATAGTAATTTTCCGCTAACGGTGACGGGGCTGTCGCCCGGGAAGCGGTATCGCGCGGTGGTGGCCGACTACCATGGCGCTAAGGGGTTCCAGACCTTTATGGAAAATCCGTTCATAGCGGGGCAAAATGCCATCACTTTTCGAACACCCTCAATACCCACTGTGGAGTTATCCACTACGGCGCCCACATTGGTAAATGCCCCTTTTACGGTCACAACTACGTTCAGTGAAGCGGTTACCGGGCTGTCATTAGGTGATTTTGAATCGTCAAATGCTACGTTCAGCGAACTTCAGACGCAGGATGACATAACCTACCAAGTTTTGGTCACCCCTACAACGGATGGCGATGTATCCATCCGATTGCCTGAGAATGTGGTTGTCAGTGCAAGCGATGTAGGCAATTCCGCGTCAAACCTGCTGACGGTGAACTATGATGGCACGGCGCCGATAGCGCCGCAAGGAGTGGGAGCTACGTCAGGCGATACCGAAGTGTCGCTTTCATGGGCAGCCAATACGGAGGATGACCTGGTGGGCTACCGCATATATGCAGGAACAACTACGAACCCCACCGATATGTTGACAATGCTCGGTGTCGGCGAAACGGCTTATACGCATACCGGACTCACCAACGGAACATTGTACTACTACCGTATCACTGCGGTAGATCTGGCGACCAATGAGAGTGTATATTCTGAGGAAGTCAGCGCGCGGCCGATGGCGGAACAGGCCATTACGTTTGACCTGCAAGATGAAGCCACCTATGGGGATGAGCCCATCACGTTGATGGCTACTGCAACTTCCGACTTACCGGTCGTTTATACAAGTAGTGATGCGAATATAGCCTCCGTTGACGGCAATACGCTCACCATCCATTCCGTTGGAACGGTGACCATTACCGTTGAACAACCTGGCAACGAAGCGTTTCTGCCCGCAGACCCGGTACAGCAACAACTTACCATCAATCCGGCATCGCTAACCATCATTGCCGAAGACAAAAACAAGGTCTATGGAGAACCTCTTAATTTTGCCGGCACAGAGTTCACGGTTTTGGGACTGAAAGGCGATGACGAAGTAACCTCGGTGACTTTAACTGCTACGGGTTCAACAGCCACCGCGGACCTAGGCAGCTATGAAATTGATGTGTCCGAAGCATCAGGTAAGGGGCTGACTAATTACGCCATTAGCTATGTCAATGGCACACTTACGGTTACACCGGCCGCTATTACTGGCCTATCACTTAAAGATACGGCATTTATCTATGATGGTACAAAGAAAACACTATCCGTTTCGGGCGATTTGCCAGCAGGCATCACGGTGAGTTATACGATAAATGGCGAGGAGGGTAATGGCGCAGTAGATGCGGGGATTTATCATGTCATTGCCACCGTCAGCGGTACCAACTACACCACAAAGGCCTATGAGGCGACCCTCACGATCCGTAAAGCGCAACCGGTGATTACAGCTGCGGCTGTACAGACTTATGTTTACGATGGCAGCCCTAAAGCTGTATTGGCTTCTGTAACACCCGAGCAGCTGGATTCTCAGCTTCAGTATAGTCCTCAAGGGAGTTTTACTAACGTGGGCGAGCACCGGATTCGAGTGTATCTGAACGAGAGCGCGAATTACCTAGCAACGGAAGCGTGGATTGACTTCTCCATTACCCCTGCAGCCCAATTGGGCCTTAGGCTCCCCAATCTGACGGTTACTTACAATGGAGAAGCGCATGCGTTGGAAGTACAGGGCGTACCAGCGGATGCCGAAGTGAGTTACAGCGGTAACGGGAAGGTAAATGCCGGCAGCCATACGGTGCAAGCTGTAGTCAGACGCCCAAATCACACGGATACCACGCTGGTCGGCACACTCTATATCAACAAAGCTCCTGCGGTGATTACGACTACAGCAATGCAGGAACAGCTATTCGATGGTTCCTCCAAGTCTGTGGAGGCCATGCTCAGTCATGCAGAAACGGATTTAACCTATAGCCCGCAGCAAGCATATATAGCCACGGGAACCTACACGGTTACTATATCGGCTGGCGAAACGGAAAACTATCACGCTGTGAGCGCGACGGTAACCCTGCGCATATTGCCAGCCCGTCAAACGAACCTCTCAATGCCTGACCGTACCGCAATCTACACGGGACAACCCCGCAGCCTGTCGGTGCATGGACTGACTGAGGATGCAACGGTCACCTACACGGGCAATGGGCAGACGGAGACGGGTGAGCATGAGGTAAGGGCGGTCGTGAGCCGTCCAGAGTATTCAGACACCACGTTGGTGGCCGTATTGACAATCGCCCGTGCGACGGCATTTGTGCTAGACGAAGAGAACCAAGAGCATATATATGACGGTGAGCCTAAAGCATTGGTCGCAGCGCTCAGTCATGATGAGACTGAGCTTTCCTTTGATCCATCTGATCAGTTTGTGAATGCGGGTACTTACCGGGTTACGGTGTCCGCATCGCAGACACGTAATTACGAAGCAGTCAGCAAAACGTTCACGTTACGTATCGCTCCTGCTGCGCGCACATTGGATTTTCCGTCATTGCCAGAGAAAGCCTACGGTGATGCCGATTTCAGCGGGCATGCCGCTACGAGCACCGGAGAGCCTGTCTTTTATTCGAGCGACAACGCATCGGTTGCTGAAATCGTGGATGGCCTCATCCGCATTACGGGTGTAGGTAGCACAACCATCACAGCCACCGTTCCGGAGAACAGCAACTACAGCAATAAACCGCAAATAAGCCGAACATTGGTGGTACACAAGGCTACACAAACCATTTCCTTTGCGGAAGTCGGGGAAGTGAGCCGTGATGCGGGCAGTGTCCAATTGGACGTGTCGGCCAACAGTGGTTTGCCGATAGGCCTGGAAGTAAGCGATGAACAGGTGGCAACCCTCAATGGCACGGTGTTGAACATTCATCGGCTTGGCACGGTGCTGATCACGGCTACACAGGAAGGGGACTCCAACCACGAAGCGGCGGAGCCGGTGACCATCACGGTGCGTGTAGTGGATCCGTCTTCATCATTCCCGGTACGTGTGCACCAGGCGGTATCGCCCAATGGCGACGGCATCAACGAGTTCCTGATGATCGAGGGTATCCGCGACTATCGCGAAAACCGGGTGCAGATTGTTAACCGGAACGGGACGATTGTGTGGGAAGCGGCGGGCTATGACAATGACCGCATTGCATTCCGGGGAATCGGCGCGGGGCAACTGCGGCTGCCCGCGGGCACGTATTTTTATATCGTGGAAGTGAAAAATACCGACGGCCGATGGGGGCACCACAAAGGCTATTTTGTATTGAGGTATTGATATTAATGGTTTTGGGATTTGTCTGGAAGGTATAAGAACAATGGTATTGAAAAAAAACAAGAAAAGCAAAAGGAATGAAAACGATATTGTCATTTGTCGCGTTGCTACTGTCGGCGATAACCGTATGCGGCCAACAAGCTAGCACACACACCCAGCATGGACAGGTGCGCAATGTGCTGAACCCTGCTGCAAGCTTGCTGCTTCCGGATGGCGAGACTTCCGTTATCGGACGCAGGCAATGGGTGGGCATGGAGGGTGCCCCCACGGTTTTCTGGGGTAGCGGCCACACGGGCTTCCAAAACATCGGTGCCACGGCAGGTATCAATGTTCGCCATGAGAGTCTGGCCGTGGAGAGACTGACAGAGGCATCGGCGTTCTTCGCCAAGGGCATCCGCATATCGGAATCGGAATACGTGGGGATGTCGCTCAACGCTGGGGTCGCTTACCACAACGGGCGCTTCTCGCAGCTAGACCCGCAGGACCCAGCTTTCCGCGAGGACATCACGGAGACCGATGCATTGCTGGGATTCGGCGTAGTACTTTACCGCCCGGAACGCTACTACGTGGGGCTATCGCTCCCTCGGCTAATGTTGGGTAGTCTGGGTTTGGATTCCGACAACCGCTATAACTTCCGCAACCAATACCATCTCATCGCTGGTGCCTTATTCCCCATAGGCCCAGATTTTCACTTCCGTCCTTCGTTGTTGTTAACCTATGCGGAGAATCTGCGCCCGCAGGCTGAAGTTTCAGCATTGTTTTTTATCAAGCGTGTATTTGGTGTCGGGATGAACGTACGGAGCTATGGCGACCTTGCAGGTATGGCACAGTTCAACTTCTCAGGTTTCGGACTGGGTTACAGCTATCAGTTCAACCCGAAAAACGAGCCGATGAATCGACGTATCGGTAATACTACGCATGAGATCGGGCTAGCCTATCGATTTGGCGGAGCGGCGGGGCTGCTGTAGACTAAGATTATATTCTCGAATAGCGGAGCAGCAACCAAAATTGCGGTGAATTGCTCCGCTAAAATAATGCTGTACGTACACGGCGAGGGGCCAATCCAAACCCAAACAGGAAATCGGTGATATTGACTTAATGCTAATCAGATAACGTTATGAAATCACTATTTGCCGCTTTTCTCTTCGCCCAACCCCATCTCCACATCTGTAGAACTATGTTAACTAGGCCTTTCCTTGCAAGTCCATGACAGCATGGTCGGATAGGCATTGGTCATGCCGCTCCATTGCAGCATGGGTACACCAATATAATAACCTTTTGAAAAATTATCCAGCATGGTTTGGCTATCCCCCTTGTATCCATGCTCGTGAAAAACCACGGCAGGGTCAATGTCGAGGTGCAGGCATGCGGCATAGGACCATGCGATGGCCATCAATTCGCCCCCCTTATGGAGGTCGCCCGGCTCCAGGTCATCATCCATGTTTCTTCGAATCTCCGGAGGCATACAAGCCAGGTGTCCGGCTTCATGCAGTATATCGCCGGGGTAGGCTAATTGGTCAACATCAATAAGGAGTGTGCCGCTGTCGATTTTCAATCCGGGGAGAAAGGTTTGGGATGGTACCGGAGCAAACCGCACCTCCAGCCCAATGCTTGTTAAAAAGGTGGTTATTTTGAGGGTAAGCTGGTTCATAACGATTGCTCCAATTGGTCCGCAAGTTTCGTGGCAACGGGTGTATTTTGCAATCTCAACGCTGCAATCACCTGCTTTTGTTGGGCGATATCGACATCCTCATCCTTGGTTTGTTTATCCGCCCGGTCAAACAGCTGACGCAACCAATCATTTACCAGGCAATCAACCACCAGATGGACGCGATCGGTCGTACCGTTGTTGCTTACTCGATGGGTGAGGTTTGCGTTGATGTACCAACATGTGCCAACTTGCATGTCCACGCGGGTGTCTTCGACATAAAAGGAGACATCTGGGTTGGTCTGGATGGGAAAGTGCAGCCTGGCTTCGCCTTTTTCAAAGGCCAGTTCATGGTCGCGGTGGGCCTTAATTACTGCCCCTGCCTTTAAATTCAGAAAGCGCACCGATAGGACGGGGCATTCAAGCGATTGTACCAATTGTCGGACGCTCGGGAAGTGTTGCATGTGTGGCGTGTCAGCATACGCCTGCTGCTCACCCATCAAGTCGGGAATGACGCTATCCTTGCCTCCCGGTGCGCGCAAAGCCAGCGCCGTCCATTCCCCCCGGTAATGTGCAGTATTAAAATGCGCCTGCCATTCAGTGGTATATTGAGCGAGCTCAGCAGCGATAGAATCTGGAGTTATAAGTGGCACTTGGGCAAAATAAATCATAGATAAAAGGTTTAATGATACTGATGCAGAGCAAATTAACAGCTTTTTTAGGAAAAATAAAATTATTTTCAAAACTGGCTAATTAGCCATTGACTGGTATTTTTCACTTACCTACTTTTACAATGTAATTGACTAACATAAATACACAGGTTTTTCGGAAAACAAAAAGTTTTACATAGATTAGCGCTGCTTAACCTTAGGCCAAGGTACTACCGATACGTGAATAAACTAAGTTAGCAAAGATTTACTTACTGAAAACATAACTTATAAGCCTGTTCCGTCACCATCATTCTATTCAACAAAATGGAAGCTAATGTGGGCCGTATTGAATAACCAAGTTAAGCCATGGATCGGCTAGAAATGGTTGATGGCCTACAGGATAAAACCGTAAGGGAACACGCTTGAACGCAATACCTATAAAGAATATTATAATCTAATTAACTATTTATTTACCATTTTAAAACTATTATTATGTCAACAGAACCATTTATCGGTGAAGTGAAAATTTTCGGGTTTAACTTCCCACCTAAAGGCTATGCTTTATGTCAGGGGCAATTACTCCCTATTAGTCAAAACACGGCCCTTTTCTCGCTATTGGGTACCACCTACGGGGGAAATGGAACCGTAACATTTGCGTTGCCTGATTTGCAGGGCCGTATGGCGATTGGTCAGGGGCAAGGGCCAGGATTGCCTGCACACGTTATGGGCGAAACGGCCGGGGTACCAAGTGTCACTCTGTTAACGAGTAACATCCCTTCTCATAACCATACGTTACACAGCGTGCATGTCCAACAGCAAGCATCCACTGACAATGCTGTAGAATCAAGTCCGGATGCGACTTTTCCAGCTGTAACGACGGCTGCGTCTTATTCGGATACACCGACAGCCAACGTCTATACGGGTGGTGCTGTCGTGAGCGGAACTACGGACATAGCGGGGTCAAATGTACCCGTCGATGTGATGAACCCATACCTATGCATTAATTATTCGATTGCTGTCATGGGGATTTTCCCAAGCCGCAATTAACCAGTATTTACAACATCAAACACCGAAATTATGTCAGCAGAACCATTTATCGGCGAAATAAAACTGTTTGGATTCAGTTATGCCCCCGTATCTCACATGTTTTGCCAGGGACAGATCGTCTCCATTGCCCAAAATACGGCACTTTTCGCGTTGCTGGGAACCCAATACGGGGGAAACGGGCAAACAACATTTGGGTTGCCGGACTTGCAGGGGCGTGTTCCCGTCGGTCAAGGCCAAGGGCCGGGGCTTCCCTATTATCAGATTGGCCAGCAAGGAGGCTCTCCTACCGTTTCACTGACAACAGGTAACCTTGCAGCCCATATACATACGTTGAATGCTATGAAAGTCCAATTGCAGGCATCAACAGACAATGCTGTTGAGTCTAGTCCAGATGGTACTTTCCCCGCTGTAACAACGGCGGCGTCCTATGGAGATACAGCCAAAGCCAATGTTTACACGGGCGGAGCTATGGTAAGCGGAAGTACAGACCCTGTTGGGGGAGGTTTGCCGGTAACGGTAATGAATCCATACCTGTGCATGAATTACTGTATTGCAGTGGAAGGGATTTTTCCAAGCCGGAATTAATGGATATGGGAAATGCGTTTAACGCATTTCCCTTTTTTGATTTTTATAAGCAATGAATACAATTGGCATGCTGCTACCTCGATCTACGTATTACGCAGGATTGAGTTTTGATTTGTTTGAAGGGTTCCGGTCTTCTTTGAAGTTTATTGGGCTGGATGATGTACGGATTGCCACGGAGAACATCGGGTTTGGTACGGATAAACAACTGTGCTACAGAGCAGCAGAACAACTGGTCATGCATGAAAATGCCACCATCGTTTTTGCCTACATCGGCCACCGGATGGCTCAGGTACTTCGGCCGTTGTTTTTAGCAGCTAACCGACTGCTGGTCGTGCTGGACGCCGGAGCAAATGTACCTCAGGAATGGCCGGAATCACCTCATATTTTTTACCATTCCTTGCATAACTCCCTTGGTTCCTATATGGCAGCACAACTTGCTCACCGCGATGGATATACGATGGGTGGCATGGTGACCGGGTACTATGACGGAGGGTACCTACAAACCATGGCCCTGACAGAAGGGTTCACGAACTCGGGAGGAAACATTGGATTCAATCACGCTACAGGTTATCGAAGCGATGATTTTTCCATGGATTCGCTGGGGCAGCACCTGAATGCCCACCCTGATAGTGCGTTACTTAGTATTTTTAGTGGAGATTATGTGCAATGGTATTTTGAACAACTTAAGCAGTTGTTTGCAGGGCAAAGGCTTCCGGTTTATTTGCCACCATTTGCACTGGAAGAAACTATGCTGGCCGATGCTGAATACCCCGAAGCTGAAGTGAAGGGTGTTGCCGTCTGGTCATCCAAGTTCGAAAATGGACAAAATGAACAATTCAAAACAGCAATGGAGCAAGCCGGCCGTGCTGCCAACCTGTTTTCGTTACTGGGTTGGGAAGGTGCCTATATTGCGGCTTATCTCTTGAAGCGCGGTAAGGAAACTAAAAATAACATACAAGAGATTTCACTCGCTCTTGATGATTTATCGTTTGAAAGCCCAAGGGGAAACATAACCGTCCACGCTTCGACACGGCACAGCATGGCCCCGATGTATGAGGCCTCCGTAACCGATGATGGAACTGGGCACTGTGCGCTAAGCATCGGCACATCTGTTGATACAGATAACCTGTTGACGAGTTATGAGATATTCACGGCCACACCGACAGACCATGTGGTTTCGGGTTGGTATAATAGTTATACGTGCATCTAGCCATGGAGCAAAAAAGAATAGCGGTTTTATGCGGTGGGCGATTTGCCTTACCAGCGCTCCAACAACTGGGCGTAGAGAAGTTCCTTTGTGGGATTGCGATTGGCAAAGGAGAAAAGTCGGTGGTGGAGGCGTTGGAAGAAGAATCGGAGCGGAGCGGAATACCATTCCAATCTTTTCCGGATAAAGGGAGCCTGAAAGGATTGGCTTCGTATATCAGGGCGCTACAAGCGGATTATATGTTCAGCATCTCTTTTCCTTTTCTCATTCCCGCGGCTATACTGACCGATATGCCCAACAAGTTTATCAATTTTCATCCGGGACCACTACCCGCCTACCGGGGCCCAATGCCCATTTTTGAGGTGCTGCGGTATGGGGAAACGGCAACGGCTGTCAGCGTTCATTTCATGGATGAATCCTTTGATGAAGGCCCACTGATTATGCAGGAAAAGGTTCCTGTAAAATCGCTGGACACGTACGGCCAACTCGCTGTACGACTAAGCGAACGAACAGCCTTGGCTGCGCTCAATATGGCGAATATGGTGCAATTCGGCTCGCTTGTTCCAAGTGTTGCTCAGCCATCCGGTGGCGCACACTACTTTGAATACCCTGAACCGTCTGATACATTTGTCAGTTGGCGACACATGCCTGCAGACGAAATCCTTTCGCTCATCCGTGCCTGCAACCCTTGGAACCAAGGGGCTGATGCCCTATTGATGAATGAGCCTGTAAAACTCATCAGTGCTTCGTTAGCCGATGAAACGCATACTTCGGTGCCGGGACAAGTGCTTGGATTGACACCTGATGGTGATCTGTCCATTGCCTGTCTGGATCAGCAGGTGATACATGTACACATCATTGGGGGAGCCTATGGTATCCTCTCTGCCACGGCGTATGCCAAACAGAAGCGACTTGCGCCTATAGCTGTTATGGACACCTAATAGCTTGCCATTTTTTAATTCAATTGATATGACTGAACCATTACGTACTCAACCAACTAAAAATATTAACCTTATGAAACCAAAAGGCATTTTTTTATCGCTCGTCCTCCTATTGGTTACCGCAACCATGAGTTTCGGACAAACCCAGTTTTGGTCGGATACCTTTGAGCATGCAACAAACCCGAGTAGTGGTACACGGACATCTTCATTAAATCAAGGTGGTGGCGGCCCTCCGTATACGTATTATTTCCTGAGGACAAATGGCAGTAATATCGATTTGCAAGCTCCTGTTTTACCTGAAACTGCGACGGAATACCTGAATGTCGAGGGCGAATACTTCTGGGCTGGGGAGGATACGGATCGGGTTGGAACTGGAGCGAATAATCCAGCCGATAAGGTACAACATGTTATCTGGTCAGGTATCGATATAAGTGGCAAAACCGGTTTGTCATTTAGGGGCCTTTTTGCCGCTAACAACGGACATGATTGGCAAAATATAACAGGTTTTCCAGAGGTATATGATTTTCTAGAAGTGGAGTATCGTATCGATGGGGGAACGTGGGTAAGAGCAGGAGGGTTCTATGCAGACCAATCCAGTGGTATAGCCGGACGGATGCGGGAAGATACCAATGGCGATAGAATCGGGGACGGCATGTTGCTATCTAGGACCATGCAGGAGGTTACATGGTCTATTATCGGCACGGGCAGTACATTGGATTTGCGCTTTCGGGCAAGTGCTGATGCCTCCGGTACACAAGAATTTGCCATTGATAATTTCCGGTTATTCGAAGTGTTATGTACACCACCCACTATAGACTCACATCCCATAGACCAAGAGGTATGCGCAGGTGACAATGCGACATTCAGCATCACGGTTACGGGTGCTTCGGCCTACCAATGGCAGGTCAATACGGGCTCGGGATTTGTGGACATCAGCAATGGTGGGGTGTACAGTGGGGTAACGACCACTACGCTAACCATTACGGAAGTGACCAGTGCGATGGATGGGTACTTATACCGCTGTGTCGCTATAGAAGCTTCCTGTGAAACACCATCCAATGCAGCGGAGTTGATTGCAGACCTGACTGCGACCACCTCACAAACGAATGTCAGTTGCTTCGGTGGCAACAATGGTACGGCTACTGTCACTGCATCAGGTGGTGCAGGAGGTTACACTTATAGCTGGAATACTTCTCCTGTACAAACAACAGCCACGGCCACTGGTCTTTCTGTTGGAAATTATACCGTAACCATCACCGATGCGAATGATTGCGTAATCACCAGGGAATTTACCATCACTCAGCCTTCGCCATTAGCGGCGACTGTAGGTGGCCAGACGAATGTATCCTGCTTCGGCGGCACAAACGGTACGGCCACGGTTTCCGTGACAGGTGGAACGGGCCCCGGTACTTATAGTTACAGCTGGGCACCATCGGGCGGCACGGCCGCTACGGCCACGGGACTATCGGCGGGTACCTACACCGTCACGGTCACGGACGGCAACTTTTGCCAGACGACCCAACAATTCACAATAACCCAACCGTCGGCCTTGGTCGCATCGTCTGGCGGCCAAACAAATGTTTCCTGCTTTGGCGGCAACGATGGCTCGGCTACGGTTTCCGTGACCGGTGGTACCGGATCCTATAGCTACAGTTGGGCGCCATCTGGCGGCACGGACGCTACGGCCACGGGCCTGTCGGCGGGAGATTACACTGTAACGGTGACAGATGCCAATAGTTGCACGACCACCCAAAGCTTCACGATTACGGAACCACCGGTTTTAGTTGCATCGGCTGGCTTCATAACGAATGTCTCCTGCTTTAACGGCAACGATGGAGAGGCTACGGTTTCCGTGGCCGGAGGCACAGCACCCTACAGCTACAGTTGGGATGACTTGCCCGAAGAAACAGCGGCTACGGCCTCCGGTCTAGCTGTTGGAACCTATACCGTTACGGTGACGGACGATAAGGGTTGCGAAGACACCCAGACGTTCACGATTACGCAACCGTCAGCAATTGCGATCACTGTTAACGCCATTACGCATGTGACCACCTACGGCGGCAATGACGGCTCAGCCACGGTGAGCGCATCGGGTGGCACGGGACCATCCTATACTTATAGTTGGGCTCCATCAGGTGGTACAGCAGCTACGGCCACGGGCCTATCGGCCGGAACCTATACGGTCACCGTAACGGATGCAAATAACTGTTCCACCACACAAGATGTGGAAATCACTGAACCCCAGCCGCCTGTCATCACCAATCTCGACGGAGATGAGGTTTCGTTTACCGAGGGTGGCCCGGCGGTCTTGCTCGACGAAGGAGGAGACGCCACGGTCAGCGACTCGGATAGCCCCGATTTTGACGGGGGTAATCTTACGGTGTCCATCGTAGCCAACGGGATTGCAGCAGAAGATATCGTGGCAATCCGAAATGAAGGAACAGGGGTAGGAGAGATTGGTGTGTCAGAGGATGAAGTGAGATATGGGGGAACCCTCATCGGTACGATTACCGGAGAAGGAACGAATGCGGCAGATTTAGTCATATCCTTTACGTCAAATGCAACCCCTGCTGCGGCACAGGCCCTAATTAGCAACCTGACGTATAGTAACAGCAATACCCTCAATCCATCCATCAATCCGCGTACGATTCGCGTCACCCTGAATGATGGCGGAGGGGCGACAAGTGAACCGAGCGATGTCACCGTCACGATAGTGGCGATCAACGATGCGCCTCATTTGACGAGAAGTGGCCCGCTCACTACGTTTACGGAGGTATTGGGTGATACGCCATTGCCTATCGCGGTAGATGACGGGATTACCGTCTCAGATCCCGACAATGAAACGTTAGCATGGGCGACCGTCAGCATCACGGCAAACTACTATGGCAATCAGGATGTGCTGGCTTTTACGAACAACAATAGCAGCATGGGCGATGTGAGCGGTAGTTTTGATGAAGGTACCGGCGTGTTGGCACTTACTTCTACGAGTGGGACGGCCACCTTGGCGCAGTGGCAGGCGGCATTGCGGTCCGTGAACTACAGTAATACATCGAAGGCGCCCGAAACTGTCAATAGGGCCATTACCTTTGTTGTGCACGACGGTGTGGATAGCAGCAATATGGTCATGAGGCAAATCGAGATAATCGATGTCAACGACCCACCGACCATCGATGCCCCGACATCCATCGAAGTAGTGGAAAACGTAGCCACCGCACTCACAGGAATTTCGGTTGATGATCCGGATGCCGGGGCTAACGCGGTAACGGCGACATTTTCAATACCCATTGATAGGGGCACGCTTACAGCCCCTATCTCTGGCGATATTGCCGTGACGGTTGTGGGATCGCATACGGTAGTTCTTGAGGGACCGCTTGCGGATATCAATAATTATATCGCTGATGGCGAGCTGCAGTTTACCAATGCGCTGGACGACCTCGATGATGTGCCGTTGGATATGACCATTAACGATAACGAAAATACGGGCAGTGGACCCGCACAACTAGCAAATGAGCAATTGACCATTACGGTTCGCTCCACTGTTCCTCGCATCAACCGGGTCTACTCGCCCGATGCCGATGTGCTTTATGGCTCGGGAAGCTTGATCACCATCCACGTGGAATTTGACCGGGAGGTCATCGCCACTGAAGTGGGCGATGGCATACGCCTCCTATTGGCAACCGGTGTTCCTGGCCGATTTGCAAGTTATGTGAGCGGTTCGGGGGAAGAAACATTAGTTTTCCAGTACACGGTACAACCGGGTGATGAGAGCACGCACTTGGATTACCTGAACACGGGTGCGTTGGAATTGGCCATCGGCTCCACCATTGAATCGTCAGAAGCGGGTGTCGGAGCTGACTTGACGTTGCCGACCCCTGGTACCACAGCATCACTTTCGGGATCCAGCCAGCTCATCGTGGATGGTATTGCTCCAACAGCCCTGGCCAAGGATATCACACTTGAATTGGATGCAGATGGTGTGGCAACGCTTGCTGCCGGGGATGTTAATGACGGTTCTTCGGATAACCTGACGCCTGAAGGGGATTTGGTATTCACAATTAACCAAACCGACTTTGATTGCTCGGACATCGGACCTGTGGAGGTGACGTTGACGGTAACCGATGAGGCAGGTAATGAGGCTAGCGCCACGGCCACGGTGACCGTAGTCGATGTGACAGCCCCGATCGTGCAAACCCGCAACATCATTGTAGCACTTGATGTCGATGGAGAGGCCACTATCACATCAGAAATGGTGGACGACGGCTCGGATGATGCCTGCGGCATTGCGACATTGGTGCTCTCTAAAATGGCGTTCAATAGTGAAGATTTAGGTATAAATATGGTCACATTCACAGCGACGGATCACAGCGGAAACGAAAGCAATGCCACGGCCACGGTCGTTGTGGTTGCTTTTGAAGACGATAGTTTCGTCTATGACGGCACCGCCAAGTCACTGTCGATAGCCGGTGAATTGCCTAGTGGAGTAGCGGTGACCTACACGGGTAATGGACAAACCGAAGCAGGCATCTATACGGTGACGGCTACCGTTGACGGAGGAGACGACTTCAACGACCTGGTGCTGACCGCCGAGTTAGCGATTACCAAGGCATCGCTTGCTGATATCCTCACCCTTGACGACGATAGTTTCGTCTATGATGGAACAGCCAAGTCGCTGGCCATCTTAGGGGATTTGCCTGATGGTGCGGAAGTGACCTACACAGATAATGGGCAGACCGAGGTAGGTAGCTACACGATTACGGCTACCATCGATGGTGGCAATAACTACTTGGATTTGGTGCTGACCGCCGAGCTGGAGATCACCAAGGCCCAACTCGTCGACATCATTACTTTTGACGATGACAGCTTTGTCTATGACGGCACGGCCAAATCGCTGACCATATCAGGAGATTTACCTGAAGGAACGGAAGTGACCTACACGGGCAACGGGCGGACCGAAGCAGGTGTCTACACGGTTACGGCCACGATCGATGGCGGCAATAACTACGAGAATTTAATGCTGACCGCCGAGCTGGAGATTACCAAGGCCTCGCTTACGGACGTGATTACCCTTGTCGACGGTAGCTTCGTCTATGATGGCGCGGTCAAGTCACTGGCCATATCAGGAGATTTACCTGAAGGAACGGAAGTGACCTACGCAGGAAACGGGCAAACCGATGCGGATTCCTACACGGTTACAGCCACCATCGACGGAGGCAATAACTACTTGGATTTGGTGCTGACCGCCGAGCTGGAGATCACCAAGGCCCAACTCGTCGACATCATTACTTTTGACGATCAAAGCTTTGTCTATGACGGCACGGCCAAGTCGCTGACCATATCGGGAGATTTGCCTGATGGGACGGAAGTGACCTACACGGGCAATGGCCAGACCGAGGTGGGTGTCTACACGGTTACGGGTACCATCGACGGAGGCAATAATTACGAGGATTTGGTGCTGACAGCAACGCTGGAAATTACAGCTCCACCGGAGATTTCAGTGACTTTCCCCTCTAGTAGTTTTGTTTACGATGGTACACATCGATCCCTGTCTATCGTTGGTGAGCTGCCCGAAGGTGTCACGGTAACATATACTAACAATGGTCGCGTAAATGTAGGGGTACAAACGGTTACGGCCACCATCGATGGGGGCAACAATCACCAAGACAGGGTGCTGACGGCGACCCTAGAAATCACCCCTGCAACCCGGACAATGGACTTTCCCACATTGCTAGAGAAAACTTATGGTGATGCCGATTTCAGTGCTGGCGCTACGGCCAGCAGTGGAGAGCCAGTGACCTACATAAGTAGTGACGAATCGGTAGCCGAAATCGTCGATGGATCGGTCCGAATTACCGGTGCGGGTACAGCGACCATTACAGCAACGGTGCCTGATAATGGAAATTACAGTAATCGACCAACAACAAGCCAAGTGCTGACCGTGAGAAAAGCTACGCAAAGCATCACATTTGAAGAAGTGGGTGACGTATCCCGTGATGCGGGAAGCATCCCCCTTATCGTGTCAGTTTCAAGCGGGCTGCCTGTTTCGTTGGCCATTGACGATGAGCAGGTAGCAACACTGGATGGTAATACGCTGACCATCCTTCGCTTAGGAACCATACGGATTACGGCTACGCAAGCTGGTGACGCTAACCACGAGGCGGCCGAATCGATTACGATCACCGTTCGGGTAGTAGACCCGTCGGAAAACTTCCCGGTGCGCGTACATCAAGCGGTATCGCCCAATGGCGATGGGATCAATGATTTTCTGATGATCGAAGGTATCCGTGATTATCCGGAAAACCGGCTAACGATACTGAACCGTAACGGAACCATTGTGTGGGAGGCTGCGGGTTACGACAATGACCGGGTAGCATTCCGCGGTATCGGAACGGGGCAATTGCGAGTAGCCGCAGGCACATATTTTTACGTTTTGGAGGTAAAAGACACTACTGGCGGCTGGTTTCACAAAACAGGGTACTTCGTGTTGAGGTATTGATAAGTTGTTGATATGCTCATTCGTCAATGTATAGGTACGAATTAGCGAATGCATGAATAGGTGAAGAGCGAAAAACAAAATAAACAGAAATAGAAATGAAAAGGATTATATCATTTGCGTTTTTGCTGCTGTCAATGGCAACACTGTCTGCGCAACAGCCGATTACGTACACGCAACATGGACAGGTACGGAATCTGCTGAACCCGGCAGCGAGCTTGATGCTCCCCGGGGGTGAGGCCTCGGTCATCGGACGCAGGCAGTGGGTAGGCATAGAGGGTGCCCCCACGGTATTCTGGGGCAGTGGCCATATGGGTTTCCAACATATAGGTGCCACGGCAGGCATCAACATTCGCCACGAAAGCCTGGCGGTGGAGAAGCTGACGGAAGCTTCGGCTTTTTTTGCCAAAGGTATCCGCATATCGGAGGTCGAGTATGTGGGCGTGTCACTCAATGCCGGAATTGCTTACCATAACGGCCGGTTTTCCCAACTGGATCCGCAAGATCCTGCCTTTCGTGAGGATATTATCGAAACGGATGCGCTACTCGGCTTTGGCGTGATGCTGTACCGCCCAGAGCGGTACTATGTCGGGCTGTCACTCCCCCGGCTGATGTTGGGTAGTTTGGGTGTCGATTCCGATAATCGGTACAATTTCCGCAACCAGTATCACCTCACGGCGGGGGCGTTGTTTGCCATGGGGCCAGACTTCCATTTCCGGCCTTCCTTATTAGTCACCTATGCCGAAAACTTACGTCCACAGGCGGAGGTGTCGGCATTGTTCTTCATCAAAAGTGTATTTGGCATCGGATTGAATGTGCGGAGTTACGGTGATCTTGCCGGCATGGCACAGTTCAACTTCTCTGGCCTTGGCTTCGGTTACAGTTATCAATTTAACCCGAAAAATGAGCCGTTAAACAGGCGCATTGAGAATAGTACGCATGAAATCGGGCTGAGTTACCGCTTTGGTGGTGTGAAGGGATTGCTCTAACAGCACGAAGCAACGTTTTTAAGCAAACACTCCTGCAATATAAAAGCGGGGATTTCCAAATTTGCTCCTTATTTTTGGCCCATGATAGGCAACTCCAAGATGAGCAGCATGGAAGGAAAGAAACACCTCAATATTACGGTATCAGGCCATGTTCAAGGCGTGTTTTTCCGCCTCACCACGAAGGCCGTGGCCGACCAACTTGGTGTAAAAGGTACCGCCAGGAACATGCCTGATGGTACCGTTTATATCGAAGCCGAAGGGGATGATTTTGCGTTGGAATCTTTTCTCGACTGGTGCCGTGAAGGGCCGGAAAAGGCCGTGGTTGAAAACGTCATCTACGAAGCCGGCGAAGTGAAAAACTATCGTAACTTTGAAGTCATCAGAAAAGTAAAAGGCTAACATAATCGGAATATAGTTGTCTGTTCTCAAAAAATTTGCTGGCCAAACCGCTATCTATGGGTTGAGCACCATCATCGCCCGGCTCATCAATTTTGTGCTTACCCCGCTTTTTGTGCGGAAATTTCCGACGGCAGTATACGGGATATTTACTAACCTATACAGTTGGGCGGCGATGATCAACGCCGTCCTGGCTTTTGGGATGGAAACGACCTATTTCCGTTACCTACAAAAGCATGAGGATAACCGCGACAAGGTGCTGAACAATAGTTTTATAGTTGTTCTATTCACCTCGGCCATTTTCCTTGTCTCCGTATTTTTGTTTTCGGGTGATTTGGCCACGTGGCTCAACAATGGGGAGTACCATGCTGATTACAACCGTTATGTACGGTATTTTGGCCTGATTCTCGTCGCAGATGCATTGGCCGTTATCCCGTTTGCGCAGTTGCGCGCACAGGAACGCCCGATTCGGTTTGCCTTGCTCAAATTAGCCAATATTATCACCTTTGTTGGTCTCAATCTAACGTTTATCGTCGCTATTCCATGGTTGATCGACCATGTACCCGCTTCCCAATTGCTTTTCGAACGGTGGTATCGGCCCGGTTGGTTGGGTTATGTGTTTATCGCTAACCTATCGGCAAGTGGGCTTACATTGCTGCTCTTGTTGCCTGAAATACGGAAAATAGGGCTTCGCCTCGAACGGAAGCTACTTCTTGACATGCTTTCGTATAGTTTCCCCATCCTGATTGCGAACATCTCGTTTATCATCAATGAACACCTAGATAAGCTGATGATACCGAAATTGGTGCCGGGAGATGCGGGAAAAATTGACAATGGTATTTATGGGGCGGTTTCAAAGATAGCCGTTTTCCTGAGCATTTTTATCCAGGCATTTCGCTTGGGTGCGGAACCCTTCTTCTTTAATTACTCCAAAAACGAGAATGCCCGCAAGGTCTATGCACTCATCATGGACTACTTCATTATTGCGATGGTATTGGTGATGGTGGGCATCACGGTTAACATTGAGTGGTTGAAGTATTTCATCAAAGGGGGAACGCCCGAACAACAGGCCGAATATTGGTCGGGATTGCACATTATTCCGGTATTATTGCTCAATTATGTATTATTGGGCATTTATATGAACCTTTCTGTCTGGTATAAACTATCAGACCAGACCCGATTCGGGCTTTACATTTCGGGTATGGGAGCCGTCATCACGGTGGTGCTCAATTATCTTTTTATCCCGCAATACAGTTATGTGGCTGCGGTGTGGGTGACCCTCGTGGCCTATGGGTCCATGGTGTTGCTATCTTATCTGCTAGGTCAGCAGCGGTATCCGATTCCTTATCGAGTAGGGAAGAATATCGGATACATTTTGGCTGGCGTAGCCGTATGTTGGCTTGCTTTCGATGTATGCGGCCGTCACCTTGTCATCGGAAATTTGCTGTTTGTGGGGTTTGCGGTATTGACCCTGTTTGTCGAACGGAAGCCGCTGCTGAAGGTATTGCGGGGGTAGCGCGTAGAACCGCTATAAGCTAGACCGCTTCCAACTCAAATTGTTCCCCTATTTCATCCAATACGCCATGGATGTCAGCGATGTCATTCAAGGTAACGAGTTTCATCCGGTATTCCTTGAAGTGGGGTATCCCTTTGAAATAATTGGCATAGTGGCGCCGCATTTCGAAGATCCCGGTTTTATCGCCCTTCCATTCCACCGATTTCTGCAGGTGCGTGCGGCAAACGTCTACGCGTTCGGCAATGGTTGGGCCGGGTAAGTATTCGCCCGTTTGGAAAAAGTGCTTGATCTCGCGGAATATCCAGGGGTATCCGATAGATGCCCGTCCGATCATGATGCCATCCACTTCGTACTCCATACGCCAAGCAACCGCTTTTTCTACACTGTCTACATCGCCATTGCCAAAGATCGGAATGCGTATACGGGGATTTCGCTTCACCTCACGGATCATGCTCCAGTCGGCCTGCCCTTTGTATAACTGCGACCGTGTACGGCCATGTATGCTGAGGGCTTGTATGCCGACATCTTGCAGGCGCTCTGCGACCTCATAGATATTCTTGGTGTTATCATCCCAACCCAAGCGGGTCTTTACCGTTACCGGAAGATGCGTAGCCTCAACCACGGCCTTGGTCATGGCGGTCATTTTGTCGATATCCTGCAAAAGACTGGCCCCGGCTCCTCGGCAGGCCACGTTCTTGACGGGACAACCATAGTTGATGTCAATCAAGTCGGGGTTTACTTGGGAGGCGATTTCGGTGGCTTCACGCATGGTTTCGATATCACTGCCAAAAATCTGAATACCGATGGGCCGTTCATACTCAAAGATGTCAAGCTTTTGGCGGCTTTTGGCGGCGTCACGAATAAGCCCTTCGGAAGAGATGAATTCAGTATACATCATGTCCACTCCATTTTGCTTGCAGACAAAACGGAACGGTGGGTCGCTTACGTCCTCCATTGGGGCGAGGAGTAAGGGAAATTCACCTAGATCGATATTTCCTATCTTTACGGACATGCTGTGTATCACGGATATTCCGGCGCAAAAATACGAAATTTATGGCAATGTTCTATTATACACCTTGTTGACGTCATGTCGACGAGGTACGAGGAGACATCTTCTCCTTTTAGTCTGTGATTAAGAAGATACCACTCTAGCCTTGGGCCAGATCACGGCATAAGGATTATAATTCCTTTACAAACTCCTGTATCGCTTGTGTCGGATTTTCGGTTTTCATGAAATTCTCACCGATCAGGAATCCCTGAAATCCTGCTTCGCGCAATTGGCGGATGGTTGCCGGACTACTGATGCCACTTTCGGATACCTTGATAAATTGATCGGGGATGCGTTCGACCAATTCCAATGAATGGTCTAAGGAAACCGAAAAATCTTTCAGGTTACGGTTGTTCACGCCGATGGCATCTACCGCGTCATTCATGCTGCTTTCCAGTTCAGCTCGGTTATGAACCTCTAGAAGCACGCTTAGGCCAAGGGATTTTGCGAAGGAGGCCAAGGTGCTGACCTGTAAAGAGGTCAGCACAGCGGCAATCAACAAGATGATATCTGCGCCATGGGCCTTGGCTTCGACCAGTTGGTATTCATCGATGATAAATTCCTTGCGGAGCAAGGGAATCTGTAGTGCTTCCCTCGCGGCCACTAAATCGGCTAAACTTCCCTTGAAGAAATCGGGGTCGGTCAGTACTGACACTGCGGAAACGCCGGCCTGTTGATAGCCCGAAACGACGTCTCCTACGGTGACGCGGTCATTGATAATCCCCTTGGATGGTGAGGCACGTTTATATTCGGCAATGATGCCATTTCGCCCCATATCTAGGATAGATTCACGTAATGATAACGGTGTTCTCGTAGACAAAGGCATCCTATCCAAGTCACTGGTGGTCGCTTGTTTTTTTGCCTCGCTGACTTCGATATATTTTTTTGCGATGATGTTATCCAGTATAGTCATTCTTCTCTATAGTCAATGCTTGGTGAATGTGGGTCGGTGTTAACCAGTTGGCAATCATTTCTTTTCCATGTTCCGTAAGGACGGATTCGGGGTGGAACTGAAGCCCTTTTATATCAAATTCACGGTGAGAAAGGGCCATAATCACCCCATTGTCGTCTTCAGCTGTGATCTGGAGCGTGTCTGGGAACCGTTCGCGGGAAACCGCCCAGGAATGATACCTGCCTACGAGAAACGATGGAGGAAGTCCGTTGAAGATTGCCTCGCTGGGCACGGTCACACGAAGTGGCGTGGCCGTACCGTGAACGGGTTTGGCTAGGTTATATAAAGTACCGCCATAGACCTCAGCAATGGCTTGTTGGCCTAGGCAAATGCCAAGGATGCTCTTGGAAGAACCGTACTCCCGGATTACATCCAGCAGCAGGCCCGCCTCTTCAGGTATGCCCGGGCCGGGAGAAAGCAGAATCTTGTCGAAAGCGGCCACCTCTTCCAATGCAAATTTATCATTGCGCCACACGGTAGCGTCATGTCCACACTCATGCAATAGGTGAACCAGGTTGAATGTAAAAGAATCGTAATTGTCGATAACCAGTATCTTGGGTAAATGTTTTGGCAAACGGTCCATCTTTTGTATTGTGTGATAATCGGTTGAACTTTTTGTTAAATATCTTGTGCCAATTCCAGTGCTTTGCGCAATGCCGCGATTTTATTGTCTACTTCATTCAGCTCGTTCTCTGGGTTTGAATCGGAGACGATGCCTGCCCCAGCCTGGTAGTGGAGCGTGTTGTTTCTACTGAGGAATGAACGAATCATGATGGCATGGTTGAAGTCTCCATTGAACCCCATGTAGCCAATCGCCCCGCTGTAGAAACTCCGTTGTTGATTTTCATACCGGTCTATCAGCTGTATGGCCATGTGTTTGGGTGCCCCACTGAGTGTTCCTGCCGGAAAGGTGTCACCGACCACATCAAACGGGTTGACACCATCTTTTAGCGTACCGCAAACCTTGGACACCAAGTGGATGATATGCGAATAATATTGTGCTTCTTTATAGGATTTGACATGGACGTTTTCACAATGCCTGCTCAGGTCATTTCGCGCTAAATCGACCAGCATCACGTGCTCTGCGCTTTCCTTGGGGTCGGCTTTGAGTGCTTCGGCGATCTCCTCATCTTGCTGCGGGTTGCCGCTTCGCTTAAAGGTACCGGCAATCGGGTATATGGTAGCTTCCTGATTGCGGATGGTCAACTGGGCTTCGGGCGATGAACCGAAGAGCTTGAAATCACCGTAATCGAAGTAAAACAGGTAGGGCGAAGGGTTAATGGAACGCAATGTTCGGTACACATTGAATTCGTCGCCAAGGAAAGGTCGCGAAAATCCCCTCGATGGCACGATTTGGAAGACGTCGCCTCGGTAAATATGCTCTTTCATTTTGACGACCAACGCCTTGAAACCATCATCTGTCATCGTAGCCGATTCTGCTCCATTGAGCGAGAAGCTATATTCGGGGAAGTTCTTATTTTGGATGAGGTATTGGAGCTTTTCCAGCCCAGACTCGCTCTCATCGCCCTCCAGCTGATGTTCAAAGATAAACAGCTGGTTACGGAAGTGGTCAATGGCGATGACATACCGATACACATGGTATTGCATAAACGGGATATTGCGTGCCGGGTCGATTGTGCTTTTCAGCTCGATATCTTCAAAATGCGTCACCGTGTCAAATGTAAAGAAGCCGAATAGGCCATTGGAGATAAACTTGAATTCGGAATCGCCATTCGCGCTAAATGCTTCCCGGAATTGCGAGACTTCTTGACGGAGGTTGATTTCTGCGGCGGGCTTTGTTTCTACGATGCCTCCGGGGTACTTGATCTCCAATTGCGCTTGATCGAGCTTGATGCCTGCTATCGGTTCGCAGCAGATATAGCTCATGTTGTTTTCCCGGCTATGGTAGTCGGAGCTCTCTAGCAATAAGCTGTTTGGAAACACGTCGCGAAGGCGTAGGTACGTACTTACGGGCGTAGTGGTGTCTGCCAAAAGGTGCTTGTACGTGGTTTTGAATCGATATGTCATGGTATTCTCCAAAAGTAACTTTTTCTATATGGTAACGGTTTTCATTTACTCAAAATAACACAAAAAAACCCGACGGATTTTCAAAACGTCGGGCCAATTTTTCATAAAGGCTTTGGTTGATTATGAATATGATAACATATCACAGTGCCCGACATTTTTTTCCACGGGCCACCACCATGCACTGTTATGATATATCTTAATCAACATAAGGTAGCAAAAATATAAAAAAATTTGGCTAAACAAATTTTTCTGGCCAAAAACACGAAAAAACAGGGTTATTCATCTAGCAAATCGGGGCGTCGGACTTTTGTGCGGGCGATGGCCTGTTCGTCGCGCCAATGGTTGATGGCGGCTTCATTGCCACTTAACAATACATCAGGTACCTTGTGCCCACGCCAATCCGCAGGCCGGGTGTACACGGGCGCATCCAGTAGACCGCCCTGGAACGAGTCGGACAGCGCGGAGGTTTCGTCTGACAGCACACCCGGGATTAGCCGGACGACAGCATCGACCAGCACCGCGGCAGGTAGTTCCCCGCCCGAGAGCACATAGTCTCCGATGGAAAGCTCGCGCGTGACGTAGATATCGCGAATGCGTTGGTCAATCCCTTTGTAATGGCCACACAGGATGATGAGGTTACCTTTGGTAGACAGGTTATTAGCGATGGTTTGGTTGAGTGTTTCACCATCAGGAGTCATGAAAATAATTTCGTCATATTCCCGCTCAGCCTGTAGTTTTTCGATGCAGGCGGCAAAGGGTTCGATCTGCATGACCATGCCGCTACCCCCGCCATAGGGGTAGTCATCTACACTTTTATGCTTGTTGTTGGCGTAGTCGCGCAGGTTATGCACGACAATTTCACACACGCCTTTTTTTTGTGCACGCTGCAGAATGGAGTGTGCGAAAGGACTCTCCAACAAGCCGGGCAATACCGTAATAATGTCAAACCGCATGGCACAAAGATAGGTTTTTTTGGTGGTTGGCGATGGCTGGTTAACGAAGGGAACGACATAAAAAACCCCGCTACCTATTGAGGTAGCGGGGTCGGAATAATTATCGCATTAACAGATTATACTGTTTCGGCTCTTAGGGTTTTGGCCGCTTCAACCATGGACTCCAATGCCGCTTTGGTTTCTGGCCAAGCCCGCGTTTTCAATCCGCAGTCTGGGTTTACCCAAAGTTGTTCAGCCGGGATAACGGCTTTCGCTTTTTTCAATAATTCCACCATTTCGGCTTTGCTTGGCACGCGTGGGGAATGGATGTCATATACCCCTGGGCCGATATCATTCGGGTAGTTGAAGTCTGCAAACGCATCCAACAGTTCCATCTGTGAGCGGGAAGTTTCGATGGTAATCACGTCAGCATCCATGGCAGCGATGTGCTCGATGATGTCGTTAAACTCCGAGTAACACATGTGCGTGTGGATTTGCGTGTCATCTTCCACATTGGATGAAGATACGCGGAAAGCACGCACCGCCCAATCCAAGTATTCCTTGTGGTCGGCCTTGCGCAATGGCAGTCCTTCGCGGATGGCGGGCTCATCAATCTGAATGATTTTAATACCTGCCTTTTCCAAGGCCTGCACTTCATCCAAAATAGCCAATGCGATCTGGTAAGTGGTTTCCGAACGCGGCTGATCATTACGTACGAATGACCACTGCAAAATGGTTACCGGGCCGGTCAACATCCCTTTGACCGGACGGTTGGTCAACGTCTGTGCATAAGCAGACCAATAAACGGTCATGTCACTTGGGCGGGAAACATCGCCATAGATCACAGGAGGTTTCACGCAACGAGAACCATAGGATTGCACCCAACCGTTTTTAGTAAAGGCATAACCCGACAGTTGCTCACCGAAATATTCCACCATGTCATTACGTTCGAACTCACCGTGTACCAATACGTCAATATCCAGATCTTCTTGCAAGCGAATGGTACGCTCCGTTTCTTCCGCAATCAGCTTGTCGTATTCCGCTTGGGTAATGGCTCCCTTTTTCAGGTCAGCCCGCCATTTACGTACATCCCGGGTTTGCGGGAAGGATCCGATAGTGGTGGTCGCGAAAGCAGGGAGGTTGAATTTTGCTTGTTGTTTTGTTTTACGTGCAACAAAAGGACTGGTCCGTTGTGCATCGTCATCGGTAATGTTTTTCACACGTGTTTTTACCTCTTCCCGGTGAATCAACGAAGACGTGCGGCGGCTTTGTTGGGCAGCTTTGTTATCGGCAAAACGTGCCAATGTGGCTTCGTCTGCATTGCCGGAACCCAGCACAGCAAGGTCTTTCACTTCCCCAAGTTTCTGCTTGGCGAAAGCGAGCCAGTTCTTCACCTCAGCTGGCAATGATTGTTCATTGTCTTCCAGATCTAAGTCAAACGGCACATGCAACAAAGAGGAAGAAGGAGCAACCCATACACGGTCTGCACCCAAGGTGTCGGTAGCCTGCTTGATCTTTTTGAGTGATGCTTCATAGTCGTTTTTCCAGATATTACGGCCATCTACGACGCCCAGTGAAAGGGTAAGGTTTTCGGGCACCAAAGGGAGCAACTCATCAAGTTGGTTTTCACCACGAACCAAATCTACGTGTAGTGCCTGCACGGGCAAGCTCAGGGCTGTTTGTGCATTTTCCCGTAACGACTCGAAGTAAGTGGCCACCACGATTTTGGCGCCACTGGCTGCAGCCGTTAAACGATTGTATACTGTTTGGTAAAGTTGGCGGGTCTTGTCATCGATATCCAAGGCCAAGAAAGGCTCATCGAATTGCACCCATTCTGCACCGGCTTGTACCAATTTGGCCAATAGTTCCTCGTAAACAGGAAGCAGGCGATCGATCAAGTCTAAGCGGTTGAAACCAGCTTCTTTTTCTTTTCCTAGTAATAGGTAGGTAATAGGGCCGATTAATATGGGTTTGGTGGTGATGCCCAGTTGTTTGGCCTCATTAAATTCATTGACTGCTTTCTCGGAAGTCAACCGGAATTGCTGGTCTTTTACGAATTCAGGCACAATATAGTGGTAATTGGTATCAAACCACTTGGTCATCTCCATTGCGGTAACGTCAAAGCCACCTTGTTGAAAACCGCGGGCCATGGCAAAATATAGATCGAGGTTATAGGAAGAGGCATCTTCCACCTCGAAACCTTGATAACGTGCCGGAATGGCGCCTACGGTAAGCGTAAGATCCAATACTTGGTCATAAAACGAAAAATCATTGGAAGGAATTAAGTCGATTCCCGCCGCTTGTTGGGTCTTCCAGTTCCCTTCGCGGATGGTGCGTGCCGCCTCCAGAAGTTCTTGTTGGCTGGTTTTCTTTGCCCAATATGCTTCATTGGCCTTTTTCAGCTCACGAAGGGCTCCGATACGCGGGTAACCCAAATTGTTGGTTTTTAACATAATAATGTATGAATAAAAGATATTAATATACAATCAAATCACACCAAGTATGTATGACATTGGTGTCGTATCTGTTTTTTTGATTGCTTTGGGGAGAGGGGCACAAGGGTGAGTTGTGTCTGCTTATCTTTCCCTCGTTTAACGCGAGAGTAGAATGTAGCACCTTGTCTGCTGACAGGTTGCTAAGGCTTCACCGGGTCCATTCCCTCTGCCTTTCTCCATAAGCGGCCGCTAATATCGGGATTAAGATTGAGATACACAAAAAATATTTGGTTATCGCACGTCGATGATGCTTTTGGAACGCGGATGATGCGGATTTACACGGATAATTTTGTAACCCTAGCAAAAGAAATCTGCGTTCAATCAGCTTACCAAGAGTTTGTACCCTTTACCGTGCACATTCACGATTTCAACTTTCGGATCTTCACGTAGGTATTTGCGGAGCTTGCTCAGGAATACATCCATGCTACGGCCATTGAAATAATTGTCGTCATGCCAGATTTTGAGTAGCGCCTCCTCGCGGGTAAGCACATCGTTTTTCTTGATGCACAACAGGCGTAATAACTCGGCCTCTTTGGTTGAAAGTTTTTGTTGATGGCCCTGATAAGCAATTTGTTGCGCGACATAGTCAAAGTGATATTCGCCGATCTGGAACTTGTCTTGCAGCTCATCGTCTTGCTGTTTATCACTGCGGGAGGCCCTTTTGAGCAGTGCGTGGATACGCAGGAGCAATTCCTCTACCCGAAAGGGTTTTGTGATGTAGTCGTCGCCGCCCAAACTAAAGGCCTCGGTTTTGTCTTCCATCATGCCCTTTGCCGTAGCAAAGATGATGGGGATGTTTGCATCGATTTTACGAATTTCCTTGCCTAGGGTAAATCCATCTTTGCGGGGCATCATCACGTCCAAAATGCAGAGGTCGAATTTTTCTTTATTGAATTGGCGTAAGGCTTCTTCCCCATCCTTGCAGAGGGATACATCAAACTTGCCTTTCAGTTCCAAATAATCTTTTAAGATATCCCCCAGGTTAGGGTCGTCTTCGGCCAATAGAATCTTTTGCATCTCTTTTTATCTTAACACGTAGATTGTACGTTAGCTACCCTTTGAGGGGTAAAATGACATCGAATGTCGTTCCCTTATCTTTTTCACTTCTCACTTGAACTTTGCCTCCCAATCGCTTCACGATATCGTTCACGTAGCTCAAGCCCAGTCCGAAGCCTTTCACGTCATGCCTGTTGCCTGTGGGGATACGGTAAAATTGGTCGAAAATCTTGGAAAGTTGATCCCTACTCATCCCCATCCCCTTGTCAGCTACCGAAAGGACAAGCTGCCGGTGGCTGTTCTTGGTGTTAATCGTGATTTCAGGTTTTTCTTTACTGTATTTAATCGCATTGTCGATCAGGTTAAACAACACATTGGAAAGGTGCAACTCATCACCCGCTACAGTGGCATTGATGGCGTCGAGGTTCATCTGTACATGGGCGCCGTGCTTCTGTAGTTGCAGCTCCATACTGTCTACGACCACTTGGGCCAAATCGTTGATATCCACATCCCGATGTTCCAGTTTGAGGTTATCTTTTTCGAGCCGGGCAATATTGAGCACGCGCTCAATATGATTCCCGAGGCGGACGTTTTCGTCGTATATAATGTTTGCTAGGCGGGCGGTACGGGTTTGGTCGGTCGAAATCTCGGGATCTTTCAGCGATTCACTTGCAATCATGATCGTGGCCACGGGGGTTTTAAACTCGTGGGTCATGTTGTTGATGAAATCGGTTTTCATCTCCGATATTTTCTTTTGGCGGAGTATGGTGAAAATGGTGTACGCAAAACAACCCACCAGTACCAATAACAGGGCGACCGAAGAAAACAACATCACCGCCATATTGCCCATGAGGATGCTGTTTTTGTTGGGGAAATAGACCGAGAGGCGACCGGAAGATTGGTCGTTATCCGCGGGGAAAAGTTCCGTGGAATAGGTGTTCCCGGCAGAAGGGGCTTTTTCCGTCGCAAAGGTGGCAAACGAATATAGTGTCGAGTTTTCGTTCCTGATTTCCAGGTTGAAAGGGGATTTGATATTTCGGCTCAACAGTTCTTTTTCCAGTTCGCTTTTGATGTAGGCCACATTGATACGTTGGCTCAAGGGGCGCTTGTATAACTCGATTTCGGCAGCAAAATCCTCCACTACTTGCGGGTTTTTCCCACTGAGGATAGCGATGGTATCCATCAAGGTATTTGCTTGCAGTAGTTTGAGTTGTCGCTCTTTCCGGGCTATTTCAGGGTTTAATTTGAGGTCCTGGCGAGGAGGGAGCGCCGTATAGCTATAGCTCAGGCGTGGGGTAGCGAAAGGATCCGCGCCCAATAGGAGCAGGTACCTCACGCTATCATCTTGCGGTTTGCGCATGGGCACTTGTCGGATGGCGTAAACCCGGACGGTGTTGTCGTTTCGCTGGATACCCCCGTCTATCATGGCGTTATACCCGAAATCAACTTCTACCCAATCCCGATTTTTGGGGTCCTTAATATAGGTTTCAAAGAAGTCGTTTTTAATGGGTATGACTACTGAAAACTGCTCGCCCAACGCTTGTTCCTGCTGTTTGAACGCCAGATACAGGTCGGCTTGCTTATTGCGCAGCTCCTCGATTTCTGTTTTTATGCGCAGTTGCTGTTCCAATTTCCGCTGTTCGCGTTCAAACTTTTCTCTGTTTTTCTTTTGATGGGCTTGAGCGAGCTCCATGACTTCCCGTTTTTCCGCTTTGGAGGCTACGGAGTTGATCGCTGCCCTTACCGATTCATCAAAAAGTTGCACTTTTTGGACATACGATTGCCGGATAAAAAAGTATTGCATCGCCATCACCCCTAGGAGTGCAATCGTCATCAATCCAATAATTGCTGCAATGCTTTTATGCTTCATTTCATACAAAAATACGCAAGCTCAGAGGCAAAAGGCAGCTTTTAACATATTTTAACACAAAAAGAAACAGCGTGTTGCGATTTTTTGGGCGATAATCGTGTGTTGATTCTGGACACCTACGCGAGCGGCACAATTATTTTTGCAACGGAACCTGATTGAAAATCCAAGCAGGCAGAGGATATCAAGCCGTTACTTCTCTGTAACGGCAATGAAATCCAACAGGAAATCAACCCCTTGATTATTCATGTTGGCAATGGCAATATAGTTAATACCCGGTTGAAGCTCGATATCTAGGCTTGCTTGTTGCCACTGGTTGGTGTGCTGCGACGCAGGCAGGCTTAACTGGTGGGGTGACTCATCATTGACTACGATAGTACATACAGCTGGCGCAGCGGGATCCGAACCGTAACGCAGGCTAAGGGTGCGTGGGCCGCCTTCAGAAACTTCGATAGCAAACAGGGTTTTGGCTCCATCACCGCCAAATCCAGCTACATAAGCCAAGCCACTGTGGTTGAAGCGGGTTTGGCCTTTGCGGACTCCTCCGATAAGTGAGGCTACCTCCGCTTCGTAGCGCTTACTGGTGGTCGTGATGCGAAGGACCTGACATGACCGAGGAGCGAGCGTATTGGCGTAACCGCCGATGGAGCCATCCAGATCGTCATGTGCCCAAAGGTCGCGGATACGGACAATTTCACTATCCGCTATGCCCAGATCGCGGACGAAGTCAATCTTGCGAATCTGATGGGTGTCTTCACGGTTGAAGAGACCGACAATCCAGTCACCATTGGGCAATTGTCCAATCCATGTAGAGCTCTCAGCAACGTCCTTCGGATCGTTGCTGAGAGGCTTGCACACCAATCCTTGGTTATGGAGTGCCAGCAGTTCTTCGTTTTGGTATACCCATTCATGCCCATCAATGGTATCATACTGATCGGCTATGGCCAATGCAGAACCCGCAACCACCATAAGCGAGAAGAGAAATTTACGCTCTTCGTCATTGGTCATGGTATTCATGCGCATGAAGTCGCCGTCGAGGATCATTTGTCCACGACCACCAATATCCGAAAACCCGATGAATCCATCGAAGGCGTTGCCGTACTGTGGCCATATGGGCTGCTGCTCGCCCCGCCGCCTGCCGCTCACAAAATCCCAGCCGCCGTTGAAGCAATCGTCATCGATGCGAATCATATCGCCATATTCCAGTTCGGTCTCCCCATGGTTGTAGCAGTTTGGCATCACCAGGCTGAGGAAAAGCTCGTCTCCGGCGGCTTCTTTGATCCACGCCAAAGCCTGGCGGTACTTCGTGGTACCGTAATTGCGTTCGTAGTTTTCCAGAAAATCCATTCGGAGGTAAGTGGCACCAATATCGATGAAATGGCGTACGTATCCCTGTATCCACTCTTTGGCACCCGGTTTATCGGTGTCTACCCAATACAAGGGTTCATTAAAAGATATATCGCCGGCAATGTCGCGGGCACGGTATGACGTACCCTGCACCTCGACATTTTGGTCATAGGCGGCTTTGGTCATCCACATGGGGTTGTAATAGACACCTAGCTTCATCTCTTTCTGGCGCAGGTATTCTGCCCAATAGGCAAACGTATGCTCCCAATCATCGTTGTATTTGGTGATGTAGCCATGGGCATCTATGGTCTGCGCAGCTTCTATCCACCCGTCATTGGAAAATAGGTCATATCCATACGCTTTGAATGTGGATGCCATCCAGTCGATGTTTTTTTTCCAACGGTCTTCCGCAATCGGGCTATTGGTGATCCAGCATTGTTCATACCCAATCCAATACTTGGGCCCCGTGCCTTTGCGGGTATGGGGCCCATCGTGTGCGCTGGAAAAATAAGGAAAGTGGAATAAGCTCACTAAGCATGCGAAACGGAAAAAGTAACGTAAATGAAGCATAATAGGATATTTGAAGCGTGAATGTTAATTGTAGTAATCTGGGTTTTGTCTCAGATTGGGGTTGGCATTGATTTGATCTAGTGGTATCGGATAGAGGCGCTTGTGACGTTCGCTGACGTATGGCCGGAGCATGGTAGCATCGTTATACCTGTCGAACCGGATTAGGTCTGATCGGCGCCATCCTTCGAGAAATAGTTCACGGCCCCGCTCGTTGAGTACACGTTCTTCGGTTAGCGCACCAAACGGTTCGACGCCCGCCCTGTTCCGGAATAAGTTCACCAGTCCGAGTGCATCGGCATCCGATGCATTGAGCCGCCATAGGATTTCTGCTTTCATAAGCAGGATGTCTGAATACCGGAATACCGCGAAATCGCTGTTGGGGAAGCCATTGCTGCCCATCTCGATCTCCCATTTTTTGACACGTACACCCGACTGCCGTGCGGTATTGTACAGCGAGTTGAACGTGGGTGTGAAATTGATCTGCTCGCCATCGGGGTCGATGGTCGGATCCCGCTCATAGCCTGGATCGAGCAACGGTGCTCCCGTAGCGGTGTACTGTGGCCCCCACAAGAAATTGTGGTGCTTGCGTAGGTCCTCATCTTCATAGAGATAGAAAAAGTCTGTCTGTACTGACAGACCATTCCACGGACCATTGGTCAAGTTGAACGTCTGCTGGCTAGAATAATGGAGCGATACGATTGGCAGTATCCATTCCCATTGGGTATAGATGGCATCAAACGGGATGGCAAATATGGTTTCTGACGAATTTTCGTTTTTCGCGATGAAATTCTCCGCATAAGTATTGGCTAGGTTAAATCGCCCCGATTCGATAATTTCGTTGCATGCAGCAAGAGCTTTCTGCCACTGTGCCGTGCCGGTATAGACCTCTGCATTGAGGTACAGTTTGGCTAGGATAGCTTGTGCCGTCCAGTAGTCCGCACGGGCGTAGGTGGCGGCGCTTTTTTCCTGGGTAAGGTTGCTGAGGTTCTCCAACACTTCTTGTTCGATGAAGTCGAAAACTTCGCTACGTGTGCTGGTGGTGGGAAGGAAATCCTGTGCGACATCGAACCGGTCTACAATAGGTACGTTTCCCCAGAAGTCGATTAGCCAAAGATACCATAATGCACGGACTATTTTCACCTCCGAGATATAATTCGCGTACGTAGTGGCGTCGAGTTGCTCAAGTTGATAAATCAGGCGGTTACAGGCGTTGACCTGTGCAAAAAACTGCTCCCAAGACCCGCGGAAAAACCGGTTGTTGACGGTCCATTTATGGTCGGTCATTTGCTGGTCTTGCCCGTCGCCAGCCCAGTCGCCCCCGGTGCGCCCCGGAACAACCGCCTCGTCTGCCGTGCAATAAACTGTCCACATGTTGTCAAACTTCTGGAAAGTGCGTAGGCCGCTGTAGGCCGCGCCTAACGCTGATAAAATTTCTTCTTCGTTTTTGAGGAAATTCTCATTGTTCAGTTGGCTATAAAGCTGTTCGTCTAGATCGGTGCACGACACGGCCGACAACAGCATGGAGCCAAGCAATAGAGCCCGGAAAAGGTTTTTTGGACGGATATAGTGAAGATAATTCGTTAGTTTCATAATCTTGAGTTTAGAAAGTAAAGTTTGCGCCTAGGGTGAATGTACGGGTGGTGACCCAACTATTTAATGGTTCTACACCGGGAGCCAACACATTGTTATCATAGCTATAGCGGGGTTCTGGATCGACACCCGAGTACCCGGTGATGTAAAACAGATTTTGTCCCGTCAGTTGAATACGGGCCGAGGATAGAAACGACTGTGCAGGCAGTTTGATGGTGTACCCCAAGGATACGTGGTCGAGCTTGAGGAATGATCCTCGCTCTACATAATGGCTGTTATAGGCTACTGGGCCGGTATAAGATGGATCGAAGTGTTTGGTCTTGATGAGGTTATATGTGGTGATACGCGAGACTTGCTCAAACATGGTGCGATGCAGGTTTACTAGATCGTGGCCATAGACTCCCCGGAAGAAGATGTTGAAGTCGATGTCGCGGTAGCGAAAGGTGTTGCCGAAGCCAAACTCCCCCTTGGGCAAACCTCGGCCGACGATGTCGAAATCCTGTTCGTTGATTTCGCCGTTATTGTCGATATCACGGATGATGTAACTGCCATCGTTTGCGACACCCTCATACACCCAACCGATCATTTGGCCGATGGGGTGCCCTTCCTGCACGCGCACCACATTGCCGGTAAGCGGTGCGGGCAGCCCACCCACATCACGTGTGCCATACTGGATATCCCCTAGCGAAAGGGAAATCACCCGGGCGCTGTTGGTGGCATACGTTATCCGTGTCTGCCAGTTGAAATCGTCCTGCCGGATGACATCACCGACAACGGACGCCTCGAAACCCCGGTTGCGGAGTTCTCCCGCGTTGAGCACCGTTGTCGGATAAAGATTGGGCGGTACGGGCACATTCAGGCGGATAAGGGCGTCTGTAGTATGCCTGTTATAGACGTCTAGTGTGGCTGTCAGTCGTGAATCCAACAGGCTGATGTCTACCCCGAGGTTAATCTCCTCTTTTTTCTCCCATTTCAAGTTTGGATTGGGGTTGCTTTGTGGGGAATACACCGGTGTAAACCGGTCGTTGTAGAGAAAATAGGTGAGTGTGGACCCTGGCCCGTAAATCTGCTGCGACAGGTAGCTTTGTTCGGGTAGTGCGCCCGTAACGCCATAGCTACCCCGTACTTTCAATTGGCTTACATGGGGTATGGTAATCATTCGGCTGACATCGACACCCGCGCTCAACCCTACGAAATCCCCCCACTTATTGCCATCGCCAAAGCGTGATGAGCCTTCCCGGCGCAGGGTGGCGGAAAGGAAATAGGTGTCTGCGTAATTGAGGTTAGCCCGCGTAAAAAAGGCAATCAGCTTGCTGGTTTCCTTAAAACTCTCCCCCTTGGCCAAGCCGTCTGCAAAATCCTTGGCGGCAGCGATGTTATGGTATGAAAATTCATCGGTAAGGAAGTTACCCGCTTCGGTAAAGGCGTGCTGTGAAGTGAATTGTTGGTAGGAATACCCGCCGAGCAGGTTGAAATCCAGTCTGTCGAAACGGTGCTGGAAATTGCCTGTTAACTCAAACAGGTCGCTCTGGTTTTGGTGGGCGCTTTGCGATGCCAACCCTTTGCGGTCTAGGCCGCTGCCATACAGGCTGTAGCGGCTGATATATTTGCCACCGTCTATCTTTTCGTCGGTACGGGCCACACGAGCATTGGCCGTGAGCCCATCGACAATCTTTAGGTCACCCTGTAGGTTATAAATAGCGCGGGTGCTGTGTTGGTCGTGCTGGTTTTGGTTAATGATGGCTACGGGATTGAACAGTTCGTGCGCCCTGTTCTGGAAATACCCTCCGTAGGCTTCGTGGTCGGGATCGGTACTGGTTATAGGAGCTGTTGGGGGCATGACGATAGCTGAGCGGAACACATCATCAAATCCGAGTTGGGCATCGCGAGAATTCAACGACAGGTTGAGGTTTAGCGTCAGCCGGTCGTTCCATGCCCGTTGGGAGAGGTTTAGTCGGCCGTTCAGTTGCTCATTGCCCGTGCGATTGACAATGCCATTGATTTTACGGTAATTAAGCGAACCCATATAGGTAAACTGCTGTGTGCCCCCTGATAGGGATAGGTTATGCACATGGGAGTACGCAGTCCGGGTGATTGCTTTCATCCAGTCGGTATCCCCGCCATAATCCGTACCACCGTTTGCCAGGTACTCGCTCCGGCTCATGATGGGCAGTGACCTGTCCATCTGTTCGGCGGCGCCATATGTATTGTATGTTATACTGGCGTGTTCCCGATTACCGGCTTTGGTTGTGATGATGATCACGCCGCTGGAGCCACGTGTGCCATAGATGGCAGCTGCACCGCCGTCTTTCAAAACATCCATGGTAGCGATGTCACTAGGGTCCACGCTATTGAGATCCGCACCGATTACACCATCGATGATCACCAGCGGTTGTGTGTTGGCCCCCAAGGTCGACAGACCTCTTAGCCTGATATTGAACTCGCCGTTTGGGTTGCCTTGGGGAACAACGATGCTGAGGCCGGCAACTTTTCCCTGCAACAACTGTGCAGGGTTATTGATATTGCCGAGGTTGAATTCTTCAGCCTTTACATTGGTTATCGCGCTGGTGATTTTGCTTTTCTCCATGCTACCATAACCTACCACAACGATTTCATCAAGCAGTGTCTCTTGCTGGCGAAGCACGATATGCAATATGCCGTTCGATGGTATCGGCAATTCTTGCGGGGCATAACCTACCGCTGTAACCACCAATAAGGTTCCGGGCTGTACGTCACGGAGTGTAAAATTGCCTGCGTCGTCACTGATGGTTCGTGTGGAAGTGCCCCGTACAGACACGGTCGCTCCCCCGATGGGTACATTGGCCTCATCGGTAACCCTGCCGCCGACACTCAATTGGGCAGCCACCGGCCCACAAAGGAACAAGACGGACAGGAGAAATAGAAAGGAAAGATAAACGTTTTTCTTCATCGCAAAATAGTTTTATGAATTGTTTCTGGTTAGCCCGACGGTGTTTCACATCGTTGCAGACAAAGGTATATAAACGTTCACTCCGTCTTCGGAGACAGGAAATCGAAAGTAAATGGATAAGCTTGGTTTTGTTTTCAACACACTGAAAAACAGCGTGTTGAAAAACAAGTGGTTCAACAAAAAGTAAATGGTTGGTAAATTGGTAAGGGTCGGGTTATCCTATTTTTATCCGAATCGGCACCGGATCAAGCATCAAAAGAACTGATTTTCATCACAGCGACTTCAAATTGGTCACGGGGAACGACCGCTTTGTTCCTAAACTTTGAGCGGTAGTTATAAATGGTGGTGATGGAATACCGGAGAAATTCGGCGATTCGCTGGCTGTCCGTGATACCCAAGCGGATCAATGCGAACGTCCGTAACTCTGCATTCAGGATTTCGCCCTGCTTTGGCACGATGCGATCGGCTTGGGGCAATAGTGCATTGAATTGTTCAACGAACCGTGGGAAAATTTTCAAAAAGGCGTGGTCGAAGTTTTGGTAAAATTCGGCAAGTTCCTCTTCGATGAATTCATTTGATTTCAACTTATCGGTCAGGGCGGCAAGACTACCTTCTTTGGCGGTTTTGTAGAGTCTGCGATGATGGGTTTCCATTTTCTCGATATAGGTGGAGCACAGACTTAAAAATCGGCCGAGGTATTCTTCTTTGATGTGGTTGGCCTCGGCGAGAGACTGGTTGTTGTCTTTAAGCTGTTCGTTGGCCAATAGGGTTTGTCTACGCGCCTCCGTGAGCTTCCGGAATTGAATAACGATATAAACGACGGTAATGGCCAAGAGGATGGAAAGTACGCTGATGACGGTCAGCAGGTTTTTCAATTTCCGCTGCTGTTGCTGTCGTTCCAGTTGGTAGGCGTTTTCGATGATGGGGTACGATTTGGAAATCTGGATACTGCGTAATCGGGCATTGTAGAAGTTGGCGTCGTTTAGGCTCTTTTTGATGTAGGCATTTGCACGTGACAAATCACCCTCGTTAAAGAGTACATTGGCTAGGCTGCGTAGCGAGGTGTTTTCTTTGATTGATGCGTTGATGTCGGATATGGCCGATAACGTTAGGTACTCCTTGTGCCGGTCCATGTCATCGAGGTACCAGTAGAGGATGCCGATCATGGAGGTAAGGATGGAATAGTCTCTCGTGTTGGGCTGGGTCTTGGGGAGCCATTGGAAAAGGAGTGCATTTGCCCGCTCATAGTTTCCGCTTTCGATGGCACGCCAAGCGTGCTCGAAAGTATAAGCCAGGTTATCCGGCTTCAGTATCGTTAGAAGTAAATCCTGGTAGGCATGACCCTCGTCTTTGTATTGGCGTTTGTATTCATACTCTGCAAATTCGCTCCACTCATTGTACGCATGGTAAAAGCTGGTGTAATAATCCGTTAGTTGTTCATCAGTAAGTGCGGCCTTGTCGATTGATTGGAGAATGTCGACTGCTTCTGGATACATCCCTGATATCGTCAAGATGTTAGCTGTCTTTAATTTACTCTCATTGGCCCACTGGTTATTGTTTTCTTTTATTGCGAGATCTGAGATTAGGTGAGCATAATGATAAGCGGAGTCGCATATATAGACCTCGTACTCATCAAAAATCTGTGTATAGAGGTTGAACGTTGCCGTAGTGCTTGTGCTCGAACGCAGCAATTGTTTTAGTCTATTAATACGCTTTTCCTTCGTTGACATCAAGTGGCTTTCAGCAGCAATGGTTTGATCCAATACGGCCAGTAACGAATCAAGCCGGAACGGGGCTCCGAATGCCGTCGAAACAATTAACAGGCCGTAACACAACGCAAGTACTTTTGAGATCATATTAGGTTTTGAAAAGGCTAAAGATATAAAAAAGGTGTTAATACCGCCGGGATAAACTTATGGGTGGGAGACATATATACCCTAATAGCCAAGACCCCGGAAATACTACCGATATTTTTCCAAGCGGAAGCGGATGCTCTTGACGGCCATGTTGATGTGCTTTTCTACGGTACTAACCGAAATTTCCATAAACTGAGCGATTTCAGCATAGCTTTTGCCTTGATGGTATTTCAGGTGATACGCCTTCCTCCGTTTTACAGGGAGTGAGGTGAGGGCCTCTTCGTAGGCCTGGTTAAGTTCCGCGTAATTGAATGCCTCGTCAACACTGTTGGATGAAGGATCACCATTGATATATACGGATGATGAAAACCTTTCTTTAAGTTTCTCGCGCTTATAGAGATTCAGGATTTTGAACCGTAATGCCGACTGCAAATAGGCGGATAACGATGTGTGTATTTCAAGGGAACACCGTTTCTGCCAAAGTTCTGAAAAGAGATCTTGGATTAACTCTTTTACGTCCTGCTCGTCATGTAATCGATGGTAAGCATGATTGAACAATGGTTTCCAATAGATGCGATAGACGGTTACAAAAGCCTCTTCACTCCCCTCACGGAGTTGACGTAACAAGGACGGTTCATCAATTGTATTTTTCATTTTTAGGATACTGCCTTTTTAGCGATACCACCTTCGCAATGGCGAGGCCATCAGTAATACTGATCAGTAGACAGCATTGCTTTCTTGGTTCACAAACGCAATGCTTATCCGCCCCTCCTTCTTTCGCAAGCAATCAATAAAACCTTCCAGGTCCCCAATACCTGCACGTTATTCCTTGCTGTTTTTGTCAATTTAAAATTGGTTGCTAGTTAGTTATACACAAACCTAATGAAAAAAGAAGTTCCGTGCAAAATAATGGGGTAATTTGTGAAGCTATGGTTGATCTCGCACGATAAATTGATCGGGATGATCTAATACTGAAGTGATTTCCACATCATATAACGCACTGATATACGTCATCAACAGTTGCCTGTCTTCCCCCGATGGGATGGAACCCGACGCTGTACGGGAAAGCAGCATCGTGTCTGTTGAATTGATGGAAAGGCCATAAGTTTCCTGAAGGTGGTCGAATAGGGCCTGTAAGGAGGTGTCGTCGAGCTCAAGTTTATTTCGCTCCCAAGCGAAATAGGCATCGATATCCGCCGCGGTACGCCGGTCGATCGTTCCAGCATTGACGATTAGGATATCGTTGGGAGCCATGTCGATGATTTGCCGTTGCATACCAGGGGAATAATGTACTTGAACGCGCCCGTTCTTCAAGGCAACCCGCGTGCCGCTTGATCGCTTGGATAGATTGAATTCGGTACCTAACACTTCTACAGAAAGGGTATCATCCAGGTGGACAATGAAATTGCCAAGGCTGGGGGCCTTTTGTATCCGAAAAGATCCCTCGCCTTCAAACCATACCTCCCGTTGGCGCATCATTTTTTTCGCATATGTGATGCGGGAGTTCCCGTTCAGTTTAATGGTCGAACCATCGGAAAGCTCGATATCACGGATTTGGCCGTATGCCGTAGTTTCGGTGGCTAATGTAGGGGTGTTGTACCAATAGAATAACAATGAAAGACAAACCAACAAAACGGCTGCCGAAGAGGCCATCCACACCCATATTTTCTGTTTCTTCAATTGTTGAGCATGAGCGGTGCGTTGTTGGATTGATTTCAACAGCTCATCCTCTAGCGCCTGCGCCTGCTCATTGGTCAATCGAGACGTGTAGTCATCACCCACTTCCAAAGAAGCATACCAAGCATTGAGCTGGGCAGCTTCTTCGGGTGAGAGGCTTCCATTTAAATATTTGTCGATTAATATTTTAATGGTCTCGTTATCCATGGTGTCAGGATTTGCACGTAATTATTGCGGTTGCGGCGGCTAAAAATAGACAAAAATTTTCTTCCGGCACGTACCTAGTTATCCTCAACATCTCGTTTGCTTGTATCATTGCCCACTCAGGTGATCCCAGTTAATGAGGATATTCCACAGCAGCGGTGCATCATGGTGGTTTTGATACCGATGAAGGGGATCAAACGTGAATGCGACCAGATGGCCCTTGCCCACGGGCACGTTGAAAATAGCTCCTTCGCCGACAATTTCCTCCTCGTTTCTGACCATGCCCGACAATACATAGGGATGGTTAGCGGCATCGTAGTCGGGCTGCGCCGGTGCCGAAACCGGTTGTTGGTTAGCCATTCCCAAAACTGGCCCTGTGTAAGGCTGGTCGATTTTGGCAGTTTGCGCACCATACTGGAGCAACAACATCTCCGGCCGGAGGCGTTTTTCGACCGTTAACACCGGGCCATTGCCCCGGAATATCGGGAATAACTCGGGATAACCATAGAATACCGGGTTGCCCTGTCGCTTCACGCGTGCCTGCACCACAGAACCCGGATGGAAAAGACTTGGTGTCCGTTTGACCGACAACTCGCCCCCGATACCTGTGCCCGATACCATCATCGAAGAATTATCAAATGTGACGAGTATACCACCGGCTTCGGCAAAGGCTTGTAGATTGGCCACGCCCTGAAAACCGGGGCCGCCCGTGATATCGTCTGTGGCATCAGGGAAACCGTGGGATGGATACTCCTCGGTTTTCGTATACGGCATTGGTCCATATTTGGAGTCAATTTCATGGATGAAATCAGCCGATGAACCCCTTAGGCGTGGCACCAGGATAACATCGAATTGCTCGTGCAGCTTGCCTGCCTTTAAGTGGTCTTTGTTGATAGAGGTGTAGGGTATTCCGCGTTGCTCTAAGGTGTAACGCGTCCACCCTTCGTCTTGCGTATAGGCCCAACTATGGTATACGGCTATCCTGGGCAGTGTCACCGCCCGGTGTTTGCCATCGGCTTTTGAAGCGCTGGCCACGAGGTCAAGGCCAAAGGTACCGGCTAATTGCCCCGCTTGCTCGCTGGAAATCCCTTCGAACAAGATCGACCCAGCGGCTAAGCTATCCCGTCCACCCTGTACTACGCTGTTTTCCTCGATAATGGATGCCTTGGCGGAAGGGTATTGCTCCCGCAACCAGTAGATGGCGGGGAGTACGGTATTTTGCGCTTTATAAGGAAGGTAGTGGTACGAGCCGCTGCCGCTTACCTGGCCACGGTATTCCACATTGCCACCCACAAGGGTCAGGTTGGCCGGTTCATACGTGACCTCTGCGAGTTCGTTAACTGAGACACCGAAGAGGAGGCCGAATGTCCATGCTACGTCGTCATAAGGTGGGTGTTCGGCATCTTTGGGATACTGTTGTTTGGAGAGCAAGGTTTTGGCAAAAGGTCCGTACGGTTGGTCTAACAACACCACATAATCCCCTTGACCTTCGCCGCCTGTGACTTGATGCACTTCGATGCCCTGCACCAATAGTTGGTTAACCAGGTAAGCTACCATGGCCGGGTCGCGTTGACCAGCCGGTATGGAAAACGCTTTTACATCGCCAGTCTTACCCTTTTCGATTGCTTTAACACCTTTTTGGTAGAAATTTTCGAGCATGGTAGCTCCGTTCGTGGCGGCATATTGAAGACCGGCAATAACGCCTGCTTGCATGTAATTGATGTTGTTGCGGAATGACCAAAGCACCTGTTCGGTAGCAGGGTCGGCACGGTACCATTCCCTGGCCGTTGCAGGTTTTCCCGCATATTTGCCTGTTGACAGATCCCGCAGGAACGTGTTCGAACCGGCATTGCCGAACGTCTCGTAGAAACGGCCGATACTGTTGTGGTTATTGGCTACCCAGCCCATATACTCCACATGCCACCCATCGAAGAATGCCCAGGTGAAGACCCCGGGGAGGCCCTGTGCCGAAAGCTGCGTGAGCTCATGTTGGGCCAGCAACTGCCATTCGCCAATCGTTATGGGGTCGGTGTCGGGATTATAAGGTCCCGTTCCTGTAGAGATGTAGAGCAGGGGTACTGACTCGTGCAAATCGAGCAGCACCGTGGGGTACCACTCAAAATATGCTCGAATGGCGGCCTTGCTTAGCTCTTGTGTGACCTGTATTCCATCACGGTTATTGTCATGCACCACGTATTTGCCCCAATAGGGTGGACGTGCGGGCATACCGTCTTCCCAATCGGTACGGGATTTGGTAAACCGATAGTACCAATCGCGCATCTTATCCCAACCATCTGGCTCAGATACCGGATTAATGACGGTAATGACGTTCTCGCGGATTTCCCGGATGGTTTGTGCCGTGTCGGTAGCCAACCGGTAGGCCAGTTCCATGAGCATCTCGGGAGAGCCGGTTTCGGGAGGATGCAATCCGCCGTTAAGGTAATAGACGGGCTTGGATTGCCCGATGATGGCCAAGGCCTCCCCACGAGTGATTTTCCGTGGATCGGCCAACTTAGCCAGCTGTGCTTTGTAGTGATCCAATCGTTGCATCGTCTGCTCGTCTGCAATGACGATCAGGTGCATGTCGCGACCCTCCTCGGATACGCCGAGGTGGTTCATCGTGACCCGGGGCGAATGGTCGGCTAATGTCTTGAAGTATCCATAAATCTCTGTGGTGTTGTGCATGATGCCCGGTGCGCCAATGATTTCGCCAAAGTGGTCTAATGGGGAGGGCACTGAGGGGTCGTCGACGAGATCAAGTACCGACTGGGGCAAAAAGCGCGTATCGGTGGTGTATGCCTTAATCTTCTCATTATAGGCCTGATCGATGGGTTGGCCATAAGCCAGTCCTGCACTACATACCGTGATGGCGGCTGTAAGCCGCCAAACGGTAAACATACGATTGGATATCTTCATGGATATGCTTGTCTTTCGATTAGTTTAAACCATTCCAATTGATGACGGCGTTCCACACCATCACCGCATCACTATGGTTGAGGTAACGATGTAACGGATCGAATGTGAAGCCGACAAAACTACCTTTTCCGACGGGAACATTAAACACGGCTCCTTCACCCAAAATAGGCTCTTCATTGCGGACCATGCCTGAAATCACGTACGGATAATCTTTAGCAGAATAGTCTGTCGGGGTCTCATTGGCCGGCTGCTGTGTGTTTTCCATGCCCATAATCGGACCCGTGTAGGCTTTATCCTGTTTCGCGGTTTGTGCACCGTATTGGAGCACCAGCCAGTCACGGTCTTTCTTGTCGGCTTGCAATAATGGAGCGTTGCCCCTGAAAATGGGGAACAACTCAGGATAACCATAGAGCAGGGGACTAGACGATATCCTGCCCCGTGCCTGTACCACAGATCCGGGATGCAACATGTTGCCCGAAGATTTTACACTGAGTCCTTTGGCAATGCCAACCTCGGCCATCATGACGGCCGAATTATCCATCGCGATGAGCGTACCGCCATTTTCCACGAAGGCGTGCAGGTTAGCCACGCCGTCGAAGCCAGGCCCTCCGGTCATATCGTCTGTAGCATCGGGGAAACCATGGGATGGGTACTCCTTGGTCTTGGTGTAGGGCATCGGGCCGAATTTCTTATCGATGTCATGGATGAAATCTTTGCCCGAACCACGTAGCCGGGGAATCAGGATCACATCGAAACGATCATTCAGCTTGCCCTGTTTCAAGTCGTCTTTATCGATGGAAACGTAAGGGATGCCACGTTGCTCCAATGTGAAACGGGTCCACCCTTCGTCTTGCGTATAGGACCAACTGTGGTAAACCGCAATACGAGGTAGCGTGATCGAGTGTTTTTGGGCATTGATGGTCGCATCGGTAGCCACGAGGTCGAGCGCGAAGGTGGAAGCCAATTCTTTTGCACGAGCTGCGCTAAGGCCACTGAACACCACCGAACCCGCTACGAGGGTATCTCCACCCACTACCGCCTGTTCTTTCAATAAATCGAAACCTACTTTTCCCTCATGTTGCTTCAACCAATATAGGCTTGAGAGTACCGTCTGTTGGCCCTTATAGGGGATCGTATAGGTTGATCCACTGCCTCGGACACTTCCGGCATATACCGCATCTTCCGTTAATAGGGTCAATCCGCTGTTCGCATAGGCATCGATGTCTGTTGCCTCGCGTACGTCAACGCCATATAAAAGACCAAAGGTCCACGCAATATCGTCGTAAGGGGGGAATTCGGCATCTTTTGGGAATTCCTGGTTGGTGAGCAGCGATACGGCTAGGTTGCGGTAGGGCTGGTCAAGCCTGACCACGTAGTCACCTTGGTTTGCTCCTGAAGTTGCCTCATGCACTTCGATCGCCTGTACCCGTAGTTGGTTGACTAGGTAGGCTGCCATGGCGGGATCACGTTGCTGCTTAGGAATGATGAATGCCTTGCGGTCGTCTGTTTTTCCTTTTTCGATGGCCTTCACCCCTTTTTGGTAGAAGTTTTCAAGCAGCGTTTTGCCGTTTATTGACGCAAATTTCAACGCTGCCAATACACCGGCCTGCATATAGTTGGTATTGTTGCGCAATGACCACATGACCTGTGCCGGTGCGGGGTCGGGCCGGTACCATTCTCTGGCGGTCGCTGGCTTACCGGCATAGTTGCCTGTTGAAATATCCCGTAGGAAAGTATTCGAACCCGCATTACCGAATGTTTCATAGAAACGGCCGATACTGTTGTGGTTATTGGCAATCCAAAACAAATAACCGGGATACCAACCATCATAGAATCCCCACGTGAATACGCCAGGTAAACCTTCTGCCGCCAACTGTGTCATTTCGTATTGCGAAAGCAGTGACCATTCGTTGATCAGGGTAGGGTCGAGGTCGGCATTATAAGGACCCGTACCGGATGAAAGATACAACAATGGAACCGACTCATGCAGGTCAAGCAGTATCGTCGGGTGCCAATCGTAGTAAATATTATAAGTCACCTTGGTCAATTCTTGCGTGGCCTGCAAGCCATCACGGTTGTTGTCGTGCACCGTGTATTTCCCCCAATACGGCGGGCGCGAAGGCATCCCGTCATCCCAGTCGGTACGTGCCTTGGTATAACGGTAGTACCAATCGGTTTGTCTATCCCAACCGTCGGGTTCCGATACGGGATTGATGATGGTAATGACTTGCTCGCGGATGTTCTTGATATAGGCCGCGGTATCAGTGGCAAGCCTATAAGCCAGTTCCATCAGCATCTGTGGCGATCCGGTCTCTGGCGAGTGTAGGCCCCCGTTAAGGAAGTATACCGGCTTTGACTGCCCGATGATACTGGCGGCTTCTCCTGCCGATATCTTTCTGGGATCCGCTAGTTTCGCTAATTGCGCCTTGTAATGGTCAAGCTTGCCCATGGTTTCCTCATCGGCAATGACGACCAAATGGAATGGTCGTCCTTCTTCCGAGGTGCCTACTTGAGTCATGCTGACCCTATCGGATGTTTTGGCGAGTTCGCTGAAATATCCGTAAATCTGGGTGGTGTTATACATAATCCCCGGGGCACCTACGATCTCACCAAAATGTTTGAGCGGCGAAGGTACCTTGGGATCAACCAATAGGTTGAGCACCGATGGGGGAAGGAACTTCTCATCGGTGGTGTAATCCTTGATTTTCTGGTTATAAGTCTCGTCAACTTGTTGGGCATAGCCAGCGATCGGTAGCATCAGGATGCTGGATAGAAATATGCTTAGTAGCTTTCTCATGGTTTGGGAAATTTAGTGTGCCAATATATCGCTTTTTTAACTATTTATATGCCTCGTTCTGTTCCATGTTTTCATTTGCGTTCATTTCAAACAATGGGATGGGGAAGAGGGCTTTATTGATATGATCGATGCCGATGCTGTTTGGGGCATTTTTTCGGATCATATTCTGCAATACCGTCATCGCCCGACCGGTGCGGACCAAATCGAAGAGGCTATGCCCTTCGTAGGCAAATTCACGTTGTTGTTCTTCCCAGATAGCCTCGAGTAACTCGGCTTGACCCGTCAATTCGAGTTGCTCGATGCCCGCACGCGCCCTGATGGTGTTGAGATCTGCCAACGCGCCGGCCAAATCGGATCCGCTGGCTGTCCGGGCTTCAGCGCGGTTGAGGTACATCTCGGCGATGCGTATGACGTGGATGTTATCGATGTTTCCGGCTTTTCCGTATTTAGTGGGATAATAAACCTCCAGGTTTTGTTGGTAGGCAAACTGCGTACCGCGGATATCATCCGGATCCGCACTCATCCAGGCGACAAAGTCGGGATGGCTGGCGAGGTCGCCTCGCCCTCCGCCAGAAGTGGGGTAATACCAGTTGCGGATATTGCTTGGGTCGGTGGTGTTATACGTCAACTCCAGGATTGATTCCGAGGTGAGTTTGCCAGCGAATATTTCGAGGTAATTGTCCAGTAAACTGTAATTGCCCGCTTCGTTGATCACATCAGTCGCATACTTTTCTGCCTCGTCATACTGCTTGGTGTATAAATAGAGCCTCGATAGCAGTGCCCGCGCAGCCCCTTTTGAGGCCATGGATCGATCGTTGCTAGATTCGAGGAATTGTTCGGCTGCCAAGAGGTCTTGCTCAACGAAATCATAGGTCTCCTGTAAACCTGCCCGAGAAGGGTATTGGAGTTCGCCGGGAGTGGAGCTGCTCATGACGGCTACTCCGAGCGTTCCTACCACGCCGGGCACACCGCCATAGGTGCGTACCAAATCGAAATGAGCCAACCCCCGTACGAAATGGGCATGGCCCCGCAGGTAATTTGCGTCGGCTTCGCTGACATCGCTGAGTTCACCCAGCCGCCTTAAAATGGAATTGGCTACGCTGATGGCCCGGTATGCCCGGCTATAAAAGGCCCCGTTTTCCGTATTTCCGGTCGAAACTTCATAGGTGTCCATTTCCCGATAGAAATCCCATGTGCCGATGCTCTGCCCCTGATTGGAAGAGACGTCACACATGACGAGGAAATTCCGTCCGTAATAATTGGCATCCTGGATTTGGTTATACAATCCGGTTACCGCCACTTGGAGGCCCTTTAGGTCTTGCAGGGCAATGTCTTCCTCCACTTCGTTGCGCGGGGATTGGTCAAGGATATCGCAGGAATGCAGTCCTACTGCCAAAAGGGCCGCAATCAGTGTCCGGGTTCGTCGGCTTGATTTTGCAAACATGGTTTTCCAGTATTCTTTTTGTGTATTATTCCGTTTGTAGTCCATTAGAATGTAAAGTTTATACCAGCCATATACGTCTTGGATTGCGGTACGCTGAAAAATTCGACACCCAGCATCAGTGGTTCGTCGGCCGTACCGGTCAGCTCAGGATCCCAGCCAGTGTAATTGGTAATGGTAAACAAATTCTGCCCCGATACATAGATCCGGGCGGAAGAAAGGCCCAGCCGCTTGGCAAAATCTGCCGGTAATCGGTAACCCAGCGAGATATTCTTGAGACGCAGGTACGAGCCATCTTCCATGAAGCGAGAGGGCCGGAGGTTAGATGCGTAGTTGGCGGCTGTCATACGGGGAATCATGGTCACGTCGCCGGGCTGCTGCCACCGCCCCATTTGATTATGGATGTAGTTTGTAGCACGGGTGCCGCCGTGTTCCAAGAAAAATCGGGTCATGTTTAATTGCTCGTTTCCGTACGAGTACTGGAGAAACGCCATGAAATCAAAGTTTTTGTAATTAAGCGTGTTGGTAAACCCGCCAAAGAAATCCGGATTGGCACTCCCTACGATGCGCCGGTCGTTGTTTACATCAAATACCCCATCCCCGTTGACGTCTTCAAATTGGATGTCTCCGGTTTGCGGATCGACGCCGGTTTGCGGGTGGAGGTAAAAGGCATACATCTCACCCCCCTCTTCATAGCGGAACAAATCCCGGTTGTATACGTTAAACGGTGCAGCAAGCTTGTGTATCTTGTTTTTATTGGTAGAGATGTTAAAGCTTGTATTCCATTGGAAGGCGCGATCACGTGGAAATACATCAGCATTGATGCCAAGCTCAAATCCGTAGTTTTCCATTTCGCCATAGTTTTGCGTTTGGATATCAAACCCGGAGGTGCGTGGGATGGATACGTCAAGCAACAGGTCTGTGGTGTACTTCGAGTAGTAATCGAGGTTTATGCCTAGTCGGCTATTGAAAAACTCGATATCCAACCCTACGTTGGTTTGCCGGGTGGTTTCCCATTTGAGGTCGGGGTTGGCGAGTTGGATGGGGGCGATGCCCGGTCGGTCGGCATAAGCACCACCCTCCCACAAGGCGAGTGATTGGAAATCACGGATACCGCCTTGGTTACCGGTTAGACCAAAACCCGCGCGAAGTTTGAGCATCGAGAGGTTGGTAAACTGCTGCATGAATGCTTCTTCACTGATAACCCAGCCCAAGCCCACGGAAGGAAACGTACCCCAACGGTTGTTGCGACCGAAACGGGATGACCCGTCACGGCGGACATTGAGCGTGAATAGGTATTTGCTGGCAAAATCATAGGTGATACGGGTGAATAGTGAGGCGATGCCGTAGCTGGTGCCTTGTGAATCAGACCACTGTACCGCTGCCGAGCTGATTTCTCGGTAGGCATCGGAAGGAAACCCCCGGCCATAGGCCGAAATCACATCGTTGGTAGATTGCTGCAAGGTGGTACCCACCAATGCGTTGACATGATGGCGGTTTACAGAAAACACGTAGCTCAATACGTTTTCCTGTATCCAGTTATCATTGTTTGTGGATACGTAAATGGCATTGCCCCCAACGGCTGACCCGTTATTGGTGAGGGTATTGTCGTACAAGCGGTCGGCAACGTTACTATAATCGAGGCTGAAACTCGATTTCAGTTTCAGGTTGGGGATAAACTCGTATTCCGCAAATAGGCTGCCCAAAAACCGATTGGTCTTCATGGATATGTAGGTATCGTTGATTACGGCCAGCGGATGGTCTACTGTTGAAATTTTGTAGTAGGAGCCGTCATCATTGAAAATGGGTAGGTTAGACGGGTAAAACATCACGCCACCAATGCCGCCTGCCAGCGCATCGTCATTCCGCTGACGGGTCCTATCGCTCTTCGCGTAGAGGATACTGGTACCCATGCTGAGGTTTTTGATGGGCTTGTAATCCAGGTTGACGCGTGCAGTAGTACGATTGAAATCCATCGCTTTAATGATGCCTTCCTGAAGGAAGTTATTTGCCGAAACCATGTATTGGATTTTTTCACTCCCACCCCGCATGGACAAGTCTATGTTACGTAATTGACCGTTGCGTAGGATTAACCCGGGCCAGTCCGTATTCGTAGCACTTTGGGGGTTGTCGTAGCGCGGTGCTCGGCCGGCGTTGATATCGGCTTCATTCATCAGCAGTTCAAACTCGGATCCGGTGACCGGTTGGGGATTCTTGATGATGGATTGGCTTCCATAATATACCCCGGCAGAAATTGTTGCTTGCTCGTTCTTGCCTCGTTTTGTCGTGATCAAGACGACACCATTGGCCGCCCGTGCCCCATAGATGGCGGTCGCGGCAGCATCCTTTAGAATGTCCATTGACTCGATGTCTGCGGGGTTGATATCAGCCATTGGATTGGTTGTGCCCCCACCAAGGTTGAGCCCGGACAGGTCGTTAGATTGCATCGGGATACCATCAATGACATACAACGGTTCGCTCGACCCGGTGATGGACGATGTACCCCTGATACGCACGGTTACGCCCGATCCGGGGGTGCCCGAACTGGAATTTACCTGTACGCCAGAGGCTCGCCCCTGCAGTAGTTGGTCGGAATTGGCCACTGGAATATTCTCGATCTCCGTACTTTTTACGGTTGAGATGGCACTGGTAACGGTCTTTTTGCTTTGGGTGGAGTAGCCTACCAATACCACTTCGTCAAGGGTTTGGCTCTCAACCTGCATGGTGATGGATAGGCGTTGCTGGTTGCCTACCGCCATGACTTGGGTCTGGTAGCCGATATAGGTGAATATCAACGAATCCGCATCGGCGGGCAATGTGATCTCAAAATTACCCTGTGCGTCTGTTGCCCGGGTCAATGATCTGCCAGCAACAGAAACACTCACGCCCTCAAAGGCGTTGCCCTGTTCATCAACCACCTGCCCCCTGATGACGCGCTCTTGCCGCGCGACCGACTTATTTTCGGAAACCGAAGTCTTGTTTTTATCATGATAGATAACATAGAAATCGTTGCCCACGGTTTTGTAATGCAATGAAGTGTTGCGCAAGGCGGTGTTCAATGCCGCTTCAGCGGATGCCGCTTGACCCAATTCGGCTAACGCGATTGTCTGGTTTTCCAATGTGCCTGAGCGGTATCCAATCGATACGCCAAATTTGCTTTCGATAGACTTGATGACCGTCGACAGTGGAACGGTAGTTGAATGGCTTGCCCGATCAGAACTGTTTTTGGCGAAAACGTGTTTGCTGGCCTGTATTTGTGCCGATAGGGAGAGGCCTATTGAAATACAAATGATGGTAATGAATGTTATTCGTTGCATTTGCCCGGTAGTTAAGAAGGAGCGTGGCCCCTTGTTGATTGTTGCTTTTCTATTTAAGGTTTGTGCTAGTTTTCACGTACTGTCTATAATCATAGTCAATCAATCCGGAAAAAACCCCCAATGCCAAATTGCATTTTTTTTATTTTTCTTTGAGATTGCGCAATAACCTTCCAATAATCGGGCTGGATTTCTAAAAATAATTCAAATTTGAAGGATGACTTAACGAGGTGGGCAATAACAAGGTGTTTTCGAATTTATTTCATAGAAAACAGCTATTATTGTACTATAACTTAACCGTCGAACGGAAATGAATGCCGATGGATTGGCGACGACAACACCCGCCGAGGTAAAAGAAGGGTTAGGTATCTTTAATCAATTACGATACTTTCAGCATAAAAAAGGGGGATTACTCATCCCCCTTTTTGTTGTCGTTACTAATCAACCGCTTTGAACATCCAGAACCAGGCGGTACCCCAAGGGCCTACACCGGGTTCGGGATAGCTTAATGCCATTTCACCGTTATCGAGCAAGAGGATATCGTACTCATAGACGGGGGCTCCACCCTCATTGGGTGAAATGCCGCAAAGCACGGTAACGCCACGGGTGGTGAGTTTCCCCCTAGCCCAGGTGTCGCCATTATCAAGGGTGATGATTTTGGTCATGTCGAAGGAGAAGGAGCCGACCTCGGTATCACCATTGGACTTGACCTTGGTAAGCGTTGATCCGCTAAGCGAGAACACCATCTTTGCCCCCTCGCCTTCATTGGGAGCTTGGCCCGGAATATCACCGATGGTTAACACCCACCATTCTGGCTTACTGCTACCCATATAGCCACCATTTCCCCACACGGCAGGTTTGGTATCATCCCATACCCATTCTTTTTCCGACCCACCGGTAAGGTAACCCCATTCAAGGGGTACGTCATAGGTGAGTTCTTCCACATTTACCGTCAAGGTTTTGTTAATTTTGGTGCCATTCGGGTTAAGCCCTGTGAAAATGATATCAGTGTCGCCGGTAGTTACCAGCAGTACGGTATCAGATTTTCGCTGTGTGACACCAACGCCATAATCCCAAGAGGACAGCACCGGACTCTTGTTATCCAATACCACCTTGTTTGAACGCTTGCCGTCTATCACCAGCGGAGTGGCTGTAATGTCGAGTTGTTCGGCGCTGATCGCGCCGGTCATTTCCATACGGTCTTCGATGGGCTCGCAGGAGACGCCTGCTAGTACCAGCAGTATCGCCCATATTGACCAATTTTTTATCGTTGTTTTCATCGTTTTATACCTTTTTGTATTACCATCCTGGGAATTCGGCTTCTGGTGTACCCCATCCCGGGTTTTGGATAAGTACCCCATCAGACAATAAAATCTCATTTTGCGGAATAGGCCAGAACCCTCCTGTGGCTTGATAGCGCGCACGATAGCCTCCTCCAAAACCACGCATTTGGGTATCCACCCCTTTATTTTTGATGGCTACCCCTTCCTGTGAGGCCAGTGCATCGGCAGCATCATGCCAACGCATGAGGTCGAAGTAACGCAGGCCTTCGAAGGCAAGCTCCCAACGACGCTCGCGCTTGATTGCATCCAGCGAATAGGCGACATTGCCAAGCCCAGCACGGGTCCTTACGCGGTTGAGGCCGGTATTGTTTTCGACCAATTCGGAGTGCATGAGCAATACGTCTGCAAACCGGATCAGCACGAGGTCTTGGGTGTGTGCCAACTGGAAATCGGTGGGTGCTGCATCAGCGATGATGGCGTAGGAAGGCAATAAACCGCCTTCGCGGTAGGCTGTGATCGGGATGTATTTTTTCTGCCAAAAACCGGTTTCTTCCATTTGTGCATCGGCACCGTAAATATAATCATCGACGTCGGTCTCCGCATTCATGATGGATGCCGTGCGACGGATATCATTGGGTTCTGCCTGGCGCCATTGATTCCACAAATTGGTGTTTACAGGCCCCGCACCCCAACCTTGTCCGAAGGGGAACGTATTGGCTTGCCCATTGTTCGACCGAAGTCCGAAGTGCAGCACATATTGGTTGGAGTAACCGAGGGTGTATTCGTTGCCCCAGTCTACTAACGTTCCGAACTTGACGGCAAACACGGTTTCCTTATTGCCGTCACCCTCCCAGCGCAAGCCGTTGTCTGTCACGTAGTCGTAGTCAGCAGCCGTGTGTTCATTGGTATACGGCCAAAGGTTGCGGAAGTCAGACACGAGGTCGTGGCCGCTGCTACCGATACACTCGTCCAGCCAAGTAATGATTTGTGCCTTAGTGATTTCACCACCCTCGGCCACCGGCAATGAGGATTGCTGATAATAACCGGTGTAAAACAGGAATACCCGTGCAGCTAACGCTTGAGCAGCCCATTTGGTGGCGTGCCCGGAGGCGGTACCGGTGTAAGGGGTAGAGGGCAGGAGTGAAATGGCTTGCTGCAGGTCGTAGGCTATCTGGCCGTATGTTTCGGCAGCAGGTGACTTGGGAATGTTTTCGGCCTCAGGTGTGGTCACCAGGGGCACTTCGCCAAACATTTGGGAAAGTTCAAAGTAGAAGAGTGCCCGGAGGAAGTATGTTTCTCCAAGCAACCTGTCGCGCTGCGTCGCATCATTCCAAGTGGTCACATTGTCAATTGTTGCAATGGCGGTATTGGCGCGGAAGATACCCTGATAACGGGCTTCCCAATAGGTTTGGAACCGGTTTGGCTGGGTATTCATCAGGTGGTCGAGACCATGCATGTCGCGGTCGTTTTCACCACCCCCGCCAAAGCGGTCGTCAGAAGCCAGCTCAGCCGCATAGAAATGGGTATTGGCGGCATTCGAAATCGCTGTACTGAACGTAGAATAGATACCTGTAATCATCTGCTCGGCATCGGCAGCATTCAAGGGGAAATTACCCGTATTCTTTTTGTCGTAGCTCTCCGTATCCAAGAACTTTTCACAACTGGAAAAGGTAATGGCTAGGGCTACCAGAGATATGATCTTTTTCATCTTATTTTTTAGCTTAAAAATTGACATTCAAACCAATGACGAAGTTGCGTGGGCTGGGGAAGAAACCGAGGTCGATGCCTGATACCCACCCCTGGTCGTCTCCATAACCAATCTCGGGATCCATTCCGGAATAATTGGTAAAGGTGTAGAGGTTTTGCCCGCTGACATATAGCCGCGCGTTACCTAATGGCAGTTTCGGGAATGCCGATTTGAGGTTATAGCCCAAGGTTACGTTTTGGATGCGCAAAAAGTCAGCGTCCTCAATATAGATATCGGAAATGTACTGATAATTGGTATGGCTTCCGATGGTCAATCGTGGATAACGGTTTGAAGTACCCTCACCGTGCCACCGCTGGAATACGTCGGTGGTGTAGTTTTGAAAAGGGCTGTCAGCAAATGAACGGTATGATTTCGCAATTTGATGGCCGAACGAGCCATAAGCGGCGATGTTTAGGTCAAATCCCTTATAACCGAAAGAAAGGTTTAGACCGGTGGTGAAATCGGGGTGTGGGTTGCCGATTTGCACTTTGTCATCTTCGGTGATGAAACCGTCGCGATTGGTGTCCGAGAAAATCACATCACCGGGTTGTGCCGTAGACAACACGCCGAGACCCCTGGCCCTGTAGTCGGCAATCTGCTCGTCGTTCTGGAAGATGCCTTCGGTCTTATAGCCAAAGAAATACCCAATTGGATAGCCTACTTCAGCACGGTACATGGGCATGGTACCCTGGCTCAATACATTCGCTTGACCGTTGATGAGGCCTTCTGCATTGGCGATGCGCACCACACGGTTTCGGTTATATGCACCATTGACGTTGATGCCATAGGTAAAATCTCCTATGGTTTCGTTCCAGGTCAGCCCTAGCTCCACACCTTCGTTTCGAATATCACCACCATTGATAAAGGGGGCTGCCGTTCCGAAAATGGCTAATACTGGTGCTTGAACTAACCAATCGATGGTTGATTTGCGGTACCAATCAAAGACGACGCCGAGGCGGTTATTGGCGAATTGCGCATCGAAACCCAGGTTGAGCTGCTCTGACGTTTCCCAAGAGACATTGGGATTGGGCAGGATGTCCGGATATGCGCCGCTGAGCAGCGTGTTTTTATCGTTGCCGAAGTAATAGCCGTTTTGGCGGTCGATGGCGATGGTGGCTAGGTATTGGAAAGGAGCGATGCTCGAATTGCCATTTTGCCCCCAGCTTCCGCGGAGTTTCAGGAAATTGAGCCAGTCGCTCGATTCCAGGAATGATTCATTAGTGGCGATCCAGCCTGCAGATACCGAAGGGAAATAGCCCCAACGCTTGCCACGATAAAAATTGGACGACGCGTCCGCCCGCATGATGACCGAAAGCAGGTACGTTTCATTGTAGTTATAATTGATACGGCCAAAAACTGCGGCATTTTTTGCTTCTCCCCAATGGGCCCCTCCGATGGCTGGCGTATAGCCCGGAAATGCTATCCAGTTGCCCACATAAGCATGTTTCCAACTGCCCGGGAATGACGAGTTCTGCGTAGAAACACTCAGGTCCTCACCGATCCCCCAATGTTCGATAGACTGGCCGATGACGGCGTCGAAGTGATGGCCGTTGCCGACAGTGCGTTGGTAGGAAAGCGTATTTTCCAATGTCCAGTTATGTCCCATGCCTTGGCTTTGGGAGATGTCATCGATGTCATTGATGGAGGTGGTTGACAAGTGGAATGTGGGTGTATACGACCGATAGGAGTAAGCGCTCATCCGGTAACCAAAGCTGCTGCGGAATCGCAAACCTTCGATGGGCTGGATTTCCAGGTAGGCATTGGCCATGGCAGCATGGCTTTTGCTCAGGTTTTGCCCGCGCCGGTACACCATGTCCGCAATCGGGTTAGCCGTAGCCCCATCTAATGCCCATCCGTCGGCCACTTTGCTGGGTTGGTCGTAATATTCGCCGTCGGTGTTGTATACCGGAAGCAGCGGATTGCCTTTCAACATATTGTTGATGTCGTTCCAATAAATGTTACCGATGCCGATACCGGAATTGGCCCGGTAAGTATAGGTCAGGTTTTGGCCAAATTTGATAATATCCAGTTCATTTTTCCTCAGGATGACATGGTCCGAATTAATCCGTACGGTGTGTCGGTCAAGATGGGGCTGCACCGGTTTGCCGAAGATACCATCTTGCTGTGCAAACGAATAACCGAGGGCAAACCTAGAACGATCCGTTCCGCCCGTCAAATTGAACGCATGGTTTTGCGTCAAGGCATTTTCATTGTGGATTTCCTTCAGCCAGTTGGTGCCATTCCACGTACCATCCTGGATTTGCTGGTATTGGTTGGGGATGAGTGTCGCCCAATCGTACGGGGCCAACCCATCGTTATAACGGCGCTCGTCCTGGATGGCCATATATTCCTTTGCGTTGAGCAGCGGGGCTATTTTATAGGCATTCTGCCAGCCCACGAACGTATCGTAACTCAACTGCACTTTACCTGCTTTGCCTTGCTTGGTTGTCACGAATATGACTCCGTTAGCTGCCCGGGCACCATAGATGGCTGCCGAGGCTGCATCCTTGAGGATGTCAATGGATTCAATATCCGAAGGGTTGAGTGAGTTGATGTCACCGCCGATGACGTTGTCAATGACATAAAGTGGCTGTGAATCCCCGATGGTACCGATACCCCGGATGTTGACCTTGAATCCCTGGCCGGGCATACCTGAACTCTGGGTAATCTGGACCCCCGGTGAGCTGCTCTGCAGTGCATTGACCACGTTTGTGGTGCTGAGCTTCTGGATGTCGTCGCCCTTTACTTGGATGCTCGCGCCGGTGGTGAGCCTCTTTTTCTGGGTGCCATATCCCACGACGACCAGTTCTTCAAGCATGTGGGTGTCTTCTGCTAACGTAACATTGGCGGAGCTGCTGCCACTAAGCTCGATTTCCTGCGAAGTGTACCCAATTGACGAAAATACCAGCGTCGCTTGACCTGTGGACACCGTGATTTGATACCTACCGTTTTCATCGGTGGTGGTTGCCGTGTTGGTGTTTTTTTCGCGTACCGTTACGCCGGAGATGGGTATACCCGATGCGTTCACAACGGTTCCTGTAATTACCTGCTGAACGAGGTGCGTTGGGAGGGCGGTGTGTCCAAGCATCCCGTTGGCAAGGGATATACCCGGATTAACCGCAAGGTGAAGGGCTAGACATCCCATGCCGAGATGAATTAGCCGCTTTGGATGAGGTTTGTAAAAAATGGATACCATAGTTTAATTTATAAATAGTTATTTCCAATAAGACAAAACGAAAGTTGGGCTTATTTACATTGGTTACGGAAACAAAAGTAATTTAAAACAGCCTGCGGTAGGGGTGTGCTATGTTAACAAATGGGGGTGCGATGGTTAACTTTTGCACCCCCTATCTGTTTAAAAACACGGAACTGCATTATCGCAGGGATATGCTAAGCTTCTTTCCGGTATAGGCAACGGTTTTTGTCCGCCCTTGACCCGTATCATATCCTTGTGGATTGTCCGTATCGACATACACCACATTGAATTTCCGCTGCGTTAGCATCCCTTCAAATGACCCCTTCCTATCGCCAATATGTAGGTGCTGGGTCTGGTCGTCGTACGTGAGGGTGATGGTGCTGTATCGACCCTGCTCATAGTTATTGTTCGTGCCTTCGTCTTCGTAGAGTAAAAAAGACGCATCGGCACCGGCATATACGTAGAGGGTGACTTCCTTGGCCGGTTTTTCATCTGTGTATTGCAATTCAGGTCCTACCGGAATGATGCTGCCCGCTTTAGCAAATACGGGCATGCGTTCGTATGGCGCAGGTGCTTCTAGCTGTTGGCCACCCTCGTAATAATCGCCGGAATAGAAGTCATACCAACCGTGACCCGCCGGCAAGTACACTGCACGTGTAGTAGCGCCCATCTCCGTCACTGGGCAAACCAATAACGCAGGCCCGAAGAGGTATTGGTCATTGATGTTATACACACGGCTATCGTTAGGAAAATCCATGGCTAATCCGCGAATCATCGTATAATGGTCGAGATACGTTTTCCCGGCAAGCGAATAATTATAAGGCAGCAGGCGGTAGCGCAGTTGGATGAAATAGACCATACTGCGATATGCGGGGTGTTCTTCATGGGCGATATGGAATGGTTCGCGGAATGGGAATTGCCCATGTGCCCGGAACATGGGGAGGAAAGCTCCGTATTGGTACCAGCGAGTATTCATTTCGCGCCACTCTTCGAGGTCCTCGGCGTTGGGCTCATGGAAACGGCGTTCGACCAGAAATCCACCGGCATCCATGGTCCAATAGGGGGTTCCAGACATCGAAAAATTGATTCCTGCAGCGATCTGGTCTCTCATATCATGCCAACGTGAAGAAATGTCTCCACTCCACGCTGCAGCGGCATATCGTTGCTGACCGGCAAAATACGAGCGAGTGAGGATGAAAACGCGGTTGTTTGGATCGGTTTGTCGTTGCCCTTCGTAGATGCCACGTGCATTTTCCAAGGGGAAGGCGTTGTAATAGCGTGCCGATGACCCGATAGCTGGTTGCATGACAGATTTCCGCTCGGCAATGTTGATGTTGGAATGGACATCGGGCTCGCTGGCATCCATCCACCAAGCGTCAACTCCTTTTTTGTAGAGTTTTTCATTCATCAGGTTCCAGAAACCGGTACGAGCGCCTGCATGGAATGGGTCATAAAACGTAGAGGTATAGCCTTTACCAATCCAATCCTTACGGCCGTCGTAAATATTGCGTGGGTAAATCCACTCCTTATCACGGAAAAGCGGGTATACACTGGATGCTTCGTTGATCTTGGGCCATACCGATATCATGAGTTTGAAATGGTCGGCGTGTAGTCGTTTTACCATGCCGTCGGGATCGGGGAAACGTTCGGGGTCGAAGTCGTGGCTCCCCCAATCGTGTTCCCGCCAATACGACCAGTCTTGCACGATATTATCAATGGGTATCTGACGCTTGCGGAATTGCATCGCAACCTCTTCGAGTTCCGCTTGGGTCTTGTAGCGTTCACGGCTCTGCCAGAAGCCAAAAGACCAACGCGGCATAATGGGTGCACGGCCGGTAAGGTGCCGGTATCCCCCAATGACGTCGTCCATGGTTTCCCCGGCGATAAAGTAATAATCTACCCCGTCTCCAGCTTCCGAATCGAAGGAAAACGTCCCCTTGCTGGCGTCTGGGATAGGCCGTTGCCATTCGATGCCGAGGTAAGACTGGCCACCATCGGGTAACCACTCGATACGGATGTCATGGCGATGGCCAGCCTGCATATCCAGGCTGATCTCGAATGAGCCAGCATTCCATGATTCGCGCCAGCGGTCTTCTTTTAGTTTGCCGTCTATCCACACTTTGAGGTAGCCAGAATAGTTAAAATGCAGTCGATGCAAACCATCATAAGGCGATTCCACTTGCCCCTCGTAGCTAACCAAGCTGTTTGCCAAGTCAATACCTTCAGGGAATTTGGGTTGGTCACTCAAGTATCGGTATGAAATTTCAGACTCAGGCCGCGAGATTAAGACGGTGTTGGGGTTGTTTTTGTTGCGATAAGTAGCGGTTAGCCATCCTCGCTGACCTTCCTTGGAATATAATCGGAAAGCTGATAAGGGAAGGAGCGGCCGGACGTCCCCTGCTTTGGTGATGGAATAATTATGCCAAAGGAGACCGTAATTGTTGGTTGAAAGGAGAAAGGGAATACCGATCATCGTATTGTATTGCAGTAAGGTCACCTGCCTGCCCTGATAGTTCATTACAGCATTTTGATGCTGCCCTAAGCCATATAATCCCTCGGTCTCTGATACTCCGAAATGTTGGCGTACCCGATAGAATGCATCACCATCGTATGCTCCGGCTTCGAATGTGGTGGCGTCACGTCGTTGTTCGGACAGTAATTTTTGGCCTTGCAGATCGAGGAAATCGACCGCACCCGAAAGCAATGACACTCGAGCGGTCAGTGCAGCGGTCTTCAGGTAGAGGTGGCCATCATGCTCCTCTATTGTCCACGGGCCGGCATTATGGCGTAATGAATCGACGATGACCAATGATTCGCTCGGCTTTACAGTACTGGCTACGGGCTTGGCAGTTACATGGATGATCCCATCGGTGATGACGTCCAATGCCACGACCTGATCAATTGAGGTGGCCAGTCCATCAAACGTCAAGGAAACGCCGGTTTCCGTACGGGTGATCGTTGGATGCCCTTCCTGTGCGGTTGCCGATGGCTGGGCAATCGTGCCAAAACAACATATACCAAGGGAAAGCGATACGATAACGAAGGCAAGTTTCATCTTAATCATAAAAACTGAATGGGGTTAAGTACATTGGTTATTGCCACAAAATTAAGTGGAACGGCCTCGGCTGAAGGGATGGAAGTGTTAATAAATTAGGGCGCTTTAGTTAACTTTTCAGTTAAAACCCCCAATTATTTACGGTAGGCGGAGGGGGCTACGCCATAGAGGAGCTTGAAATATTTGCTAAACTGTTTCGGATTATTGAACCCGACTTGATAAGCCACCTCGGCTACGGTAAGCCCGGATTGTTCCAGCAACTGGGCAGCACGTCTGATGCGTGTATTGCGGATAAATTCGGAGGGTGTATAGCCAGTAAGCGTCAGTATCCGCTTGTAAAGCCCGACCCGACTTAAGCCCATCTCGTTGGCTAGGCGTTCGACCGAAAAACCGGATGAACCCATCTGCCGTTCGACCACCTCGAGGGCTTTTTGCATGAATTGTTCATCGAACGAGACGACGGTTTTGTCACTTGGATGGACATCGAGCCGTTTTTTGTAGGTGCGTTCCATCGAGTCTTTTTGCTTGAGGATGCTGTGGAGTTTGGAACGCAGGAGTTCAAAATTGAATGGTTTAGTGATGTAATCTGTCGCGCCCGCTTCGATACCGGCTAACTGCATGTGCTCTTCCGCCATGGCCGTAAGCAGGATAACGGGAATGTGCTGCGTACGCTTGTCGCTTTTGAGACGCTTACACAAGGATAATCCGTCTTCACCGGGCATACTGACATCAGATACGATAATATCAGGGTGCACGGCTAATGCTTTTGCCCACCCTGAGGAAGCATCGTGCGCTTCATATATCATAAAATGCTCGCATAAGTTATCCTTCAAATAGAAGCGGAAATCTTCGTCATCCTCGACAAGCAAGACACGTTGCTTACCCACGGCGGTACTAGGTTCTGCGGAGAGGTCTGATGGGGTACTGGAGACCGGAGCTTCCAACGGCAGGACGACCGTAAAGGTGCTCCCTTTTTCAAGTGCACTCTCTACCGTGATGTGGCCGCCAAGCAACTTGACATACTCGTGGGTGATGGCTAATCCAATGCCATTGCCTTTATTCAGGATATCTCCGGGCATTTCGTGTTGGAAGTAGCGGTCGAAAACAAGCGCCAGAGATTCGGGAGGTATGCCAATGCCCGTATCACTTACGGTCAATGTAATTGTTTCAGCAAACTGTACGTCCAATGTGATTTTGCCGCCTACTGGGGTGAATTTGAATGCGTTAGATAATAGATTGAATAGGATGCGTTCTAGTTTATCCGGATCAAACCACGCTTCGTAATGTGTTTTACTGAGCGTAAAACGGTAATCGATCTTTTTATCTTCAGCGAGGTCGATAAACGATTCGGCATGGCCACAAATCGCCAATGCGATATCGCCCCGTTCCAAACTAGGTTTGAGCAATTGTACATCTACTTTCCTGAAATCAAGGAGTTGGTTGACGAGGTTGAGCAACCGCCGCGCATTGCGCTCTACCAACGTGAGATGGCGTTTGGTCGATTCGGACGGTGCTTCGCGATACAATTTATCTAAGGGCGCTAGGATTAAGTTGATAGGTGTTCGGAATTCATGGCTTACATTGGTAAAGAACCGGGTCTTGAGTTTGTCCAATTCTGCGAGCTGCTTTGCTTGTTGCCGTTCCTGTTGCAGCGCGAAACGAGTCTTTTCTCGGGTACGCTCCACGTGGCGGATGGTTAGGATACTACCAACGAATACCAAGGTATAAAGTAGGTAAGCCCAGCCCGTTTTCCAAAAAGGAGGTAATATCGAGATATGGGCCAACGTGTAGGGGGCGCTCCAGGTTTCGCCATCTGCGGATATCATCACGTTGAATCGGTATTCGCCCGGATCGAGGTTGGTAAAGGTCGCTTTGCGCGTTTGGCGGTCCAATGCAAACCAGCGTTCGTCAAACCCTTCGAGCGTATACCGGAAGCGAACACGGTCTTTGTTGACGAAGTGGAGCGATGCAACGACCAGGCTGAGGACATTTTGGTCATGAGCGAGGACAATCCGGTCTTTGGAAACCCAGTTAGCCGCATCCACGCTGCTATTAAACAGTTGGAAATCCGTTAAGATGGGTTGGGCAAATAAGGGCGTGTGCTTGACGTGTGCCGGATCAATGATGTTGAATCCAGCCGGGCCTCCGAAGAGTAATTCTCCGCTCCTCATTCGATAGGCGGCATATTCGTTAAACCATGAAGCCTGCAAGCCGTCCCTGCGGTCATAATTCCAAAACCGCCATTGATCGGCGTTGGTTGGATCCTGGCGAATAGCCGAAAGCCCCTTGGTCGTAGTTGCCCAAATGGTGCCATGTTGATCTTCCAAGATCGCCATTACCGTGTTATCGGGCATTCCGTCTGTCGTTCGAAAGTTCCGGAATTTGCCCGTTTCATTGTCATACAGACTAAGCCCCTCGCGGGTAGAGATCCAGATACGGCGTTGGCTATCTTCCAGGATATCCGAGACATAATCATTGGCTAAGCTATTGGGGTCATTTGCGTCATAGGTAAAATAACGGAAATCACCATTTGGCATCAAGACTTCGAGACCACTAGCCGTTCCAAACCAAAGTGCACCCGTATGGTCTTCGGCAATGGCTTGGACATAGCCCGATTGGGTGAACCCCTCCGAACCGGTTCCCATACGGGTAAATCGACCCGTTTTTTTGTCCAGTAGGTTCAGGCCTCCATTAAGTGTTCCCACCCAAAAGCGCCCTTTCGAATCTTCGAACAATTCCCACGCACTGTTATCACTGATCGAGGTAGAATCAGCGGAATCGTGGAGGTAGCGGATAAAACGCCCGTTGTTAAAGCGATTGAGCCCGCCATGGTACGTGCCTGCCCACAGGACACCCTCATCGTCAACCAACATGCTGACGATGACGTCACTGCCGATACTTTGGGGATCATTCGGGTCATGCCGGTATTGCGTGAACCGATGGGCTTGCCGATCGAAGTAAATAAGGCCGCCACCATTTGTGCCGATCCATATATTCCCTATCGCATCTTCCGTAAATTGGTTGATATCGTCAAATGGCAGTACACCATCAGATGCGCCTACGTGGTGCTTGTATAGCGTAAACTGGATTTGGTGGGGATGGTAATAGCTGACACCCGCCTTGAAAGTGCCTACCCACGTGATGCCATCATGGTCACAATAGACGGCAGTCGCGCTATTGTGCCGCAGCGAGCGATCATTGAAGTCATCATGCAAAAGGTAGGATATCTGCCCGCTACTTGGATCTAACACATTGACCCCACCATGGTCGGTCGCGACCCAGATACGTCCTTGCTGATCTTGAGCCAAGTCGTAGATGTTCATGTTATTTAACCGGAACTCCGAAGACCCTGTGGTGAGGTGCACGGGGGGAGCATCTCGTTGTGGCCACCAAAACATGCCGTAAGGTTGGTTTCTGACATACGCCCAAGGGAGCCCGCGGTGGTCTATGAGCAATTGGAAATTGGCCACGATACGTGATTCGGCCAATGGAAGTACCTGTGACCAACGGATCGCCAATGACTCCGCATCTAATTGACGAACGGCGCCACGCTCACTGATCACCCATGGATTGCCCTGCTGATCCAATGCCAAACCACTGATCGGCGTCTCATCGGGTTCTTGATAGGCGACAACGGCCCCGACAGCCCGATGGCGATATACGCGACCATCACCATGCAATAACCAGCAATTCGCTAACGTATCACACTGTACCGCCAAGACATCGCCTGTGGGGATTCCCATGGTCTGGAGCACACTGTCCACATTGCGGATAAAGCGCTGCTGGGTGTCGTCATAGATGTTCATACCCAGTTGGGTTCTGACCCACAATTGCCCTTTCGGCCCGAGGAACAGTTCGTTGATGCCGTTATCTATAATGCTGCCGCTATCGTTTGGTATGTGGCGGAATACGTGGAACTCATGTCCATCATAACGATTAAGGCCTGCAAGGGTGCCGAACCACAGGAACCCACGTTTGTCTTTAAGGATATTGGTCACATGGTTATGCGAAAGGCCATCTTCCATGTCGAGCTGCTGGAACTGGATGGGCTGGGCATGGCAATTGAATGCTGGAAGCGAACACCACATCAATACCAGAAAACAAGATAACCAACGCACCATAGGCTTATTAAATCGCCCGAATTTACGAAATATTGCGGTATAGTAGCATTTCAGATCGCTCATTTTGGGTGGACTGGGGCTAAGAAAAGGGAAATTGGACACCTGATTTGGTAATGGAGCGAACGAGTAATGGATTTTTTTGAGAAATAGTGTTGACCTCTTGCAATGGAATACGATATAGGTGTATAGAATTAGCATAAAAGGCTGGGCCGAGTGCTGACTGCCAATTGACGAATAAACAAAGGAAAACCAAAACAATGAGAACAAGAATGACCATGCACCATTTCGCGGTGTTTTCAACGACCCTAATGTTATTTTTTGCCTGCTCTAAAGGCAATTCACCTGAACCACAACAACCCGATCCCCCCAAACCTGATGTGGAACAGCAGGACATTGCCATCGTGGACAACGCGGTTGCGGCCTACATGACTAAATATGATGTACCGGCATTGTCTTTAGCCATTACGAAGGGCGAAAAATTGGTATATGTAAAAGCGTACGGCAAGGCGGATAAGGAGGCTGGCGAGGATGCGACTACGGAAAGTCTATTTCGTACGGCAAGCGTATCCAAATCAATCACGGGCATTGCATTTACGAAGTTAGTAGAAGAGGGCAAGCTGTCGTTAGATGACCGCGTGTTTGGAGAGGGAGCATTGCTGGGCAATACCTATGGTACGAAAGCCTATAACGACCACCTGAAAGCGGTTACGGTAAGACATTTGCTTAACCATACCATAGGAAATTGGGGCAATACAGCCAATGACCCCATGTTTAGCAATCCCACCCTGAACGCCGAAGAGTTGATTACGTGGACGTTGGATAACCGTGTGTTACAGGTGGCTCCCGGCAATACCTATGCTTACTCAAACTTCGGATATTGCGTGCTAGGGCGTATCATTGAGCAAGTGACCGGCAAGGGTTATGAGCAGTATGTGAAGGATGCCATCTTATCCCCGTTAGGTATCACGAAAATGACGGTGGGCGGCAATACGCTGGCCGATCGAAAGGCCGGTGAAGTGAAATACTACGGAACCGCTGCAGGGGGGGCTAATCCCTATGCTTACCAGATCGCGAGGATGGATGCCCATGGGGGGTGGATTGCTTCGGCGAAAGATTTGGCGAAACTATTGGTACATGTCGATGGCTTTGCCTCCAAAGCCGATATCCTGACGGCCAATTCAATTACGACAATGACCCAAGTTCCCGCCTTGGCCACAGCATCGGGGTATGCATTGGGCTGGAGTGTCAATAACGCCAACCATTGGTGGCATACGGGGTCGTTGCCCGGTACGTTAACGCTGTGGGTGCGCACAAGTACGGGATATAACTGGGCTGTGCTGACCAACACACGTGCGGGGGGTAATGAAATGAACGACCTCGATGCGTTGGTGTGGTCGGCAATCAATGGCGGGGCCCAATGGCAGGATATTGACCAATTTTGATGATTGCGGGTTTTCGCCGTATTCCCAAATCAAGTAACAGAAAAAAAGTAAAAAAATATTTTGCATAGTGTTAAAAACACACTATCTTTGTACCATCATAATTTAGGTTTATAATTGGTTAGTAAAGGTTTCCATTCTCCCCGTTTGGAAACCTTTCATTTTTTTAGCCATTTACCTCGCTGACAGAAGTTCTTGTCTTTTCGAGATCGAATCGTATTTTTGGAGCAAACATGACTGAAAACACGTTGTTTATTGCTATTGGTGTTGGTTTGGTTGTTTTTTACGCCTTCCTGATTTGGCATGCATGGAAACATGGCCAATCAAAGGCCATCTATGTGCTGTTAGCTTTGGGAAATGTAGCGGTGGCCATGTATTTTTGGGATGTGACCAGCCACCAAACGACCAATGACCCGCAATGGGCGATGGGTTTGGGCGCATTTATTATCGGCTGCGCGGCCATCAGCGCATTACTGCCCTTTATCGCATTTCTGGTGTTTCTGTTCCGGCAATTTCGGCGATGATGTGAATTCGGCTATTCGTTTGCCGAGCTAAACTGATAATCAATCACAACACCATTGGCAAGCAATTTTTTGCCTTCACGGCTTAATGTCGCCTCAGCTGGTACAACCACCAGCACGGCAGCGGTTTCTGCTGCAAGCGTCAACCGGGTTGTTCCCGATATGCCATGGGCGATAAACCTACCCTGTGCCGCATCATATAGATCCACAAGGCCGCTGCCCGTGGGAGGCATCACCTCCACTTGCTTTTCTTCGCTGTACGGATTGTAGTAGAGGAAGCTAGGATAGGCTTCGTCACGGAAAAAATCGGTTGCTAGGAGATCCAATTGGAGAATGCTTTCGACATTGGTCGGCCGAATGATGCTGCCAAAGACGCCTACATGCGCACTTCCATAAACACTAAATTGGGATACGTCAGGATTTTTGCCAGGAACCCACTTAGGGCCATCGCCTTGTGCTATGGGGGCAGGGATGTGCTTGTATTCCTCGAATGTCGATTCCCTGACCAACCCCTCGTAACCGATAACGCCTTTCGTAGCGTCAGCCAGTTCGGGAATGGTTTGGTGTGCTGCGGGAATATATTGTGGATAAAACAAGCGGGATGCATTGGCGGCATGTAGCATCCATTTGCCAATGATGCTGGCGTATGACTGGTCGTACCGCACCATCGGTACCAAAGGGATGGCGGTATCAAAGGTATTCATCAAGAACGCATAACCTCCATGATCCACGGTGCTGCCCACCAAGCCTGAAATATCAAATCCATTCCATTGGCCAACCAATACCCCCCATCCCTCACGGCATACCGAAGTGCCATCAAATGTCCACGCTAAAATTTGCTGTACATCGAAATTTTCGTCCTGCTCAGCGTTGATACGGGCGGCGGTATAGGCACCAAACGGCATCAATATTTCATAAAAGCGGTTTTCGGTCTGTGATACTAGCGCCCGTTGCGCCCGGATGGCACCCTCGAGGTAGCGGGGGTCACCAAATTTTTTGTATGCTGCATAAAGTACCCATGCATGGCCGGCTGCGGCATCTTCTTGGGCGCATATCCAGTTGGATTGCGGGGCAAGCTGCGCATAATCAAAAAAGGTATGGCTGTAATCGCCCGCAAGCACCGAATCAGCTTTGTAAAACTGTTCGGCTACCCGACGGGCTAACGTGTCAAAACCCGGTTCGTCAGGGTAGTGATTGTAGATGGCATAAAATAATACATTGGGGTAAACATCATACCACCAGTCGCGGCCATAACCTCCTCCCAATAGCGCGACCTCGGGCGCCGTATTATTCATCATAATGTTCCACCCGTTGTCACGATTGAAGTAGTTGCGTAACATGCCTACATAGTTCAGGCCGTTTTGGTTTTGTTTGTCGATACCCACCAACGTCGCACCCAATACACCGCCCATGGTGGCCAGTGATTCGTGAAACATGCCCTGATGGTTATGTATCCCTTGGCGGGCATCGCCCATGGCGGTATAGAGGCCTAGAGTGGGTTGCTCAAAATTCTTGTAGGTACTATCCATCCAAACCAATGGCCAGTAGTCGCCTTCGGCATTGAAATCGTAGACCGTGTGGTCGTATTGTATGCTGAGTGCATTCCAATCGATGAGTTGGTAGGGTCGAGGTATGGCTGACATGGCATCCACCCGTGCGAGCCCCTTCTGTACGACGGGAATGCCCTTGACGGAAGGTTGCCGTTGACACGATAGCAATAGGCTAACATAGATCAACGACAGAAAAATACGGGTCATAACGTTCGCATATTAATGGTTTATCGCTGTTTTTGATTAGTCGCGCTGACGACAAAGATAGGACATAGTTATAGGATCGCAATTGACAAATCCACCAAAGCCAATAAATAAGGGCACTACAGACAACGGCAATGGTTACTTATCCGTTCTCCTGCCACTGACGCTCGATTTCCTCCAGCGATTTGCCTTTTGTCTCTGGCAACAGCCGGTATACGGTGAAAAATGCGAGTACACACCACAATGCGAAGAACCAGAAGGTAAAAGCGGCCCCGATCCGATCCAGCAGTATGGGTGTCAACTGCCCAATGATCGTATCGGCTACCCACATGACCATGATGCTGAGTGCCATCGCCCTTCCACGGATATGTGCGGGAAAGATTTCAGCAGCCACCACAAACTTCAGCGGTCCAATTGAAAACGCAAAGCTCGCTAAGAAAACAATGACCGAAAAGAGTAATAGTACCCCCCGTGTGTTTTCGGCATATAGACTGGCGCCGACTACCACTAGGCTCAACGCCGCTGCCGATGTGCCAATCAGGTATAATGGTCTCCTCCCCAGTTTGTCCACTTTCCATACGGCGATCAGTGTAAACGCGAGGTTGGCTGCACCGAAGACAATCTGGCTTTGCAGCGAGCTTGATAAGCTCACGCCAGAGGCGTTCAGTATGCTTGGCCCGTAGTAAATGATGGCGTTAATCCCGCAGAACTGTGAGAAAAATGGCAGGAGCAACCCCAGCAGGAGTGCTTTACGCAATCGTGGGGAAAACAGCTCTCGGTAAGACGAATGGTGTTGCTTCCCGGGTTGCTTTTTATGTTCTAAATCTGCCAATGCCTCCGCCTCACCCACAAATCGGTTAAGCAAGGCCATCCCAGCGGCTGTCTGCCCCTTTTGCAGCAGCCATCGTGGACTTTCCGGCACCGCCAACAATCCCAGCAGGAATACCAATGCCGGTAGTGCGCCAGCGATAAACATCGCCCGCCATACTTCTTCATGGAACCATGCACCGAGTCCTGTCGATGCATTCCCCGCCATCCCGAGCGTCACCTGTACAAAGAATGCATTGCTCATGTATGCCACCAAGATACCTAGCGTCACGGCTAGCTGGTAATACGTCACCAGCCGGCCCCTGATGCGAGCCGGGGCAATTTCGGAAATATACAATGGTACCATGCTGGATGCAATACCCACGCCCACGCCTCCGAGGATACGAGCGGCGATAATCGACGAAAATGTAGGCAACAACGCGCATCCGAGGGCAGATACCAGAAACAAGACCGCAGCAAGCATTAACATCGGCCGGCGACCGAACCGATCGCCGAGCTCGCCGGAGGCCGCCACACCCAGGATACAGCCCACCAGTGCCGAAGAGACAAACCAGCCCTGCTGAAAAGCGGAAAGTGTAAATTGCTTCGTCACCAACGGCAGTATCCCGGACACTACCGCCATGTCAAACCCAAACAAGAACCCCCCAATTGCCGCAACGGCACAGGCCACCCACAGGATTTTTGGAAGTTTACGATGCTGTTCCATGCGTTGAATGTGTGTCAACGGTTTGCGGATGCAAATTGCTCAAACATAACCACGGCATCGTAGAGTACGCCTGCCGATCCCCGGAACGTACCCGAACCCTTCGGCTCGTTATCGACGGTGTACCATTCATAAAACCCTTGGTTATCGACGGCGCGTTTTAACATGGGTTGTACGTGTTCATACGCTTCTGCAACGAACCCATGCCGGATGAGTTGTATAATCATGCGCCCCCCAAACCAATCCCAATCGCCCCCGTTTTGGTAACCGTATGGATACATGCCCTTATTCTCAAAACTACCTTCGGGGTAGGTCGGATATAAGGTAAGCCCTATGGATGGTGCTCCCGATTCCTTGACATTGGCTACCATGCGGTCAAGTGCATGTTTCGTTTGATAGGTGGTGAGCAGACCTGCCTCGATGGCCACGGCCGTACCACCGTGATAGTACACTTCCATTTCGTCAAACGCATCAGGAAAGGGAGATTGATCGAGGTAAATATGAGGAATGAATTTCTGCCGTTGTGCATCCCACAGGTGCTTCAGGCTATTTTCAGCAATTTGCTGGCGGATGGGTTCCCATTTCGCTTTCGTATCGGGCAATAGTTCCATCAGGTTGTCTAATGCGATTAGGAACATCGCATTGTCATAGATATCAATAGCATAATGGGTGTTTTCATCGAGGTAGACACCCCAGGGATGCCCCGGTTGCACATCGCCCCAATCGGCCGTAGTAGCCCCCCACAGCAAGCCGTATTCTTGATCATAACGATGGGCCATCAAAAAATCTATGGCGTTTTCCAAACGGGTGGCAATAGTGGTTTGGCCAATGGTCTCTTGCAAAAATTGGTGGTCGCCACTCTTGGTGATGTACTTATACACCGCTTGAACCAGCGAGCTTTCTTGATCTGTCTCCACGGTATTTTTATGACCCGCAAAATTGGGCTCTAAAGGCGTGTAGATATAGGCATATCCACCAGCCCCCTCGCGGATGGTCGCCTTGGGGATGAAGCCATCCACAATGTTGCCATCATCACCTTGCAACCGAAAAAAAATACGAAGATTTTCCTTGATGGTTTCGGAGGGATGAATCTCCGTGGCTAAGGCAATGAAGGTGTTGTAATCCCGTATCCATACCTCAGCATACCCATCACCCGCATTGAAACCTGATGAGACGGTTTCCCTGGCCATGGCCTTGACGGTTTGCATGAGTGTGTCTTGACTGATTCGCTCGGCCAATTGCTGCGAGGCATCGGATGGTGGCTGGCACGCGCCAATAAAGAAGATGCTGATAAAAATAAGCGAATAAACGTTCATAATTTATGGATTTGTCGGATTATAATGGGTGTGTTTAATGCGGTTTGCTTACTGGGGAAGAAACAGGGGGAGGCAGTTGGCCAATACCCCAATTGGGGTTTGGTTCAGGCCCCATCTCAAGCTCTAGGTGTCCTCCCTTTAATAACGCTGACGCGGAAAACCAAAAATGCTGCAAAGGCTCTCCATTGAGGTAGGCTTGCTGTACATAGCAGTTTTCGCGGGAGGTATTTTTCGCGGTTATCGTAAACACCTGACCCCGGCCATACCGCCCGCCAAGTTGGATATCGACACGCTCAAAGATCGGGCTGCCGATTTCATAGATGGGGTTTTCCCTTGCTCCACCGTCTATCTGAAACAACCCCAATGCACTCATCACGAACCAAGCGCTCATCTGCCCCTGATCCTCATCGCCCAAATAGGCGTTGGAAAGGCCATAGCCGTAATAGCGGTCGATGATGGCGCGGCTCCATTTTTGGGTAAGCCAGGGCTTCTCTACCCAGTTGAACAGGTAAGCGAAGTGCATCGATTGCTGGTTGCCCTGCACGACGGGGTAATCCCAATATTGGTCATTTGGGCCATTGTACCGCCATTTGTAGGTTTCTTCAAATCCCCATTGCAGGCGGTCGATAAAGTTTTCCTTACCGATCATGTCGGCAAGTCCGGGAATGTCTTGGGGTACAAAGAAGGTAAGTTGCCAGGCGTTGCCTTCTACATAATGGCGGTTAGCACCGGATTTGAACGGATCGAAATCCTGGAGCCAGTTACCTGCGGCATCTTTCATACGGGCATATCCCGTCACGGTATCGATGGCATTGCGCCACCAGTTGCCGCGGTCGTTAAACTGCAAGTAAGCTTCTTGTTTGCCTAATGATTTTGCAAATTGGGACACCGTCCAATCATCGTAGCTATATTCCAACGAATTGGAAAACCTTCCTTCATCGTGGGGTACATAGCGATGTTTCAAGTAGGTTTCAAGATCGCGGTTACCGGCCAGGCCACCACCTACCCGCTCAGCGGGCGTGGTTTGCATTTTGTAGACGGCTTCAAATGCTTTCTCGGCATCGAAATCACGGATGCCCATTTGGTAGGCACCCACGATCAGTGGTATCTCGTGTTCGGCCACCATTACGGGGATATACTCCATACCCGCAGGGCCCTTGGCTAGCCACCCCCCTGCGTCATACATGGCCAGCTGCGAACGTACCCAACGGCTCGACCACTCCGGTGTGACCAAATTCCAGAACTGGTTGAGATTCCAAAACGTGTTCCAGAAAGCATCGCAACCGAGCGCCACGTCATCTGCATTGCCAAGTTGCTGGATGCGCTCGTCGGCATCCCGCCAGCGTCCGTCCACATCGCTGAAGATGTTGCGGCTGGCCAAACTGCGGAACATGTTGGTGTAGAACCGCATTTTCTCCCTACGGTCGTTGCTGCTCACGGCTATACGCCCCAACAAATCATTCCATACCTGCCGTTGATTTTCACGCACGGCGTCGAAGTCCCAACCGAAAGGCTGCGAAATCTCGTCCGATAAGTTGGCGGCGGCATTATCGATACTCACGTAAGAGATGCCTGTACGGAGCTGCACGGCGGGCGATTTTCGCGTATCGAATACCACATACATGCCTGCGGCTCCCACGCTGTCTGTTTGGAGAGTTTGGCCAGAGGAAATGCTGTTGTCAACCCATGTACCCGTATGAATAATAGGTTGGTCGAATTCCATGACGAAGTGAACGATGTAGTCTTGGTCTGCGTCTCTAGACCACACCCCCCGCGATAGCTGCTTGCTAAACCCTTCGATTCGATGGGGAGATACTTGTTTGACGTCCAAGGCTTCTATCTGGTAGCGATATTCGGCTGGAATCATGAAGTCAATCATGATACGGCCGCTATCGGTGTCGTGGTAAGTGTACCGCTGGAAACTAGCCCGTGTGGTGGCGGTAAGTTCGGCAGTAATGCCGTAGTCGGTGAGGTGGGCTTTGTAATAGCCCAATGGTGCCTCTTCGGTAGCTTTGTCGATACGTGACCGATAACCCGAGTCGGGCTGAGATTGGTCGCCTATCTGGATTTGCAACGGTCCGGAAACCGGAAAGGTGCCTAATCCGGCCATGGTCCACTCGTGGATGTGGCTGAATGTACCGATGGATTCAAATGAGGGATCATATCCGGCTTGCCATCCACTATTTTGGTTGTCGGGGCTGATTTTGACCATGCTGAAGGGCATCCACGGACCGGGGGCGAGCATCCACCGGGAATGGGCCGCCCCCATCATGGTATTGACATAATCGGCGGGAGTAATTAATGGTTGAGGCGAACGGGTTATCTCACCTCCCTCGATCAACTTACCATCCAAGTATATCGTATAATTGCTGGTTTTTTCTTGTTGAACACTTGGCATGAGTGCTTCTAGCTCGTATTCACCTCGTTCAATCCGCTGGCGCAGGATCTCGATACCGTCGACCTTCACAGTCAGTTCCGGCGCATTTGCAAGATGAGCCACATCAACCAATAGGGGTTGATAACGCTTGTCTTCCCGTGCCGTTTCGTACGTGGAGACATCAATGTGCTTGATTATGGCATCGCCCGGTGTACCCAACTCCGCCGTTGCGGGGCCTTCCAAGTGTACGGCATCGAAAACCAACCAACCGCCAACCAACGTGGTTAACGTAATCGCGTTATGCCCTTTTTTTATCAGGTCAGTTGGCAAGTCTATGGTAACCAGTTGTTCATGTGCATTGGAAAACGGGCCCGTAGGGTCTTCATGGTTACTACCACCTTTTAATTGGTGAGTCCACGAGTGGCCGTTAACGGTTATTTTCAGCAGCGGGGGATTCTCGCGCTCCGCATCCAATATGTCGATAACGAGCTTATAGGGCCCTTGATCAGGTAGTGTTCGCATGGAAAAGTAGGCATTTAGGAAATGGGTTCGAATACCGGCGGTACGGCCCGTGCCACCCCATCCGTTAGACGGCCCCGGGAGTACATAAGGCCAGTCTGTAGCCGAGGAGGAGTGGCCAACGGCAAAAAACCGGTCTTCGAAACCGAAATCATGTTCGGTAAATGCGCCGAAATCAGTAGGTTCCAATGCCATCCCCGATGGCGAACCATCGTTTTCGCCTATTTGCCAAATGATATGGTCTGTTTGGTCGACGGGGTTGGCATATACGCCCAAAACGGCCAATAATGTTCCGGTGATCAGTGCTATCTTTTTCATGAGCAAGCTTCTTCTTTGACAAATGCGACAATAACTTTTGCTTTTTCTTGGCCTTCATTCGTAAGGCGATAGATTGTTGTTGCGGCTGGTATGGCAAATGTTTCTGCGAAATGGAATACAGTCGAATTGCCCGCTGCTGTTTCCAGGGTGATGGCCGTACCGGCAACCAACATCAGTACATGGCATTGGCCATAGGTGTGGATGGTTACGGCATGTTCAAATTCATACCGATGGATATCGTAAAAGTGATCGGCATGGGTAGGAAGATGTATCCATGTCCAATCGGGCTCCTGCTGCAATATACGTGGTTTTGAAACCAGTGTTTCTTGTACGACATCACCTTTACGCTCGAAGTTGAGGTTTTCAAAGGCTCGGTCGATATTGAGGGGGCGTGGTCGGCCGTCGAGATCTAGGCGAAGCCAATCATACATCTTGAATGTGAAGATATAGGGCGTGGCGCTGATTTCAAGCACGAGGTTGTTGATGCCCGAGCAATGGACGGTGCCGTGTGGGATAAGGTATAGTTCGTGTTTTCGGGAGGGCAATACTTGAACATATTTCTCGACATCAAGTTTTTCCTTATGTGTATAGCTATGTTCCAATGCGCGCTTGAACTCCGCGGGTTCGATATCTTCCTGAAAACCTAGGTAAACCTTAGCATCCGGTGCTGTGTCAATGATGTAGTAGGTTTCATCTTGGGTGAAAGACTCGCCAAAGTGTTGCTTGGCATATGCGGGGGATGGGTGGCATTGTACAGAAAGGTTACCGCCATTGAACGTGTCAAGAAAATCAAAACGTATCGGGAAATCGTATCCAAATCGTGCAGCGGCACGGCCAAGTACATTGGCTGATTCTTGAAACATGAGCATGTCAAAGGATACTTCCAGCACGTTGTCTCCCCCTTTAAGGACCAAGCCATTTTCGGGTACAATCATTTCAAAGGACCACGCGTAGTTAGGACTATCTTCATCCAACCCGAATTTTTCCTTCATCCAGTCACCCCCCCATACGCCCGGTTCGAACCATGGCTTCACCCGGAAATAACTGGTGCTCATCTGGTGTAAGGTTTGCCGCAAATCATCACCCGAAATCCAGGTAACGGTGCCGGCAACCTGCTGGTCTGCCACATACGCCATGTGGGGCAGTAGCCGCTGTTTGTGTTGGTTTAAAACGACCCAGTCTACAAAATAACAACGTTTGTAACTGGCTTTGAATGGTGCAGCCTGGGTAGCGCCCAGGTTACGATGCTTGCCGGATTTTATCCGTTGCTGGATCTCATATTTGGGAATGTCTATATACACCACGGGAACTGCCGCCCATTCTAGCAGGGCAGCGCCGCACCCATATATGATATGCAGATCTGCTGTATCGTCCGGATGGTATGAAGCAAGTTTATCCCGATCGAAAAAATCGGCCAGCTGTAAGGTGGTTTTATAACCAAATAAGGGGTCGTTTTCACCGAGGAATGGAGCGATGAGGCGATCGATGGCAGCTTCTGGCTTCATCGCATCTGAAATGGCAGAGAACCGGATGGTTTTACCTAACCTCGCCGCGTGGTTCCCTAATTTGGTAACCACTTCTTCCCAGTCAACACCTGAGTAACCGTCAATAAGGCATGTTTTATAGTTTAATAAGGTAGAAACCAGCGTTGCATAGCCATCGCGAATGGCTCCATTGGCGACGGGATACACTGGATTAATCTCATACTGGTAAAGGTTAGTGGTTTTTTCGTTTTCTTGCAGGGACACGTGCTCCGGATTGGTCATCATTATGTGAAACTTAAACGTAAGGATTTTTGCTTGTATATTTTTTAATCTGGTATGTTTTTTTAAAAAGTATAATTTGATAAAATGTATCCACGGTGCGGAAACATCTGTCTATCCGCACCGTGGATGTATTGCTATTATTAGGCTACGGCGTGTAGCCGGGGTTTTGCTCCAACGCAGGATTGCGCTGCAATTCCTCATCGGGCAGGGGGTACAATAAGTGCCGCTCGGCATACGTGGCCCCGAAACTATTCTGTTGCCCAATCACGTTTGTAAAGGAAACTTGGCCATTATCGCCCGTAATGGGGAATTGCCTAGTGCGCTGGATATCAAACCAGATGTGGAATTCGAATATCAACTCGCGCAACCGCTCTTTCCATACTTCTTCTACAAACTGTTGAGCGCTAAGATTGGCCAAACTGGCTTTTACCTGTTCCATGGTCTGTTGCCAGTAGGCGCGCCCCCTTACTTGGGCCAGGTAGTCGATGGCCTCGGCGGTAACACCTTCGGATTGGGCGATGGCTTCGGCCGCGATGAGCAGCACATTGGCGTACGTATAAACAGGCAAGTCCTTACCAGACGTTGCTGTTTCTAATGCAGCTTGCTGATCATACCAAAGGTGCGGCGCCCACTGGAAATTGGTCACGCCCCCATCGGATCTCGTGTAGGAGGAATGGAAATATTGTTTTTCCTGCCTGCGCAAATCCTCTTGTGGATGGTATGCTCGCAACAGGCTGGATGAAGGCTCGTAAGCGTTATTGGCGATCGCGTAGGCCAGCTCTGGTGAGATAGTCGTCGGGAAAGCCCACTGTGCATATTGGGAGTTTTCGATGCCTACGGTATACTCATAATAATAAATCTGTTCATTGGGCAGGTTATCTGCGACCCGCGCTTTATTGTAAGCGCTGCTGGCTGGGATGACCTGGCCCTGCGCATCCCGATCGTGCTGGGTGAGGCTATACACGCCGCCTGCGATGAGCTCGCGAGCTTCCCTAGCCGCATCGGCATAGTGGTTTGCTTGCAGGGGATACCCGCTCATGGTGAGGTATGCCTCAGCTAGCAGCGATTTTGCGATGCCATGGGTAACGCGGTTGCCATTACTGGCCATCGTTGTATTGGGGAGATGACCTGGCTGAGTGGCATACTGTAAATCACTAACAATAAGGGCATAAATATCCGCCACAGGCGCCCGCTCAACATACAGGTTGTCTAGGCTTTCGTAGGGCTCGGTAATTAATGGAACTCCCCCAAAGAAGCGAACCAAGAAGTAATAATTCATCGCCCTGAAAACACGGGCCTCGGATAGGAGCGTGCTGGCTTCAGCTTCGGAAAGGCCCGGTGTTGTGGGGATATATTTAAGCGCGGTATTTGCCCGAGAGATACCGAGGTATAAATCTCGATAGATGCCCCCCAAGTAACCCGAAAGATTGATGCCATCTAATGTAAGCTGCTGGGCGTGTTGTACATGTACTTCTTGCCCCTTATATTCATTGTCTATGAAGCCAGAAGTGTACGGGCCAAACATAATCCGCGTGCCGGAGTAAACACCACCGCTAAACAGGGATGGCACGCCCGATCGATATAGGGCATTTACGGCGTTATACGCATGGTCTGGATTGGAGAAGAACTGGCCTGAGGAAATTTCGTTTTTCGGCACTTCTTTCAGGAAGTCCGAGCAGGAGGTTGCCAGCACCCCTGCGGAAAATATCATTGTTATTAACTTTTTCATGATCTGAAATGTTGTCGGTTAGAATTGGAAACTGGTGCCTAAAGTAAATGTTCTTGGATTGGGATATTGGTGGAAGAAGACATTCTGCCCCCATTGGTTACCGCTGTGGGAAGTTGCTTCCGGATCGTACCCCTTGAATTCATCCGATTTGACAAGGAAAGCGTTCTGCACACTGGCATATATGCGCAGGCCTTGCAGGTTAAGCCTGTTTAACGAGACACCACCGAAATTGTAACCAAGCGAAATCAGGTTGCCGCGCAGGTATGAGCCATTGGCCACCCAATGGTCATCGATTTGACTGTTCTGCCCCGAATAAGGTCCGTTCCGGATTTGTTGGATCATGGTGTTTTGGTTGTTTTCCGTCCAGCTTTCATGCAAGGTAGCGCTTAGCCCATTGGAATAGCCTGTGCGGTCTTCCATGGAGTGCATGAATTGTTGCATGATATCCACCCCATAAACGAATTGGAGGTCCACGGTGAGGTCGATGTTTTTGTAACGCACGTTATTCACGAAACTTCCTACCCAATCGGGGAGGCCGCTACCGATGACATAGCGGTCAGCGCTGCGTTTGGCCTCACCGGGGATCGCACCTACCGCAGCCGCTTCGGTCGCTTCGTGGGTGCCCCATGTACCGAGGCGCCTGTAACCCCAGTATGAGCTCAGGGGCTCGCCGACACGAAGGATGATCATGCTACCGGACACAAAGCTCGGCCCCGGGAAGATGTCCTCGTTGTTCTCGCCCAATGCTTCGATTCGGTTCTTGTTGAAGTTGAAATTGAGCGTAGACTGCCAGGTTACTGCGTCATTGGATACCGGTGTGCCACTGAGCATCACCTCAATACCGCGGTTGGATACCGAACCGATATTGTCCCTCACGCCGGTGAAACCCGTAGACGTCGGTACAGGCTTGTCAAGTAACAAGTCGGTCGTAAGCTTGTAGTAATAGTCGAACGCCAATGTCAAACGCCTGTTGAATAAGGCTAAGTCAAACCCTATGTCAAATTGCTTGGTCTTTTCCCACTCCAAGTTGGGGTTAGGCAAGCGGTTGATAAAGCTTTGCGATACACGGGTGCCGTTAAGTAAGGTGGTTCCCGATGATACGGTACCAAGTGAAAGGTAGGTGGGGATTTCGGTATTGCCCGTTATACCATAGCTCGATCTAATCTTTAATTCATCCAATTGGTTTGCATCGCGCAAGAAAGGCTCCTCGGAAAGTACCCAACCTAAACCCGCTGAAGGGAAAAGCCCGTATTTGTTGTTTTCACCAAACCGGGAAGAGCCGTCGATCCGGCCGGTAACGGTAAGCAAATACCTGTTCTTATACGTGTAGCCTCCCCGCAGGAAATAGGAATTCATCGCCCACTTGTCATGGGTAGATCCGGGTGCGCCCGGTTGGCTGGCAGACTGGATGGCATTGAACCGGAAGAAATCATCGGCAAACCCTTGCGCGGAAATCCAATTACCTTCGTAGGTGCGCTGTTGCCAACTTAAGCCTAATGCCGAATTGATGCGGTGATCACCGATTTCCGTATTGTAATTCAGGTAGGTCTCCTCCTGCCAGTAAAAGGAACGTTGATTTTCCAAGTAGGCATTACCTAAAGGAGCTGAAATATTGATCAGGTCTGTCGGGCTGTAGTTTTGGATATTGATGTCGTGTTTGTCAAAGCCAAACTGCGTACGCAAATCCAATCCTGGAAGGATGTGGAAAGTCAGGTAGGCGTTTCCGAACAGCTGTTGCCGTTTGCGAAGCCTGTCCTGTGTCTCCAGCACATGCACCGGGTTTGGAATGGCTTCCAATCCATAGGCATCGGTGATCATGCTACTGTTTGACCAAGTGCCATCGGGGAATTTGACGGGGAATATGGGAGGCATCTCGAGCATGGACCGACGTGGCATCTGGTGCCCTCCGCCTTCCTCTGTTTCATTTTCCCGAGTGTAATTGGCCAGCATATTAATGCCCAATGAAAGCCATTTTTTGGGCTGTGCGTCGTATGCGATTTTTCCGTTTATACGTTCCAAATCGCTGTTGAGCATGATGCCCTGCATGTTTGCGTAGTTGATAAAGGCGCCAAACGACGAATTGTCGGCCTTGGTTTGTACGGCAAACTGATGATTATGTGACACAGCCGTGCGGGTGGCTTCCTCTTGCCAATCGGTATCGTATAGCGGATTACCCTGTGCATCGAAAAGGCGCGGATCGCTGCGTGTAAAAGCCGGTATACTTGTATTTCTATATTTGGGGTGGTTGGCAAAACCACGCTCAAGTACCTCCATGTATTCGGCAGCATTAAGGACGGGGAGTTTGCGGGGCAATACACCCACATATGCAAACCCATCGTAACTTACCACGGTGCCGCTCACCTTTGCCCCACGCTTAGTGGAAATCAGAATGACACCATTTGCTCCTCGGGCACCATAGATGGCTGTAGACGATGCGTCTTTAAGCACCTCCATGCGCTCGATGTCGTTCGGGTTGAGAAATTGGATGTTTTCCATCACCACACCATCCACCACGAACAATGGATTTGAAGAGGAATTGATGGTACCCAAACCCCTAATCAGGATGCGGGGGCTACCGGATGGCGAACCGGAGTTGAGGAATACGTTTACGCCGGCAACGCGGCCTTTCATCCCTTGCAGCGCGTTGGTCACGGGAGACATCAACAGATCGTCTGCAGATAAAACCGCAACCGAGCCCGTCAAATCCGATTTTCGTTGGGTTCCGTACCCCACGACCACCACTTCATCGATTCGTTGGTCGTCACTGGATAATTGCACATCGAAAGTTCGGGTAGCACCTACCCTAATCTCTTGACTTTCGTATCCTAAATAGGAAAAAACTAACACCGCTTCTGGAGAGGGAACCTCAATGCTGAATTGCCCAGATTCGTTGGTCGTAGTACCCCTATCCGAGCCTTTCAGCGTGACACTCACTCCCGAAAGTGCCGGGTTTCCTTGTGAAGCATCTGCAGATGTTACCGTGCCTGAAACGGAAAATCCCGTCTGGCTAAAGCCGGCAAAGGGCAATAGACAGATGAGTGCTGTGCAGCAATAGCGCCCACAGGATCCCATCTTTTTTGCTAAATGATTTAAATAATAATACATCATAATAAATAATTAAAATTGGTGTAAATGAAAATATGTATATACATATTTGAATATTCCGTATGGTTTTGATTTAGAAAATTGTTTTAATTAGCTTTATAATGATTTATATGTATATATGTATATACATATGCAAATATATGTAAATATCTTATAATCCAAATTTTTTTTCTAAGTTTGCTTCATTACTTAGCGTGATGCCAAGTTATCAACTGATTATAGTTAACGGTATTGCATAAATTGAATCTCAAGATAAACCATAAAAGCCCGATACCGCTACATATTCAAGCGGAGAACCTGTTGCGTAAATTGATTGCGAAGCCGGAATACCAATCGGGCAAGTTGTTGCCGAATGAGGTAGATTTAGCCAAACGACTGGCAATATCCCGGGCTACGCTCCGGCAGGCGATTAATAAATTGGTTTATGAAGAGCTGTTGGTCCGAAAAAAGGGGGTCGGTACGAAAGTGTTGAATAAGAAGTTCAGCTCAAAATCCAATAACTGGCTCAGTTTCTCGCAAGAAATGGCTGCCCGCGGCATAACCGTCAGGAATTTTGAGCTCCATGTTTCTTGGGAGATTCCGAGTGAGGTATTGGCGGAATTCTTTGGAATAGATACCAAGCGGAAAATCTTGAAGCTGGAGCGCGTACGTGGAAGGGAAGAAGGGCCTTTTGTTTATTTCGTGTCCTATTTCCACCCTCGAATCGGGCTTACGGGAGATGAAGATTTTAAACGGCCATTATACGATATCCTGGAAAAAGATTTCAATAGGGTGGCCGATTTGTCGAAAGAGGAAATCAGCGCGATGGTGGCCGATAAATTTCTTGCCACAAAACTTGAAACGGAGATTGGGGCCGCTGTTCTGTTTCGGAAACGCTTCGTGTACGACCAAGCCGATAGACCCCTTGAATATAACCTGGGCTATTATAAAGCCGATAGCTTCGTGTATACGGTTGAAAGCCGCCGTCAGGATAGCAGCCCAAACCTGATGCTTCCCGGCACCTAGACCCGTTTTTTATTTTTCACCACCAAACGTAAAATTTATGTGGGGACACGGCCATTCTCCCCTGCTTGTTCTTGGATATGAATGGAATACATTATCTTTAGGCCATGAACATACGATTTGTACCGCTATCGCTATTTTTCCTTTTTATCGCTGCTTTTGCTGTTGCCCAGACGCAACCGCCGCAGCATGCTGGGGATATCAAGCAGGCCATCAAAAAGCTAAATACCTTGGGTTCCGTATTGTATTGGGCGGCCCATCCCGACGATGAAAACACACGGCTGATCGCTTGGTTGGCTAGGGAGCGATTATATCGCACGGGTTACTTGTCTTTGACACGTGGCGATGGCGGACAGAACTTGATTGGTACTGAACAGGCGGAAGAATTAGGGTTGATACGTACGAATGAATTACTTGCCGCGCGCCGTGTGGATGGGGGTGAGCAGTTTTTCTCGCGGGCAAATGATTTTGGTTTTTCCAAGACGCATGATGAAACGTTTCGCTTTTGGGGTAGAGAGGGGATCCTTGCCGATGCGGTATGGGTGATCCGTAAGTTTAGACCCGATGTCATCATTACCCGGTTTCCCCCGGATGAACGGGCCGGCCATGGACATCACCAAGCCTCTGCCATCCTGGCAATCGAGGCGTTTAAGGCCGCGGCTGATCCCAATCGTTTTCCAGCACAACTGGAAGAGGTATCAGTATGGCAGGCAAAACGCCTGCTGTGGAATACATCAAACTTCGGTAGGCCCTCCAATGAATCTTCAGAGTCGTTTTTAATCGATATCGGTGATTACAACCCATTGCTTGGCCAATCTTATGGCGAAATTGCGGCCGAAAGTCGCTCCAATCACAAGAGCCAAGGATTCGGTGCAGCGCGTCAACGGGGCCATATCGTCGAACGCTTTGAAGTGTTGCAGGGCGATGCACCGTCAACGACACTTTTTGACGATATCGAAACTTCTTGGGGACGCATAGCTGGGGGTGAACGCATCCAGCAGTTAATTGATGCGGTGTATGATGGATTCGACATGGAGCATCCAGAAAAATCCGTCGATGGGTTGATTGCGTTGCTCAATGCGGTGGAGGGATTGGAAGACGATTATTGGAAAGTCCAAAAAACGACCGAAATCAAAGACTTGATTTTGGCTTGTGGGGGAATCTGGTTCGAAAGCTATGCGCAGGCGTCGAAATTTGCCGTGGGCGAAACGCTGCCGATCAATACAGCCTTTATCGTGCGCAGGCCATCCGTCAGTGTAGCTGTGGAACGTGTTTGGGCAAGTGATGCTGAGCATGCAGCTACAGGGGAGCGTTCCGAGCTGGAGTTTAACGAGCAGCAGGTGTACCCGTCTACTTTTTCCGCCACTGCCATCACACAGCCCTATTGGCTTCAGCATCCTCATGGGCTAGGTAGCTTCACCGTAGAACGGCAGGAGGACGTCGGCCGCCCTGAAAACCATGACGCGCCCAAGACGACCATTGTATTGAAAGTCAATGGAAAGGAAATGACATTCGAACGCCCGATTGTGTTCAAGTACACACATCCTGTCAGGGGCGAGGTTTACGAACCCTTGGTCATCGCGCCGAGGGTCACCGCTAACCTCAACCAAAAAGCACTCGTGTTCAATGGTCAGGAACCTAAATCCTTAGAGGTGGTGTTTACCTCGCATGCACAGGAAAAGGTGGTGGTGACTGCAGCATTGGGGCTGCCTACAGGCTGGAAAGCAGTGCCTCAACAGCTTGAATTGACATTTTCGGCTAAAGACGAAGAGATTATTTCCAGTTTTACGATTTACCCCAATGGGGAGGCTTCCCTGAGCGATTCGGTAAGCATCATATTGCAGGATGCGGGGCAAACCGCACCGGCCCAAGCCATTCGTACGATAGCTTATGAGCACATTCCTTACATCACTTGGTTTCCGCCTGCGACTGCCCGGCTTAGCAAGGTGGAGACGGGTGTATCGGCTACGCGCATCGGCTACATACCGGGAGCAGGCGATCTGGTGCCGCAGGCGTTGAGGGAAATTGGTCTTCAAGTGGATATACTGAGTGAACAGGAGGTGTTGTCGGGTAATTTAACAAGATACGATGCCATCGTGATGGGCGTGCGGGTATACAATGTCAATGGGAGGATGCGGCATATGCAGCCCCATTTGCTGAAATATGTTGAAAATGGTGGCACGTTGGTCGTTCAATACAATGTGAGTGGTGGACTAGGGGTGCCACAACTCGGCCCCTACCCGTTGACGCTGACGCGTAGCCGGGTGACGGATGAGACAGCGCCGGTCAGTTTCATAGACCCCGATAGCAGGGTGCTGAATTTCCCCAACAAGATCACGGCAGCCGATTTCGATGGTTGGATTCAGGAGCGGGGCCTTTACTTTGTGGGGGATTCGGATGCGAAATACGACCGACCATTGCGCATGAATGATCCGGGAGAACCGGCTAATGATGGTTCATTGCTTGTAGCACCGTATGGCAAAGGTAACTTTGTTTATACATCCCTTGCTTTTTTCAGGCAATTGCCCGCCGGAGTACCGGGCGCATATAGATTATTTGTAAATTTGCTTGCTAACCCCAATTGATATATTAGATGGAGAAACACGTAGAAAAACACGCAGACCAAGTGAAAAGCAACAATGGAATCTTCCTGTTGCTGGGAACGGTATTCGGTGCCCTGACAGGCGGCTTTACACAGGAAACTTTTGGAGGTACCCTTATCGGTGCGGTCATTGGTTTGCTATTTGCCGCTTTCTTTGTCAGCGTGCTGTTGAAGGGCCGCGAGCATGACCGATAAGGGATTACCCCCGTTCGTCCGCAATTGGAGGCGCTTTTACTGGTTGGTGGTGATTTGGTTGATGGTGCAAATCCTGCTGTATTACTTGTTCACTAGCTATTTCGGATGAGCAATACAGATTGGATTGTACTTTTCTGTACGCTGCTATTGATTGTCGCCTATGGCGTATACAAAAGCAAGGGCATACGGAATATTGACGGATACCTGCTTGGTAACAAATCCTTATCATGGTATCATGTGGGGCTATCTGTGATGGCCACGCAAGCCAGTGCCATCACATTCTTGTCTGCACCGGGTTTGGCGTATAGTTCGGGTATGAGTTTCGTGCAGTTCTATTTTGGCCTACCATTGGCCATGATCGTACTCAGTATCTCGTTTGTGCCCATCTTCCATCGCTTACGCGTTTTCACGGCCTACGAGTTTTTGGAGAAACGTTTTGATGTGCGCACGCGCGCATTCACTGCTTTCTTGTTTTTGGTACAACGGGGATTATCAACAGGCATTACCATCTATGCCCCTGCGATCATCTTATCGAGTATCTTGCAGATCAATGTTACCTATACCACGCTTTTCATTGGAACATTGGTGGTCTTGTATACCGTATACGGCGGCACCAAAGCTGTGTCCTACACACAGTTGCTGCAGATGAGCATTATCTTCGGTGGCTTGCTTGTCGCCGGGGTGCTGGTCGTATATATGCTGCCCAAAGATATTGGTTTGGTCAAGGCATTGCACATCGCAGGGAAGTCTGGCAAGACGAATGCGATTGACCTATCTTTTGACTGGAATAACCAATATACACTGTGGAGCGGGCTTATCGGCGGATTTTTTCTACAACTCTCTTATTTCGGTACAGACCAGAGCCAAGTAGGGCGCTACCTGACAGGTTCCTCTATCCGGGATAGCCGTATCGGATTGCTGATGAATGGCTTACTCAAGGTGCCGATGCAGTTTGCCATTTTACTGATCGGCATACTTGTCTTTGCGTATTATCAATACAATAGCCCACCTATTTTCTTTAACAAATATGAGCTCAATAAAATAGAAAATAGTGGCTATGCAGCGCAGGTAAATGAGTTGAAAGCAACGCATGAATTGATTTTCAGGGAAAAACAGGAGCAGATTAACCGGCTTACCGCAGCACTGGATAGTGGTGACGAAGCCGTGGTCGACGATGTTCGGGAGCAACTGCGCAGTGCCGATGTGCGGGCCAAGGAAGTACGGCAAGATTTGGTGGCGCTGATGCAGGAAAATGATGATGCAGCCGATACCAATGATAACAACTATATTTTCCTGTCGTTCGTGACGGAGAATTTCCCAAAAGGCCTTATCGGCTTGTTAGTGGCCATTGTGTTTATGGCATCCATGGGTGCGACCGCAAGCGCCATTAACTCACTTGCTTCCACGACGGTGATCGACATTTTCAAACGCTTTGTCCGCAAAGAGGGCAGTGAACGGCAATACCTGTCGGCATCGCGTATCTTTACGTTTATATGGGGCGTTTTCTGCGTAATCATTGCCTTGTATGCCAGTAAATTAGGTAATTTGTTGGAAGCCGTGAATATCCTCGGTTCCTTGTTCTACGGCACGATCCTCGGGATCTTTGTGGTGGCATTTTACGTAAAGCGTGCTGGGGGAAAAGCGGTGCTTTGGGCCGCTATCCTCACGGAAATCATTGTGGTGTCCTTTTGGTGGTACGATGTGATGGCTTTCTTATGGCTGAATCTGGTAGGCTGTGCCGGCGTCGTGCTGTTTGCATTGTTGTTTCAGGGAATCATGACGAATGGTAAACGAACGGAGCCTGCGGTTCAATAAATTATAAGTCTTACCTATTCTTGTCGATTTTTGGTTAATCCGGTTTCTTTTGGTTAGGTGGAAAGCGCGCATAATTCCCAGCCAGCCACCATAAAATGTTCCCTATGAGCATGTCATGTTGAATTTTGAAATACAAAACTTTGGCCTTATATTTGTAACTGAATATTAGTTGCAATTGATGGGAAGACTTGATAAGCTCATTACTCGTTTTCTAAGAAAGCCCAAGGATTTAACTTGGGATGAGTTGGTTTCCGTATTAGCTTATTATGGATATTATGAACTGCCCGCAGGAAAAACAGGGGGATCGAGAAGGAAGTTTTGCGACGCAGATAAGGTAATCATCAGCTTACATAAACCCCATCCAAAGCCTATTGTCAAATCTTATGTGATTGAACAGGTTTTAGTACATTTAAAGGAGAAAGGGAAATTGAAATGATTGACGCATTAACTTATAAGGGTTACACGGCAACGATACATTATAGTGCCGATGACGAGGTTTTCTTTGGAAAAGTCATTGCCATCAATGATCTAATCACGTTTGAGGGAACTTCTGTGTCGACATTGAAAGAAGCATTCGAAGAAGCCGTCGAGGATTATCTTTCCGATTGCGAAGCCATCGGAAAGTCTCCAGACAAAACCTATAAGGGTGTATTCAACGTAAGGGTGCCGGCCAGCCTGCATAAGAAAGCAGCGATGCTTGCTTCACAGCACCGCGTAAGTCTGAACGATTTTGTGAAAACCGCATTAAGTTATGCGGTAAAGCATGAACAAGATTTCGGGGTCGAATTATCTGGTAGTTTGGATGATTAATAGCCTTAGGTCACTAGATTTCTTGTAATATTTGTCCTCATCCGTACACTTATTGTCCGTTTTCGGACAGTAAGCCGGTAATTTATTGCGCTAGTTCGTTAATTATCAAAACATTGCTGTTTTGGCATACCACGTGTGGTTGTGGCCTTACTGAAAAAATGAACACAATAAGCACTTTCAGCCATGCATAACGACCGCGATCGTTTATTAATATTAGGTGCACTGTTCCTAATGGTCTTACCGCACGCGGGCCGTTGCCAGCTAATGGTAGACCTAAAACCCAAGGACGGAAACACCGTTGGCTATATCTCCCATGACCCCACACTAGACGACCCTGATTTCCGATTGTGTGGTGGTACAATCCAACAATATTACGCTGTCGATGGCGGTTATCGCGGCGGTAGAAAACGGCTATTGGAATTGCTGGCTCAACAACCCAAACTACAAAGCGCTGGCGAAGCCGAGCAAACGGGATACCTCACCATACGCTTCGTGGTCAACTGCAAAGGGCAGACCGATCGGTTTCGCATACTGCAAGTGGATAAGCGGTACGCGCCGACCACGTTTGATACCGTATTGGTCAGCAACCTCCTATCCTTTACGAAACAACTCACGGATTGGCTTCCCGGCGAATACGACGGGAATTACTACGACTATTTTCAATACCTGACGTTTAAACTCGCCGATGGAAAAGTGGTGGATATATTGCCTTAGCGGTGTGACTGTGGCCGCCTGTGTACAGCCGTCAACTGAACAGGGTGACACCATTGGGTTGTCAGACTGTGAACTGGCGGAACAACTCTACGAGGAGAAAGGCAGTCAGGGCAGTGCCCGCTCTCAGCAATACCTCGATAGCGCCATCATGCTGTGTCCTACTTTTGCCAAGGCCTGGCATGAAAAAAGCGTTCCCTACCTCAAGCGCGGAGACTATGCTACATGGATGGGACTCATGGACAAGGCCGTGGATCTTGCTCCCGACCTTTACCTCGATATCCGTGGCTGGTGTAAAATCAAATTTCTGCATGACTATGAAGGTGGACTGGCTGACCTCCAGCGGTATGATACGCTCGTAACCGGATCTCCCAAAATGGTGGGTGATTTCAATGTTTATACGTGGATGGGTTTGGCCAAGGTGGGTCTACGGGATTCTACAGCGGCACTCGCATATTTCGATAAAACCATCGATGAAGCGATTGCCCACCTGGGTGCAGAATGGGTGGGGAATTATGATTATCTCTACCGAGGAATTCTGAAAATGGAATTAAAGGACGATGAGGGTGCATTAGCCGATTTCGAGCGGCAGATTGCCCATTATGAATCGTTAGCTGATGGGCATTATTACAAGGGGTTGATCTTAGCCAAAATGGGTAGAAGAACAGCGGCTAGACAATGCTTTGAACGGGCAAAAACCTTGTTCAGCGGTGAAGGTTATCATGCCCAAGACCCCTATGTGGAAATGCCCTGGCAGATTTACTTGGAGGATATCGACAGGGCGTTATCTGAAGGATGGCAAACCCTATAAGGCGGCGCTCGCTTTACAACAAATAAAAAATACAATAAATCATCCCCAAGTTAAAGGCAGCATGGCAAGTTATTGCACCTAAAATGGAGCCCGTTTGCCTTTTGCAATAGCAAAACAATAGGCTCACCAAAAACATGCTGGATACCCAAAGAGCTGTCGGAATAACGAGAAAAGACCAGTAACCACCCACGAAAACCAATCCGAAATGCGAGATATGTGTACGCGCGAACGCAGGCGTGGATCCTGCTACGAGCGTTGGCGGCGATTGACGGAAATCAACAACCATGGCAGTCATTGTCCGCTTGCGGACAACAGGTGTTCGATATCGAACAGTTTAAAATTTTGATAAAGTATTATTGTATTGATTTTCAATTGATTGAAAAATTGGAACGATAATGTATAGTAGAGAATCAAAGAATAAGGAATAAACGCGTAGCATAAAAAACAGAAGGCCGATGGCCGACAACTAACAAAGTAACGAACCACGCATAAGGCCGACTGCTGATAGCTGATAGCCGACTGCCGTAAGCTAAATAAAACATGATCAACATTTCAAAACTTCAAAAATTTTACCGCACGGAGGAAGTGGAAACAGTAGCGCTCAACGATCTGAGTATCCACGTGAAAGAAGGTGAATTTGTCGCCGTGATGGGGCCATCGGGTTGCGGCAAGTCGACATTGCTCAATATTGTTGGCCTCCTGGACGACCTTGATGAGGGAAGCTACCTTTTCAATAATATCGAGGTGGCCAAATTCAACGAGCGTAAGCGTTCGGATCTCCGCAAGCACAACATTGGTTTTGTGTTTCAAAGCTTTAACCTGATCGATGAACTAACGGTATTTGAAAATGTGGAGTTGCCGCTGATCTATACCAAGGTACCTGCCGCCGAACGTAAAAAACGGGTAGAAGAGGTGTTGGAAAAGGTACAGATCATGCATCGCCGTAATCACTTCCCCCAACAGCTTTCCGGTGGTCAGCAACAACGGGTAGCCGTAGCGCGGGCTGTGGTAAACAATCCTAAACTGATCCTCGCGGATGAGCCCACGGGTAACCTCGACTCAAATAACGGTAACGAGGTAATGCAATTATTGACTGAACTCAATGAAGCTGGAACGACCATCGTGATGGTGACGCACAGTGAACATGACGCACGCTATGCTGACCGCATCATCCGCATGCTAGACGGGCAGGTGCTGATGGAAACGGTGGGTTAGTTTATTGGGCGGATTCGCGGATGCGCATATACGCTAATTCGCTTTGACACTTCAGCGAATCAGCAAATAGGTAAATAAGCGAATTAACGAATAAGCTATGATAACGAACTATTTCAAAATCGCTTGGCGCAATATCCTAAAGCAAAGGCGTAATTCGTTAATTAACCTTTTTGGGTTAGCCATCGGGATGGGATCGGCGATGATCCTATTCCTCGTAGTGCAGCATGAAAGGAGTTATGATACATTCCATTCCCAATACCACAATGTATACCGTGTGGTGACGGAAACACAATCTGAAAACGACAAAAACTACAATCCGGGGACAGCATTTGCTTCGGCAGAAGCGCTTCAAGTAGATATGCCACAGTTAAAGGCCGTCGTTCCGTTATTTACGGCGGGGTCGCAGATAAATGTGGCCAGACATGGCGAAAGCAGTACGGTAGATAAATATTCAGAATTAGTCGTTTTTACGACGCCAGATTTCTTTCAATTATTTGATGGGCAGTGGTTGAGTGGATCGCCCAATGTACTTTCCGAACCCAACCAAGCCGTGCTCGATCGCGAAACAGCCACCAGGCTGTTTGGCAGTTGGGAGAACGCATTAGGCAAACCGTTGGAATTGGATCATGCTATTTCGGTAACCGTGGGTGCCGTGGTGGCGGATGCCCCGAAAAATTCAGACTTCCCATTTCATTTTTTGATCTCATTTCCTACGCTCGAAGCCCATCAAGGCAACTATCGATATATAAAAGGCGATTGGAATTACACCAGCAGCGATTTCCAGACCTTTATTCTGACCGAGCCCCATTATGCCAAAGCAACACTTGAAGCTGAACTATTAAACCTGAGCAAAAAATACTACGAGGGTCGCGGGCGAGTTACCAAGGTCTGGCGTGTGCAACCATTGAGCGATATTCATTTTGATACGCGTTATGGGGGTGGGCTTACGGAGCGGATGGTCACCCGATCCACATTAACGACCTTATCTTTGATTGGTGTTTTTATCTTGGTGATGGCCGCCATCAATTTTATCAATTTAAGTACAGCACAGGCATTTAGCAGAGGAAAGGAAATCGGTGTTCGGAAAGTGTTGGGAAGCAGTCGGGGGTCACTTGTATCCCAATCGTTGGTTCAGACGTTTATCCTCGTCCTCATCGCATTGGTCATCGCCTGCGCAGCGGTGTTTTTAGCCATGCCGCACGTCCACCATTTGTCCGAGGTACCAGAGGGCACCCCTTTTCCGCTGGCCACGCTGGCCATTTATGCGAGCATGGCGCTCGTGTTAATGACCCTTTTATCCGGCGTGTACCCCGCCTTGATATTATCAGCATTCAACCCGATTACGGTATTGAAAAGTAAGATAAACACGGGCCGTTTTGCCGGGATTTCGCTGCGGAAGAGTCTTGTCGTTGTACAGTTTGCCCTAGCGCAGTTGCTGTTGATCGGCACGTTTGTAGCCGTACGGCAAATGGCGCACCTCCGCGATGCTGATCTAGGATTTGACCAGGAATCATTATATATGGTAGAAGTGCCTAGTGATGATAGCGTGACGCAGCGCATGAGCACCTTTAAGCAACAGCTTTTGCAACTTCCCGATGTGAAGTCTGTGAGTTTAGCGAACGATCCGCCGTCGTCTCCCAATACATGGGCTTCTAATTTCTATTTCGACGGGGTGAGGGAGGATGACAAGGTTCCCTTCCATTCTTTTTTGAAATTTACCGATACGGATTACTTCCAGACTTACGGGTTGACATTTGCGGCTGGACGCGGCTATCAAGATCGCGAAAATAACGTTGAAGCTGTGGTCAATGAAACAATGGTCAAGAAGTTAGGCATCCATCATCCGGAAGAGATTATCGGACGACAAATCGCCATTGGATCGGGAGAGTGGATGACCATTGTGGGTGTCATTCACGATTTTACACCGAATTCGTTAAAAGACGAGGTAGGCCCGATCACCTTGACCAATCACACGAATTATTACCTTCAGGCAGGAATCAAACTCGATGCCCATGCGGGGAAGCAAACCTTGGATGCCATTACCAAAATTTATGATGACCTGTATCCGGAGCAATATTTTCAAGCACAATTCCTGGATGAGACCATCGCGAAGTTTTATGCCCAAGAGGAAAAAATGGCCGTGGTGTACCAACTTTTTGCCGGGATTGCCATCGTCATCTCCGGGATCGGTTTGTATGGCATGATATCATTCATGCTGGGCAATAAAGTGAAAGAAATCGGTATTCGCAAGGTCCTTGGCGCCAGCCCATCTAGTATCGTCTATTTGTTTTCCAAGGAGTTTGTGCTCACGATCCTCGTAGCGTTTTGTATTGCAGCACCCGTAGCTTATTATTTTATGGATGAATGGTTGTCCAATTTCGTGTATCGGATTGATATCGGCATTACCACATTTTTGGCCGTTATCCTGTTGACATTTCTGCTAGCGATGTTAACGGTCGGCATCAAATCTTTGCGGGCAGCCATGGCGAATCCAGTGGAATCGTTACGGGATGAATAAGTTAGAAGTACGAAATACGAGGTTAGAAGCACAAGGACGGAAGACCGGAGACGGAAGCGCGAAGTCTGGAAGCTGGAAAATAGCTAAATAAAGAAAAATGAGTAAGGAGCAAGGACTGCCCTTGTCTAACGACTAAGTACTTTGTACTAACTACTAAAGAGAAATGATCAGGAACTATATCAAAATCGCTTGGCGAAATCTGTTGAAGAACAGAACCTTTACCATGGTCAACATTGTTGGCCTAGCAATTGGTTTGGCCTGTTTTATCCTGATCGCATTATATGTCGCCGATGAGTTGAGCTACGACAGGCACCACGAAAAAGCCGACCGGATCTACCGGGTCAACTCCGACTTGCGTATCGGCGGCACGGATCTGCATTTGGCCACCTGTAGCGACCCAATGGGTGCGGCGCTGAAAGACGACTACCCACAGGTAGAAACTTTCACGCGGCTTTATGCTTCATCGGGATCAAAGCTCATTAAGCAAGGAAGCCAGTTCCTCAATGAAAGTCGGGTGGTGCATGCGGATTCCACCCTATTTGACGTCTTTACATTGCCAGCCATCGCGGGCGATACGAAGAACGCGCTGAATGAGCCTAATACCGTAGTCATCACAGCATCTGCAGCAAAACGATATTTTGGCTCAGTCGATGCGGTAGGCAAAACCCTTGAGACAAACGATCGTAACCAGCCGCTTTATAAAGTGACTGCGGTCATCGAGGATATGCCCCGCACCTCCCATTTCAACTTTGATTTTCTGTTTTCCATGGAAAATGTGAGTTACCCATGGGGGAATTTCTTAAGCCACAATTTCCAAACGTATATCGTACTCAAACCGGGTACGGACTACAAAGCATTTGAAGCAAATTTTGCGCAAGTCATCGATAAATACATTGTGCCACAGGCGAAACAATTGATGGATATTGAATCCATGGATGATTTCGTTCGTTCGGGCAACAAAATAGAATACTCCCTAATGCCGGTTACAGACATCCACCTGTATTCTGACCGGTATCCCGAGTTAGGGATAAATAGCGACGTACAATACGTATGGATATTCTCGTTCGTGGCGCTATTTGTGCTTTTGCTGGCCTGTGTAAATTTCATGAACCTATCAACAGCTCGTTCCGCTTCCCGGGCAAAAGAAGTGGGTATCCGTAAGGTATTGGGTACCGAGAAAAAATCGCTTATTGCTCAGTTCCTGACCGAGTCGACCGTCATGGTCTTTATTGGATTGGTACTAGCCATCGGTTTGGCGGGACTGTTCATCGGGTATTTCAACTCCATTTCTGGCAAAACGCTATCATTTGCCGATCTGTTGAGGCCGGGATACCTCGCACTCCTGTTGCTGCTGGCAATCGTTGTAGGCGCATTGGCAGGCCTTTATCCCGCATTTTTCCTGTCTGCTTTCCGGCCGATTGCGGTACTGAAAGGAAACCTGGGGGGCGGTTTCCAAAAAAGCAATTTCAGAAGCGCCATGGTCGTATTCCAATTTTTTACGTCCATCATGCTCGTCACGTCCACCATCATTGTATTCCAGCAATTGAATTATATCCGTGATAAAAAAATAGGATTCAGTAAGGATCAAGTACTTGTCATCAACGAGACGGATGCATTGGGTAATCGCGCAGATGCCTTCCGTAATGAGGTCGCCAATATGAGTGGTGTTCAGGCGGCTAGCTTTGCTGGATACCTCCCCGTTGCCAACTCTTCACGGGGCGACATGGCCCTTTCATTAGATGCTGTCATGAATGAACACAACTCATTCAATGCGCAGATATGGAACATTGATTACGATTATATTCCCACCCTTGATATGAATGTGTTAAAAGGGAGGAATTTTTCAAGGGAATATGGTGCGGATTCGTTAGGCATCATCATCAATGAAACGGCGGCAAAGGTTATCGGATACGAAGACCCTATCGGAAAGAAACTTTATCTCCCACATAGCGATGCTCCTGCTACGGTTTACACCATCGTGGGGGTGGTCGAAAACTTCCACTACGAGTCGTTGCGGCAACAAGTGGGGCCGCTCTGCATGCGCTTGGGCAACAACCGATGGGCCGCGGCTTTTCGGGTAGCGGCACCGGATATACAGGCACTTGTCAAGGATATCGAAAGTCAATGGAAAACCATGGCGCCCGATATGCCATTTAGTTACCATTTTCTCGATGAAGCGTTTGATTCCATGTATAGGGCGGAGCAGCGTGCGGGTAAAGTGGCGTTGTCGTTTTCGATGCTTGCCATCGTCATCGCTTGTCTAGGATTGTTTGGATTGACCACTTATATGATTGAGCAACGGACCAAGGAAGTGGGTATCCGCAAGGTGCTTGGCGCGTCCATCAAGGGTATCGTGTTGCTGCTCTCAAAAGATTTTGTCAAGTTGGTGCTGATGGCCATCCTCATCGCATCACCCATTGCTTGGTGGGCCATGAGCAAGTGGTTGGAAAATTTCGCCTATCGCATCGACATCCAATGGTGGATGTTTGCACTGGCAGGATTGGCGGCTGTGGTGATTGCCTTGCTCACGGTAAGCTGGCAGGCCATTCGGGCGGCAGTTGCTAATCCCGTGGAGAGTTTGAGGGATGAATGATTTTTGAGACGGTTTATTCGGTTATGCGTCAATTCGATAATGCGTGGGCGGATAAACGAATGAGCGAATAAACGAACAAGCAATGATAAGGAACTATTTCAAAACCGCGTGGCGAACGATAAGTAAGGATAGGAACTACACTATCATTAACGTTGTAGGACTGACCATAGGATTATGTGCCTGCATGTTGGCCGGAACGGTCGTACTGGATGACCTATCATATGACCAAGCCTGGACCAATAAGAATGATTTGTATCGAATCGTTACAGTGGATAACAATACGGGAGGAATGGAAAGGCAAGCTTCCGCGTTGGCAAATCTTGGAAACGAACTTAAGAACAATTTTCCTGAAGTCAAAGCCGCTGCATCGGTCAACTCGTCTCGGAAAATCCTACTTCGGAAACAAGAAACTGATGACGAGACGATAGCTATGGATATCTTCCAAGCAGATACCAATGTTTGGAAGATGTTGGACCTCCATGTATTGAATGGTAATCCCCAGCAGTATATCGCCGGGGTGGGCAATTTAGTTATCACGGAAGCATTCCGCGATACCCATTTCAAGGGAGAGAATCCCATTGGCAAAACCATTTACGAAGTCAGCGCATACAGAGACAAGGCGACACCATACCAAATCACCGGGGTGATGGCAAACTTGCCCAATAATTCCTATCTCAGAGCGGAAGGGATGTTAGTTTCTAGACCACTTTCGATGGAATTAAGTCGGGAAGGTTGGGGCTTTTTTGACGAGCAGATGGTCTTGATGACACCGAACACTGACATGGTACGCTTTGCTGAGAAGGCTAATCGTTGGTACAGGGAATTCCTGACAGACGCTTCGGAAAAAACCTTGGAGAATATTCCCACTTATGAATTCCAACCGATTACGGACATTTATTTGCATTCCGATTTTGCGTACCAGCGTGTAAAAGGCAGCATCCAAAATATTTACATTTTTTCCGTGACCGCAGCCCTTCTTTTGACGATCGCTTGTATCAACTTTGTCAACCTAACAACCGCCCGTGCCATTCGCCGACTCCGTGAAACGGGCGTTCGGAAAGTGTTAGGTGCCGGAAGAATCCAACTCGTAAAGCAATTCCTGACTGAATCCCTGCTCTTTTTCGCTATATCCACCATACTGGCATTGCTCTTTTATACCTTATCCATCCATGCATTGGAATCGTTTATTGGCTATTCGCTGACGCTTAATTTTTTGGATAGTTACCCATTATTGTTCTCCTTGTTCGGCGTTACCTTGTTTATCAGCTTACTAACGGGTTCCTATCCCGCATGGGTTATGTCTGGCTTCAAGGTCAATTTTGCGTTGCGCAACAAATTGGGCATGGGAAAGTCGACGACAAATGCCAACGTAGTCCGCCAATCCTTGGTCGTCGCCCAGTTTTTCATCGCTATCTTGGTATTAATCGGTATGCTGACGATTCGGGCACAGGTCCACTATATGGAGCAAAAGCCATTGGGCTACCAGCCTGAAAATGTGGCTATAATCCAATGGTTTTCTACTGAAGGTAAGGGAGATGCATTCCGCCACGCATTAGGACAGCAGCCCGGTATCGGGCAGGTCAGCCTGACACGCTGGGTGCCCATGCAGGGCAAAGGCAGTTGGACCAAACGTGCTGACCATCCGGCAAAGGCAAATGAGCAGATGGATGTCAATTTCATTGCCGGTGAAGCCAATTTATCCCAGGTGCTGGGTTTTGAACTGTTGCATGGCGAATGGCTGCAAAACAGCCATGCTGGCGCGCAATTCATACCCGACCGCATGGATGAATCCGCTTTTGATTCCTTGAAAACAGCTGGCACACCGATTGTCAAAGCGCTCGTTACTGTGAGTACGGCTAAGCTGTTCAATATCAGTGATGAGCAATTAGGGCAACCCCATAAAACACTAGGAGTCATCCCTGTAGGCGTGATTTCGGATTTTCACAGCCAGTCGCTAAGGGATCCCATTTCCCCGACGGTGATTATAGCGGAAGCGGATATACCTAATGGTGCAGTTTTGGTCAAAATCGAGCAAGGTAGGGAACGAGAAGCGCTGGCAGGCATCGATCGGGTTTGGAAAGACTTTTACCCTTACAAACCATCGAAATTAGATTGGCTAGATGATTTGGTCAACCAGCAATACGAGCGGGAGCAGAAACAAGCACAACTGTTTTCCCTTTTTAGCGCATGTACGCTATTTCTGGCGGCGCTGGGTGTCTTCGGGTTGGTCGTCCATGCGACTCAACAGCGAGTACAGGAAATCGGCATTCGCAAAGTGTTGGGAGCTTCGGTGTCGAGTATCGTGCGCTTATTCTCCCTAGACTATGTTAAGCTTGTAAGCATTGCGCTGTGTGTTGCTTCGCCGGTCGCTTGGTATGCCATGAAAAAATGGCTGGAGAATTTCGCCTACCGCATCGACATCCAATGGTGGATGTTTGCAGTGGCGGGATTGGTGGCCGTCGTGATTGCACTGTTCACGGTCAGTTGGCAAGCGATTCGGGCGGCGGTGGCCAATCCGGTTGACAGCCTTAGGGACGAGTGAGACGGGATGGATTCGTTACGCGATGAATGATTTTTAGCTGCTTTTTTGTTTTTCTGCCTTTTTGGTTTTGTGCTGAAAGGGAAAAGGGCAAAAAAACACAAACACAAAAATGCAAATAGCATGATAAGGAACTATTTCAAAACCGCATGGAGAAGCCTCGTGAAAAACCGCTTCTTCAGTATGCTAAACATATTTGGACTGGCCGTTAGTTTGGCTGTGGCCGTGCTGTTGATTACATATGGGCGACAGGAACTAAGTTTCAACAAACAGTTTCGACAGGAAGCGAATATCCATCGCATCATCATGCAGGCGACCGCCGAATACAACCACGAAAAATGGGCAAATCTTCCTAACGCAGTCGGACCGACAATGGTATCCGATATCCCCGAAGTGAAGTCCATGGCCCGCTTGGTTAAGTTAGATTTTACGGGTTTTGGCTCCGTACGGGCGAACGAAGATAATTTCATCGAGAAAAACATTTACCTGACCGATTCTTCATTTTTCAGCCTTTTCGATGTGGAGTTTACCGAAGGAAACCGGCATACGGCTTTTCTTCACCCCAAAAGTGTCGTCATCTCCGCGAGCAAGAAAGCCAAAATGTTTGGTACAGAACCGGCCTTGAATGAAAAAGTCATCATTAATCAACGCGATACCTTGACGATATCGGGCGTATTCCACGACCTGCCCGAAAACAGTTCATTTGATGGCGATCTGTTTCTGGATATCATGGACTCCTGGATGGGCAAAAACGTGTATTGGTCGAATGCCAGTTACCAAACCTACTGCCTACTGAATCCCAACGCGAACCCTGCCGATGTGGAGAAAAAAGCTACTGCGCTTATCGATAAGTATGTGCCGAAAGATGATCAATACTATACCCGATTCTTCTTGCAACCCCTATCTGACGTATACCTCCATTCGTCAGATTTGCGGGATACGATGTCTTCACGCAAGGGTAATATCAGTACAGTCAGTACAGTGTTTGTACTTTCGCTGTTGATAGTGCTCATTGCTTGTATCAATTACATGAATCTGGCGACAGCCCGCTCGGAGAAAAACGCCAAGGAAGTCGGGGTAAATAAAGTGTTGGGCGCGCATCGGGGCCAAATCAAACTCCGTTTCTACCTCGAGACGGGGATTATTTCTTTTTTTTCCATCGCATTAGGCCTGCTTTTAGCATCCCTCGCATTGTCCGTATTCAATAGCTTGATTGGCTCTGAGATGCATGTCTCGCAATTGTTCAGTTTGGAGAATATCGGCATTTCACTGGCCATCTGGTTGGTCATTACGCTTGTTGGCGGTAGCTATCCGGCGTTCATGATGGCTAGGATACCCAGTCTGTCGCTCATGAAGAACTTCGTTGCACAGCGCCATGCGGCACAGTACTTGCGCAAGGGATTGGTGGTCTTCCAATTCACCTGCTCCATTATACTGATCATTGGCGTGGTCGTGATTTCGCTGCAAATGCGCCATGTGTCTGACAAAGACCTCGGCTACCAACCGACCAATACGCTAACGATTCCCATCCAATCAATCCGCACGATGGATAAGTTCAATACCATCCAACAATCCATCACGGACTTGGCCGGAACGGAAAGCATGGCCACGTTACAGACCTTTCCGGGATTTGGCGAAAGTGGAAAAACCATGTATCGGCAGGGAGAAACGAATGAGGGCCTACCCGTCAGCACGTCCAGCAGCCGAGGGGCAGTAGTACCTACACTCGGCCTGCACTTGCTTGCCGGAACGGATCTGCCCGAAACCATTGCACCCAACGACACCACCTGCTACATTTTGATTAATGAAGTGGTCGCGGCTTATCTGGGGTACGAAAATCCGAGTGACGCCGTAGGGCAGACGCTGTCTACGGAAATGGCGCCCCATTCTACTATCGTGGGGATTATCCGAAACTTCAATTTTGAAAGCCTGAAAGATGCCATTGGAGGATATGTGTATTACCGTATGAATAATCCAAATGAAGGTTACCGTTATTTTCTGGTACGTTACAATGCCCAGAACGTGACACCATATGTGGCACAGGTGCAACAGATCTTCCAGCAGCAATTGCCTGATGCCGCATTCGACTACCAATTTTTGGACGACCATATCAAGGGCTATTATACGTTGGAAAACCGTACGAATAATATTATCACTACTTTTTCCATCCTGACGATTTTCATCGCGTGTCTAGGCTTATTCGGACTGGCGGCATTCACCGCCGAACAGCGGAAAAAAGAAATTGGTGTGCGGAAAGTGTTGGGCGCAAGTATCTATAAGATTGTACACCTGCTTTCGGGGCATTTCCTCGGACTGGTAATCATTTCTTTGCTGATTGCCAGCCCGATCGCTTGGTGGTTGTTCTCCCGTTGGTTACAGGATTTTAACGATCGGATTGCTATTCCGTGGTGGTCTTTCGTATTGGCGGGGATATCCGCGCTTGGGATTGCCGTGCTTACCGTCGGTTACCAAGCATTCAAAGCCGCACGGGCCAATCCGGTCGACAGCCTTAGGGACGAGTGATGGGGGGAGATCCCGTCTCGCCTGAGGCGAGACGGGATGGATTCGCTACGCGATGAATGATTTTTAACTGGTTCTTTGTTTTTCTGCCTTTTTGGTTTTGTGCTGAAAGGGCAAAAAAACACAAACACAAAAAAGCAAATAGCATGATAAGGAACTATTTCAAAACCGCTTGGCGCAACCTCTGGAAGAACAAAACGTATAGCGCCATCAATATGTTGGGGTTAGCGGTAGGACTGGCCAGTTTTTTGGTGTTGCTCCTTTATCTCAACCACGAGCTTAGCTATGACCGCTGGCATCCGGAATTGGAAAAGGTGTACAAAGTATCGCTCCGGGGCGAGGAGGATATTCACAAAACCACACAGGCCCCATTAGCCACGTTGCTCCGGGACAACGCTTCCCAAATCGAAGCAGCCACCAGCATTTCCACCGGTTCACAATATGAAACACCGTTATCTTTTGGCGAACATACCATCACGCAAACCGGTATCATTTCCGCGGACTCCTTGTTCTTCAAGGTCTTCCCCTACCAGATTGTGGCGGGCGATGCACTCACCCCACTAAACAAGCCCAACGCAATGGTCATCAGCGAAGGAATGGCAGCCAACCTTTTCGGACAGGAAGACCCCATCGGCAAGACCGTCAAGGTCTATAACATGCACGAATGCGAGGTGACCGCGGTCATGGTACATCCGGATGGTCCGACGCATTTGGACATTGAGGTGGTCTATCGCTCGCCCTATGAAAAGCCCAACTACCATTGGGGAAACTATTCTTATCATACCTATGTGAAAACCAATGACCTTATAAAAGACAATGACCTGGAAGCCGTAGTGGACCGACTGTACTATAATGACAGGCTAAAGGAAAGCAAGGGGCTGTCTTATGAGGCCTTTCGTCAATCCGGCAGCCAAGAAGGCCTATTTGTAGATGCCGTACACGATATCCACAACTTTCCCAAACATGGAAGCAGCAATATGGCCACCGTTTCCATCTTGCTGGTACTGGCCTCGCTGCTGTTATTTGCGGGAGCCATCAACTTCAGTAACTTATCTATTGCATCGTCTCTCCGTAGAGCCAAAGAGGTGGGGGTCAAAAAAGTACTGGGTTCCAGCCGAGCAGGGCTGTTCTGGCAATTCATGGGTGAAATAGCCCTACAATGCCTCCTCGCCCTCATAATCGCGATGCTATTGCTGAATGTGGCATTACCTTATTTCAATCGGGAATTCCATGTCACGCTTAGTTTCTTCGGTACGGGGTCCGCTTGGAACTTGATTGCACAGGTTGTGTTGTGCCTCCTGTTGGTCGTTGCATTATCTGGGCTTTACCCATCGGTATTCCTATCGCGATACAATACGGCAAAAGTGCTGAAAGGGGATTATTCCAGTGGCAAACGGGGGCTGACCCTTAGAAACGGACTAATCGTGGTGCAATTCGTGGTGGCTACATTTTTTATCATGGGCGTCGTGGTGGTCAACCGACAATTGAACTACATGCAACGCTATGACAAAGGTTTCTCCGGTGAGCAGGTCGTGCGTATACAACCATTCATGATGGATACGAGGGAGGGCCGTTTCGAGGAAGTCAAGCATAAAATGCTACAGATACCCGGGGTACAATCCGTATCAAAAACGACAAGAGTGCCGGGTGACCAATCATCCGACACATCGACCATGGCTTTCAAGTATCGGGGAGAAGCCTATCGAATGGGGTCCGTCAAGGTGAGCAGAGATTACTTTGAAACCTTGGGCATCCAATTGGTCGATGGTCGGTTTTTCACTGACAGCCACACCGACCAAAACACCCGTTCGGCTATTGTCAACGAAACTGCAGCAAAGAAACTGGGGCTTCAATACGCTGGCGGAGCGTTTATCGCTTATCTTGATTGTGACAGCATTCCGATGGAGGTGGTCGGCATCGTGAAAGATTTCAATGTCCTTGGTTTGGAACAGCAAATACAACCAGCCGTATTTACCATAGGCAACGAAGCCTGTGTTTTCCAATCAGGTGGAGCCATGCTGGTGAAGCTCGCCGGTGATGACATCAGAAAGCCCGTAGCAGCCATTGAGGAATTATGGAAAACGGTCGAGCCGGGATTTAACATTCGGCTTTCTTTTATGGATGACAATTTTCAACAATTATTCGCCAGCCATTTCCGGCTGCAACGTATCGTGGCTTTCTTCGGATTCACGGCTATTGCTATCGCCATCATGGGGCTATTTGCCCTGACAGCATTCCTGGTAGGGCAGCGCACTAAGGAAATCAGTATCCGCAAAGTGCTCGGGGCCGGCATCACGGACTTGGGGTTATTGCTCGGCAAAGACTTCATACGGCTTATCGCCTTGGCGGTGGTCATCGCCATTCCGCTAGGTTGGTGGAGTGCCAATGAATGGCTACAGCATTTTGCATATCGTATCTCGCTGGATGGATGGATGTTTGCAGCTGCCGCGCTGGGCGTGTTGTTGGTCGCCGCATTGACGGTAGGAATCCATACGTTCAAAGCGACAAGAGCCAACGTGGCGGAAAATTTGAGGGATGAATGATTTTTAATTGGTTTTTTTATTTTTCTGCCTTTTTGGTTTCGTGCTGGAAGAGAAAAGGGCAAAAAACACAAACACAAAAATGCAAATAGCATGATAAGGAACTATCTCAAAATCGCATGGCGCAGTTTCCGGAAGAATAGATTATATGGTGTCGTCAACATCGTGGGGCTGACCACGGGCTTAGCGGCGTGCATGTTGATCGGTGTGTACATCTGGAATGAGTTGACCTACGATCAATTCCATGCCAATGCCGACCGAATTGTACGGGTGACATCCGACCTGCGCATTTCCGGATCTCAACACCAGTTTGCACAGACCGGCACCAAGGTGGGGCCGCAATTTGAACGGACATTTCCACAAGTGGAGCGTTATGTCCGAACCATGGACTATGCCCATTTGGTATCCATCGGCCAGCAGTCATTCGAAGAAAACAAGGTGTTATATGCCGATGTTGATTTCTTCAACATCTTTTCGTTTCCACTGCTGCAAGGCAATCCCAACACGGCACTCGAAGCCCCGCGACAAGTGGTGTTATCCAGCACGACCGCGAAGAAATATTTTGGCGACGCAGATCCCATCGGTAAAACACTCCGTCTCAACGGTGGCGAAACCACATACGAAATCACGGGCGTCGTGGCAGATGCGCCTCTCAATTCGCAAGTCCAATATGACATCCTGATTTCGTTTACTAGTCTCAATGCTGCTAAGACCGAAATCTGGGGCACAGCAAACTACATCACTTACCTACTGCTTCAAGAGGACAACCAAATCGGTGGATTGGCTACATCGGTTTCGGATTACATGAAGCAGGTCAACCAAGGTGAGATGGGTATGCCTGAAAATGATTATTGGACGTTTCACTTAGAACCGCTTAAAACGGTACACCTCCACTCTCCATTGGTAGGGCTCGAACCCAACGGCAACATGACCTACATCTATGTATTGAGCGTGGTGGCCATACTGATTCTATTAATTGCCTGTGTGAACTATACCAACCTCGCAGTAGCCCAATCGGTCAATAGGAGTGTCGAAATAGGCGTCCGCCAGGTGATGGGTGCCGGGAGGCGGCAATTGCTGAATCAATTCCTGGGAGAATCATTGCTGATCACGAGCATTGCATTAGTCCTGGCGATCCTGATCAGCATCGCTTTGCTGCCGGTTTTCAATACGATAACAGGCAAGGATTTTACAGTAAGTGCATTGCTGGCACCACCGTTCCTCCTCGCTGCCTTGGTATTGACGGCAACCATCAGTCTGCTTGCGGGTGCTTATCCGGCAATGGTACTAAGCAGCAAAAGATTGGTCAATATGCTGAAATCGGGTGTACGCATGTCAAATTCCGGTGGTGGGTTAAGACAAGGACTGATTACCTTTCAGTTCGTGATTGCCATTTTCCTGATGGCAACCACGCTAATCGTGCTCAACCAGCTTTCGTACATTCAGCGCAAGGAGTTAGGTTATGATCGGTCGCATGTGCTGGTACTGCCGGTCGATGGCAAGACGGCCCCAGTATACGACCAATTGAAGGATGCGTTCCGGGCCATCCCCCAAGTGGTGAGCGTGACAGGGGCTTACGAGGATCCCACATCCATCGGCTGGGGAGATGGGATAACGGCAGATGACGGCTCCGGCCCGAAACAGTTGAGCCTGAATGCTACACCGGTCGACTTGGATTACCTGCAAACGATGGGTATGGAGTTATCCGCAGGGCGGGATTTTACCCGGTCAGATTTTGCTTTGCAGGACACGACTAATAACTATGCGAATTACAGAGCTTCCTATATATTGAATGAAAAAGCGGTGAGGGATTTGGGTTGGACATCCGAGCAAGCGATAGGCAAAACCATTTCGAGAGGTGCCCCGGGAACGGTAGTGGGCGTGGTAAAAGACTTCCACTTTGAATCCCTACATGCGCCCATCGGTCCACTGCTGATATTCTTGGATACGACCATGGTTCAGCAATTATTTGTGAAGATCGAAGGGGAGAACCTAGCAGCCACATTGGCCGCCGTGGAAAATGCATGGAAATCGCGCGTCGCTCACCGTCCGTTTGATTACCATTTCATGGATGAGGATTTCAACGCACTATATCAGAAAGAAGAACGAATGGCCGGATTATTTTCCGTGTTTTCGGTGATCGCCATCGTATTGGCATGTCTTGGGCTGTTTGCGCTGGCGGCATTCGCAACCACCCAGCGAACGAAAGAAATCGGCATCCGGAAAGTGTTGGGTGCAGATGTGATGAGCATCGCGACATTGTTCTCCAAACAATTCCTCATACTGGTTGGTATTGCCCTGTTGGTGGCCACGCCACTAGCTTGGTGGGCGGGCAACACCTGGCTAGCAGATTTTGCCTACCGTATCGATATCCAATGGTGGATGTTTGCGGCTGCGGGGTTAACTGCGGCGGTAATTGCCCTGCTCACGGTGAGCTGGCAGGCCATACGGGCGGCGGTGGCCAATCCGGTGGATTCGTTGCGGGATGAGTGATTAAATGGAACAAGGACAAAAGGAGCAACGAACAAGGATTGACCGGTCTAACGACTACGTACTATGTACTAACTACTAATGAAATGATCAAGAACTATTTCAAAGTTGCATACAGGAGCTTAGTAAGGAATAAAACATTTTCCTTTATTAATGTCGTTGGCCTTGCGGTGGGTTTGGCCACCTGCATGCTCATCATGCTGTACATAGCCGATGAATTGGGTTATGACAGGCATCATGTGGGGGCAGAAAGGATTTACCGGATCGCCACCATTGCCGACCAGTTGGGATTCGTACAATCAAAACCCTGGGCCGCTACTTCGGCGCCGATCGCCTGGGGTTTAAAATCGGATTTCCCCGAATTAGAACAGGTAACCCGATTGTTGAAGTTTCCCACCATCGATAAAATACTGTTGAAGCATAATGACGGCAAGGACATCCGGCAGTTTTATGAAACAAACGGCTATTATGTAGACTCCACTTTTTTTCAGGTCTTTACGTATGACTTCCGGTATGGGAATACGCTTACGGCCATGGATGCTCCCAATAGCGTTGTGCTGTCGGATGAAGTAGCCCTCAAGTTATTCGGCGATACGGATCCCATTGGCCAATTGGTCAGTATTGGTATACCCTATGGCGATTTCGACTATACGGTAAAGGGCGTCTTCAAGTCCGGTACTGTGAAATCGCATATCCCCGCCCATTTTTTCCTTTCCATGCGGAACGGTGACATTGGCTCCTGGGTAGAAGAACAAACCAATTGGGCTACTAACAACATCTTCCATACCTATGTAAAACTACGAGCGGGCACCGATGCCAAAGCTGTCGAGCAAAAATTGCAGCCTTTTATGGAGCGCAGAGCGGGCACGGACTTGAAAGCCTTGGGCATATCCAAAAAGCTCTTTATGCAACCTGTGCCAGATATTTACCTGCATTCGGACCTCGATAACGAAATAGCAGCCAACGGAAACGCGACCTATCTTCATATCTTGGGAAGCATCGCCTTGTTCGTATTGTTGGTTGCCTGCATCAATTTCATGAACCTATCCACCGCCCGTTCGGGCAAAAGAGCAAAGGAAGTGGGTATACGCAAGGTGGTCGGCGCAGAAAAACGATTGTTGGTCATGCAGTTTTTAGGAGAGTCTGTAATGATGAGCTGCCTAGGGCTGTTGCTTGCTTTTTGCCTTGCGTGGATGTGCCTTCCATGGTTCAATTACCTGACACAGAGGAGCCTGAATTTGTCGGACACTTCTGCCATGTTGTGGGGTTGGATGGCTGTCCTTACGATTTGCACTGGGGTTATATCCGGCTTTTATCCGGCCTTTTATTTATCTTCATTTATGCCCGTAACCGTATTAAAGGGAAAGCTGCTGAACAATTTTTCGGCCGTGACGCTGCGTAAAGGGCTGGTCGTATTTCAATTTGTTATTTCCATTTGCCTTGTGCTCGGGGCTATCGTGATCAACAGGCAATTGCATTATATGAGTAATCAGCACCTGGGTTTCAATAAAAGTCAGCAGCTTATCCTACCCTTGCAAAGCCAGGATGCACGAAACAATTATGTGGCGCTCAAGGATGAGCTGTCTCAAATCCCCGGCATTGAGGTCGTGACAAGTGGCTCGACGTATCCCGGGATTGCGAATGTGGAGGACATGCTTTTCTATCCTGAGGGGAAAACGATCAATGACTTGGTTGACGTGCACCTCGCCAATGTCAATCACGACTATTTCGAAACCCTGGGGCTTACGCTACTTGAGGGTAGGGGATTTTCAAAGGAATTTACTGCCGACTCCAACAGTATTGTGCTCAATGAAGCGGCTATTAATGAGTTGGGCTACGACATCAAAACCGCTGTCGGAAAAAATATCCATTTCGACTTCAGGGGGATGAGCGGGAGTTTTCAAATTATTGGCGTGGTCAAGAATTTCAATTTTGAAAGCCTGCACAATACGATCAAGCCATTTGGTTTCAATACTTATTTCGGAGATCGGTATAGCTATGCCATTGCCAATGTATCCACCACGGATTACGCGTCGCTGCTGAAAGCGATTGAACGTGCATGGAAAAGGCTCAATCCAGGTACCCCCTTCATGTATTCTTTTCTGGATAAAGATTTTCAGCAAAATCATGAAAAGGATTTGCGGGCATCTGGTGTTGTCAGCGCTTTTGCCATGATCGCTATCCTGGTTGCGTGTATGGGCTTGTTTGGCTTATCCGCTTTTTCAGCCGAGCAACGCATTAGGGAAATCGGTATCCGAAAGGTGCTGGGTGCATCGGTATCGGGTATTGTGAGGTTGCTTTCTAACGACTTCATCAAATTGGTACTGATTGCTACGGTCATCGCCTCTCCCATCGCGTGGTGGATGATGAACACGTGGCTGGAAAATTTTGCTTACCGCATTGATATCGAATGGTGGATGTTTGGATCGGCGGGACTGGTGGCCGTGGTAATTGCTCTGCTCACGGTAAGCTGGCAGGCTATACGGGCGGCGGTGGCTAATCCGGTCGACAGCCTTAGGGACGAGTGATTAAATGGAACAAGGACAAAAGGAGCAACGAATAAGGATTAACCGGTCTAACGACTAAGTACTATGTACTAACTACTAATGAAATGATCAAGAACAACATCAAAATCGCTTGGCGTAATCTATTTCGTCATCGCGTAAACAGCCTCATCAACCTGTTAGGATTAGCCATTGGGATGACGGCGGCGTTCTTCATTTTTATGTGGGTAAACAATGAATATAGCTACGACAGCTACCATCCGGAGGCAGCGCGTATCTACCGATTGACCAGTCATTCCAAAAAAGCGGGCAGTAAAGGCGAGAATACCCCCTATCCACTAGGAGAAGACATCAAAAGCCAACTGGCGGAGGTGGAGTTATTGACGCGCATCAGGCCCATCACCGGAGTAGTTCCGACCGTAAAGATTGAAGAGCAACTATTTAAGGAGAAATCCGCTGCTTATGTAGATGAAAATTGGTTCAGGATGTTTCATTTCGACTTTGTGCAGGGCAGCTTGGATGATTTCAATAGCTTGCCCAATGGCTTGGTCATTTCCGAAAGCAAGGCCAAGCAATATTTCGGTCATCATGACGTCGTAGGCCATGTCTTGCAGTTGGACGACAAAGACTTCCTTGTACAGGGAGTTATCCGGGATGCGCCGACGAATTCCAGCTTCCATTACGACCTGTACCTACCGATAGCCGCCAGACATGCTGATGCATTCTGGCAGCGGCTTGACCTGATGCCCATCCGGAATTTTTACCACACGTATATCAAATTGCCCCCACAAACAACACCGGAACGAGTGACCGTAAACATCGCCCGGATAACCGACAAGGCATGGGGTGAAGCATATGACCTGGAACTGGTGAAATTGACAGACACGCATTTCGAGCAGGGGCTCGAATGGTCAGCCGTGAAGCGTGGCGACCAACGGATGACCCAGGTATTGCTGCTATTAGGCGCCCTGCTCTTGGCCGTAGCCTGTATCAATTACGTCAACCTCACTACTGCGAGGGCCACGATGCGCATGAAGGAAGTGAGCCTCAAAAAAATCGTGGGTGCTGACCGCGTACAATTGTTTGTGCAATTTATGGTGGAGAGCGCCTTGCTCGCCTGTCTGGCTTTGGGCACGGCCTTGCTGATGATCTGGGTGGGCTTGCCGTGGTTCAATCAGTTTGTCGGCAACCACTTTACCCTGGCGGTTGATGCAGCATCATTGTGGTACCTGCTCGGCGGCACGTTGTTGGCCACCGTGACATTAACCAGTATCTATCCCGCTATCCTCCTATCATCATTCAAGCCTACCGAGGCATTGCGCGGCAAGGCGTTGGCCAAGGTCAGCGACAACAGTTTGCGCAAGGGCCTGGTGGTCACGCAATTCTCCTTCTCCATCGTGCTGATCATCGCCACGGTGGTGATTTATAGCCAAATGGACTTTATCCAATCACAACATGACCGTTATGATAAGACGGAAGTGTTTTCATTTGTATCGCCTTTGCCCGAAAATGGCGACGAAAACAAATCCATGCGTTTGGAGCGTGTCCGACAGGAGCTGCTCACCCATAGCCCGATTGCGGATGTCGCCATCGGCAGCACATTGGTCGATGAATACAATCCCTGGGGTGGCTTTGATTGGGATGGTTATGACGATAACCGGGTATACAACATCACTCTCTCCGCGGCAAGTTCAAACTTACCGGAACTGCTCAACCTGAAGATGGCAGCGGGCCGTTGGTTTCTACCGGATAGCAAAGCCGATGCGAAAAATTTCGTCCTCAACGAAGCGGCTGTTAGAGAGTTGGGTATCCGTGAACCGGTCATTGGGCAGCGCTTTGTACACTGGGAGGATACCGGGGTCGTCGTGGGTGTGGTGAAGGATTTCCACTATGCCAGCCTGCGTAACAAAATAAGCCCCATCGTGTTTAGCAACAACCTGTGGTACGCCAGTTCGCTGGTCGTCAAAACAGCCCCGGGGAAGCAGGCGGCAGCGAGGCAAGCGGCTGAACAGGTTTATCAGCAATTTGCACCGGGGAAACCTTTTGACTACATTTTCGTGAGTGAGGAGTACGAACAGCTCTATCGCGAAGAATCCAAGGCTGCGTCGCTAATCGGGGCTTTCTCGCTACTAGCCATTTTCATTTCTTGCATGGGCCTGTACGGGCTTGCCGTTTTTAGTGCCGAACGCCGGCAGAAAGAAATCGGTATCCGCAAGGTACTGGGTGCAACTGTATCGGGCATCGCCAAGCTGTTGTCTAAAGATTTTGTCAAATTGGTATTGATTGCCCTCGTCATCGCCTCACCCATCGCCTGGTGGATGATGAATACATGGCTGGAGGATTTTGCTTATCGCATCGACATCCAATGGTGGATGTTTGCGTTGGCTGGACTGGTGACCGTGGTCATTGCGTTGGTCACTGTCAGTTGGCAAGCGATACGAGCGGCAGTAGCCAATCCGGTAGACTCGCTTAGGGATGAATAAAAGAATAGGGGGGCGAAGCTGGAATTATAAGTTTAACGCCTGATGGCTGATGAGAGACTAAAAAAGAATTCTCGGAATGCCAACGCTAATAACTAGGGGAAGAGCATTACTGAATGGCTAGCGTACTGTGTTGTGCAATTTTACCGAAATCACGGTCCGAGTGGACAATCGGTACGGCAAACCATATTGCATAATAAGCAATCAGACAATCGTTACTTTTACGAATCGTAGTGCCCTTTTTGCGTAAAGAACGATATAAATCTGCAGCCCCTTTGGCCGCATCGTAGGCGGGTAATTCCAGTAGCCGAAAATAAGCCAGTGTTGCCTTGATTTCACGATAGCTGTTGTCTTCGCGGATTCCTTGGAGAATTTCTTGGAAAATGATTGGGGTAAGCAGCACTTCATCGTCAGCTAGGATATATTCCTCCAATAGTCGTGCTTCACGAGTATCTTTTTTATTAAGAAAGTCAATCCAAACCGAGGTATCAAAAATCAACGGTTCCTTCATAGGCTACGCATCTGTGCCAGGTCTCCTTCCCAAGTTCCTTTGCCACGAAGGGATAACAATTTCTTCCGCTTCAAAGCGGCAACGTACTGCCTTAAGGCCTCATGCACCACGTCTTTCTTGGTTTTCAAGTTGCTGATTTGCAGGGCTTGTTTAACCAGTTGGTCATCTAACTCAATATTGGTACGCATATCCTTCTTATTAATCTATGTGTAAATATATGAAATTTTATACACATTTGAAACCTGCATGAATTACCATTCACAAAAAAACACGAGCAATTCATGCCTGCCTGCGGTAGGTAGGCAAGCTTCATTGCCATTAAAAAGCAAATTATTCGAATGAAAAATTGTGACGTTTTCTAAAGCCTAAAACTCACTACCCCTTTGTGTCCTCCACCGATGGGTCGTTTACCTGCCCGACAAACAAGATGAGTCCGGTCGTCATTTCGCGGATGGCGAACAGGAATGGGCGGTCGACATTGAATGTGTGTACTTGAGGCAGGGATGTATATATGATGCCTACTGAAGTCACTGCCGCGGCTTCCGTACCTTCTTCATTCACTTCAATGAAAGATTTATGTTTGACTTCGTCGATTAAGAGGTTTCGGGTTCCACTGATTCCCGAGAAATCCGCTCTATTAGGCTCAAAAGCGATTCCCATACCCATATCGGTCAATTCATCGTTTAGCTTATTTTCATAGCTGAATTTGAATTTTGGCAGCGCAAGGCGGGTTTTTCCAGGCTGAAAACTCGAAGTCAATGTGCTCCAAGTGTTTGTTTCCACCAATTTTTCCACGATTTGCCCAGGGCTGAGATCACCACGGGGCTTTAAAATCATCATACTGTATTTCTTATTGCCATAAGGCAGTTCGATGGCTTCCACATCCGCTGTTCCCGCAACATTGAAAGTATGTTCTACATGCATGAAATCTGTTTGCAGGTCATTTCCACCGGCCCTCATAAACGTTCCTTTCTTCGTGTCGGATTTGTCAAAACGCTGCTCCCAATCACCTTTAAAATAAACCGCGTTGATGAGGTACATTACCATATTACTGGGGATGCCGCCATCGATAATGGTCGGTATCTTTTTCTTGGTTTTATTGCTCACCCAATCATTGATCACATCCTTGGCACCGGGGTCGGCGAAGTCCAATGCGGACACGTCTGCCTTGTAAAACGTACGGTTGACATCGAGGAAGCTGGGCAGCACCTGAAAATCGTGTCTGTGCCAAATGGAATTGGCGATCTCCAAGGTGGTTTTCGGATCGAGCGCAGGTAGATCAGTCATCAACTTTTGGTAGTACGTATTGATCTCTTCGGTGGTCAGGTTCCCAAACTTCAATACGTTTTCGATGGCCTCGCGCGTCTCCCCAACCGCGCCATTATTGGTCATGGCCAAGGCCATACCAACGCTTAACGGGGAAAGCAAGGCATTTTCATTGTGCTTCAAATCTGTAGTCGCCGTGCGAAACAGCTCGAAAGCAAATTGGTTGTCGTTTCCGGCTCTTTCCAGTTCGGTGGCCGTCAACATCAAATCCTTTCCCGGCCCCAATTGGTCCGGGTCAGCTTTGTCGCAAGCCATGAAACCAAGTATGCTGATAGCCGAGAGGATGGTACAGAGGGGAGTTAATCGGTTCATCATGGTGTTGTTTTTTTATTGGGAAACGAGTCCGGGCGGTAAAACGCTACAGCTCAATAGCAAAACTATTGCGAATACATCTTTCAGGTCTGGAATCTACAATAGGGGAGCCGATAGCTGATTGCCAAAAACGCGTTAATTACGTTGCCTTGACTGCTGCATGGGGTTTGGTCCAGTAGAAGTGCCCCTCGCTGGCGCGTTGCCCTGCCGAAATAGTTCAAATCGCGTAGGTTGTTGGCTCCGGGGCCAATAGTTGTTTTCTTCGTCGATATCGGCCGTTTCCCGATAGGGGTCTAGACGTACCTTCGTGACGGATTTCGTCTTGGCAAACACCTTGCTGACTTCGCTTTCATTCTTGCGCCAGATGTAAGCCGGAATACGGTCGATTTCTGTGCTGCCGTCTTCAAACGTCCATTCCAAGATGATGGGCATGACCAGCCCGCCACGGTTGGAGAACTTTAACTCGTAGAAATGGTACTTGCCCTCGTAGATGGCTTTCTCCTGTTCGCTTAGCGATGCATAATAGCGATCAAAGGCAGCTTTGTCTTCAGCAGTCGTCTCGAAGCGATCCCATTTATTGTAGAAGTCGAGCAGGGAAGTGTCTTTCTCCACGGCATAGGCCGTGCCGGCCTCCAGGTTGCGCTGCCGCGAAACGGTATTGAGGTCGTGCTCGAATGCTTCTTTTTGCGCTGCTGCAGCCGCTTCTGGGTTGATATCAGCCGGTTTGAAATGCCGTAGGTCATCCAGCGAGATATCTACGGCATCGGTCGTGAAAAACCATCCTCTCCAAAACCAATCGAGATCTACTGCGGAGGCGTCTTCCATCGTCCGGAAAAAATCGGTAGGGGTAGGATGCTTGAACGCCCAGCGCCGGGCATATTCCTTGAATGCGTAGTCAAAGAGTTCCCGACCCATCACCGTCTCGCGTAAGATATTGAGCGCTGTGGCGGGTTTGGCGTAAGCATTCGGGCCGAATTGCACGATATTTTCCGAATTGGTCATGATGGGTTCCAACTGGTTCTTGGGCAGCTTCATGTAGTCTGCAATCTTGTGGGCCGGCCCGCGCCGCGACGGGAAATCCTTATCCCATTCCTGCTCGGCAAGAAACTGGCAGAAGGTATTCAACCCTTCGTCCATCCACGTCCACTGCCGTTCATCCGAATTGACAATCATTGGGAAGAAGTTATGCCCAACCTCGTGGATGATCACGCCGATCATACCATATTTGGTCGCTTCGGAATAGGTGCCATCCTTCTCGGCCCGCCCATAGTTGAAACAGATCATGGGGTATTCCATGCCATTCGCCGCTTCCACGGATATGGCAACCGGATAGGGGTACGCAATGGTATGTTTGGAATACACGCGGAGCGTATGGGCCACTACTTTGGTCGAGTAACGGCGGTATAATGGATAAGCCTCAGGACCATAGTAGGACATGGCCATCGGCTGGTTGTCTTCGATACCTTCACGCACCCGCATGGCATCCCAAACCAATCGCCTCGATGTGACAAAAGCAAAGTCACGCACATTTTTAGCTTCGTATACCCACGTTTTTTTGCCCGTTGCTTTGCCTTTCATGGCTTCGCGGGCTTCCTCGAGGGTGACGACTTCTATGGGCTCATCGGCCACTTGCGCTTCTTTCCAGCGCGATAGTTGGGCGGCAGTCAGCACACTGCCATAATTGAGGCATTCGCCGGTAGCGCCCACGACATGATCTGCCGGCACGGTGATGTTGACCTTGAAGTCTCCAAATACCTGTGCAAACTCCCCACGCCCCGTAAATTGCTTGTTTTGCCAGCCTTGAAAATCGGAGTAAACCGCTAAACGAGGATACCATTGCGCAATGGTATACAGGTAATTGCCGTCTTCTTCAAAATACTCATAGCCGCCACGCCCATTTTCTGTCATCCGGTTGCTGATGTTATAATCCCAATCGATGTTGAGCACCATCCGGGCACCAGGTTTGAGCGGTGCGGGAAGTTCCACCCGCATCATGGTATAGTTAATGGTGTACTCGAGGGGCTTGTTAGCAGCATCTGCTACCTTTCGTATGTGGATACCTAAATCCTGGTCATTGGGGATAAAACTGCTCAGTTGCCTCATCGTGACGCGCTCACCCAATGAGCTTTCGTCAAACTTTTTGCTTTCCGCATCCGCGGCGTGCTCATTTTCATCCAACTGCAACCACAGGTAGTTTAACACATCCGGTGAGTTGTTCGTATAGGTGATGGTTTCCGAGCCGATAACACGTTGCCGCTCATCATCGACCTCCACATGGATGACATAGTCAGCCTTTTGCTGCCAATAACCGTGCCCCGGAGCACCGGATGCAGCCCGGTACATATTAGGATCGCTCAAGAGTGTGCCCAATTGTTCGAACTTATTGCCATGGTTGGAATTGGGGTTGTTTATTGGGTATTGGGCCTTGGTGCTGAAAACCACACCCATCAAAAAACAAACAACTAGAAGAATGCTCTTTTGCATGATGTATACTGAATAATGTGCTTTTTGCTTTTATTTTAGTCAGAAAAACCGTAAGTCTTGCCTATTACTTTGCTCTTTACTGTTTTCCTTTTTAACCCATCGACTTCCCGACTTTCTGACTTCCCGACTTTCGGTCTCTCTCCACTTACAAACGCTCTAAACACATCACCAGGGCGATACCGAAGATGGCCGAGGAAATAAAGAAAGTCCAGTTTCTTTTCGTTACGCCAAAAAAGGCGGTTAACAGATACGATACGCCCAGTACCACGGCCACGATAATCAGTTGCCCCAATTCTAGTCCGACATTGAATGCGAAAAGAGGGCCGGTGATACTGTTTTCCTTACCCAAAAGGCTTCTCAAATAGTTTGAAAAGCCCAATCCATGGATCAATCCAAAGAATAAGGCATAACCATAGATGAGCCAATTGCTTTTTCTTGTTTTCGGCTTCCGGACGATATTCGTAAAAGCCGTGACAACGATCGTGACCGGAATCAGAAATTCGATCAGGGCGGTACTGATGTTGACCAACTGAAATACACTCAGCGCCAAGGTGATGGAGTGGCCGATGGTAAATGCCGTGACCAGCACCACTACTTTTCGCCAGTCGGCTATGAAATAGGAGCAACATAAGGCCATCACGAACAGGATATGGTCATAGCCCGCTATGTCCAAGATATGTTGCCATCCCAATTCAAAATATACGGGAAAATCCTGCATCTACTGTTTTTGTACCTATATTAGCGCCAATATTACAGGTAATGCGCCAAATAACAAAGTTTCGCTAAAAATAAATAATATTTTACAGTGATTTTGTTGCATGGTTGGTGAGTTTAAGTGGTTTTTGCTATGCTTTCGAGCAAATAAGTACGATGTTATCAGTATGATGGAGATAAAACAGCTCTTGGTAGGGTTCATGGCCATGATGTTGCATCCGTTCTATGTAAGTATCACAGATGTGGATTACAACGAAAAAGAACGTCGTATCGAGGTTAGTTGTCGAATATTTTACGATGATCTGGAAGAAGCATTGGCTGCAGACGGGTTGACCAAGGTGGATCTAATAAACCCTTCAAATAGGGAAACCGTGGATAGTGCGCTTAGTCAATATTTGCGGAAAAACTTCCGTTTGGCGGTCAATGACGAAGCGTCCAGTCTATACTATGTGGGTTATGAAATCGTAGAAGATGTGGCATGGTGTTACCTGGAAAGTACCGATATCGCATCGGTGAGGGAAATCGCCATTGATAATCGGGTGCTTTTTGGGCAATTCCCCAAGCAAAGCAATATTCTGCATGTAAAAGTAGGCGGGCAGCGGAAGAGCATCAAATTGGACAACCCAGACAGCCGGGCCGCATTTACGTTCTAGGTTAATGTACCATGGGGTAACACCAGATATACATTGTTTAGGACACCAGCTCCATCTCAACCAAAACTGTCCGTTTCTGAACAATAGGTGTTCGATATCGGACACTAACCCCAATAAATACTGCTTCTTGTTTCTGATTATCAGTTAATTGCCCTTTTGGCCTGGTAACTGCTGCTATGCCTGAATACGAAATGAAGAGGAGACGAAAACGTCAGAAGTCAAATGATTCAGTCTTCGCGCTTCGGTCTTTCAGCTACTTCACCTCTCAATACTAAAATATGATCAAACAACACCTCAAAACCGCCTGGCGGACCATGGTCAAGGACAAAACCTACGCCACCATCAACATCCTTGGGCTCACCATCGGACTTGCTGCCTGCATGCTGGTCTTCACCGTGGTCATCGACGAGTTGTCGTATGATAAATTTTGGAAAAAGGCTGATGACATTTATAAGGTGTATTTAGATAATACCTTATCCGGTGACGTTAGGCAAAAATGGTCGTTTTCACCAAGCCAGTTGGGCCAAGCATTACAAGAGAATTTTCCTGAAGTAGAGGGTTATTCTTCTATTAGTACAAGTGAGAAGCGTTTTCGGATTGGCCACGACAACCCAGAGGGTATATCCACAACAGTACTCCGTGCGGATACCAATGTACTGGCCATGTTGGATTTTGAAGCGGTAGATGGGAAACTACCGTCTTTTGTCGCCGGACAACCCAATCTACTCATCACTGAGAGTTTTCGTAAGAAGCATTTTGGTACAGAAAACCCCGTGGGCAAGACCATAAATGATGTTCCCTCATGGAGTTCGGATATCGACACATTTCTGATTACGGGTGTTATCCAGGATATTCCCCAAAACACGATTTTCCGTGCAGACATGTTGATGCTGGAAAAACCGGAGGGCGGTCTTCTACCGAAAAATGGTTATTGGGGCGGCAGCACCAATTATTATAAGCTAAAAGCGGGAACTGATCCGGATATTTTCACGGCAAAGATGAATCATTGGATACACAATTATATCGAAAACCCGGATACCAAGGAAACAAGTTATGGATTGCAGTCCCTACAGGAAGTCTACCTGAACAATGATTACGATAGTGGCATAAGCGTACAGGGAAATAAAAATACCGTTTATATCCTGATAGGCGTTGGGGTTATCCTGATACTGATCGCGTGTATCAACTTCATCAACCTAAGCACGGCACGGGCGATGAAACGAATTAAGGAAACAAGTTTACGTAAAATATTGGGGGCGCAACGCCGCCAATTGGTCGTACAGTTTCTGAATGAATCACTTATCTTTTTTGCTATCGGTACATTGCTTGCATTGGTATTTTATGCGATTGCCCTTCCTTGGATTGAGCGTTTCCTCGGACATGGTTTGTCCCATTCCTTGTTAGCGAACTTTTCGCTATTTGCACCTGCTGTTGGTTTTATCTTTTTAATTAGTCTTTTCACCGGAATATATCCGGCCTGGCTAACTTCCGGTTTCAAGCTGTCCAACAGTCTCCGGGGAAAAATCAACCAAAGCAACTTGATTACCGTCAGTGGTGTGCGTAAAGGCTTGGTTGTTTTGCAATTTGCTATGGCTATATTTGTGCTGGTCGGGCTTTTTGTGGTCAGGCATCAGGTGACTTTTTTGTCTAAAAAAGACATTGGTTATGACAAGGAAAACCTATTGCATCTTGGCTTGCGTAAATGGGACGGTAAGAGCGAAATTTTTAAGAACGAATTGTTGAAACATCCCCATATTGTATCTGCTGGTTTAGCAGGGTGGGATCTGGTACGCGGACAAACTTCTATGGTCAAAACCATTGACCATCCGCAGAGAGAAGGAGAAAAACTCGAAATCAATGTGATACACGCAGATTTTGATTTTGTCCATACCCTCGGTTTTCAGCTTAAAGAAGGAAGGCATCTTGACCCGGCCCGTGGAAATGATGCACATCAGCTTTTTTCCAATGAATCGACCGATGAGAAGACCGGTCTTCCATTATCGACCCTACTTCCGGAATCGACAGCTAACATGATGGGGGTAGAGGAATTAGACGCGACCATCCCCAAATTAGGTTATGCTCCGGTAGGAATCCTCAAGGATTTTCATTACCAATCCTTGCACCATAGCCTGTCTCCAACCATGATTCTCGGTATGTCTGACGTGGACTATGCCTATATGTTTATCCGCACAGCCCCCGGTGCGCAAAAACAAGCCCAGGAATCGATTATGGAAGTCTGGAAGGAAATTTACCCTAATCGCTTCATTGACGCACAATGGGTTACGGATATATTGGACAAGCAATATGAAGCAGAACAGAAACAGCAAACCCTGTTTTCACTTTTTAGCGGACTGATGCTTTTCCTTTCGGCTATGGGTATATTTGGACTCATCGTACACGCTGCACAACAACGGGTAAAAGAAATCGGCATCCGAAAAGTGCTGGGCGCTTCGGTATCGGGTATCGTGGTGATGTTGTCCAGGGATTTTGTAAAGCTTGTATTGATTGGTATTTTCATTGCCTCGCCCATTGCCTGGTGGGCGATGAATAGCTGGCTGGAAGATTTCGCTTATCGCATCGATATCCAGTGGTGGATGTTTGTCCTAGCCGGTGCGGTGACTGTAATCATCGCCTTGCTCACGGTAAGTTGGCAGGCGATACGGGCCGCGGTGGCCAATCCTGTTGACTCGCTCAGGGATGAGTGATGGATAGTTTGAGGGATGAATAAGCTGAGGCATGCGTATGTTACACGCGCCGGCAGTTGGACAAGTTTGAGGGGTGAATGAACGCATAAAGAAAACAGGGCTAGGGCAGTATTTCTAACCATCGGCTTAAAAAAACATCGTATACTTGGTAATAGCGTTTTCCGTTTACGTCAGTTGCCTGAAAAACCATCTCGTTGCCCAAAAGTGTTGCCAATGACCGCTTGATGGTCGCCGCTCCCCCCAATCGGTGTTTTCGAATAAAAGCCGATGCCGTAGGCGCATAAAGCTTATCTTCTTTTGCAATGCTCCTGAGCAGATTCCACTGGGGGCCCGTCATGAGATCGCGATAGGTAAAATACAGCGGTTCCTGTTCGCGGAGCAACTGGTGCATCTCTTGCCTGATAATCGACTCGGATATGGCTTGCTCTGAACGTCCATAAAGCCTATTGCAAAGTGTCTGTACGTAATAAGTATGCCCTCGGCACCAGGTCAACAGGATTTCGATTTCTCGCTCACCAATTTCCTTTTTCCCCGTCGCAAAGTGTTGTTGAATAAACAGCACATAAGCATCATTAGCAATATAAGACAAAGCAAGTAATTGGCTACTGGCATAAAAGGGGCGTTTTGCTGACAGGAACATTTCCTGTAGGATCGTTTGCTGGCTGCCGCTGAAAATGAAAACCGTGTTATTCAGCTGTTGAATTTGCGCGCGTAGCCAGGCTTCGGTTTGACGTTCGGGGTACTGTGTGATTTGCTGGAACTCATCAAGCGCGATGACTGTTTTTTTTCCACTTTCATCCATGAGTTTGAGCAGGTCTGCAATCGTACGAAAGTTTTCTTCAAGTTGTTCGATGGATACAGATATGGTGGGCAGCCCGGTATAGGGATCGAACGTCAATGTAGGCCTTAGACTTTTCACCCATTGCCAAATCTTTCTGCCCATGGTTGTTTTTTCGGGAAATGCCCTTACCAATGCTGAAAGCAATTCATTGTTCAAATCTTTCAGACTCATGGTAGGCATTAAGTCTGCATATACCAAATGAAACTGACGGCTTGATAGCGATTGAAAGAAATGTTTCAGCAAGGCCGTCTTACCCATCCGCCTAAGTGCCAATACGGTTGTATGCCGCCCAGCAAACACCGCATCCCTAAACTGCTTCAATTCATCTTTCCGATCACAAAAATATTCGGGCCCATGATACCCCGTAATGGGAAATGGATTTTTCATGCCGTAATTATACAAAATGTATTATACAAAATGTATAAAATATTGAAAATAATCTGTTCTGACAGTCAAGGCTAAAGGTGAGGTAAGGCAACAAAGCCGGCCTTTGGTTTCATGATCGTAACGAGAGAAACCAAGAGCAAAGTAAGAAATAGTGCCGTAACTTAGTGAAATTCAACCGTTGTAGCGAAATCGTGCTTTTCTTCGTTCAATAGTAAAAACCGTATCATGAATAAACCATTGCTGCTTTTCGTCCTCGTAGGAATCGCTATCTTCAGTGCCTGTGAAAAAGGGAATATCGAACACGTAAACAGTTTCGAGCAGAGTTATAAAGCTTGGTTGAACTTTAAATCATCAAGCAATAATAATTATCGATACGAAGTGACGGGTGCTACGTGGGCTGGGTCGTCATGGCTGACCACGATCACCGTTAAGGGTGGGAAAGTCGTGCAGCGGGATTTCCGATACGAAGTATTCAACGATATGAGGATGCCGGATGAAGGTTGGGAATCCGCCTCGATAGCCGACTTACTAAAAGGGCTCGGTTTTACAGCCGAAGAGTTTAAAGAACAAGAAGGCCATACGCTCCTTGAGACACTCCGATGGACAGAGCAGGAAGCCGACCTAGGGCTTCACGAAGTTTCCCCGGCAAGCGCTATCCAAACACTCGATGACATCTATGAAAAAGCCCGTACGATTTGGTTAAAAAAACGGTCAGACGCTACCACGTACTTCGAAGCAAAAAATGATGGTATGGTTTCTACGGTAGGTTTTGTTCCCGATGGCTGCATGGACGATTGCTTTTCGGGTATTTCCATTCGGTCGATAGAGGCAATTGATTAACAGGGTCTTACCGACCATTATTTGGCCAGCACGAAAAGAATCTCCATTCACTTCAGACTATCTCTTTGAAGCAGGTATCGCCATGAAATCCACCTCTAATAACTTTTTCAAATTCGCTTGAGCCCAAGACGCAGGCATGGCACGGAGCAGCGAATTGCGTAGACCAATGAGCAATGGATTGGTGAATTGCGCGGCGAGACCGATTCGCCTAGAGGTATCGATAATGTACTTCGTACGACCTAGCCTTCGCCTCTCAAAGTTCTTAAACGCCCGTTCAACGGTATCCGCTCGCTTAAATTCATCGATGAGCACCGCTACATCTTCCAGTGCCTGGCATGCCCCTTGGCCCATATTGGGCGTAGTAGCATGGGCCGCATCACCGATCAACAGGATATTGCCGTAGGCAAAACGAGATAAGGGCTTGATATCGATAATATCGCTCCAAATCAAATTTTCATCCTTGGTGTTGGACAAGATTTCGGGAATGGGATGATGGTAGTCGCCGAAGTGACGAAGTAGGTCGTGGACCGAATAGTGTTGGTAAGTGGGGTTATTTGCCGAGGCATTGACGCAAGCATACCAGTAAATACGATTTTGAACCAAGGGAGTCATGCCGAACCGCCCTTTTGAGCCCCACGTTTCCGATCCCTCCGTGAGCCCAATGGCATCATTTGAAATGGTGGCCCGCCAACAAGTATAGCCAGAGTAGCGCGGTTTGGAGGAAGGAATCAATTGTTGGCGGGCGGTGGATTTGACGCCATCGGCGACAATCAAATACCGGCAGCGGTAAGATGACCCGTCATCAAAATGGAGCGAAACAGCATCGGCTCCTTGCTGAAGTCTTAGCAGTCGCTTGCCTAACAATAATCGATTGGCGGGCAGCTTGGACAACAAAAAACCGTGCAAGTCTGCACGGTGTACGGTGAAATTCTTCTGATGATATCGGGCACTTAAGCTATGGGTTTCAGGGGCGAGGAGTGTACGGCCCCGATGGTCAAGAATGGTGTACGTCTCGGTATAGAAGCCAATCTTCTCAACGTCTTGGCGAAGGCCGAGGTATTCGAATGCCTGCATCGCATTGGCGGCCAAACCAAAACCTGCACCGATACCTTTCAATACGGGAGCCTGTTCGAAAACGAGGAAATCTTTGTGCAGATTGGTAAGGCCGATTATTGTAGATAGGCCGGCCACTCCACCACCAATAATGGCATATTCACAGTCTAGTGTCATTGTTTGTTCTTCACCGCTTAATATTACATAGCTGATGCTATCGTCCTTTTTTCCTCAGGCTTGGGCGTCAAAAATACAAAACAAATACGTTACATCGGCTCACCCAAGTAGTGGGGATGAGTAAAACGTTTTCTAAAAGTCTTTGAAATCATTCTTCGGAGTCATTCCCACGGCGTTTATTTTCGCTGAGCGTTATTCGAGTCCTTTTTCCTGCGTGATTTGGAGAAGTATTGCTAACATATCTTCCGGGCGGAAGGGTTTATTGAGGATGGTGTTTATGCCCATCTTCGCGAGTCTAATACGTACGTCGGCCATGATGTCGGCCGTGAATATGACTACCCTCGTATCCGGGTATTCGTTTTGCATCGTCTCTGCCAACGAATATCCGTCCATGCCGGGCATATGCAAATCTACAAACGCCGCATGATAGGTGTTATCTTTCAATAATTCTAGTGCTTCGAGCCCGCCGACGGCGCAATCGGGCGTGATGCCAAAATAGCTCAATTGCTCGCGCGTAACCGTTACATTGACCCGATTATCTTCCACTAGTAATAGCTTAAGCGCACTCAATTTCCCTTCAAAGGCGGTCAATTCGGGTGAAGGCAGGGGCTGAACCTGCGGGGTTCCCGTGTCGGCCACCTCAAAGTCTAGTTCGAAATAAAACGTCGATCCGGCGCCGGGCTTGCTATCTACCTTAATCCGGCCATTGTGCAATTCGACCAACCGCTTAGTGATGGCCAGACCCAACCCCGTACCGGTTTGTGCGCGTTGCGCATCCTGCTGTACTTGCTTGAAATCGGCAAAAATCTCCTCATGTAGGTTTTCGGGTATGCCGATACCGGTATCTTCAACTGAAAAATGGAGTGTTACGCGCTTGTCGGTTTGGCGCATCACCTGTATGGAAAGCGTTACTTTTCCTTGTTCGGTATACTTTATGGCATTGCTGACCAGATTGCTCAGTATTTGGTTCAATCGAACAGGGTCTCCGATCAGCTGTTCCGGAATTTCCTGGTCAAAAAGGCTTACTAACCGTATTCCTTTGGCATCTGCAAGCGACACGAATTGATTCCGTATGCTGCGAACGAGGCCCCCAAGGCTGAATTCAGTCTGCGCCAAATCCAATTTGTTGTTATCGATTTTATTTAAGTCTAGAATATCGTTTATGAGGGTCAGCAGGTGGTCGGCCGAGAACAAAAGATTGTCAACGATTTCGGCTTGCTGTTCGGTATGCCGTAGCTTGAGGAGGTTGGCAATACCAATAATGCCATTGAGCGGTGTCCGGATTTCATGGCTCATCACCGAAAGGAAAGTCGTCCTAGCTTTTGTGGCCTCTTCCGCAGCTTCCTTCGCTTTTAGCAGGCGGTTGGCGTCTTCCTTTTCCTTGGTAATGTCCATTACCGCCCCACGCATGGCGATAACCTCTCCGCCTTCGATTACCGGAGTTCCCAACACACGCACCCATTTAATGCGGCCATCAGCGAGCGTAGCCTGTGCTTCAAACTCATAGTCGACGCGTTGTTCGTAGCATCTAGCCATGTGTTCCTGAATCATTTTCCGGTCGGGATCTGAGAAAAAAGATAAGTATTTTGCAGAGTCAGAAACGTCAAAATCATCGGATACCTCATAAATGGCGTAAACCTGTTTAGTCCAGTAGGTCTTTCCTGTCCGATGAATGTATTCCCACCCCCCTGTCGCACTGAGTTGTTGACTGAAGTCCAATAATTGATTGCTCCGGGCTAGTTCGTCACGGACTTCCCGAAGCGCAAGACGCTGTTTCACTTGATCGGTGACATCCATCATCAACCCCCTTATTTTGGTGGTCACGCCGTTTTCTATAATGGGCATTCCAATGGTGCGTATCCATTTCCTGGTTCCACGGGCGGTGGTTATGCTCAGTTCCAAATCGTAGGGCCTACCCGTTTCGATCGCTTCTTGGATGCCTGTTGCCAGTTTAGATTTATCGGCATCATTGAGAAACATGAACGCTGCGTTTTTATCGGATTCATCTTCAGGGTCGCGCTCCACAATGAGGTAAAGCTGGGCGGTGCCTACGGTAGTTTCTTTTTTGATATCGTACTCCCAGCTAGCAATCTTCCCAAGTTCTGCGCTGAAATCATACAACGCATTATACCATTCCAATTTAGCTTTCTCCTCTTTAAGATCCTCTAGGTATTTTACACGGTCGGTGATATCTTGCACGATAAGCGCTATCCGGTATTCACTGGGGTCTTCGCTTTTTTCGACTGGTACGGCTTTCGCGCGGTACCATTTATTAACCGAGGGGTCTATATGTTGGTATTCGATGGATGCCTCTCCACCTTCGCGCATCGCCTTCTCTACCGGCTGTCGGAATAGGTCTGCTTGATTACCGAAAGCTTCCTGGATGGTTTTTCCCAGAAAGTTTGATTTGGGCATAAACAGCAACGACTCATCGCGTACCCACACGTTATGAAACACAAAGTTGCCATCCAATTCGAAAATGATGTCTTCGATAGCCGTGATCATGGCCTGCAGGTATCCGCTAAGTTCGCGGAGCCGCTTCTCAGTTTGCCGGAGTTGAGTGCCCGGCCTTTGTTGATTAGCCTGTTTGCGCGCCATGGGCAGTCATATGTAAGATGTGGCTTAAAGGTATTAAATTATTTTGATACCATCTGCTATCCGTTTTGTGCACGTTGGTAAACGTGTCCATTTTTTGCCAAAGGGGAGGAGTGTTTTTCTGTGCCTAGCCATCCCCAAGTGTAGTGAACAGCCACTTCTTCTCGTTAGTGGCATATAATTGAAAATGTATGAAAAAAAGTTTCTTCTTTCTTACCCTATTGGTCATCCTTTTCTTCGGTGCCTGTGAAAAAAATGTCATCGAACACGAAAACGCATTTTAACGCAGTTACCAGGCTTGGCTTAAAAAGCGGGGGGGATGTTAAAATTTATTTTGAGGCCAAAAATAGCGGACTGATTTCATCAGCAGTCTTTGTTCCCAACAATTGCATGGATGATTGTTTCCCGGCTATTTCTGTCCGGTCGATTGAAGCGATTAACCAAGTTATTTTAATTACGAGTAATTCGATCAGAAAAGTGATTTTATCTTCCGCAACCAGCTTGCTCGCAAATTTTTAGTCAAACAGTTTCAGTAAGTCTTCCTTGTTAAGCGCCTTTAGCACACTATCGTCCGTCCGAATCAGCGAGCTCGCCAATTCCCGTTTGCCGGCCTGCATATCCAGTATTTTTTCTTCGATACTGTCTTTGCAAACCATCCGATATGCCATCACGTGTTTGTCCTGGCCAATGCGGTAACAACGGTCTATCGCTTGGGCTTCCGCCGCCGGGTTCCACCAGGGGTCGAGGATATATACATAGTCGGCCGCCGTGAGGTTCAGGCCCGTGCCTCCGGCTTTGAGGCTCAGCAGGAATAATCGGCACTGCTCGTTTTCCTGGAAATAGGCCACCTGCTTTTGGCGTTCATCCCCCGTGGTTTTTCCATCGAGGTAGGCAAACCCAAGACCAGCCTCATCCAACCTGTTTTTCAGCAATGCCAGCATCTCTGTGAATGCCGAGAAAACCAATATTTTGTGCTGGCTTTGCAGCTCAGCTATCTGGTCCATCAGTTCGTCCAGCTTTGCCGATGCATTCGGATGCTCCCCCGCTTTCAACAATGCCGGAGAATTACAGATTTGCCGCAGCTTCATCAGCCCTTCTATGGCTAAAAATTTGGACTTCCTGGCATGATCTCCTTCTAGGCTGTCGGTAAGCTTGCTCTTGAAAAGCATCCGGTATTCGTCATAGACCTGCCGTTGTTCCGGCAGCATGTCGCAATACAAAAGCATCTCGGACTTCTCCGGTAGTTCGGTGGCCACCTGTTTTTTGGTACGGCGGAGGATGAACGGACTGATTACCCGTTGCAGTTCCGCTTTGGTTTCCTCGGTAGCCGTTCCATCGGCAATCCCAGGATAGGTCCGTTTGAAATCAGGGAACGTGCCGAAGAACCCTGGGTTGACGAACGACAACTGGGAGTATAGGTCGGCGATGCCATTCTCGATAGGCGTACCGGTCATCGCAATCCGATAGTGCGCGTTCAATTTTCCGGCCGCTTCGAAACGCTTCGAATTCCTGTTTTTCACGGCCTGCGATTCATCGAGAATCAGGTAGCTGAATTCCAGCGGGGCAAACAGCGTGACATCGGCAGTGAGCGTGCCGTAGGTCGTCAGCACCACCAGTCCTTCCGCATATTGCAAGGCTTGGCGACGTTCGGCACCGTGGTGGACATGTAATTTACGATGCGGGGCAAATTTGCGTAACTCGGCCTGCCAGTTGAACAACAACGTATTGGGCACCACCACGAGACTGGCGGGGGCGTTGGGCTGGTGCTGGTAATGGTATTCCAGCACACTGATGACTTGTAGGGTTTTCCCCAGCCCCATATCGTCTGCCAGAATGCCACCCCACCCGAATTCCCTCAGAAACGCCAGCCAACTCAGCCCTGCTTCCTGGTAGTGGCGCAGTACGGCCTGTACAGTGGGCGGCTGCTCTACTGGCTGGACCGTATCCAGCTCTGTTAGTTTTCGTCGCTTGATTTCAATCCCTCTTTTGATAGCGGCATTCGTAATGTGCTCGGTATAGTTGGCGAGCGTATTGAAGTGGCTGGTGGGGATTTCCAGCTGTTTAATTCCTTCCTTACCTAATGCAAGCAGCGGCATTAGCCTGGTTTTATCTTTATCGTATACATAGCCGAACGTACCGTCTTTCAACTTAAACCAATTCTTTTTTCGCCTAAGCATATTTTTAAGTTCATCCAGCGCAATCGGCACAGCTCCCATATGCGCACTCAAGTCGCCACGGTAGTGACTGCCACTTTCTTCTGTGAAGGTTAATTCCCATGATAATAGGTGCGGATAATAGTCCGTCCCCTCCTTCAAACTAGCCAAACTAACCTCTACCCCATTGTTACGCAACCTTTCCAAACTTTCTGGCAACCAAGTGCTGTTCCGGATGTCGGACGTCGATAAGGCGAAATAGGTTTCATGTTGGCCCGCTCTGAATGATGGATGCAGCTCGCGTAGCATTTCGTGGAATTTCTTCTCGCACACCTTATCGCGGTAAAGGGCATGGTATTGTTCGCCTCTTTTTCGAAATATTAAATTAGCTTCCTGCATAGGGTATACTTCGAACCCAACGGGATAATAAGTCGACGGATAAAAGTACACGTTGTCGTCGCGCTCTTCCACCTTCAACCGATGGGTGTGTATTTCGAGCGAACGGCTTTTAAACGCACTTCCCTGGGCGGTCGTATGCAAGTTAATGGTGTATCGTTGGCTAAGCGGTAGGAGTATATCCCGAAAAAAAGTATCAAAGTCCTGCGATAATACCGTGATGATGAAACTGGCCTTCCTGAATTGGTGAATAACCTCTTCGTCCTGTACATCAGGCAAAAACAACACGCTATCATCATGCTCTTCGATAAAGCATGAGTAGTAATCACCAAAAAAACGAGGGTTGGGCATCGGATTCCCATTAATTATTAACGATAGCTTCAACTGGAAAGAATGGTCTTGCTCTGTCAGATCAAATACAAGTTGTGCCGAAGCAACCGCAAGTTTAGGAAAGAAGCGGCTTCCAGGGCTTGGCTTCATCCCGGTTGCCGTCCTGCTATAGCTATCGAAAAACAACAAATCAACACTATCCGGAAGGGTTGGTATCAGTTCTGCCCAATAGTCGAACAGAAATTGTTTGGTTGCTGGGGTCGGCGTTTCCACGATGCGCTGCATCTTTCGGCAGGCCGATTCCGCAAACTGTTCAGGTAGCGTGAGGATGTCCGGCTCGCTCTCACCGGTGAGTAAATAACTTTTTTCAAATGTGGAATACGGGTTTGTTCTGGATGTCTTCGTTCCGGTTTTGGTCAAGTAAGGCAGCAACACCGGCAGCTGAAAGTGGTGCGAGCCCACCGGTATCCCGAATACCAGTTTTGCTTCGCGTTCCGGTGGCGTTATCCGTGCAGCCAACTGGATCGGATTACCGAATTTTTCCCGATTGTGGCTATCTCCATTCGTATAACCCAACACGCGCCCGTGTTCGGGATGCGCTTTAAACTTAATCTTGCCGACTTGAGAATAATAATAATGGCTCAAATCAAATGCGAACAACCGCTGTTGTTCTTCCGGCAGGGCAACGATTTCAGGACGATAGAATTGTTCGAAAAACTTAGCGTTGGAATTTACCTTGTACATGAGCGCGGAACACGCGTGCTTGCATAGCCCCACGACCGGGCGGGCGCATCCGCAGGATACCGAAAGGTGTTCCGGAGATAACCTTAAGGTGAGTGTTTTGTCATTGACCGCATCGCCCCGCAATTGCATGGCCAGAGTATCGCCGACGAGCTCCTTATTGTAGGCCCAGAACGGGTGCTTGTCAAGGTTGGTTTTTCCTGTGTAAAACGTTCGAACGTAGGTTTCGCTGAGGTTGAACGGTTCGCCGTCTTCCCAAAGAATTACATAAGGCTCTGATGCGCGACGTTTGGTTGTGCTATTTGACGAATCTGAGCTATCTGAATCAACAGGTAGAACTTCATGCATGGTGATTGATTTTAGGTTTGGTGTTAATCTTTTTTCATCACGTCCTTAATCCGGTCTTCTAGCACGGCTTTGTGCCATTCATCCATGAAGCGTCTACAAATGGTTTCTTTGTCGCCATCCTCAGTCAACACGGTATCAGTAATTCGCTGCAAGAACGTGCTATATCGATCCAATAATTTATTGTCTTCCATCCCCGCAAGTACACATTCCAACATGAACATATTAGGCCACCTATCTGGCCTCAGAGGAAATGCAAAGTAAGAGGGGAGTGACACACCGTCTATAAATTGCTGGACGACATTCCATGGGTCAAGTTCGAATATCTCACAAGCCTGTTTAAAATCAGGCGAAAAAGTTAATTTCTGTTCTTTATTCATCATCAAATACATTATTAATCTGTTGAAAATTATCCTCTAGTCGCTCGCGATATAACTCCGTCCGTTGTGTTAAATCCCTAACCGGAAAGAAACGCACCTTGAATTCCTGTAAATCGGCCATAAAGTTTTTAAACCCTAGCGTATTGATATGCTGCCTGTCTACCAATTCGCCGTAACCATGCTGCACACGGAGGTAGAAACCAAGTGCCGGATTGTGCTCGATAGCGCCTAAATGAACCCTCGCATGCAAATCAGCTAATGAAACCCCATGCATCATGGCGTTTATTAGCAAGATTGGCTGGTATTGGTTAATAAGTGCTAGCATCATAAAGTCCTTCGTCAGTGTAATTTTGGTTTCTTCATCATAGAAGATATAGGGCTTGAAGTCCATAGCTTGCCGCGCTATTGCAAACAGCTTCTCCACCAGTTTTGCCGCCCTTTCCCGTTTCAATCGCCCGCTGTAACTCCTGTTTGTCGCGAGCTTCATCAATTTTTGAAGCAAAGGGAGGGACGGCGTGGCCTGATTGACTAGCGAATAGTTCATGCGCAACTCCGGGTGTTCCTTTAACACATCAGCGGCAACTGCAAAAGCCCTCGTTGCAAGGTTTTGTTCGGAATCATCTTCTGTAAAAAGGTAGATAAATGAAACCCGCCTAATCATCAGTTGAAGAAGGCTCGGCACCATGATTCCAAAACCTTCACATGCAATGCGGAAATCCCTCGGCACATCAATGAATTCTCGTTCGATTTTTGTCATAACTTTTCGAATTTTTGGTTTACAAAGTCTATGGCTTCTGCTAAATCTACCCCCGGATGCAACGCATAGCGATATGCATAACTCTTTCTCTTCGTCCGCTTCAAAGGAGCTTTTCCTTTACGTCCAACCAGCTTCTCAAGCTCTGTTTTAACATAAATAGGATGTATATGGCTTTCAACGGCATACTCAACCAACTGATGAAGTTCTTGACCGCTGATTGGCTTTTTAAACACATCGTTTTCCAGCATGACCTTCAACGCCCGTTGCGACTGTTGGCAATCAAGTTCAACCGAGTTTTTGTATCGATGCACTCGGGTATCGGAATCTTCTTCCGTTAGTTGGAATAGTACGATACTCTCAAACTCACTCTTGCAACACTCCATCCGATAGAAAATCGTATCACCCGCTTTCCAACTATACATCTCGTGCCGCAATTCCTTTTCCCCGTGATGTTGTTGATGTAAAAATGAGGGATGGCCGAAAACTTTACATAATTGCTGATAGAGTTCCACACCGAATTCAAACCGCTTAAACCGCTCCAGATTTGCTACAAAATCATCGTTCTGACCAAGCAAAAAAGATAGCTCTTCATCGGAATTACCGCGACTAAGCCGGTTCAACATCATGCAGTAGATAAAACTCGAATAAGTGAGCGAGCATTCGGCAGAAAATTTCTCTATGGCGCTATCTTCGAACAACACACTCATGCGCTAACCTCCTCTCCAATTTCCGGTTTCGCTTTCCCCTCCAACTCCTTCACCACTTCATCCAACATTCCCTCAAAGAAATGGACGATTTCTTTCGCCCGATCTTTATAAAACGGTTGTGATGTGTCCGATAAGCCTATTTCGATGTTTTGCCACCATACCGTGTGCGGACTTAGCATCAACTGCATGCGTGCCGTTTCGATTTTACTCGCTGGGTATATAAAATCCAGTAGCTTCCGGCCCGTTACCCCACTCCAATCAATCAATTCCGCTAAGTCCACCCCATAGGGCACAAACCCCACTGCACACCGCAGATAGGTACTGATGCCCACTTCCAATAGGTTCCTCAGTAATAAGAAACACGTGTCAAGCTTCAATGACGGCGTTGACTGAATCAACTCGTTCAAATTGCTCATGCATGCCTTGGCATTGCGCCAGGTTTTTTCAACCCGTTCATACCCCGCTTTCCAGTCTACGGCGGCCACCTCGAAAGCGGGGGTGAACGTTGCTTTCTTGCGCAATACCTTACCTTTTGTCCATATCCGATGAAAAAAACGGTTGCCTTCTGCTAGGTTCTTCTGCACGGTTTTCATGTTGAGGTATACCACCATGGCACTGGCCTCCCCCGCCTGCAAGCAACGGAAATTGAACGGCCCCTTGTTGTTCATCAAGACGGCCAGGTAAAGTTCCACCTTGGATCCGCCTTCGCCGTCTTCCTGATGGTCGGGCCGGAACAGGTAGTCGCCCGAAAACCCTCCCGTGTGATAATTAAGCATGACAATCTGCTCCGGTCGATGGGTTTTGTAAAGATTGTCCAGCAGCGCGTGTACATCTTTCTTGTACTGATCGGGCCACGGGAAGCCACTGAAATTCTCGCAAATAACTTGGGTCGCGGGAGTCGGCGTGGCGGCAGGCGCTTTCGCTTGCGCAGCTTTTGCTGTTGTGACTGGTTTTTCAGGCTCCTTTGGCAGCTGCTCCCGGTAGTCCGTAATCCGATCGACCATCGCAGCTACCATTCCATCCATCGCAGCTTTCGCTTGTTCGCATTTGTCGAGTAGGATGCCGAACTCCTCGGGAGTGATTTCGATGGTTTCCTGTTTCCTGGCTTTCACATAGCTTTGGTCAAGCAGGCGAAATAAATCCACGGAGGGACCATCGTACGGGAAAATCGACTGCAACTGCGGCAGTATACCGCGAAGGGTTTTAAACAGGTGCTCCACATTATGCCCTTTGCCGCCATTGATTCCCGCCGTGGCCTGAAATCCCTTCAACCGGAGTTCCAGAAATTGGTGCAGCATAAAGGTGGCCTGGCCATAATCGCCCTTTGCGAGAAAGTTGTTCACCCCCTCGCGGAATTCATCCGATCCCTTGCGGCATTTGTCGTAATTGTGCTCCGCCAGTTCCAGCAAGCCGGTGATGGTACGATGCGAGAATAGCGGATTACCCTTTTTCGATGCGGCATACAGTTCGTGCTGCGGCAATGACGCATAGGTGTAATACAGGCTGCCCTGCTTCAATTGGTTCTGCCATTCGCCCGTGATGACCATGTCAAAGGGAATAGGGTCGGTATCCGAGAAACAAAGCGATACCAGCGGTGCCAGGGCTTTCGGTGCCAGCCCTTTGACCGGATTGACCACTAATAACAAATGCGTTTGTTCGTCCCCACCCGACGCGGGATATGAAAACAAAAAGATGCGATGCAGATCCATCCGGGCGGTAAGCCGCTCCACGAGTTGTTGGTTGATGTGCTTTTTCATGTTAAATCAATAATTGTATAGTTTTTCAATACAAACGTATAGATAATATTGTTATTATCCAAATGTTTGTCCATTTTTTCTATACAAATAGCATATTTAACCGAACCAATGAATAGAAAATATGACAGCATTAGGGGAATTATTAGCCAAGCGTTCGGTCAATAAGGCCATGGTGGCAAGGCGTACGGGGCTGAGCAAAGCCCGTTTAAATGAATTAACGCTTAATACCACCTCAAAACTACGTGGCGACGAGCTTTACCTCATCGCGAAGGCAATTGACATGGAGCCTTGTGAATTATTGACGCAGTTATATGGTCATTTGACTTTGGTCAAACAAGAAAAGGAATAGCGGAGAACAACCAGTTATAAGCGTATCGAAATTGGCATTATCAGTGATATTTTATTATGTTTGTGACCAAACCATGGCTGATCTGTAGCCACCGGAAAACATATGAAGAAGGATCTATCTCGTGGAAGGAAGCTGAATCTGGTTGGTGTCGCTTCGCTATTACTGGTTGTTTGGATGGCCTCAGGTTTGCAGTCATGCAGCAAAGACAGTGAGGATGGCCCGGGTGCCCTGGAAGACGAGATCGGCAACATAGCCGGATTAGGTAGTCGAGGAGGTGACATACAAGGTATGCCTTTCGCCCTGCCGGAAGGGATTTCTGTGGTTGGCGAAATCAAAGGTGGATGGTGCGATGATAAGCAATTTTACATCGGTAGCGGATACCTCGTCACAGTCTGCCTGACGCTGCGGAACGACACGGACGAGTCCGAAACCATCACGTTTCCGGCGGGATTAATTCTGGTTTCGTCCACAGACGAGTTTCAGCACGGTGTCGTTTTAAAAACCGAAACCATCGAAATACCACCAAATAAAACCGTGCGGTTTGCGTTCTTTACGTATTGTGGGAATAGCGCGCGCGCCGCTGCTTCTTCTAGCGCTGTATATTCGTTTGGCCCTGTGACGAGCAGTAAGCTAATTGCGCGCCTAATTAACGACCTGAAGGGTAAGGATATCAATGCAGCGGATTACGTGAATGGGGATAATCTGGATGAGGATTACATCATGATCCAATCAAACGTACAAACCCTGCTGTGGTTTATTACGGATGGTGGCGATATGGATTGGCCGACCTTCGAAATAGCTTATAGGCAACTGTTGGATGGCATTCCGAATAACTGACGGATGATTTCACAGGTGTCAGTTCGATATGGATGGTACTGCCTCGCTAACGTAATCGATACACAGAACAATCTCAAACGCGAATGGACTAACTAACCCATCTCGTCTGCACTTGGCCCGTAACTTCCCGGTATCGGGATATCCAATAGCCGTAGGAAAACACCTAGTTGCGCGCGGTGGTGTATCGTCTGGGCAAATGCGTGACGAACCATCCCGTATTTTGTGGTATCCAGGTACACAGCCTCCCCGGCCCGCATGATCCAAGGCTTATCAAGCATAGCTTCCGGCAATCGTTTCAGTGCATCCCTGCCTGTTTGATAAGATTTTTCAAACAAAGCCTGTAGTTCCGAGTTGCTGGTAATCGATGTGGGTTGATAAGCATTTTCATTGAAGTCCAGTTCATCCTGATCCACGGCCAACGTATACCAAGCAGGGATTTCTGCCACATGTGTAGCCAATTGTTTCAGGGTCATGCTTTTGGGGTGTGGTGCCCAATCGAATCGGTCTTCCGGCACCAGTGCCAGCATCTTGCGGGTTATGGTTCCTTCGCTTTCCAGTTCGGCCAATAGTTCTTTGATGATATCCATCTTCATACGTATTTATGTGTTGTTTCTTAAGACAAAGCTATCCGTATCCACTGACAACCCTATGTCAGGGTGAAAAGCGGATTTGAAAAACAGTCAGTTTTTATTATTGTCGATAGCGACGAAATACCAACAATACAATGCGCCTTGCCTATCGATGTTTATTGGATTTCTGAGCCGACCAAGAATAATCGAACTCAGGTTTAAAGATCCGTTTCAGTGATGGCGGCGTCATTGGATTTCCAGCTTGCCAATTGTGCTTCGGCTTGTTGCTGCTTCACCAACGCCTCAAACGAGGGCGTGGCCTCGAAATCCAAATGATCTGGTATCGACTCCGTCATGCGGAGGTCTCCTTTCTTCATGAATAGCAAAGCCGATAATTCGCGCACCTGCGTCTCCATTGCTGCTTGGTCGAGGTTTCCCAAATCAACGGTTTGGGCAGCCTCTGGTTCAATCCTCATGTGAGGTAATTCGATTTTGTGTTTTTTCGATAAGGAAGTTGCATCGTTTACTGTTATCCCGCTATCGTGGGCCGACACGCCGATTACCGTAACCAACGCCAATATGCCCGTTAAATAAATTTGTTTTGCTTTCATTTTTGCTAATATTAAATTCATTACACCACTATGACGGCGTCAATCCTAAATAGTTGCAAAACAATGTGTTAAAAATTGTTAAAGCGATTTGCCTACTGTCCGTATGCGAACACCTACTGTTCGAAATCGAACACTCACCAAACCCATAAAACATATAATTCATTAATTATCAAATAATTAGTTTTTTGGCGCCATAAGTGTTATGCTTCCATTGCCAAATGTGTTAAAAAACTGGTTTGGCACCGAGCGCACCGATAGCGGCCAATGAAGACACCCGGTGTAGCTTATCCGATTGACAGCGTATTAATAAAAAATCAATGATACCCCACTCCATTAAAACCACGTTACGCCACCTTTGGCGTAATCGCCTGTTTACCGCATTGAATATCTTGGGCCTCGCCATCGGCATCAGCGCCTGCTGGATCATCTACCGCATTGTCGACTATGAATTGAGCTATGACAAGGCCCATCCGGATGTGGAACAAATCTATCAAGTGGTGGCCCGTTTCAAACACGATGGTGAAGAAAGTGGATTTGGCGGCGTACCGCTGCCGCTGGCGCCTTCACTTACCCAGGACATCACCGGACTGGAGCTGGTAGTGCCGATCTATTCCAATTACGTGGAGAAATTAACGATACCGGCACAGGGAGGGCAGCCCGAGCAAATTGTGGAAGACCCCTCCGTCACATCCACGTTGGCTACTTATTTCGACATGGTACCCCATCAATGGCTTGCCGGAACGAAACAAACCGCGCTTGACGCGCCGGATAAAGTAGTCCTGACCACTTCACGTGCCAGGGAATACTTTCCTAACCAAAAGCCAGCAGACCTTTTGGGCAAAACACTAATGCATGATACCATCACCCGCGTCATCTCCGGTATCGTGGCGGATCTGGACTATCCCAGCAGCTTCGAAGCGCAAGAATTCATTGCTGTGTCGCAGCAAGATTGGACGTCGGACAACTGGCTTTCATTCAACTCCGACAACAACCTGTTTGTCAAAATGGAACCCGGTAAATCCATCAAGCCATTGTTGGAATTTGCTACGAATAAACGGCTGGAATTTGCTGCTGAAATACAGCGCGAAAGCGGCTATACCGCGTGGTTCGATGCGCTGCCCCTCGCCGATAAGCACTTTGCCGCGGAATACGCTACCGGCTCCCGATCGGCCAGCATGAATGCGCTGTATGGATTGATGGGTATCGGTTTCTTCCTGCTTATCCTCGCCTGTATCAATTACGTCAACCTCAGCACCGCACAGGTGCCACAGCGTGCACGGGAAATCGGTATTCGAAAAACCCTCGGCAGTGCGCCCGGGGCATTGATTGGAGGTTTTCTGGTGGAAACAGCGGCTACCACCTTCGTGGCGCTATTGCTTGCTTTCCCGCTCACGGCCATTTTCATGGCGGCGTTTCCCGAATTTATCCCCGAAGGACTGACGGACTTCCAGAACCGTGGCGGGCTGGCACTCTTCCTGTTCGTGCTGGTGGCCAGTGTTACCTTTGCCGCCGGCATTTACCCCGCCTGGCTCATCACCAAGGTACAAACCGTGCAGGTGCTGAAGGGATTGGGTGAGAAGATGGTGGTCGGGGCACGGCTCAACCTCCGAAAAGCGCTCATTGTTTTTCAGTTTGTCATTGCACAGGTATTTATTATCAGCGCACTTATCATCGGGCAGCAGCTCAATTATACGCTTGATAAAGACCTCGGTTTCACGCATGATGCCGTGGTGAACATCGCTGCACCATACCGGTCGGATCAGGGAGCCGACATCGACCCCTTTATCTACAAGCGAGCATTGGCACAACGCCCTGAAATCGCCGGCATCGCACTGGGGCACGAACCCCTAAACAACAACCATTGGGGTACGGACCTCCGCTATGTGGCCGACACCGGGGAGGTACGCGTAAACATGCCACGGAAATACATCGACGCAGACTATCTATCCCTCTATGGGATAAAGCTGCTGGCAGGCAGTAATATCCAACAGACTGATACGCTACGCGATTTAATCATCAATGATGCGGCCCGCAAGGCTTTGGGTTTCAAGGATCCCGAAGCGGCTATCGGCCAGACCGTTATCATGATGGGCAAACAATACCCCGTTGTGGGTGTCATTGCTGACTTTCACCAAAAGGACCTCCATGTAGAAATCGAACCCCTTGCACTAGGCACTACCAACCGAAGAAGCTCCTTGCAGACTTTTAATGTCAAGTTACCTGCCGACCGCTCGCAGTGGAAAAAGGCCCTTGCCGTGATGGAGCAGGAGTGGAAAGCCATCTACCCCAATGCGCCCTTTGATTACCGGTTTAACGACGAACGGATAAAAGGATTATATGAGTCCGAATATCAGATGTCCAAACTCATCGGGCTTGCCACGGGTATTACCATCCTCGTCAGCTGCTTTGGCCTGTTTGGCTTGGCTACACTCACCGCCTTCCAGCGCACCAAGGAAATCGGCATTCGCAAGGTGTTGGGTGCTTCTGTATCCGGTATCGTGGGATTACTTTCGAAAGATTTTATCAAGTTGGTACTAATTGCAGTGGTCATCGCGTCACCGATTGCTTGGTGGGCGATGAACAAATGGCTGGAGGATTTCGCCTACCGCATCGATATCCAATGGTGGATGTTTGCCATGGCAGGCTTAGCCGCGGTGGTGATTGCTTTGCTCACCGTAAGCTGGCAAGCGATACGGGCAGCGGTGGCGAATCCGGTGGACAGCCTTAGGGACGAGTGATTTTTTTGGAAGCCGATGCGCAAATAAGTAAATAAGCAAATAAGCAAATAAGCAAATTCGCAAATAAGCAAATTCGCAAATAAGCAAAAAACAATGATCAAGAACTATTTCAAAACTGCTTGGCGAAATCTTTTACGAGGCAAAGTATTTTCCGCCATTAACATCATGGGGTTGGTCATCGGGCTTACCGCCTTCCTGTTGTTGGCCCTATACATCAAAGATGAATTAGGTTATGATAGGCATCACGAAAAAGCCGACCGTATTTATCGGGTATCACGAGAATTCCTAGGGGAAGATGGTGCTACATCCTTACACCTAGCCCAAGTGGCTCCCCCTTATGGACCGCTGATCGCGCAAGATTTTCCAGAAGTGGAACGGGTGGTTCGGATGTTAGAAACGAACACAACGATTCGGCATGGTGAAGCACTCTTTAACGAAGAGAAAGTATTTTTTACCGAAGACGGATTTTTCGACGTATTTACGGTAAATTTAGTGCATGGAGACGCTCAAACTGCGTTGAAAGACCCGTTTAACATTGTATTGTCAGCCCCTATGGCTAAAAAATACTTTGGCGATGAGGATCCCGTGGGTAAGATGATGCGGGTGAATAACGATGGGGAAATGATGGTTTCTGGTGTATTTGAGCCCTTTCCTGCCCAATCGAGCATGCATCCCAATTTTTTGATTTCCTTTTCTACCTTGAATGACGACCGTGTATATGGGGTCGAACGGCTACGGACAAATTGGGGGAATAACGCGTTTAACACCTTTCTACTGCTACCTGAAAACTATAATCCCCGACAAATAGCCGACGCTTTTCCGGCGTTTCAAAATAAGCACATGGGCGAAAATACATCCAAGTGGTCCATCCTGCACCTCATGAAACTGACGGATATCCATCTCCATTCCCATACCGACTCCGAAATCGAACCCACGTCAGATATCAGGTATGCGTACTTCTTCTCTGCCATTGCGCTTTTCATATTGATTATTGCCTGCATCAACTATATGAACTTGACCACGGCTAGGTCTGCTAAACGCGCCAAAGAGGTGGGCATGCGGAAGGTGGTAGGTGCGCAACGTAGCCAACTCATTCGGCAATTCCTGATCGAATCATTATTATATACGGTCATTGCATTGCTGGTGTCAATCACGCTCGTCATGTTCGCACTTCCATTCCTAAACGAATTAACAAGTAAGGGCATTTTACTCACGGGCCTTTTCCAACCCTCCTTCATCGCAATTATCATGGCGGTGATGCTATTCACTGCATTGGTTTCGGGCAGTTACCCTGCTTTTTTCCTAACGGCTTTTCAGCCGATTAAGGTATTCAAAGGGAAGGTAGCTACCGATGTTAAAAAGGGAATACTACAGCAATTATTGGTAACGGCGCAGTTTGCCATCGCAGTGCTATTGATTGTTTGCACTACGGTGGTGTATAACCAGATGCGGCATATACAGGATTTCAAGCTGGGCTATTCCAAGGAACATATAGTCCTCATGCCTGCCGCAGGCGATTCCACCGCCTTTGAGTCGACAAGACAACAATTGGTTCAGCATGCAGGCATCATGGATGTAGGCCGTTCATCACGCATACCCACTGGACGGCTGTTAGACGGACAGACAGCTTATGTCATGCGGGGAGATGAGTTAGCACCTATGGGAGGAATGATCAAAGGACTCGCCATTGACGAACAGTTTATCCCTACCTATCAGATTGAGCTCGTAGCGGGGAGAAACCTCTCGCGCGAACGTCCCAGCGACTATACAGAAGGATTTATCCTGAATGAATCAGCCACGAAAACGCTGGGCTGGAGCGATCCTTCAGACGCTATTGGCAACGTCTTCGCTTATGGCGATAAGAGCGGCCACATTATCGGTGTAACGAAGGATTTCCATTTTGAATCATTGCATCAACAGGTCGTGCCATTAGCAATGGCTATTAACGATAGTTATAGCTGGTGGTCGGTTCGCTTGTCGGGAGGCGACATAAAGTCTGCCTTAGCTCATTTAGAATCCGTTTGGAAAGCCCGCTTCCCCAATAACCCGTTTACATATGATTTTCTAGATGACCGTTTCGGTGCCTTATACAAAAAGGAACAAACCCAGCAGGTATTATTCGGTATCTTCGCTGGCATCGCCATCTTCATCTCCTGTTTGGGTCTTTTGGGTTTGTCCATGTACATGGCAGAGCTTCGTATGAAAGAAATCGGCATCCGCAAGGTATTGGGTGCTTCTGTTGGAGGCATCATAAAACTGCTCTCCAAAGACTTTTTAAAATTAGTGTTGATTGCCATTTTCATTGCCTCTCCCATTGCGTGGTTGCTGATGAACACGTGGTTGGATGACTTTGCCTACCGGATAACCATCCAATGGTGGATGTTCGCCGTGGCTGGCTTGGCTGCGGTGGCGATTGCTTTGCTCACGGTAAGCTGGCAAGCGATACGGGCAGCGGTGGCTAATCCGGTAGATAGTTTGAGGGATGAATGATTTTTTGGAAGCGGATCCGCAAATAGGCAAATTCGCAGATGTGCAAATCCGCAAATAGGTAGATAAGCAAATAGGCGAATAAGCAAAGAACAATGATGAAGAACAACATCAAAACCGCTTGGCGCACCTTGGTCAAGGACAAAACCTACGCCACCATTAACATCCTGGGGCTTACCATCGGGTTATGTGCCTGCATGCTGGTGGGTACCGTCGTGCTGGATGACCTGTCTTATGACAAATCTTGGTCACACGGAAATGAACTGTACCGCATTATCACCGTAGATACCGCTGCGGGACTGGAAGGAAAAAATGCCGCGGCTTATGCCAACCTGGGCAACGAACTCAAAAACAACTTCCCCGAGGTGGTGGCTGTCGCTTCCGTGAGGAATTCGCAGGAGCTCCAGCTCCGCATGGAAAAAACTGCCGACGAAACCATCCGCATGGACGTGGTCGAGGCAGACACCAACGTATGGCAAATGCTGGACATCCGCGTACTGGCTGGGAGCCCGCAGCAATACGTGGCCGGGGTGAATAATCTGGTCATTTCCGAAATGTTCCGCAACCGGTATTTCCCGAATGAAGACCCCGTAGGGAAGACCATTTACAGCATCAATGCCTACAACGATGAAGCCTTGCCTTACCTCATTACCGGGGTGATGGCCGACCTCCCCGATAACTCTTACCTCCGGGCCGAAGGCATCCGCATCATCAAACCCATCTCATTTGAGCTCAGCCGGGAGGGATGGGGTTTTTACGACGAGCAGCTGCTCCTGATGAAGCCGAATACAGACATGGAAGCTTTTGCCCAAAAGGCCAACCGCTGGTACCGGGATTTTCTCACCGATGCGCACGAAAATACGATGCGCAGGCTTCCGGTCTACGAATTTCAACCCATCAAAGACGTATACCTACATTCAGACTTCGCTTTTCAGCGGGTCAAGGGCAACGCCGACAACATCACCATCTTTTCGGTGGTGGCCGCCTTGTTGCTGGCTATCGCCTGCATCAATTTCATCAACTTGAGCACCGCCCGCGCCATCCGGAGGCTCCGCGAAACCGGTGTTCGTAAGGTCTTGGGCGCGGCGCGTAGCCAGCTGATCGCGCAATTCCTTACCGAGTCGTTGCTATTCTTTGCCCTATCCACCCTGATGGCTTGCGGATTATACGCCTTATCATATTCCTGGTTGGAGCGGTTCATCGGCCATCCGTTGACCGTGGGGTTGCTAAGCAATCCCACGCTATTTCTGGCATTGATGGCCGCTACGTTCCTCATCAGCGTGGTCACAGGCACTTACCCTGCCTGGGCGATGTCGGGCTTCAAGACCAGCAACGCGCTGCGGGGCAAGCTGGGGTATGGCCGCACGGCCAGTGCTTCGGGCATACGGCAAACACTGGTGGTGGCGCAGTTTGGCATTGCCATCCTGGTACTCATCGGCATGATTACCGTATGGAGGCAGGTACGCTACATGGAGCAGAAAGATCTGGGGTATGACCCTACGAACACCCTCGCCATCCGGGATTTTGCCACCGATGGAAAAGGCCCTGCATTCCGACACGCCATTAGCCAACTGCCCGGTGTGGAGCAGGCCAGTCTGTCGCGATGGGTGCCCACCCAGGGCTCGGGCAGCATGCGCAAGCGCTTGCCCCATCCCCAGCGGCATGATGAGCAGCTGGAGGTCAGCTTCATCGCGGGGGATGCCAATCTGCCGGGGATGCTGGGTTTCCATCTTGAACACGGACGGCTGTTTGACCAGCGCGAAACCGGCACGGGATTTACTTTAAATAAGATAACTTCCGGCGAAACAGAAGAAGAAAGGCAGCAAAACGCGCTGCAAGGCAAGATACTCATCACGGCAAGCACGGCAAAATTGTTTGGGTTGACCGAAGCCGAGTTGGGCCGCCCCATCCCCGAGCTGGGCGTTACCCCAGTGGGCATCATCGCCGATTTCCACAGCGTGTCCCTTCGCGATCCCATTATCCCGCTGGTAATTCTGGCCGATGATGATATCCAACAAGGCGCTATATTGGTCAATGTGCAATCGGGTCAGGAGCGCCGCGTGATGCAAGGTATCGAAAACGTGTGGAAAGAATTTTACCCGAACAAGCCCCTGCAAACGGATTGGATAGACGACCTGGTGGCTAAACAGTATGAAAAAGAAATCCGGCAGGGGCAGCTGTTCTCGTTTTTCAGTATGCTTACCCTGTTTCTCGCCGCGCTGGGCGTGTTTGGACTCATCGTCCATGCCACTGAACAACGGGTAAAAGAAATCGGTATCCGTAAGGTGCTAGGCGCTTCGGTATCGGGTATCGTTCGGTTATTTTCCGTAGACTATGTGAAGCTGGTGCTCATTGCTATTGTCGTCGCTTCGCCCATAGCATGGTGGGCGATGAATAAGTGGCTGGAGGATTTCGCCTACCGCATCGATATCCAATGGTGGGTGTTTGCCGTGGCGGGATTGGCAGCAGTCGCAATTGCCTTGCTCACCGTAAGCTGGCAAGCGATTCGTGCTGCGGTGGCCAATCCGGTCGACAGTTTGAGAGATGAATAAAAAAGAAAATAAGCATTATGCTATATAATTATTTCAAAATAGCCTTCCGGGGGTTTCAACGCCGAAAGTTATTCACAGCGATCAACATCACCGGTTTAACCATCGGATTGACTCTAGTTGGGCTGATCGGTATATTCTCCTACGAGAGCTTCAAGGTGGATCATGACCAGCCTGAACATTTGTATCGGGTCATTACCACTTACGAATCCGAAACAGCAAAAGCCGAATTGCCCACCGTGGGGCGAGCACTCATTGCCAGGATCGAAATGGAAGTGCCGGAAGTGGAAGCTGTGATACCTGTGTATAACGCCCCGATTCCTGTAAAAGTCGGGAATGATTACTACTTTGATAAGATTGCCTTTGCCGGCCCTGCTTTTTTGGAATCATTTAATTTCCATATCCAGTATGGAATGCCAGAACATGCGCTCAATGGGCCAAATAAAGTTGTTTTGACAGCTTCAGTCGCAGACAGGTATTTTTCGACATCGGATGCGATTGGCCAGACCATTTTGCTTGGCGACAGCATCCCACTGACCGTTTCGGCAGTTATCGATGATATGGTCAATTCACATATGGAAGTGGACGCATTGGTATCTTTTGACACCTGGATAGCCATGGGAGGTAATATGAATGAGTGGTTTGTCTGGGATATGACCTGTTATACACTACTGAAATCGGGTGCGGATCCCATTCAGGCAACCCAAAAGATAGCGGCGCTTTCCATGGCGCATAATGGCGAGCAGTATCGTCAAAACGGATATGATGTATCCCACCGCCTCGAAGCTGTGCGGGATATTTATTTGAAATCCCCTTTACAGGGATTCAATCGAGCATCAGGCAATCTCCAGCAGCTTTATGTGCTGATGGTCATTGGAGCTGCCTTGCTTTTGTTGGCCTGTGTCAATTTTGTGAACCTGACTACCGCTGTGCAGTTAGAACGAATCAAAGAAGTGGGTGTACGCAAGACCCTGGGAGCGCCCATCGGGCAGCTACGACTGCAATTTTTAATAGAAACCGGCGGTATGGTCCTTTTGGCTACGTTAGTGGGTTACGGCTTGATTGCGGTGTTACTTCCGATTGCGCGATCTATTACCAGCATGGATATGAATTTCCGATTGCTTTTCCAACCAACCATGATACTGGGTACAATTGCACTAATCGTCGTCACCACCCTACTGGCCGGACTTTATCCAGCGGCTTTGCTCTCGGGTTTACGCCCAATATCCGCTATTAAACAAACCGTTTTGCGGTTTCAAAAAGGAATCAATATCAGGCAAGGACTGGTTGTTTTCCAATTTACGGTTACGTTGGTATTGATTGCCTGTACGTATATCTGCATCATGCAAATCCGACATATGGATAGCCAAGACATTGGCTTCCAAAAAGAACAAGTGGTCGTGATTGACCTATCGAAAACGCCGTTCAGGGAGTTTGTGTCAAACTATGATGGGATAAAGCATGAATTACAGCAGATTGCAGGAATTGGAACAGTCTCAGGTTCTGCAGGCCTACCAGGTCGGACCGGGTGGAATGGCCAGGTAGTGAAGCCTGAAGGGTTTCCCCAAGAAAAAAGCTTTACCATGGAGGTGATCCCATCGGATATAGACTATGTTCGCGTGCTACAAATCCCAATCGTTGCGGGGCGTGCCCCGCAATCTGATATCCCCACGGACATAACGGAAGGGGTTTTGCTAAATGAGACAGCATGTAGACAAATCGGATGGACACCTGCCGAAGCCATCGGAAAGCAAGTGAATACCGCTGGCATGGAAACAGGGAAGGTCATTGGTGTAATGGCTGATTATCATCAACATGGATTGCGGCACGCCGTCAATCCGATTTTGGTGTTCAACGCCACCTTTGCTTACAACTTTATCGCACTATCCATTAATAGCCAAAGTGGCAATGTGCAACAAATTGTCAATGAAGCTAACCGTGTATGGAAATCACGATTCCCCGGATATCCCTTCGAGTTTTTCATGTTGGAAGATGATTTCAATGCGCAATACCAAGAGGAACGTACCATGGCTGGTGTAATAGGTGTTTTTGCCCTGTTGACCATCGCGGTAGCGTGTTTGGGTCTTATTGGTTTGACCACGTATACCATTGTTCAAAAACGCAAAGAAATCGGCATTCGCAAGGTGCTGGGGGCCTCGGTATCCGGTATAGTGGCATTATTATCAAAAGATTTTGTAAAGCTGGTGCTCATTGCCATTGTCGTCGCTTCACCCATTGCCTGGTGGGTGATGAACAAATGGCTGGCTGATTTTGCTTACCGAATCGAAATCCAATGGTGGATGTTTGCGGTGGCTGGCTTGGCGGCAGTAGCCATTGCCTTGCTCACCGTAAGCTGGCAGGCGATACGGGCCGCGGTAGCCAATCCGGTCGACAGCCTTAGGGATGAATGATTTTCTGGAAGCGGATCCGCAAATAGGCAAATTCGCAGATGTGCAAATAAGCAAAGAACAATGATAAAAAACTATTTTAAAATCGCCTGGCGCAGCTTGCTTCGACAGCGGGCATTCGCCGCTATCAATGTAGTGGGGTTGGCGATAGGGCTCGCTACGTGCTTGCTTATCGCCCTGTATGTATTTGATGAGTTGAGTTACGACCGGTTCCACGCAAAAGCCGACCGCATCGTACGCGTCGTCTTCCGGGGTACGGTGCCAGGCGGTGAAATCAGAGAAGCACATGTGATGCCCCCTGTTGCGCAGGTACTCCAAGCCGAGCATCCAGAAGTGGAGGCCGCCACCCGGCTACGTCGAGGAGGCACGCCCTTTTTTGAAATTAACAATCAGCTTTTCTACGAAGAAAGCCTAGCGTTCGTAGATAATAATTTCTTTAATATCTTCAGCTTTCCGTTAATACAAGGTAATCAGGCAACAGTACTTACGGAGCCAAATACGGTAGTGATCACGGAAGACGTAGCCAAAAAATACTTTGGGACGATAGACGCCGTTGGAAAAGAAATCCAGATTAAAGATGAAGATACGCGGTTAAAAGTAACGGGTGTAATCAAAAACCTTCCCCATAACTCCCACCTCCACTTCGACATCTTTGCTTCCATGGCCAGTTACCCAGATGCCAAGTCGACCTCTTGGATGGAGTCTGAATTTTTCACTTACCTATTACTCCAACCGGGGTATGACTACAAAAAACTGGAAGCCAAATTACCTGATGTATTTGAAAAACATGCTGGACCACAGTTTCCAGATGCCTTTGGCATGGATTACACCTCTTTTCGAAGAACAGGCAATAACATCGGCCTCTACCTCCAGCCGCTTACCGACATTCATTTGTATTCGGATTTTCCATACGACCTCGGTACTCCAGGAGACATCCGATATGTATATATATTTGGCGCCGTTGCGTTGTTTATGCTCCTTATCGCGAGCATCAACTTCATGAATTTATCGACTGCTAGCGCCTCCAAGCGGGCAAAAGAAGTGGGTGTGCGCAAAGTGCTCGGCTCGGGGCGGGAGCTGTTGACCTTCCAATTTCTCATCGAATCCCTTTTGTTGGTATTTATCGCGTTGCTATTGGCTGTTGGGTTGGCTCAACTGGCATTGCCACTTTTCAACCAATTATCGGGCAAAGCATTGTCTTTTGGTTTGATGAGTCAATGGTCGGTTATACCAGTATTGCTGTTGATCGGGTTGGCTGTGGGCCTGTTAGCCGGAAGTTATCCTGCATTTTTCTTATCAGCCTTTAAACCCGTGGCCGTTTTAAAAGGTAAATTAACGCCAGAGAACAAGGGTTTGGGGCTGCGTAGCGGGTTGGTCGTATTCCAATTCTTCGTATCCATCGGCCTTATCTTTAGCACCACGGTGGTTTATAAACAACTCCACTTCATCCAAAATAAAAAGCTGGGTTACGACAAGGAGCAGGTATTAGTCTTACAAACCTGGCCTTTGGGAAGTAATGAAGAAGTGTTCCGACAGCAACTACTGCAAGATTCACGCATAATCAGTGTGTCTAATTCACCTTACGTGCCTGCTGGAGCTTCGTTTAGTAACAATTTCTTTGTCCATCCATATGAAGATCCCTCGCAATGGGTGAAAACGCTTCGGTATGATGTAGATGAAAGCTATATCCCGACACTAGGTATCGAACTATCAGCAGGCCGGAATTTTTCTGCCAATTATGGCACAGATTCCTTGAGTGCAATAATCAATGAAACGGCAGCAACGGCGATGGGATGGGCGAGTGATGCCTTGGGTAAAACACTTGTGAATGGCGATGGCAAACACCTTCGGGTGGTGGGCGTGGTAAAGGATTTCCATTTCAAATCGCTGCATGAATCAATAACGCCACTGGTGATGGTGATGAACGACAATTTCGGAAATCTAATTGTGAAAGCTAGGCCGGGAGATATGGGGTTGTTGCTGCAGACGATAGAAGCTCGATACAACACACTACCACACGATTTGCCCTTTTCTTACTCGTTTCTCAATGAGCGCCTCAATAACACCTACCAAGTTGAAAAGAAGACTGGAATGATCCTTGGCGTTTTTGCAGGATTGACCATTTTTGTGGCCTGCCTTGGTCTATTCGGACTAGCTACGTTTACGGCATACCAGCGAACTAAAGAAATCGGGGTGCGTAAGGTCTTGGGCGCATCGGTAACAAACATTATCCGTCTTTTGGTGAAGGATTTTGTAAAGCTCATCGGGATAGCGGCGGCGATCGCTTCCCCCATTGCCTGGTGGGCGATGAATAAGTGGCTGGAGGATTTCGCCTACCGCATCGAAATCCAATGGTGGATGTTTGCGGTGGCTGGCTTAGCGGCAGTAGTCATTGCCCTGCTCACCGTAAGCTGGCAAGCGATCCGGGCCGCGGTGGCCAATCCGGTGGATAGTTTAAGGGATGAATGATTTTTTGGAAGCGGATCCGCAAATAGGCAAATTCGCAGATGCGCAAATAAGCAAAGAACAATGATAAAAAACTATTTCAAAATCGCTTGGCGAAACCTGATAAAACACAAATTGTTTTCCGGCATCCATATCGCAGGATTGGCCATTGCCTTCGCCAGTGCGCTCATTCTCTATTTAACGGTCGATTTCGAATACTCATTCGATAATTTTCATCACAATAGCGGGGATATTTACCAGACTTACTTTGAGGAAGATCGTGGCAATGGTAGGCAGCAAGATGCTGCCATGCCTTTTCCGCTGGCGGAAGCTGCATCTGCCGAAATCCCTTCCATTAAAAGGATTACACGCTTTGCCAACAGCAACCTGAACTATAGGCAGGGAGACAAACAGCTATCCATCAACACGAAATTTGTTGACATGGATTTTTTTGACATGTTCAGTTTTCGGTTATTGGAAGGCAACCCATCTGCCATGGGAGAAGAAGGCAGCGTGATACTCACAAAAAAAACTGCTATCGGCCTTTTCGGTGACGAACACGCCATTGGCCGTACGATAGAAATAAAGAGGGGTGAAGAATGGAAATTGAGTAACGTAGTGGCTGTTATGGATGACATACCGGAAAATTCATCTATCCGAGCATCAGCCTTCATACACTTCACCGATAACAGCAGATACCAAGCGCTCAAAAACGACTGGAGTAATTTCAATCACAGCGTCTTCGTGCAACTGCATCCCGGAACGAAAAAAACGACATTTGAAAGGCAAGCGAAACCTTTTGTTGAGAAATACCTCGCAGAAGACATCCATGCCCTCAAAAGGGATGGTGCCAAGCTCGACGAATATGGCGGCTATCTTTCCCTGCGTTTATTGCCTTTTCAGGAGCTGCATTTTAGTCAAGTGGGTATCGGCAGTGGCACCAGCACCCTGTATCTCCATCTGTTGCTCTTGATTGCCTTTCTGATTCTCTTTATCGCATCGGCCAATTTTGTCAATTTGAGCCTGGCATCATCTTTCAATAGATCCCGTGAAATCGGTATGCGCAAGACCTTGGGAGCGTGGACTTACCAACTCATCGGCCAAATATGGGGTGAGGCCTTTTTCGTCTGTATACTGTCTCTTTTATTGGGGCTCGCCTTTGCACACTTATTTCTTCCCTATTATAATGCAGCTTTGAATTATCAGTTGGACTTGGTACAACTGCTTTCGTGGCAAAATATCCTCGTGCTATCGCTGGTGTTTCTAGTCGTAACGGGTATTGCTGGGGGGTATCCTGCTACCATAATGGCCAAATTCAACACGCTTGCCATCCTCAAGGGTAAATTAAAGATCAGCGCCGGTAGCCACCTGCAAAAAGTATTCGTAGTAGGGCAATTTGCCATTGCCGCTACGTTTATCACGGTGACATTGATCGTGGGAAAACAGATCAATTATCTGCAAGACAGACCCCTTGGCTATGACAAAGACGAGATCATCAGCATTCCCATCGGTTCAGAGGTAAATCCCGCCCAAGCCGTACAACAGATGCGCCATAAACTGGCTGCAAGGCCGGAGGTTTTATCCGTCAGTGCATCGTATATCAATATGGGCCTTGGAGATGATGGCACGTCTATCGTCTCTACGTCAGGTGTCACCGTAGACGGAAAAGAGGTCTATACGCATAAAAGGCGCGTTGATTATGATTATGTACAGACCATGGGGATGACAGTCGTGGCAGGCAGGGATTTTTCAACAGCTTCGTCAAGTGATACCCTTGGCATTATTATCAACGAGAAATTGGCCACACAACTGGGTGGAAACGACCTGATAGGCAAGCGTTTCCCACTGTACGATGACGATATGCATATCATTGGTATCGTTAAGGATTTCAATTTTGCCGACTTGCGTGAGGCCGTCGAACCGATGGTGCTGCACATGAATAACGCACAATCCTTACGCTATATCTTCGTAAAGGTAAGCCCCCAAAACCTTCAAACGGCCATGAAGGCAGTGGAGACGGCCTGGCAGGAGGTAAACCCCGTGGCCATGGCCGCGCCCTCTTTTGTGGACGAAAATACCGGTAGGCAGTATGAACGGGAACAGCGTCTGTCGCATACAGTAGTGGCGGGCGCGATTTTATCCATCACCATTTCCTGTATGGGGCTCTTTGCCCTGACACTGTTGGTCATGAACCAAAGGAAGAAGGAAATCACCATCCGGAAAGTGCTGGGAGCAAGGATGGATACCTTGATTCGTATGCTATCCCAGGATTTCCTAAAATTGGTGGTATTAGCTTTTTTGATTGCCTGTCCGGTGAGCTGGTGGCTGATGAATAATTGGCTGGATGATTTCGCCTATCGTATCACATTGGATGTTAGCGTCTTCCTGTACGGTGCCGTCCTTATTCTGCTGCTGGCAGGGATTACCATAGGTATACAGGCATGGAAAGTTGCGCTGGTCAATCCGGTGGATAATCTAAGGGATGAATGATTAAATGGAACAAGGATAAAAGGAGCAACGAATAAGGATTGACCGATCTAAAGACTAAGTACTAATTGCTAAAAAAATGATAAAGAACCAGTTCAAAACGACGTTTCGCCACCTTTGGTACAGCAGAAAGTATGCAGCCATCAACATCTTGGGCTTGGGTCTGGGGTTGGCGGTGTTTGTTACCGTTTTGGTTTATGTCAATCGCGAACGGAGTTATGACCGCTGGGATGAAAGCCTAGCGCACGTATACCGTGTCAATATCGGGAAAAATTGGGGTGGTGACCAGGAGTTTTCTCCGTTTGTTCCACCAGCATTGGGCGATTTCATGCGTCATGGCTTGCCCGAAGTCGAGCTGGCAACCACGGTCATCGAACGTCAGGAAAGTGTGGTGGAGCTCCATAACGAGCAATTCTACGAAAAACAGATCCTTGCGGCAGATCATTCGTTTTTTGAAGTATTTCCCTATCCATTTTTGCATGGACAGGCCGCATCAGCCCTTGCAGCGCCGCGTTCGGTGGTTATCAGTAGCGAAATGAGTAACAAATGGTTCGGTACCGATAACCCCGTGGGGAAAACACTGACGATTGACAGCAGCGAACCCTATACCATCACCGGGGTGTTCCTAAAAACAGCACCGTCGCACCTGGATTTCAATATGTGCATTTCCTACGAACCCAATCCCAGCAATTGGCGGGCCAGTGTCGCTTATACTTATACGCGTTTGATGGACAAAGCAAACTCGGATCTAGTGGCCCAAAAAGTCAATGACCAGTATACCCTCCAGTATGCGCAAGCGCTCCAGTCAGGAGGTCCGTATATTGCAGCTGCAAAAGGGGAAAATGCTGACCAGCCCATTACCACGGTCGCGGAAGCCGAGCGATGGCTGGCGGAGCATCAGGAGATTACAGACATCCGCACGGAATTGGAACAGGTAGCGGGGATACACCTATATCCCGCATCTTATCCCTGGCGAGATTCACCAGCAAACCACCCCATCAACGATTATGAAAAAGGTAATCACATCCCGGTAGTGGTTTTTTCACTTATCGGCGTGTTGGTGTTGCTATTGGCTTGCATTAATTATGTAAACCTGGCGGTGGCGCAGGGTAACAAACGGGCGAAAGATTCGGGCCTGCGTAAAGTGATTGGGGCTAGCCGGAGGCAATTGGTCGGTCAATTCCTGATCGACTCGTTTATTCAGGTGGTCTTGTCTATCGGGCTAGCGTTGGTTTTCAGCCACCTGCTCATCCACTATCTAAACACCACATTTGGCCTTCAACTGCAGCTTTGGAGCAGCTTAAGTGGAGCAGCTAATGTACAATTGGTCATGCAATTGTTGATGATTACCCTTGTCGTGACGCTATTGGCCGGTGGGTATCCCGCGCTTTTGTTATCCAATTTTCGCCCGGTTAATGTATTGAAAGGGGAGCTTTCAAGCGGTACAAGAGGCAAGCGCCTTCGGAACACCCTCGTCATTACGCAGTTTTCAATTGCAATAGCTTTCATCTCCTCGCTATTGGTGATGAATAAGCAGATACGATTTATGCAAAATAACGACCCCGGATTCAATGCCAGCCAGGTATTGCGGATCAACGGCGAACGCGTACCCATGGATTTTTTCCAGTCATTGGACGAAAATGCCTACTTGATGAATAGTATCCGGAATTTGCCCGAAGTAACCGAAGCGTCAACCACGCACTTTTACCCCGGCAGGCCGTCGCACAGTATCCAGTCCGCAACATTTGGCGCGGCAAATGATACGCTATCGGTAAGCACTAATTACGTCGGGTTGGATTATTTTAGAACGCTGGGGATTCGGATAGCCGAGGGGAGGGATTTTTCATCGCAGTTTGCAATGGATACGGTAACCGCGGCGATCATCAATGAAACGGCAGCAAAAGCCTTGGGGTTTGCCCAACCTATAGGGCAACGGGTCAATACGTTGGGAAGGGAATATACGATTATCGGAGTGGTACAAGACCATCATGGTGCAGGATATACCGCAGCCATTATACCCGAAGTATACATCAATGGCACGATTCCTAACATCGCCGGTGGCAGGAGGCAATTACTGGTTACGCTCCATGCCGGTCGGGATGCCCGGCAAGCCATAGAAAAGATTTCGAAGATATGGGCTTCGGTCGATAACAGCGGTCCCATGCGCTATTCGTGGCTGAACGAAGAATTTGCCTCATTGATGGATAAGTACGTGCGATTTGACAGGATGATACGCCTGTTGACTGGCGTGACGCTAATCATCGCCATCATGGGGGTTTTCGCCCTTAGCATGTTTGCTGCCCAGCAGCGCGAGAAGGAAATCGGCATCCGAAAGGTGTTGGGCGCCACCGTCACCGGTATTGTCGCGCTGCTGTCTAAGGATTTCGTCAAGTTGGTCTGTTTGGCTGTTGTCATCGCATCCCCCATCGCTTGGTGGGCGATGAACAAATGGTTGGAGGACTTTGCCTACCGCATCGATATCCAATGGTGGATGTTTGCACTGGCGGGATTAGCCGCTGTGGCGATTGCCTTGCTGACGGTGAGCTGGCAGGCGATACGGGCAGCGGTGGCTAATCCGGTCGACAGCCTTAGGAACGAGTGATGGGGGAGATACCGTCTCACCTCAGGCGAGACGGGATGGATTCGTTGAGGGATGAATAATTCAAAAGCACGAAGCTGGGAGACCGAAGTTAGGAATACGAGGGGGATTTCCATTCGCACTTATAGCAAAAGTGACGACCTTTAGCCACCCCATCAACTTTGCTTCCGCAGGTATTTCGTCAAGATAACGATCAGCTGCCCTTCTACGCGCCCTTCGATTTGCTCGGCGTTGTCTTCCACTAGGCGGATGTTTTTGACCACCGTACCCAGCTTGGCACTAAGGGAACTCCCTTTCACATCGAGGGTTTTCGTCAATACCACCGAATCACCGTTTTGAAGCACATTGCCATTGGCATCCTTGTGCACCACGGTTTCGCCAGCCTCTACCTGCTCACCCAATGCTTTCGCCCATTCCAGCGTCTCCTCATCCAGGTAGAGGATATCTAGGGCATCCGCGGCCCAGCTTTCACTTTTCAGACGATTAAGCATCCGCCAAGCCAACACCTGTACCGCAGGCACTTCGCTCCACATCGCATCAGGCAGAAAACGCCACGCATCGGGGTTAACCGCCTCCGTTCCGTCAAGCTGACCCACCAAGGACTGGCAAACCACCACTTCATTTTCGACATAGGTATCCGGAAGCACATGGTAGACCACCACTTCTGTTTCCTTTTGGCACAATTCGCATTTGCCGCCGCTTCTCGTCCGTAATTTCTCGTTCATATTGATTTGGATATCGTTTGCTTGATGCCGGCAAAGATAACCTTTTCATGCAAAAAAGCCCAAGGGTTACGCTCCTTGGGCATCATTACATGTGTGCAGCATGAATCACCTAAAACGTAAAGCGCAACCCGAATCCAAAGCGGGCGGCAACAAATTCATTCTCTGCCTCGTAAAACAAGAATTTAGGACGCCAGTCGAAGAATAAATCGATGGGGGCCTTCTCGATCTTATAGTCAATACCAGCAGCGGGCATAATGCCAAACGTGGGATCGGCATCTTTTGCAAATAACGCGTTTCCACCAAGACCAAGGTACCACTGCAAACCATTTACATCGCCAATCGTCTGGTGGTATTGATACATCACATTGACTGCCGTTATTCGACCCCCGAAGAGCACCCCGGCCTCACCCGCATGGTTGGGTGCAAAAAAATGCTTGACATGGGGGCCTACAAGCGTAACGCCTTCGCCAACATCGATGAGCAGGCCAGCCCCGGTTTTGTAGGGTTGAGTGGCGCTCGTCTGTGCGCTTACTGTTGAACCTACAGCCGCCACGAATAAGAAGGAAAAGGTGATTTTTACAAATGTAGATTTCATATTGATCTGTTTACGTATAACGTTTATTTTCTAAAAATCAGTGAGGCCGGTTCGCCCCCGATCGTGAGATTGAGTTGGAGGGTTTCGTTGTTGTCGTTCAATGTGACATTGAGGGGTTGTCGCCCTTCATCCGTAATGGCATAGTAGGTGCCGCCTTCATTCTCCCAACCGAATGACAAAGACTCTACTTCACAATCGCCCGTTTCCGGTGGAAATGAGAGGGTCAGTGTGGCGCTTGTGGCATTGGCTTCAAACCTCGAATCCTGATAGCATGGCCTGTTGGTTACCTCCACAGGACCGGTGCGTTCGGTGTTGATGACGCGCAGGTGCCAGACACCAATCAGGGGGTCACTGTTGTCGATGTCTTCTTCCCCATCTTTGGAGCAAGAAATGCTGATGCATGCCAGGAAAGCGATTACCAACCACTTTCCATGTATTAATTTTAATCTATCCATAATGCTGATGTAAAATGGTTGATAGCCCAACCCCTTGCTAACGAAAACAAAGTTAGTGGAAAGCACTATTCCGGTAAATCCACGAAAACGAGGGATTTTTTCTACTGGAAAACCGGTAGGTTGACGCCTAGTTAACTAACGTACAGAAAGGGGGAAATGGGGTAGGGCCGTGTTTACCGCTGCTCGTCGTTAATCTCCACCCAATATCCATCGGGATCCTTGATATAGAGTTGCTTCACGCCATCTACGCGCGTACCGAATTTGCCCGGCTCACCGCCCGCATTATAATAGCCAAGACCGAATTGATCAAGCCGTGCGATGAAGTTTTCGATGGACGGTACGCTGAAACAGATATGGGTATTCCTATTGTGCTCGCGGATTTCCATCGCATCGGCAATCAGGTGTAATGAAAACCCAGGTGCGATTTCGAACCATTTGTGTTTGCCGAGGTTAAATGGTTCGGGAATGGTATCTAGTTGCAGCACCTTTTCATAGAAGAACGTGCTTTTCTTCAAATCATATACGGATAAAGCAGTGTGATTGAATACCGCTTTCTGCTCCTGTGAAATGCCCTTAAACGGACCTGCCAGAAGCAACATGCCAATCAATAGGTAACGGGTTAGCGATGGTTTCATTGCTCAAACTTAGGCAAATTCGCGTTGATATGCAACATAACCATGCAGCCATATGATAAGGACACAAGATGTAAGGCAAATGGCTGCTATTCCCCTTTTTGAATCAGGCGATTGATATCTTTCAATTCACCGAATAGCACCAGGATATCGCCTTCGGCCAATACCGTGTCGGACTGGGCAATGCCCGTAGCCTCTTTGCAGATCTTCACTTTCCCATTTTCCTCCCGCTCGGTCGCTTTGATCGTGGTCAGTACGATTACCCGATATTTATTGGTTAGGTTGGCTTCTTTCAATGTTAACCCCGCGTATTTATTGGGTACCTTGGTTTCGATGATACTATAGTTGTCCGATATTTTGAAGGAATCGACAATGTCAATGTTATCCAACCGCATGGCCAGGCGTCCGGCAGCATCCTCCTCCGGCATGATGTATTCGTCGATGGCCATGGCCTCCAATACGGTCTTTTGGAGATCGGATACCACCCGGCCGATGATCCGCTTCACCTGCAACTGCTTGAGCAGGGCAGTGGTGAGCAGGGAGGCCCCCTCGTCTTCCCCAATCGCCACGATGACGGCATCGGCATCCCGTAAAGGGAGCGCACTTACCGCATCGATGTCCGTACTGTCCATGCATACCGCGTGTGTGACTTTCTCTTTGAGTTGCTCGACCTTGGCCATACGATTGTCAACACCGATGACCTCGTGCCCCAATTCGGTGAGGCGAATGGCTAGCGCCCTGCCAAAATTACCCAAACCTAAAACAACGTACTTCATAGCGATATCTTTTTAAAACAATATTTTTTCCTGCGGATAGGCATAACTCCTATTTTTCATATTCTTAATCAAGGCCACCAGTAGCGTCAGCAATCCAACCCGTCCTACAAACATGCTACAGGCCACCACCACTTTGCCCGCGTCACTTAACTGGGGGGTGATGCCCAAACTGAGTCCGCACGTGGCATAAGCGGAAAAGCTCTCAAACAGAATGGCCCGCATCCCAAGGCCTCCGTCTGTAATGGATAGCGCAAACATCGTCGCCCCGATAGCCAAGAAAGAAAGCACAATGATGGCAAATGCCTTATTGACCGAATCTGCCGATACCTTACGCTTGAATATCTCCAGGCTGTCTTTCCCCCTCGCCAGGCTCACAATGTTGAGTACCGCCACGGCAAAGGTGCTGGTCTTGATACCGCCGCCGGTAGACCCGGGCGAAGCCCCTATCCACATCAACAACATCGTCAATGCCACCATCGGGAACGACAGTCCACCGGTACTTGATATGCTGAATCCCGCCGTGCGCGCGCTGTTGCCCGTGAAAAAAGCGGCTATCCATTTTCCCCATAGCGTATCGTGTTCGGCAAGCGAGTGGTGATATTCCAGCACAAAAGTTGCCATCGTCGAAAATACCAGCAAGATCAGGGATACCCAAATGACCAACCGGGTATTGAAGCTGATGATCCAAGCGCGGTATACGTAAGCCTTGCCGAAAAATACCCGTTGGAAGAAATTAACGAACCACCGTTTCACAAACGTATACATATTGAAGACGATGCCAAATCCCAAACCGCCGACGATAAACAACCAGGCCACCACCAACTGCATGTTGTAGTTGAATCGGAACAGCGGGTGGTGGAGCCCCTCTTCGGCAATGGAAAATCCCGCGTTGCAGAATGCCGATACGGCATGGAAGACCGCAAAAAACAGGCGGTCACCACCGGTTTTAAAATCCGCTGCATCTGTGCTGAAAAAAATAAAGACGGCCCCGATCGCTTCGAAAAGCAAGGTAATGAAAATGATTTTTAACAAGGTGCTGATGACCGACGCCACCTTGTTCTGCCCAAGGAATTCGCTGTACATCAACTGGTTTTTATACGAAAAGCCGCCGCTGAAAAAGTAACCGAAAAACCCGGTAAAAGTCATGATGCCCAACCCGCCCAATTGGATGAGGATCAGCATGACCGTCTGCCCAAACTCGGTGAATTGGGTTGCCATATCTACCGTAGAAAGCCCGGTAATGCATACCGCACTCGTCGCCATGAAAAGCGCATCGATAAAGGGCAGCGATTCCTGCCAAGTGGTTTTTGGCAGCATCAACAAAAGCGTGCCCGCCAAAATGAGTAACAAGAAACTGATGACAAACAGGATGGTAGGATTAAAGTAGAAGTTATCGAAAAAGAGGCTGCTTTTGGACAACTCTGTCAGGCACACCGCGAAGATGCCCAAGTATAACCATTCCTCCTGACGTAAAAACGAGAGATGGGCTTCTTGGCTGGCACGGGCAGCTACCACCGCCAGAAAAAACACCGCTAAGATGAGCCCGCCATAGTGGGCTACGCCAATCCTACCCGTGGCGACGATCGAAAGGGCTGTACGGCATAAACTCAGTACAAACAATCCATAAAACAACCATTCGCTGATTGCTACAAATTGCCGCTCGGCCGCTTTATCGGTATTATAACCCAAATGAAACAAGACGACCAATGCACAGGCCACGCTGATATAGAGCATCACTCGGTCAACCAGCTTTCCCCGGTACTTGAAGATGTATTTTAAGTCGCTAAGCATCTATATACACATCATTTCATTAGGGAACTGTCAGGTGAGATCACCGCTCTACCAAGCTAATTTCATAAAGTGTGCTCCAAAGTTTCCCGGTCACGAAAAGGCGACCCTCCTTTCGGTGGTAGGCGATACCGTTAAGTTCGTTATTATGATCCTGCTTATCGGGATAGATGCCAATAAGATTGATTTCGCCTTCTATCGCACCTGTCTGCGGGTCGATAATCACAATGATATCTTCGGTATACACGTTAGCATACACCTTCCCATCGATATATTCCAGCTCGTTGAGGCTGTCTACGGGGCCTCGGTCATTGTACACCTCGATGAATCCCTCTTCAGCATAAGTGTCTTTATTGAGAAAGTAAAGTTTGCTGCTGCCGTCCGATTTGATCAGTCTGTCTCCGTCATAGCAAATACCCCACCCCTCGGGGCTTTTGCCGTAGGTAAACTCCCGAATCTTGGCAAACGTACTTTTGTTATACACAAACCCGGTATTCTCCCTCCATGTGAGTTGAATCAGCTTATCCCCGACGATGGTGAGCCCCTCTCCGAAGTATTGATCATCCAAATCAATGCGTTGCAACACCTGCCCTGTTTGGTAATTAACCCGACGAAGCGACGATCTCCCGTTTTGGCCGGAACTTTCGTTACCAGTGCTCTCATACAGGGCGCCGCTGTCATCAAACTCCAATCCCTGCGTATAGGCTGTGGGATCGTGGGGATATTCATTGACCACGCGGAAGCCATACCGCTTCGGGGCAGGGGGAACGACGACGATGTTGCTGTAGGCCACCTGCTCATTGTCTCCGTAATAGAGACGTGCACTTAACGTGCAATTCCCGAAAGCCATTTTCTCGGTATCAAGGGTCACGGGCGAACTATCGGTCTGCCGTGTCAATACCTTGCCGTCTACTGCGTATACGACCGAGTCAAAGGTGGAAACGTCACCGGGAAACTCTAATGTCAAGGGCACGGTTTCGCCAATGCTGACCATGGTGCCCGCTTCAGGGCTAGCGAACCTGAATTTTGAGGTATTCTTTTGCGTGCTGCAAGATGCGATGACAGCAATCAGTACAACGGGGAAGTATAGGAATTTATTCATTGTTACAAACATAAACACTTTGAATAGAATATGCATAACACTAATCCGGCCAAAAAGCATCCTTTATCAACCGGATATCATAAATTTTGTTTTGTGCGGAATACAAAATCGATACCACATCAAATCTGATTTCGCCACCATAGCTATGGGTGGCGATGTAGTGATTGGCCGCACGGGCCAGCTTAGCTTGCTTGGCTCGGTCTACCGATTCGTAGGGCATGCCAAAGGCTGCGGATGAACGCATCTTCACTTCTACGAAAACCAATATGTTATCCTCCCGTGCAATGATATCTACCTCCAGGTGCTGATGGCGCCAATTCTGATGGAGGATGTGATAACCTAGCCGCTCGAGGTGCGCTACGGCTACCCGTTCCCCATCGCTGCCTTTCTGCAGATGTGGAGGCATCATAAATTTCTCATTTCATTTGATAACAATGGTTCCCAGTTTATCACTAACGATTTTTTCAGCCTCTTTGTATTTGTGGTACTTGTCTAGCAATATCGTAATATTGGCCTCTTCCGTTTCCGTCTTCAGCGCCTCCTGCGTTTCCACCATCTTTCGCTTGATCTTCCATTTTTTGGTGCGGTAAACGGCCCCATATACCAGGTCCTTCAGGCGTTCCGACTCATGCGAAACGTATATCTTGCGTTTTTCGTCGTTCCAATTGGGGCTGAGGGTATATTTGGTGGCCAGCACGGACACCGCCAGGTCGGCAATTTTCTGGTCGCGATGTGCCACGAACAGGCGCTGGTTAGGCAGTTCCATGCGGGTGATGTGCTCCTTATAGGTTTCCACGATTGCCAGGCAAGTAGGGTCATCAAAGGTGATGTCGTCTAGCACATTGAGCAATAGCGGAGCTATGGGTATCCCTTCGGTAGATTCCCAGTCGACCACCACATCTCCATAATTGAGCAATATGCGAATGATTTCCCGTTCCTGCAGGATATCGGGGGCTATACGGTCACTGGTCGACGGTTGGGCGGGCTCATCACCCAAAAGCAGTTCGGGGGGTGGTAGGTCTGGAGGGGAGTCCGGTGTCAGGACGGACTGTTTGCCCGATTTGCGCCGCCCCTCGACACGTATTTTATTGAGTTCGGCAATCAGGGCACGCTCTTGGATGTCCAGCAATCCGCTACATTCGCGGATGAAAACCGAAACCTTGATTTCATCCGGTATCAGCGCGATGCTCTCGACCACCTCGCGGATGACGCCGGCCCGTTTGATGGGGTCGTTGCCGGCATCTCGCAATAAGATATGGGTCTTGTAGAAGATAAAGTCCTGCTGGTGCTCGGCAACATATTGTTTAAAGGCCGAAGAACCGAATTGCTGCACATAAGAATCCGGATCATTCCCATCGGGGAAAAGCAGTACTTTAACGTTCAGCCCTTCTTCAAGGAGCATGTCCGTACCCCTCAGAGAGGCCTTGATGCCTGCTTCGTCCCCGTCATAGAGGATGGTCACGTTTTTGGTATATCGTGAAATCAGCCTCACCTGTCCGTGGGTCAATGATGTTCCCGATGATGACACCACGTTTTCCACATCGGCCTGATGCATGGACAGTACATCAGCATAACCTTCCACTAAGTAGCAATTGTCTGCCTCTAGGATCGCCTTTTTGGCAAAATAGAGGCCATACAGCACATCCGATTTGTGGTACACCTCGCTTTCAGGCGAATTGACATATTTCGGAACTTTCTTATCCGTCTTCAATGTCCGGCCACCGAAACCCAGTATCCGGCCCGTCAGGTTGTGGATGGGAAACATCACCCGGCCGCGGAAGCGGTCGTATACGCTGCCGTCATCTTTGCGGATGATCAAGCCCGTTGTCTCCAAGAATTCATCCTTATATCCTTCGGCTTTCGCCCGGTCATACAGCGCCGTCCAACCCTCGGGCGAATAACCGAGTTCAAATTTCTTGATGATATCTTCGCGGTATCCCCGCTCCTTGAAATAGTTAAGGCCCACGGCGAGGCCCTCTTCCGATTCCCACAGTGTATCCCTGAAAAACTTGCCCGCCCAGTTGGTCACGATGAATAGGCTTTCGCGTTTATCCTGTGCAGCGAGCTGTTCCGGTGTCCGTTCGGTTTCCTCGACTTCGATATGGTATTTTTTCGCGAGGTATCGGAGCGCTTCCGGATAGGAATACTTCTCGTGTTCCATCACAAACCTTACCGAATCGCCGCCCGCACCACAGCCGAAACATTTGTAGATGCCCTTGCTAACGGATACGTTAAAGGATGGTGTCTTTTCGTTGTGGAACGGGCAAAGGCCGATGAGTGACGTACCTCGCTTTTTCAAGTCTACAAAATCACCCACCACCTCCTCTATGCGAGCAGTATCCAGTATTTTATCGACCGTTTCCTGTTTGATCACCGTGTATTCGTTAAATTAGGGAAGGTAAAATTAAGGAATAAGCGGCAAGTAACAAGGAGATAATATCACTTTATAACAAGTAATTGATGGGCAAGCCTCTTGGGTTAAATCCGATTGTTTAACCCAATTAAATTCCTCTTTTTGCCGATTTTAAGCAGAAAATGATGCGCGCTACCAGCGTGAAAATCACCGGTATTGTTAATAAATCCTAAAAATTAAATGTGGATAATGTTAACTCCAAAACCTATTAACGATATTCTGGTACCATAGGCATTCGATACCAGATGTTGATAAGTGCCACATTTAAGGTGGAAAACATGTTAATAAAATAAAACACTTTTTCCTTGACACGTGAGCCTTTAGTCGCTACCTTAGTCAATATCAAGTACGAAGTTCTTTGAATCGCCCATCATGAAGTATCCATTAACAAAACAGTAGCCGAAAGGTAACTATTTTGGGATAGCTTTAAATAGCGGTGGGTTGGCCCAAGAAGGTTTCATACCGGAAAGGGATTTGTCAGAAACCTCGCAAGGGGAATCGGCCCAACCAAAACATACGCTAGGGATTGTACGAAGTTGTTACCTCTATGGAGGACAGCAGCAAAACGGCAAATGCATCACGGAAAATGTAAAGTCTTCACCGGCGTAGCATGGACGGATGCCGACAAAGACACTCGACTTTGATACCTAAATTACAGCTACGGTTGTAATTAAGGTTAAAACGGAGGATTCAAATCGAAAGAGGCGGTTCTCCGTTTTTTTATGGGTAAAATCGTGGGAGAACAAATCCAATGATTTTCTTTTGCTCTGCCCATGAAATGATGGTTTTACGCTGTGTATACCCCTCCCGTTGCCATACAAAAGCGAGAATGACATTGGCGTCCAGAAATACTACTCTTTCTGCTTGCGGCATAGCGCTTGATTTGTGCTAACAAATTTTCATCGATGGTCAAATTTAACCGTGCTTTCATTGTTTGATTGTTTAATCATCATAACTATATACATAATCTACTTATATATGCATAAGTGTTTGGTCGTTTTGGTGTCGGATTATCCGTTAGCGACCTAGTGGTTTTAGCCCGTACCTATATTATGCTAAGCTTTTATCTAAAGTAAATATAGGATATATGTAGTATTAAAAAGCTGAATATATACTGAATATATACTGGGGAACAGCTGAAGATAAATGCAATAAACCATAAAGGAATATTAAACTGGAAAAGACTAATGAAGAATCTAGTTTAATATCGATTTTGCGTTATCCCTGCCACGCACAACAGTGTCGTGGCAGAGAAATAAAAAGCCCCGAAACGGGGAGGATCGGGGCTTTCAAACTAACCAATTATAAACCTAAACTATGAAAAGACAATTCTACACGCTGAATACTTCAAGGACTATGCCTAAGTCGTCGATGATTTGTTAAGTTTTGTTAAAATTTTAGCCCGGCCCGATAAACCTGTGCGAAGGCGCCGACAAAGCATAATCGAACTCAGGTTAATATGTTAACTTTGTGCCTTTCGCATGAATGCTATGAATTGGAAACAATTATTGTCTGTCAGGCGGTGGGGATATGAGTCGTATAAAACGGATGATCAGCACGACGCTAGGTCCGAATTTCAGCGCGATTATGACCGTCTGATTTTTTCTTCGCCTTTCCGCAGGTTGCAAAACAAGACGCAGGTTTTCCCGCTGCCGGGAAGCGTCTTTGTCCATAACCGGCTTACGCATAGCCTGGAAGTCGCCAGTGTAGGGCGTTCGCTGGGTCGCATTTTCTACAACGAGATGCGGAAGCAAGATCCGGGAATCGATGCCGAACTGCCTTACTTGCAAGAGGTGGGTAATATCGTTTCGGCGGCTTGCCTTTCCCACGACTTGGGCAATCCGGCATTCGGGCATTCCGGTGAAGCCGCCATTTCCAATTATTTTACCGATGGGGCTGGCGAGGCATTCGAAGAGCAGGTTTCGGCAGCTGAATGGGCAGACCTGACGCATTTTGAAGGCAACGCCAATGCTTTGCGCATACTCACCCACCCCTTTGCGGGAAAAGATGAACACGGATTTGCCCTGACCTATAGCACATTGGCTGCAATCGTGAAATACCCCTGCACGGCGGCCGATGGCCATGACAAACAGGTGCTTCACCGCAAAAAATACGGGTTTTTCCAGTCGGAGCTTGATGTTTTCGAGCAAATTGCGGCAGAACTCGGGTTGCTCAAAGACCCCGAACTGCAAACGGCCTACAAGCGCCACCCCTTGGTGTATTTGGTGGAAGCCGCCGATGATATTTGCTATAATATTATTGACCTGGAAGATGCCCATCGGTTAAACATCCTGCCATACGAAGCCGTGGAGCAATTGCTATTGCCACTTTGCCGCGAAGACCGGCTCCGCCAACGGTTGGAAAAACTAGACGATCCGGATAGCCGGGTAAGCTTATTGCGTGCCAAAGCCATCAATACCTTGATCATGGCATGTGCGCAAGCATTTGCTAAGGAACAGTCAGCCATACTCAACGGTACGTTTGATCGGTCATTGATGGATGCCATAGACACCGACTTGGTCGGTGCCATGCGGGAGATCGCCCGGGTTTCGGTTAAGAAAATCTACAATGCCCAATCAGTTGTGCAGATCGAGGTGGCGGGTTATAAGGTCATGAATGGATTATTGGAAGAGTTTATTCCGGCTTACCTTAAACCCAAGAAAACGAAGTATGACGAAAAACTCTTGGCGTTGATGCCCAGGCAATTCGATACCGAACGGGAAGATGCCTATTCCAAGGTGCGGGCAGTGCTTGACTTCGTGTCGGGTATGACTGATCTTTACGCGGTAGAATTGTATCGGAAGATTAAAGGCATTTCGTTTCCCTCCTTGGACTAAAATAAGTAACGAACGAACAAAAAATGGATATTTACAACCCGTTTAAAGACTTTCGGTTTGACAATAAGACCTGTTTCCTGAGCGGCCAGCCCCTGCAATCCATCGACGAAGCGATACAGGTGTTTCCGCATTGGCTGATGCGTAGGTTTGATTTGGAGGACAAGCCATTCAAATTGCTTGATGAAAGTATCTGCACCTATAAACAGTTAAAACTGCCATGTGCCACTGATGTAGCTGAACGAATTGCTCAGTTAGACCGACAAGTGGCTGGGGCATTTGATAGTGGATACGCCGCGACGAAAGCCCTAGAGCCTTTGGTGTTGTTCCAATGGGTGGCCAGAATGGTGTACGGAGTAGTATTCAATGAAATACAGGTAGGTATGCGCCAGCAACTCCTCAGCGGAGAGGCGATGAATTTTTCACAGGTGCTTGCCCATAAGTTTACCAACCTCCACCTCATGCTGCAATCACTCATCAGGCCGATGCAGTTTGACGGGGCATTGCCGTTTACCGTGGTCGTTGCTGAGGTCGACAATCCGGAAAATACATTCAGCTACCGGGATGAGATCAATACTTTGGTTTATTCCCTGCGGATGAACGACTTGGGGATCGTCGTTTGCCTCCAGGACAATGGCACCAATAGCATTTACCACGAGGAACAGCTGAAGCTGGTCGACGGGCAATTGCTGCACCCCATCCAATTTGAAGAACTGTGTGCCCGCTTTTTTTATTCGGCTTACCTATTTAATCGACTGCCGGAATATACCGTGTTGCCAACGGATGCGATGACTTACATCGAACCGATGCCGTTAACGGCCATGAGTATGAAACCCATTTTCGATCCCTGGCAGGTAAAGACCTATGGGCAGGTGCTTGAAAATTTCTGGAAACCGTGGGGGTTTACCTTATTTGAAATCATCAAAGACCCCGAGCAGCCCCTATCGTTTTTGCTGGATGAAACAGGAAGTTTCCTTACCGCACAGCAAATCACGCTGCCAACAGCGTAAGCGCCAAAGGATGGTTGGATCAGGTCTTTTTATTTTTCCTCCTGCTCCTTATCGTTTGCCTTGCTGCCAAAAACGCGCTTAAAGAATCCGCCCGTTTTTTCCGAGGCCTTCTTCGCCTCTTCGGCGGCATTCATCAAGCGCTGTTCGCGCTCTTTGCTGATGCCGGCGCATTGCTTGATCCCTTCGAGCAGGCTTTTCCACATGGATTTGAAAAAAGAATAATCGTGCGGTCGCGTGTAATTGATTCTTCCGCTATGGTATTTGCCATTGGCATCGGGGTTGCTGTCATTGATAATGAAACTATTGGCCAGGAACGAGGCCACTTTCATTGACGATTTTTGCCCTTCTTCATCCGTGGTGAGTAAGTTTAACTTCATGTTGTCATAATCAAGCTGCAGCGTACCCCAGGCACGGTAATCATCCGCTTGCATATCAAAGCTGACCCCCTTGATGTTGGCGCTGGCGATCTCTGCATTCAGCAATGGGGTAATGATGCGGTTAAGCGGCTTTCCGTTCATCGGGCCGAGGCGCCCTTTGTAAGTATAGGCACCACGGTTGTCTAGCATATCAAAGGTAAATACCACATCAAGCTTTCCGGTATTCATCAGGTAAGCGGTTACATCTGCCTCCATTGTCTTGTCCTGAATGAGTGCCAACGTATCGTTAGTGACATTTCGGATGATACCGCTTATGCGGTCAAACGTTATTTTACCCTCTTTCTCATATTTTCTGCTCACCTCTGCATAGCTGACGGCCACATCATTGATCAGTACGGAGTCTACCTTCAAGGGTTGCTGTAATTTTAATAGCATCTGGTGTGGCGACTTCCCGATTTTGTTCGTGGGATGCTTTGGATACCGCAGGTCATTGGATATCGCTACCACACCACTATCGATATGCAGGCTTCCCGCATAGATCTTTTGATTCCTAAGTAACCGCGGCAGATCGAGGTCCTCAATACGGATATGGGGGAACGACAGGATCACCATGTCTTTTGCCTGCCGTTTACGCCGATAGAATTCGGCCCTGTTCATGGTTGGGGCGTATTTTAGTCCCGTAAGGATGATTTGCCTATCCGCTGATGCTACTTGCAAGCGGTCAAAGCTTACATAATAGAAGCTGTCGGGTGTTTCGTAACGAAATGCAGGCACATCGATATCGATCGCTCGGGTATGGAAAACCCGTGTCGTGTCATATTGCGAAAGCGAATCGATGAGGATATCACGAATGTTGATATGAAGATTATCGAGTTTCGTTTCGTTCGCGGTTGAATCCGTTTTCTTGGTAAAGGCAAAGTGGATGTCATTTAGGTGCACATTTTCTACGCGTATTTCGGCCAGCAGATTCGATATGCGTTGGTAGAGTGTGCGCGAATCTGCTTGCGTGGTTGCCGTGTCGTTATAGGCATGGTATTCATTGACGATGTGGATCGCCGGCGTATCGATAATGATATCATTGACATGCAGTTTTTTGCCCATTAGGATGCGCCGTGGATGAAACTGCTTGATCCGCAGGTTAGCCACGTGGATATGATAAATGTTATCCGGAGCCTTTTCCTGAAGTTTTAAACGGGCATACACGTTCGTGTCAGGCGTCAGGCTCAGGTTTGCGATAGATGCATTGCCGGTGACCAGGTTAAAATCCAATTCGTCATAGCTAATCCGATAAAGGCTATCCGAGGCATCGATGATGGCTTCCTTCAGTTTGGCGTCCAATATAGGTTTCCAATGCCTGCTTAGATACCACCCCCCAACAAACAAAACAAGCATCAAACATACGATAACGCCGATGACCCATTTCCAGACTGGCTTCATGTAGTGTAAATTTTAGTCTATAATTTTTTCCGTTGTCCACTTATATTGACGGAGAAACAAAATATTGGATTATAATGTTTTTGTAAATATACTGATTTGTTAATTCGTAAATTTGCTTATTCGCTAATTTGCATTTAACTATGTGTCGGCGAATAAATGCATGGGCATATAAAAACGAATCAGCAAAAAATTAAAAAATGCGCGGTTTCCATTTTTCCAAATATATCCCACAGCCCCTGTCAAAGGGAGGGTTCGATGAATTGCTGAAGCTGTTCATGCAGCTGCTGCAGTACACGGCAGGCGATGCGATGGAGGCGTTGGCATGGCTTAACGAATTGGACAAGCAATATCAATTGACCAACGATGACTACGGAATTGGTGATTTCATCCAAGACCTAAAAGACAAAGGCTATCTAAGCGACGAGCCCGGCAGTGGTGAATTTCGCATCACCGCTAAAAGCGAACAGGCCATTCGCCAGTCTGCATTGGAAGAGATTTTCGGGAAGTTGCGTAAAAGTGGACGGGGCAACCATAACAGTAACCTGTCGGGCTTGGGCGAAGAAAAAAATGCCGACCGACGGGAATACCAATATGGCGATAGCCTCGACCAAATAGACATGACCGCATCCATCCACAATGCACAAGTAAACCACGGTGTCGGCAATTTCATGCTTACCGAGCGTGACCTCGAAGTGGAAGAGCGGGATTACAAGACCCTTACGTCTACGGTGCTAATGATCGATATTTCCCATAGCATGATCCTGTATGGAGAAGATCGGATCACCCCAGCGAAAAAGGTCGCCATGGCACTGGCCGAGCTGATCCGAACCCGTTACCCAAAAGACACCCTGGACATCGTGGTGTTTGGCAATGATGCCTGGCCGATTACCCTTCAGGAATTGCCCTATCTGCAGGTAGGCCCCTATCATACCAATACCCTTGCGGGGTTGGAGCTTGCCACAGATCTGCTGCGCCGGCGCAAAACGCATAATAAGCAGATTTTCATGATCACAGACGGGAAACCCACTTGTCTAAAAGAGCGTGGGCGCTACTACAAGAATAGTGTGGGGCTTGACCGTAAGGTGGTGAGTAAAACATTGAATATGGCCGCCCAATGCAAACGGCTCAACATCCCCATCACGACCTTCATGATCGCCCGCGACCCGTATTTACAGCAGTTCGTGCGCCAATTTACCGAAACCAACGGTGGCAAGGCGTTTTACAGTTCCTTGCAGGGGCTTGGTGAATACATTTTTGAGGATTATATTCGTAACCGTAGGAGGACGGTTAGGTAATCGTCATTGCGAACGGAAGCGAATGGTGCCGGCGATGGAGTGAAGCAATCTAAATAAGCCGGTAGCGGAAAACTTAAAAATGGAAAAGGGAGGATGCGTATATATCGTAACGAACTTTACACATACAACACTATATGTGGGTGTGACGTCAAATTTGCGCAATCGGATTTGGGAGCATAAAAACAAAATATACCCTAATAGCTTTACTGCAAAGTACAATTGCTGCAAGCTAGTATACTTCAATTTTTTCCCAGCTATCGAAGAAGCTATAAACGAGGAAAAAAGAATAAAAGGTGGAAGCAGAAAAAAGAAAATCATGTTAATTGAAAGTATTAACCCGTTGTGGAATGATTTGTATGAGGATTTGGAGTAATAAAGTGAAATTAGTTAGATTGCTTCGGCTCGCACGACCCCACACAGCCTCGCAATGACGTCGATGAATGCACGTCATTGCGAACGGAAGCGAATGGCACCAGCGATGGCGTGAAGCCTGCCTACCGCAGGCAGGCAATCTTAAACATGACGGGAAAAGGTTGAAGAAAGGTTGATTCGGCTCGCACGACCCTACAAACTAGCAATGACGGTTAATTTACAACGAATTAGAAAAAACTTATGACAATACAAACCCTAGGGCAACTCAAAGAATCAGGATATCAATACCGTACCATAAAAGACGAATTAAGGGCCAATCTTATCAAGCAGCTACAGGAAAACAAAGCAGGGTTTCAAGGCATCGTGGGCTACGAAGAAACCGTGATCCCCGAGCTACAGACCGCTATCCTATCCAGACATAATATCCTCCTACTCGGACTGCGCGGACAGGCAAAAACACGGATCGCCCGTTTGATGGTGCACTTGTTGGATGAATATGTGCCGTATGTGGCCGGTAGCGAGCTTTTTGATGACCCATTGAATCCCATATCGTGGTATGCCCGAAACGAAATCCAAACCAAAGGGGATGATACGCCCATCGCTTGGTTACACCGTTCCGAACGGTATACTGAAAAACTAGCCACGCCGGATGTAACCGTAGCCGACCTGATCGGCGATGTAGACCCCATCAAGGCCGCTACGCTGAAGCTCACCTATAACGACGAGCGGGTTATCCATTTCGGGTTAATCCCCAGGGCACATCGTGGCATCTTTGTCATCAATGAGCTGCCCGATTTGCAGGCCAGGATTCAAGTGGCGCTTTTCAATATGCTTCAGGAGAAGGATATTCAGATACGCGGCTTCAAACTCCGCCTGCCATTGGATATCCAATTCGTGTTTACGGCCAATCCCGAGGATTATACGAACCGGGGGGCGATCGTTACCCCGCTTAAGGACCGCATAGAGAGCCAGATACTCACGCATTACCCCAAAAGCATCGACATATCGCGCAAGATCACCTTCCAAGAAGCCCGCATCGCAGCGGAGCAGCAGACGGGGGTCGAGGTAGATGGGCTGTTGAAGGACCTGGTCGAACAGGTGGCTTTTGAAGCCAGAAAGAGCGAATATATTGACCAAAAATCAGGAGTTTCTGCACGCCTCACTATTTCGGCATTTGAAAATTTGGTGAGTGCCGCCGAACGCCGGATGTTGGTCGGTGGGCAGCGGAAGACCGTGGCCCGCCTGTCTGACCTAGCGGGGATTATCCCCGCCGTTACCGGTAAGATCGAGCTGGTATATGAAGGTGAATTGGAAGGGCCGATCCATGTGGCGCACCGACTGATCGGCTCGGCCGTCAAAACCTTGTTTACCCAATACTTCCCGCACCCCGAAACGACTAAAAAATCACCGACCGGTAGCCCTTATACTTCCATCACCGAGTGGTTTACCGCAGGAAACCGTGTGGAATTAACGGACGACCTATCTGACTCCCAATATAAAAAAGTATTGATGCAGGTACCCGGGTTACAGGCCCTGGTGAAAAAACTGCACCCTAAACTTGCCGAAAGCCAGCAACTGCTGCTCATGGAATTCGTGTTGCATGGGCTGGCGGAACATTCGCAGCTTAATAAAAGCTATTTGAATGGCGGGATCGGGTTTGCCGATATGCTGGGGAGTTTGTTTGATGGTGGATTTGATGAGGAAGAGTTTGATCAGTGATAAATGTCAATTCGCAGATTCGCAAATCCGCGAATTAGCAAAGTAACAAATAAAAGAAAAATGATGATCCCGGAACAGCAATTGCGCCGCTTCGCTTATGAGGTTTTCCAAGCAATCGGGTGTCCTGATGAAGATGCCGCATTGGCTGCGGACGTGCTCTTGTCTGCCGATTTACGAGGCGTGGATTCCCATGGGGTGGCACGGCTGAGCGGATATGTGCGTCTTTGGGAAAATGGAAGGCTTAATCCGATACCCGATGTCCGTGTCGTGCACGAAACTGCTACCACGGCCACCGTGGATGGCGATGGTGGATTGGGGCTTGTCGTCGCACCGCGTGCAATGGATATCGCCATGGCTAAAGCGGAGCAATATGGCTCCGGATGGGTAGCGGTTAGAAACTCTAATCACTTCGGTATAGCGGCTTACCATGCCCTTAAAGCCGTGGAATACGATATGATTGGCTATGCGGTGACCAATGCAAGCCCATTGGTGGCCCCGACCTTTTCGTCCGAACGCTTATTGGGAACCAATCCGATATGCTATACATTTCCTGCCGGTAAGTACCCCCCCGTGGTGGTGGATATGGCTACCTCGGCGGCCGCCAATGGTAAATTGGAAATTGCCGAACGGACAGGCAAACAAATCCCCGAGGGGTGGGTGCTTGATGAGGAGGGGAGACCCACGACAGACGCCGCTGCTGTGAAAAAGGGAGGGGCACTGCTTCCCTTGGGAAGTGACCGAGCGCACGGTAGCCATAAAGGGTTTGGGTTATCGGCTACGGTTGATATCCTTTCCGGTGTGTTATCTGGTGCCAATTATGGCCCATGGGTACCTCCTTTCGTCGCCTACCTACAGCCTGTTGCGGATCAGCCCGGCCAAGGCATCGGCCATTTCGTGGGAGCCCTGCGGGTCGACGGCTTCCGGCCAGCGGCAGACTTCAAAGCCAATATCGACCAATGGATTTCCCGTTTCAAAGAAGCGGAGCGAATAGATGAAGGCCAGGCGGTCGTCATCCCCGGAGAACCCGAATACCAATCGACGCAGGAACGCAGACAGCAGGGTATCCCTTTAGTAGCTAACGTGTGGAAAGACTTACAGGAATTGGCTGCAAGGTTTGGGATATCGCTTTAGGAAAAAGTAGGCCAGCCGCCGAGCTTAAACATCCAATGTGAGGCGTTTCTCTTTATTGATGATATCAGCAATGCTTGTGTCGTTGAGGATTTGCAGCATCGCGTTGCGCACATCTACAAATGTATCACGGATACCGCATACTTCCTCTGATTTGCATTCATCGCAACTCCGATAGAAGTTGAGGCTTACACAAGGCAATAAAGCGATTGGGCCATCGATTAACCGCATTACCTGCGATAGGCGGATATCTTCCGGGGCTTTATTCAGGCTATAGCCCCCACCAGCACCCTTTTTGCTATACAATATGCCGGCATTGCGCATCTCAAGCAAAATCTGTTCGAGGAACTTCTTTGGGATACGTTCCTCCTCGGCAATGCGCAAGATCTGCATCGGCTCATTGCCATAATTCTTGCCCAATACGATCAGCGCTTTAATAGCGTATTTGGTTTTCTTGGATAACATCCTTGGATATTAGTTGTTTACTGTTGTCGACAAAGGTAAGGTTTTCTATTTGAAAATCCGTGAGTTCGCATGGTGCGATGCTGGAGATGGGTTGCTGCCCTTACAATATACGAAGCGCAATAAGGGCGTTGTGATCTGAATTGTTTCTTGCGATGGCTGTTTTTTGACAGAAAAGTCAGTATTTATTTGGAATCTGTTGATAATTATGTGTAATTTTAATGCCCTGCTTTTCTGAAGGAGGGTCGTTCATCAAAAAGTGGGGTGGTTGCATAAAAAATATAATGCTGATAATCAGCCAGTATTTATGTTGAACAAATTATTTTTTGATGCATTGTTTGCAAATAGAAAAAACCTTTCTACTTTTGCACCCCGCAACGGGGGATAGGGTACGGAGAAAGGGATGCGGTTGTTGTTTGATTTAACGAATTTGTAAAGGGTTGATCGGCGGTAATGCCGGCAATAAGACAGGAAGAAAAAAAGAAAAATATTTTTCTTTTTTATCAGGAAAACTTCTACCTTTGCAGACCCAAACGGAACGGGGTTGTCGAATAGACGGTGTTCCGGCCCGGGGGGGCGCGATGCCACGGGATTTGAAAAAGCAAAATTTGAACGGCCATCGGCCGGGAAGATATAGAAGCCGAAGCGGGAGCGGAGGCGGCAAAGTTCTTTAAAGTAAAGATATTCATGTAGCGCAGCGAGTAGTTTGGAAAACCAAGCGAAAGCTGAAAATTTCAAACCAAGTCATTTCGGGCAGTTGGACATTAAATAATAGAATTTGATTCCGATTGCTTATTAATTGAGTTTTTGGGGTCAGTGATTCTTACACTTCATTTTACAATGGAGAGTTTGATCCTGGCTCAGGATGAACGCTAGCGGCAG
>CAZCHE010000005.1:385225-387867 GCA_964498395.1 uncultured Parapedobacter sp. | reverse complement strand
CCGTTCTGCACGTTGCTCAGCCGGCTCACGATGTGGTCGTACGAATAGCCGATGCGGAGCGTGTTCGTCACGTACACCTGCGCGATCGCCGAGAACGAGTTCCGACCGCTCAGGCTGTTCCCGCTCACGCGGCTGTAATCCCGCTCGAACACCGTAACCCCCGTGCGCCAGCCGCCGCCAAGCCAGAAACGCTTCCCGAAGATGAACATCGCGTTCACGTCCAGGCTCGTAGGGCCCCTGAAGTCCTCCTTCACCAGCACGCTCGGGCGAAGGTCAAGCCCATCGCCCAGCCCGAACAGCGCTCCACCGATGAAGTACAGGTGCCGCCTGCGGCGGATGTTGTCCGTGGTCGTGTTGTCCCACCGGAAGATGTTGCTGCTCTGGTCGCCCGACAGCAGATCCATCACCGAGACGCCCGCATACCATTTCGGGTTGTAGTAGTAGACGCCGAAACGGATGTCCGGCACGAAATTGCTGATCCGGCCCGCAGGGACCACCTGGTCGCCGCCGTCGACCGGGTCGAGCAGCGAACCGTTCAGGCTGTACTGCGTCACACCGGCCCCGATGCCGAAGCTCAGCCGCTGCGTGTCATCCTCGTTCAGCCGCAACCGGAACGCGTAGTTCGCGTACGCAGAGGTGGCCGATTGCGGGCCGAGCTTGTCGGCCGTGACCTGAAGCCCGATGCCGTGCCGCTTGCTGACCGGGTCAACGATGCCGTCGATCGACAGCAACCCGGTCTGCGGGGCGCCCTCCAGGCCGACCCACTGGCTGCGCAGGCCAAGCTGCCCGAACCATTCCTCCTTGTAGCCCGTGTACGCCGGGTTGACGCTCATCGAGTTGAAGATGTACTGCGTGAACTGGATGTTCTGCTGGGCATGGGCACCCACGGCCATAAACAACCCAAAACCCAACCCTACTGTTTTTATGATACGATTCATAGCTATTTGTTTGTTGGATTCAGCATCCCAGCTATCTTGAGGAGCCGGGATGCACTCCTTTTTTATTCAATCGTTTACAAAAATAATTACTGACGCTTAATCAACACCCATCCAACATGACGATCCTGTCTTCCTCCATCGTGCGTGATGATGACGTAATAATATGTACCTTCATTAAGGCCTTGACCATCCCAGTTGTTGCTGTAATTATTGTTACGGTACACTTCGTTACCCCAGCGGTTCACCACAGTTATTTCGACGCGATCGAATCCTTCAATACCGACGATCTCGAACACATCGTTACGGCCATCGCCATTTGGAGTGAACACGTTTGGAATCTTAAATGGCCTTGTATTTACCGTAACGGTAATCGTTGCCACATTGGATACCAATCCATTTTCATCACTCACCTCATACTGTACGGTACTTGCTCCCGTAAATCCATCTGCAGGAGTAAATGTAACAATTCCTTGGCCATTTACCTCGTATCTTCCTTCCCCTGAAACCGTTACCACACTAACCCGATTGCCGTTTTCATCGATCAACCTTACCGTAGACGGAACAATCGGACTACTTCCTTCAGTATCGTTGTTTAATACTGCAATATCGATTGGTTGGCCGTATTGCGTTGTCTGTGTGTCGTCTGCTGCTGTTGGCGCTACTTCCGCCGCAACACCTACCACGATGATAGAAATAGTCGCTTCATTGGATTCCAATCCATTTTCATCTTTTACCGTATAGTTAATCGTACTATTGCCGATGTAACCTTCTTCTGGGGTGAACGTCACTTTTCCATCAGCGTCTACTACGTAAGTTCCCTCCCCCTCGATGGTTACGGTCGTTACCGACTCACCTGTCACTGGATCGATCAATCTAACCGATTCAGGAACAATTGGACTACTTCCTTCTTCATCATTGGTTATCACCGTAATGGTTATCGGCTCACCCTGATCGGTTTCTGCGTCATCGTCATTGGCTACTGGAGCAAATTCACCTGGCACCTCGATTTCTGTTTCACTTTCTGGTGTTTCTCCATTCGGCCCCTCACCTTTGACACGTGCTACGTTGACAACGTGACCCTTGTTCACATCAGCCTGTGTAACTGTATATTTCAATTCGAAGCTGCGTGCTGCCGCTGGAGCAAATGTTTCAATCGTCTCGCTCCAGTTCGGGAACAACACATCGGTCACGATCACGTTCGATAGTGTAACATTACCCGTATTAGTCACCACGATGGTATAGGTAATCACATCACCAACTTGATTGAACGATTCGCGATCGGCCTCTTTGGTGATACGTAAACGGCCATCGTTCTCAACAGGCACCTCAATCTCATCTTCATCATCCGGATCTTCTGGGTTTTCGCCGCCAACACTCGCTACGTTAATGACTCCACCATTATCGATATCGTCCTGCGTAACCGTGTACACTAATTCGAACTCAAGCGTCGCGTTCGGCGCAAGCTCGTCGATCGATACGCTCCACTCTGGGAACAGCACGTCTTTCACTGTGTAATTGCGTAGCGTCACGTTGCCCGTGTTCCTCACCACGATCGTGTACGTGATCAACTCGCCCGTCTCGCTAATGGTTTCCTTGTCGGCAACCTTGTTTATGCTAATGCCAGGGTTTTTGTCACTCGGAACCTCTATCTCGTCCTCATCCGTCGGGTCGTCCGGGTTATCCCCGCCCACGCTCACCACGTTA
>CAZCHE010000005.1:9961-385125 GCA_964498395.1 uncultured Parapedobacter sp. | reverse complement strand
CGGGTCGCGTTCGGCGCAAGCTCGTCGATCGATGCGCTCCAATCCGGGAACAGTACGTCCTTCACCGTATAGTTCCGAAGCGTCACGTTGCCCGTGTTCTCCACCGTGATCGTGTACACGATCAACTCGCCGGCTTCGCTCACCGTGGTCCTGTCGGCAACCTTCGTCACCTCGATGCCAGGCCGCTTGTCGCTCGGAACCTCCTCCTCGTCCTCATCCGTCGGGTCGTCCGGGTTATCCCCGCCCACGCTCACCACGTTAACCACGCCGCCATTGTCGATGTCCCCCTGCGTAACCTCGTAGACCAATTCGAATTCGCGGGTCGCGTTCGGCGCAAGCTCGTCGATCGATGCGCTCCAATCCGGGAACAGTATGTCTTTCACTGTGTAATTGCGTAGCGTCACGTTGCCCGTGTTCTCCACCGTGATTGTGTATACGATCAACTCGCCGGCTTCGCTCACCGTGGTCCTGTCGGCAACCTTGTTTATGCTAATGCCAGGTTTTTTGTCACTCGGAACCTCTATCTCGTCCTCATCCGTCGGGTCGTCCGGGTTATCCCCGCCCACGCTCACCACGTTAACCACGCCGCCATTGTCGATGTCCCCCTGCGTAACCTCGTAGACCAATTCGAATTCGCGGGTCGCGTTCGGCGCAAGCTCGTCGATCGATGCGCTCCAATCCGGGAACAGTACGTCCTTCACCGTATAGTTCCGAAGCGTCACGTTGCCCGTGTTCTCCACCGTGATCGTGTACACGATCAACTCGCCGGCTTCGCTCACCGTGGTCCTGTCGGCAACCTTCGTCACCTCGATGCCCGGCCGCTTGTCGCTCGGAACCTCGATCTCGTCCTCGTCCGTCGGGTCGTCCGGGTTATCCCCGCCCACGCTCACCACGTTAACCACCCCGCCGTTGTCGATGTCTCCCTGCGTAACCTCGTAGACCAATTCGAACTCACGCGTGGCGTTCGGCGCAAGCTCGTCGATCGATGCGCTCCAGTCCGGGAACAGCACGTCTTTCACCGTATAGTTCCGCAGCGTCACGTTGCCCGTGTTCTCCACCGTGATCGTGTACGTGATCAACTCGCCGGCTTCGCTGATCGTGTTTTTGTCCGCAACTTTATTGATGTTAACATCAGGGCTTCGTTCAATCGATGTTATCGCAATAGCTGTGCTAGGTCCTGGCAATTCATGAGTTACTACAGATACTGTGTTCACCAAGTCATTGCCATTGTCTATTCGAGATTGGATGGCATCATACGCGAATGTATACGTCCATTTTTCACCAATTTCCAAGACACCATTGGTAGTAATGGATTCTGTAACCGTACCTATGGGAAGTGTTTGCGAACTTTCTCCAGATTGAGACAATACATCAGTTACTTGTACATCGGTCAAATCAAAACTACCTGTATTTTCTATTTCAATGCTATAATCCAATGTACCTGGAGCATTCATGCTGGTTTGTACAACTGATTTACTTACCAAGATGCCAACCGGATTAACGATAACCCTCACCACAACGATTTCGCTAAGGCATCCTGTTTCATCATTTTGCTGTGCTACATACGCTGTAAACACTCCCGATTCAGTTGTGCTCAAGATTGGTTTTTCATTTGGATCAAGCGCATTGCCATTTTCATCAAACCATATTAGCGTATGGCCCAGTAATGCTGTAGCATCATATTCGATACCTGTAGCACCGACGTATGTAACCTGATCGGCTATTTCGGGAGCCACAGGGGCAGCATTGATCGTTAGTGTGACGGCTGTACGGTCATCACTCTCGCAACCTTCGGTGCTTAAGCGACTTGCAGCATAGTAAGTGATTGTGCCCACCGCGTTCAAGGTCGGAGACACAACAACATTACCGTCCGCATCGTACCATATAATTGTATGGCCATCGGGAACGGTCGCAGTGGCCGTCAATGTCTGAATCGGATCGGACTCGCAAACTACCTGATCGCCACCGCTGACCGGCGCATCAGGTAATGGGTTAACCGTGACCACAAGAACTTCAGAGACACCGGCTCCGGGACATCCACCCTCACCACCAGTATACGCAATAACCCGGTAATAAGTCGTCTGATCTAACGAACCCGTATTCAAGGTAGCCTCTGTTTCACCTGAAATAATTTCCCAGGTATCCTGGTCGGTCGATTTTTCCCACACATAAGTATAAACAGGGCTATCATCAATACCTCCTGAGACGATAACATTCAACTGGACAGCTTCATTTTCACAAATTACGTGACTGCCATCCGACACTGATATTTCAGGTAGATGATTTCGCACCCGCAAGAGGATCGGATCAGATACCGCGCGACAGTTTTCGCTTTCAAGTGTTGTTTCATCCCCTGCTACGATTGCCCGATATTCATAATTATCGTACCCTTCCGTAGCTTCATTTATTGTAAACGTTACTGGATTAATTCCCGTGCTTGTTTCAATGCCAGTTCCAGGAACATTTTCCCATTCTCCCGATGAACCGACTGGCCGACGTTGCAGAATAAAATGATTGGTCGTATAGGCTTCGGTCACCTCCTCTACACGAACAGTAAAAATCACATCTCCCCCTATACATATCGGAGTCTCTGGACTTACACTAAAGTTTATCTTCGGCCCCATTGGGCGGAAGCCGATATCATCGATTGCGATATCATTGCCCGTGTGTTCGGAAACGGCATTAAAAATCTGAAGCCTTATCTTGTTTACACTCGCAGGCATTACAAAATCCATGGTGATCTGCTCCCAGACATCAACGTCATTAGTTGTACCGGTAGATTCCGCAATGACGTCATCGGTCTCTTCGTTCAGGATGACAAAACGAATTTCAGGTTTAGTGAACCCTTCGTTGTTAACATCTTTCACCCATGCCGAAAACTCGAAGCGAGTTCCTGCACATAATCCATCTATCTCTCTATCAAAATACAACTCTGTCGTCGAATGCGCATCCACTAACAACATATAGCCAAAATTCCCATCTCCAGGTGTATGATCAAGTCCACCGTGGAAATATACGTTCCGATATCCCCGAGAGTTTGTAACGATAGAATACGATCCTCTTCCAACATTATCTTGATATTGGGGGCCCCAATTGTTTTGATGATTTAGTCTATCGCTTGGCGAACCAGAGGTTGGAACCCCATAAGAACTTGGGGGATTTGAAGGGATATAGAACAACAAATTGCCCGGAATAATGTCGGCCCATGATTCTTTTCTAAAATACACCGTACCACCACCGTCGTTTTGAGCCGAACTATAGCGTTCATGATCCGGATGATTTGGAATAGCCCTTCCAAAATCCTCAAAGATGATGAAATCTCCATATCCCGACTGGGCCACCGCCTCCATCTTACCAAAAAGGATGCTTAACAAAGCAATAAAGAGCATCCTACTAAATGTACTAAGTAAACGTTTACTTTTCATAGCGATATACTGAAATCAGGTTAAATGCCTCTAAACAAGATTTTGGTTTTGAATCACAACATTAACCCCCTGAAAGATAGTGTCGTAAGGATTATTTATTTGCTGTATCATTCCCAAACTCATATTTTAATTGTTAATTAATTAGATGTAATTGATTGCTGTCTGTTGAATACCGAAAAGGGTTATTCATTTACAGACGGACAAAGAGAGCGATTTGCGGTATAAGCACCAATCAAGTGTATACGAACGACAAGAAAATGTATGTGAATGAAAAAAATTGTAGTAGAAGTGCTACAGTGTGGCTGCGGCTAACCTATTCGCCAATCGGTGCCGAACGAACAGGTAGGCATGAAATCCTACCATACCACTAACGGCGCAAGCAATCGAATCGAAACCCGATACCATGGCATGTCACTAAGCAATCTTGGCGAATAAAAGTACAGTTATTGGTACAGTACCTTTAAATTAATGAGGTCTGACAAGGTTTTTACGTTGATTTTCTTAAAAATACGCTTTTTATATGTGCTTATCGTCGTTTCTTTTAAGTTCATTTCCTTCCCGATTTCGGTCAACGAATTACCCTTAATCAACAAGTCGGCGATCTGGGCTTCGCGTTTAGAAAGTTCGTTAAACGGATTAGCTACGGCAGCTTCGTCTGGTTGTTGTAACTCCATAGTGTTACTTTTACCATCGAAAATTCCTCCTTTCAATACGACCTTGATGGCGGATAAGATATTGTCAATAGCTGCCTTTTTGGCAATATATCCACTTGTCCCGAATGCAACATATTTCGAAGCATAGATGGATTCATCCATTTCAGAAAAGACTAGAATACGTGTTTTTGGACATAGTGTTTTGATATGTTCCACAGTACCCAACATATGTGCACTATCCCCCATCTCAGCATCTAATACAACCAGATCGTATTCTTTTTTTGGCAAATCAGTCAATGTTTTTTGAAAATCCTGCGCCTCACCAATGGTCGATTTGGGAAAATGCTGCTGCACTAGCCATTTCATCGCGACACCCACAATCTCGTGGCTGTAGGTTAAAAATATATTGTGTTTTGTATCTGCTAAACTAATATCCATGGTCATGCTATTTTTATGTCCAAAAAGAATCCGTTGTCATTCCAATTATCGACACCACTATTTTGAATATGAAAACAAAGTTAGGTGGTTAAACAACAAGCGGGAAGTACTTGCATGTAAACGGCATAAAAATGTACATGAACGACAACGTGAAAAAATAGGGTGCTCTAAATTTAGCTTGTTTACCCCTTAGCTATTCGGGTATCAGAATGATGGAATTTCACAAGTTTATTCATATATCATCGATAATTTTGCATTTATATTGGTGAACGCAATTATATTGTATATAAACGCAAATTTAGCTAAGTTTGTATCGATAACCAATTCATGGACGATGATGCCAATACAATTAGATGAACCATTACTCATCGGAATGCCGCTTCTAATCCAAGCGTTGTTGGCTAAGCTGGTCTTCGCCCAATACTAGTTGCCCGAGCAATCGCATTCAAGTTCATTAGCTAGTCGTCGATAGTATACTTTCGTATTGCTAATTTCAAACTTCGTACTTCGTATTTCTAACTTAAAAATTATGCCTATTTATCATAAGTTGGGGCAAATCCCCTCAAAACGACATACCGTATTCCGTAAGCCCGACGGAGGGCTCTACGCGGAGGAACTCGTGTCCACCCATGGGTTTTCAAGCACCTATTCATTGGTGTACCATTGCCATCCGCCCACGTTGGTTAAACAGATCAGTGAACCGTATAATGCTCAACCCAAAATCGCGAGGGAAAAGCATTTGAAGCACACCAGTCTTAAAGGGTTTAACATCACCGCCGCAGATGACTACCTAGATAGCAGGAAACCCATACTGGTCAATGCCGACCTGCACATCTCACTGGCTGCGCCGAGGCATTCGATGAAGGACTACTTTTATAAAAATAGCCAAGCAGACGAAATCATCTTTATCCATCAGGGAAGTGGCGTATTAAAGACAGGATATGGCCAGATTCCGTTTGAATATGGGGATTATCTGCTTATCCCGCGCGGGGTCATTTACCAATTGCATTTCAATAGTAAGGACAATCGTCTCTTTATCGTGGAATCTTTCAGCCCAGTGCGCACCCCCAAACGGTATCGCAATGAACACGGACAATTGATGGAGCATGCACCGTTTTGTGAACGCGACATGAAGCTTCCCCAAGAGCTGGAAACCCATGATGAACAAGGCGACTTCAAGGTATTGATCAAAAAAGAAGGGTTGATCTATCCGTACACGTACGGCACACATCCGTTTGACTTTGTAGGTTGGGATGGTTATCACTTCCCTTGGGGATTTTCTATCCACAATTTTGAACCCATCACCGGCCGATTACACCAACCACCTCCGGTACACCAAACATTTGAAACGGATAGTTTTGTATTGTGCAGTTTCTGTCCACGGATGTACGATTACCATCCGCAGTCGATCCCCGCTCCTTACAACCATAGTAATGTCGATTCAGATGAGGTACTTTATTACGTGGATGGCGATTTCATGAGCCGCAAAAGCGTGGAGCGCGGACAAATCACATTACATCCCGGCGGGATCCCCCATGGACCTCATCCCGGAACCGTTGAAAAGAGCATTGGACAAACACAAACAGATGAGCTGGCCGTTATGGTCGACCCGTTCCGCCCACTGATGCTGACGGAAGAAGCATTGGAGATTGAAGACAGGAATTACTATAAATCATGGCAGAACGATTGATGGAACGCGCCTGCCTGACGGCAGTCAGGGATGACACAGGTTAAGCGGATTTACGCGGATAATCAGACAGAAAATCAGCGGTCATCCGTGTTCTATTCTTAAACTAACATAACATGACTAACGAGACACAAACATTTGCAGAAAAAATAGCCAAAGCGGGAGATTTCCTACCCATCAATGGCACCGACTTTATCGAATTTTATGTAGGTAATGCCAAGCAGTCAGCACATTACTACCAAACAGCATTCGGCTTCCAACCTGAAGCATATGCCGGACCTGAAACCGGCGTGCGCGACCAGGTTTCCTATGTGCTCAGGCAACAGAAAATTAGGTTAGTACTGACCACGGCATTGCGATCAAACCATCCGGTAAGTGAGCATGTCAAAAAACATGGAGATGGTGTAAAAGTACTAGCTTTATGGGTGGATGACGCCTATCAATCCTATGAAGAAACCACCAAGCGCGGGGCAACCTCCTACCAAGAGCCCCAAACACACACCGATGAATTCGGCGAGGTGCGCACTGCTGGCATCTATACCTACGGAGAAACCATACACCTATTCGTGGAGCGTAAGAACTACCGGGGGGTGTTCATGCCGGGCTATGAACCATGGAAACCGGAATACCGCTCCGAAGAAACCGGCTTGTTATATGTAGACCACTGCGTGGGCAATGTAGGTTGGAATCGCATGAATGAAACCGTAAAGTGGTACCAAGATGTCATGGGGTTTGTCAATATCCTCTCGTTTGATGACAAACAAATCAACACCGAATATTCGGCCCTCATGAGTAAGGTGATGAGTAATGGTAATGGCTATGTCAAGTTCCCCATCAACGAGCCGGCGGATGGAATAAAGAAATCCCAAATCGAAGAATACCTGGAGTTTTATGAGGGAGAAGGTGTGCAACATGCAGCACTAGCTACCAATAATATCCTCCGTACCGTAAAAATGCTGCGTGAACGAGGGGTAGAATTTTTAAGCACACCCCCCGATAGCTACTATGAAATGCTCCCTGAACGCGTAGGTGAAATCGATGAGGAAATCAAAGCGATCCGGGAATTGGGTATATTAGTAGACCGTGATGAAGAAGGTTACCTATTACAGATATTCACCAAGCCCGTACAGGACCGCCCGACTTTGTTTTTTGAGATTATCCAACGCAAAGGGGCACAAAGTTTTGGCGCCGGGAACTTCAAGGCATTATTTGAGGCTATTGAACGGGAGCAGGCACGGCGGGGAAATCTGTAATCCCTTGAACGCGCCTGCCTGCCGCAGGCAGGGATGACGCAGACCAGACAGATTTACGCGGATTTGGCAATCTACTGCCGAAACCGTAGTGTCATGATTTTATTGCGTTCCTGCCTCGCAATAACGCTGGGGCTAGAGGGGTTATGTGTATAAACCACCTAAATAATCTGTGCAAATCCGTTAAACCCGCGTTATCCCTGCCTGCGGCAGGCAGGCGCGTTCAATCTCCATTCCCAATTGTAGCAAAGCTGTTGCAATGCCGATGGTTTTTGGAACATTTTTTGACCTTATCAATTCAAATCAGTAGATTTGTATATCAAGCTTACTGATACTGAAACAAAAAGAAAAAAGAAAAACATGAAAAAAATCGTAACGATATGTGCCGTTTTGGTTGCTTTCATTGGCAGCACGGCATCGGCCCAACAAAACAGCAAAGCCGAATTCAAGTTTGACAAAGAGACCCATGATTTTGGAAAAATTGCTCAAAACGAGCCTGTTTCCTATGAATTCTCCTTCACCAACGTGGGTACGGAGCCCATTATTATCACCGAAGTAAAACCGTCATGCGGTTGTTCGGTAGCAGAGTTTACTAAAACACCGGTAAAACCAGGAGATACGGGAAAGGTCAAGGTAACTTACGATGCCAAGGTTAAACAACCTTTCACCAAGAATTTCACCATCCGGTCCAACACGAAGACACCTGTAAAAACCCTATATATTAAGGGAGAAGTTACTGGATAACAATATTTTACTACAAAATAAAAAAGCCGCCAAATATTTGGCGGCTTTTTTATGCCATTAAGTCAAAACCTATCCTTAATATTGCAGCAAATTTCAGTAAAAAGTTATGCCTTCAATATCCACCAAAGGCCGTGAGATGCCGGCCTCTCCTATTCGTAAGCTAACCCCTTATGCCGATAAAGCCAAACAAGATGGTAAACAGGTCTATCACCTAAATATCGGACAACCCGATATCGAAACCCCTCAAATCATGTTAGACGCCATCAAAAACATCGATTTTAGCGTGTGGGCGTATACACCCTCCGAGGGAACTGCGTCTTACCGCAACAAATTGAGCGGTTACTACAATAATTTGGGCTATAACATCACCCCAGGAGATATCTTGGTCACCAATGGCGGCTCGGAAGCCATCACCATTGCCATGCAAGCGTGTATCAATCCCGGTGAGGAAATCATTATACCTGAACCTTTTTATGCCAACTATAATGGTTTTGCACGTGCTGCGGGTATTACTGTCAAACCCATACTTTCCCATATCAGCGATGGTTTTGCTTTGCCTTCCATTGCAGCCTTTGAAGAACTGATTACGGAAAAAACTAAAGCCATTGCCATTTGCAACCCCAATAATCCTACAGGATATTTGTATTCCCGCGAAGAATTGGAAGCACTGCGTGATATTTGCCTCAAGCACGACCTTTTCTTGCTAGCGGATGAAGCCTACCGGGAGTTCTGCTATGACGGCAAGGAATTTATTTCACCGATGCATCTGGAGGGATTGGAGCAGCACGTCGTAATCCTAGATACGGTTTCCAAACGGTACAGTGCCTGCGGGGCACGGTTGGGTTGTTTGATTACCAAAAACAAGGAGCTTTGGAGCGTGGCGCTAAAATTTGCTCAAGCACGCCTTAGCCCCCCTGCAGTTGCACAGATAGCTGCAGAAGCCGCTGTAGACACGCCCCAAAGCTATTTCGATGCAGTAAAAGCGGAATATACTGCGCGGAGAGATACACTGGTAGCTGGGCTCAATAAAATAGACGGCGTATATTGCCCCAATCCAGGTGGTGCCTTTTATGTCGTAGCTCGCTTACCCATTGATGATGCCGATCGTTTTTGCCAATGGATGCTGGAGCATTTCTCTCATGAAAACCAAACCGTCATGATGGCACCGGCTACCGGTTTCTACAGTACGCCTGGTGTAGGGAAAGACGAGGTAAGGCTAGCATATGTATTGAAAAATGCCGATTTGGAAAAAGCATTGGTCTGTCTTGAGGAAGGGTTACGGCAATATCCGGGTAGGACTGCCTAATAATATATACCTACAGTCGGTCAAGCACAAACTGCAGTTGCTGCTCCTCATTTAAATCGGTATTATCCAGTATTATGGCATCCGATGCACGTACTAGCGGACTTTCGTCACGCGTGGTGTCGATGTAGTCACGGTGTGCGAGGTTTTCGAAAATCTCCTCCAAGGTAATATCCTCCCCCTTGTTTTTCAATTCGAGGTAACGCCGTTCGGCACGCACCTTGGGATCGGCAGTCATGAAGATTTTCAAATCCGCATCCGGGAATACCGTAGTGCCTATATCCCGACCATCCATCACGATATCACGTCGTTTCCCCAATGCCTGTTGTTGGGCTACCATCGCGACACGTACCGCTTTGATGGCGCTTACCTCACTGACATAGTCAGAAACATACATTTGTCTGATTTCGTCCGATACGTCTTCCCCATTAAGAAAAATACAAGGTTTCCCCTCCTCGGTATGGAAATCGATATGGATATTTGCCAACGCGGCAGCGACTGATGCTTCGTCATCAAGCGGCACTGCATTCCTAAGGAAATACAGCGTCACGGCACGGTACATGGCACCGCTATCGACATACACGAAATGAAGTGTTTTTGCCAGCGCCTTGGCCAAGGTGCTTTTCCCACAGGAAGAATAGCCGTCAATAGCGATGATCTTATTTTTTCTAGTCATGCGCAATCAATTACTCCCCCCGATCAATACCCCTGGTTTATTCAACACAGGCACCTTGATCAAATTGTCGTCGATAATGCTTTCTGGAAGGAAGATGTATTTCTTGTCGTAAATCGTTCCGTCAATGTAGTAACTGAGCCAGTATTCATTCGTCAATGAAAAAATCTGTTCGTCAATCGCTTCGATTTTAGCATAGTCATGCGGATCCAGATCACCTATAAAATGCCGCAAAATAGAGGTTTTTACTTCCTTGTCGTCTTTCGTACCATATCCTTTGGAACTCACCATCACGTTTTTGATCGGGATATCCTTTTCATTGATGAGGTATACATTCCACACCTGTCCATCGGGCGATTCACTTTCCAGTACCACCGCTATGGAAATATCCTGAACGATATTTTCGGGTAAATCCTTTTTCATGTTATTCGCATTCGGCTACCGACTTCTAACTTCCTAACTATGTTACTTCTTCCCCCGTGCCGCCTTCTTCGGTTTTTTATCGCCTTCTTCGGCCCATTTGAGGACATCAGCGTAGGTGATTGCCTCCACTTCAGTGCCCTTTGGTATCTTGATATTCTGTTTTCCAAAACGGATAAACGGCCCCCATCGACCATTTTCTATCCGTGCATCAGGATTTTCGTCAAATGTCTTCACGATTTTTTCGATGTCTTTCTGCCGCTTGTCTTTGATAATCTCAATGGCGGACTCCTCCGTTACATCATGTGGATCCACTCCCTTCGGCAATGAATAGAACGCATTGTTATGACGGATATATGGGCCGAACCGTCCGATGGCTACAGTCATATCCTTGCTTTCAAACTCCCCAACCTTCTTGGGCAATTTAAATAATTCCAATGCTTCTTCAAATGTGATCGTTTCAATCATCTGTCCTTGGCGAAGGCTCGCAAAACGTGGTTTTTCCTCTTCGTCAGCCGAACCGATCTGTACCATGGGACCAAACCGGCCGATGCGAACACTTACGCGTTTTCCACTTTCAGGGTCAACTCCCAATTCCCGCTCGTTAGTCGCCCGATCAGCATGCTTTATTGTCGTTTCTACCTCACTATGGAACGGGCCGTAAAAACTATGCAGCATCGCCGTCCATTCCTTAAGCCCTTGGGCTATCTCGTCAAATTCCTTCTCGACTTTGGCCGTGAAATTAAAATCGACTATCCCCTTGAAATGCTCAACCAAAAAATCGTTGACCACCGCGCCGATATCTGTCGGGAACAATTTTGCTTTTTCCGCTCCAGTGATTTCTGTCTTCTTGAACGACGAAATATCGCCTGATTGAAGTTCCAAAACCCGATAGTCGCGCGGCTTACCTTCCCGATCTTCCTTCACCACGTATCCCCGGTTTTGGATGGTGGAAATAGTGGGTGCATAAGTAGACGGGCGCCCAATCCCCAACTCTTCCAATTTCTTCACCAAACTCGCTTCAGTATACCGTGCAGGTGGACGCGAAAACCGCTCGGTCGCCGTCATGGTCTTCAGCTGCACCGCTTGCCCTCGCTGCAAAGGCGGCAACAACGCATTGTCTGCATTGTCATCCAAATTAGGTTCCTGATCTTCATCCGTCGATTCCATATATACTTTTAGGAATCCGTCAAATTTCATGACTTCACCATTAGCAACCAACTCTTCCTTACGGGTAGAGATACTGATTTTCGCGGTGGTTTTTTCAAACTCGGCTTCGCTCATCTGCGAGGCAATGGCACGTTTCCAAATCAATTCGTACAACCGCCTTTCAGCATGGTCGCCATCGATGGTATGTCGATTGAAATAGGTGGGTCTAATGGCTTCGTGCGCTTCCTGTGCTCCAGCCGATTTGGTTTTATACCGGCGTTGCTTGTGGTATTGCTGGCCATAAGCCGATTTAATCTGCTGTTCAGCCTCTTGCAGAGCCGTATCACTTAAATTGACCGAATCGGTACGCATATACGTGATGCGACCGGATTCATAAAGCCGTTGGGCCACCGTCATCGTACGCGCTACGGAAAAACCTAACTTCCGGCTGGCCTCTTGCTGTAGCGTGGAGGTAGTAAAAGGAGCTGCCGGGCTACGTTTTGAAGGCTTAGTCTCCAACGAGGCCACCGCAAACGCGGCTGCTAGGCAATCCCGCAGAAAACGTTCGGCTTCTTCTACCTGAGCAAACCGCTGAGGCAATTCAGCTTTAAACTGCTCTTTGGGATTTCCGGTGTGGAAAATAGCAACAACTTTGAATGCAGCATCCGCATTGAATCGATTAATTTCGCGCTCCCGATCGACAATCAAGCGAACGGCAACCGACTGCACCCGCCCTGCAGACAATGAGGGTTTTACTTTTTTCCATAACACAGGAGAGAGTTCAAAACCCACCAACCTGTCTAACACCCTACGGGCCTGCTGTGCATTTACTAAATTGAAATCAATACCCCTCGGGGTTTCAATGGCTTTGAGGATGGCTGGTTTCGTAATCTCATGAAAAACAATCCGTTTCGTCTTGTCGTCTTTTAAACCGAGTGTCTCATATAAATGCCAAGATATGGCCTCCCCCTCACGGTCCTCGTCAGATGCGAGCCAGACAATTTCTGCTTCCTTCGCCAATTTCTTTAACTCACTGACTACAGCCTTTTTATCGGATGGAACTTCATATTTCTGTTCAAAATTATTTTCGACATCGATCGCATCATCGGTTTTCACCAAATCACGAATGTGACCGTAACTCGATTTGACTAAAAAATCCTTTCCTAAGTATCCTTCTATTGTTTTTGCTTTCGCCGGAGATTCTACAATCAGTAAGTTTTTCATCCAAATAACTTATGTTTAGTGGTGATGAAGCTTGCCCGCCTACCGCAGGCAGGTTTCGCCATTGATTTTTCAGATTTCTGCAAATAAAGGGATTTATTCAGGGAATGACAACACGTTTTTGATAAAAGTCCGAAAGTCAGGATGCCAAGACCTCCACAAGCCATGGTCACCTTTCGGACTTTCAGGCTTTCGGGCTTCCCAACTTAAAACACGATATCAAGCAAAAAAAAGCAGGCAAAAATAACCGAGGCGATACCGTTGGTGGTCATGAATGCACGATCTACCCGGCTTAAATCCGTCGGACTTACTATCCGGTGTTGATAAATCAGCAACAGGCAATAAAAGACCACCCCTATTATGTAAAACCAGCCCAACGGAACAAACCACATTGGTAAAATAACGAAAAGTGCAGAAAGCAAGTGGAAAACTTCAGATACCCGCAATGCATGACGTTTTCCTAACCACGCAGGAATGGAATTAAGGTTGTGTTCGCGGTCAAACTCCTCATCTTGCAAGGCATAGATGATATCAAAGCCCCCTACCCAAAACAATACCGCCAAGGAATAACATATCGGCACAATATGGAAGGCACCCGTCACTACTAGGTACGCTCCAAGTGGCGCCAATCCAAGTCCCAATCCCAAAACCAGGTGGCAAAGTGGGGTGAATCGCTTGGTATAACTATATCCCAATACGACCGCCAAAGCCACGGGTGATAAGTAGAAGCACATCAGATTGATAAACCAAGTAGCTGCCACAAATAATACACAATTGGCAATGGTAAATACCAAAGCCTGACTAGGACTGATCCTACCCGCCGGGATATCCCGCATCGCCGTACGTGGGTTAGCCGCATCGATATCCCGATCCAAGTAGCGGTTAAACGCCATGGCCGCGTTACGAGCAAATACCATACAGGCTAGCATCAACAGCAGCTTCAACCAATCGAAACTGTATACAGTGGTGTTTATTGCTAAAAAAAAACCAATGATGGCAAAGGGAAGGGCAAAAATACTATGGGCAAACAGTACTAATGAAAAATATTTGTTCATAATGCCAATATTCAGGAATCTGTCTCGTCAATGTGTTGGAAACGACCGTTAATCTCATCGATGGATGCAAGCAGCGGTTCACATCCCTGACGAGTTTCGGCAGACGTCAGGAAATGGGCGGGTACTTCCTCAAACCATTGTAGCAGCGCTTTAAGGAATTTCTCCACGTTAGCATTCGATTTCTGCTGCGAAAGTTTATCAGCTTTGGTAAACACCAACATAAAGGGGATGCCATTTTCACCGAGCCAATAACAAAAATCCAGATCGATTTTCTGCGGCTCATGCCGGCTGTCGACCAACACAAACACACACTGCAAGTTTTCACGCTGCAAAAGATAACGCCGTATGAATTTCTCCCAAGCCGCACGATGCGCTTTGGACACCTTGGCAAAACCGTATCCCGGCAAATCGACCAAATACCAATTATCGTTGATCAAAAAATGGTTGATCAGTTGGGTTTTCCCCGGTGTTTGGGAGGTTTTAGCCAATTGGCGGTTGTTAGTCAGTGCGTTAATCAGTGACGACTTCCCCACATTGGAACGACCGATGAAAGCATATTCGGGCAAGTCAGCCGCAGGTAATTTGTCCACGCGGGTATTACTACTTATAAAAATTGCCGATTTGATTACCATTGCGCAAATGTACATTTTAATAATGTTTTTTTCCGAATAGATCGGTTGGTTGTATTTTGTTAGGTTAGCCATGAATAATTATTAAATTAGCAAACCGTTTTTAAACAATCGATGATGAATTATTTATATACGTTGTTTCTATTGTTCACGACCTGCTTGACCTCATTCGGTCAAACCCGGTATGTGTTAGTCATCCACGGAGGTGCAGGCACGATCTTAAAGGAAAACATGACTACCGAACAGGAGGCAGCATTCCGGGATGCATTAACACAAGCCCTGCAAGCCGGTTATGCGCAGCTACAAGCTGGGAAAAGCAGTCTAGAGGCCGTGGAAGCGGCCATCTTGGTCATGGAAGACAATCCGTTATTCAATGCGGGAAAAGGTGCGGTATTTACCCATGAAGGCAAAAATGAACTGGATGCCGCCGTCATGTGGGGGCCTACTCAAGCGGCTGGTGCGGTGGCGGGGGTAACTACGGTGCGCAACCCCATCAAAGCAGCCCGAGCGGTCATGGAGCAATCGGGACATGTGATGCTAACGGGACAAGGGGCGGAAACCTTTGCACAGGCAGCAGGCCTAGAGATCGTCGATCCAGCATATTTCTGGACGGAAAACAGGTGGCAGGGATTACAACGGGCACTGAGGCAAGATTCCATTCGCATGCAACTTGATCATGATGGCAGCAAGCAATCGGGCAATATCGCCCTCGACAATGATTATAAATATGGAACTGTCGGTGCAGTCGCATTGGATAAGGACGGAAATCTAACTGCCGGCACGTCCACGGGTGGAATGACCAACAAACGATATGGTCGTATAGGCGATGCCCCAATCATTGGAGCAGGCACTTATGCTAACGAACGCGTCGCAGTTTCATGCACAGGTTGGGGTGAGTTTTTCATCCGGAGTATCGCTGCATATGACGTGGCTGCGCAGGTAACCTATAACGGCACGCCGTTAGCGGACGCTGCCGCACATGTTATTGAAAAAATCGGCGAAATGGGTGGAGATGGGGGCATGATTGCATTGGATAAGGACGGAAATATGGCCATGCCATTCAACACGGCAGGCATGTACCGGGGAACAATTACAGCGGCCGGTGAAATTGAAATCGCAATCTATAAATAACGGCCTATCGATGACGAACCTACGGCGGCATCATCGTAAGTTCCATATTGTCTATCTGCTACTGGCCGCTAACTTGCTGCTGAGTGGTTGCCTTACTCGGCGGAATGCACTCCCACCCGATAGGACCGTTGGTTCCAACCCATACGGCAAACCCAAATCAACACGGGGAAATGCTATCCTCACCGATGCCACTTCCGCGCCCAGGGATATCCGCACGTCAAACAGGAACATGCTTGACGGGTATGCCGAAGTATTGGGCGTCCGACCAAACCAATTACAAAACCACGCTTTATACGCTTATATCGACAACTGGATGGGAACCCCTCACCGCTTGGGCGGACAAGACCAACGAGGCATCGATTGCTCGGCATTTGTCGGCCTGGTCATGCGGGATGTATACGGCAAATCCGTACCGCGCGCATCTGCAGAAATGGCCCAACACATCAAACGCAAATACGAACGACAACTGCAAGAAGGCGACCTCATTTTCTTCTCATTTGGCAATCGAAACATCGACCACGTAGGCATATACTTGCATAACAACAAGTTCGTGCATGTATCCACGAGCAAAGGCGTCATCATCAGCGACCTACATGATACTTGGTATTACAAGTATTTCAAGCGGGCGGGTTCGGTCAGATAGTAAATATTGTGTTACTAATCTACTAATTAAGTAGATTTTTTTATATTTTTATCGGATGGTTAGGTTCGTTATTTGCATCGTTGCCTTATTGTTGATTTCGGCAAAGCAACCGAATACATCGAACCGCGTGCCTTTAATGACCCTGGATGGGCTGGAAAAGCGCCTGGCACATGGTGGTGACACGACGTTCGTCGTTAATCTCTGGGCAACTTGGTGCGCACCGTGCGTTGCCGAAATGCCTTATTTTGAACAACTGCAGGAAAATTACCAATCCGACCTGTTGAAAGTGCTTTTCGTCAGTTTAGATGCCCCCAAGAACCTTTCCAATGTCGTGAAGTTCGTACAGGACAAAGGCTTGAAGAATGAAGTGGTTTTACTTGATGAAAAAGATGAGCAATATTATATTGACAAAATAAGTTCCGAATGGTCTGGCGCCATTCCGGCGACCCTGTTTGTGAATGTCAATAAAGACATACGGGTTTTCAAAGGCCAAGAATTTAATTACGAGCAACTCGAAAATAATTATTTATCTATTGTTCACCAACAAAAAAGAGAGCCATGAAAGTAATTAGCATCTTAGTCATGGGATTCATCGCCTTATTCGCGGCGAAAGAACCCAAATCCAATGAAGGGTACCAGATCGGCGATGTGGTGGAAGACTTCAAGTTGAAAAATGTGGACGGCAGCAAGGTATCGTTGGCCGATTATCCTGACGCTAAAGGATTTATCCTCATTTTTACTTGCAACACATGCCCGGTAGCAGTGGCCTATGAAGATCGGATCATCGCATTGGATAAACAGTACAAATCGCAGGGATACCCCGTGATCGCCATCAACCCCAATGATCCCGGTGTGGAACCAAGAGAATCGTATGAGCAAATGCAGCAACGGGCCAATGACAAGGGGTTTACGTTCCCCTACCTGCTTGACCCCGACCATGTGATCACCAAGCGCTTTGCTGCTACGCATACGCCACACACCTTCTTGTTGCAAAAAACAGATAATGGCAACGTACTGCAATATATCGGTGCCATTGATAATGATAGCCGAACGGGCAACCCCGACACCAAATTCGTGGAAGACGCGATCGCAGCATTGGAAAGCGGCAGCGCTCCCGAGCCCAACTTCACCAAGGCCGTTGGTTGTACCATTAAGTGGAAGAAAAGCGAATAAGCTTTCCTGACGTTACTGAGACTTACTACCTAGACAGCACAACCTTACGGATAGGCGCTTGAGTTTTATAAGCTGCGCCTATCCATAAGGTTTTTTTCTTATTATTGTGAGCTTGTATATTAGGAAAACCTCAATTTACCATATGGTTAAGCGCTACGTTTTTGCTGCTGTTTCGTTTTGGTTCGTTTGTCTCCTGTCTGCTGCACATGCGCAGCAATCCCAAAGGCTCAGGGATTTCGGGATACACATTGGCGTAATGCCCACCGGAGAACTAAATGCCATCACGGATGTCGCTGGTGTAAAGGTCGGACATGTGACCCTGCATATCGGGGATTCCATCCGAACGGGTGTCACCGCAATATTGCCCCATGGGGGTAACATTTTCCAGCAAAAGGTTCCCGCCGCTGTATTCGCCGGAAACGGCTTCGGGAAGCTTGTCGGCAGCACCCAGATTGCCGAGTTGGGAAACCTGGAGAGCCCGATCGTCTTAACCAATACCTTAAGCGTACCTACCGCCATGGATGCCATCATTGGTTACACATTGGACCTGCCGGGAAATGAGGATGTCCAATCGGTGAATGCCGTAGTGGGTGAGACAAACGATGGATACCTAAATGATATCCGTGGGCGGCATGTAAAAAAAGAAGATGTGCTCTCCGCTATCCAGCAGGCCGATAGCGGCATGCCTTTGGAGGGTGCAGTGGGTGCCGGAACCGGAACGGTATGTTTTGGTTTCAAAGGAGGTATCGGTACCGCTTCCCGAAAACTACCGGCACAACTAGGAGGCTATACAGTAGGTGTATTGGTCCAAAGCAATTTTGGGGGAGTGCTCCAGATTAACGGGGTGCATGTGGGGCAGCAATTGGGCAAGTTTACCTTTAGCAACCAGTTGCTTAATAACGTAGACGGCTCCTGCATGATTATCGTCGCCACCGACGCCCCTTTGGACAGCAGAAACTTAGAGCGGCTCGCCAAACGAGCGTTCATGGGGCTGGCAAAGACCGGAGGAATCGCTTCCAATGGCAGCGGTGACTATGTAATTGCTTTTTCCAGTGCCGAATCGGCACGTGTACCCCATCAGGTAACGCATGATATACAAGACGCGAAGACCGTACCCAATGATTTGGTGTCCCCGCTATTCATGGCGGCTATAGAAGCCACCGAAGAGGCGATTATCAACTCGCTATTTGCGGCCGAGACCACTACCGGCAAATCGGGAAGGAAAAGCGAGGCGCTGCCGCTTGACCAGGTTATCCCCTTGCTACGCGGGCAATAAAGGCTTCTTGGATGCGCCGTGTGGTCTGCCCAATTACTCCCTCGCCTACCACTTGCCGGTTACTGTCAACAAAGACGGCCCCTATTGCTGTTACCTGCATAGTCGTCCCTGTCAAAAACGCTTCATCCATCTCGGGTAGATCAGCTTTCGAAATGGCCTCTTCCCTAACCTCGATCCCCAACTCACTGCAAAGTGAAATCACCAGATTCCGCGTAATGCCCGGAAGAATATGGTTATCATTGGGATGTGTATACACGACTCCCTTCTTGACAAAAAACACGGAAGTGTGTGAACCTTCCGTGACTAGCCCCTCACGGGAAAATATATTTTCCGTCACACCCATCTCATGGGCCGCGTTGTTTGTCAATACATTCGCCATCAGCGAGATGGACTTGATATCACACCGTTGCCACCTAAATTCCTCGGAAAGGACGACATCAACCAACTTTTGCTCAAACCCACCGAAAGATAGCGGAAAAGCATATAACAAAACGGTCGGTTGCACATCTGCCGGGAAGTAGTGGGTGCGTGGCGCTACACCGCGGGTCACTTGGATATATACCGCACCTTCATCATACCCCGAGCGGGATACAGCGTCTTGCACCTTACTTTTGAGAAGAACAGCTTCATATCCAATACTCACTTCATGCAGGCCATATTGCAGACGTTGGATATGTTCGTCGAGGGTAAACAGTTTGCCACTGTAAAACGGAATGACCTCATAAATACCATCACCCAACAAAAAACCACGGTCAAAAACAGAGACGGTGGCTTGTTCGTGCGGAAGCCATTGGCCATTCAAAAATACTTCTTTCGGATAAGACTTTTTCATTTGATGCGTAATGCGATGGTGACTATTCCACGTCTTTCAACAGTTCTTCGATCGCTTTTTCAAGCTGCTGATCCTTACCTTTGGCAATGATATCCGGCATATTCTTGACTTCAAATAGGGGCTTGGTTTCATTGTTCTCTAACCACTCCCCTGCTTTGTTCTTGGCACTTATGGGTACTGCTCCCCAACGTACCCCATCTGGCAATAGTTCCCAACCAGCGAAGCTGCAGGTGCCAGGTACAGGCATACCCACCGTTTTGCCAATCTGCAAGTCGGTATAGCCGCATGAAAAGCAATGCCCATCGCTATAGTTCGCTTCATTAAACATGGCCAATGTGGGTTTCGTCCAGCGGAAAGTGGGCTCGTACCCTACCGACCGATCCGCTGTAGCGTAGTCCAGGAATTTCTCTCCGGTAAAGAACATCGCCAAATCAGAGACGAGATCCCCGCCCCCATTGAAGCGGGTATCCACGATGACACCTTTACGGTCGGCATATTTACCCATCATCTCTTCATACGTATTGCGGTATTGGCCATCGTTCATACCCGAAATGTGTACATAACCCAATTGACCTTTGGAGAGGCTGTCTACTTCGGCTTGGTTTTGCTTAACCCAACGTTTATAAAGCAATCGATTCTCTTCTGCCAACGAAACGGGCTTGATGGTGAGTTGCTGACGGTTACCTGTTTGAGGGTCGATAACCTCGATTGATGTAAATCTGCCCGCTTTACGATTCAGATAGCGGGAGATGTCACGGTCATTTCTGATCGTATCGCCATCTATTTTCTCAATGACCATCCCTGCTTTGATATTCAAATTGGCACGATCCAATGGCCCTTCTTTGATAATCTCGGCGATTCGTATGCCGTGCCCTTCATGATCATAATCCATGAATACACCCAACGATGCCGTCTGATCTGCTCCTTCCACGCTTCGGCTATACCGCGCTCCCGCATGCGAAACGTTCAACTCACCGAGCAATTCTGACAGCAGCTCCGCAAACTCATAGCTGTTACCGATATGAGGCAAGTATTTGGCGTATTCGGTTTTTAGCTTATCCCAATCCGCACCATGCATGTCCGGGGTATAAAACATCTTCTTGGTGCGCAACCATACGTGCTCGAACATATATTGCCGCTCAGCCAGTGCATCGTAGTACATTTCGCCGGCGATATTGACCTGCTCGCGTTTGTTGCCTTCAGGGGTTATCTTGGTAATCCGTCCGCCGCTTAGCAGGTACAGGTTTTTCATTTCCTTATCCCACTGAAGGCTTCCACCGGTGGCTCCGAGCGCGATTTCCATTTTGGTTTCCTTTGTCCGAAGGTCTGTGCTCCATAAATTGGCGTCTTTTTCAAACCGAGTGAGATAGTATAGCTTCTCACCGTCCTTAGACAACACAGCATCGCTAAGCGACGAGGAATGGATGGTCAATCGCGCTTTCCGGTCATTCAGTCCCTCCCAATCAATAACCAATGGTTCAGTCGCTTTGCTACTATCTTTTTTCGCCTCGTCTTTTTTATTCGCTTTTTCGAGTTCTTTCAGCAAGTTGAAGTCATCTTTATCCAAGTTGAATCGATCCCAAGCTTCCTTGGTGAAAAATTGCGTATAAACATCATGTTGCGTCGAACCACTCGCCGCATGGCTTTTGAGTCCGTCACGGTTGCTAAACCACAGTACCTGCTTTCCACCATTTACCCATTTGGGCGCCAAGTCACTATACCCACTCTGCGTCAGGTTTATCATCGGCCGTTTGCCTTCTGCATCTAGCAACACGACTTCGCCATTGGCCATAGTGGGTCGATAACTCGCTAAGAGCCATTTGCTATCGGGGCTCCATGTAAAGTACTGGTCTCCGTCTTGCATATGGAAAAGCTGTTCGGGCGTGAGTAGGGTCGTCGTTTCCTTTGTGCCTAAGTCCAGTACTTTAAGGGTTCTTCGATCCTCGATAAACGCCAGTTTTTTACCATCGGGAGACAATTCGGGTAAGTAGTTATCCTGGTCATTGCTGACCAGTGGTGTTTCTTCTAACAATGTAGCAGCGAAAAAGAACGGTTCTTCAGCCCTCGTCTTTTTCACTTGGAGGATCTGCCACTTGCCGTCACGTTCACTGGCGTATACCAATGACTTACCATCGGGTGCAAACTTGATGAAACGTTCCTGTTCAGGCGTATTCGTAATCCTTTTGGTGAGTTTGCCATCCACCGACGCAACGAACACCTCTCCCCGCGCAATGAACGCTACTTCTTTGCCATCGGGTGATATGTCCATTTCCCTGACCCCACCGTTAACCGTAACATAACTATCGGAGTTCGTACGGTCTTGCGTATACAACGTAATCGATACCTTTTTGGGTTCTTCCCCCGCTCTCAATGTATAAAGCTCGCCATCGTATGAGAAACTCATCAAACCGTTGTCAGCGATGCTCAGGGAACGAACGGGATGAGTTGACAACTTCGTGATTTGGGTCCGTTGGCTGGGATTGCTGAGATCCAGTTGATGGATATTGAACGTTCCGCTTTCTTCACTTAAGTAAAAAATACGTTCGTCATTTTGGGTATACACCGGATTACGATCCTCCCCATAGAAAGTAGTGACCTGCGTGTGCTTACCGGATTCAGCATCGTATATCCAAATATCCCGGGCAATCGATGATTGGTGGTATTTACGCCATTCATTTTCCCCACCCTTTTTATCGTGGTAAAGTATTTTCTTCCCATCCTTACTAACCTGTACGTATTCCGCTGGAGTAGTCAATAATAGCTTGATCCTTCCGCCAGCTACCGGCACTTCATACAATTCAGGCTGTGATGCCGTGGGATATTGGCGATGGCTGGCCAAATCTTGCCGATTGCCTCCGAAAATCACCGTCGTGCCATCGGCGTTAAACGTGTATGGAAACTCATCGTTGGAATGATAGGTCAAGCGCCTCGCTTCCCCGCCTTCCGCATGCATGATAAACACATCAAAATTCCCATACCGATCAGAAGCAAACGCCAATTGCTTGCCATCCCTGCTCCATACGGGCATAAAATCATGCGCTTCGTGGAAGGTCAGTTGGGTGGCTTTTCCACCAGATGAAGGTACCCTGTATAAATCTCCCTTGTAGGTAAATGCAATGGTATTCCCATCCGGCGAAATAGCGGGATAACGGGCCCATTGTGGCGTGGTTTGCGCCTGGGTAGCAAAAATGGCAGATAAGGTCAGTGCAATGAGTATAAATGGTTTCATGAACAAAACATGGATTAGTTGTAAAAATGGGTGCTAATATATATGTTTTAAGGCCGTGCTGTATTCCGGCATGCACCTTGTAGCCGTAAAATTACAGAAGTATTTCAATGTGGCCAACATCATCCTGATATTAACGGCAGTGACACATAGAATACAGTTCCTTTACCCGGTTCACTCTTGAACCAGATGTCTCCCGATTGCGCCAAGGTATACTCCCTGCATAGGAACAAGCCAAGCCCTACCCCCTTTTCATTATTGGTACCGTAGGTTGATCGTGTCTTTAGGGAAAACAGCTTATCATGCAGGTGGGTGGGTATGCCGAGCCCATTGTCTTCCACGCTAATCAGACAATGAGCCTCTTTCCGTTTCAACGTGACGCTGATATTCCCTCCTTGGGGGGTGAACTTAATGGCATTATTAATCAGATTACGAACGATAAGCTGTAGCATATTGCGATCCACCATGGCGTGGAGGGTATCGTCTAGGTTGACCTCCATGCAGATGCCTTTTTGGTGTGCGTAGATTTGCTGTATATCAATAACTGGTGCAAGCACGCTAACTAGCTTATTGTCCATCAACTCGATACGAGCTCCTTGTAGTTGGCCTTGAGACCACACTAACATGTTAGACAACATCTCTTGGGTCACGTGGAGCGCATTCGCCAATCCCCGTTCCACTTGCTTACGTTCGTCAGGGGTCAGCCGATCATTGGCAATCAAGCGTATATAGCTATGCAAGGAGGAAAGCGGGGTCTGTAAATCATGCGAGATAATGGAAAAAAGCTTCAATTTCTCATCATTCAATTGCGCTAACTCGATCGCGCGTTTGTCAGCCGATTTCTTCTCCTTTAAATAGGCTTCTTTTAAGTAAAATAAACTGAAAAATATAATCGCGATACACGTTCCATAAGCCACAGCGATGTCTGTAAAAAAAGCTTTGTTATCTGGATACGTAACTTTTACCAATTGGGGATAGTAGTACTCAATCATGAGCAGGGCCATGACGGTCAGGATAAAGAAAGCCCCCCAGAATCCATAGAGCTTTTTTGGGGAAATGATCATCACCAGGCAAAAGCCGGACGTAAACGAAAGTAGTGACGCCCCCCTTATCCCTCCACTATAAAAATAATTGATCGTAAACAGGAAAATGCCCAATATCGAAGATAACATGACGCCCCACACAAGATGCCCTTTAAAACGGACAAGATAGTATGCATAAACAAGAGCGATCGTAAAGGCAATAAAAAGTAGCGCGGTCACCTCAAGGCCCGTAAAAAAATTAAACGGGATGTTGACCACGATAATAAAGATGGCAATCAGCATAACGGAATTGAACAACCGGTGTTCTAATGCTAATCCAATATTATTGCCAATTAAATAGTTTAGGGATCGCTTAGCGTAGCGTCTGATTTTCCCAAGATCATCAATGCCCATATTCGGTGTAAGTACGCAAAGTTAACCTTTTCCGGGGATAAGAAAAGAGAAATCTAGCGTTCCTATAATCTTCCCTCGCGATGATGAAAAAATGACATGCCGCAAACCTAGATTGTTGCAAAAGCGTACAAATATGCCGATATTTGTGTGGTTTAAAGTCGGACGTCGTGTCCAAAAGCAATTTAGTGTCTAAAATAGTAGGAAATGGTAACAGTAACAGAAAAAGCAAAGCAACGCATCCTCAATATTATGCAGGAGTCTAACTACGACAGCGCCTATTTTGTGCGTGTCGCGGTGGAAAGCGGTGGCTGTTCCGGGTTGAGTTACAAACTCGACTTTGATAATGAGGAGAAAAAAGGTGACCAACTATTCGAAGACAAGGGCATCAAGATATGCTTGGACATCAAGTCTTACCTCTATTTGGCTGGCACCGAACTCGACTACTCCGATGGCCTCAATGGCAAAGGCTTCGAATTCCATAATCCCAATGCATCGCGCACATGTGCATGCGGCGAAAGTTTTGCGGTTTAATGCTATTTCAAGGCAAATAAATCATCCACGCCCAATAGCCGTCTACACGTAAACCCTTCTCCGTACGCAGCGCCAATATACTTGCCATATTCACGCGCACGTGCCTCGATATTATTCAGGAAATCAGGGGTCGAAATATATGTTTGGGGTTCGTTTTCCGAATAGGCTTCATTATGGAATTGTGACCCATAGGCTTTTATAGCCTGTATCTTCTCCTTCCAATGGTCACTGACATCCACGACAATATCTGGCTTGATATAATAGTCCTGAATTAATTGCAGCAATAAACGTGGGCGATGAGGTTTTTGCGGTACGCCGTCGTTAATCGTTTCAATCTTGCGTAACCCCGCCAAAAACGTAGCATCGTTAATCAAATCACCTGCCCGGCCATGGTCGGGATGACGGTCGTACAAGGCATTGGCGATCACGATTTCAGGTCGGTACTTACGGATAGCCTGCACTACCTGCAATTGGTCGACCTCTTCATTGCGAAAAAAACCATCCCGCAACCCCAAATTTTCCCGTGCAGACAATCCCAATATCCGAGCTGCTTCATCGGCTTCTTCCATCCTCGTCTCCGGCGTACCTCGGGTGCCTAATTCACCGCGCGTTAAATCCACGATCCCCACTTTCCGACCCATTGCGACATGCTTCAGGATCGTTCCGCCACAACCCAATTCCGCATCGTCAGGATGCACCGCAATGACTAATATATCTACTTGATTAAGGTTATGCTCCATGTCCGGATATGCTTCGATTTCGGCACAAAGATAAGGAATACATCGACTTCCACTAAAAATACCGATAAGTGGGCCGTTCCAGGCTACGGATGATGTTTTCAATCTCGAAGTCCTCTTCGGGATTGTAGGTGTTTTTGAGGTTATGGCCGAATACCTTGGCAATGGATTGGTAGAAAAATGCAGTGACGCCTCCCCGCAATTCCCTGACCACTTCGTAGCTCGAATTTCCCGTTTGACGATCGATCAGTTTGATCAATATCTCACCCTGCGATATCGTCAGGTTTTTCACCTCCCGGTTGAACATATCCTTGATTTCTTTCTCACAGTCTTTCACTAGGCGCTTCTGCTCACGCTTACTCCCCGTCAAGGCCAAATCGCGGTAAAGTTGCTGGTATCTGTTCTGTGCATACTGTGCGTAGGGCAGCACCTTGATGACATTATGCCGCAGTCGCAGGTACCGCGCCTTGTCTTCAGGGCTTTTGAAAACGCGCTTCCGACTGATTTCAACTTCCGGAATCAACATCCAAGGCATTTGTTCACCGTCGATGACCGTGACCAGCATCATCCGGGGTGAAGGCCGCTGCATAGCAGTGCGTTGGGCAATAGAATCCTGTGCCACAGCTTGACCTGCAAACAAAAAAAGAATCAACCAAAACAACAATCCTACACGGGCCATTACCTTCCAATAATTATCGTGACGCCTTTACAATATCATTTTTTTTCCGTACATTTATAAGAATTAAACAAAGCAGCAAACGGCTAGTCCAATATCCATTACGGAATACAAATATAGCAATTCTTAACTACAAAGTGTAAGGTGATATATATGAAAGAATTAGTGATTGATTTAGAAGCGGAGAGCAAAGAAATACGGAAGAGATACCGCGCGTTATTACGGGCCTGCAAACCTACACTGCAACGCGGGGATAAGCAAATGATCCGTAAAGCGTTTGACCTTGCATTGGATTTACACAAAGATATGCGGCGCAAATCAGGTGAGCCCTATATATACCATCCGATCGCCGTGGCGCAAATCGCTGCCGAAGAAATCGGCTTAGGCACCACATCCATCGTGTGCGCGTTGCTACATGATGTGGTAGAGGATACGGATGTCACCTTGGAAGACATCGAGCGGGAGTTTGGTAAAAAAGTAGCCCGTATCATTGACGGGTTAACCAAGATATCCGGCATATTTGACCCCAACAGCTCCATGCAAGCGGAAAATTTCCGAAAAATGCTGCTTACCCTCGCTGATGACGTAAGGGTGATTCTGATCAAATTGGCTGACCGGCTCCACAACATGCGCACGATGGATTTTATGCCCCGGGATAAACAGTTGAAAATCGCCTCAGAAACATCCTATTTGTATGCCCCGTTGGCACACCGACTTGGCCTCTATGCCATCAAGTCCGAGTTGGAAGACCTCTCCATGAAATACACCGACCCGGATACCTATAAGTTTATCGCCAAGAAATTAAACGAGAAGAAAACCGAGAGGGAGCGATTTATACACCTTTTTATAGAGCCGATCAAAGAGATATTGAACGAGCAGGGCATCAATGCCAAAGTGTTTGGCAGACCGAAATCCATCCATTCCATTTGGAATAAGATGCGCAAAAAATCCATTCCATTTGAAGAGGTGTATGATTTGTTTGCCATCCGTGTCATTATCGATACCGAGCCAGAAAATGAAAAGGCAGATTGCTGGAAGGCCTATTCGATCGTAACAGATCTCTACCGTCCGAATCCGGATCGCCTGAGGGATTGGGTTTCGTCGCCCAAGGCTAACGGATACGAATCGTTGCACACCACGGTGATGGGCCCCAAGGGCCAATGGGTAGAAGTACAGATTCGCACTATACGGATGAACGAGATCGCCGAAAAAGGATTCGCGGCACATTGGAAGTACAAGGAGTCTAACTCCGACAGTGGCCTTGACCAATGGATACAGAAAGTACGGGAAATCTTGAGTAATCCGGAACCCAACGCCATGGATTTCCTGGATGACTTCAAGATGAACCTATTTTCCGATGAGATTTTCATCTTTACCCCAAAGGGCGCGCTCATCCAACTCCCCCATAATGCCACCGCATTGGACTTTGCCTTCGAAATACATTCGGATCTCGGAGCCAGTTGTATCGGCGCTAAGGTCAACCATAAGTTGGTGCCACTGGGCCACAAATTACAAAATGGCGACCAAGTGGAAATCATCACGTCCAGTAAGCAGACACCCAAGGAAGATTGGCTTAACTTCGTCGTAACCGCAAAAGCTAAGTCCAAGATCAAATCTGCGCTCAAGGAAGAAAAAAGACGGGTTGCTGAAGATGGGAAAGAGATACTCGAGCGGAAGCTCAAGTCACTAAAAATCACCTACAATACGGAGAACATCAATAAATTGACGTCTTTTTTCAAATACCCTTCGTCACAGGATTTGTTTTACAATGTAGCCAAAGGGGAAATCGACATCAAAAACCTAAAAGAATTTGCACTGAGCGAGAAAACTGTTGAGCAGCAAAACGGGCAGCAATTTAATTCGCATATCGGCGGCCTCGTCGAAAAAATTAATAAAAAAGACCATGAAACCCTGTTGATTGGAGATGATCTGCAAAAAATAGATTATACGCTCTCGCCTTGCTGCAACCCCATCCCCGGTGATGACGTGTTCGGCTTCATCACCGTCAATGAAGGCATCAAGATCCACCGCACCAACTGCCCCAATGCAGCAAAATTGATGGCCAATTATGGGTATCGCATCGTAAAAGCCAAATGGACATCGCAAAAAGAACTGGCATTTCTGACCGGATTGCGCATCGTCGGGATTGACGATGTAGGTTTGGTCAATAAAATCACTACCGTCATTTCACACGACTTCAAAGTCAACATCCGGTCAATCACCATCTCGAGCAACGATGGCATTTTTGAGGGATCCATCATGATCTTCGTGAATGACACAGCGCATTTGGAAAACCTGATCAAGCATCTCAAACAAATCAAGGGTATCACCGGAGTGACTCGTTTCGATTCGGACAACTAAGGTGGCATAAACCGGCAACGCCACACTTGGATATCCGAGCAATTATATGTAGATTTGTGCGTTAAACTGTCTGATGATGACTCAAGCGGAAAACTACCAAACAGTAAAGAAAATTTTCGAAGCTTACTTGGAGAACAAGGGGCTCCGTAAGACGCCCGAGCGTTACGCGATTCTCGAAGAAATTTATTCGCGAAACGATCACTTTGACGTGGAATCGCTATACATCCACATGAAAAACAAGAAGTATCGTGTAAGCCGGGCCACTGTATATAACACCTTAGAATTATTGGTATCATGCGACTTGGTGACTAAACACCAGTTCGGAAAAAACATGGCCCAATTTGAAAAATCCTACGGATATAAGCAGCATGACCATATCATCTGCATCGAATGCGGCAAAGTGGTGGAATTTTGCGACCCGCGTATCCACCAGATACAAACCATGATGGGCGAATTGTTGAAGTTTGATATCAAACACCACTCCCTCAACCTCTATGGCGTATGTAGCGATTGCGCCGACAAAAAGGACAAAGCCCAAACGGTAACCGCTGCTAGCGAACAAGAATTGGTCACCACCCATTGAGTTACGGCGCCTCACGCCCTAAATGGTCATTCGCCACGACTGGCGACAGGGTTTTCGATTTAAAAACAGAACAATATCAAAATAATGTTAGATTTGCCTCGGATTTGGTATTATTGCCTAATAACGGGGTTATATGAATGTGTTTGCTAACTCCACCGATATTAAATAATTCAATATTTTCAACACTGATTTAAGCTATGCAAGTTGATGTGCTTTTGGGCCTGCAATGGGGCGACGAAGGGAAAGGTAAGATTGTAGATGTACTCTGTCCGAAATACGATTTGATCGCCCGCTTCCAAGGCGGGCCGAATGCCGGACACACACTGGAGTTCGATAACCAAAAATATGTATTGAACACCATCCCTTCGGGCATTTTTAACAAAGACACACTCAACCTCATCGGCAATGGAGTGGTCATAGACCCGATCATCCTTAAGCGAGAGCTTGATACGCTCAAGAAAAACGGCTTCGACCCAGTGGCAGCTGGCAAGTTAGTGATTGCCCGTAAAGCCCACTTGATTTTACCTACCCACCAACTGCTGGACGCTGCGTCCGAAACCAATATGGGAGCGGGTAAAATCGGATCGACATTGAAAGGCATTGGCCCCACCTATATGGATAAAACCGGTCGAAATGGTCTCCGCGTGGGCGACACTACCCTGCCGGATTTCATGGAGCGTTACCGACGATTGGTTGAAAAGCACAAGTCAATCTTGTCGCATTACGGTGAAATACCTGATTTCTCTGAACGTGAACAGGCATTTTTGGAAGCCATCGCATTCTTGAAATCCATCCCGCATGTCGATAGCGAGCACTTGGTTAACCAATACCTCCTGGAAGGCAAACGCATTTTAGCTGAGGGTGCACAGGGTACCCTACTGGACATCGACTTCGGCTCCTATCCTTTTGTCACTTCTTCAAACACTACCACAGCAGGCGCTTGCACCGGTTTGGGCATCGCACCTTCTAAAATAGGTCAGGTTATCGGTATTTTTAAAGCGTATTGCACGCGTGTAGGTGGTGGGCCGTTCCCCACTGAGCTGGAAAATGAAACAGGAGAGAAACTTCGCCAATTGGGCCATGAGTTTGGTGCCACTACCGGAAGGGCACGCCGGACCGGTTGGATTGATCTGCCCGCGCTCAAATATGCCATTATGCTGAATGGGGTGACCGAACTGGTGATGACAAAAGCAGATGTCTTAAGTGGATTTGACACCATCAACGTATGTACGCATTACATACAAGATGGTAAGAAAATAGACTACATGCCGTACGACATTATCAGCATCCCGCCAGAGCCGGTATACGAAACCCTTAAGGGTTGGAATGAAGACTTATGCGGAATCACCGATAAAAATCAAATCCCGCAAACATTGCAGGATTATATCGAGTACCTGGAAAAGCACTTGGGGGTTCCCATCAAGTATTTATCGGTAGGCCCTGACCGTACGCAAACATTGATATTGAGTTAAGCTGTAGGCCATGGTATCGTTAGCATGCCATCTTGAGGATAGCGACCTTTTCACCCAAAAGGCATTGCAATGGGCTGCCCAATTTGACAGCGTCTGTTACCTGGATTCCAATGGCTACCGCGACAACTACGGCAATATCGACGTGTTTATCGCTGTCGGTGAAGCGGCGGCTTTCGTGTCGGACGGACAGGATACGTTTGCAAAACTCCAACAATTCATCGATGCCCACCCGAATACGTGGATTCCCGGGTTCTTCGGGTATGATTTGAAGAATGAAATCGAGGACCTGCATTCTCGACACCCTAATCCCTCCGGATTCCCCGACGCCTATTTTTTTGTACCGAAATATACCTTACTTATCGGACGATACAATGCCGAAATCAAAGGCGAGCACCCGCAGGCCATCATCAAACAGATAGAAGCCACCGAACTATTGGAAGAGCCCCTCGCGTTCAATGGCCACTTGAAATACCGCATGACACGGTCAACCTATTTCGATGCATTTTCTGCCTTGCAAGATCACATCAAAAAAGGGGATTGCTATGAAGTGAACCTCTGCCAGGAGTTTTATGCCGAAAACGTGTCGCTTAACCCGTTGGAAGCATATCGCAGGCTCAATGAGGTTTCCCCTACACCGTTTTCATGTTTTTTCAAGTATGGGCAGCACTATATCCTGTCGGCCTCTCCTGAGCGGTTCCTTTCCAAAAATGGCAACACATTGCTTTCACAGCCGATTAAAGGTACGGCACCCCGCGGCAAGGACGCGAAAGAGGATGAAGCGTTAAAAAATGCGTTGTCTAGCAACCCGAAGGAAATCAGTGAAAACATCATGATCGTTGATTTGGTGAGGAATGACCTCACCCGCAGCGCCCAACCGGGAACGGTAAAGGCATCGGAGCTTTTGCAAATACACAGTTTCCGTCAAGTCCATCAATTGATCTCCAGTATTACGTGCCAAATACGTGATGATCTAAGCATCTCAGCTGCCATCCAAAACACTTTCCCTCCGGGGTCTATGACGGGTGCGCCGAAAATCAGTGCGATGAAGCTGATAGACCAATATGAAAATAGCCGGAGAGGGATATATTCAGGCGCATTGGGGTATTTCAGCCCGCAGGGAAATTTCGATTTCAGTGTTGTTATACGTACGTTAATCTATAATGCTGAAAACGGTTACCTGTCATTCCATACGGGCGGAGCCATCACCGACCATGCCGACCCCGAAAAAGAGTATAACGAATGTTTGCTGAAAGGCAAAGCATTGTTTGAGGTGTTGAAAAGTCAGTAAGTCCCCAACTTACCAACAACGACTTTCACCATCTGATCATAGTCAAGGTACGTATTGGCCAAACGCAAGATTTCATCTGCATCAATATGCTTGACCACATCGGTATAGTAATCATAATACGTCAGGTCAAGGCCCGAGAAATACGCATTCTTAAATTTGTCGGCGTGCGAGAACACATTTTCCAAACTGCCTAACATCGCGCCCATCATGTAGTTCTTGACCAAAGCCAATTCAGCGTCACCCACGGGTTCCGTCTTCAACAGGTGTATCTCCTTGGCTATTTCGACAAGGGTATCCGCGGTCACATCCACCCCTACTTCAGAACTGATGGTGAAAAATGCAGCATGCTTGAGTGACGCCAGCCCCGAACCGATACCATAAGTATACCCCTTGTCTTCCCGGATATTGACCATCAGCCTCGAGCCAAAATATCCACCCAATAACGTATTCAACACTTGGAATCCCGGAAAATCGGGATGCGTGCGTTGGACACTACGGTATCCGAGTCGAATCGCCGATTGCAATGCATCTTTTCGTTCCTCGACGATCAGTTTTCCATCTACCTGGTTAAAAACGGGGATGGTGTCAGCCACTGTCGACGGGTCACCACGCCAATCTTTGCCAAACAATTGCTCGATCGCAGTTAATGTTTCGTCCGCAACCTTGCCAGAAACGATCAGGGTACAGTTTGACGGAACATATTGCTTCCAGTACACATCCAAAAGCAATTGGCGTGTAAGCCTATCGTAATCACTTGCATCAGGTGTATTCCCGTAGCGATTTCCACCAAAAATTGCATGGTTGAATGACCGGCGGGCCACAAAGCTGTTTTGCTTGAGGGAGACCTGCAATTTCTGCTGGTTGTTCCGAATATAGGTGACCAGCTCTTCCTCGGGGAAGACAGATGAGGTCAAGACCTCCTTAACCAAGGGTAGCAAGTGATCCAGATGCTTGTTAAGTGAGAACAATGTCAGTGTCGACTGGTCATAACTATACTCGGGCACCAAAAAAGCACCATAATAGTCTACGGTTTCCGCAATTTGTTCACTATTGTATACTTCGGTTCCCTCCAGCAACATCCCAGACACACAGGTATTGGGCAGTGGCCATTCTTCTCCTGTAAAGGTATTGCCGAAAATCCATTCTATACGAACCACCTCTTGTTCGCCAGCATCGAAGACAAAGACGTTCAACCCATTATCAAAGGCAATATGTCGAGGTCTTATTAATTCAAAACCCGATATGGGTCTATATTCTGGGGCTTGGGCTCTATTCAGCATCGTGATTGGCAATATAGGTAAGTGTTGAGGAATTTTCCTTTCTAAACAATTGTTGGGCGACCTGTTGGATGTTAGTTGCCGACACCTGCGTATATCGTGCTACCTCTTGGTTCAACGCAGCCGCATCCCCCAACAGTTCAAAATAAGCGAGGTTCATGGCTTTGTCTAAGATGGCCATCTCGGCAAACGCCATCGTCGATTCGACTTTATTCTTGACTTTACTTAATTCGTAATCGCCCACCGGCGTTTGCTTTAGCGCCTCGAGCTCCACCCAAATCGCTTCTTCAGCAGTCTCCACACTCACCTGCGGTAGGGGCTTCCCTTCTACGACAAACAAGCCTGCATCCAATCCACCCAATTGATAAGCATTGATCTCGCTAAACAATTGCTGATCTTTGACCAGCCGACGATACAAGCGAGAAGATTGACCCCGCGACAAGATGTCGGAGATTAAATCCATTGCATAAAACCCGTCCTGCTGCCTCGCAGGCCCATGAAAAGCGATATAAATGCTATTCACCGGCACATCGGCATAAACGATTTCCCGTCGCGGCTCCTGTTGCGGCGGCTCCACGGGCAGATTGCGTACGTAGGTGCTCTTCGATGGAATAGGTGCAAACCACTTTTCGGCAAGTTGCATAACCCGCTCCGTCGTGACATCACCAGCTACGACCATAATCGCATTGCTTGGGGTGTAGTGTTTTTCAAAAAATGCCTTGACATCCCCGATCGTTGCCTGTTCGATATGTGCGAGCGCTTTACCAATCGTTGCCCATTGGTACGGGTGTACCTGGTAAGCCATGGGCCGCAGTCGTAACCACATATCCCCATAAGGCTGGTTGAGATACCGTTGTTTAAATTCCTCGCACACCACATTGCGCTGCACTTCCAAACTTTTCTCGCTAAATGCCAAGCTCAGCATACGGTCGCTTTCCAGCCAAAATGCAGTTTCTAAGTTGACTGCTGGCAAGGTGATGTAGTAGTTGGTAATGTCATTGCTGGTAAACGCATTGTTTTCACCCCCTACCCGTTGCAATGGACCGTCATAGTTGGGGATATTGACAGACCCACCAAACATCAGGTGCTCGAACAAATGCGCAAATCCCGTTTGATCAGGGTGCTCATCCCGAGCGCCGACATCGTATAGGATATTGACAACTGCCATGGGGGTAGCCGGGTCTTCGTGTACCAATACCCGCAAACCATTCGCTAGTGTAAATCGATTGAATGTAACCATTCTGTTGTTATGTAAACGATTATAGTGTTGTTGTTAGGCCAACCAATCCACCCCTTGCTTCAACCACGATAAGGTCTGTGCTTCGGCACTATCGGGCGCTGGTTTGAAATCATAAGCCCATTGCGCTTGGGGTGGCAAGCTCATCAAAATAGACTCGATACGGCCATTTGTCTCCAATCCGAATTTCGTGCCCGCGTCATAAACCAAGTTGAATTCCACATATCGGCCACGTCGGAGGTACTGCCACTGCTTGTGCCTATCGGTAAATGCCCGATGACGATTGCGGTTTACTAATTCCGCATAAGTGGGTACAAACGTACGGGCCAGCGAACAGGAGAAGTCAAAAATCCCATCCCACGACAAAGCTGTTTTTTCGGGTGTCAGCCGGTCATAGAAAATACCGCCGATACCACGGGCTTCCTGGCGGTGCTTGATGTAGAAATAGCGATCCGCAACCGCCTTAAACTCGGGATAGAATGCCGTATCGTATTGATCACATACCTGCTTAAGCCGCTGGTGGAAATAAGTAGCATCCTCACGCTGTACATAATGCGGTGTGAGGTCAATTCCCCCACCGAACCAACGGATTTGCTCATTTAGCTCAAAGTACCTGACATTCATGTGGATAATCGGCACAAAGGGGTTGTTAGGATGGATCACGATGGAAACACCTGTAGCAAAGAAATCAGATTCATCTACCTTAAAAGCCTTCTTGATCGGCTCGGGCAACTGACCATGTACCGCTGAGAAGTTCACTCCTCCCCGCTCTATGGCATCACCTTGCTGGATAATACGGGTACGTCCGCCGCCTCCCCCATCACGCTGCCACAATTCTTCTTCAAAGACCGCTGCACCATCCAGGGCCTCCAATCCCGCACATATCTCATCTTGGATTGTCTGGTAACCTGCTGCGATTTGGTGTTTATCGACCATATCAATTCCTCTCATTAATATCCCAACGCCACATCGTCTCCCCTAGGATCAGCTCCGCCCTGCAAACTGCCATCCGGCAATACCAATATGGCGTCCACCCGACCAATAGCGTTCCGATTGACCAACTGATAACCGGTTGAGTTCAGTGAATGCCTAACCGCGTCGCTGATGGCCTCTTTTTCAGTCGCTACTTCATCAGGCAGCCATTGGTGGTGGAACCGTGGACTGGATACTGCTTCCTGCATATTCATCCCGAAATCCACCACGTTGAGGATGGTTTGGAATACTGATGTCATGATCGTGGATCCTCCGGGCGTACCGACTACCATAAACAATTTGCCGTCCTTCTCTAAAATGGTCGGGGTCATCGAACTGAGCATACGTTTACCCGGTTCAATGGCATTGGCTTCGCCTCCAATGAGACCGTACATGTTAGGAGCTCCTGGTTTTACAGAGAAGTCATCCATTTCATTATTTAGTAAAAACCCGGCTCCATCGACCACTACGAGCGACCCGTATGAACCATTGATGGTGGTCGTGATGGACACCGCATTCCCCTCCTTATCCACGATCGAGAAATGCGTAGTTTCTTCATGTTCGACGGTGGCCGACTCCCCAGCATAGATATCACTACTAAACGAAGCATGGCTAAAATTGACATTACGCATACGTTCCGCATTATAAGCCGAATCGATCAACATCGCTTGGGGTACTTGGTAAAAATCAGGATCGCCGAGGTGGGTGGCGCGATCGGCGTACACCCGGCGTTCGGCTTCAATCATGACCCGCATGGTCGAATCTTGTTGAAATCCCCAAGTAGCCAATGGATACTTCTCAACAGACTTGAGCATCGATATCAAGGCAATCCCACCACTTGATGGTGGCGGCATGGAGACAACCCGGTGACCGCGATACGTCGATACGATGGGTTCGCGCCACTTTGCTTCATAATTTTTCAGGTCTGCATAACTAATGATGCCATTGCCACGCGCCATTTCCTCCACGATCCGATCAGCCACTTCACCTTCGTAGAAACCGGCCCTCCCGTGCTGGCTGATTAATGACAATGTATGGCCCAATTCGGCCTGAACGAGCGTATCTCCTTCCACCCATTCGTCTGCTTTCACCAAGGCAGTGCCGGCAGGATTGAATTCCTGAAAAATCTCTTTCCGGCTATTCAGTTCACGGGCCTGCATGGCCGTAATGGGAAACCCTCGCTGCGCTAGTTGGATGGCAGGTTGCAACAATACATCCCAACTCAATTTGCCAAACCGCTCATGTGCCTTCACCATTCCGTCCACGGCACCCGGAACCCCAGATGCCAATTGCCCGCGTAAGCTCAATTCAACGATGGGGTCGCCTTCTTCATCAAGGTACATATCACGTGTTGCGGCGGCTGGCGCTGCTTCCCGGAAATCCAAAGAAGCGAAGTTGCCCTCGGCATCGCGGTATACCATAAAGCCCCCTCCGCCGATATTGCCCGCATTGGGGTATACCACTGCCAAGGCAAACTGCACAGCAACGGCCGCGTCAACGGCATTGCCACCTTCTTGGAGGATTTGGAGCCCCACTGCCGAAGCCTCAGGATGCGCAGTAACCACCAAGCCATTCCGGTACGACGGTGGTGGGCCGTCCTTCTTTAGGTCGCCACATGAAACAACAGATGTGACCAGGAACAAAGCTAAAAGCTGACGGTAAGTTAAGGCTTTTTGTTTCATATCTTAGTTAAGTTAATTTTTCCGCTAACGCTTTCATTTCCACTACGGGCGACTGATTCCGGTACAACACGTTATACACGGCATCACATATTGGCAAGCTAATGCCATGTTTCAAGCAGATTTGTTGGATGCAATTCGACGCATAATACCCTTCGGCTACCATATTCATCTCCAATTGTGCTGATTTGACCAAATACCCCTTTCCGATCATATTCCCAAAAGTACGGTTTCGACTGAATTGGGAATAGGCTGTCACCAGTAGGTCACCCAAATAAGCTGATTCTTTTATATCACGTTTTATCGGGTGTACCGTATTGACAAAATCGGCCATTTCCCGAATGGCATTGGACACCAGCACCGCCTGAAAGTTATCGCCAAACCCGATCCCGTGGCAAATACCCCCCGCTACCGCGTAGATGTTTTTCAGCACCGCTGCGTATTCCGTTCCGTATATATCGTCAGAGACATTCGTCTTGATATAACGGGTGGCTATCAATGAAGCTACCAACGCGGCCACGTTCGTGTCTTGGGAGGCTACGGTCAGATAAGATAGCTTCTCGCTGGACACTTCTTCTGCATGGCATGGTCCTCCGATTACCGCGATATTAGAAATAGGTACCTCAAATCGTTCTTGAAGATAATCCCCTACTATTTGGTTTTCATCCGGCACGATACCCTTTATTGCCGATACGACGATTTTACCTCGTAGCATGTCCGGTGTGACCTCTTTCAAGGCATCTTTCAAAAAAGCGGCTGGTGTATTTAAAATAACAATATCGGAGTGGGCAACGACGGTACGCGCATCAGCATGTATATTACGTTTAGGTATCTTCACCATTACGGCGCTCAGGTAATTGGGATTATGCTTAAAACGCTTGATGTAATCGGCCGTATCGCGGTTTCGCACCCACCAATACATGGACTTATCTACTTCGTTATCTCCTAGCATCTTCACCATAGCGGTCGCCCAACTACCACTCCCAACGATCCCCACTGTTTTTTTCAGATCCATAAAGGTGTCTTTCTCGATATCGTGAATTGGTACAAGTTAGTGTTTCCTGATGGAAGAACCAAGTACGGAGCACGCCTCGACTTGCCGATTAGCTATCACTAACAAAAAAGCCCCTCAATTCTACATCAAGAGGCTCCTTGGTACGCCAATCAGGATTCGAACCTGAGACCGACGGTTTAGAAAACCGTTGCTCTATCCAGCTGAGCTATTGGCGCCTTTTGTTTTCGTTGCAAAAATAGCAATTTATCCAATAAGGTACATTGATCCGTTAAAAAAATAAAAATCGACGGTATTCTCGTGTTCATTGGGGATGGCCCAATTAACGCATCTAACTGACAATGTATACATTAGTAAAAAAAGTAGAATTGAATTTGCAAAATGTGATAGAGTTCGTACTTTTGCGGCGGTAAACCAGTTTCTGGTTTACCTACACCTCCAGTTCATTTGCATAAATAACTGGTTGGTTGGCCGGCTCGGAGAGGTGGCAGAGTGGTCGAATGCGGCGGTCTTGAAAACCGTTGTCTGTAACAGGACCGGGGGTTCGAATCCCTCCCTCTCCGCTGAGAGGGTCTTCTTGATGAAGACCCTCTTTTTTTTCGTAAATCAACAATCATTTTTCTTTCATTTTCAAGTGGTTATGTGACAATAAACCGAGCATGGTAGGTGTTCGATAAATGCCGTTTTTATAGTACAGATTGCTGTCGAACACCCTGTTTACAAATTCCCTTTTTTGCAGGGTATCGGACACGGTATATATGTGGCGCATATCGGTCAATAGGTTTAGGTTATCTTCCAATATGCTGAACGCTTCGCTTTAGTCATTGTTCAACCTCTCGATTGCTCCTTTGAGGTTCAGTATCTCGTTATTGTATATCGAATACCAACGGTCGTAGGTATCCTTGTTGATTTCGTTCTTTATCCATTTCTCCTCGACCGAAAACAGTTTTTCTTCTGCTTCCTGCAATTGGCTTTTCTTTTCGACTACCTTTTTACGGTTGCTCTCCATTTCCAAATCGAGCGAGCTTTTAGTCACAGTCCTAATCTTCCTTAGCCTTGCACTCGGTAGGCTCATTAATTCACAGGCTTCCAAAAATTGGTTATGTGCTTTTATTTCACTCATGTTATTGTGTTTTGAATGCCTGCATTTGTAGTAATAGAAATACTTACCCGATTTGCCCCTTGACGGTGCGCCCGATAAAGGATTTCCGCAATGGAATTTCAATACCCCACGCAACGGGATTTCGTCATCTATGACTATCCTCGTCTTTTCGGGGCGTTTCATTTTCTCCTGTACCATCATCAATGTGGTCTTATTCCACAGGAACATTCTCAAAATTTCGATATGGGATTATTCAACCTTTTCTTCTCCTTCTTTTTCAACGAGTTTTAAAAAACTAAGGTCGTCATTAGGTTTTGCAATGTAGCCGTCTAAACTTGTTGCAATAAAAAGTGATATTTTTCGCATTTGCTTTAATTTATAAAGTTTCTGCAAAGTTATCTTTAGGAAAACATTGGTACTTTGTAAAAATGCGACATTTTAAAGTTGCGATGGTAAAAGCCCTGTGTTTCGTTTGATTTCATTGGTAAGATGTGAATGGTCATAATAGCCACATTCAAAAGCAATATCTAACAAGCATCAGCCCTCGACCCCGAAAACGAACAGGCAATCAGCAAAGCCATTGCCAACATAGCCAACGACAAAGACAGGACGGTCATTGTCATTGCACACCGACCCGCCACCATACAGGCGGCCAATCAGGTGATTGTACTGGATAAAGGCAAAGTAATTGAAAACAGCAGTCCAACGGATTTATTGGGCCAAAACGGACACTACGCTAAATTTCTTCAACAGCATCAACAACGCAAGGAATGGAAAGTAGAGGGTTAGGAATGATATTATGCTTTATTGTAAAACGAACCAAGAACGTAATGGATTTAGACATTAGGTAATATATAAATAGAAATAAAGAAACTGACTCAGATGACAGCGAGTAGCTTAGCTCGGACTCCGCATTCAGCCGCGCGCGGGTGCCATCCGGCAAAACTACCTCACACTACTGGAACGCCGAGGTGATAAACCGGATGGATGGGCTACCGTGTCAGCCACGACAACCTTTCTCAAGGCCTTGAGCGCCAGTGTACGGGCCTCATTACGGGTGATTTCGAGGTTTCCCACCTGTGGGGGGGGGATAAAAGACCGATATAGGTCTGTTGCACCTTTTATCTTACGCTATCAGTCTGTTGTACATGTCCATAACAATATCATTGCAATAACACACTCTACCACGCTGCCACTTATTGACTTTGTGATACACCCTTACTGGCCAACCACCGAAAATAATTTGATATATTAGCTGCCGAAAACGGTTACATGCAACTCGATTTGGCTGAACGATATATCATGGAGCGGTTGGCGGATGAACTTCCGCCCCAACTGACCTATCATAACGCTTTACACACCAAAGACGTATATCAGGCGGCGCAGCGCATCGCAGCGTCGGAAGGTGTTGGCGAGCGGGACGGGAAATTATTGTTTGCCGCCGCATTGTTCCACGACACCGGCTTTTTGATGAGCGACAAAAATCACGAAACGCACTCCTGCTCCATCGCGAAGGAAGCGTTACCGGTATTCGGTTTTACTGCACCAGATATCAGTCGTGTCTGCACGTTGATCATGGCTACCAAGATTCCACAACAACCCAAAAACCTTCTTGAAGCGATTCTTTGCGACGCTGACTTGGATTACCTCGGCCGGGATGATTTTTTTGAGCGGAGCCAACTGCTTTACAACGAAATGCGGTATCTGGGCACGGTTGCTTCACGCAAAGCCTACGATGCTTTGCAACGAATTTTCTTTCAGAATCATCACTATTTTACACACACGGCTATTCGTACCCGAAACGAACAGAAAGAGAAAAACTATCACAAACTAATTGCGCAATCAACATAAAAGCATGACCATCCAAAACAATCAGCGGCAGGCAATCGCCAGGGACATCATCTACGTCGTATGCGGCGTACTCTGCTGTGGGTTTGCCTTGAAAGGTTTCCTGATACCCAACCATTTCTTTGATGGCGGCATGACCGGCATCGCCCTACTCATCCATGAAATATACGGCGTAAACATCGCTTACGTCATTGTTCTGGCCAATTTGCCGCTCATCGTCATGGGCGCTTACCAAGTAAACCGTCGGTTTGCCTGGAAGACCCTGGGCTGCGTCATCCTGTTGGGGATTTGCCTATTGTACGTACCTTATCCGCCCATTACGTCCGACAAACTACTGGTATCCATATTCGGCGGTGTGCTGATGGGGCTCGGGGTCGGGCTCGCAATGCGTGGCGGTTGTGCCCTGGATGGCATTGAAGTGCTCGCGCTGTACACCTTGAGACGGAGCAGTTTTACCATCAGCGAAATCATCCTCGGCATAAATATCATCATTTTCCTTATCGCCGCGGTCCAATTGGGGCTGCCCACCGCATTATACTCCATCCTCACCTACTACACCGCTTCGCGGAGCATTAGTTTTGTCATCGAAGGACTGGAAGAATATACCGCCGTAAACATCATATCGTCAAAAAGCGACATCATCAAAGAACGCCTTGTGAACGAAATGGGCAAAGGCATTACCGTGTACAAAGGCGAACGGGGGTTCCTCAAGGGAAGTTTCGACGTAAGCCACCCGACCGACATCTTATTTACGGTGGTGACGCGGTTTGAAGTAAGGCGGCTCAAGGCGATGGTGAGCGCCATCGACCCGCAGGCGTTCGTGTATACACACACTATCAAGGAAGTTGCAGGCGGGGTATTGAAGCGGCGCGCCCGCGAACACTGACACAGCCAACGCAGCGATCGTCAGGCAAGCACTTCGTACACCACTACATCCTTTGATTTATTCTTTAACTGAATAGATCCAATCTCTTGAAAACTAAATGATTGTTTAGCCTTTTCATAAACATGTGAAGCCACTAAGATTTGGCTGGGCTTGGCGGCCACCTGCAGCCGTTGTGCAACGTTTACGGCGTCGCCGATCACGGTGTAGTCGAGTCGCCTGAGGGAAGCCGATCCGATGTTGCCGGAAATCACCTCACCCGTGTTGACACCGATGGATACCTCCGGTCGGAATGCCTCGTCGCCCAACGCTACGGGGGCAAGTTCTGCGATGCGCTCTTTGGCGCCCAACGCCGCTTCGATAGCCCTGTCCATGTGGTAATCGCCCCGAAAAACAGCCATGACGGCATCGCCCATAAACTTATCGATATGCCCCTGGTGGTTGATGACTTCCTTAACAATGACATCGAAGAGACCATTGAGCATCTTTACCACTCGGTCGGCCCCAGCATTTTCTGTGATGGCCGTAAACCGGCAGATATCGATAAACAACACGCTAGCTTCGACCGTCTCATTCTCCAACAGGCTTTTCTCAAACTCCTGACGCGTCATGAAATTGAGCACATGCTCATCGACATACATTTTCAGGATATTATTTTCCTTGATGGCCTGCAGGGTGTCTTTCAGCTGGCTTACGTGTTGCAGGGTTTTCTCGATGGTTCGATCCAAATCGTCGAAATTGACCGGTTTGAAAACGAAGTCGAACGCCCCACGGTTCATGGCTGTCCGGATGTTGTCCATATCACCATAGGCCGAGACCATGACGGCCTTGAGTACCGGATTAGCTTCCGGCAATTTGGTGAGCAGTGTGAGTCCGTCCATGCCGGGCATATTGATGTCGGTGAGGATAACGTCAATATCGCTATGGTCCTTAAGCATTTCCAAAGCCTCATTACCATCGCGGGCGAACACGAAAGAATACGCCTTTTCCCGTATTTTTTTTCGGAATTTCTGGCGGATGAGCACTTCCAAGTCTGCTTCATCGTCTACTACCAATAATTTAGCCATGTGTCTCGAGGTCCTTTAACTTTTCTTTCAACAATTTAAAATCCAGTGGCTTGGTAAGGAAATCATCTGCCCCGAGTTGCATCGATTGGCGGTAGTTTTCTTCATCGCCATAAGCCGTGATCATCATGACGAACGGAGGTGCCGTATCGTGCGATTTCCGGATGTGTTGCAGCAACTCCAGTCCACTCATCCCCGGCATGTTGACGTCCGATAGGATCAGTATCACCTCAGATGTCTCCGAGGCCATGTAGTTCACGGCTTCTTCGCCCGAAAGGGCAAAATGGAACGTTACCTCACCGCTTTTGATTTCCTTGCGAAACCGTTGCTTGAATAAGGGTTGGATATCGGCTTCATCGTCTACAACTAATATATCCATGGTCTTCGTTATACTGGAATGGTCAAAATAAATGCTGCAAACGCCCCTTCTTCGGTCTCTACCCGCATTTCGCCACCATGCAACTTATGGATGATGTCGTAACTCATCGAAAGCCCCAGCCCGGTGCCCTGACCGGTAGGTTTCGTGGTGAAGAATGGTTGGTAGATTTTTTCGAGGATAGCCTTTGGTATACCGATACCGTTATCGCGGATGGTTACCTCCACCCCGTCACGCCCGTCTGCCAGTTGCACATTCCGCGTAGCGACGGCAACTAGCGGTTCGTAACCATCCGACGGGTTATTTTTCTTTTTTTCACTAACAGCGTAAAACGCGTTGTTGAACAGATTGAGCAGTACACGTCCCAAATCCTGCGACACCACAGAAATATGGCGCAGCTCTGGTGCTAAGTCCATTTCCATTGTTGCATTGAATGATTTGTCTTTGGCCCGCAGTCCATGATAGCTTAGTCGCATATACTCATCTGCCAGCGCGTTGATATCGGTTTCGCTACGTTCGCCCGCACTGCTGCGCGAATGCTGCAACATACTTTTCACAATGCCATCGGCGCGCTTGCCATGCAGGCTGATTTTCTCCAGGTTCTGGGTAAGGTCGGCCAGCAACTCCTCTGCCTCTTCCACCGCTCCTTCTGGAAGTTCCGCCAATGGTCCGCTCTTCAATTCGTCGAGCAGTTCCACGCTCACTTCCGAAAAGTTGTTCACAAAATTCAATGGATTCTGTATTTCATGGGCAATACCGGCCGTAAGTTCACCGAGAGAAGCCATTTTCTCCGAGTGGATAAGCTGTGCCTGCGTGTGTTTCAGTTCCTCCAACGCATGCTCCAGCTCTTCCTTCTGCTGCCGCAATTCGGCCGTACGCTGGGCGACTTCAGCCTCCAGATTGACTTTCAGTTCTGCCATTACACTCGCCCGCGTTTCTTCGGCCTCCCGCTTGACACGTTCGCGTTCCAACGCTTTACGCTGACTGCGGTTAACAAACCACATGGCGCCAAACCACAACACCCCAAACAAGGCCGCACTTTCGAAAACGTACTCGTAGTCTCGGTAGAACTCTTCGTTTACAACTTCGACCAGGTCACTTAAAAAGGAAAGCACCACGTATGGGATCATCGAGTACATAAGGCTCTTCGCCACGCCGAGTTCCTTGCGGGTATGGATGAGCCACATCAATACAACTAAAGAGGCCCGGATGCCTAGATCGATGATGAACGAGCTGGTTACAATATCCAGAATCAACAATCCAATCGCCAGGTAGCGACCCTTAAGTGTATAACCTCGGATATCGTAGTCCGCTTGCCGTGGGTCGACCTTCTTCCGGAGATAGTCGACAAGGAGAAGTGCAAACAGTGGTTCTATTATCATGCGGCAATCGGATTGGAATCCCAAACATAGGTAAATTTGCTTTTACATCCAATGTAAGCGAAAGAAAAGCCGATAAATCGGTCATGCCACGACAGGAGTCGCGCTTAAACTTACGTACTTAGGCGTTCACTACAGAAATGTGCTGCTTTTGCCAAGGAACGTTTCAATTCGAGCGTGATCAATCTGGAAGACACCGTGATGCGTTCGGATTTCCCTCTGGCAAAATCATTTCCATCCGCGGTGCAAGCCTATATTAAAATGGAAGATTTCAAATTTACCGTGGGGTAAGCCTATGTTAATGTGGAAGATTTCAATTTCACCATGGGGCAACCCGTTATTAATGTGGAAGAATTCAAATTTACCGTGGAAGATTTCAATTTCACCGCGGGGTAAGCCCATGTTAATGTGGAAGAAATCAATTTCACCGTGGGGTAAGCCGCTGTTAATATGGTAGATTTTGATTTTACCATAGTGCATCCCGATTTTACCGTGGTACAAGCCGATATTACCTTGGTAGATTTCAATTCAACCCTGGTAAGCTCTTTGCGAAAATCACCAAAACCGGCATTTTTTAGGTCATTGACATAGATTCCCAAAAATAAGTGGGCCAAACGCAATTTCGACCGCCCCAAAAAAATGGCCCGATTTTACTTGCATATCTCCTTACCGCCATGCTGCAACCAATGGTAGTGATCTGCTGTTTTGTACTGAACACGGTTAAAATTAAATGGTCAACTCCCACGAAATCTACCGTAAATCTAGCGATCTATTGTTTAAGGACAAACCCAATTGGATGATCGTTAATATGGCATTCGTTGGTAACAATGAAATATTGGATGCTGGCATCAGCACAGCGGATCGCTAAACACCCAATACCCATCTCACATCAAACGCATCGATTACCTCAACCAGTTTTTGATCATCGTCATTCGCAACAACAAGATCCCTGGAAGTAAGCTCCAATTTTTGAATCAGCGCCTGTCTATCATTTGCGGTCTTACAATGTAGAAAAATAGACAGGTAATTCCCAAGTATCCTTCCCTCGTTATATACCAAGTCTGAGCCATGGATAATGATGCTATCCGAAACAAGCGACCCGCTAACGACAGGCATGTCGGTGTAACCCAGCAATTCTTTTTCAAACGTTTCAAATTGCAGGGTACCGCCAAAACAGGTTTGGTAGTAAGTGAGTGCTTTCCGACAATTACCAGAGAAAGTAATGAAAATAGCACTCACAAATTTGCCGGGATTAGAAACAGCCATAATAGATTAAGCATCGGGAATTTCGGGCTCTACAAGCTTCATTAATTTCTCCAGCGATTCTTGCCAGCCTAAATAACACATTTCGGGCGGTATCACCGCAGGAATCCCCTCCTGGAGCACCTTAAGTTCGGTGCCGCACGATACCGCTTTCAACCATACGATCGTTGTCATTTCTCCCGGCAAATTAGGGTCGTCGAACCTGTCGGAGTATTTAATGAATTCATTGGGCTTTATTTCAAGATACGACCCACCAAAAGAATGCCCGTTTCCTGTACTGAAATTAATAAACGTCATCTTATACTTCCCTCCTACTTCAAAATCCATTTGCTGCACCGTGCATACAAAGCCATAAGGTGGCAGCCAAGTCGAATGGGCAACGGGGTCGGAAAATGCCCGAAATACCTTTTCTGGGCTTGCCTTGATGACCCGATGCAATGAAACTGAATTGTTTTCCATTGTGTTAAAATTTAGTTATTTAAGTTCTGATAAAATAAGTTTCTTTTGCTTAAATGTATTCATGAATGCTTTTTTTCTTACTGCCTCGTCACTACTATGAATTAAGTCGAAATACTCGACAGGAACCACTTGCCAAGACAACCCATATTTATCCTTGCACCAGCCGCAAACACCTTCTTCACCACCATTTGCAGTAAGCGCTGCCCAATAATAATCAACTTCATCCTGGTCTTTACAATTAATTACAAACGAAATTGCCTCATTGAATTTGAAAAAAGGTCCTGCTGCTAGGATACTAAACTCGATACCGGCTAGCTCCATTATTGCAGTTTCAAAGGTTCCGACATCAGTATGCTCTTCCTGATTTGGAACATCTTTGAATAATCTATAATCTTTAAGTTTTCCGTCCTTAAAGATAGAAAGGTAGTAGTCAACTACTGCTTTCGCGTCTTTTTCAACCCAAAGACAAGGTGTAATTTTTTGATTTGTCATTTTATTACAGTTTAATTTATCTTCGTTTTTTTTATTACTAATTACATAAGAATTCATTTTATTATCCACCATCTGAAAAATTGTCATCTTCTTTCTGTCGTCTGAAGATGGGGTACTTTATTAATTTCTGTCTCAAATTTCATATCCATCGTCTTTTTTTGAATGAATGCCTGGTGGTACGCATCGATGGTTTGATAAGTTGTCTTAACCATTCGTCCGGATTTTACGGTGATATCGATAAGAAACAGCAAGAATGCCCAGCACCACCAGTGGCATCAGCATATACCCAATGTTTTGGTCAACACAGGCATGACTGATGAATGCAAAGATTAAACTAAACGTGAGCCCCGCATACGCCCATTCGGCTAATCTACCCGGTGTCTTTGGATAAGAAATCGCCAATACGCCGAGTACTTTGCAGATGATCAGCGCATAGGCAAAGTAATCGGGATAACCTAATGGTGCTGTGCCTACAGTCGCTTGATCCGGCGCAAACAGTAAAGTGCTAAGCGGCATGACACCCTCCCATAGGATGATGATGGTCGTTGCCACCCAAAAGATGATTTTATTCTTCTTCATCTTCGTAACGATTTGTAGTTATGGATGGGTTGATTCAACATGTTTTACAAAGTTGTCTAGAATAGCTTGCCACCCTTGTTTCTGAAATTCAGGGTCATTTTCTGTTTCGGCATCAAACGTGGTTTCTATATGGGTATTTCCATTTTGTGAAGTAAACAGCGTAGTGGCCCTTCTCCCGTCAGGCATGGTATATGTGATTTCCTTATGTAGCTCCACCTGATCATAAATACCTTCAAAATCAAAACCGAAGCTACCGTCTTTAGCTTCCATCCTATTCTTAAACTTACCACCTACGCGCAGGTCGTTTTCACTGCTAGGGCTATGCCAGCTGGGATCAGCCGTATTCCATTGCATAATGTCGCTTGGTGTATTCCAAGCTTTCCAAACGTTTGCTACGGGAGCATTTACTTTTGCTTCTACCGTAATTCTTGTTACTTGTGTCATTGTTGGTTATTCTTTGTTCATTAAATTTTACAATTCAAAATTACGACAGGATATAAAAACGTGGGTGTTGTGAAAACGACAACTTTAGGGGTGAATTATGACAAAACTATTGTTTAACTTGCAACCTAATATCTTTAGGAGCTATGCAGATTTCTGTCTTTGTGCCTGAATATGGCGTAATTGAAGCCGTTACACCACCATTCAGAACCTTCCACACCGCCAATGAGTTTTTAACCGTATTTGGCAAAAAACCGATTTTTAAGGTTGAGTACGTGGGCTTGAGAGACTATGTACCGGCCAACAACGGCGAATACATGATCAAAACTGATCGATTACTCAAAGAGGTGACCGAAACGGACTTGCTGATCATCCCACCTACCTTTGGTGATACCGCCAAAGGAATACAAGCCAATGCAGACGCGATACCTCATTTTAAAAAATTGTACGAGAAGGGTTCAAGTCTTGCCAGTTTATGTATAGGTGCCTTTCTTTTGGCTGAAACGGGATTACTCACTGGCAAGAAATGCTCTACACATTGGGCCCATGTCAGCGAATTTAAAGAAAGATACCCCAATGTGGAAGTGGAAGATGGGGCTATTATCACCGAACACGATCATATTTATAGTAGTGGTGGGGCAAATAGTTTATGGAATCTCCTATTATACTTGGTTGAAAAGTTTTCGGATAGGGAAACCGCCATTATGATTTCAAAATATTTTGCACTAGATATCGGGCGCGATAGTCAATCTCAATTCGCGATGTTCAAAGGCCAACGGAACCATGGTGACGATGATATCCAAAAAGTGCAGGATTACATTGAAGCGCATTATGGTGATAAAATAACCATCGAAACGTTAGCAAATTTGATGAACACCAGCCGTAGAACGTTTGAAAGGAGATTCAAGGAGGCGACCAATAATACCCCTACGACGTATATACAGCGGGTCAGGATAGAAGCTGCCAAAAATTTCTTTGAAGCATCCAGAAAGAATGTAACCGAAATCATGTTTGACGTAGGTTATACGGATACGAAAGCATTTAGGGACATCTTTAAAAAGATCACTGGGCTCACCCCCATTGAGTATAGGAATAGGTTTGCACGCGTGTCAAATGAGGTGTGATTAAAGAAACGAACACGCCAGACCCATCAGGAATCAAACGGGTAAAGTACGAATGTATCCAAGCGAACACACCAAACCGACCGGTTCGCATCATTTCATCACCTATTATTCATCGTATTTCATACTTTTACGCGATACGATATAACTTAGAAACGCATCGACGATGGACACCTCTTTTCTTTGGTATGCATTATCCTCGGGATCGATGGCCTTATTGGGTTTCCTCCTATTAACTAACGTCACCCATGTCAATACGCCAGCAAATAGGTGGCTGGGGATATTTTTCCTTTGCGTAACCGCTATATTTACCCAGTTGTTCATCGAAGCGACGCCACCGGAAAGCAACCCATGGTATTGGCTAATTCCGCTATTGGAACTCCCACGTTGGGCAACATTCCCTTGCTTTTTTCTTGCGTTAACGTACTTTGTTAATCCAATGGCTCCACGCCATACCCTCTTTTGGCATTTCATTCCCTTTTTTCTGTTTTGCTTGTATGCGGCATTCGTGCTCTTTCCCAACGCATACAGCGACGCCCGAATCCCTTTCCTCCTTCCGGAATGGGCGGTATGGATTGTGCGGCACTTATTTCTCGGGCAGGCCATTTTGTATGGAACGCTTTCCTTCCTGTTATTGCGCCGCCATCAACGTCAAATTGAGCGGTTTTCAGCCAGTATCGAACGTGTTAATCTTGCGTGGGTACGATTGATCATGTACGCCGTATTGGGGATTACTGCGCTTTGGATACTGGGCAAAAGTTACCCCTTGATCGCGGCACTTGTTCCTTTTGGGTATTTTGCGCTCACCCTATTCATGGCTTACCATTCCCTAAACCAGCAAGTCATTTATCCTGTCAGCCAGCCCCAATTACCCGAAGTCATGAAAGCGATAGCCGTTTCCGACAAACGCTATACCCGTTTAACCGAAGATCAAGTTCATATACTTCAAGAAACTGTACATAAGTTCGTTATAAGTGAAAAACTCTATCTCGACCCCTTGCTCAATTTACCTTTACTATCCGAAAAAGTCGGTATCGGCACCCACGAGTTATCATTTGTCCTCAACCAAGGTTTGGGCAAAAATTTCTACCAATATATCAATGAATTGCGGATAGAAGAAGCCAAACGGCTATTGATGACCCCCGAATTCCAGAACAAGGATATTGCCAGCGTAGCGATATACGCGGGGTTCAATTCTAAAACCACGTTCTATACTGCCTTTAAAAAAATGACGGGCATGACGCCAAGGGCTTACCTTGCGCAGTCCGGCACTTAAGTTATACGTTCCGATAACGGGCAGTCAAACCCGTCCACCTGTATCCAGTCGAACGGATTTAATCGATTCTATACTGATTATTGCATCATCAAAACAAAAACATGATGATGACAGCAAAAACAGTAAAACAACGCTCGGCAAAGATCTGGGCGCTTGCAGCGGTGGGATTCGTGCTACTCAGCAGTTCCACCGTCGGACCGGAACAAGGCAGTTCTTCCCCGACAATGATCCAGCATCAAATCGACAGTGTATCCTTGGATGACTTCACCGGGTATTACCGCTTTCCAAACCGGGTTGCGTATGTCCGATTTTTTGATCAGGATGGCCAACTCGTGGTGCAACAAACATGGGATGGGCGGATTTACCCGCTGCATCGCACGGGATCACTCTCTTTTCAATCGCGCGATGAAGCGTACCAAATTGCATTTATCGAAGGAGCCGATGGAAAGATCGACAAAGTGAAGATACTTGACCGGGTAATGCTCGAAAAGGTTCCCTACAATCCCACACAGTACGTCGAGCTTAGCGCAGAGCAGCTTACACCACTTCTGGGTCGGTACCGATTCCAAAAAGACAGTAACATGGAAATCGATGTGTTGATTAAAGATGGTAAACTCGCTGTCACGCAACTTTGGGATAATAAGATCGTGTTGTTTGAAGCGTACTCTCCTACAGATTTCTTTAATGAAGAATTAACGTTCCCATTGACATTCATCGTCGAAAACGGCTTGGTCAAGGAACTCATGTGCTTCGAGGTAGACCGTTGGAAAAAGGAGGAACATGAATAGCTGGATAGTTCAAGCGAGCCTGTTGAGCTGGCTACTTTTGCCGACCGCTCAACTTTCCGCCCAAAGTGTGGCCGACCCTGATTTCCACTATGAGATCATGAATCCCCGTTACATCGAGGGGAAAGGCCCTATTGTTCTGTATGATGAAGGGCATAACAACCCCCTCGGTCTCCGGGGGCAATACGCCGCCTTTGCCCATGTACTCGAAGCAGATGGTTACCGCTTGGTGTCCCACCGCGAAACCATCACGATGGAACCCCTGTTAAATGCCCGCGTGTTCGTTACCGTGAATGCGCTGTACGATATGGAGAACTGGAATCTGCCGACGGGAAACGTTTATACAGATGAAGAGGTCGAAACGCTATACCAATGGGTGTATCAACACGGGGGATCCCTTTTCCTCATCACCGACCACATGCCCTCCGCAGGTTCGGTCAGTAATCTTGCCGCACGCTTCGGCTTTAATTTGATCAACGGATCTGCGCAGCGAAAAGACGGGCAACCGGAGATTTTCTCCCGTGCGCGGGGCAACCTCACGGCCAATCCGATCACGGATGTCAAAGGTTTTGAAATAGACAGTATCCGATGTTGGGGAGGAGCTGGCTTTTTTCCACCGCCGGAGGCCACCATTGTTTCGGCGCTAGGTGAAGACTATGAGGTATTCCTCCCGTCAAAGGTGTCCGATAGCTATCATCCTATTGCCGCCTCTGTTCCGAAAATCACGGGCACAGGTTTAGCCAATGGTGCTATCCTGCAATGCGGGCGCGGAAAAGTATTTCTATTCGCTGATGGGGCACCATTTACCGCCCAGTTGGAGGGGATTAAAAGCGGCAAACGGGGGATGAATCATCCCGACGCCACCCAAAACACCCAGTTTCTTTTGAATATTATCCATTGGCTAGACACGCCATAATGGGTACTTTGGGAAAATGGTCTAGTGGCGATGGAATCGTCATTAGGCCATTTGTAAATGTTATAGAAGAATAAAATAAAGGTCTCTATATCGATTTTGTTTCCCGCCGCACTATTTCCGAACAAAATTTCAATAAAAAACGCTGCAATTTCAAAATTACAGCGTTTGATGTGACCCCGGAGAGGCTCGAACTCTCGACCCACTGATTAAGAGTCTTGCGGTTCGTTCCTTTCAACGGTGTCAAAAATCGTCGTTTCGGACTTACAGAAGCAATATATGAACAATTTTCGGAACCGTGAAATTTTGTGCCGTAACGTATTTGTAACGGTTCACGTTAAGATATTCAAAAATTCATTCGCGGAGATGACATCAATCTTAGGAAATTCGGTTCTCTTGATTACATTAAAATGGGCATCGTTTGTTACCAGATAATCTGCTTGCCCGTTGAGAAAAGCATCCGTAAACTTATTGTCGTCGGGATCGGAATTGATAAGCCCCCAATAGTAATAATCGGTTACGGCGATTACGTTTGGTGCTTCAAGGAAAGCCCCTAAAACAGTATCGGCGACAAGTGGATTTGCCTTTTGGGATAGTATTTCTTCGTATTCGAGGAAAATAGGCGTTGTGACCACCAAGTCGTATTGACGATTGTTAAACGCCTGTATGATTTTATGATATGGGGAACGGGTGGGTAAGGCTATTAAAAGGATATTCGTATCAAGAACTACTTTCATTCATCCTTTTTTTGATAGGATGTCCGCATATGCTCCGATGCCCACTCCTGTATTTTTTCCTCTCCCCAGCCTTTTTGCTCAAAAAGATTATCCATTTCTTCAGACGCTTTCTCCATGAAATATTTTGAAAGCAAATCCTTTACCTCTACCCAAACTTTATCGGGGTATTGCTTGGAAAACATTCTAAGCAATTCCAATTGAGCTTGTGTGAATTTTCCGCTTGGCAATATTTCTTCCGCTATCATAACAACTATCCTTTTTTCAAATTTACATAATCTGCTGAAACAAACAAAACACGAACAATCACATTTTGCGCCTGTTAATACCCCTGCCCGGAGAAAAATGGAGTTGCGACATTTTTCCTCCCCCGGTACAGACCTGCGACAACGGAGCCGGGATGTTCCGGGGCAAGTTCGGCTTTTTGTGGGTACGGCCGAGGTACGAAGGCGTACGTACAAAAGCACAACTTGCACACCACAAAACGAAAAAGTGGGGCCATACCACAATGTGCCTTAATGGCCAAAAAAAGGGTTTCCAATAGTGGAATGACGGCTATCCGTGTAAGCAATGGCTGCGTATATCTAAATAGCCCTATAGTTGTATATATACACATATCGCTAAAACGATGTCAATATAGAGATATATAGATAGCCGTATATCTAATTGCCCATATAGCTGTATATACAGATAATATGGATAGCTCAATTTATGTAGCTGTGTCCAACTCTCAAAGAACGGTGCTGCAGCATCACAAGTCCCAACGGACAGACCCATCGGTCTGAGGATGCAATATACCTAAAAAATAAGAAATATCTATCCAGAATCGAATATCAATGTAGCGGAACCAAAAATTGAATCCTTTAGGTAGTGTGACGGTAAAAAAAATACTATCATTGGATTTCAACGGCTTTCCACCCCCATTCGTTCCTTTTTTTATTAAAAAACTTTAAAAAAGGAACAGTGTGTTTATAATGAGTAGTTTATGAGTTGCCGAAATGCAATCAGTAACGATTTGGTAATGGTGCTCATTGCATCTCTTTTCACTTATTTACCTTGTAAATCAAAACAAAATTGAAAAAAAATAAGGGAGATAAATAGAATATCAACCTTATTTTACAGCTATTGACAAGAAAAAAGTATTTACGGTATAATTCGTTTATCTTTTAATGTTTGGAATGTATCCAAAAGGTTTTTCAAACTGTCGCCATTCATTTCATGGAACCCATTTCTTCTGGCTTTATTGACATCTAGGAAGGCATCAACTTCAACGTTGAAAATGAAATCCCCAAAGCCCCATTGTACCAGTTTGTCTAAACTGATGGGTTCTAAGTTGTGTTTCTTAACAATCTTATCCCAAAGTTCTCTTTTGCCCGGCATATATTCCCTTAATGAGAATGTCTGCGGTTCTGCGACTTCAACGCCAAAGAACTCACCGATTTTCGGCCAGATTTGTGACCATCTGAAAATATCACCGTTGGTAACATTAAAAATTTCATTTGCAGCATTTTCATTTAATGCGGCCCATTCCAATGATTTGGACAAAACATCCGTTCCCGTAACATTCACAAGTACATTATATGCTGTTGGCGAACCAGGGAATCTCATAGGGATACCTTCTTCTTTACATAAAGTAGCATAAGCTGCGATTAGGTTTGCAAGATTCATCGGAGTTCCGGTTGTAAAGCCGATTACGATATCAGGTCTTATAGCTGTCCATGACCAGTTCTTTCCTTCGGATTGTTTTCTAAGATAATCTTCCTGGTCGTAGTAAAAATTAGGTGTGATACTTCTTAGATCCGTTTCGTATGCCGGTGTCTTATAAATACCAAGATGTGCTCCGTAAGCTTTTCCTCCCTGAATGAACAATATTCGCTGTAAGTTTAAAGCTGATTTTTCCAATACAGGTACAAGATTACTTAATAATTTTAAGTTTGCTTCAGATTGTTCGTAAGGCGTAGTACGCTCTGTGTAGGCATTGAAGAAAACATGGGTTACTTCTTTAAGTTCAGGTGCCGCTGCCGATATGGAGTCTGGATCATCAAGATCTATTTGAAGAAACTGTGCCTCAGCTTCATAATCCAATGCTGTACGGGCAGACGCAATTACATTCCAATTTTCCGACTCACTAAGGTATTCTGTCAGGTGTCTTCCGATTATTCCTTTAGCACCGACTATTAATGCTGTGTATTTTTCCATTATTTTAAATTTTTAATGCTGCAAAGTTCGGCAACTTATATCTATTATAATAATACTAATTTCTATTGACATCTATTCATATTTTAATAGATTTGTACTATGGTAAATTTTGAATGGTACCGCACATTTGTAGCTATATACCAATGTGGCAACTTAACCAAAGCATCTCAGGAACTTTCTATTTCGCAACCTAATGCAAGCGTTCACTTAGCTTCATTGGAGCAATATGTAGGCAACAAATTGTTTGACAGACTGCCAAGAAAGATGATCCCTACCAGTCATGGTAAAAGGCTCTATACGCAGATTGTAGCCTCCGTTGAAAACCTCTCTTCAGTTGAAAGATCTTTCAGAAAGAATTCACCTAACAATAGCTATACTTTGAGGTTGGGCAGTCCAATTGAATTTTTCCATTCACGCTTGGCAGAACGTACAGCCAGGTTGCCTTTTCATTTGGAGGTAACTTTTGGAATTGCTAAAGAATTGGTACAACAAATGATCGATGGCGAACTTGATTTTGTCATTGCAAGTAAGAAAGCAATAGAAAATAGACAGATTGTTTACGAACCGATATTGACTGAAAATTTTATCGTAGTTGGAAATTACGGATTAGAGACAAAACAACTTAACAAGTACATTGATGATAAAGATAATGGCAAAATAGAAGAATGGCTTCTTGACCAAGATTGGTATGCTTACAGCAACGATTTAGCATTTATCAGACGTTTTTGGTTGAAGAATTTTAATAAGCGTCCCATGATTGCTCCATCAAATGTAATTCCTAACCTAAATGTTATACTTAAAGCCATAGAAGGCGGTGGCGGTATAAGTGTCGTATCCGATTATCTTGCTGAGGATTTCATCAATAAAGGAACGGTTAAAACTATTTGGAGCGGAAATAATGAAACCGCTAATACGTTGTTCTTAGCATATGATAAAAGCAAAGTTTCTACTGATAAAATTGAAGAAGTTCGTCGATGGGTTATGATGGACTAAACATTAGTTCCTTTGATTAGTCTTAGTCTCGCTTCTTATAGACGAAGGATTACTTCCCCGATATTTTTTGAACGATTTGTTCATATGGCTTGCATCGGAAAATCCGGTTTTTTCTGCAATTTCCGCAACACTCAATGTACTCTGTTTTAGTAACACCGATGCCCGTTCCATTCTTGTATCCATAATTATTTTTTTAAAACCATTACCGGTATGGTTTTTAAGATATTCTCCAATGTAGTTGACAGATATATTAAATTCTTGAGCTATTTCTGAAAGTGTCAACTTGCTTTCTTTGTTCATGTTCATCCTTATATAGGCAAGCACCTCATTGATCTTTTCTCTTTCAGCTAAAGATCTTTTGGGATTTTGTTGAGCAAGATGCCGAAGAACGATAATAATAATCGCACCAAAAAGTTCAAGTAAAAACTCTCGTGAATACAATTTGTGTGAAGTATATTCTTCGAGAAGTATTTCTGAAATACCGAAAATTTTCTTTGCGTCCTTTTTATCCTTGATGATACTTCCGATAATCATATGTGACTTGAAGAGAAAAAGACTGTCAGGATCAGTCCATCTTGGCTTTATCCAACCCTGTTTCTCAGCAAACACCTGTTCTGTAAATTTTATATAAAGTAAAACGGTGGTACTATCGATCTCAAAGAAATGATAGTCTTCAGGGGTTAATAAAAAGATATCTCCCTTTGCATAAGGAAATTTAGTTTCATTGATTGTATGAAATCCTTTTCCCTTTTTTACCAATATCAATTCACAAAAATTATGTGTGTGTTCGCCGTATGGCCACTCGTTGAGTTCCAATTCGAATACGTTGAGCGAATGGTTGCTAAATATTCGTTTCAATTGTCCTTTTTTTTGACAAATGTATCCTTTTTTTTGACAACTAAAAAGGCGGCTAAAAGTTTGAAATTTGCATAGTTATAATTTTTATTAAAATGGAATACTCAAAATTATTCAGTACATATAATTTAAAGGGACTTGATCTGAAAAACAGGTTCCTGATGGCTCCAATGACAAGGAGCCGAAGTGATGAACCAGGTGATATTCCGAACGATCTGATGGCGGAATATTACAGCCAGCGAACATCTGCCGGAATTATTATTTCCGAAGCTACCCAGATCAGTATTCAGGGCAAAGGATATGCCCGTACTCCGGGAATTTATACCAAAGAACAGATACAGGGCTGGAAAAAAACTACCTCGGTTGTTCATGCAAAAGGCAGTAAAATGTTTCTACAACTTTGGCACGTGGGCAGGGTCTCTTCTTCTAAGGTAAATGGCCTACAGCCTTTGGCTCCCTCTGATCTTATAGCAAAGGACACGTACGTTTATATTTTTGATGGTGTTCCTAACGGAGATGCGACATTTGTTCCTGTTGAACAGCCAAGAGAAATGACTGTCTCCGACATACAACAGACGATAAAGGATTTTTCAGAGGGTGCAAAGAATGCGATCGAAGCCGGATTTGATGGTGTAGAAATCCACGGCGCAAACGGATATTTGATCGATCAGTTTTTACGAAGCAATTCAAATGTCCGCACAGATAATTATGGCGGCTCTACGGAAAACAGGATCAGGCTCCTATTGGAAGTTACCGAGGCTGTCGTAGCTACTGTGGGCAAAGATAAAGTAGGTGTGAGATTATCACCGTTCATTAAATTCAAAGACATGGATGATCCGCAGATATTGGATACTATTATACTGGCAGCCCAAAAACTGAATGACCTTGATATTGCCTATCTGCATCTATCCGAGGCTGATTGGGGCGACGCTCCCGAAATCCCCGAGGATTTCAGAAAGGAACTGAGAAAGACCTTTAGCAATACAATCATCGCTACGGGGAACAAAACGCCTGATGACGGTGAACAATTGCTGGAAAATAACCTTGTTGACCTTGTGGGCTTTGGACGCAATTTCCTTACCAATCCGGATTATCCAAACCGTGTACTTACGGGAGCAACATTGAATGAAATTTCGGATAATCACACCTTATTTGGCGGTGGGGACAAACGTGGGTATACGGATTACCCATTTTTGGAAGAACAGGAACAATCATAAGACTTTTAAATTAAATAGTTAGAGCTATTCACTTAGTTACTTATTATAATATCACTATAGGTCAGGTTTTTATGCTTTACCATCCTTGAAATCAGGTTGTCAAAAATGGTTTGCTTGTGTATTGACCTGTTTATCCTATAGCTGAACTCATCCAAATACGCTTGTAATGGCTGCATCACTCACGCCTTTTGAAGTGATGGTTACCGGATTTCCGAATTGATTTATGCGTGTTATCTTCCGCTCGGATTTGAGGTGCCGCTCAAAGGCCATGAGCATATTGGTGTGGATTTCATTGATGGAAAAAGAATCCCTACGAAAAAAATCAATGAGCTATTGCGCACAACCCTGTGATTGTCTGCTGTCCTAATTCTTCCCTCTTTCCTCAGTTGCGAAATATACTTATCGCAAAATTTAGCAAAGTCAATATCCTCATCCCTATCGCGCAGATAATCCCGTAGCGAATCGGCATTAAAATAATCGAGCCGGTCATCGAGTTCGCTAATTGCCTTTCGATAATCCCGCAATTGTTGCTCTACTTTATCAGCAATAAAAGGGTCTTTGATTTTGTAATCCTTGGTTAGTTGTTTCTTAACAACAAAATGATTGGTGTCAATAAACTTTCTTTCGCCTTTGTGATGGACACAGATTTTTACGTTGTAGGTGCCATCGGTTTTTTTGTGGTGCTCATAAACTTTTGCGCTTACGGTTGCCATAATTTTTTCATTTAGCACGCAGAATTTTCCGTTACCTATTTGTTACGGTTTTGCGTGAAGTTCAACAAAAAACTATGTAAATCCCACCATTTCGGGGTATCCGAAACGGCTTGAGCAGATGTCTCTAATCTGCCCTTAGAAACGCAAAAAAGCCGTCTTTCTATACGAAAAAACGACTTTTTAATGTGGTGACCCCGGAGAGGCTCGAACTCTCGACCCACTGATTAAGAGTCAGTTGCTCTACCAACTGAGCTACGGAGTCAGGTTAAGATCTCGCTTGCCTTGACAAACGACGATGCAAATATAAGGAATATGTCGTTTATAACGGAACCCAATTTTTGCTTAACTTGCAACCGCAAAGAAACATCCCGTTGAAACATTCAGCCCGCCCATTCAAACTTATCGTTGCCGGCATCCTTTTTGCCATTTTATGGGCTTCTGCATCGGCTGCCACAAAAATCGGTTTGGAATCTGCGCAACCCTTTGTTATTGCCATTGCTCGTTTTGCCCTGGCCGCGGCCATCATGCTCCTGCTGGCCCATCTCTTCATGCGGAAGCGACTCCCAAAAAACAGGGAATGGGGCCAGCTTACCATCTATGGATTGCTAAATGTCGGGATTTATCTCGGGCTCTATGTATTAGCCATGCAGGAAGTCTCCGCAGGATTGGGTACATTATTCGTTGCCACGAATCCAGTATTGATCACCCTAATCAGCGCATTGTGGTTCAAGCAACCTGTCGCACGTGCCACCGTCACGAGCTTCGTGCTTTGCATAGCAGGTATGCTACTGGCCGCCGCTCCCTTATTTCAAGATAGCTACGCCACCCCTTGGGGCATCACGATCCTCTTTCTCAGCATGCTTTCCTATTCGGCCGGCGCCATCTATTTCTCCAAATGCCAATGGGAAGGACTGCATATCCTCACCATCAATGGATGGCAAACCCTGATTGGAGGGCTGTTTCTATTACCTTTCATGCTGTTTTACTATGACGGCACGGTTAACCAATATGATTGGCGGTGGTTCGGATCCGTGGCCTGGCTAGCCATACCCGTTTCCATCGTAGCCGTATTGCTTTGGCTCTTTCTACTACGGGATAACCCGGTCAACGCCGCATTTTGGTTGTTTCTATGCCCGGTTATCGGGTTTGCCATCGCCAGTTTCATCATGGATGAACCCATCACCTGGCATACCTTCGGCGGAGTGGCATTGGTCATCCTCGGGCTATATCTCGTGCAACGGCGTAAGCAGTTGCAACAGCGTTAACCATTCGGCCATCATTTCTAATCCCCCTGCCACACGAATGTACCCACGGCCCTCGCCTCCAATCGAGGGGCCACGCGTAGCCCGTTGTATTCAATGTTGAAAAATCTAGGCTCGTTACTGGTGTTCAACACCACAAGCACCACCTTACCCTCGGGTGTTTTGAATGCCACGTTAGGCAAATTACCCACCAATGTGGAAGCTATCCGCGTTGACCCGTCAGGCACGAATTTGGAGGCATGACCGATAATATAGTAAGCTACATTGCGGATGACGTCATTGCCATTGATCGTCAGTGCGCCAAGGCAGCTGGTACACCCCCCCTGGTCGGTATGCGGTCGGTAGTTAGGGTCGGCTGCTAGGTTCCACTCCAACACGTTGCGACTCCAATTGCGCGTAGCCCCAATGATGAGGTTATCGACGTGCCATACCAGATCTTCCGCAAAATTGCCAGGCCCTCCTACCCACTGTTCCGTGAAATACAGGTGTTTGTCCGGAAATGCCTCATGTACCTGCGATAATGCACTGATCTGGCCTCCGTAGAGGTGGAACGCCGAACCATCGATATAAGGGTTTGCATCGGCGTCAGCTAAGATCGTTAAGGGATATTCGGGCTTATCGGCATTGTGGTCATAAATGATGATTTTCGTTGCCAGCCCTGCCGACTGGAATGCGGGGCCTAGCGCTGACTTGATAAAAGTCGCTTGGTCTTCGGCTTCCATATACATGCTGGGGTTATTGCCCGGATGCAGCGGCTCGTTCTGTGGTGTCAATGCGTCTATCCGAATACCTTCTGCAGCCATCGCCTGCACATATTTCACCAAATACCGTGCATAAACATCGTAATATTCAGGCTTTAAGCTTCCCCCTCGAAAGGATTGGTTATCTTTCATCCACGTAGGGGCTGTCCACGGCGAACCCATGATCTTGATATCCGGATTGATAGCCAATATCTTCTTCAATACCGGAATCAGGCTCTCCATTTCCTTTTCAATGGAAAAATGCGCTAGCTCCATGTCTGTTTGCCCCGCCGGAAGCTCATTATACGTAAATAGGGAGGCGCTCAAATCGGATGCTCCGACACTGATGCGCAAATAATTCACACCGATAGCATCCCCCTCACGCGCAAACAGCTCGTGCAACAATCGGTCTTGTTCCGATTCGGTCATGGCATGTATGAGGTCGGCACTACCTCCAGTAAGCGTGTAACCAAACCCATCAATACCTTGGTATTCAGCATCACTATCCACACGAATGGTCGCATAATCGTTGCTGGCAGTCGAGAAATCCAATACCACGGCTTGCTGTTGCAAAAGCGCCTGTTTATCTCCTCGGGTAAGCCAAAAGGCGACGTCTGACACCACCTCTCCACCATTGGGTGGGGGTTCATTGCCTCCGTCATTATCCACATTTTTACGGCATGAACAAGCTCCTGTCAGGACCATCGTCCAAATCATCACCTGAAATAGGTTCTCTTTTATCAAACTACGTTTCATCTAGTACCCTGGATTTTGGATTAAATTTTCATTAAGGTCTATTTGGGTCAACGGAATGGGCCAAATCAATCGATCTTCATCGATTCCGTAATTAAGGTTATTGCCGTCGGCACCCACTTGCGCACGCATCACCTCAATCGCCCGTCCTGTGCGAACGAGGTCAAACCAACGGTGCCCTTCAAATGCCAGTTCCAATCGCCGCTCGTTTTCAATAGCCAAGCGCATGGATACCTGATCGGAAGCGGGTGTTCCTCCTAAATCTACCCTGTTTCTGACCTCATCCACCAGCAGCTTGGCCGCAGACCAACCAGACGCGCTTGCTTCATTCAAGGCCTCTGCTTTCAGCAGCAACACATCGGCTAACCGATAGATGATGATGTTTTGATCACCTCCGGTTTTCCGCATTTTATAGGCAAAAGGGTACTGATTAAGGCTATTGCGCCAATGCGGATCGGACCACAGGCTCGACACATTTTCATATCGGATGGTAGAGGCTTTCCTTACCTCGTCATTTTCCTCATCAAAAGCTTGGATAAGGTCATAAGAGGGCACATTGAATTTCTTCCAATCTAACCCATAGAACATACCGGTACCCCAGTTTCCGCCGGTATCCCAATCGGTAAAGTTGAGTTCAAAAATGGATTCGACAGTGTTTTCATGTTCGCCATCCCACAAGTGTTCGTATTGGTCCACCAAGTTATAGCCTAAACCAATCACTCGGTCGCAATATTCCAATACCTTTGACCAATCTGTGGGTTGTTGGGTGGCATAGATCTTGGCCAATAGCGTATACACCGCGCCGGGGGTAACGGTCATTTTATCTGGCCCCGATGTCGGCACCATGGTCGCAGCCGCTTCCAAGTCAGCAATGATCCGGGCATACACCTCGCTCGCAGGGGTACGCTCTGGGTATAGCAGGGAGAAGATTTCCTCCAGGTTGTCGTTCGTCACCGTAGGCAACTCATCGACCACCAACGGCACGTCGCCATATAGCCTCACCAAGTCGAAATATGCCCTGGCACGCATAAACAGGGCCTCTCCCACGATCTGATTCCTGCGCGTTTCATTAAGGTCGCTCACATTTGGCACATTGGCAATAATGGAGTTGGTCGATGAAATGTGGTTGTATAGGTAACTCCAGTCTCGCGCCGCCAACGCATTGGTCGACAACATACGGAACTCATCCATTTCAAACATATTGGGATTGTCGGCTCCAGCATGTGCATTGTCTGATTGCGCCTCCCCGATGAGGAAATAATCCATCACATAATATTCCGAACTGCCTGACCGGAATATCCCGTAACTGGAAGCCAATGCTGCCTCCGCCGAAGCTGCGTTGGTAATGGATGATCCGGCGGTTCCTTGCCCTCCGTCACCGACCACGGTATTGGAAATCGGCGTCAGATCCAATTGCTTGTTACAGCCTTGACACCACAGGGCTACCGTGATGCCTATAACGAATAGTGATCTAAAAGTCTTCATAACATTAAAATTGCATGTTTACACCAACGATAAATGTACGGGCGGTGGGGTACGTTCCATAGTCGATTCCGAGCACAGCACCATTTCCACCAAAAGCATTAACCTCGGGGTCGAATCCCTTATATTTCGTGAAAGTGACAAGGTTTTGGCCCGAGACATAAAGTTGTAGCCTATTGAGATGCAACCTGTTGGCCACGTTCTGAGCGAGGTTATATGAAAGCGTTGCACTTTTCAACCGCAGGAAAGAGGCATCCTCTACAAAGCGGGAGGATACACGCGAATTGCTGACATTGCCCGCCGTGGCTCGGGGGATATCGGTAACCTGCCCAGCACTTGTCCATCGCTTCAGTACTTCTGTACTTTGGTTTTTACTGTCGTACATCCCCTCGGTTTCCATACGGGAGGCGTTAAATGCATCGTTGCCTTGAGAACCTTGGAACAAGAACGAAAACTCCCAGTTCTTGAATTGCAGGTTACTGTTCAATCCATAGATGAAATCAGGTTGTGCTGATCCCAAAATGGTGCGATCGGATGCTGTTACGCTACCGTCATCATTTACGTCACGATAAATCACATCGCCCGTATTGGGGTCTACCCCGTCTGACACATAACCAAAGTATGTGCCCAATGGTAGCCCCGGTTGCATCAGAATGATTTGGTCGGCCCGGCCCTCCACCGTCGCGAAACGATAAGTCCTTGTCAAATCCAAGTGCGTCACCCGGTTGCGGTTGAACGAGATATTGAAATCAGTAGACCAGGTGATGTTTTCCTGCTGAACATTTACAGAAGATACCACAAATTCCAACCCTTTGTTTTCCATATTGCCGACATTACGCGTTACAAAACTGTATCCCGTCGTATTCGGAAGTGTCACGTTCAGGATCAGGTCGTCGGTTTTCTTCAGATACGCATCCGCGGTGACGGTCAACCGTGAGCGAAACATGGACAAATCTATACCCACATTGGTTTGCGTCGTGGTTTCCCACCGCAGGTCAGGATTGGGCATGCCACTGGGGTTATTGATGGCAGGCCCAGATAGCGGACTGGTGGGCGTGCGCCGCTGAAAAGACGTCACCCCGAAAGAGGCATAATTAGCCAGCCCCTCCACATTACCGTTCTGTCCCCATCCGGTACGGATTTTCAAGTCATCCACATTCGCCACCGATTCAAAAAACGGCTCGGCAGAGATACGCCATCCGGCAGATACCGAAGGAAAATATCCCCAACGATGGTTGGGAGCAAGTTTTGAACTGCCATCCGCCCGCATATTGAGTGTCAGCAGGTACTTACTTTCGTAATTGTACATCGCCCGCGCTAAGTAACTGTTCAAAAACCATTCGGTTTCCAATGTAGACGCACTGGTGATATCATTCGCAGCATTAAGGGTGTAGATTTTCAAATCTTTGGGAAAGTCGCGCCCGGCGATATATGAGTTATTCCAACTGTTTTTCTGAATGGTCATGCCACCAAGCAAGTCTAGGTGGTGACCACCCCAAGTCTGGTTATAATTAGCCGTGTTTTCCCACAGGTAGGTAAATGAGTTAGATTTCTCGTCCTGCCCTAGACCATGGTTCGATGGATTCCGCCCGCTGGTGGTCATAACCGGGTCCAAGAAATGATGCCACTTGTGGTTCAAGTATTCCACCCCGACATTAGACCGCAGGCTAAAATTATCGGTCAATGACAACTCCGCTTGCACGTTACCAAAAATCCGATTGTTGATAGTACCCTGTTCTGGCCCCAGCACGGCAGCTAGCGGGTTATCCCAACCCGCATTGTTGGGGTTCATGGTAAACATGGCGCGACCATCGTCGTCATAGGCATAAATACCCATGGTCGGCGGCGCTCCCAATGCACCGAGCACCACCGCATTCCGGCCGGCATTGTTGTTGTCTGCCACATCCTGCAAGTCGGCAAAGGTATAGCTGAAGTTGGTCGCTACTTTCAACCAATCTTTCACCTGATTGTCGATATTGGCACGAAAAGCCGTACGATTGAAGCGTGCAGGCTTAATCATGCCCTCGTCTTTCGTATAGGCCCCCGAAATGAAATACTGGGTTTTATCACCGCCCCCTTGCAGCGACAATTGATAGTTTTGGTTTTGTCCCGTGGTAAACACTTCGTCCAGCCAATTGGTGGTTTCCGGCCCATCCAATCCGGAAGCATATCCCATTTCGGTCATCAATTCGCGGTATTGCGAGGGGTTGAGTACGTCTATCCGTTTGGCAACGTTGGATACGCCGTAATAGGCATTGAAATTAATGTTCGAGGTATTGGCCACACCGCGCTTGGTGGTGATGATTACCACGCCATTTGATGCCCTTGCTCCATAGATGGCGGCCGAGGAAGCATCCTTGAGTACCTGCATGCTCGCAATATCGTTGACATTCAGGTCACGGGCATCCATGGTCGGCACGCCATCGATGACGTACAGGGGTTCATTGCCGGCCTGCACGGAAGTTGCCCCACGGACGCGAATGGACAACCCTTGGCCCGGCTTACCGGTCGGCTGGGTGACCTGTACACCAGCTGCCTTGCCCTGTAGTGCCTGCGCTGCTTGCATGATTGGCCGTTCTTCAATGTCCTTGGTGCTCACCGTCGCAATCGAAGTCGTGACATCCCCCCTCCGTTGGGTACCATAACCGATGACGACCACTTCCTCCAATTGTTCATTGGCGACATCAAGCATTACATTCACCACCTGGCGGGAGCCGACGGGTTCTTCGTGCACACCGAAACCAAGGTATGAGAATACCAAGATACCATCCTCCGGAACCCTAAGTTGGTAGTTTCCATTTCCATCCGTTGAGGTAACACCTGTCGATCTCCCTTTTACCGATACCGATACACCAGCCAGCGGTTCGCCCCCGGTGTCCGTTACCCTGCCCCTCACATCCAGCTCTTGTGCCATCGCCGTGAAGACCAAAAGGCACAGTGCAAAAAAAGGTATTGCAATCTTTTCCATAACACGTTTAGCTAAATAACTACTATAAGTTTATTGGTTAGCGACGGCGCATCAACGAAATGCGCCTATGCTAGTCGTTAGACTTTACAAAGGTACAATCAAAAAAAAGACAAAAACAAGTAATTTTTTACATAAATATCTGTTTTTCAGTTTATTATATAAAAAACGATACGTTTTAGTACCGGAAGCTATGCGTTAATTTAGTACTTGATAATCAATGGGAAAGCGCGGAAAACCCAGTGTAGTGTATTACTTACACGATAATACGCTTTACTACCGTAAAAAATGAAATGAAAAATTAATTGAGCAATAAACTCCACCCCTGGTTTCCCCGCTTGTGAAGTAGGCTTCTTTTTTGCTCCATGCGCTCCAGCACCTTTTTCTGGTAAGCCCAGCAGGTGCTTTGTCGGATACCGATGTGTTCAGACAATCGACGGGAGGATATCCTCCCTTTGGAGGAGTAGACTAGGTAAATCAGGTAAAAGGCTTTATTAATGGGGATGCGGGAATTTTGCAACAAGGTATAGGCGATGGCTGACTCCTCGTAACCGCAGGATGCACACCGGCGACTATAGGGCAAATGGCCAGTGTAGTAGTGGGTATGTTTGCACTTTCTACAGGCATAGCCATCCGCCCATTTGAACTCGGCGATAAACCCGAAACATGATTCCTGGTCGGGGAATACCCGCCTAAATTCCTCGAAATCCACGTCGGTAGACATGAGCCGGGCATGTGTCACGTGCTCCATGTCGTTTTGCAGTTGCTCATTATCCTGTTGTAGGAGTGCATTCATTCGAGCAATTTCCTCCTTTTGTACGTTTAATAACGCATTGGCATCACGCAGCTCTGCTGTGCGTTGGTTTACCTCCTCTTCCAATCGCCGATTCAGTGAATCTTTCAATTCTTCGTTTTCACGCATCTGCTTAATCATCTCCAACTGGATTCGGTCTTTCCGTTTTTTCAACACCCGCAAGCGGTCGCCCGCGGCCAATGAAAGGAACGTCATCTCTAATATGAAACAAAAACTCAGGATATAGTAGGACACCACTCCGAAATTCAACCATGAAAAACCCAATAGGATCAACAGTTTGACCAGGTAACCGAAAAAGAGTATCCCATAACCGATCACGAAATAGCGGGCATGTCGATATCCGCTTGCCCACATGTATATCCCGGTGCTGAAACAGGCAATCAGTGGAATAGCCTCGAGGAATTTATAGTTAAACAAGCTCTTGTCAACCATTAATCCATAAACAAAATAGGCGACGCGGACAGCGATGATGCCATTCAATACGTTATTGAGCCATGGCGCCCGTTTACGTACATAAAACAGCTTCTTGGTAAACATAAGCGCAGATATGCTCATGCCAAATAACACCACGCCAAAAGCATATTGATTCCAAGAAGCTGCGTTCGGCCATAGGTAATGGTAGGCGACACCATCAGTGCACAGTTCAAAAAGTGCGACACACAGCATGTAGAATACATAATACAGGTATGCAGTTTGCCTGACCGCAAAAAACATGATCAGGTTATAGAAACAGAAAATCAAGATCATGCCGTAGAAAAGGCCGAAACTGAAATACTCTCCCAATGCATACCCTACGAAAAAGTCAACTGCACGTAGCACGACGATGACATCAGACACTTGTGAAGACTGGATCCGGAAGTAATAGGTTTGTTCACCCTGCATTTCCGCCAGCGGAATGACAAAGTTCTTGTGGGGGATGATCCGGCTTTCAAACACATGCTTATCGCCCAATAAGAGTGTATCGAACCCACCTGCCCCATCGGGCAGGTACGCCACGATGTCGTCTATGGTCTGGTCAAAAAACTCAAGAAAGAATCGTTGGGCGATGGCCGGATCATGGTTGATTTTAATCCGGTACCAATACGCATGTGCGGTAACTTTGCCACGAGGTGTACTTGAAAGACTGGGTTTGAATTGATTGGTATATGCAGGCGATCGAATATCGTCGAAAGCGAGTAAGCCGGTACTATCTTCTAATTGTTCAATCTGGCTATGGGTAAAAATGTGCTGCCTCAAGGAATCGGTAAGCGTAATCGGCTGCTGCGCATACCCGGTCAACCCCGGGAGATGGATAGTCAACAACAAGATCAATATCACCTTACGCCAACGCATAAACGCAAACTTACTTAAAAATATACATCGGTTTTAAAAAAAGCTTATCTTTGCACAGCATTAAAAAATTATCCCCATGAGGTCAGTTGGTTTCCAAATCGCCATGATTTACAGAGATAGGGCTTAAGGCCGAGAGGCATACGTATTGCTTCTTGGTACCTCCATGTTTCAGGGTTCCCTGAAACCGTTCACCGTTTATTTACATCATTTTTTCAACATTGCCTTTCCATTTATGAAGGGCCAAACTGATAGTCAAGTACCATGCAACAATCGTGGAAAAAAACATTTGCCATTATCTGGACTGGACAATTTGTGTCCTTATTGAGTAGCTCAGCAGTCAATTTTGCTGTCATTATCTGGCTTAGCCTCGAGACTGGGTCGGCCGAAGTGCTGGCTTATGCAGCTATCGCCGCACTAATGCCCCAGGCACTGATCGGCCCGTTTGCAGGGGTTTACATCGATCGTTGGGATCGCAAGCGCACCATGATCGCCGCAGATGGTTTCATCGCCACCTGCACATTAGCCATGTCCATCCTGTTTTATTTGGGGCATTTTGAGCTAGTATACATTTATGTCCTTTTAGCACTCCGGTCGTTTGGGTCCGCATTCCACATGCCAGCCATGCAAGCCTCGGTACCGTTGTTGGCTCCTGAATCAGAGTTGTTGCGCATAGCGGGCATTAACCAAGCGATCCAATCGGTGTCTAATATCGCGGGGCCAGCACTGGGTGCATTGGCTATTGGGTTGATGGATATCGGCCATGTTTTGCTGTTGGACATTGCGGGGGCCATTGTGGCCATTGCATCACTCCTCTTCGTGCATATCCCCAACCCATCACGGGAAGAACAAACCAAGGCAAGCGTACGGCAGGTGCTGAGCGATATCGCCATCGGTATCCGGACTGTAACCCATCATCGGGGCCTCTCCTATTTGTTCTTGTTTTCGGTTTTGGCTACGTTTTGCATCATGCCCGTAGCGGTACTTTTCCCACTGCTTACCCTCCAGCACTTCGGGGGAGGCAAGTTCGAAATGAGCATCATCGAGGTGGTTTGGGGCATCGGCATGTTGGCCGGCGGGGGTCTACTGGGCATCTTCAAACCTACCCTCAATAAGGTCATCATCATCAATGCCATGCATATCTTACTGGGGGGCAGTTTGGCGGTCTCCGGTTTATTGTCACCCGGAGGGTTTGTCATCTTTGTCGTGCTGACCACACTCGGTGGCGTAGCAGCCTCCATTTATAACGCCAGTTTCACGACCATCCTACAGGAACGGATTGACCCCGCCATGCTTGGGCGTGTGTTTTCCATGTACTTCAGCATTGCACTGCTGCCTTCCATGATCGGTTTGCTCAGCACTGGCTTCATTGCTGATTATATTGGGATTAGTCGCACATTTGTGATATTGGGCAGTGTAATTGCCGTCATTGGCATGGTGTCGTTTTTTGTGCCGTTGATGATGCGGCTTGGCATCAAGCACAAGCAGGTTGTCGAAGAGGAACAGCAAGCGGTGGTTTGATATAAAATTTGATAAAAATGGCAAAAAAGCCTGCAATAATCCGTACCTTGGGATGGAAAAACTATTAAAACACCTATGGCCGTAAAATACATTACCGTCAAGCAGCACAATTTCAAGAATCCCGATAAGCCTAAGTATATTGCCCAGTGCAAGAGCCGGGGGCATGTGGATATCCGTTCGATCAGCGACGACCTGTCCAATGCATCGACACTCAACTCAGCCGATGTGGTAGCCGTCATCGAAGGGCTCACTCATGCTATCAGCCGCAATCTGTCGGATGGGCACATTGTTAAGCTCGGCGATTTCGGTTCGTTTTACCTCTCGTTGGAGGCCGATGCCAAAGATACTCCCCAAGAAGTAGGCAACAACAGCATAAAAGGGTGCAAAGTTTACTTCAGACCGGGGAAACGGTTAGTGCAGATGCTTGGAGATACAACATATTCAACAAAGTGAACGGCACATTTTTGTCAACGCCCAAGTCGTTTAACCAAAATGACCTAAGCGTTTCTTAAAAAAGGCGGTCGGCTTTGCGTAAAAAGCCGCCCGCCTTTTAATTGAAAGCCGCCCGCCTTTCACCAAAAAGGTGGTCGGCTTTTTCACAACTTACCGAAGTCGTTCCTACAAACGTGCCCACTGAACATTCAAATGAGACGCATAATCTTGTCTAGCGAAAGCTAACATAATGTCATTTCAACTGCCTTTCACTATACAGTTTGGTCGGTGATAAACGGGAAAATTAACAGAGTTAGCAATGAAACAAAGTTTATTTGCTTGTTCATGAAGCAGATTTGCTTGTTCAACCATCGCCTCATCTGTGACAGTTACCATTGGGTTCAACGTCACTTCCGTGAAATGCCCACCACCGTCAGTGGTCAACACCATAGTTCCTGTTGCATGGTCGGTATAATCTATAACCACTACCCCAGCATCCACACAGAGGTGTAAATACATCAGCATATGGCAGGCCGCCAAGGAGGCAATGAGGAGGTCTTCCGGATTGTGTTTGGTGGAGTCTCCCCTGAACATGGGATCGGACGAGCCCTTTATTTCCGTTTTACCATCCACGAAAACAGTATGACTTCTCTCATAGGCCCTATAACCGGAGGTACCTGTTCCATTATTCCCTGTCCATTTCACGGTCAAGTTGTATTGATGCTGTTTACCCATTAATATATTTTTAAAAGTCTTTGAAGTTTATTATATAAATCTGTCTTTTATTATAGCATCATGTAAACGACCAATCCATCAGGTTGTTTCTTTGGTAATCCATTTTCCAACAACAGGTGGCATGTATTGCTCCATTTGCTTCAATAGTCCATCAATATCCCGATCATGAAGCAGCATTCGCTGGTTCACTTCCTTGAGGAACCCTTTATCTACCATCTGTTGTATCAACGTGATCAAATCGTCATAGTATCCATCGGTATTAAGCAATCCCATCGGTTTGGTGTGCAGGCCCAATTGCCCCCAAGTAAGCATTTCAAAAAGCTCTTCCATTGTTCCAAACCCTCCAGGCAGTGCGATCACTCCGTCACAGAGTTGGTTCATTTTTGTTTTTCGCTCATGCATTGTATCCACTAAGATTAATTCCGTTAATCCATCATGCGCAACTTCCTTGGTCTGCAGGAAATAAGGCAACACACCTATCGCTTTTCCACCATGTTGAAGTGTTCCATTGGCCACAGCTCCCATAAGCCCGACCTTGGCGCCGCCATAAACAAGCCCAATGCCCCGTTTGGCTAATGTCTTTCCTAAAAGGTAAGCCTGTTCCTCATAAACCTGATCGGTTCCTAAACTCGAACCACAGAAAACGGTGATACTATTCATATTATTATACTTTTTCAAACGGCTTGGCGTACCGTACGGTACCTGAAATATTCTTTAATCCATCTGGCACTAATTCTATTGCCATAAACACATTTGCCGGCACATCAAATGGCGGTTTGATACGCCATTGATCGGCTGGCACAAATCCAAATTTCGGATAATACTTTTCATGCCCCAGAACAATGACTGACCGGTACCCCAAAGCTCTTGCTTTATCTAACCCTGATTGGATCAACTCCCCTCCTATTCCCTGTTTCTGGCAATCAGGCACTACTGCCATTGGGGCAAGGGCCAGACTGGTGTATGCTTGTCCGTCCTCAGCAATAATGTCAATTTTAGTAAAGAGGATATGGCCAACGATGCGCCTATCTACTGTTGCCACTAACGATAACCCGGGGATAAAGGCATTACTGTTACGGAGTAAATCAACCAGTTTGGCTTCATTTTCTTGTTCAAATGCAGCCGTATTTATGGCGTAGACATCCACATAATCTTCATTTTTCTCTTTCCTGATGCTGATTTTCATATGAGTTTACATTCAATGAATGATCATCCAAAGGTCAGCAATAAACCACATAATTGGAAATCGAAACCCGGCTATTTTGAGAGAATAAACAATATGGATTATTCCCGTTTAATCCGTTACTTCGCACCGCGAAAGTGCATATATGGATGTTCGGTTCGATTGTTACATACATTCCGCTAAACATCCACCCTGTCGCTTCGTCTAATATCAAAAGATAAATTCACCGACAATGAGAACATACATATTATATCCCTTGCTTTTTATCGCCCTGCTGTTCGGAGCCTGCCATGCACTTAAAAAGGTGGATACATTCCAACTAACGATCGGCATGTCTAAAGATGAAGCCATCCAGGCACTGAAAAAAAAGCCCGACAACATTATCGGGGCCAAGCAGTATGAAGATGGCTTGCTGGAGGTCGTCCAGTTCAGTGGCCTAGCCCCCCTCACCACGGAAGAGGAAATGGAAAAATACTGGCTCTATTTCTTCAACGACAGACTGGTCGAATGGGGCCAGCCCATGGACTGGGAATTGGAAACCGAACGTATCTACAGGTTGCGCAAAAAAGAATTCATGCGCCCTTGACCGGATCACCGCTCCACCCACTCCCGAAAAGCCGCTGTACTGCTCTGGCTGGTCATGAGGTATGGTTGATAACCGCGCAGCTTCAACGCGACGGTGTTCTTGGTATAACGTTCGAAGCGTTCGATGTGGTGTTTATTGACCACCTCGCTCCGGTTGATCCTGAAAAACTGGTCGGGGTTCATCAACATTTCAACTTCTTTCAAGGTGGGATAGGTGAGCAAATGTTTTTTACCTTGTATATCAACAGCCACAACCACGCCTCCTTCCGAAGCAAAAAACAATACATCGTTGACTTCAAGGAAATAGGTGCCCCGATTGGAGGTAATGGCCAATCGGCTTTTGAATACGCTATGCTGGGCACGCTGCTGATCAATCAACCGGGTTATTTTACTCACAAGCCGGTCATCTACGGATGGCCTATGCCTCAAAAGCAGGTATTTTTCCCACGCTTTTTTGAATCGTTCAAAAGAAAAGGGTTTCAAGAGGTATCCAATGCCATTGGTTTCAAAGGCGTCCATCAAAAACTCATTGTACGCCGTGATGAAGATAATGGGGTAAGGCACGGATATCCGGTTATATATTTCGAATGCATTGCCATCCCGCAATTCAATATCAGACAAAACGAGATGAATGTCTTTTGCCTCGCTTAAAAACTTGACGGCTTCTTCAACCGTTTCCAATTCAGCCACAATCGACACCGTTTCATCAAGGTCATTCAAAAAACGCGTCAACTTACGCCTTGCCGGGGCCTCGTCTTCTACTATCACGATATTTATCATATATGCTGGCGTTGAATGATGGGTATACAGATTGAAAATTGGGTTTCGTTTTGGTGGATACGGATATGCTCATCCGACAGCAACACGTATTGTTCACGTAAGTTACGCAATGACCGCCCCCCAGAAAGCTTCGGTTTTGATTTTAGGATGATGTTATTTGTCACCGTCACTTCTTCGCCGATACCAATGGTAATACAAACGGGCGTTTGCGCACTGCCGAGGTTATGGTCTACGGCGTTTTCAATTAGCAGTTGCAAGGTTAGGGGTGCGATAAAACCGCCGTTGTCTTTACCCTCAATGGTCAGTCGATATGCGTGCCCGTACTTGTGTTGAATGAGTTTAACATATTGTTTAGCAAAGGCCAACTCTTCATTGATACTAACGAGCTTTTTATCCGAAGCCTGCAAAACATATCGGTAAATATCGGCAAACTCATTCAGGAAATCCGATGCTTTGTGTTTGTCTTCTTCAATGAGCTGGTCCAACACGTTGAGGTTGTTAAACAAAAAATGTGGATTGAGTTGCGCCTTCAATTGGTTGATTTTATTTTCAGAAAACGCATGGTTATATGCCGCTAGCTGTTCCTGGTGTGTTTTGTTCTTGCTGTAGTAATAATAGGCGAGGAAAAAACTGCCGTAGGTCAAACCGTTTATGCCAATAGAAAGGGTAGAAAGGACAACGGTTTGCTGGTTGAAATTTCGTTCGATATTATCAAATATGAAAGCGATAAACAACCCGCTTGCCTGTATGACCAGGATATATGCAACCAATGACGAACCAAATATCTTCAACATTTCGCTGGTATTGAAAACAGCCGACCGCTGCCATTTTCCGATAAAGAAACGGATGATCAAAAACAGCACTCCTGCCGAAATCAACGAACCCACGGCGGCTTCGGGCGTAAACGTATACACATTGATGGCCTGCCTGACTGAAATCCGCATATAAATGGACTGCACATAAGCAAACAGCAAAATGAACAGTAGGAAGTACCAGTTTTGGTATATGCTACGAAGCCAAGTTTTCATAACCATGCTGATGAAATGATTTACAAAAGGGAGTGTCTAAAAAGTATTAAAAGTCGCCATTTCGAACGGAGTGAGAAATCTACTAAATTGTGCATTAAACAATATGATTTCTCCTCATTCTTTGTCGAAATGACGTGAGACTTTTTAAACACCCCCTTTTGAATAACATATTGATTTAATTTTTCTTTTCAGGAAATGAAGCAATGGTATTTCCACTCTCATCGTAGAAATCGAGCTGGGCATTATTTTCTTTGTCTATATAAAACATGGCTCTTGGCATCCCCTTATCATCGAAAAGAAACAAGCCATTGCTTTCGCCTCTCGTTTTTCCCAGCACCATACGATCAACGGCACCCACCAATCCTTGCGCCTTGTATTCTTGATATTTCTCCTGCATCGCCTTACGGTCTTTCTTTCCCAGTTCTTCCAATTCCTTATTGATCTCGCTTCTCCTTGCTTGCGTCTCTTTAGCGGGCTGGTCGATGAAGGCAATACTACTGCGCACAAAGCGGTCGTCTCCATTTTTATCGTCTCGCATCAGGATCTGCATCACCTGATCGCCATCGTATTGGTCATAAGTTAATGACATTCCCGCGCTGTGTCCGTTTGCTGTTTTCATCCCATCATAAATAAATCCACCGCATTCCATGCCTTCCTCATTAAAGAACAACATTCCTGAACGCTGTTTTCTACCTTCATTGGTAGGCCTTCCGTTGATGGTATCATTGCCTTGCGGAAAACGGTCTACGTTGGTGATGATCATCTTCACCGTTCCGTCGGGTTCAACAATATTGATGCGCTGCACATCAATCTCCGCAAATTTCTGGTTGCCCGAATTTTTGAAGGCCACGCTTGAAAGAAATACGATTCCACAAACGGTTGTTGCTGCAAAGCTCCTTAAAAACACCAATTCTTTGTTCATTTTTTTAATTTTTTTTATGTGTATAAATCCTAGTGAATGAGACAAAAGTATACAGCGTTCGACCGTGCTCAAACCGAAAAAGAATGAACGAAGGAAAACATCGAATGAATGCAGGAAAAAATCGCATGGCCTGTTAAATTTAGCTATTCTCATCCCACTTTCTTACCTTAGCAGTAATGAATATCCATTACCAGGTACATAAACCCCATGAAAAACTGAGTGGCATTGTCCAATTTTTCTGGGAGTTTGAAGCGGATATCGGGGAAAGTATGCCCTACATGCATCTGTCCACGGCTTCTATATGCCCCAAACTTGCTTTCCAGTATCAAGGCAACATGGAAGCGTTGTATTCCAATGGCGTGCGGGAAACCTTATTCAATTGCGGGTTCCAAGCACAGACCAACCAAGCTTATCAATTAGTAGCCAATCAATCTGTTGGCGTATTAGGTGTGTATTTCTATCCCCATGCCATACCGTTGTTGTTCGCAACTCCCGCAGATGAGATTACGAACAGTAACATCGAAATCTCAGAACTGATGGGCGTATTGGGAAAAGAATTAGAAGACAAAATGCTAACAGCACCTTCCAACACGAAACGGATATCCATCATCACCTCATTTTTACTGCACCGACTCGCACAATCGTCTTTAGCCAACCGCAATATTATCGCTACAGCAAAACACATTATTGCCAACCGTGGATTGGTAAATCTGAATCGCCTTGTGGAAGACAACTTCCTGTCGCAACGCCATTTTGAGCGGAAGTTTAAGGCACTTACTGGTTTCAGTCCCAAATTATTTTCGAGGATTGTTCGGTTTGAAAACAGTTTATCTGCTTACAACACCAATAAACTATCGCTCACCGAAGTGGCCTACCGATGTGGGTACTATGACCAATCGCACTTCATCAAAGACTTCAGGGAGTTTTCTGGGCAACACCCCAAAGCTTACTTCAACGAAGACACTTCATTATTCTTCTCTTCATAAAGTCGAATTCTTACAATTTCTGCACCGTCCTTTACTGTTTCTTTGCAACAAACAATTGTTACCCCTTATGCAAAGGAAACGTATCAATACGATGTTATTACTTACAAGTTTAATCATTAGTTGCAATCTTAACATGAAAGAGCGAATCATTGAAAATGGCCAAGTTGCCATCTGTACGGAAAGTTTTCGAGACAAAAAAAATCCGACCATCCTGTTGATTATGGGAGCCATGGCGTCGATGACGTGGTGGAATCAAGAATTCTGCGAACGACTTGCCGACAAAGGTTTCCATGTCATCCGATATGACAACAGGGATGTAGGCAAATCCACGGCATATCCTTCTGGCGAACCCCCATATACTGTATTGGACATGGTTGACGATGCATTAGCGGTATTGGATGCATACGACATTGATAAGGCACATTTCGTCGGAATGTCTTTGGGAGGGATGTTGTCGCAATTGGCGGCCATCATACAACCAGATCGGGTACTTACGCTGACATTAATAAGCTCCAGTGTGTGGGAAGACAGACCCGACCTACCACAAGTAGATAATCGTATTCTGGAATTCCACGCTTCTTCGGCAAATCTTGACTGGAACAACCAAGCGGATGTGATTGACTACTTAGTGAACGGATGGGAACTCATGAACGGTTCACATCATCCATTTGACACCAAACAATCAACTCTTTTAGCCGAAACGGAAGTAAGTAGGGCTAACAACCTCCTAAGCATGTTTAACCATGCCTTACTTAAAGGAGGCGAAGAGTTGATGGGCAAGTCACATGAAATCCAGACGCCCGCATTGATTATACATGGTACGGAAGATAATGTCTTGCCATATCCCCATGCGGAAGCATTGCATCAAATGCTTCCAAACAACACATTGCTCACGCTTGAAGGCAGAGGCCATGAGTTGCATCCTTTAGACTGGGATTTGATAATCGATGCCATTTCGACACATGCTATAGCGGCAGGCGAAAGATAAATGATGGAAATCTCCCATTGATAGCCCAAAGTAAAATGCATAAATTTATCCCTCAAATATATTTGATTTCCTATGCATCAGCAAAAGCTATCCATCATTGAGTTCCCATCCAATCTTGGGCTGAAAGAGCCTGCCCCGGGAGTGGAGCCAGGAGTGAGGAAGTTGCCCCAATGGCTTCGCCAACATGGTTTCCATGATGCCATAAAGCCCATCAATACGACTTCTTTAACAGCCCCGCCCTATTCAATGGATCTCGATTCAGAGAGCGGCATACGCAATGCGGATGTGCTGGTCAAGTATGCACAGCAACAGGATACACTTGTAGCGGAAGTATTGGATAACGGGCACTTCGCACTGGCAATTGGTGGCGATTGCAGCATCCTACTGGGGCCGTTACTTACCCTCAAAAAAAAAGGGAATTGCGCCTTGTTCTACTTGGACGGCCATACCGATTTTATGTGGCCCGAATTGTCCGAAACGGGTGGTGCCGGGGGCATGGCCGCAGCATTTGCAGCAGGCGCTGGCCATGAAAAGCTCACGGATATTGATGGGCTGCAGCCTTATATCCATGAATCACATGTGTGGTGCGTGGGCAACCGTGAGTACGTAGATTGGTATGAAGAAGCCATTATCCAATCAACTGCCACTTACGTGCCGCTACGGGAGCTGAGGGAAAAAGGTATTGGCCAAACGGCAGCAGCATTTATTAATATGGTCGAAAAGCAGCATCTTGATGGATTTTGGATACATTTCGACGTGGATGTGCTGAATGATGATGTGATGCCTGCCGTGGACAGCCGAACATCGGATGGCCTAAGTTATACAGAACTATCCGAAATCCTCACTCCATTGTTGACACATCCCAAGTCAGTGGGACTTACATTGACCATATTAGACCCCGATTTAGATGTATCCGGACAATATACCGCCGAATTTGTGAAACAAATCACCCCTATTTTTCAATCGGCTTTTCCTACAGGGGAAACTTAAATAGTACCGCCATCGCTATATCAATTGTAATGGTTTCACACCCCCAACATCCTAGCCACCATCAAAATCCCGCACATCGAGATCGAATCCGTGATTTCGGAACGCATCACCAGGTCTACCGCCTCCGACAACGGCACTTTCCTTACCCGTAGTTCTTCGGTTTCCTCCGGAGCCGACTCGCCCTGCCGTAATCCCTGTGCCAAATAGATGAACCCTTCTTCATCGGTAACGGAATTGGAGGTATGGATACGGCCTATTTTCTCCCAATGCTCCGCATACAGGCCGGTTTCTTCTTGCAATTCGCGCTTAGCGGCGTCCAACGGGTCTTCCGTGAGCGGGCCTCCCCCTTCGGGGATTTCCCATGAATATTCGTCCAAGGTATATCGGTATTGCCCGACCAGATAGGTGTTTCCGGCATCATCCACCGGCACAATGCCAATCGCTTTGTTCTTAAATCCCACCACACCATAGATGCCGGGGGTTCCGGCAGGTGTGATGACCTCCCGGTGTTCCACTTTTATCCACGGATTTTCATATACGGGGTCAGTCTTGATCGTCTCCCAGTTGTTATCTTCAGTCGTTTTTGTCATTGTAATTATTGATTAAAAGCACGCCACCTCCCAGCTTCGTGTCCATCGCTCACCGGCATTTAGCCGCTGGACACCTTCTTTTTCTTCCAATTGCTGACTATGCCCCACTCCATCGGCAATACCACACCATGGTTCGAGGCAGACGAAATCGGCATCTTTGGCCGCCCAAATCCCGAGAAATGGAAATTGCTCGTGTTTGAAACGAATACCACGCCCGTCGACGTGGTTTCCAAGTATGATTTGGTCACTTTTCAGGTTTTTCATCACTAACGCATCTGCGTAGAAAAGCGAATGGGTCAGTGGCAGCCGATGGTTCACCAACGCAATTGTCCGGATGTCATCCGTAATCAAACCGTCTGCCAACCGGTGGCACTGCAACGCCTCATCGGCTGGAAATTCAAGGTAATGGTCTTCATAGGCAACACCATTTCTCCCTCCCGCCGCAAAAGCAGGATGCCCACCGACAGCAAATAGCAATGTTTCTTTTTCATCGGGATTAAACACTTCATACGTGCAAATGAGTGACGACGCGACCAATCGATAACGAAGCGTTAGCTGAAAACCAAAGGGGTATACCGCCCTGGTCTTTTCTGAATCCACCAAGGTAAATGCTACTTCCGTTCGCGTGATCAGCTCTTCCTCAAACACTGAATCCCGAGCAAAGCCGTGGCGTGGCAATCGGTATTCCTTGTTCCGGAAAACGTATGTATCGCCCTTCAATGCGCCCACGATGGGAAACAATACCGGACTGGTCTTCGCCCAATAGGCTGGATCGGCATTCCATAGGTATTCATGTCGGTCATCGCGCTTACGTAAGCTCTTTAACTCCGCACCTTTCTCATTGATTGCTACAATCAGGTAGTCATTCTCCAGTATCGCCATATTACGTCCGTGTGATGAAAAATCAGTAAAGGCAACAAATTGCCTTACTGGGTATCCAAAACTAAGCAATCAAACACGAACATGCAAAATCAGCATTTCGGTGGTCATGTCGGATCAACCATATAGCAGCCTTCGGCTAATTCTCCTTTCCTAAACCGATTCACCAACTCATGGGCCAATCGGGTCGGTTCGGGGATCCGGTATTTGCCAAAACATTGCCGAATGACCTCCAGGCTGTTTCCCATCCCCACCAAATGGCCGGGTGATACGAATACCGGAGCCGTATTCCGTTTGCTCCGCACGGCATAGCCAATCTGTTCGGCTCCATGCCAAATAGGTTCGTGGTCTCCCACGCCGTTGTCTGGGGTTTCGTATTTTCCAGCAAGCAGTTTTTTTGCGCATCCCATACTGGCTTGCCCCGTTATAACACCGAAATGTGCGGCGATGCCCATACGGCGCGGATGTGCAATGCCATGGCCGTCGACCACCAATACATCGGGCTTACGTGGCAACTGCTGCCAAGCCTCGACCAGCGCGGGCACCTCGCGGAATGCCAAAAAACCGGGGATATAGGGAAAATGCGTCTCTCCTTTTACCAGTGACCAACCAATGGGTTCCAGTGCGGGAAAAGAAAGCAGGATAATCCCTGCATAGATGGTGGTACTGTATAGATTCAACGAAATATCCGCCGCACCAATGACATCAATGTGGATGGACCGCTCGAAAACCTCCAGTTTATCGCGTAGCTGCTGTTGCAATTGCGTCGCCTCGGTCACATTCAATTGGTCGTATCGTTTTGTGTCCATGGAGCTAAAGGTAGCACTAATTTTGGTCGCACACTATCAAAAGACCGGAAGATATGCTTGTATACCCACTTCGTAACCGCCGAGATTGCGATCAATCCGCCTGCCTTTTTAGAAAATCAACCAGATAGCTGCATTCTCCGACAGCCTGCTTAAAAAATGCCGTATGCTTATAGTGGCTATCCAGTTCCCTGAAATAGGAATTGCGCATGCTGAATAGCCAAAACGCATCTACGGTACTGTTCCAACTATTTTCATAATACTCGCTCATCGATGCATAGCCGAATTGCTTTTGCTCGCATTTGGCCAACATAAACGTGCATCTGGCCTTAAATTCAACATCCGTACTCAATGAACGAGCCTTTTCATACCATTCGGCTGCTTTGCGCGCATGCAAGTAATCGCCCTCGTAGTAATATTTGCCTTTCAGGAAGTTGTCGCTGCTGCTCCATTGATAGCTGACCAAATGCCACGCATTGCCAAATGTACCCGTTTGGTACGCGCCACTCGCCATGTCAAAATAATATTGGGCAGCATTAGCCGTGTCTTTTTCCGCCCGTTGCTGCAAATCCAGCATGCGATCAGCAAATTGCTTTTTGTTGAAACCCACCGTACCATATGCTTTCGGGTAGTCCTTGATGGGGCTGATAAATGGATCGGCATAAATCGTATCCGGTTCGTCCAAGCGATACCAGTCGACCCGCTCCGGCGCACGATAACGGGCGGACAACTGCTCAAATGCCTTTACTGCGGCACCATAATCGTGCATCCGGAGGTTGGCCGTACCCAGCAGTTCAACATAGTCATCCGGATCAAGGGTTTGCAATATTTCTAAGTTATACACGACCAGGGGCCTGTCTGAGCCGTTCGCTTTCCATTCCCCCAATTGAGTCAAAGCCCCGGGCTTAAGCTGCTGTTGCCAAAATAGCAAGGTACTATAGGAGATGTTGTTAAATAGCGTTCCCCCGTTTTCTTCGGAAGGCCAATAACCACCCTTGGTCATCATCAGGGTTGCCATAGCCGTATCACCCAATTGCATATAATGCGGCGCCAGCACGGACTGGTACAGGTTGCGAGCCGTTCGGGTAAACCGACCATCGCGCTCGCCGTAAGCATAGTAATAAGGCCATGCGATGCGTTCTTTGATCGCATTCGTTTCATCCGTACGTTTCGCATCCAGCCACTGCAACATGGGGATCATATCCGCTTCGCTTATTTCCGCTCCCGATCTGATTGCTTTAGCCTGTACCAGCATATCAATGATCCTCGCCTGGTCAGCCAATCGTTCCGGCAGCCTATCGAAGTTTAATCCAGCTAGCAACTTGTTTGTACGCGCACCCTCGTCCAGCATCCAAGCGAGGTAGGCAGCGGCAACCGTACCCAAATCGGGTTCGGGGTACCGCTTTTCATCCGCCAATCTTAATGCAAATTCGGACAGATTCCGCGCATGGCTTACGGCAAGTTGCTTCAAAGAATCGGCATTTCCATAATATCCCCAATAACCACCACCTGAATCAAAGGGAGCCTCATTCAATCGGGACTCCAACTTGTTGATCTCCCTCACGAGCAGCGAACCGACCATCGCACTACGTGGCGCAAGCGCATAGACTTTTTCCAAGGTATTGCCATCGAAATCGGGATGGCGGAAACCGTCAATTGCCCACACCACCGCTTCTTCTTCCTTTGACCGGGTATGGGTAAGCACTTCCTGCACATCTACATCGATGTAGTGAAAATTCTTATACGCTTGAATACGACGCTCCGGATTGTCCGCAAATACTTTTGAAAAAAGGTAAGCCGCCAATGCAGGCTCGCCTAATCGGCGCATGGCTCCGGCCTGCAATGCCATTGCCCATCCCTTTATCGCGCTTTTGCTCTTTGCAGAGGCGATATACATATTGCATACGGATACACACTTTTCGTAGTCGTGGGAATAATGATACATGCGTGCCGCCTGATAGGCATACCGCAGCGCAAGGAATTTATCCCTTTTCACGGCTTCTCGTTGTTCCAATGCACGTGCAGCGAGTGCGGCCATGCTTTCCGTATCCACCGGCTCAGGATCCCAGGCAGCATAATAGTTGTATACATTTACAGCAAAGGGTTCTACTGCTTTCGCAAAATTGAAATAGTCTCGGGCACGCGCATGATTTGCCAGTGCCACGAGGTAGGTATTGCGCGATAGGCTATCCGGTAGGCTGGATAAGTCCTTATCAAGAAAGCGTTTGATCAACGAATCCGTGGCAGCGTCCGTACGATACATTATCTCGTACACATCTTCCGGAGAAACCCCTTTGCCCAGGTATGCGGCCCATTCCCGGCTATTGATTCGCGCTTCGCTCTCCGGCTCGTTCTCGTCATAGAGAAACGTCAATTCGGTAAACGCAAACGGCGCATAACCATCACCCGCCGTATTATTATGAAAATACGAAATGTAATAATCATACGGATCCGGTTCCGGCCCACAAGCGACGTTGATGGCGAGCTCGGCAAAATATGCACCCGTAAAAACGCTAAAAGCGATGAACAATTTCCTGTAACGTTTCATAAGAAAATGAGGTTAGCACCTGGTCATCCAAATGGTAAAACAACAACGTAAAAGGCTTCCTAGGCAGATGGCGCACTAAAAAGTCAGCAGCCATCGACAAATCCGCGTGACGAATCTCTTCCCGACGGATGACATCGCCAATGCGAAGTCCAGCTTCCGGCAAGGGAGATTTCAGCCGGTACAAACACGAGTCGGGCAATCGGTCAAACAACGCCGTATCGGCAAGCCATTTCGAATCCAGGCGTTTGCTGATACCGGTATATTGCTCGCCACGAAATACGACCGACCAACTGAACAACGGTAACGCCACATCCAACGGCAAGGGATAATCCGCCAGATACCCCGCCAGATAAGTCTCCATCTCTTCCATATCAAGAATGGAGTTATGTGCGCCAAACTTACGCAGGTTGCCCATGTTATAGCACATGAGCAACACCCTATCCACCGGTGGGATACCACTGCTATGTACATTTCGTACCTGATGGAGCCGCAATGTGGCAGAAAGTACCACACCATCGTCCGTCAACTCCCGCAACCGTTCTAACAGGTAAAAATAGGCATCCCTCGTTCCGGCTGTCCAATCACAGTCGATTTGAAGTTCATCGAAGCGTGCCTTCCCTCCCTGCTTCACTTTGCCCTGCACAAAACCGTATAGCCTACCCGCCAAATCATCCAGTTGCGCTGCCGACTGATCCCGCAGCACATTATTGACGAGGAACACCACCGGAACCAGCTCCACCGAATCCGGCAAGGGCTCTTTAAATTCAATCGGTGAAACGGGGATCGCTTCCCCATTAGGCCCCTGGTTATCGACATCCATGATGCGAATGAACAATCGCTTCGCTCCTAATTCCCGCACATACGCCTGCTCTGCAATATTGGCTTGATACGCTGTCTTCCAGTAGTAAAATGAGGATTCCACCTCATGTCGCCGTTGACAGGAAATCAAAAGGCCGCAACAAAAGAAAATGACCGCAGTCAATATAGTTGTACGCATGACCAATGAGCTAAAACATTCGGTATAATGTTAGCGAATATACCGCTTCTCGATTACATTTCCCGCCCCGCCATATACGATAAGGTATCCACCCTCAGACTGGTTATAAGGTATGCCAATGCGTTCGTCTGCCCTTAAAACCGTCGTGAAATATGGAATGTTATTTTCCAAACTAAGCAAGTCTTCTATTTCAAAGACATGGAACACCGCTACTTGTACGTCCTCTTCGGAGGCATTGCGATATTCCATTTTGCTATCCCAAAAATCGGGATTGGACTTCTTATTGACCATCAAGAAATCGAATGCATCCAGTCCATTCCAGCCTTCAACCTGCCCACTATCCAACAAGGCATAATCACCCGAAACGTCATGCCGATACATATTCAGGCTGGTTTGACTGATCGTGAGCGGGTCAATACCGTATGTATCCTTAAAAATCGCCGCCATCCATTTCTTGCCACGGCCATCGGGTTTTTCCATGATGTGTGAAATCCCAGCCAGCACAAACACTTTTGCCGATGGGTCTTCACCCAATGTTTTTCGATATAAATTCGCTGCCTGTCCCATTTCCCTATCTTTTTCCTGATCGGAGTTTTCATAGCTTACGAATTGAAAACCAAGTTGTTTTGCCTGACGTAATAAGTAGGAGAAGGTTTGTTCCCGAGTGTAAAACCCAGTTTGCAAGGTAGGATAACTTCCCGCATCGTTTAATGCTGTATCTTGCCCATCATATAATGTCTCTAACGCGAGATAGGTGTAACCCAATTCCTTCAAACGAGGCAACAAATCCACAGCCAACAGCCGATGATGGGGGTAAAAATGATTTTCATTGATCATCACCACTTGTCTTCCCCTAGCCGATTCGATAATTTCCGCTATCGCTTTGTCATCTTGAAATGGTGTATCGTGTATTAAAGCGCGTAAACTGTCGTTGGCCTGGAAGCCGCTCTCCCATTCATTAATCAACTCATCATAATACCGGTTACTGCCCAAGAAAGACGAAAAAGTCAGCTGAGTCTGCATTTCCAAACTATTCGATACATCCCTTGGCACTGGGTATTTCTTGCTTTCCAAGAATGCCTCGAAATACCGATGTGAAATCATGTGGCGCTGGTATACATCCATTACATTTCCCGACAGCTCTTGGGCTGTACTTTGGGCTAATGAACTCAAACAAAAAGCAGCTACAATAGCTATTTTCCTCATAAATTTCAAATTATCTGTCATAATAACTACAAATTTAGTTATTATTTCTGACAAACCAACCCTAACACCCAACACAAAAATACATCAGCACATCCAAGCGTGAAATAGCGGATTTCCGGGATTTTTTCGAGCCCTATCCTGTCGAATCAGGAGCCCGCGACTGCGGGAGTCAGCGCACATACTAGAAATAAATTACCTACATCGTATTTTTTGGTATACTTTATGTATTTTTATTTCTACAACTTATTGAAAAAACACATGTGCAAAGCAGTAAACACTAAATGGCTACTTGGCGGGTTGCTAGTGGCCATCATCGGGCTTGGAGCCTGCCAAAGTAAACGTACCACCACTACGGAGCAATCCGTGGCCACCGGTGATAATAGTCAAAACGCATTGGATTGGGCAGGTAGCTACCAAGGAACATTCCCCTGTGCAGACTGTCCGGGTATCAATACCGCGATTACCTTGCGAAGCGATGGCACCTATAAACTCAGCACCAGATACCTCGAACGTAGCGATTCGATATTCACCGAATCCGGTACGTTTACATGGGACAATGCGGGAAGCCAGGTTACCCTGAGTGAAGATAACCGCCAATTCCTCGTCGGCGAAAACAAGTTGTTCCAACTCGACATGGAAGGTAACCGCATCACCGGCGACCTGGCCGAGCACTATATCTTGAACAAGGTCGAAGAATCGATTGTCGGCCCCTATTGGAAATTGGTGGAATTAGGAGGGAAACCAATTGCCCCCGGTTCGACACAAAAGGAACCCTATATCCAACTTAGCGAAAACAACGATCGTGTAGCAGCCACCGGTGGTTGCAATGGTTTAGGGGGCACATATGAGCTAAATGAACACAACCGTATCAAGTTTTCGCAACTTATCGGAACGATGATGGCTTGTGAAAACATGGAAGTGGAAACGGAACTCATCAACGTACTCCAGACGACGGATAGCTACCACATAGGGCAAGACACCCTTCAATTGTTCCGTGCGCGGATGGCGCCTTTGGCTAAATTTGAGGCGGTATATGTAAAGGAATGATCGAGCCATCGACCTTTAGAAATAACTAAAACAAAAAAGCCTCATGGATATCCATGAGGCTTTTTTGTTTATGATATTGAAGTCGTTACTTCAATTCCAGAAATTTATCATATTCAATTTCCTTCTTATCTAATTTCACCAGCCCTTTCAGGTAATCAAATACCTTCAATGCCTTCATTTCATCAAATAGACGATTCGCTTGCTCCTTATCACCAAGCAGCTGCACAGCGTATTGCGCCAGTTGCTGATCGGTAGGCTCTTGGCCTGGGCTGTATAGTTTAATTTGGGCGGCGATGCGCTCTTTCGCCAACGCCAATACTTCCTCGTATTTTACCTCAAGGCCGTTTTGCGTGATGACCCGGTTTTCAATAAGCGTCCATTTCAGGTTTTTCAAGAAATCGGCAAAACCTTCTTCCAACTCGTCTTCCTTGATCTCTGGATTGGTCGCCTTCAACCACCTTTTCAAGAATGCATCCGGAAATTCGGCCTTTACGGCTTCCATTCCCTGGGTATAGATGTCATTTTGTAGTTTTTGAGTTGCATTTTGCACTAACATGCTCTCTACCTCTTCCCGTACTTTTTCCTTAAACTCCTCTTCGGTCTTCACCACGCCCTCGCCGAAAAGTTTGGTGTAAAACTCGTCGTTCAGGTCAGCTTCTTCCAGCCGATTCACATTTTTTACGGTCAGCTTAAAGGTAGCCGGCTCCAAAGCCGCCACCTCTTCTTCTTTAATGCCAAGGATGCGGGCGATATCAGCTTCCTTAAATGCCTTTTTAAGGTCAACGATCACCTCGCTGTCCTTTTTCAAGCCGACCAGCGACTTCTTGATTTTTTTATCTTCAACCAAATCGGTACGTACAGAACCCGTATTGACTACACCACCAGCAACCTCCTGTCCATCGGCAGCTACCTGCTTCAACTCTGCATAGAGCACATCGCCATCTTCAGATACATCAGGATTGGTCATTTTACCGTAGCTGCGGCGTAGGTTCTTGATGCGTGATTCCAAGGTTTCTTTGTCGGCTTTGATGGTATATTCCGTAAACTTGGATTTTGCGGTAAAGGGGATATCAAACTGCGGAGCCAAACCGATTTCATAGTGAAACGAGAATGTATCCTTAAAATCCCAATTGTAGTCGGCTTTATCGTCTTCTTTCGGCAATGGTTGGCCGAGAATCTCCAATTTATTTTCTCCGATATAGGTATTAATCTGGTCGCTGACCAATCTGTTCACCTCATCAAACAAGATGGCTTTTCCATAGGTACGTCTGATGTGGGAAGCGGGAACTAATCCCGGGCGAAAACCGGGCAATTTTGCTTTTTTTGCCTGCTCCTTGATGGCTTTGTCTACCTGTGGGTTATAATCTTCAGGGGTCAGGTCTACTGTAATAACGGCGTTGATGTCGTCGATGTTTTCGTGTGAAATGTTCATACTCAATTTTATGCGTTTATCGCGTTTACATAAAAAATCCTCCCGAAGTTATCGGGAGGATTCAAGTGCGGAAGAAGGGACTCGAACCCCCACGCCTTGCGGCGCCAGATCCTAAGTCTGGTGCGGCTACCAATTACGCCACTTCCGCATAGGATTTTATTTGGACTGCAAAATTACAGCTTATTCTCCAAAGTGGCAAATCTTTTTCAATTTAATCGTTTTTCTTACCAAACACCGAGAAATGCACATATCTGCCCGGCCTGGCCTTCATATCTGCAATAAGCTCTTCCAAATTTTGGGAAGCCTGATTCAGATTATGATACAATTGCTCATCATTAAGCAATAAACCGATAGATCCTTGTCCCTGGTTGATGCGGTCGGTGATGGACTGGAAGTCAGCCATCGCTTTGTTTGCGCTCGTGATCGTTTCGGCAAAATTGGCTTTGGCGACCTGATCGGTAATGCTGTCCAGGTTGGCCAAGACACTACCTATCCGCTCATTATTGTTTTTCAGGTTGTCCGTAATAGACTCCACATTGGCTACGATATGGCTGATACGGCTCCGTTCGGATACGACCAACCCATCCAATTGCCGGGTAATCCCCTCCAAGTTTTGCAAGGAGTTAGCGATACTATTGATACTCCGGTTAAAGTCACGTTGGAAATCCGCATTGATCGTGTTATTGATCGAACTCAACACCGAATCGAGTACCGCAGCGATATCTTCGGCCTTCTTTTGGATCGGCTCAACCTGTTCCATGATGTTTTTCTGCAATCCAGGGGTAAGTTCATCCCCATTCTTCGCATATTCGGGGCTATCACCCAATTCAAACACCACGGCTTTGCCACCCAATAAATCTGTACTGGCCAAACGGGCTACCGTGTTCGATGGAATCCCATAGTTGCGTCTCACCTTAAATTCCGTCCTGATCTGCCCATCGGGTTGCAATTCCATGGCCGATACCCGGCCGATCTGGTACCCATTGACAAGGATGGGTTTTGAAGCGGTCAATCCATCCACCCGTTCATACGTGGCATAAAAGGTGTTCTCGCTGCTGAATACATCATTTCCCCTCAGGAAGCTGTATCCCAGAATCAATATGGCAATAGCCACTACGGCCAATATACCGACCTTGGTTTCGTTTGCTATCTTCAAAATTCGATGATTTGTTGGTTCACCAATACGTTTATTTGCTGATACGTTTATTATCTATTCGCTGATTCACGCTTAGCTAACGAGTGACCCACCCCTCAAAAAAAGGAAGTCTTCACGCATTAAACACTATCAGAACAACTTTGATGCCGATTTGTTTACCGACATGAGGCTATCGCTCCACCTGCCGTTTGTATACCTTGATGGCGTCAACCAGGTTTTTCACAATCTCGGTCTGCCCTTTATCGGATTTCATATACGTTTCTTCCTCGGGGTTACTGATAAAGCCGATTTCCGTGAGCACGGCCGGCATACCCGCACGGGCCAATACGGCCAAACTCTTTTCCCATACCCCTCGGCTCACCCGCCCTGACCTGATATATTCATCCTGCATGAGCGCAGCTAACTTGATGCTTTGCTCCCGGTACAAGTTTTTCATCAGCTGTAGGATGATGATGCTCTCTGGATCATTCGGGTCAAACCCGGCATAATTCTCTTCGTAGTCGTCTTCCAAAAACAAATCCGCATTTTCCCGTACCGCCGCATCTTGCTCGTCAAGCCGACTGAAACCCGACACAAAGGTTTCCGTGCCTTTCACCGTTTTGTCCTGCACCCGGGCCGTATAATACACTCCTTTGCTATTCTTCCTCCTCACCCGCCGTTCAGGAGCGGCATTACAGTGTATCGATATAAAAATATCGGCTTTCTTTTCATTCGCAAATTCGATGCGCTTATACAAATCCACATTGACGTCGGTCGACCGCGTATAATACACCTTTACCCCGGGTAATTCGGCTTCGATGGCCTTACCCAGCTTGAGTGTCACCTGCAAGGCGATGTCTTTTTCGAGTGAAGTAGCGCCACGTGCCCCCGGTATATGGCCACCGTGCCCAGCATCCAATACGATTGTTTTTATCGTATAGACAGTATCGCGATACTTATTTGCAAAAGTGACCGTTGGTATACTTATAAGAAGGAAGATATAATAGATATATGGCGTGAAGCGTTTGTTAATCATGTCGATACCTGGTGGTCGTTTTCTTTTCGTAAAAGTAAAAAGTATTGTCACATTTTTTTGGCGCTGCTCGTTATCACCATGGATGCCAAGACATCGCCACAATATGGATATGTTTTAAAACAACGGAAATCCTAATTAAATTTAATTAATTTTGTGCGCATTTCCGATTTAATGCAAAAATAATATTCGTTGTCAAATTTGAAGTCAGTTGCCGCTTTTTTTTCGCATATTTTATTATTCTTAACGGTATTTTCCGTGGTATCGGTATACGCACAGGAAAATTCCAAGCGGGATAGCATCGGCGTTGACTCCTTACGACTGCGGCTTCCCCTGCCCGACACCACTGAAAACAAGTTGGTTGACTCACTAGTTGTTGATTCACTCGGCGCTGAACAAGATTCCACCCAGCGAATACAGGAACCTCCCCCCGATGGATTGAAGGCCATGGTCAGTATCGTGGCCGCCGATTCGCAAGTGACGGAGATGAGGACTAACATCATACACCTCTACCGGGAAGCCCGAATCAAGTATGACCAGATGGAGCTTTCGGCCGACTACATCCGGGTCAACAAAGAGACCAATGAAGTATTTGCCAGTGGTCTTTATGACCACAACGGCCGATATCGGGGCCGCCCGGTGGTCATTTTCCCCAATGAAACCCCCAAAGCCGTCGATTCGCTACGGTATAACTTCGAGACCGGCAATGGCATTACTTATGGTATTTTCACCGAGGTGGATGGCGGATATATCCAAGCCAGCAGGGTCCGTAAAAATGTGTACAACGAAATGTCACTCTACCATGGCATGTACAGTACCTGTAACCTGCCTGAGCCACATACCCATTTCGGAATCCATATCAGCAAGGGTGTGGTCACCGAAAACCAAATCATCGCAGGTCCGGCTTATCTCGTGGTGGAAAATGTACCCTTGAAATTCATCGCCATCCCCTTTGGCTTTTTCCCCAAACCGGACAAGCGGTCGTCTGGCTTCCTCTTCCCTTCCTTTGGCGAAGACTTCACCCGAGGATTTTGGCTACGTGACATGGGGTGGTATTTCGCCTTTAACGACTATTGGGATAGTGAGGTACGGGGAACACTGTATTCCAAGGGCTCTTTTGAAACCTCGTTAAACACCCGGTACCGCGTCAATTACAAGTTCGATGGGGGATTCAATCTCCGGTATGCATATACACTTAACGGAGTGGAGGGTTCTGAAAACTTCCGGCCAAACCAAGATTTCAATATCGTCTGGAACCATAACCAACGGCAAGAGGCCAATCCCGGAACCACATTCAGCGCCAGCGTGAACTTCGGAACAAGTTCCTATTTTCAGAATACAGCGGCCGGAACCACCTACAATTATGACCAATTGACGCGCAATAACATGTCTTCCAGTATCAGCTATGGTAAGACCTTTGCAGATGGCAAGATCAATTTCACCTCGAGCCTTAGCCACCGGCAAGACATGTCGAAGCAAGAAGTCTTTATGGAATTGCCCACCTTTTCCCTGAGCGTCGCTTCATTCAACCCGTTCGATTCCAAGGACCGCATCGGCGAACAGAAATGGTATCAACGCATCAATGTCGGCTATCGGCTCGACGGGAGAAACTCGCTTACTTCCCAAGAAGATGGCTTATTCAGCAAAGAGACGCTCAGCAAATTCCGGAACGGGTTTCAGCACAGTATTCCCGTCAACCTTTCGTTGAATGCATTCAAGTTCTTCCAATTCAATACGAGCGTCAATTATACCGAGCGCTGGTACCTGCAAAGCATCCGCAGAAGCCTTGAAAACACCCCCAGTGGGTTCGAAGAAGTTCGTGACACAGTACAAGGATTCAATCGGGCGTACGACTACTCCATGTCTACCGGACTATCCACTAAAATTTATGGCATGTACCCGAAGATGGGCAAGATACAAGCCATCCGTCATGTCGTCACGCCGTCCGTCAACCTTAACTACCGGCCGGATTTCTCCGACGCAATGTATGGTTTTTACCGCACCTTCATCAACGCGCAAGGCAATGAGACGGAATACTCCATCTTTGAGGGCGGCATGTTTGGAACGCCGGGCAGCGGACGTTCGATGGGGATCGGTTTTTCCGTTGATAATAACGTCGAGGCAAAGGTCCAAAGCAGCCAAGACACCACCGATGGCGGAATGAAAAAGGTCAAAATCCTACAAGGTTTGACCTTCAGCGGCAACTATAATTTTGTGGCCGATTCATTTAACCTGTCCAACATTAATTTCTCCGGCCGTACGGCCATCTTCAATGAGAAGATCAATATCAACTTCAATGGTACATTCGATCCCTATGCATTTGATAGGGATTTAGGCCGACGGGTTAACCGCTTTGCCATCAAAGACGGCAAGCTCGCCCGCCTGACCAATTTCGGCCTGTCATTTGACTATAGCTTCAACCCCGATGCTAACCGAGGGCGACAGAATAACCTGGATTCCCTGAATAACCAACGGGCAAATATGACCCCCGAGCAACAGCAAGCGCTAGCACGTATCAGCTCAGACCCGAATGCTTTCGTCGATTTTAACATCCCATGGAATCTCGCGGGCTCATTCAGTTTCCAATACGCTAATTTAGGTGCAACCACCAACGTTACAGCCACGCTCAACGTACATGGCGATTTCAGTTTAACCCCCAAATGGAAAGTGCAATTCAATTCGGGTTATGATTTCAGGCAAAAGGAAGTATCCCTCACCCGATTCAGCATTTACCGTGATTTGCACTGTTGGGACATGTCGTTTGGCTGGGTACCCTTCGGGCGGTTCCAAAGCTACAATGTCACCATCCGGGCCAAGGCATCCATATTGCAAGACTTGAAGTTAACCAAACGAAATGACGCATTTGGGCGTTTTTAAATTATGCAAGCGGAAATCATCACCATCGGCGACGAAATACTCATCGGGCAAATCATCGACACCAATTCTGCCTGGATTGCACAGCAATTGAATGCGGAAGGCATTCAACTGAAACAGGTCAGCTCGGTAGCCGACCATACCGCGGATATCATCGTTGCGTTGACGCTGGCATCCGGTCGGGCAGACCTCATCTTGATTACGGGTGGACTGGGGCCTACCAAAGATGATGTTACTAAACAGGCCTTGTCCATTTATTTCGATTGTGGCCTACGGCACGACCCGCAGGTGCTGGCTCATGTCGAGTCCATCTTCCTGCGCAGCAACCGACCCATGTTGGAAATCAATCGCATGCAGGCCGATGTGTTGGACAAAAGCGACGTCCTCTTTAACGAACTTGGCACAGCTCCGGGAATGTGGCTGACCCACAAGGGAAAGACCTACGTCATCATGCCGGGCGTTCCTTTCGAGATGAAACATATCATGCAGGAACGGGTGCTCCCCCGCCTTCGGATGGCCGAAGGACGGAAACCGATATGGCACCATACACTCCTGACTGGAGGCATTGGCGAATCCTTTTTGGCAAAAAAAATCGCCGATATCGAAACGGAACTACCCGCGCACGTCCACCTTGCCTACTTGCCCAAACCGGGGTTTGTGCGGCTGCGGCTAACTGCCATCGGAGGAGACTTAGCAACATTGAAACTGGAGACACAAGCCATCGCCATGCAATTGCGGGAGCGTATCGGAGACTACTTCCTCGCCAATGAAGATACCACACTGGAGGCGCTGATCCGAGATGCCATGAAACAGGAAGGGCTGCTTCTCGCCACCGCCGAAAGCTGTACGGGTGGCAATATCGCCCGGTTGATCACCGCCCTCCCCGGTAGTAGTTCCATGTTTGAAGGAGGCGCGGTGACTTATTCTAACCCCATGAAAATGCGAGTGCTCGGGGTGAAGCGCGAGACGCTAGACAACCATGGTGCGGTCAGCGAAGAGACAGTAAGGGAAATGGCATTGGGCGCCCAATCAGCCTTCAATGTTGACTACGCGATCGCGGTAAGCGGCATCGCTGGGCCCGACGGTGGAACGCCGGAAAAACCGGTGGGATTGGTGTGGATAGCCGTAGCCGGTAAAAACAACGTAATTGCACGTGAATATGTCTTCGGCAACGATCGCTTGATCAATATCGAACGGGCCTCGATGGCCGCCTTGTTCTTGCTTTGGCAGTTGCTGAAAGACGAGGTACCCGGCATCGGCGCCTGATGATCCGTCACTTGACCGAAGTTAATTGAATAAATAAACTTTCCAGTGTGTGGTTCGGCCATTTGGATGCCAATTCATCCAAAGCAAAGTTGGCGATGATTTCACCTCGGTTGATAATGACCACATCATCGCAAATAGCTTCCACTTCCTGCATGATATGGGTCGATAACAACACGGTCTTTGCCGAGCTGAGTTGCTTGATCAGCGAACGAATGCCTTGCAATTGGTTCGGGTCAAGGCCCGAAGTAGGTTCATCCAAGATCAACACATCCGGTTGGTGCAAAATGGCCTGCGCAAGGCCCACTCGCTGGCGATAACCCTTGGAGAGCTGACCGATTATCTTGTGCTGTTCCGGCCCCAATCCCGTCAACCCAATCACTTCTGCAATGCGCGCCTGCTTGTTGGGCACATCATGTATACCAGCAATAAACGCCAAGGCTTCGTGCACATACATATCCACGTAGAGCGGGTTATGTTCCGGCAAATAACCGATATGCCGACGAGCCGAAAGGCTGGTCTGTTGCATATCGTATCCATTCACCGTTACCTGTCCTGACGAGAGTGCCAAGCTGCCCGAAAGGATTTTCATCGTAGTCGATTTCCCCGCGCCGTTTGGCCCCAGAAAACCAAGCACCCTCCCCGGTTTGGCTTCAAATGAAATACCCTTCAATGCCGGCTGTTGGCCATAAAATTTATAAAGATCGGTCACTTGGATAGACATATCGCTAAATATTCGGTATCGGAAACGCGAATATAAGTGTTCCGAGTCAATTGATGAAAGATGACCCCAGTTTATGTGTATTCCGATAGGTTTGCAAGGCCTTTCCCGCCTCGACAGGATAATCGGTCGACAGGATATCAGCACCCCGTTCGATAAGTTCGGTGTATGTTTCTCGGCCGCGGGTGGCCGCCTGTTTGTCTAAGTTGCCCATGGTTCCCAATATGCACAGGATTCCATGGCCATGGAGCAATTCATACACCTGCTGCTCCACTTCGCTCGTGCCCACGAATGCCACAAGTCGGTTATCGGGCACATTGCGGTCATTCAAGCGAAGCAAGTCGCTGGCTGAGCGTATGGAAGCCGAGATCATGAGGTCAGGTGCCAATTGATGTACCATGGCCGCTTGGTCGGCATTGTAGGTGATCACGATACTGTATGCCTCCGCCCTGTTCCGGCGGATCGCGTCTACAACCGCTTGATAGGGAACGTCTCGTTTGACGTCAATGGTGAACACCACTTTGCCGGCTCCCCATTGGAGCGTCTCGTCCAATGTGGGGATGCGATACGGCGTCTCCATCCCTTGCGGGTCTCGTAGCCGAAATTTCCGCAATGCTGCCAATGTATAGTCCTGCACTTTTCCCGATCCCGTCGTGGTACGGTCTATGGTTTCGTCGTGCATCATCACCAATACGGAATCCTTTGTGAGGCGCACATCGCACTCAATGATAACCGGTTGCCTTCTAAAGCTGTTTTCAAATGTCTCAATGGCGTTTTCCGGGAACTTGTCGGTCGGTCCACCCCGATGCGCGCTGACTAGTGGAAAGCGGTTTTCATGGTAGGTCAGGAAACGGTATAAATCGTTTGTCGATTTGAGCTTTATCTTGTTTGCCGCTGTACGGAAATCCCCATTCCCGATACTGGAGGGCAAACAAGCGGCACATACGTTGACCACCAAAAAAAAGGAAAGAAGCTTCAGAAAACTGTTTCGCATAAAATAGCGTTGAATACCGTGAAAAAAAGGGAGAACCTTATTCGTTCATACAGCGATTATAATGCCAAATTGCGCGAAACACCTTGTTTTTTTGTTTAATTACCGAACCCATTCATCAAACAATTTCTCCAATGTTTCCTGAGCCGATAGGCATAACCCCGGATGCACGGGCGAGGTCTGGATAACCGTACTCCGCTTGGCCGTCAACCAGCGGAAACGCTCGGCGATGGGTAACTTGGCGATGGGGCCGCCATCCCCCGCGCCGAGGCAAATCTGGCGAAAGGCATCCAGATAATCATGTAATTCGTCGATAGCCACTGATGGGCACAACGCTTCGCATCGGCTGCCATCCAGTAAAAACCGTACATCCAGAAAATTTTGGCTACGGCAATACAGCACCACCCCCACATTGATGAACTCTTCCCGTTCGACCCTTGGTACGATACGGATCACCGCATACTCAAACAATTCGCGCCCTTGCATCTTGTGCCTCATTTACAAATACGGCGGATGCGGCTATGCGCATCTCCAAAAATTCCCGGTATACATCCCTCGCTTCGGCGGGAGAAACCCCGCCCACATCCGTCAACCATTCATCGGGGATCAACTCCACGATCGCCCGAATCCGATCGGCTGATAGCAGGGCCTTCATCGTTACATCGACCTCTTCCAATGCGGTGGCCCAAGGAAGCAATACATGCTCACTCACCTTGACGAAAGGCTTGACCGCTTGCTCCCGCCAATTATCCCACGAATGGTGGAAATACAAGGAAGCACCATGGTCTATCAACCAAAGCTCTTTATGCCACATCAGCATATTGGTATTCCGGGCGGTGCGGTCTACATTGGTCAGCAAGCAATCTAGCCACACGATGCGCGAAGCTAACTCAGCGTCTATTTTCGTGACCACGGGGTCAAAGGTAATCGCTCCGGAAAGGTAATGCAAAGCCAAGTTAAGTCCCGTGCTGGCCCGCAGCAAATCCTGTATCTCTTCATCCGGTTCGGTACGGCCAAAAGCCTCGTCAAGATTTGCAAATACGATTTCAGGTACCCGTAGCCTCAACGAACGGGCGATTTCCCCACCGAGCAATTCGGCAATCAGCGCTTTGGTTCCCTGGCCTGCCCCACGAAACTTGAGTGCATACAAAAACCCATCATCCGCCTCGGCAATGGCAGGCAATGACCCCCCTTCACGTAGCGGGGTCACATAACGTATAACCTGTACGGTGCGTATCATCAATTTATCCACCTTCAAACTTAGATAAATTCGCTTTTATATGCAATTCGAAGACCTGCATATAAAAGTAATTTATCGTTCTCTCCTCTGCCGCTGAAAGACAATCATTAAAGAGGGAATATGCGGATAATTTTACGAATACACATTATCGGGCGGCACTCCATCTCTCGTATCTAATGACTATCTTTGCCCTTAAGTAATCACAAATACGTAACTTTAGCACACCAAAAAAGCGCTCGTCATTTATATGGATACATCAGTACAATACGATCAGGTCATCACGCATTGCCAACAATTATTCATCAAAAAAACAAGCGATTACGGAACGGCTTGGCGCATCATGCGATTGCCTTCCATCACCGACCAGCTCTATATCAAAGCCCAGCGCATCCGCACACTGGAAGAGAAGAAAGTCTCAAAAGTGGGAGAAGATATCCCCGAAGAGTATGTGGGTATTGTCAATTATTGTGTGATTGCCATCATGCAATTGGAGTTGGGTACCGACGATAACAATCATTTGCCGGTTGACGTCGTTACGAAAAAATACGACCATGCCGTCGCAGAGACCAAGGCATTGATGTTTGCCAAAAACCACGACTATGGTGAGGCTTGGCGTGAAATGCGGCTGACTTCACTTACCGACCTGATTTTGATGAAAATATACCGCGTCAAACAGATTGAAAACAACGAGGGACTCACCGTCGCCTCGGAAGGTGTCAAGGCCAACTACCAAGATATGCTCAATTATGCGGTATTTGCATTGATTAAACTTGGGATTGCCGGAAACAACTCTTAAAATACACACATGCAAGCCATCCATACTCCCCTCCCTCGCACCAACTACCTCTTAGGTTTCGCCAGGATCTTCACCGGCCTATTGTTTATCTTCTCCGGACTGATCAAAGCCAATGACCCGACAGGGTTCGGCTACAAACTGGAAGAATATTTCCATGTATTTGGCACTACTTTCCTCAATGAATATGCTGTCACCATCGCTGTCTTGATCTGCGGATTGGAGATCCTGCTCGGCGCACTGCTCCTCCTTGGTCTTTGGGCGAGAACCGTAGCATGGGGATTGTTGTTGTTGATTTTATTTTTCACTTTCTTAACGTTTTACTCCGCTTTTTTTGAGGTTGTCACCTCCTGCGGATGCTTTGGGGATGCCATCCCCCTTACCCCCTGGCAGTCATTTATTAAGGACTTGGTGTTGCTCGCGCTCATCTTGGTAATCTTTTTCAACCGGGGGCGCATCAAGCCGGTTACCACCGATGGATATACCCAAACCATCCTGACCGTTGCGTTGGCTATCTTGTCGCTAGGCATAGGCATCTATACGGTCAATTTCCTCCCCTTCATTGATTTCCTCCCTTACAAAAAAGGAAATTACCTCCCCGAACTGATGGCGATGCCAGAAGGGGCCGAAGGCGACCAATACGAAGTGATCTACACACTGCGCCATAAATCGTCAGGGGAAGAGAAAAAGGTATCTGACCAAGTGTATCTTGCCGACGAACTGTGGAAGGATGAGAACTGGGAGATCGTAGGCGAACCCGAAAGCCGATTGGTCAAAAAAGGGTATCAGATAGCCATTCCCGATTTACTTATTACAGACGCTAACGGAGGTGATTTTACCGAGCAAATCATTGAAAACCCGTACTATAATCTCATCGTAGTGGCCTGGGATTTGGACCACACCAACCTCGAAGCCCTGAGCAACATCAATGCCCTGGTGATGGATGCCGCTGAAACGTACAATATTCGATCCGTGCTGCTGACCGCTAGTAGCACGCAGATCGCCGATGAGGTGGGCAACCAACTCAAACTGCTGGCCGAAACCTTCTATGCTGATGCTGTTCCGCTTAAAAGCATGGTTAGGGCTAACCCCGGTGTGCTGCTGATGCAAAACGGTGTAGTCGTAGACAAATGGCACTACAACACGCTACCGAATTTTGACAAATTGGATAAGAAGTATTTCAGCAACGCATATTAATACTCCGGCAACAGTGTACAATGATACCACCAGCATACGACCTTCCCGACCGGTTTACATCATCGGTTTCATGGGGAGTGGGAAAACCACTTGGGGCCGCAAGCTTGCCCGTAAAACGGGACGGGAGTTTATTGATTTGGACGAGTGGATTGTTGACTTGGTGGGCATGCCCATCGCAGACTATTTTACCAAGCATGGAGAAGGCAAATTTAGGGAACTTGAAAGCCAAGCACTGAAGAACCTGCCTAACGACAAACCAATGATCGTATCAACGGGCGGAGGTACCCCCTGTTATTTCGACAACATGGATTGGATGAATGCACATGGCGTCACCATCTATTTCCAGCTTTCCCCGAAATCATTGTGGGATCGCCTCATGCAAACGGATATTGCGACGCGCCCAGCGCTGAAAGGGTTATCCGATGAGGCGCTACTAGCGCACATCACGGCGAAATTGACCGAAAGGGAACCCCATTATTTACAGGCCACTCATATAATGGATCACCTGAACGTCGACATAGCAGATCTGATCGACATCGTCGAGCGCGTTAGCTGACGCGAAGCGGAATCATCCCCTCACTTTTCCACATATCCAAACAAAATGGCATGTTTTATGCTTATTTTAAGTATTGATTTAAAATTGTTATTAATTTGAACATTTAAACAGGAAAACATGAAACGTGTAATTTTATTTTCGGCATTGTTTTTAGCAGGTGTGTTTATCGCAAACGCACAGGAAATCGCTAGGCCGCAGACATCGGCCAACGTGGGCATCGCGCCCGTACAAAAAGGTAATTGGATCGTAGGCGGAAGTTTAGGTAGCCTAGGATATAGTTTTGAGGGTGAAAACTTTAACATCGCACTAAATCCTCGTGCCGGTTATTTTGTTTCGGATGGAATAGCCGTTGGTCTAAGTTTATTGGGAAGTTTGGCTACTGTTCCTAATGCCGATAATGTTTGGGGTTATGGTGTTGCACCGTTTGTGCGTTACTATTTCCCACAAGGTTCCAGTGCATCTGGACGTTTCTTTGCACAAGGAGACGTCGGTATCTCTGGTAGTTCTCCGGGTTCTGGTGCTTCATTGGCATTGGGTGCAAACGTAGGTTATGCGCACTTTATCACACAGAATGTGGCTTTGGAGGCAACTGCTGGCTACAATTATAGCAAAGCAACCATATCCGGCTCGAATGCACAGAGTGGATTGGGTGTAGCCCTGGGCTTCCAAATCTACCTGCCTGGTCAACGATAGGTTAGGCTCGTTTAAAGGAAACCTTTGAAAAAAGCATCGGGTGAATCACCCGATGCTTTTTTTACGCTCTTGAATCTAATATCATTACAAAACTCACAACCACCAACAAACTTATCCATTTCCAGTGAAGTCCAGCGTATGATCTGAGTGATTAAAACTCCAAAATTAATTCGGATTTAATTCCATGAATTCAGCCATGGTTAGTATAGTAGTTTCCCCATACTTTTTCAAGATCAGCAAATCTGGATCACCGGTAATGAGATAATCCGCAGCGCCATCTTTGCTTAATGCGAGCAAATAATTGTCATCAACATCCCGACTTGCCTTCACTTCACTCTTGATTTCTACCGATGAAAGAACGGGCAGAATCAATTCGATAAAACGCAATGCTTGTCTTAACTTGATGTACTTCTTAAATTTATCTCTTAGGATAACCGCTCTATACTCTGCTATCAGTTCGTCACAGTAAAGTACGGTGTAAATGGGATTGGAAAGAAGGTTATAGAGTTTCCGTCTAGAGGCTTGGTTGATAGTGGCACTAATATACCAATTGGTGTCGATGATAAGCGTTTTCTTACGACTCCTTACCATAACGTACAGCACTCACTTCTCGCATGATATCTGCTTCAGAAAGTTCCTCATCAGGTAAAGTGGCGTCCATGACCTCCCACCGTTCAGCGAATGTTTGCTGACCGATGTGTTGGGCAACCTTTACTTTGTCAGCCTGGTTAAGCTGGTTAAAAAGCCGAAGTACAGCATTTACAGAAGGTGCGCTAATCGTTTTCATGCCTAAAAATGAATATGTACAAATATAGCTAAATTTGACATGAGTTGCAAGGCCACCATGAAGTGATGACTTGAAGGCTGATATGCACAACAGTAAAACCGACTGAGAGCAATTTAACCATTAAGATGACGGAAAAGCTAATCGACAAATGGTCGAAATAATTGCCTGAGATAGCCCACTACTGATGCAGGCGCTCATTGAAAATTAGAAAGGGCTACCACGCCGGACCACCGCAATGCCAATCCCCATCAAAAATGGGCGCCATATTAACTAATGGCAATAGGATTGCGAGTAGTGTATATCCCTGCATGTTTTCTAAGTCTTCTGACAGAGAAACGAGAAGGGATAAAAGTAGACTGGCTTTTCACTGATAAGACTGTCTTTGTAATGGTAGACTGTTTTTTTTCTACGTGTTGTTCTAAAATTTCGTCGATCATGTTCATGTTAAAATGAAGTTAATATATCGTAAATAATGATGATACAAAGGTACGTCCTATCAAGCAATTATTTGTATACTTAGTGTCATAATTACACACTTAAATAATTCATACTATATTGATGTATTACAATACGTTAACAACACAATTTCAAAATAAGAAAAGATCACTATATCCGCTCACAACAAAAAGCGATGTTTGCTTCAAACCAGCAAGACCCGCACTAGCTGAAAGAGATCAAGGGGAGCCCGTGAACACCGCCAAAAACAGACATGCGCGATCATTTGCCCAGTAACAGACGATTGCTTATTTTCGGGGCTTTAAACGAATTCAAAAACACCAACGTTGCTGAGCATCTATAGAAAAGAAATCGCCTCGTATTTTAACTCACTAACCGGCTATCTCGCAGTCGGCCTATTTTTATTGGTTACGGGGTTGTTGCTTTGGGTATTTCCCGATACCAGCATCCCATCTTATGGATATGCCACATTAGAAGGTTTCTTCCAGTTAAGTCCGTATTTATTCATGTTTCTCATACCGGCCATTACCATGCGTAGCATTGCCGCCGAACGGACCGAAGGCACATGGGAATTGCTGCTCACCAAACCTATCCGCCTGTCGGCATTACTATTTGGCAAGTACCTCGGTGGACTGACCGTCGTGGTGTTAGCCTTAGTGCCCACGCTCCTTTATTCCTATTCCATATACCAGTTGGCCATGCCCATCGGTAATGTAGATGGCGGGGCCATTATCGGTTCATATTTGGGATTACTGTTGCTAGGAGGTACGTTTACCGCCGTTGGCGTGTTTGCCTCCTCACTCAGCAAGAATCCGGTTGTCGCCTTTCTCGTAGCCGTATTTCTATGCTTTATACTCTTTTATGCCTTCGATGCACTCAGTACCATACCCCTTTTTGTCCCCTATGCCGATAGCGTATCGGCGATCGGTGTCCAATCCCATTACGATGCCATCAGTCGAGGGGTGCTAGATAGTCGCGATTTGCTTTATTTCCTCAGTGTCATCGGGTTTTTCCTATGGGCTACCTATGCTTCACTGGCCACCCCCCACTCACCGCGCAAAAACAAGCTTCGGGGTTGGGCGATATGTGTGGGTCTCATCGGACTGGCCAATATCCTGGGCAACAGCACCTTTGGACGGGCAGATTTCACCGCCGAAAAGCGCTTTACGATATCCCCTATTTCAAAGCAGACAGTAAGCCAATTCGCCCAACGCGCACATATCACCGTATTTCTTGATGGCAAGTTGCCCGCGGGCTTCACTCGGCTCCGTAAAGCAACTGCCGACTTACTGAGCGACCTCAAAGCGTATTCGGGCGGTCAGCTGACTTTCAGCTTTGTAGACCCCATGGATGGGGATGCACAGCAGCAACAGGAAAATATGGAGGTGCTTGCCGAACTGGGCATACAACCCACTAACCTGAATGTGCGCACGGCGAGCGGATATTCCCAACAACTGATTTTCCCCGGTGCCCTGATCACTTATGGCGACGAGGAGATTGCCGTCAACCTCTTGCAAAACCGTTCTGGAGCTTCACACGAGCAGGCCCTCAACAATTCGGTGCAAAACCTTGAATATGCATTCGTTTCCGCATTGCGAAAGGTCATGGGAGAAGGAAAACCCCTGGTGGGTTTTACCGAAGGGCATGGCGAACTGGATAACCTGCAGCTATACGACGCTATTCAAAGCCTGTCTGATGGGTACCAATTGGGTTTTGTCGACCTGAATAGCATGCCGTTAGATAACCTCGGCCAATTGGATTTGCTCATCATCGCAAAACCTACCCAACCCTTTACCGAAGCCGATAAATACAAGATCAACCACTTCGTAATGAATGGGGGCAGCGTATTGTGGGCGATCGACCAATTAGATGCGGAATTAGACAGCATGCGCACCTCGGGCGACCAAACCGTCATCGCGCGTCAGCTCAACCTCGATGACATGTTGTTTACCTACGGCATACGGTTTAATTACAACCTCATTGCCGACATGAATTGTGCCTCGATTCCAATCACCATGGGCAACATGGGTGGTCAAGCGCAAATCGAATTGGCCCCCTGGCTTTTTTACCCCATTTTTATGCCTACCACGGCGCATCCAATATTGAAGAACCTAGACGGCATACGCAGCGAATTTGCGGGAACCATCGATACGCTCGATGTGCCGGGTATCGAAAAACACCTTATCCTGCATTCCTCCCCATTTTCACGGTTGCTCAACGTACCAGCTACCATTTCCTTACAGATGGTAGAGGAAACACCCGACCCCACAGCGTTCAAAAACGAGTCCTATCCTGTGGCTGCGTTATTGGAGGGTGAGTTCCCTTCCTTGTTTACCAACCGGTCAGCACCCCAAGGTATCGAAGTGACCGCACCCACCCCCGAAAGCGGGAAACCTGCCAAAATGTTAGTTATTGCCGATGGCGACGTGTTCAAAGGGCAAGTTAGCCCCACTGATGGATCACCTTACCCATTGGGATGGGATCGGTATACCGAACAGCAATATGGCAATAAATCCTTCCTGCTTAACGCGGTAGACTACCTGACCGATGATGCCGGTATCATCTCGCTCCGCGAAAAGGAAGTGAAGCTGAGGCTGCTTAACCAAGTCAAAATCAACGATGAAAAAATCCGTTGGCAATTGCTGAATGTAGGTGTACCACCCCTGTTACTCGTGCTGTTCGGATGGGCACAACAGTACGTGCGGCGACGGAAATATGGACGCGTGAACGTACCGGTTACAAACCAATCTTGAAATCGTGGAACGCAGCGATGTTCACTTCGAGTGAAATGCGGTGTCGTCCGATCGGTTCAGGCCGCCAAGCGCGATCAAACCAATGGTACCCGTAGTACAGCCGGATGATCGACCCTGCCGTAACCCCTACTTTCGGAGTAAGGCGGATTCCACCGGTCGAAAAGTCGGTATACCATCCCGCATCCATCCCCCCTCCGATGGTCATTCCACCCAATGCCCATATCGGTGTACCGGCGTCGACATTCACCTTGGGCACCAGTGCAAATCGCTTGGCAAATACGGACTCGGCACCCACCGATACATCAAAAAAACTGGTTTTCTTACGGCCAAAAAGGATATTATAGGCACCGAAGCCCACATCAACGCCTACAGCTTTCTGGTAAGACACCCCAAGCCTGTTTAGGGGCATCATCCCCGACGCGCGCGGCGCCTGCGCCCCAACAGGTTTGGCAAATCCCAAAAACCAAATGATAAGCCACCAATATCCGAACCGCCTCCAAGATAATCGCATATACAAAGAAACGGAATACAGCCCGCCTCCACAATCCCCGAAAACAAGGAATTTGCCGCCAACCATTGTCATCCACGTACCCACACCGCCTGTTTCCAGAATTCCGTCAAGTTCGTTAACTTGCAACCATTAACCGATTAAAGGGATACGACGATGAAACACTACATACTTATGGCCGCAATAGCCGTGGCAACAGCTAATGTTGCCCAAGCACAAAAACCGCTGACACCCGAATTGCTTTGGCAATTGGGTCGGGTTTCCGGAGAAACCATTTCACCCGACGGGCAATACGTCATCTATGGCGTTACGCACTACAACCTAGACGAAAACAGCAGTGAAAAAAACTTGTTCCGTGTGCCGATCACCGGAGGTACGCCCGAGCAGCTGACTTTTGAAAAAGGAGGTGAAAGCATCGTGCACATCGAGGCTACAACCGGCGACATCACCTACCTGCATCAAGGACAGCTATGGCAACGCCCGTCCAATGGCGGGAACGTACGCCAACTAACCGACCAGAAGGAACCGCTGCAAAACGTTCGATTCTCCCCTGACGGAACGCATATCTTATTTACCAAGGCAGTGCCCATCAAGAAAATGCACAGTACAGATCGATACCCGGATTTACCGAAATCGGATGCGTATGTCTACGACCAGCTTGACTACCGCCACTGGGATACTTGGGCAGATGGTAAATTCAGCCACGTGTTTTATGCACCCTATAACAAAGGGGAAATCGGAACACCGATAGACATCATGGACGGCGAACCCTACCATAGCCCCCAACAGCCTTTTGGAGGCGCCGAAGATGTCGTTTGGAGTCCGGATGGCAAAGGCATCCTGTATGTAAGCAAAAAGAAATTCGGCACCGCCTATGCGCAGAGTACCAATACCGATATTTACCGGTACGATCTGGCCACCGGGCAAACCACAAACCTCACGGAAGGCATGATGGGCTATGATAAGTCGCCCTCCTACAGCGTTGACGGGCAGCGCCTGGCTTGGCTGAGCATGGCCGAAGATGGTTACGAAGCCGACAAAAATGACATCGTAGTGTTCGACAAACGTACCTCCAGACGGTACAACCTGACCAAAGATTGGGATGGTACCGTAGATGCCTTCCAATGGAGCAAGGATGGAAATACCATCTGGTTTACCGCGGCGGTAAAAGGAACGATCCAATTATTTGAAATCGCCTTGAACGGTGACCTGGCCAAGGTGTCAGCCGCCAATATCCGCCAAATCAGCGAAGGACAGCACGACATCGCCGCGATCGTGGGGCAAGCAAACGAGCAGCTAGTGGTCTCAGTAACGGACATGAACCGTGCCGCCGAACTGCATCGCTTTGACCTCTCCTCGCATACGCTCACTCCCATTACCTCTGTCAACGATGATCTGTATGCCGGCATCGCCAAAAGCCACGTGGTATCTCGCATCACGAAAGCCACCGATGGCAAAGACCTGCTCTCGTGGATCATCTACCCACCCGATTTTGACCCCAGCGAAAAATACCCCACATTACTCTACTGTCAAGGTGGCCCACAAGGTGCCTTATCACAGTTCTATTCCTTTAGATGGAATATGCAATTAATTGCTGCACACGGCTATATTGTTGTTGCTCCGAATCGGAGGGGCATGCCCGGTTACGGGGTAGAATGGAACGAACAGATCAGCGGTGATTGGGGCGGGCAAGCGATCCAAGACTACCTATCCGCCATCGATGACATTGCCCAAGAGCCCTATGTGGACAATGACCGGCTTGGCGCCGTAGGGGCGAGCTATGGCGGTTACTCGGTCTTCATGTTAGCTGGCCTGCACGACAATCGCTTCAAAACATTTATCGCACATGATGGCCTCTTCGACATGCGTAGTTGGTATGGCACCACGGAAGAACTGTTCTTTGCCAATAAAGACCTCGGTGGCCCCTACTGGGATCAAAAGAACAAAAAAACCTACACGACATTCAATCCCATCGAATATATCGACAAGTGGAATGCACCCATCCTCATCGTACAAGGGGGAAAAGATTACCGTGTGGGCATCGAACAGGGGCTGGAAGCATTCCAAGCCGCCCAACTGAACGGCATCAAAAGCCGGTTGCTGTACCTGCCTGACGAAAACCACTGGGTACTCGGCGCCCAAAATGCTATCGTATGGCAACGCGAATTTTTCAAGTGGCTTGACGAGACCTTATGAGCAACGCCGGTTCACACCATAGCGTCGGCAGCTTAGCCCGCTTGTTCCTCCCCGCCACCATCAGTTTGGTGTTGCTGCTCGTTGGGCTTGCCGCCGACCAAGGGTGGCTGCATTGGCCATCCGTTTTTGATGGTCAAATACGCCTTTATTGGTATGCATCCGCCTATATTCCGGTAGGTTTTCCAGTGATTCGAGAGATGTTACAGGCCTTTGCCAAGAAGCAATTTTTCTCTGAATTTACATTGATGACCTTAGCGACGGTGGGTGCATTTAGCATCGGGGAATACCCAGAAGGTGTGGCCGTGATGCTGTTTTATACCGTCGGGGAGAATTTCCAAAGCCTTGCCGTTAAACGGGCAAAAGGCAACATCAAGGCCTTGCTTGACCAACGCCCCGACGAAGTGACTGTCATCGATCACCATACTACCCGTACCATCAAGGCAGAAACTGCCGTCATCGGCCAAGTCGTCCAGCTGAAACCGGGCGAAAAACTGGCTTTGGATGGTGTACTGCTGTCCGAACGAGCAGCATTCAACACTGCGGCGTTGACGGGCGAAAGCAAACCCAACACCAAAAACCAGGGCGATACCGTATTGGCGGGCATGATTAACCTGCATACCGTTGCGCTTGTGGAAGTCACCGCGGCGTACACCGACAGCAAACTCAGCAAGATCATTGCCCTTGTTCAGGATGCCACAGCCCAGAAAGCCCCCACGGAGTTGTTCATCCGAAAATTTGCCAAGGTGTACACGCCTATTGTGGTGTTATTGGCCCTACTCATCACGGTAATGCCTTATTTCTTTGTTTCCAACTATATTTTTGAAGATTGGTTGTACCGTGCGCTTGTCTTCCTAGTCATTTCCTGCCCTTGTGCCTTGGTTATTTCCATCCCTTTGGGTTACTTCGGTGGTATTGGGGCAGCCAGTCGCCACGGTATTTTATTTAAGGGGAGCAATTTCCTGGATAGTATGGCAAACGTTAAGCAGGTCGCGATGGATAAAACAGGCACTCTGACCGAAGGCGTATTCAAGGTGCAGGAAACTGTAATTGCCGAAGGGTTCGATCGAGCGACCGTACTTGATCTCGTCAATGCCTTGGAGAACCACAGCACACACCCTGTTGCCACCGCCATCCGTGAATATGTGGGGCCGATAAACACCGGTATTCAGTTAACCCATATAACAGAAATACCCGGGCATGGCCTCCAAGCGACATTCAATGAACAGGTATTGCTAGCCGGCAACGCCAAGCTGCTGGACAAATTCGGGGTAGCTTATCCTTCTAACATCGTTGACATCGACCAAACCACCGTCGTTATCGCCTATGGTGGCCGGTTCGCTGGCTACCTTGCCATCGCTGATGAAGTCAAGCCGGACGCGGTAGCGACTATCCAGCAATTGAAAGCACTGGGTGTAAGACCCGCCATGCTTAGTGGTGATAAAACAAGCGTAGTGCAATCGGTAGCCGCACAACTGGGTATCGCCGATGCGTATGGAGATTTATTACCAGAAGATAAAGTAGCTAAAATCAATGAGATAAAAGCTATCAATGAACCTATAGCATTCGTTGGAGATGGCGTGAACGATGCCCCAGTCATTGCATTGAGTGATGTAGGTATTGCCATGGGCGGGCTGGGCAGCGATGCTGCCATAGAAACCGCTGATGTAGTTATTCAGGACGACATGCCCAGCAAAATTCCCACAGCCATCCGAATCGGCAAGGCCACGCAGAAAATCGTTTGGCAAAACGTGACGCTGGCCTTTGGGGTCAAAGCAGTTGTTTTAATACTTGGGGCAGGCGGACTGGCCACCATGTGGGAAGCCGTCTTTGCCGACGTGGGCGTGGCCCTATTGGCCATCGGCAATGCCATCCGGATACAACGCATGTCGTTTTAATGTCCGGCACACGATATTTATTCCTCATAAAAGTCGATCAACGACGCGACGTATACCGTGCCCCACCCATCGACAATGTCGTCATACGCCTCATCGGGAATATTGGTCTGCCTCACCTCCATGGAAGTGCCTTGCTTATGCGGATGAAGCTTGATGGTGACGATAGAGGGTAGCTCGTCCTCGCCAAAATACCATTGCTGTTCGATTTTCTTGTCAGACTCAAACGACAAGTTCTTCCCGACGATCGCCCCACCCCAAAGGGAAAACTCGGTATCGGGCACAGCCTCCATCACCGCCTCGTCTCCCGTCCACAACCTGATGGTCAATTCAGTGGTAAGTGCCAAATATACCAGCTCCGGGGGAGCCGGTATAATGAAATATGCTTTATAATCTTTCATCTGCGCAATTTGCTTCTAAGTGGCGATGAAGCTAGCATGAGCAGTACCCCGTTTTTCGCAGCGGCAGCTCATGCAAGTTTCATGCAAATGCCTTGATTGCACAAAAGTATACATTTATTTAATGATCGCCGACAGCCAGTTCATTGCTTTTTGAAAGTAGCTTGGCATTTTCAGCCAAACGAATGAATTCTGCCCGATAGCCCTCGTCGTCAGTGCCCTTAGCCGCTTTGGCCCGTGCAATCAAGCTATCGTATGTCGCCTGCTGCTTGTAGTAGGAATCGCGTAAGAGCATACCTAATTCTGCTACGGCACTGGCAAATCGCAAATCAGTGCTTGCTTTGGTGATCGCTATCGGTTTGTCGGCTACGGTCGCCGATTTCAGTTTACTATTGTCGCCGTGCGGGTCTTTATACCTGAATTTAACCGTGGCCACCTCGTCCGAATGGGTCACGGCGAGGTTATTCCCTTGTACATGCTGGTACTTCAACGGATCCACATCACCGGGGAAATTACTTTTTACTCCTGCCGGAACGATTTCATATAAAGCGATCACGGTATGGCCGACCCCCATGTCACCGCCCAACTTCTGGTCGTTATTGAAGTCTTCCTTTTCCAACAAGCGATTTTCATAACCAACTAATCGGTAGGCCTGTACCTTAGCTGGATTAAACTCCACCTGCACTTTCACATCCTTGGCCACGGTAAAGAGCGTGCCTCCAAATTCTGTCACCATTGCCTTACGCGCCTCATCGATATTGTCGATATAGGCGTAGTTGCCATGGCCCTTATTAGCCAATATTTCCATTTTGCTATCCTTGTAATTGCCCATACCGAATCCCAGCACGGATAGGCTGACCCCACTCTGCCGTTCTTTTGCGACCAGTTGCTCCATATCCCCGTCACTTGACGGGCCGACATTGAAATCACCGTCAGAAGCCAAAATAATACGGTTATTGCCGTTTTTTATGCTGTTTTGGCGTGCGATGCGATAGGCCAGTTGCAATCCGGCGCCGCCCGCTGTAGAACCATTGGCCTCCAACCCCTCGATAGCATCCTTTATTCTAGTTTTCTGGTTGCCGGGCGTGCTTTCCAATACCACTTGAGCTGAACCCGCATACGTCACAATGGCCACATGGTCATTTTCCCGCAATTGGTCGACCAAGAGTTTCATGGAAGCCTTGACCAACGGCAGTCGATTGCCTCCCACCATAGAGCCCGATACGTCGATGAGGAAGACCAAGTTAGATGGCGGCAATTGATCCGTGGGTACCGATTTGGCTTTAAGTCCAATACGCAGCAAATGGTGCTTGGAGTTCCATGGTGCCGTTGTCAATTCGGTGTGGATGGCTACGGGATCCCCATTGGACGGGCCTCGCAAATCGTATTGGAAATAATTGACCATTTCCTCAATCCGCACAGCATCCGTAGGTGGCAACTGCCCATTGTTGATAAACCGGCGGACATTACCATAAGATGCGGCATCCACATCAATGGCAAACGTAGATAAAGGTTCGTTTCGCGGATTAAAAAAGCGATTTTCCAAAACAGACGCATACGATTCGGAATGTATCGGATAGGGGGTCGGCCGCCCGATTTCGTAAGCAACCCTTCTCCCCATGTCACGTCCCACCATCCCCGCAACCGCGGTGGATAACATATCCCTTTTCGATGCGGCCTCCCGAGTCACGACGGCCTCTTCCAATGTATGCAATGCAGGTTTCAACCACACATCCACCGTGTCCGATTTACCCAACTTCACCCGCTGCTTTTCATATCCGATCAATTGAAATACCAAATAACCATGGCTGCTATCGACAACCATGGAGTAACGACCATTGGCATCTGTTTGAGTAACCAGGTTGGTACCTTCCAGTTGCACCTGAACGCCGGCCAATGCCGTTCCACCTTGCTGGTCATAAACCATCCCGCTGATGGTATGCGGTGTGCTGTTCCTAAACCCCACCAGGGATAGCGTCAGCATCATGACATAAAAAGAAGCTTTCATTGTTTTCGATTTTGGCGAAGGATGCACCATCGCATACATTTCCATAAACAAGAAAAAAAATTTATTTTAGAGCCTGTTTAAATTTGTACGGTAAGAATTTTAAACAGGCTCTTAACCACCTCAATGAAAGGATTCGATCATTCCAGAAAATCAAGCAGCGCAAGCGACGAGCAGTTGTTACAGCAGTATCGGGAAACCGGGGATTTGGCTGTGCTTGCGGAACTGTTCGAGGCGCATGCGGAGATGGTTTACTATGTATGCAATCGCTACTTACAGGATGCCGAGCGAAACAAGGACGCTGTTATGCAGATTTTCGAAGAGCTGATCCATAAGGTCAACAAGCAGGAAATCCGGCAATTCGGGAGTTGGCTTTATGTCCTGAGCCGCAACCATTGCTTGATGCAATTACGTTCGGAAAAAAAGATGCAACAAGTTTCTATCGATGAATTTGTGGAATTTCCAATAGCCGTGCATCAGGAAGACGACGCAACGGATAAGGAACGGCACCTTTCGGCATTGGAACAATGTTTGGAAAAATTGCCAGAAAAACAAAAACGGAGCATCGACTTGTTTTTCCTCAATGAAAAGTGCTACAAGGAGATCACGGAAATCACGGGGTATAGTTTAAACGAGGTGAAAAGCTACATCCAAAACGGGAAAAGGAATTTGAAAATATGTATGGAGGCTAGCCATGAAGAGGCATAAACCCGATATCGCATTCATCCGGAGATACCTCAACGGCGAACTCAGTCCGCGTGAGATGTATGAATTGGAGCGGCAAGCGCAAGATGATCCGATGTTAATGGACGTGATCATGGGCATGGAGTCGGGCGATGCGGACGCACACCGCACCAATCTTTCGGAAATCCAGCTGCATATCCAACAACGTACGCAGCAGGGAAAAATTAAACATATGATTGCCTGGCGACCTTGGGTGGTGGCAGCTTCCGTGGTTTTCGTATTGGCCATTGGTGGGTGGTGGGTAGTTCATGAGCGCTACACAGACCAACAGGTCGCGCAGCAGGTATACGAACCCCTGGAAACTAGACCTGAGGTAATCCCCGAGTCGACAGAAGAAGCCGAACGAGCCACCGAGCCGATTGGTGATGACAGCCCTCGTATGGCGGCAACGGCGCCCGTCACTAAACAACCCCCAATTCCCAAATTAGATACATCGGATAGCCGACTTGCTGCGTTGTCGGAAGCCCCGGCCGTACTACACCAAGAGCAAATCGCCGCCGAACGAGCGCCCCAGACATTGAGCAGCCGGGCGGCGAGGGTCGCCAGTGCACGAGTAGATCAAGTAGATACCGGGCAAGCAGCAGATGCCCTCGTGCTCGATGAAGAAGTGGCAGCAAAACGTGAACAAAGCAAGAAAGTCGCCGACACCATCAATCCTACCCCGGTGGTCGGCTGGGAATACTACCACGAGTACCTGCGGAAACAGACACAAGTGGAAGGCGACAAAAAAGGCACCGTGACGCTCGCATTTACCGTGGATGAACTGGGCAATCCGATCAACATCCGTATTGTGGAAGGCCTCATCGATACATTGAATGAGAAAGCAGTTCAACTGCTACGAAACGGTTCGAAATGGCGGCAGGGCAGTGATGCCAAACAAGAAGTACAACTGAAAATTACATTCCATTACTACTGAAATACCAATACGTTAACAACATCAACTAACGCTATATGAAAGTCTACAAAATAATCGCTGAATCGTCTGTATGGTCGACCCAAAAATTGCAACAAAAAACAGAAGAGTTGCTCAACCAAGCAGCCCATGTCGGCTACGAGGTTGTATCCGTTTCGTTTGGGCATAACATATGGGGTGTCCTAACCGTATATGTCACGTTATGCAAAGAACAATAAACCAATAGGTTGTCAGAACCAAGCGCCCCAATTTTGGCCAGTGAATGCCATCTTGGGCAAACAAAGTGCGAGATTCAGGGTTTACTATGGAAAACGACAACCATGAGAAGTTTTTTATTTATCCTGGCCTTTATCTTATTGGGTATTTGGCTCATTGGCATCTTTTGGTATGCCCTGAAAGGCTTATTCAATATCATCGTTGTTTTCGCAGCGATCGCCTTTATTATGGCCCTTTTCAATAAAGCGAAAAAGTAGTTAGTAGCGACTAGGCTTGAGCCGTCGGCCCGCCGAAATTCATCGGGAATGGCGGTTCGTCATGCGCATCGATTTTGCCATTAGCAGATTCATACTTCGCGACATTGTCATCCAATGCGTGCAGCAATCGCTTTGCATGCTCAGGGGTGAGGATGATCCGCGACTTGACTTTTGCCTTAGGAACACCAGGCATGACCCGGATAAAATCAAGTACAAATTCCGTATTGGAATGGGTAATGATCGCTAAATTGGAGTAAACTCCTTCTGCCACTTCCTCTGACAATTCGATATTCAGTTGGTTTTCTTTCTTTTCTCCCATAATTAGTTAGTTTTTACCATCAATTCGGCAAATTATCTATCGCGCCGCTGTCATTGTGCAAATGTCCGGAAATCATGACCGGGCTTAATGGACAACAACGTTTCATAAATCAATCGGATCACATTGTCTACGTCATCCTTGTGGATCATCTCCACCGTGGTATGCATGTAACGCAACGGTAAAGATATCAGCACAGAAGGCACGCCTTCATTGGAGTACGCAAAGGCATCGGTATCGGTGCCTGTCCAGCGGGAAGATGCCTGGCGCTGGAAGGGAATACCCTGCTTCGCGGCCGTTTCTACCAATAACCGATTGAAATTGATTTGTACCGATGGTGCGTAAGACACCACCGGCCCCTTGCCACAAGCCAAATCCCCCTGTGTGATCTTGTTGATCATGGGGGTTTGCGTATCGTGGGTGACATCGGTGACAATGGCCACATTGGGTTTAATTCGCTCCGCAATCATTTCTGCCCCGCGCAAACCGATCTCCTCCTGCACTGAATTAACAATATACAGTCCGAATGGCAGCTTTTTTTTGTTTTCTTTCAGGAGGCGTGCCACCTCTGCAACCATGAACCCTCCTGCCCGATTATCAAGCGCACGGCCCACATAGTAGCGGTCATTGAGCACCATGAATTCGTCTTCATAGGTGACCACCGAACCCACGTGGATCCCCATGGCTTCGACCTCGTCCTTGCTCGTGCATCCACAATCCAAAAATATATTTTTCAACGTAGGGCTTTCTTCCTTCTCACCTGAACGGGTGTGAATCGCGGGCCAACCGAATACCGCCTTTACGATACCTTTGTCCGTATGGATATTTACTCGCTTTGACGGGGCAATCTGGTGGTCCGACCCCCCATTGCGGATGACGTAAATCAAGCCATCTTTCGTGATGTAGTTAACAAACCAAGAAATCTCATCGGCATGGGCCTCGATGACCACCTTGAAATCAGCCTTGGGGTTGATGACCCCCACGGCTGTGCCGTAATGGTCCGTAAAACTCTCATCAATGTAAGGTTTCAGGTAATCCAGCCAAAGGCGTTGGCCTGCCCATTCGAATCCCGTTGGGGAAGGGTTATTGATATATTGTTCAAAAAATTTCAATGATTTTGCCGTGACGACGGGAACGTGCTCCTGTTTGCTTTCTTTCTTAGCCTTTGCCATGTTTATGGGTATAACCGAATATGATGTTCAATCTGTTTGTTGATTCGCAAACATAGCCAAACTTGCTTTTTTTCACAAGTATTAGTTTGTTTGGTACAACACCAACGCCATACAAATTGTGTTTTTATTGTCAATATTCAGATACAGCTAGACAATCCAAACCCCTGTTAACGAATAAACCATATATTTGTGGGATTTAATCATTAGTAAAGTGTACATGGACAAGAGGACGATCTTGGTTTGGTTCAGGAATGATTTACGGGTTCACGACAATGAAATCCTACTTCGGGCAGTCGAGCGCGGCCACCAAATCGTTCCAGTGTATTGCTTCGATCCAAGGCACTTTATGACGACGCGCTATGATGCCAAAAAGACCGGCGTCTTACGTGCCGCGTTCCTCCGCGATAACGTGTTAGCGCTGAAGCATGCGCTCCAGCAACTGGGCGGTGACCTGGTCGTCGCATTTGGCCTTCCTGAAGAACTGCTCCCGCAAATCGCCAAGCAGTACGACGTGGATGAAGTGTACCACCACCGGGAAGTTGCCTCCGAAGAAACCCACGTCTCAGCCCTTGTGGAAGAGGCATTGTGGAAAATGCAGATTAACCTAAAGCATTTCATCGGGCACACCCTATACCATAAAGAAGACCTCCCCTTCCCCATCAAGGATATACCCGATGCGTTTGCCATTTTCAGGAAAAAGACCGAACGTGAAAGCAGCATCAGGCCCCAATTAGGCAGCCCTGAAACCATATCCGCGCCAGATGGCCTGGAGCCGGGGCATATCCCCTCATTAACGGAGTTGGGCTTCGACGAAAGAGAAATCGAGCACGCACGTAATAGCAGGTTTAAAGGAGGCGAAGCGACTGCATTAAAACTGTTGGAAGACCTCTCCTCCGCCAAGTCAATGGCGATTGGCTATTCCAACCTATCTCCATACATTGCCATTGGATCGTTATCACCCAATACCTTATACCATGCCGTGATACGCGCTGGCCAGCAAGGTATCATGGATAAAAGGCGCTGTGAACAACTGGTCTTGAAGCTATTATGGCGCGACTACTACCGCTTTATGTTTAAAAAGCATGGCAACCGTTTTTTCCATCACGACGGATTGACTGGGAATGGCCCTGAAACGCTTGCGGACGACCAACCGAACTATGAGAAATGGAAATCAGGAGATTGTGGGTGCGCAGTGGTCGATAAAGGCATGAAGGAACTCAACGAAACAGGGTTTATCCCCCACCACATACGGGTGATCGTAGCAGCATACCTCATTCAGGAATTGGGCGTCAATTGGCTCAAGGGTGCTGCTTGGTTTGAAGAGAAACTGATCGACTATAACCCCGCCACTAATTACGGCAGTTGGGCGCACCTCGCGGGCGTAGGAAGCAGTGCCAAAGAAAACAAACCCGTAGATATTAAGAAACTAATAGCACAGCACTACCCAAAAGAGTTGTTGGCATTATAAGCTGGGAAGACCGGAGGCTGGAGACGGCAAGTTAGAAAGTCGGGAAGACCGAAAGCTGAGAAAACGGGGATGGGAGACGAAGCGAGACGGGAGGGGCCAATAAATAAATCCGCGTAAATCCCTGCCTACGGCAGGCAGGCGTCCAATCCGTGTCATCCCCGCCTACCGCCAGGCAGGCGTATTCCGTTATGCCCCCTACTTTCCCCATAAAAAACCCAAAAACGTTAAAATTTGGCCACAAAATTGTAGCATATTACTAGGATAAACCATTTAATAATTTTTAACTTTGACGCATTATTGTATAAACACATAAATGGACAAGCTTTCTTATCTAAGTAACGCAGATTCGGCCTATATCGATTCGCTATACGAAGCGTACAAAGAGGATCCCGATTCGATTGATTTTGGTTGGCAAAAATTTTTCGAAGGTTTTGACTTTGGTCAAAACGGCACTGCAAGCGGCACCACCGCCACCCCTGACCATGTACTGAAAGAGATCAATGTATTGAACATGATCAACGGCTACCGGGATCGTGGCCACCTGTTTACCGAAACCAATCCCGTGCGCGAGCGCAGGAAATACTACCCCGGAAAGGAATTGGAAACATTTGGCCTAAGTGAGGCCGACATGGATACGGTTTTCAATGCCGGAGTGGAAATCGGATTAGGCCCCGCTACGCTGCGTGATATCCGCCAACTTATCGAAGACACCTACTGCAAGTCCATTGGCGCCGAATTTAAATACATCCGCAGCCCTGAAAAGATAAAGTGGCTACAGGATCGCATGGAAAGCGAGCGCAACACACCTAATTTCCCGCTAGACAAGAAAAAGCGTATCCTCCAAAAATTGAATGAAGCCGTAGTGTTTGAGAACTTCCTCGGCACCAAATTTCTTGGTCAGAAGCGCTTTTCGCTGGAAGGGGCAGAAAGCCTCATTCCTGCACTCGATTCGGTTATCGAAAAAGGAGCCGAACTGGGCATCCAGGAATTTGTCCTCGGCATGGCCCACCGCGGACGCCTTAACGTACTGACCAACATCCTTGGCAAATCGTACGAAAGCGTGTTCTCCGAATTTGAAGGTAAAACGTATGCCGAGGAAGCGGAGCAGGATTTCGGAGGCGATGTGAAATACCACTTGGGTTACTCGACGGACATCACGACCGACAATGGTGCAAGTGTGCACCTCAGCTTGGTACCCAACCCATCCCACTTGGAGACGGTGGATCCCGTAGTAGAGGGCATCGTTCGCTCGAAAATCGACATGAAATATGACAACGATTCATCAAGAATCGCTCCCATACTCATCCACGGTGATGCAGCAGTGGCTGGACAGGGCATCGTGTATGAAGTAATCCAAATGTCTAAACTGGAGGGTTACCGCACGGGAGGCACCATCCATATCGTGGTCAATAACCAGGTGGGCTTTACCACCAACTTCAAGGATGCACGATCGTCTACCTATTGTACAGATATCGCCAAGGTAACCTTGTCACCCGTGTTCCATGTGAACGGGGATGACGTGGAAGCACTGGTCTATGCGATCAATATGGCTGTGGAATATCGCCAGAAGTACCATACCGATGTGTTCATCGATCTACTGTGCTACAGGAGATATGGCCACAATGAGGCTGACGAACCGAAATTCACCCAGCCGGTACTCTATAAAGCCATTGAAAAGCATGCCAATCCACGTGAAATCTATGCCAAGAAATTGCAGGAACAAGGAAACGTGGATGCTAATCTGGCCAAGGAAATGGAAAAGGATTTCCGTAAGCTCCTGCAGGATCGGTTGGAAGAATCTAAAGAAGACGAGAACCTGACACAAGATAACCCCATGTATTCAGGTGCTTGGAAAGGATTGCGCAAAGCAAAATATGAAGACATCTTCACCCCGGTGAAAACTGGCGTGACAGAAAAAACATTCCTTTCCTTAGCCAAGGAGATCAATACCTTGCCGAAAGACAAGAAATTCTTCCGCAAGATTTCGAGGCTCTTTGACGAACGGCTCAAAATGGTGGAAACCAAAACGTTCGATTGGGCCATGGGCGAACTGATGGCGTATGCCACCCTGTTGAATGAAGGTGCACGTGTGCGGGTGAGTGGACAGGACGTAGAACGCGGCACCTTCTCGCACAGGCATGCCGTGTTGACATTGGAGGACTCCGAAGAAGAATACATCCCACTGCAGCATATCAGTGGTGGAGAACGATTCAATATCTACAACTCGCATTTATCTGAATACGGTGTATTGGGATTCGAGTATGGATATGCACTGGCCAATCCCCAATCGTTGACGATTTGGGAAGCGCAATTCGGCGACTTTTACAATGGTGCACAAATTATTGTCGATCAATACATCTCTAGTGCAGAAACCAAATGGCGCCGTTCCAATGGTTTGGTCATGTTGCTGCCACACGGTCTCGAAGGGCAAGGACCGGAACATTCATCGGCTCGTATTGAGCGTTTTCTGGAACTTTGCGCGGAGAATAACATGCAAATTGTCAATTGCACTACTCCCGCCAATTTCTTCCATGTATTGCGCCGTCAAATCACGCGTGACTACCGCAAACCGTTGGTGGTATTTACGCCAAAGAGCTTATTGAGGCACCCCAAAGTGGTCAGCAACATTTCGGAGTTTACGACCAAGTCGCAATTCCAAGAGGTCATTGATGACAATTATGTCAAATCAGCAGACGTAAAAAGGGTACTATTCTGCTCCGGCAAGATCTATTACGACTTGCTGGAGAAGCAACAGGCAGATAGCCGGAAGGACGTAGCCATCGTAAGGGTCGAACAGCTTTATCCTACCCCAATGGATAAACTCCGTGCCATCCGGTACAAATACAAAAACGCTACCGAGTTCTTCTGGGTGCAGGAGGAACCGGAAAATATGGGCGCTTGGCCGTATATCTGCCGCAAATTCAGGAACCGCAACATCTCATTGGAAGTGATATCCCGCAAGGAAAGCAGCAGCACCGCCACTGGCTATGCTAAGCAACACATCGCCCAACAATTGGCGGTGGTAGGCAGGGCGTTTGAAGACAAAGCCGGTCCGGAAGTGAAAGACAAAGTGAAGACCAGCGTAAAGGTGGCTGCAAAAATCGATTGACCAAACATACAACAGCATTTAACTTAGTCATATATGAGCGTAGAAATAAAAGTACCGACAGTAGGTGAATCCATCACGGAGGTTATCCTTTCGCAATGGTTGAAACAGGATGGTGATTACGTAGAAATGGATGAAAACATTGCCGAACTCGAATCTGACAAAGCCACTTTTGAATTACCTGCCGAAAAGGCGGGTATCCTAAAAATCGTGGCTCAGGAAGGTGATACCCTCGAAATCGGGGCATTGGTAGCAACCATAGAAGCAGGTGAAGCCCCTGCGGGCGGCAAAGCGACCGACAAACCGGAAGCAAGCGACGCCGAAGAAACGCCGAAAGCTGCGAGCAAGCAAGCCGAAAGCAATGATAGTTACGCTACGGGAACAGCCTCCCCCGCAGCGGCAAAAATATTACGGGAAAAAGGCATCGATCCGGCTTCAGTCAATGGTACGGGCAAAGACGGACGTGTAACGAAAGAAGATGCAGAGAAAGCAGAAGCAACCAAGGCGAAAGCGCCGGAAGCAGCCAAACCTTCCGCAAAGGCACAGGATACCCCGAAAGCCGTAAGCGGCTCACGAAACGAACGCCACGAAAAGATGTCATCGCTTCGCAAAACCATATCCAAACGATTGGTAGCCGTGAAAAATGAAACGGCCATGTTGACCACATTCAATGAGGTAAACATGAAGCCCATCATGGACCTGCGTGCAAAATATAAGGACTTATTCAAAGAGAAATACGGCGTAGGGTTAGGATTCATGTCTTTCTTTACCAAGGCCGTGTGTACCGCACTGAAAGAATGGCCAGCGGTAAATGCGCGCATTGAAGGTGAAGAGATCGTGTACAGTGATTTTGTGGACGTATCCATCGCAGTGTCTGCACCAAAAGGATTGGTTGTTCCGGTTATCCGCAATGCCGAATCCCTTTCGCTTTATGAAATCGAGAAAGAAGTGATCAACCTCGCAACAAAGGCTCGAGAGAACAAATTGACCATTGAGGAGATGACTGGAGGCACATTTACCATTACCAATGGAGGTGTGTTTGGCTCCATGATGTCTACCCCCATTATCAACGCACCCCAATCGGCAATCCTCGGTATGCACAATATCATAGAGCGCCCAGTTGCTGAAAACGGCCAAGTGGTTATCCGCCCGATGATGTACATTGCCATGTCTTATGACCATCGAATCATTGATGGACGTGAGTCCGTAAGTTTCGTGGTACGTGTGAAACAATTGTTGGAGGACCCCGCAAGGTTATTGCTGGAAGTATAAGGCTTGGTTTCCCAAAAAACAACTGCATAAAACCTGATGAAGGTGTCTAAAAAAGAGCAAAACAGAACGCTGATGACGTAGATGGAACGCCTGCCTGCGGCGGGCAGGGATTGTCACTGATGACTATTTCAACCTTGATTAGTAAACAATCAGTAATCCGCGTTGATCTGCCCAATCCGTGTTATCCGTGTTCCATCTCCTTTTTAGACAGCTTCATTTTATCTCCAAATAAGGCATTTCACCGATGAGCAACCTACACCTAAACGCGGATTTCTTCGAAAAGTTGCTGAAGTTTGGATTAGTGGGGTTATCAGGTGTATTGGTTGATTTTTCGTTTACTTGGCTCTGTAAAGAAAAGCTAAAGCTCCACAAGTACCTAGCCAATTCCATTGGCTTCTGTATGGCTACCGCAAGCAATTACCTGCTCAATCGTTACTGGACATTCAGCGTTCCCGGTCAAGAAGCCAAATTCCTCGAATTCTCTAAGTTTTTTATCATTGCCCTTATCGGTCTGGGCCTAAACAATGTCATCCTTTTTCTTATACATGAAAAGTTGAAGGTGAATTTCTACCTTGCTAAGGCTATCGCGATCGGGGTCGTGGCCATCTGGAATTTTCTAGGGAACTACCTGTATACATTTAGTGGGTCATAGCTCCTTGGGCTTTAGCCGCCATACATACAGGTAGTAAGCAGCCTTCCCTTGTCTTTCCACAGTAATGGTATGGGGTTCGCTTATCGAATATCGCTCCTGCAAGTCCATCGTCGGCTGATAAAAATATCGTGAAGTCGATAGGAAATAAGCATCGCGATTCGATGTTAGCCCTCCACGGTATTCGTTCGTGTAGGCATATTGATTTTGTTGATACAAGTTGCCATCTACTAACACTGGGCGATGTTTCCGAAAACCGAGGTAATAGTCGATATGCCCTGCCGGGAACCAATTACCCGTGATCAGCACAAAATTGGTATCCATGCGCCCTTGTTGCCGATCTTCCTCCACGAATTCATCGAATTTGTCAGCCAATTGATTCCAACCATACAAATCCAATGTTACGTCATAAGCCCCCAACCTCTTCGGATCGGGATGCTGCGACGTCATGGGTAGGTATCCGAGACGGATTTGGAACAACGCCACGGCTACGATTGCCACTGGAAACCAAATCGAATAGCGCAACACCTTCAGCGCAGTTCTTGCTCCCTGGCCTTGCCCCCCTCCGTTACAGAAATACGCCGCAACCAATATGAGGCCATAGTATCCGGGGCCTGACCAATGCGGCAACGTTTTATTGAACAGTGACAGCACCAATACTACACCAACTAAAGGAATTGACACCCCTAACAAAAACGTCACGATCTCAGTTTTGAAAACACGACCTTTGGCATAACGTGATGTGAACAGTACCAAACCCATCCATATCACATTCACGGGGTTATTGTAAAATAACTGCCCCGCGACTTCCGTGAAAAAACATTTCCAATGAATGGCTAAGGAATCATTCCCCACCCGGGCCCCGTGGAAACCCATGCTCACCATATCATGCTCGACATTCCATAGCACCACGGGAGAAAATACCAGCAATGGGAGGACTATTACGGGTAATATGTACCAAGAGAATAGTTTCCGATAATCGACCACCAATACATACAGCATCGCCCCGGAAATCAAAAATACGCTATGGTATTTGCTTAGCAACGCAAAACCTGTGGCCAAACCAAACAGCCACAACGCCCAGTTTCGTTTTTCTTTGATAAAAATAGCAAAACACCATAAGGCAATCAGCCAAAACAGGCTTTGGGTGGTATCGGGCAAGATAAATACCCCAACAATGATGGAATGGTAGAAAGAAGTGGCCGCGAGCAACATGGCCACCAAACCCGTGGTGTTATCTTTTATCAACCTGCCGATGCGGTACACGACGTATAGGGTAAAGGTGCCAATCAGCAACGGCCCTAAACGCACCAATAATTCAGCGGGGAAAGCCATTCCCCAAGTGGTCAACCAAATTAACCAACCGACCATAGGTGGATGGTCAAAATAACTCCTATCGGGAAACAGGCCGTATAATACATAGTACGCCTCGTCTACTCCCAAATTTGTAAGCGTAGTGATCAACAGCCTTACACAAAAATGGACAGCCAATATAACCCATACGACACTTTCGATACGGTTAACCTTTATCCCTTTATCCACGGCTTTAACGATTTATCAATACCTACTTTATACAGACGCGTCCCCCCACTGCTCTGTCGTACGTTGTTTTTCCATAAACCAAAATGGGTTTATTTTCCCATTGAGCACCCTACTATGGTACCATTTGGTGTTTTCCATATACCAAATAAGTAAAACGGTCAACACGGATCCCAAGAAAGCCCCCAAACATACATCTCCAAAAAAATGCTGGGCAAGATAGATCCGGGAGTAACCGACCATAAGCGCAAATAAAAATGCCATGTATTGCCATTGCCTTTCGATTCTCTTTTGGCAACGCAATACATATATCAAAACCACGGCCAGCGAAAAAGCCGTGGTGGTATGCCCAGAGGGGAAACTATGGTTCATGTGAACCGGATAATCGGGGATACAATAGATAGATTCCTGGCCGGCAAAGAATTTTGCCGGGCGGGGGAATGCCAAACTACGCTTAATCAATTGCGCAACCAGACCGGTCAAGAGGAATCCTGCAAAAGTGGCTATCGCAAATTTAAAACGCACAAACAACAAAAAACACCCGACAGCAACCATACACAGGCCATCACCTAAATTGGTGAAAACCATAAAGATGCGGTCAGCAAGTGGATGATGAACCCCATTGATTGCCAAGAAAATATCTGCCTGAGAAAAAGCAAAACTGATGGCAGTCCCGAACAATCCGAAAACGGCCAGTGACAGACAAAACGAACGAAATTTTAAAACGAATGCAGTGAGGTTGTTGCTAATGGTTGACTTTGACATGACGGATGAAATGACCATGCCAAAATAACGCACTAATTCATTACAATTATCTATATATCAATAAATTAATTATAATATAACCCCGAATTAACAACGTAGCAATACCTATCCTCCAACAGGTTTTGTTTTGCACAAAATTTCATATAGCTTTGAAATTGCAATGATAACGTTTCAAAGACGCATATATTAGTCCATCCATTATCCATGACACTATGCTTTCTCCCTTGTTAAACCGCAACACCGCTTTCCATCAGATTGAAACCACGCTACATTGGGATGTGGCCATCATCGGGGGCGGTGCAACGGGTTTAGGCATCGCTGTCGACGCTGCTACGAGGGGATACAAAACCATTTTACTGGAACAGCATGACTTTGCCAAGGGTACGTCAAGCAGAAGCACCAAATTGGTGCATGGTGGCGTACGTTACTTAGCCATGGGCGATATCAAATTGGTGTATGCTGCACTCCATGAGCGGGGCATCATTTTCAAAAACGCTCCTCACCTCGCCTACGCCCAACCATTCATCATTCCTTGCTACTCTTGGTTAAGCAAGTGGAAATACCTGATCGGGCTGAAAATCTACGACTGGCTGGCCGGCAGGCACCGTATCGGGAGGTCGACATCCGTCTCAAAAGAGGAAACCATCAGCGCCCTTCCGGGAATCAAGAAAACTAAACTAAAGGGTGGTATCCGGTATTTCGACGGGCAGTTTGATGATGCACGGCTAGCCGTCAACTTAGCCCAAACCGCCGCAAACTACGGAGCTACCCTACTGAATTACTGTAAGGTAACCAAACTAACCAAAGACAAAGGCGGGAACGTGACCGGACTCACTTTCGTCGATGCAGAAACGGCTGCACCCTATACCGTCAACGCACAGGTCGTCATCAATGCTACGGGCGTATTCGTAGATGATATCCTGAAAATGGACGTAGCTGGACATAAACCCATCGTAAAACCCAGCCAAGGAACGCACGTGGTCGTTAGCCGTTCATTTTTAGGTCAAAAGGACGCGTTGATGATCCCTGAAACAAGTGACGGGAGGGTGCTGTTTGGTGTGCCTTGGCACGATCACCTGTTACTTGGCACAACCGATACCCCTATCAATGAAAATAGCTTGGATCCTAATCCATTGGATGAAGAGATTGATTTCATATTGAACACAGCAGCTGGCTATCTGGTCAAACCTCCCCAGCGAACCGACATACTCAGTATATTTGCCGGGCTACGGCCACTCGCCGCCCCCGACAAGGCCAATGGTTCAACCAAGGAGATCTCTCGCGACCATAAGCTAATCGTCAATCCGTCGGGCTTGATCACCATTACCGGAGGGAAATGGACTACCTATCGCAAAATGGCGGAGGAAACCATTGATAAAGCCATCGAACAAGGAGGACTCGACCCCAAAGCCTGCTTGACTAAAGACATCAAAATACAGGGCTACGCTGCGCAGCCGGAAACCGGACACTGGAGCAGCTACGGCAGTGATGCGGCTCATATCCGGGCATTGACAAAGACCAATCCGGAGTGGAGTGAACGCCTACACGATAAATTTGACCACATCGCCGCGGAAGTCGTATGGGCGGTCAAGCATGAAATGGCGCGTACCGTAGAAGATGTATTGGCAAGACGGTTGCGGATATTGTTTCTCGACGCAGCGGCGTCAATAGAAATAGCCCCAAAGGTGGCCGCTATCATGGCGGACTTGCTCCACAAGGAAAGTGGCTGGGTGAGCGAGCAAATTGCACAATACGAATCTTTGGCCAGGCACTATTTACCCAAACAGGAGGCGGAGATGAGCTGAGCAATAAGGGCAAAAGGCACCCATATTTCAAAAAACCAGTTAATAACCCTAAAATAACCAATATAATGAGCCAATATATTTTATCATTAGACCAAGGAACGACAAGTTCCCGCGCAATCATCTTCGACAAAGCGGGAAAAATCGTAGCGATCGCACAAAAGGAATTCAAACAATATTACCCGAAGTCGGGATGGGTAGAGCACGATGCACAGGAAATCTGGTCGACCCAGTTATCCGTGGCCACGGAAGCCGTAGCAAAGGCCAGCCTAAAAGCATCATCCATCGCGGCCATCGGCATCACTAACCAGCGCGAGACCACCATCGTTTGGGATCGGAACACCGGGCGCCCGATCTACCCAGCCATTGTTTGGCAAGATAGGCGGACGGCCGAATTTTGCGATAACTTGAAAAGCAAAGGCCATGGAACTGTCATACGGGAAAAAACCGGGCTATTGATCGATGCCTACTTCTCCGCCAGTAAAATAAATTGGATACTCGACCATGTACAGGGTGCCCGTGAAAAAGCCGACAAGGGGCAACTGGCATTCGGAACGGTGGACACTTGGTTATTGTGGAACCTGACCGGAGGGAAATGCCATGTCACCGACGTATCCAATGCTTCGCGAACCATGTTATATAACATCAATACGTTGGCATGGGATCGCGAATTGTTGGATTTATTTGATATCCCCAGCAGTATGCTTCCCGAAGTCAAAAGTTCCTCTGAGGTCTATGGCGAAACCGCGGCCAATATCCTGGCTGCTAAAATACCCATTGCGGGTATCGCTGGCGATCAACAGGCGGCGCTGTTCGGGCAGCTTTGTACCAAAACAGGCATGGTAAAAAACACCTATGGAACGGGGTGTTTCCTGTTGATGAATATTGGCGACAAGCCAATCTTATCGACCAACAATTTGGTGACCACCATCGCATGGCAATTGGGCGACCAGATTAGCTATGCACTTGAAGGCAGTGTTTTCATCGGTGGGGCAATTGTTCAGTGGTTGCGCGACGGGCTGGGTATCATACGCTCTTCGGAGGAAGTGGAAGACCTAGCTGCCAAAGTAGCCGATACAGACGGCGTTTACTTGGTTCCGGCCTTTGCCGGGTTAGGTGCCCCCCATTGGGATCCCTATGCCCGTGGTACCATTGTCGGGCTGACAAGGGGCAGCAATGCCTCACACATTGCACGTGCAGCATTGGAAGGCATCGCTTTCCAAACCGCCGACATACTGAAGGCGATGGAAGCCGATGCCAACACCACGATCAAAGAATTGCGGGTCGATGGAGGTGCAACGGCCAATAACTTGCTTTTGCAATTCCAAGCGGATATCCTACAGACCGCCGTGGTGCGGCCGCAGATCACGGAAACCACGGCGATCGGTGCCGCCTACCTCGCCGGCCTCGCTGTAGGATTGTGGACCAGCACAGACGATATTCAAAATCAATGGCAGATCGACCGTACGTTTGAACCCGATGAAGCGTATGATGCCGCTCATGCATTGGATGGCTGGCACCGTGCCGTGGAAACCGCTAAACATTTTAAATAAGCAATAGCCAATCAAACATTGGCAAATACCTAACGACAAAATAACAACTAACCAAATAACCAAAACAATGACACCATTTATTGCAGAAATTATTGGCACCGGCATCCTCATCCTACTAGGGGGAGGCGTAGTCGCCAATGTCTTACTAAAAAACACCAACGGGAATGGAGGCGGATGGATCGTGATTACCACCGCATGGGCGCTGGCTGTTTACACTGGCGTAGTGATCGCAGGCCCCTACAGTGGCGCTCACCTCAATCCGGCCGTCACCTTGGCCATGTGGATTGCGGGAAATCTCAGCGGAGAAGAAGCGATGGTATACGTGGCCGCCCAATTCATCGGCGCCATGGCGGGGGCATTCTTAGTGTGGTTGGTATACCAAGACCATTTTAAGTCGACCGACAGTAGCGGAGCAAAACAAGCGGTATTCTGCACGGCTCCTGCCATCCGTAACCTGCCCGTAAACCTCATCAGTGAGGCAGTCGGCACATTTGTACTGATCTTTTCAGTGTTTTGTTTTACCGATGCTGAACTAGGAACGGAAACCACCACACCCATCGGATTGGGTTCTTTAGGAGCCATTCCAGTAGCTTTCGTGGTGTGGGTAATCGGCTTATCATTGGGTGGCACCACCGGATATGCCATCAATCCCGCCCGCGATCTGGGGCCACGCATTGTTCATGCCTTGCTACCCATAAAGGGAAAAGCGAATTTCAATGCTTCCTATGCATGGGTTCCGGTGGTCGGGCCACTTCTCGGAGCTGCACTGGCTAGCGCACTGTTTCTGCTATTGGACAAATAACTTATTCCGAACGTCAGTCCGCTAAAAAAGACAATCCATCACGAACCGATAGCCTTCACGTGGATAACGCCGGCAAAATGATTAGCTAAATGCCGTCCGTCTCCATGAATCGTCCAAATCTCACGTGGTGATACCTTCGTGATGTAATCCAGGATATCACACCAATCCACATGGTCAGAAATATACAAGTCTAAATCATTATGGGTTTGTAACCGCTTCCACCCCGAGGCAAACACACGAACCACACCGGTGGCCCGGTAATAACTATTGAATGTCATGGGCGGCACCAGGTATATTTTATTGGCTTCACCAGCCTTCATCTCTTTACGGTTATAAGCCTCGTAAGGCCCAAGGGTTATCCCAAACGATTCATAAAGCCGATGGATGGGTAATATGCCATGGTGTACCAGCACACGTTTACCTGCTCCGAGGGCATTGATCAATGCGGTCATCCGTTGGGCCTTACCCAATGCATACGCACCTAGAAGGATATTGAATGGCGTAGCCCCTAATTTGGCAATTTCCTGTTGCGGGTCAGGGTGGGCGATCCCCGGGTCGGCAAAGGTACTTTCCGTAATCAGTATATCGGCCTGCACAGCCTCCAACGGTTCACAAGTCGTATCAGGTTGTGCTTTATAGTCTCCGGTGTACAGGTAGCGAACACCTTTATATTCCATGAGTATCTGCGAAGACCCCAGCATGTGCCCGGCGGGGAAAAAACATACGGTCACCTCCCCAACCTTAAAGGAATGATGATATGGATATTCCATAAAACCATCCACCGATTGGCGGCTGTATCGGTATCGCATAAAAGCGGCCGTAGGCGATGTACAGTAAATCTTTCCGTGTCCGGGGGTTGCGTGGTCGGCATGCGCGTGCGAGACGATCGCACGACTTACCGGCTTCAGCGGATCGACATAGAAATCCCCGTATCGGCAATAGTATCCTTCGGGCTTTTGAACTAGAAAATCAGCTAAAATCAGGCTCATTGTGGTGGATGAGAGCAGAAGAAATGATGGAGATGCAGTACCTGTGGAATCAAGGCTTGCGTATTGTCGTTGACGATCTCGAAATCTGCCAGTGTTTTCTTTTGTTCATCAGGCCATTGCCGTTCCATTCGGGCGGCTACCTGTGCTGCAGTCATGCCATCGCGTTGCATCACCCGATGAATCCGGAGTTCGGTGGGCGCAGTAACCAAAACATTGAAATCATTAAGCCGGTACGAGCCGCTTTCAAAAAGTAAAGCAGCTTCCTTGATGGTATATGGTGCCCGTTGCACTGACGCCCATTCCTCCCCTGCCTGAATGACCACCGGATGTACCAGTGCGTTCAATTGCTGCAATTGTTGCTCATCATTAAAAACGCGGGCAGCTAGATACACACGGTTTAGTGTACCGTCGTCATGGTATGCTTCTCGCCCAAATGTGGTTTGGATGGCTTCCTTTAAGCCGGCATGATGGACCATCAACCGTTTTGCTTCTTTATCGGCATCGAAGATAGGGATTCCTAACACACGGAATATCCGCGTGATGACAGTTTTGCCACTACCGATTCCACCGGTTATACCTACTTTCAACGGTCGCATCGAATTACCTCCTCACAAAAAATTCAACATTCTGCGGATCGACCCTGACGAGCTTACAAAATTCCGGCTTTCGTGTAATGATTACCGGCAAACTCTTGATATCATGATCGAGCCAGTCGTCTAAATTAACGACAGCTTCAAAGGAATTACTGGTCACCTTAGCGTAGTCGCGTAATGAAACCATCACCGTAAGTTTCACCCGACCAGGCAATAACTTTACCGAACGGAACTTCTTGGTATTTTCTGCCTTCAGAGGAACTTCAATGATTTTTTCGGTTACCTCACCAACGGGTATGCTTACCGCTACAGACGTCGGGTAGACGTTGATGTTAGCCCGCTGGTTTTGTTTCAGATGGGCCACGGTATGGATATCGGCGCTGACATTCGACAATCGGATCGTATCGGTTTCCCATTGCTCGATCTGCACCACATCCTCAAGCGGCCCGGTAATCGTGACATAACCAGGAGACACATTCCATTCATCGATCATATCGTACTGTTTCCCAAACTGGATGTTGTGGACGGGCTTTACCGGTACTTTCCGCTCGGTTTGCTTAGAAAAATCAAAATACAAGGTATCTGGTGACACTGAGACTACCCGCTGATTAGCGGGGAACTGCCGATTGATAAATCCCAATTGATTGGTGAAAACAATCCAATTGCGGTTTTCGAGACCACTTAGATCCACCTGGATGGAAGGCGCTGCCGACTGCAAAGAAGAAAACAGCAATTGCCATCCCGTTGCCTCCACACTCAAACTCACCGTGTCTGACTGCAAGGGATGGAAAGCCCTGCTTTCCGGCGCATTGACATACTGCACTCCCGACTTGACGGTAAACACATACACATTGGATACGGCGAACAGTGCCCAAGCCAGAAACGAAAAAACAATGCACTTGATAAAGATGCTAAGCTTACGTCGCTGTGTCCTGTTCAAATTCAATGCTGGCATGACAAAAGCAAACTTAGCTAAAGTTAGGGGGATATACAACCGGCGACAGAACGCCACCGATTGAAAAAACCGAAGCCCTATGGACATTGGTGTTATTACCCACTATCCATAGGGCCTTGACTGGTTTAACCTTTGTTAGGAGCGGCATTTTGCGCTTTGGAAGCGTCCAATGCGATCGCTGATTTGTCAAAACGGATCTTGGTACCCGCTCCGACATCTACTAAAAACGTCGTTTCTGATACCTCGACAATGCGTCCATGTATACCGGCAGACGTAACTACCTTGTCGTTCACGTTAAGCTCTTCAATATACTTCTTGTGATCCTTGGCCTTTTTCATTTGGGGCCTGATCATAAAGAAATAGAACACGACGATAATTAAAATCATGGGCAAAAATCCCATCAGACCGCCCGCTCCCCCGGCACCGCCGGCTTGCAAAAAAATTGTTGATGTAATCATTGTTTGTTTATTTGTTTATTCGTTTATCCGCGGATTTGCGTATTCGCGATTAGGCGATTTTGCGAATCAGCGAATTGACATATTTACTTCTTCACCTCTCCCCTAAGATGCAAAAGCGTATTGGTGCTTAATGCATTGGACGTGACGGTTACGATCTTATGCTGTTTACCGGGCTGCCCTGCGCTATTGAATACCACTTTTACCAACCCTTGTTCTCCCGGTGCAATGGGTGTCTTGGAATACTCGGGTGTGGTACAGCCACAAGACGCCTGGACATTGGTCAGGATGAGTGGTGAATTGCCGGTATTGGTAAACCGAAATTCATGTTCAACCTTCTCCCCTTCTTTAATCTCGCCAAAATCATAGGAATCTGCTTCCAATTCTAAGATAGCTGCTGTGGAATCCGCTTCTGGGATTACCGTCTGGCCAATCGGCTGTTCGCCCATTTCTTCCAAAGGGATCTCCTCCGTCTGCTGTTCCGTATTGTTTCCACTAGTGCAGGCCACCATAAGAGCCAATCCTGCGCAAAAAAATGGTATTCGTTTCATGGTCTTCAATTTCATTGTTTTTATTAGTTAATTATTCTATTTCGTGACTATGCTGACGCGATAATCCCGCCCCGCTTTACTGTACGAGTCCCCGCCCGTGCTTACGAATGCGACCAGCGGCCTGCAATTCACCTAAAATCTTGTCCAATATACCATTGATAAACGTATTGCTTTTCGGCGTACTGAACACTTTCGATATTTCGATGTATTCGTTGATCGTCACCTTGACCGGTATCGTCGGGAAATTAAGCAATTCCGCAATCGCCATGCGCATCAGTACCGTATCCAATAAAGCAATCCGATCAGATTCCCAATTTTTGGTTTTCGCGCCGATTAACTGTTGGTATTCATCAGCGTAACGAACGGTGTTTGCCAATAAATCAAGTACAAACACGCGGTCTTCGCTCCAATTGGGCGTCAGGTCGGCCAACTTATTCTGACTCGGGTTCTCGCTGCTAAAGTTCTTGAATGTTTTGGCAATCATCGCCTGCAACACTTCCTTGTCTACCGGCCAATTGATGAACTTTTCCTCAAATACCTGCTCGATAATCGGCGACTTCAGGATAATCTTTTTGAAGATAAATTTGATGATGTCCTTTTCCGCCGAAATAGACCTATCCTCTTGCCGTAGGTATTCCTGGTAGGCCTCACTTTCCTTCAGCTGCTGGAACAAGGTCCGCACCAACTCGGGATCGAAACTCCACGAAACTTTATAGCGTTTCAAATCGGCCTGATACTTTTCATTGTGCCGTAGCAACTCGATAAATGTATTGTTATACAACCGTGTATTCGGCGACAGGTCGGCTGCTGTAGGCAAGTATTTATTTACCCGTTCCGTCGCGTCTACCTGCACGTACTCCGAAGCTTCATCGAGCAGATTCAATGTCCAGATATACATTTCGTATACCTGGTCGATGCTCTGGAGCAACGACTTCTCAAACTTGTTGACCTGCTTGTCTTCTGACAACTGGTACGCGTATAGCGTTTGTAGTACTTTGACCCGTAGGTGCCTTCTATTTAGCATAATGATGTAAAGAACGAATCGGTAAGAATCCCAACAATGCCCTGCCTTCCTATTGTTTTATTTTTCGCATATCCGCTATCCGCGATTCTGCGATCTGATTTGCCGCCTGATGAGACGACACATTTTCTGTGATTGATTTGCGTAACACTGAGCGCGTAGCCTCATAGATATTCTCTGTCAATGCGGCTGTACGCGCGGCACTGTATCCCGCCAATTCGGAATAGCAGCTGATCAGGCCGCCGGCATTGATCAGATAGTCCGGCGCATATAATATCTTCTTATCCAAAAGCAGCTGTCCACCCTCTTCTTCATTGCGCAATTGATTGTTGGCGGATCCTGCGATAATACGACACCGCATCTTGGCGATGGTATCCTTATTGACCGTTCCCCCCAATGCGCACGGTGAATAGACATCGACATCTAATTCATAGATACTCGTATTTGCGACAGCCACTGCTTTATACTTATTGGCCACCTCGACCATCCGCTCTTCAGCGATATCACTCACATATACCTTGGCGTTTTCTTCCCGTAGCAGCGCAATTAAATGTTCACCAACGTTGCCAGCACCTTGTACGGCGATGGTTCGTCCCGCCAAACTATCGTTGCCATACAGTTCTTTCAACGACGCTTTGATGCCGTAGTACACCCCCTTAGCGGTGAAAGGAGAGGAATCCCCGCTACCACCCAATGACTTGGGTAATCCGGCAACATGGTTCGTTTCCATGTGCACGTATTCCATATCCCGAGGTGTGGTACCAATGTCCAACGACGCGATGAACGTGCCACTCAACTGTTCGACAAACTGCCCAAACCGCCTCAACAACACTTCACTCTTTTGCGTATGGTGGTTGCCGATGATGACTGCATTGCCTCCTCCCAGATTGACACCCGCCACGGCTGCCTTATAGGTCATCCCTCTGGACAACCGTAGCACGTCGTCGATGGCCTCATCCGTGTTTTGGTAGGGAAGCATCCGCACCCCGCCGATGGCTGGGCCAAGCGTCGTGTCATGTATCGCGATTATCGCCTGTAACCCGACAGTACTATCATTGCAAAAAACAAGTTTCTGGTGGCCGAATTGGGCCATCAATTTAAAAGGTGAATTGTCTTTGACTGATACGGACATACGCGACTTTAACTGTGTGGTGCCATCAAAATATTGGGCAAAAGTAGGAAAATTATTTGTGGAATACAGGAAGTACATAAGTTTTTATTGCCCAGAATAGCCCATTTCCCAATAACGATAATGAGTCCGTCTTTGCGAGAAACATTTTGTATTTTTGCAACGCAAGCAATGAAACATCTCGCTCACCTCAACAAATATTTTTACAAATACCGCTGGCGGATGATCCCCGGCGTATTGTTCGTCATCGTATCCAATTATTTTGGTGTATTACCCGCCCAAGTTATCCGCATCGCCTTTGACCTGGTCAAGGAAAACATCAGCATGTACCGCCTTTTCGAAGGTTTCGATCGGCAGCAATTGGTCTACCAGATTTTTGGATACAGCCTTTTGTTGTTTGGCTGCCTGGTATTGGTGCTGGCGTTGATCCGTGGCATTTTCCTTTTCTTAATGCGCCAGACCATCATTCTCACGTCGCGGCATATCGAATACGACCTCAAAAACGAAATCTATAGCCACTACCAACAGTTGGATATGGCGTTCTACCGGAGGAATAATACCGGGGATCTGATGAACCGGGTGACCGAAGACGTAAACCGGGTGCGGGCCTACCTCGGGCCTGCCATCATGTATTCCATCAATACGGTCGTACTATCCATCATGGTCATTGCCGCCATGATTAGTGTTAACCCGACCTTAGCGCTGTATGCGCTGATGCCCATCCCGGTACTATCCGGCATCCTACTGGTGGTCAATCGCATCATCAACCGCAAAAGTGAACGGATACAGCGCCAACTTTCGACGCTCTCTTCGTTCGTTCAGGAAACCTTCTCGGGTATCCGCGTCGTGAAAACCTATAACCGGGAAACAGATAAGATGGATCGCTTCGCGCAGGAGAGCAATACTTACCGCGACGCTTCATTGGCGTTGGTCAAGACAGAAGCCGTGTTCTTTCCGTTGATCCTGTTACTCATCGGCCTGAGTACCATCATCACCGTTTATATCGGTGGCCTGGAAGTAGCCAAAGGCACCATCACTTCCGGAAACATTGCCGAGTTTATTATCTATGTCAACCAGCTGACGTTTCCGGCAATGTCACTGGCTTGGGTGACATCGCTCATCCAACGGGCTGCGGCTTCCCAGAAGCGCATCAACGAGTTTTTGCAGACACAACCGGAAATACAGTCCATCACCGCCAACGAACATTTTGAAACCGGGGGCAATATCCGATTCGAAGGCGTAAGCTTCACCTATCCCGATACGGGGATACAGGCGCTCCGAGAGGTGTCATTTGAACTGAAGCCAGGAGAAGTGCTCGCCATCGTGGGCAGGACGGGATCCGGCAAATCGACCTTGGCCAATTTATTGATGCGCATGTATGATGTGGATTCGGGAACGATACGGATAGACGGCCAGGATATCCGACAGGTTCCTTTACAGGCTTATCGGAGCCAGGTCGGATTCGTACCCCAGGATGTATTCTTATTTTCCGAAACCATCGCAAACAACATCGCTTTTGGATTGGATCGAGCAGACATGGCCCAAGTAGAGGAAGCAGCGAAGCGTGCGGCAGTATATGATAATATCGTGGCCTTTGACAACGGTTTCGAAACGTCCATCGGTGAGCGGGGCATCACGCTTTCAGGCGGGCAGAAACAACGGGTATCCATCGCTCGCGCCCTGATTAAGGAGCCGCAGATATTGGTGTTCGATGATTGCCTATCTGCGGTAGATACCAGAACCGAAGAAGAAATCCTCCGCAATCTAAGTGCGGCCATGCAGGGCAAGAGCACCATTTTCATTGCCCACAGGGTATCGACCATCAAAAATGCCGATCATATTATCGTATTGGATGAGGGTACCATCATCGAGGAAGGCACACACGAAGAATTACTGGCTATGCAGGGCAATTACTTTGAATTGCACGAGAAACAACTGCTGGAAGAAGAGGTGTGATGGAATGGAATGCGGATTTTATGTGGCCCACAGCCCCACACTCTCGGCCACATCGAGATAGTTAAGCAGATTAGCGCGGATATAAACTGTTCGTATACCTGTCTTAAAAGTGTAAAGGCAGCACGGGGAGAAATAAATCCGTGTAAATCCCTGCCTGCGGCAGGCAGGCGTTCCATCAGTGTCATCCGCGTTCCAAAACAAAAAAGCGCGTTCAATAAAAAACCACGAACATATTGCTCGTGGTTTTCCAAATAAGCTAATTGATTTTTAGCCTTATTCTTCAGTCGCTGCCTCGTCAGCAGCTGCTTCTGCTTTTGAAGCCTTAGCTGTCTTCTTAGGCGCTTTTGCAGGTTCCGGTTTCTCAGCCGCAACTACTTCTGCTTCCTCTGCTTTGGCAACTGCCTTTTTAGCGGTTACTTTTTTCTCAGCAGCCTTTGGTTGTTCGACAACCACCTCTTGCTCGATTGGCAGGACAGAAACGTATGATTTGTTATTCGCTTTTTTACGGAATACCACCTTCCCGTCGATCAGTGCAAACAAGGTATGATCCTTACCCATGCCGACATTCTGGTCAGGATGGTGTTTAGTACCCCGTTGGCGAACGATGATGTTACCGGCAATGGCTTCTTGCCCACCAAATATTTTTACGCCCAAACGCTTGCTATGTGACTCACGGCCGTTCTTCGAACTACCCGCACCTTTTTTATGTGCCATGTCTTATGTATGTATATGTTAAGGCAAAAGCCCAATTAAACAATCTGATTTTATAACGTGATCCCGGTGATCTCAATTTTGGTGAACTGTTGACGGTGACCATTTTTCTTTTTGTAGCCCTTACGGCGTTTCTTTTTGAAAACAATCACTTTATCACCTTTCAAATGTGACAGGATCTTAGCAGAAACCTTGGCTCCTTTTACAGTGGGTACACCCACGGAGAATTTGCCACCATCTTCCGCTAACAATACATTGTCAAATTCAATACTAGCGCCTTCATCTCCTTGTAAGCGATGCACAAAGAGCTGCTGGTCTTTTGCAACTTTGAATTGCTGTCCGGCTATATCTACTATTGCGTACATTGTTAATAAATTAAAAATTATAAAATATCGTTTCTAAAATGAAGCGCAAAGGTAACGCTTTATTTTAATTATTCAAATTCTGACCGGAAAAATTATTTCCGTAGCGTTTTGATATCAAAAACATTATGTATAACTTTGCAGCCCGTTTTAAGGCGGAATTAGTTAATTAATTTTACATTTCAACAAAGTATGCAACAGTACGAAACCGTTATCATTCTTACCCCGTTGCTTTCTGAGGAGGTTTCGAAGGAGGTCATTGCCAAATTCAAAAACATCCTGAGCGAAGGCGGAGCCGAAATTATCCACGAGGATAATTGGGGTTTGAAAAAATTAGCGTATCCGATTGAGAAAAAAACAACCGGATTCTATCACCTAACAGAATTCAAGGCTCCAGGTGAATTGATCAGTAAACTGGAAATTGAATACAAGCGTGATGAGCGGGTAATGCGTTTCCTGACGATCAGATTGGACAAACACGCCATTGCTTACAACGAGAAGAAACGCAGTGGTGCTTTTAACAAAAAGGCCGAAGCGCCTAAAGCAGAGGAGGTGGCTAACTAATGGCAAACGAACAAATCCAATACGTAACTGCCCCCAAAGTGGAGGACAACCGTAAAAAGTATTGCCGCTTCAAGAAAAACGGCATCCGTTACATCGACTACAAAGACGCTAACTTCCTATTGAAGTTTGTCAATGACCAAGGCAAGGTATTGCCCCGCCGTCTTACCGGTACTTCCTTGAAGTTCCAACGCAAGGTGGCCCAAGCAGTAAAACGTGCCCGTCACATCGGTCTATTACCTTATGTTACTGATTCATTAAAATAGGGAGGTAAACGACATGGAAGTAATTTTGAAACAAGACATCAAGAAACTTGGTGAAAAAGATGATATCGTAACCGTAAAACCAGGTTACGGCCGCAATTACCTCATCCCGCAAGGATTTGCTGTATTGGCTACTGAATCAGCGAAAAAAGTATTGGCGGAAAATATCCGTCAGGCACAATTCAAGCAAGACAAAATCAAAAAAGACGCCACTGAATTGGCGACTAAACTGGAAGGCTTGAAATTGACGATCGGTGCCAAAGCGGGCGAAACCGGAAAAATCTTCGGGTCTGTCAATAGCATCCAAATCGCTGATGCATTGAAAAAAGAAGGCTTTGAAGTAGATCGCCGTCGCATCACATTCGACCAAGATCCCAAAACATTGGGCGAGTACGTCGCAAACTTGAACTTACACAAAGAGGTAAAAGTACAAGTGCCTTTTGAAGTGGTAGCGGAGTAATTTCGACACCATCTCATTTTAACCTTAATTAGAGGGTGCTGATATCAGCACCCTCTTTTTTTTGTTACAATCTGTAAATTCTATGGTGTTCGGTTGGCAATTCGCAAAAAAAATAGCATATTGAGGACGTTTTGATAACAACAGCTGCGTCGGCAGCCGTTCGTAGGATGTTAAACCTCGATTTTGTTAAATCAATTAAACAATAACCACTATTGTGAATCTAGCCATTACCAAAGAAAGCCGAGCCCATGAACGCCGTGTAGCCCTAACGCCTGATGTCATCAAGTCATTAACCAAAGCTGGTTTTAAATGCTTAATCGAACAGGACGCAGGACTCGCTTCAGGATTCGATGACGATGCGTATGAAAAAGCCGGAGGCGAAATCGTAGCCGACAAAGCCTCATTACTGCGGGATGCTCACGTGCTCCTCAAGGTCAATGCGCCCACAGCAGCGGAATTGGAATCCTTGCCCGAAGGCAGCGTCACCATTTCGTTCCTCTATGCATACACCGTACCTGAATTAATCGCTACGATTAACCGAAAAAAGATATCGGCATTTGCCATGGATGCGGTACCTCGCATCTCCCGGGCGCAAAAAATGGACGCACTGAGTTCGCAAGCCAACCTAGCCGGTTACAAAGCGGTGTTATTGGGGGCAAATGCACTGGGTAAAATATTCCCATTGATGATGACTGCCGCCGGAACCATCACGCCTGCACGGGTGTTGATTTTTGGTGCAGGTGTGGCCGGCCTGCAAGCCATTGCTACTGCTAAACGCCTCGGCGCCGTGGTGGAAGTGACCGATGTGCGGCCCGAAACCAAAGAACAAGTGGAATCATTGGGCGGCCGCTTTCTTCAAGTAGAAGGCGAAGGCGTACAGACCGAGGGCGGATATGCGCGTGAAGTCACCGCCGAGTACCTCCAAAAGCAGAAAGAATTAGTAGCCAAACACGTGGCAGAAGCCGATTTGGTCATTACGACGGCACTGGTCATTGGCAAAAAAGCCCCGGTATTGGTGACCGAAGACATGGTCAAAACCATGAGAACAGGCGCCGTCATTGTGGACATGGCTGTTGAATCGGGTGGAAACTGCGAAATCAGCGACGTTGGTGAAACGTCGGTGAAACATGGAGTCACCATCATTGGGGAAACCAACCTACCCTCCCTATTGTCCACGAATGCCAGCGATTTATATGCGCGCAACATCAGTACCCTTTTACTCCATTTGGCCGACAAAGACGGCTTCAAATGGGAACTCGAGGAAGACATTACCAAAGGAGCGTTGATTACCCATCAAGGAGAAATCGTGCATCCATTCACAAAAGAACTATTAACGAAGACACCATGACAGCAGACACCCTACTCATCCTACTGTACGCCTTTGTCCTGGCCGGATTTATCGGCTTCGAGCTCATCACTAAAGTTCCCCCTACCCTACACACTCCCCTACTTTCCGCCACGAATGCCATTGGGGGCATTACCATCGTGGGGGCATTAATAGCCTCGGGATCCCTAGGGTGGTCAACGAGCAAAATGCTGGGCATTGCCGCATTATTCCTCGCGACACTGAACGTCGTGAGTGGCTATGTGGTGACCGATCGGATGCTGCAAATGTTCAAAAAGAAAAAGTAATGATGACCGGAAGTCGGAAAGTCCGGAAGTTGAATAGTTAGAAGGCCTATAGTCAAATAAAAACCAATGGAAAACCCATTACTCATACGAATCGCCTACTTAATCGCTGCTGTTTTATTCATCATCGGCATAAAGATGCTCGGCAAAACACCCACGGCACGCAAAGGTAACTTCTTTTCGATGTTAGCCATGACACTGGCAATCGTTGCTACCTTGCTGGATCAACAGATATTAAGTTATACGGAGATTGCCGTTACCATCTTGGTTGCCTCTTCCGTCGGGGTATACGCTGCTCGCAAGGTGGCCATGACAGCCATGCCCGAAATGATCGCGTTGCTTAATGGCTTCGGTGGTCTAGCGTCGGCGTTCGTGTCGACCTCCGAATACTGGCGGATGACACAAGAAATCGGCGGGAGCAGCATCCAAGCCGCCGTTGGTGTAAGCATGGCGTTGAGTATCATTATTGGGGCCGTTACCTTTTCGGGCTCCATGATTGCCTTTGGCAAATTAAAAGGCCTCGTTAGCGGAAAATCCGTGGTATTCACCGGACAACACATACTTAACGCACTGCTGCTGATCGCCGCCATCGGTTGTTCGGTCATGTTCATGCTCTCGCCGACGAACCACCTGTGGATCGTTGGTCTGTTAGCCATTGCCCTCGTATTGGGCATCTTAGCGGTTATTCCGATCGGGGGTGCCGATATGCCCGTGGTGATCGCGTTGCTTAACTCCTACACAGGGATAGCAGCGGCGGCAACTGGTTTTGTGCTCGAAAACCAAGTGTTGATTATTACCGGTGCCATGGTTGGGGCAGCAGGCTTTATTCTCACCCAAATCATGTGTAAAGCGATGAACCGTTCGCTGGCAAACGTGGTGTTGGGTGGTTTTGGACAAACCACTGCATCCGCTGACGACCAAGCAAGCGATATCGTTGTCAAGGAGGTTGGTGTAGAAGAAAGCGCTATGCTATTCGATTCGGTTTCTTCGGTCATCATCGTACCGGGCTACGGGATGGCTGTTGCGCAAGCCCAGCACGCCGTGAGAGAGTTAGCAGAGTTACTTGAAAAACGCAATATATCCGTCAAGTTTGCCATCCACCCAGTAGCGGGCCGGATGCCGGGGCACATGAATGTGCTACTTGCGGAGGCCAATATCCCGTATGACAAGTTGATCGAAATGGAACGCATCAATGACGAGTTTGCCACGACGGACATCGCGTTGATTATCGGGGCAAATGATGTCGTCAATCCCGCAGCCAAGACCAATCCCAATAGCCCAATCTTCGGGATGCCCGTGCTGAATGTAGAAAACGCGCAAACGGTCATCGTCTGCAAGCGCGGGATGAATGCCGGCTACGCCGGAATCGAAAATGAACTATTTGGCTACCCGAATTGTTTAATGCTATTCGGGGATGCGAAATCGTCGATTACGCAGGTCGTGGGAGAATTGAAAGAGATGGGGTGACATCAGCAAATAACACTATAAGACTTATAAAGCATACACTAAGCCGTTAAGTGAACCCTCATCGATTCTTTCGCCCATGCTACGGCTATCGTTTGATTGTAGTGCTTCGCAACAAAACCTATTTCTGCCCCTCCTACTGTACGATAAAACATCATAAAGTAATACTATTTGACTCTGATTGTCCGCTTTCACACCTAACTATCATCCTTGACGTCATTGCGAGGCTGAGCGGGGTTGAGCGAGCCGTAGCAATCTACTGATAACGAGACTGCTTCACTCCATCTCACCACCCCTCGCTCGAGTTCGCAGTGACGAATAGGCATGAAAACGGATAATCAAATTTGATTAAAAAATATCAAATAGTGATATTTTCGTTATGCCAAAACAATTCATTACTTTTGTTAAAATTAAATTACATAAAAGTATTACTAAAATTAAATTATACTTATAAAAAAGTAATACTAAAACATAAGTATTATTGCGACAAATAAACGGTAATCCTATGTTCTATCAACGGTCTATTTATCCTGCTCTCCGAGAACATCTTGATAAAAAGCAAATTACGGTATTAACCGGAATGCGCCGAACAGGAAAAACTACATTGCTGAAACAGCTCATGGCTGATTCCAACATCAAACAGCAGTTTTATTTTGATTTGGAGCGTATGGACAATCGGCTGCTCTTTTCCGAACCGAACTATGAGAACATCATCTTCTCCATTAAACAGCAAGGAGCCGACACGAGCAAGCCAATTTTGATTGGCTTAGACGAAATCCAACTAGCCCCCAATATTCCCAGTGTACTTAAATACCTTTATGATACTTACCGTATCAAATTCATCGTAACGGGATCAAGTGCTTATTATATCAAGAATCTATTTTCCGAATCGCTGGCGGGCAGAAAAAAAATATTCGAAATCTATCCCCTAAATTTCGCGGAGCTACTTATCTTTAATGATATTGCCAATACACCGCGGACAATTATTGAGGCAAAGCAATTCGTAACTTCCGAGTATGAACGCCTTAAACCTTATTACGAATCGTTCATTCAATATGGAGGATTTCCGGAAGTTGTACTATCCCGAACCATCGAAGAAAAGAAAGATTTGATTAATGATATCCTAAGTTCTTATATTAATTTTGATATTACACTCCTATCGGATATCCGCAATCCAACAAACATCTACAAGCTTATACGGTTATTGGCTCCTCGAATCGGAACGAGACTCGAGATAACCAAACTTACAAGTATCATGGGAATCTCAAGACAGACCGTAGAGAATTATATCGATTTACTTGAAAAAAGTTTCCTAATCCGTACGATTCCTGTTTTATCAAGAAGTGCCGACCGAGAGATTACCAAAGCACGGAAAATCTATTTTTTAGACAATGGTATTGCCTCCATAACGGGTGAAACAAGCAGTGGAGCCAAGTTTGAAAATGCCGTATTCAATCAACTCCTACACCACGGCGACCTGCACTATTACCAACTGAAAACCGGTAAGGAGATTGATTTTATTTTAGACCAACAAAAGAGCTTTGAAGTGAAAGAGACGGCCACGGCCGACGACATGAAACAGGTAGCCTCACTATCGGCAAACCTCAATATCAGCAATTATTATGTCATTGGCCGTTATCCAGTGAAGCAGTTTGACGGATTTATTTGGGGTGGGTTTCTATAAATCACCCACCACTTATGAGTATGAATGCCGGTTACGCCGGGATCGAAAATGAATTATTTGGCTACCCGAATTGCTTGATGCTATTCGGGGATGCAAAATCGTCGATTACGCAGGTGGTCGGGAATTGAAGGAGATGGGGTGATGTTTTCGGACTACTTGTTGTGCCTCGGCACTCGGTAAATGTTAATCTTGATGGCCATTATCAAGGTCAGTTCGGGGTATACATCGACTACAATTGGTCACATGTACTTCACCGAAACTACGCGTATTTCTCTTAAGCGGTAGCCAGCAGGGATCAGAACGTTCAACACAGCATAAGTGACGATGCGCTTAACACTCGCACTATCTTAGGGCGAAAATTTATCGCGCACCCTTGAATCTACAATAAAGACCAACTCCAATAGCCCAATTTTCGGGAAGCCAGCACTCAACATGGAAAATACACAGTACGATGCCTGATGAAATGGCACCTAATGGAACTTCATTTTTAGGGTATAAGCTCCCCATACAGCCCCCTCTTATCCACGCTCGACATAACACAGGCTAGTTTTACATTAAAGTTAGATAAGGTTAGGGGGTGTGTGGTTATCTTGTTTTAACTCCCCTCAAAAGCCAAAAATTCTTCATTATTGAATATGAAGGGCCCATCATTTGTCCCAAATGTTCCTGTGATCTTATAATACCCACCGTCAAACTGTACCCAAGCATCGATGTAGGTTACAGGTAGTGTATTTCCATCTACAGTCATAGTTGCTTCGGTGACAATAAAAGAATTCGGGCCTCCAACAGGAACAAACGAAAAATCAAAACGAGCTTCGAAAGGAAAACTCTTGTAGATAGTTCCAGCATAATAAGTAGCACCTTGCTGATTGACAACTTTGAGTTGAATAGCTTTAGATTCAACCCTGCTGACAGGCATCACCGCTATTCCTAGAATAACGGCTAATAGAACGATAATTTTTTTCATAAATGATGTTTTAATAAATAAATTTAACAAAAAAAAGGACATAAACAAAAAATCCAGCGCAAATCTTTTTTTTGCTTTGAGGTTATATTTTTGAATGCGGCAAAGGTCGATACAATTTCTATTAGATTAATGACTTCTAGCGTGACATTATTCGATGACGCAAAATCAACGACTACGCAAGTAGCGGGGGAGTTGAAATAGCGTGATAAACCCGTCTGCAGAAAAGAATGACTAGTCCTATATAAGATTTCGAAATTTTCGTTTTAGGAACAGCTATTAAATAGCCGATGCTCGACGTTTTTCCCCATAATGAGAAGGAACCAATTATACTCAAACGGTATTATTTCATTAGTTGTCCTGATCCATATATTCAAATACTTTAATCAGATCTTCTTCTTTTTTTACGTTCAATTTATGGTCTTTGATATACTGTTTTGCTTTCGTTTCATCGGCTCCAAAAAGTGCTGCGACAGATGCGTTGTCTGTTTTGATTCGTTTTGGGGCCTTTAGATCTCCAATATAGTAATTGGTGGAATTAGTGACAGTTTTTTCAATATTGGACGAACCATAGGGTCTTTTTTCAAGGACATTCTTGGTAAGTTTCTTGTACAATGGCTTATCGCCATCGAATAGTATCTGGTAAAATCCGTTAGCACCCTTTTTAAATTCCGCTTTGCCATCGATATTAAATGACGCAACCGGCGCAGTAAATTCCCATGTTTTACCGTCTGTCGATTTATATAACACCTTCCCTTCCAGCACGTCGTACATCAACTCCAAATTTTCATGTTTCGAGCCATTGGTCAAGTAAACCGAGCCGTTCGACCACTCATCATACAAATAAGGGGATCCTTTTACATCCACATGTACCCTAGCATACAATGAAGCCATCTTTTGTGGGTCGCCAGTAATCGCATCCTGCGCACAGGCCGTGCCAATCAATACGTAGCTGAACGCAAAAAACAGTAAATACCTCATCACCATTTAAGTTAAATAAAAAAATCTCGATGGTGATAAAACACCATCGAGATACAAATATAGGAATTATCTATTTGTTAATGTAACAAAGGGCCGTTACGGCCAAATAATCTTGTGAGTCGATTGCCCGTAACTACCCGCATCCACCGTATGTGTCAATGTCAACGTCAGGACACGGTTACAAATATCGAAGTTACCAGCACCCTGTACAGCCCAATTTGAATAAGGAGTTCCAAACAAATTATCGGTCGTGAAAATCTGATAAGGAACTGTCACAACACCTGACAATGGATTGATTGAGAACGTCCAGGTATAGGTCAGGTCACCTGAGCCTTCTGGAAGAAAGCCAGTCAACCTCAATGTGGTCTCGTCAACCTGCGAAATCGAAACCGTATATTCATCCGGAGTAAAACCGTCTTCCAAATGGGCGTCTCCTACGAACGAACCGGCATCAAAGACACATTGGGCAAATACATCTGCAGTTGTAGACGACCTTCCGATAGCATTGATCGCATATTGGTCCGATGGAGTAATGGTTATTTCATACGAATCCCTACGGCCATTATCCTCGCCAGCATATCCAGCCGCTAATAGATTGATCACATCGATAGAGACGTACCTTCCGGACCCCGGTTGGATGGTAATCGATCCATTGTTTGGATTTTCATACTGCACACCCAACTGGGCATCGGTAGAAGACGACACGGTATAATTCAACGTAATCGGCTGAGAGGGTTCGGCATTGAGCAGTATATCCACGGACAGCGGAGCCCTATCAGCGCCCTCAAAAAAGGTCGGGTAACTAGCAGACCCCACAGTAAAGCCCAACGAAGTTCCACCCGGAGAAAATTTATAGCTATCCGTACATGCCATAACAAGTAATCCACAGAGCAGTGTAAAAAACACCCTGTAACCTATTATCTTTATTCTTTTCATGTTATACATATTTAAATATGGTTTGAAAAAGCTCGATTGCCTAGTTGCCAATCAGCGGATTGTAAAGGATCTCATTTGCTGACATCGGCCAAACATAGTTTTGTGCACTTGGTGCTACCTCAGGAGCAGCGCCTTTGGCCGGAAAAGGCAAACCTAACCGCAACAAATCCAAGCTCCGAATACCCTCGCCTAAAAACTCGATGTTACGCTCTGTCAGAAATGCATTGAACAAAGCATCTGCATTAGCGAAACTGCCAACGGTAAACGTCGTCGAAGCGTCTGATCGGTTGCGTACGGCATTTAGCAAGCTTACCGCACGTGCATCAACACTATTGGTACTTCTGGCAATAGCTTCACCCAAATTTAACAAAACCTCAGCATAGCGAATGACCGGTACGTAGTCTGTCCAAGGATTCGGTACGGTAAATTTCACCAAAATGCTACCGAAATCGCTTGAGCCAATGAAATCGCGTCGAGCATCACCTCCTGACCAACCAGAATTGGCAATGATACCGTTAGGGTTCAAGGTATACTCAACATTACCCATGTAATAATACTGAAGCGCATTCTGGGTACCGGGTGCACTGTTGGCCGCCATTGGCATGGAGAATATCGATTCGTCTCCTGTATAAGGTGGCTCAAACACAGATGCGATGTTACTCGCTAAGGACATGTTGACACCGCTGGTCGATGCATATGGCGCGGAAGCACTTACAATCTTATTCCCTTCACTGATCACGGATGCGTAATCACCCATGGATAAATAAACGCGAGTTTTCAGCGCAATTGCGGTATTCTTATGTGCCCTTGTCGTGTTCAAATGGGGATCGCCATAGTTTTCAGGCAAGTTAGTTTCGGCAAAATTAAGGTCGTCAATGATTTGTGCATACACCTCAGCTACCGAGCTTTTCGCCAAGCTATAATCATCTGCACCGACATTACCCGTCAACCGAAGCGGCAAGCCAGGAGAACCACCGTTGTTTACATGGTAAGGTTGTGCATACATCTGCAACAGGCTATAATATGAAAGCGCCCTTAAAAAACGAGCCTCACCGATGTATCGGTTTGCCTGTTCGCCACCGACCACTTCGGTACCACCGGCTTCCATACCGTCGATAAACAGATTGGCATTGTTAATGGTCACATACCCGCGATACCAAAGGTTTATAACCTCGTTGGTACTGTTATCCACATTCTGTAACCATGTCTGCAAACCAGTAACACCATTTTGGGTACGATTCAGAAAGTTATCTGCCCTGATATCATTGTATACCAAATACCTTCCTCCATAAAACTGCCCATGTTTCAAGGCGTTGTAGATACCATATACCAATCCCTCAATACGGTCGGCAGAAGCGAAGGCATTTTCAGAATCTACCGCAGTTCTGGAAGAAGGATACAGGTTACTCTCTTTCCGACATCCAGATAGCACCCCCATCATTACTGCGAGTAAGATAAGGGCTATATTCGTTAATTTGTTCCTTTTCATTGTTTCGATATTATACTTATAAACAAGTTGATTCGCTAAGCACCATATACGTTAAAATGTAACATTGATGCCAGCAGTAAATGCTCTTCCATTAGCAACAGAGTTCCGGTCAATACCTTGCGCTACGTTACTGTTACCATTGGACGACACCTCTGGATCGGTTCCAGGATATTTCGTCCAGATAAACGCATTGTGCGCACTGGCGTATATCCGGAGGTTAGAAATACCTACCTGATTCAATATGGTTTTTGGAAGGCTATACCCTAAAGCAATGTCACGCAACTTCAAGAAATCTCCCTTAAACACATTGGCATCAATCGGCATCGCCGATCCGTTAGACCAGTTGTCACCCGCTACAATGCGTGGGATGTCGGTCACCTGCCCCGGGGTTGTCCACCTGTTCATGCTTTCCACACTGTTGTTCCATGTCCGGTTATCAAACAAACCAGCTCTCGTACCCCAGTAAATCGAATAATCCAACTGGAACGTGAAATTCAAGTTCAAGTCGAAATTCTTGTATGCAAAATTATTACTGAAACCACCAAAATAGCGAGGCATTGAGTTCGCAACCGGCATCTGGTCATTTGTAGTAATGGCCGGAGCAGTCGAGCCGTCCGCATACGTCCATTGCCCAGGATGCGCATAAAACACGCGTTCGTTATCGGCGTTGATGAATATTCTTCTACCAGTAGCCGGGTCAACTCCATCCGTGCGAACGACGAAAATCTGACCAAGTGGGCCGCCAACCCGAGAGATACTGGCAACCTCTAGTCCTGAAGTTTCACTTGTAAATTGGTCGATATGGTCGGTTAACGATACCAATTCGTTTTGCACATGCGTCAAGTTGAACGAAGGCGTCCAGCTAAAATCATTCTTCCGAACCGCCTGAGCAGTAATGGTTAATTCAAAACCCTTATTCACCATACTACCGATATTGACATCAGGATTAGATATCAGTCCTGCGGATGGTGCTTGGGGAACGGAATAAATTAAATCATCGACATCGTTCTTAAAATAACCTGCCTCTACAGTAATGCGGTCATTCAGGAGGCCGAAATCGATACCCAAATCAAGCTTCTTGCTACTCTCCCACCCGATGGACAGGTTGCCCGCGGATGAAGGAGCTAAGGAAGGGATAACACCGTACAGACCGTAGCCATACAGGGAATTTGGTGCCAACCAGCCCAATCCATTGTGGTTACCCACTGTACCGTAGCTACCTTTTAAGCGGAACCTATTGAAGATATTGCCCAAGGATCCGTCCTGCCAGAATTGCTCGTTACTGATATCGTACATACCACCGATACTATAAAACGTACCTGCTTTGCTATTCGGGCCGAAAGCTGAGTATTCATCCTGCCGCAACGAAGCATTCACATAGTACTTCTTCGCAAAGTCATAGTTCAAAGCACCAAAGAACGAGACAAGGTAGTTTTCTGAGTATCCACCACCAACTGACGGTGTGATAAATCCGGCTCCGATATGTTCAAAAGCTGGATCAGATAGTCCGTCTCGTTGTCCCCAAAAGCCATCAGTAGTTCTTCTCGTCTGCTCGTTACCTCCCAAGAAATGGACGGAATGTTTGTCATCAAACGTATGTTGGATATCAAATGTATTAGTCCATACCCACGTGCGGTAGAAATAACCTTGCCTGATGGCACGTCCGCCTGCTGCAAAACCGTCACCATTGATTGGTGACTGGAAAATATCGTCATCAACATCAAAATTATCGATGCCATATAAACTTCTAAGTGTCAACCAAGGAAGCGGTGCCGCCTCAATATAGGCATTACCCTGTATCCTACGGGTAGCTGAGTTAGAGCGATTGTGGTCGCGTAAAACCGCAAGGTTGTAATAACCTGGAGCCGCTGCAGTGTTCGCTCCGCTACCTAACTGGTTGCCTGAAACGTTATACGATCCATCTGGATTGAATGGTGAAACGTTTGGTTGAGAAACCAATCCGATACGGCCAAGGCCGGTTACCGAAAATGCTTCACCCGACAACGATCCGGAACCTGTAAATGACTTGGTGTTCTCGTTCGTGACATTTAACTTGGTGCCGAACTTGAAGATTTTCGCGAACTTGTGGTCAACATTAAAATTACCACCGATTCTGTTATAATCATTCCCGATTAGGATACCTTGCTGATCAGAGAAGATCACTGACCCATAATATGTGGTGCTTTCCGAACCACCTCGAATGCTGACAGAATGGTTGTGTGAAACTCCGTCACGATATACGAAATCCAACCAATTGGTATTAATGACATTGCCATTGGCATCATAATCTAGATTATACGAATTGGTTTGTGGATTGTACTGACCAGCATTAATCAATCCCTCATTTTTCAATTCTACGTATTGGTATGCATCCAAAATTTTTGGTAAGCGCTGAGGTTGGTTGATAGATACCCAGCTATCAAGAGCCAAAGTAGCCGCACCTGACTTCCCTTTTTTGGTTGTAATAACCAACACTCCGTTTGCAGCCCGGCTACCATAGATGGCTGTTGCACTGGCGTCTTTCAAAATGTCGATACTCTCAATATCACTGGGGTTGATTGCAGAAAGCGGATTAACCGCACTTGACGAACCACTATATTCACCCGTAACGGTAGGCACCCCATCAATGATGATCAAAGGATAGCTACTCAATGAGATGGAATTTGTACCCCGAATCCGAATGACAGGTGGATTACCAACTACCCCATTGGGAATGGAGATCTGCGCACCGGCAGCACGTCCACCAAGCGCTTGGTCAAAACTCTGTACAGGCAAGTTAGCAATCTGCTCTCCACCGATAGAGACAGCGCTTCCCGCAAAATCCTGCCTTCTAACAGTTCCGTAACCTGTCACGACGACCTCACTCAATGTTGTTGCGTCTAATTCTAACGCTACATTGATGATGTTCCTTCCATCGATGTTTACAATTTGATTGATATAGCCCAGATACCTGAACTCCAATCGTGTGGCATTCTCCGATACTGTCAATGTGTATTCGCCATTGTCACCTGTTGATGTAGCTTGGCTAGTTCCCACTGCAGCTACCGATACCCCGCTTAAGGGGGCCCCGTCCTGTGACGATGTCACCCTACCACTGATCCTCCTGTCCTGAGCGTATGCTGATCCAATCAGCAATACGCCAAGCATTAAGAAACATAGTAATTTTTGTTTCATGTGTTTGTGAATTTGGTTAAAAAAATAGTCAATATATAAAGTTTTTCGATTTACCTGCTAGGCAAGGTCGTTTCAAATAGCTATTAAACCTAAATTTAATAGACAATAAAGTAAATGAGAATCATTATTCACCTGGTTTGATCACCAAGCTGAACCTGTTAAGTTGGAAAACGTTTTTAATATCGGTCAGGACTTTCGTATGTCCTATTTCCATGTGTCGAAACATCATTGTGTATTATGCCGTTACGCAAACACAATAACTTAAACCACTAATTGGCATCAAGATGCAAAACAAAAATAACGTACAAAAAACTGAAAAGGACGGTGTCTTAGATTTATTCAGATTACGTGTAAAAATTGCCAAATAGCCGTGTTTAAATTCGTGTGTGTATGTTAAAAATGTGTATTTATCAACAGCCAAATATAATGAGCGGATACTGTTTATTCAAATGATTGCAAAAAAAAGTTAAAAAACTTTAACATATTTATTAAATATTCGGTAACATGCCCGACAATAAATACCAAATAATATACTGATTAACAATTAAATAGAATCAAAAATAACTTCATTTTTAGCAAAACATACCTCGCTTATTTTTTTTTCAGACAATGGCATGACGAGCCAATGTAACAAAACGTCAGCATGGATAAACCAAATATTTTTTATTATTTTCGCTAAACTGTAATTTGGTAGACACCATGAGCGCAAAAACCATCTTCATTATCGTGATCACCGTATTGGTTACGGTGATCCTGATGAAAAACATGGACGAGGTCAATTTTTGGATATTCGGCACGCGTTCCGTTCCTAAATTAGCGGTACTTGGAACCATGTTCGTGATCGGGGCAATTGTGGGATTTATGCTCGGCAGACCCAGAAAGAAACAAGTTTCAGACGAATTTTCATCGGATAACCCTCCATTTGAGGTTAACAAACCATTGAATCAGGCAGACGAAGATTATTTGAACTGATAAAGCAATCATCCATTCAACCCTACTACGTCGGGTTTCTATGACTGACAACACCCGCAAAACCTACAAAAAACACAAAACCCATGGAACGTCTCCATGGGTTTCTGTATGATAACGGCTGAGTGTCGTTAATCCTTCTTGGCGATGTCTTTCGCTTTCTCTTCCACTTTCTTGGCAGCAACCTTCACATCTTGTGCGGCGGCTTTGGATGCTTCTTTCACTTCTTCTTTAGCTGCTTGGATACCTGCTTTCACCCCTTCTTTGGCTTCTTGAAACGTGGATTTCGCATCTTCACCTGCTTTTTCGACATTCGCGCCAATTTCCTCGCCTGCCTTTTCTAGGCTATCTAATGCGGTTTCGGCTTCTTCACCTAAGGAATGGTCGTGGTCATGATCGTGGTGGTCATGATCCGCGTGATCATGATCGTGGTCGTGCGCATGACCTCCTGATTGACCGTTATTACAGGCCGTGAAAGCCAATGCCCCGGCAAACAACGCTGCTAATGCAAATTTCTTCATGTTGATTGGTGTTTAATGATATAAATTAATGCTGAGGTTAAACAATAGTTGTACCAAACTTACCTCCAACGGAATGCGCCTGCCTGCCGGTAGGCAGGGATGACGCAGATTATACGCCTGCCTGCCGCAGGCAGGGATTTACGCGGGTTTATTTTTGCTACCTCCTGGCTTCGGTCTCCCGTCTTCACGACTTCCGGACTTAAATTCGGTAAATACTCCCCTTAGCCGCCTCAAGTGTGTTTTTAAGCAACCCAACAATGGTCATCAGTCCCACACCACCCGGCACAGGAGTAATCCACGATGCTTTAGGTGCTACCTGATCAAAATCAACATCCCCATATAATTTATAACCCGACTTGGTTTGAGTACTACTTTCACGGTTAATCCCCACATCGATGACAATCGCTCCATCCTTGACCATATCAGCCGTAATGAACTGTTTCTTTCCGATGGCCGCTACGATAATATCCGCTCGTAACACCTCTTCTTTAATGTTCTTGGTACGGCTGTGCGTCAGCGTAACGGTGCAATTGCCCGGATTCGTGTTTCGGGCAAGTAGGATGCTCATAGGGCTTCCCACAATATTACTCCGACCCACGACTACTGCATGCAATCCCGTGGTGTCAATTTGATAGTGTTGCAGCATCAACAAAATGCCATACGGGGTGGCGGGAATAAAACAAGGCAGGTTGCGCTGCATACGTCCGAGGTTAACCGGATGGAAACCATCCACATCCTTTCTATAGTCGATCGCTTCGGTCACGCGGTCCGGATCAATGTGCTTCGGCAGCGGCAACTGGACGATAAGCCCATCCACGGTTTCATCAGCATTGAGTTCTGCAATCTTGGCTAACAGTTCTGCTTCAGTAACGGTATTGTCGTAGTGGATATTGGTTGATTCGAAGCCTACCAGTTCACAATTGCGCATCTTGCTGGCCACATAGGTTTCGCTCGCGCCGTCATTGCCCACCAAAATCGCCACTAAATGTGGTTTTCTACCCGTTTCGGCTAAAAAAGCCGCTGCCTCTTGCTTAATGTCTTCTTTTATTTTTGCTGATACCAGCTTACCATCAAGTATATTCATTTACGATTTACAGTTTACGATTTACGATTTGACCGCTAACAATCCAAAATCGTAAATCTAAAATCTAAAATTATACTAGTCCAATTTCAAAACCGCCATAAAGGCCGATTGGGGAATTTCTACATTCCCTACTTGGCGCATGCGCTTTTTCCCTTTTTTCTGTTTTTCCAATAGCTTACGTTTACGGGAAATATCACCGCCATAACATTTCGCCGTCACATCCTTGCGCAACGCGCGAACATTTTCCCGGGCAATGACCTTAGCGCCAATCGATGCTTGTATCGCGATTTCAAATTGTTGCCTTGGCAATAACTCTTTTAATTTCTCACATATCTTCTTGCCAAAATCATACGCATTGCTTCGATGAATGAGCGAAGACAATGCATCGACGGGCTCACCGTTAAGCCGAATATCCATTTTCACCAAATCCGATTGCCGATACCCGATCTGATGGTAATCAAATGATGCGTATCCTTTGGATATGGTCTTCAATTTATCGTAGAAATCGAAAACAATTTCACCCATCGGCATTTCAAACACGAGTTCCACGCGATCCGCCGTCAAATAAGACTGGTTGATAATGGTTCCGCGCTTTTGGATACAAAGCGACATGACAGGTCCCACGAATTCAGCCTTGGTAATGATATTGGCTTTAATATAGGGTTCTTCCACATAATCCAGCTTACTGGGATCCGGCAAATCCGATGGGTTATGGACGATGATTTCTTCGTTGTCTTTCGTCAGGTAGGCCTTATACGATACGTTCGGTACCGTGGTAATCACGGTCATGTCAAACTCCCGCTCCAAGCGCTCCTGGATGATTTCCATGTGCAACATTCCGAGGAAACCGCAACGGAAACCGAAACCTAACGCTGCGGATGATTCCGGTTCAAACACCAATGACGCATCATTGAGCTGCAAGCGGTGCATGCTTTCCCGCAGTTCTTCATAATCTTCTGTGTCTACCGGGTATATGCCAGCAAACACCATGGGTTTCACTTCTTCGAATCCCTTGATCGCTTCTTTACTCGGGCGAGCTACGTGGGTAATGGTGTCACCTACTTTTACTTCACGAGCTTCTTTGATACCGGATATAATGTACCCTACGTCACCCGTACGAATGACCTCCTTCGGTACTTGGTTTAGTTTCAGCGTACCGATTTCATCGGCAATATACTCCTTACCTGTAGCGATAAACTTGACCTTATCGCCTTTGCGTATCGCTCCATTCTCGACCTTAAAATACGCCATAATTCCACGGAAGGAATTGAACACAGAGTCGAAGATCAACGCTTGCAATGGCGCATCGGGATCACCCACAGGTGCCGGTACGCGCTCCACGATCGCATCCAGGATTTCCAACACCCCTAGCCCTGTCTTACCGGATGCCGGAATGATGTCTTCCCGCTTGCCACCGATCAGGTCAACGATTTGGTCTTTCACTTCCTCGGGCATTGCTCCCGGTAAATCCATCTTGTTCAACACCGGGATGATTTCCAAATCATGCTCCAGCGCAAGATAAAGGTTGGAAATGGTCTGCGCTTGTATCCCTTGGGAGGCATCCACGATCAGCAACGCCCCTTCGCAAGCCGCAATGGAGCGCGATACCTCATAGGAAAAATCCACGTGCCCGGGGGTATCGATAAGGTTCAATGTGTATTCCTGCCCATCCCTCACGTAATTCATTTGGATGGCATGGCTCTTGATGGTAATCCCACGTTCCCGCTCCAGGTCCATGTTATCCAGCAATTGCGCCTGGGCCTCACGTTGGCTAATGGTATTGGTATACTCCAACAACCTGTCGGCCAAGGTGCTTTTACCATGGTCAATATGGGCAATAATACAAAAATTGCGAATGTGCTTCATATAACGGCTACTTCAAACGGCAAAGATATAGTTTTGGGAGGATATTTTAACCTGGGTGTTATATTTTGAGACAGCCTCATAAAAAAAGCTGCCCGAATGACTCCGGACAGCTTCCGCTTAGTTTAGTTAGTGAAAACCCACGCCCCTAGGCTTGGCCCTGGCGGATGATGTTTAATGCACCACCGGCCTTAAACCAGCCGATCTGTTGCTCGTTATAGCTATGGTTGACGATGATTTCGTCCGTCGTTCCGTCGGCATGATGCAACACCAACGTCAGCGGCCTATTCGGTGCAAATTCGGTGAGGCCTAAGATATCAATGGTATCGTCTTCTAAGATTTTATTGTAATCCTCCTTATTGGCGAAAGTCAATCCCAGCATCCCCTGCTTCTTCAGGTTCGTTTCGTGGATACGGGCAAATGACTTAACCAGCACCGCACGCACACCTAAATGCCGAGGCTCCATTGCCGCATGCTCGCGTGATGAACCTTCTCCGTAGTTTTCGTCGCCTACTACGATAGATCCCAAACCGGCTGCCTTATACGTCCGCTGCGTCGCTGGAACCGGGCCGTATTCACCGGTCAATTGGTTTTTAACAGCATCGGTTTTTTCATTGAAATAATTGACCGCGCCGATGAGCAGGTTATTGGAAATATTATCCAAGTGCCCACGATACTTGAGCCATGGCCCCGCCATGGAGATATGGTCTGTGGTACACTTGCCTTTGGCTTTGATCAAGAGCTTCAGCCCTTTGAGGTCCGTACCTTCCCAAGGCGCAAACGGATCAAGCAATTGTAAACGGTCGGATGTCGGCGACACCGCGACAACTACATTGCTGCCGTCTTCGGCAGGTGCTTGGTATCCCGGATCCTCCACATCAAACCCTTTTTGTGGCAATTCATCTCCCGAAGGTGGATCCAATTTGACCGCTTCTCCTTTATGATTAACCAAGGTGTCCGTAATCGGATTAAACGACAAATCTCCGGCAATCGCGATCGCGGCAACTAACTCAGGAGAAGCCACAAATGCATAGGTATTGGGATTGCCATCAGCACGCTTGGCAAAATTCCGGTTGAATGAATGTACGATGGTGTTTTTTTCCGCGCGTTCTGCACCCACACGGGCCCACATACCGATACACGGCCCACACGCATTGGTGAAAATCGTGGCGTCTAAATCGGTAAATGTATCCAGTAATCCATCGCGTTCGGCAGTGTAACGCACTTGTTCCGAACCCGGATTGATGCCAAATTCCGCCTTCGTGACCAAACCTTTGTCTACGGCTTGCTTCGCAATCGACGCTGCCCGCGACAAATCTTCGTAAGAAGAATTGGTACACGACCCGATCAACCCCCACTCCACTTTAAGCGGCCACCCGTTCTTGCCGGCTTCCTCTTTCATCTTTGACACCGGGGTAGCCAAATCTGGTGTAAACGGACCATTCAGATGGGGCTCTAGTTCAGAAAGATTAATCTCAATAACTTGGTCGAAGTATTTTTCCGGTGCTGCGTATACCGCTGGATCAGCCGTTAAGTGTTCTTTAACCGCATTAGCCGCGTCAGCCACATCTGCGCGATTTGTAGCCCGCAGGTAACGCTCCATCGACTCATCGTAGCCAAACGTAGAGGTCGTAGCCCCGATTTCAGCACCCATGTTACAGATGGTACCCTTTCCTGTACACGATAAGGCCTGCGCCCCCTCGCCGAAATATTCCACAATGCAGCCGGTACCACCTTTTACGGTAAGGATACCCGCCACTTTCAATATCACGTCTTTCGGTGCGGTCCAGCCATTGAGTTTACCTGTCAGTTTTACCCCGATCAATTTGGGGAATTTCAACTCCCAAGGAAGCCCAGCCATTACATCGCATGCGTCTGCACCGCCCACACCGATGGCCAACATTCCAAGCCCACCGGCATTAACCGTATGGGAGTCTGTGCCGATCATCATCCCGCCGGGGAACGCATAGTTTTCCAGCACGACCTGGTGGATAATACCCGCACCGGGTTTCCAAAAGCCAATGCCATATTTATTGGACACCGATGCAAGGAAGTCAAAAACTTCTTTACTTTCGGTAGTCGCTACCGCCAAATCTTTCTCCGCACCTTCTTTAGCGCGAATGAGGTGGTCACAATGGACGGTGGAGGGAACCGCCACCTTTGCCCTTCCGGCTTGCATGAACTGCAACAGTGCCATCTGGGCCGTAGCGTCCTGCATCGCCACGCGGTCCGGGGCAAAATCAACATACGAAACACCGCGCTCGTACGCTTGGGTTGCATTGCCATCCCACAAATGGGCATATAAAATTTTCTCGGTCAATGTCAAAGGCTTATTTACCACTTGGCGTGCGGCTGTGATCCGCTCGGCGTACTGGGCGTAAGCCTTTTTTATCATGTCAATATCAAATGCCATCTATCGTTTTAACTTGTTGGGTTATCATGATACGAAAAAATAGCCTGAAGGCCATTTTTAAAATTGATGCGAATTTACAAAAAAAACGTGTTGCAACGATTAGGCGCAATCCATTCGTTTAATTTGGAAATATTCTAAACAAATAAGGGTGGAAAAATACCGACTCCCTAAACCATCTCAGGGGGAGAAGGCACCTTCGATCAAACGGAAATCAGGTCTGGGCTGATGCGCTTAAGTTCAGCAACGGCATGGATGGGGTCATTAGCAGCGAAAACGAAATTACCCGCTACCAATACGTCTGCTCCAGCTTTCAATAAACTCAATGCATTATGGCTACTCACGCCACCATCAATTTCAATGAGCAAATTGTCATTCCGACCCGCCGCTAGGTCGCGAAGCTCTCTTATCTTCCGATAGGTGCCTTCAATGAATTTCTGCCCACCGAAACCGGGATTGACAGACATTAGGCATACCATGTCCACATCTTCGATGATTTCGTGTAGCTGGGATACCGGGGTGTGCGGGTTGACCGCCACTCCTGCCGAACACCCTAATTCCTTGATAGCATGGATGGTCCGATGGAGGTGTGTGCACGCTTCGACATGCACGCTAATATTGGCCGCACCCGCTTCTTTAAATGCCTTAATATATCGGTCGGGCTCCACAATCATCAAATGGACATCCAATGGTTTTCTGGCATAATGTGCAATCGAAGCCAATACGGGGAAACCAAACGAGATATTTGGCACAAACACGCCGTCCATGATGTCGATGTGGAACCAATCAGCCTCACTTTGATTAACCATCACGATATCATCATGTAAATGGGCGAAATCTGCTGATAGCAACGATGGGGCGACGAGGTGCTTACGTTTGGGCATGGCTTTTTTTTGACAAAGTTAGTAAATTACCCCTTGCTCGCCCAATAAACCGCCAAAATAGTCGTAGGTTATTTATCCGCCAGAAAGTCGAAGCGCTCTCCTAGCTCGGGGGAATATTTATTGATCAGCTCATCGTCGTCCACAGCGGTCGTTCCCTGTTGAAAACTACCGTTGAGCAAGTTGCTTAGCCATTTCCGGACCAATGGGTATTCAAACTCGGTCTTTTGCAATTTAATGAGATACGCCTGATCGGTAATCTCGATACTGGATTTTGTCATGATATAACGTTTTTTTTCATGGGCAAAAATTACCACCTCAATACGAATTGATTGTTAAATGCAATTCAACTTATCATTAAATCCCTTTTTGGAAAACGGGAATGAATTTTCGGAATGGTTATGTTGTCGACGCCGACTTCTTGGTTCTTCCCGCTCGATTCTTGATAAGCAATGGATTTTTTACTACGTTTGGAGTAAAATACGGCAAAGTGGCTAGACTAAAGATCAAATACCAATCGGTAGGGAAAGGCGGGAAATACGAATATCTGTTTAAGTATGGAATGATATTATCCAGTATCATCTTGATCACGGTATTCCTGCCAAAGCAACCCCGCTTCAGGTATGAATTTGAAAAAGGCAGGATATGGATGCATGAAGACCTCATATCTCCCTATAACTTTGCCGTATTAAAAACGCAAGCCGAATTAGATAAAGACCGTGAAAATGTTCTTAAGTCCGTACACCCAATCTATGGCACGAACCTGTTGACCGCCGAGCAGCAAACGACACAGTTTGAAACCGACTTGCCCGAACGGTGGCAAACCGCCGGACTAGATACGCTGGGCGAAAACATGGGTGCCTATGAACAGCTCGGCAAACAGGTGCTGACAGACATTTATAAGCGCGGGATAATCGCGTTAAACAATAAGTTTCAGGGTGAACAAACCCATTACAACTTTACCTTGCTGACGGATAACGTGGCGACGCAGAGCAACACCGCAGCGGTGCATACGGTAGAATCTGCCAAGGAATATATTGCCAAAGCGGTAAATAGTAGACAGGCGATCAAGCAAAAGGAATGGTTAATTGAACTATTGGGCAACTATATCACGGTAAATTATATATACAACGAACCGCTTACCGCCAAGCTTGAGGAAGACGCATTATCCAGCATATCCCTAACCAGGGGCATGGTACAGCGAGGCGAACTCATCGTGGCCAATGGAACAACCATCAACAATGAAATATACCAACGAATTGAATCCCTGCGAAAAGCCTATGAAGAGGAATCACGCATCGGTGGCAACAGCGTATTGGTGATATTGGGACAATTTTTGATCGTGGCACTAGTCGTTTCCCTTCTTTTTGTATTCATATACCTGTTCAGAAAGGATATTTACCACAATAACCGGTTGATTTTCCTCATCCTTATCGTCATCACCGGTATGTTGCTTGTATTATCATGGGCTATTACGATCAAGCTGCCCAATCTATATTACATTCCCTACTGTATCGTACCCGTCATCATACGGATTTTATTTGATACCCGCTTGGCGTTAAACATCCATTTACTGATGGTGGTACTGGCGGCATTTTTCGTGCCGAATAGCTTCGAATTTGTCTTTTTGCAATTCTCGACGGGTATGGTGGCCATCTACAGTATCAAGACGTTGGTGAAGCGCGAACAATTCCTCATTTCTTCAGCCATCATCCTAGGCACCTATTTGGTGGCCTATTTGGGCATGGGGTTGATGCGAGATGGGTCTTTCGGTAACATCTACTGGTCTGACATTGCGCCGTTTGTCTTTAGCGTACTTCTTACGCTTCTGGCTTATCCGCTTATCTATGCCTTTGAACGGGTATTTGGAATCATATCGGATGTAACGCTGATGGAACTCACGAACAGTAATTCTCGTTTATTGAGAGAGTTATCATACAAAGCCCCCGGCACATTTCAGCATTCCATGCAGGTAGCTAATCTGGCGGAAGCGGCCATCTATAAAATCGGTGGTAATACGCTGCTCGTACGGGCGGGTGCCTTGTATCACGATATCGGCAAAATGTCAAACCCGCAGTACTTCATTGAGAACCAAACCAAGGGATATAACCCCCACGACGGGCTTTCATTTGAGCAAAGTGCGCAAATCATCATTTCCCATGTGGCAAAAGGCGTCGAGCTTGCCAGGAAGCACCGCCTGCCGGAAGTGATCGTTGACTTTATCCGTACGCACCACGGTACCACGCGGGTCGATTACTTTTACCAATCGTATATCAAGTCATTCCCCGAAAAATTCGTGGACGAAGAAATGTTCCATTACCCCGGCCCCATTCCGTTTTCCCGTGAAACGGCCGTGCTGATGATGGCTGATTCGGTTGAGGCCGCATCAAGGAGCCTCAAAGAACCGGATGCACAAAGCATCAACGATTTGGTCGATAAAATCATCGAGTCAAAGCTCAGTCAAAAGCAATTGATTAACAGCAACATCACGTTAAAGGATATCACTTATATCAGTGAAATATTCAAGGATATGCTCAAGAGCATCTACCACGTCCGCATCGACTATGATGCTGGAAAGAAAACGAGCAGCGGACAAAAAAGTGACGCGATCCCATCACAAAATATTGACCGTCAATAACATAAAAAGTTGTTTTTCTACCCAAAAAAGAATTGATTTTTTTCAGTTTCAAGTTTTCCTAAATTCGTTTTTTTGTAGTAGGTTTGCAGTCGCAAAACGGTGAGGTGCCTGAGTGGCCGAAAGGAACAGTTTGCTAAACTGTCGTACTGGAAACGGTACCGAGGGTTCGAATCCCTCCCTCACCGCCGCCCAACATGAAGCCCGACGAAAGTCGGGTTTTTCTGTTTTTAGGCTTTTGCGAGCTTGCTTGAGCAAAAGTAGAAAACGGAAAAAGCATATGAGCGTGGCGAATGGCTTCATGTTGGGTAAAGCCTCCCCCCAAAGGGAAAACCGAGCGGAGCGAGGTAATCCCAAAGGGATGGCTGCTGCCCAAGTGTGCGGGAACAGTGCGACGCAGCCAATCCCTCCCCCATCCGCTGGTATATCGGCAATCCTTTTTCTTTCATTTTCAAATGGTGATAAGACAATAAACCAAGCATTTTGGGTGTTCAATAAATTCCATTTTCATAATATAGATTGTTGTCGGTGGACTCATCGGTTCACAACCTATCTGATATTAGTAATTTGTTAAAACTCTCATGTATGGCAAAAATGCTTATATTCGGATTATAATGAACTATCCTTTCATAATATACTTAAAGAACAAAACATCTCTGAAGTTTGAATACAAAGGATCATTTCTTTCTTCCAACAAGCATCTGAATGGATCTGCCGCAGAGATTATTATTCACAAACTGTTAAAGGAGAAAATATTATTGAACAACCTCCGATTCTCATCTATTGATATGGTCAGAGAATATCGACTTAGAGACCTTATTCGGAATTTTCAACCATTCTCCTTAGATGAAATCCAGTTCATCAGGAATAATTCAAGGATTGATTTCCTTTTGTATAACAAGATCGATAAAACGCCTGTCCTTGCCATCGAGGTGGATGGTATTTCGTTCCACGACAATGAGTTGCAACGGGAAAGGGATAATAAGAAGAATCATATTTTGGAAATCATTGGCCTTCCATTGCGTAGGTTATCAACTGATGGATACAATGAGGAAGCGAAGATCATCGAAAGTTTAAATACTGCGATGGGACTAAACTAATCATATATACCGTATTAACTTTCATAATACCTTTGTATTATCTTGCCTCATCCAAAAACATCAAGATAGTTTGAAGTCTCTCCCAAAGGGGATGACTACAGCCCACGGGTGCAGGGCGATGTGATGCAACAAATCCTTACTCTGCAAACACTACTTGCTTAATATGCTCAAACTCTTCTTTCTTTTCATCCAACGTTGTACGGATATCGTAGTCATCCTGGATGCCGAGCCAAAATTTCACGGAATTGCCAAAAAAGCGGCTAAGCCGTATGGCTGTATCCGCAGTGATCCGACGGTGGCCCTTTATGATTTGGGATACGCGGGTTTGAGGTATGCCGGTATCCTTTGCCAAACGGTATGGAGTGATGTTCATGGGAAGCAAAAACTCTTCATTCAATATTTCACCGGGATGTATATTGGGTAATCTTTCCATCGTTTAATCCTTTCCGTTTAATGGTAATCAATAATTTCTACATCAAAAGCGTTATTATCTATCCACTTAAAGATAATGCGCCATTGATCATTTATTCTTATGCTGTGATATGCCTTCATGTTACCTTTCAGTTTTTCCAATCGATTGGATGGTGGAATTGTCAAATCCTTGATATCCTGAGACTGATCAAGCATAATCAGTTTCCTTAATCCGATCCTTTGTATCTCCAAAGGCAGTTTTGCAATGCGCTCACCTTGATATATCTTTTCCGTTTGTTTATTGCCAAAAGACTTGATCATGATAACGCATTGAGTTACTAACGCCAAAGATAAGTATTTTGTTGGGATTACAAAAAATTACTCGTATTTCGATTTGCTATTACTTTGTGCCTCCCCATCCGGGATGGCTGCGGCCATAAGCGCGGGAACGGCGCGACGCAGCCCCCCAAGGATGCCATCACGTTTATTTCCAATTAACAAATTTTTATAGTAGGTTTGCACACTTTTAATAGGCGAATGTTTACACCCGAAGCGTTTAAGGAAAAACTTACCGAACCGCAGCATATCGTTGTCACCACGCACCATAAGCCCGATGGAGACGCATTAGGCTCCTCGTTGGCGATTTACCATTGGCTGAAAGCCAAGGGGCATTCCGTACAATTGATCGTACCGTCTGATTTCCCGGCCTTTCTGGACTGGTTGCCCGGCAGGCAGGAGGTCAGGATTTATACGGAAGATGTGCAGGCAAACGATGAGCTTATCGCAGCGGCCAACGTGATTTTTTGTCTAGACTTCAACGGATTGGCACGCATCAATGCCATGGAACAAGCGGTACGGACGGCCCCCGGTATCAAAGTGATGATAGATCACCACTTGGATCCGGAAGGCTTTGACGATTATCGGCATTGGGATAGCAACTCTGCAGCATCTGCGCAAATGGTATATGATTTCATCGTCAATGTGATGGATGACCACCAAGCCATCACTCCCGATATCGCTACCTGCTTGTATACCGGCATCATGACCGATACGGGTTCCTTCCGTTTTCAAACCACTACCTCTTCGGTTCACCTCATTGTGGCTGATCTGATTGCCTTGGGTGCAAAAAATTGGGAGATACACGAGCAGATATACAACAGCTATTCGGAAAACCGATTGAAGTTTCTCGGTTTTTGTTTACTGAATAGGCTTGAAGTATTGCATGAATACCATACCGCGCTGTTCAGCATTTCGCGTGAGGATCTTATACGTTTTCAAATCAATACGGGCGACACCGAGGGCTTGGTCAATTACGCCCTGTCCATCAGTGGCATGAAGCTTGCCGCATTGATCATAGACCGAACGGAGCAAGTGAAACTCTCTCTACGCTCGGTCGGCAACTTTCCCTGCAATGAGGTATGCAAAAAATACTTCAATGGTGGTGGACATCGCAATGCTGCGGGTGGAAACGCAAATGAGCCATTGGCGAAAGTGGTCGCACGATTCAAATCGATATTACCGGAATATAAAGCACTTTTAACACAAAATAATTAATCACAAAAATGAAGAAATCAATTTTAATTTTAGGACTTGCAGCAGGGGTCTTGACTGGAGCCTGCCAGCAGTTCAAGACTGGTGAAGGCGGCTTGCAATATAAGATCGTGAAAGATGCCGGACAGCCAAAAGCCCAGCCGGGTGATTTGCTCTCGTTGGAGATGATCGTATCTTCCGACCGGGACTCCGTGCTAACCAGCACGTATAAAATCGGATTACCCCAAATCGTCCGTATCGAAGCGGATAGCCTGCCCGGCATGTTCCCTGGCGACTATAATTCCATGTTCAGCATGTTAGGCGAAGGGGATAGCGCGGTTTTCAAACTGAACTTGGACACATTGGCTGCAAAAGCAATGCAACCCAAACCAGACTTTTCGGAAAAATACCTCATATTCAACCTTAAAGTGAATAAGCACTTCAAAAAGGGCGATTTAACGGATAGCGCATTGTATGCCGAAATCAACACCTATTTCGATGGAGAGGTAGACAAGTTGAAGGCTTCAGAAGAAAGCAAGATTGAAAGCTATGTCAAGAAAAACAATCTTGAAACACTTAAAACCGCCTCCGGTCTGCAGTATATCATCACCGAGGAAGGTACAGGCGAGAAACCTGCCGCTGGAGACACGGTGCAGGTTAATTATACCGGTGCATTGGTTAGCAATGGTGACGTATTCGACACTTCCATCAAGGAAGTAGCCGAAAAGAATAAAATATACAATGCCATGGCATCTTACGAGCCGAGAAAATTTGCGATCGGCGTGCGCCAGGTTATCCCCGGGTGGGATGAAGGCCTGTTATTATTGCCCAAAGGAAGCAAAGCAAAACTCATTATCCCTTCTGAATTGGGATATGGCGAACGCGGAGACGGCCGTGGGGTCATCCCTCCATTCGCACCATTGGTATTCGACATCGAATTGATCGATGTCCTGAAGGCCTCGACGCCGGTCGAGCAGGACAGTATAGAAGACTAACCGTTTACAAACGCCTTCCAAATATGATGGAAGGCGTTTTTGTTTTAACTATATTTCTCTAAAGAGCAAGTTCTCTATGGCTGATGAGAAATCGACAAATTGCTTTTTATAGGCAATTTGTCTATGTTTGCCAACATGGCGAAACACGTACCACTGACCGATACACATACGCATCTTTATTACCTCCATGGCACACCGGAATTGGATGTGCAAATGCAACGGTGCTTCGACAATGGTGTAGACAAACTGCTCCTGCCCAATGTAGACAGCGAATCCATCCCGAAAGTATTCGGTACCGTGGCCGCCTACCCGGATCATTGCTATGCGATGATGGGGTTGCATCCCTGCGATGTAAAAGCCAATTACCTCGACGAACTCGCTATCATTGAACAAGCCATTGCGACAAACAAGGTCTATGGCATTGGCGAGATTGGCATTGACCTCCATTGGGATAAAACGACCTTACCCCTACAGCAGGAGGCCTTTCGCATACAGACTTCATGGGCCAAAGCACTCGGCTTACCGGTATCCATCCATTGCCGCAATGCTTTCGACGAACTGTTCGAATTGCTCGATGAAGTCCAGGACGGTCGATTAACCGGGGTGTTGCATTGTTTCACCGGAAATATCGAACAGTCCGAACGCGCAATTAATCTTGGCCTTCACCTGGGTATAGGGGGCGTGGTTACCTACAAGAATGCCGGTTTGGATCAGGTAGTGGCTCAGATCGACCTGAAACACCTCGTATTGGAAACCGATTCTCCTTACCTCCCACCGGTACCCCATCGTGGCAAACGGAATGAAAGCAGTTATCTATTGTATATTGCGCAAAAAATTGCAGATTTGCACGGGATTGACTTGGATGCCGTGGCAGCGGCGACCACGGAAAATGCCAAAAGGATTTTTGGAATATAAACCTACTCCGTAAAAACAGGGGTAATGCTAACGAGATGAACAATATTTTCGTAATCTATACCGGGGGAACCATCGGGATGGTCAAAGACGAAACCAATGGTACTTTCATACCCTTTGATTTCGACCTCATCGCGAAAAATATCCCTGAACTCGCCCGGCTCAATTATAACTTAAGCGTACATTCCTTCACGCCCATCATCGACTCATCCGATATGCAACCGTCCATTTGGGTGGAAATGGCGAATATTATCAAGGAAAACTACCACGATTACGATGGGTTTGTCATCCTGCATGGTTCGGACACCATGGCCTTCTCAGCTTCTGCGTTAAGCTTCATGCTCGAAGGGTTACAGAAGCCCGTCATCCTTTCCGGTTCCCAGCTCCCCATCGGTGAGATACGAACCGATGCCCGCGAAAACCTGGTCACCGCACTCGAGCTGGCTTCGGCAAAGAAAAAAGGGAGATCCCTCATCCATGAGGTGTGTATTTTCTTCGACAATAAATTGTTCCGAGGCAATCGCTCGTTCAAGTACAATTCAGCGAAATTCGAGGCATTCCGTTCACCGAATTATCCCGTATTGGTGGAAGCCGGGGTACATCTCAAATACAACCGAGAGGCCCTGCTCGACAACAGCGACAAGGAATTCATCCTACACACCCGATTGGACAACGCAGTTTCCGTATTGAAATTATATCCGGGGATCAGCAAGCAGGTGGTGCGAGCGGTACTGGATTCCGATGCGCGCTCGGTCATCATGGAAACATTCGGATCGGGAAATACGACCACCGCAAAATGGTTTCTCGACCTATTGCACGATGCGATCCGCAATGGCAAAAACATCCTCAATATCTCCCAATGCAAAGTGGGAAGCGTAGAGCTGGGTCGCTACGAAACCAGCAAATACTTATCAGATATGGGAGTCTTGAGTGGCTATGACATGACATTTGAAGCGGCCGTCACCAAATTGATGTACCTACAGGGAGAATTAAGCAACCAAAGCGATGTGGCCCATTGGGTGCAGCAGAATATCCGGGGTGAATTAACAGCCTAAAACTAAATGGCTGATAACGCATCAGCCACGACAAACGTGCTCCCCCCGATAAAAATCAGGTCAGCGGTATCCGCATTCCGCTTGGCAGCTTCCAACGCTTCATTTACGGTGGCAAAGGCCATCCCTGTCAGTCCATAGTAGTTTGCTTGGTCTTGCAGTTCTTCCGCAGGTAATGCCCGAGGCATATCCACCTGCGTAAAATAATAGGTTGCATGCGCCGGAAGCAGCGGTAGCATCTTATCCAAGTCCTTATCACGCATGATCCCGATGACCATATGGAGCGCGCGATAGGGTGTGGCACTGATATTAGCAAGTATTTCGCGCCAGCCATCCGCATTATGCCCCGTGTCGCAGATCACCAAAGGATCAGTAGATAGGGTTTGCCAGCGCCCCATGAGCCCCGTAAATCGTTGCACATGCTGAAGCGCATACCCCACATCGGCCTCAGGAATGGTCAACCCAACGTCCTTTAATACATCAATGGCACACAATACCGTTGCCACATTTTTGGTCTGGTAACTCCCCCTCAAATCCATCGACAATGGCCATGGCTCCTCGCGTTGCCGGTACTCGGCATCCACATGTAAATAAGAAGCATCTCGTTCCCGAATAGTGACATTCCACAATTGGGAAGCGAAAAGCAAGTGGCTTCCCTTTTCATGAGCAATCCGTTCGAACACCCCCGCCACCTCGGGTTGCCACTCTCCTACTACCACCGGCACACCCTCCTTGATAATACCGGCCTTTTCACTGGCAATCGCTTGCAAAGTGTTGCCCAACATGTTCATGTGGTCATAGCCAATATTGGTAATCACGGAAAGTAACGGGGTAATGACATTGGTCGAGTCGAGGCGTCCACCCAATCCGGTCTCCACTACGGCGATATCAACCTTCTCCTTGGCAAAGTAATCGAAAGCCATGGCCACCGTTACCTCAAAGAAAGAGGGTTGGATTTCTTCAATAAAGGCTTGTTGGGTATTGACGAAGTCGGCTACTACCTGCTGTGGCACCATCTCCCCATTTACCCGAATCCGCTCCCTGAAGTCCAGCAGATGGGGTGAGGTATACAAACCGGTCTTGTACCCGGCGGCCTGCAAGATGGCGGCTAACGTATGGGATGTCGATCCCTTACCGTTCGTACCCGCCACATGGATGGATTGGAATTGCTGATGTGGATTGCCCAACGCACCACAAAGCTTCAAAGTATTCGTGAGGTCTTTCTTAAATGCCGATGCACCGTCTCGTGTAAACATCGGTAACCGCGCATACAGATACGCAACAGCCTCATCGTAATTCATTCGAAAGCCTGACTTTATTTGCTAGATCGTTATTTGAGCCTAAAGCGCACGTGTACAACGGCTTTCTGCACGGTCGGTGCCCGTTCAAGTTCGTTCAGCCGCGCACCACGCAATGCCCGTTCGCATTTCTCCCACAAACTACGGTCGGGCAATGTCGTACCTTTTACACCTGCCCTGGCATACGTAACCGTGCCGTTTCGGGCAACATGCACTTCCACAGCCACGACCCCTGCCTGCTGTCCGTTGTCATCAATGCTGGGTGGAACCACCCAACGCCTATTGGCAATCGATAATCCCTCTGTACCAAATCCAGAGCCCCCTTCACCATAATTGGCCGCTAGTGGGTCGCCCTGCGCACTGCCTTGATTGCCGGCTTCAGCACCTTCACCATCCCCCCTTCCAGGTGCATCATTACGCCTACCGGTGTATAGTGCATTCGGGTTGACGGTAGGCTTGCTGTCTTTCTTTTCTACCGTGGTTTCCTCGGCATTTGCTTTTTTGACTTCATTGGCCACCACAGCAGGAGCATCTTCCATATCCTGGGTGGCAACACTCCTTTCGGTGACTTGCTGCGATGGGGTCGGTTGGGTTTCCTCCTGCGGATTGATCCGATCCGGACGAACGTTATTGGCATTCGGATCCATCGACGGTTCATCCACCGTCATATAATCGTCACCCATACCCACATCAGACGTGCCGTAATTCACGATGATGCCACCGGTACCGAATTCGGCCAGTGAAGACCCGATCATGACGAAGAAGCTGATCAACAGCAACCCGCCCATGACGGCACTCGATATCCACAAGGCCTTGGGGTAATTATTGTCTTCCTGTAAGTGATAATAACTCATCTCTACGTTAACACCTTTCTTATTTTATCAATGATGCTAATAAACCGCAAATTCCACAATCTTATTCTCTCAATGGCTCCGTGGCCAACACCAAACGTATCTTGAGCTTGTTAGCAACGTCCATTACCGAAATCACATTCTGGATGGGCACCGTGCTATCCGCATACAACATGATGGTCAACTCTTCGCCGGGCTGTACATAAGCCTGGATGGATTGCAGCAAGTTGTCGTAGGGAACTTCCTGCTTATCCAAGTAATATTTCAAATCCTGCGTCACGGAAACCGTTACCGTCTTCTTCGCGACGGATTGCTCTCCTGCGCTCGATCGGGGCAGCAGCAACTTAACCACCTGAGGATTAGCCACCGCCGAAGCCAATAGGAAAAACAACATCAGGAAAAACATGATGTCATTCAACGAATCGGTAAAAACCCTAACTTCCGATCTACTGCGTTTCGTCCTTAAATTCATGGCGTCGAAATCCTTTCTTTATGAACCTGGTTCATCCAATAAATCAACAAACTCAATCGCATCGGTCTCCATCCGGAGGATTAGTCGCTCTAACATGGTGTTCAGCACATGGTACCCGGCGAACGCCAATATACCAATGGTCAAACCGGCAGCCGACGCGATCATCTTCACATACAATCCCCCAGATACACTGGCGATGTCAATCCCACCTGCCGCTTCAACATCCCTGAAAATGATAATCACCCCAAAAATAGTTCCGACGAACCCAAGCATCGGGGCGATGGTGGAGATAATGCTCAATAGATTAAGGTTTTTCTCCAATTTGGCTACCTCTAGCTTCCCGATGTTCTCGATGGCTCCTTCGATGTCTTTAATCGGCCGCCCAATCCTGGTTAGCCCCTTTTCCAACATTCTCCCCAAGACACTGTTGCTGGCGCGGCATACCGACAACGCGGCTTCCAAACGACCAGACAATACGCTTTGCTTCACATGGGACATCAAACTCGCATCGTATTTCGCTGCTTTTTTGATCGTCAAATAACGTTCAATAAAAATCACCATTGTGGCAAACAACAGCAATGCCAATGGGATCATGATCCACCCTGCTTTAAATAATAGCCCGATTAAGCTAATCTTTTCGTTAGCAAGTTCTATCGTTTGCTGTGCTGCCCCCGCCATCGAGTCAAGCGGATAAATGGTGTCTTGTTGTAATAGTAACATAATGAGTGATGTGATTTCCTTTTATTCTTGTTTTAATGATCTGTCCTTATTTATAACGCTTTCAATGGTTTTCAACCTTTGCAATCCACGCCGAAGGTTCGAAAGTCTTCTGTACCCTAGCCAATTCCCGGTAAGCTTCTTCCTCCGTGGCGAAAGACCCCCAACTGATTTTCTTCCGGTTGCCCGGCATGCGGCTATTGATGGCCTCAAGCTGATACCCCTTAGCTTTCATTTCAGCTACATATTTCTCCGCTTGCGCCATCGTCGCAAATGATCCTACAATAATTTCATAGGTCACGGCGAGCTTGTTGGGTACGCTGTCAGTGGCCGTCTGGGCAATCGAGGCACTGTCTGCCTCCGTATCCGCCATAAGGGCAGAGTCGACCGCAATTGAATCGGAAACCGACGTTTGCGCGGATTCGGGCTGGCCCGACAGTCCTTCGCCACCATTCACCTCTCCCCCCTTCCCTACGGTTTGACCAGCAGACCGGAATACCTTTCCAACATCAAACCAAGTCGGATGATAGTACCAAGCCCATCCCACCGCCGTTAGCAATACCAACAACGACGCGGCAATTACCCATTTGGCGGCGTGGCGCTTATGGGGCACTTCTTCGATGACCTCGGGCTCTTCCGTTCCCGCTTCCATGGCCATCGTGTCGTCAACCTTCGGCAGGCGTATTTCTGCAGCAGGCTTAAGTACTTCTCGATGCATTTCAAACGGCTGAAATGTAATCTTCTTACCTTCAGCGGTTAAATATCCCAAGCCGTCCAACAAGGCTTTTCCCTTTCGCGCCAAGGTATCCAGTAACCCCTGCACCGCATCTTCCAGCATCAAGGCAGCCCCTGCTGCGTCGACTTGGCCCTGCGCTTGCAGGTAGTCCGTTATGGGGAATCCACCACTGCCCTCGACCGCAAGTTCAATGTGGTTAACGGGTGGAAGGAAAGCGGCTTTTTCCCTGTCGAATACGGCAGGCGTACGTATTATTTTAAAAACACCGATGCCCGGTACCCAAACCTCGGGGTACTGCCTCAACAAATTCGCTATGCACCGGCCTAAATTCATATTCAATTATTCGCTTTGCAAAAGTATAACCTTGTCTGGTTAAAATGAAACCTGCATGAGTTGAAAACTCAAAAAACACAGCTCATGCTAGCTTCGTTATCGTTTAAAAATAATTATCAAAATGAAAAATTAACACCGCCAATCACATTCAACCCAAGTCTCGGATAAAACAGATAGCGCTCGTAAGCGTTACCCAACATATTGTTCAACCGGATATACACCCCAATTTGATCGGTGGCCCGGTATTCCGCACCAGCGCTGATGTCAGCGAATGTAGGGATGATTACTTTCCGAGTCTCCGGAAGCGGTAAAGCTGTGGGTGGATCCAAGCGAGGATCGTTTATGCGTCCGTAAGTCTGGCCTTGGAACAGCAATTCTCCATCTACATACAACTTGTCACTGATATTAATCCGTGTATTGGCAGCCACACGCATTTTCGGGAGAAACCAAGCCTCCTCTTCATTTTGCAAATCAAACTCGTTGAAATTGACTTTTCCACCCAGGCTTACCGTCTCTGACACACGAACGTTGACCTCCCCTTCAAGCCCCACAACAGTACTCGCATGATCGCCGCTTTCGTAAATGATACCGAATTTATATGGTGAACTCAAGCTGTTCATATAAAACGGCATCCCCTCTATTCGCTTGTAAAAAGCCTGCACCTTGTAGCCGAAAGTTGCGCCAGCATTGCCTTTGATACCGCCGAACACATGCATGCGATCCAGTGAGTTCTGTATCGTAATGTTTTCCATCAACCATGGGTTTTCCTGCGAAAGTTCACGGAACGATGTTTTGTTAACGTCTCCATTTATCCCGCCAAACAAGTGGGCAAATTGGGGAACAAGGGCAAAATCAATTTCCGCAGACGGGAAGATGTTCGTGCGGGAAACCTCGCCAAACTCGGCCACGAAATTCGCACCCAACGTGATGTTGTAATTCGTGCCCTGAAATCGAACATAGGGATTGAGTCTTGCGATGTGGTTACCCATCCGATAGTTTGCATCTTCCACGGTGGTAAAATCGCCCGAAATATTCGCGCCTACATTGAACACATTGATTTGCTTGTTTACATATCCGCCTAGCGCTACCGAGTTTTCTTTTGCCTGAAAGGCATTGTTATAGGCATACGCATCAGCTTTGAGTGAATAACTGATCGCATCGGGGTTATTTTCCTCAAAGTTACTGGTCAGTTCACCGGTGAAAAAGATGTCGTTGAATGCCTGGCGTTCGGGATCCGGATTCAGATTGACGCCATTGTCACCTTCGACCATGCCATAGAAATGGGTGGCGTAACGATTGAAGCCAATTTCTCCATTCAACGTAAACGGTGCCAAAACACGCCGGCCAAACACGCCGATTTGTTGTTGGGAATACGTCTGGCTTTCCAGCGTACCCTTTTGGTTGAGATGCTTCACATAACCACCGATCCGCGTATCCACATACTGGTCAGTACTCAAATAGGCTTCCCCGAGCAGGGTTCCAAAATTGCCCGCACCGATTTTGACATAATTGTTTGTCAGGGATCCCACGCGGGTAAATGGCATTTCCTGGACCGTCAGTTGTTTAGTACCGGTACTGATGTCCAGCTTCTTATCCAAGATGTTATAGGTAAGTTTCGGCTGGTATTCCCGTTTATTGGTCATGTCAGGGCTTCGCCGTATTTTGACCGCATCAGCCAATATGGGGCGATAATCCCGTACCACATCGATTGAATCAATAGTAGCAGGCCTTCTTTCCTCCTCTTCCTGTGCATACCCAACCATGAATGTACCCGACAAAACCATTGTCAGCAAATACTTGTTATGCATCGATTTCTGCATTATCATACCTATAAATTCCTGTTACTTACTATTTTATTCAATTTCTGTAAACGTTCCTTCGCAGAGGGAATCACATCATCCTTATCACCGTAGTTCTCAATCACACTTTCCAATGTGCTCTTGGCCTGGAAGTCATCGCCTTTGCCCGCGTAAGCATCTGCAAGCAGGATGAAGCTCCTGGCTACCCAATAGTCATATGACCCCATGTTGTTGATGACATCGAAAGCTGATTCCAGGGCCTTGTCATATTCTTTGGCCTCATACTGAAGCTGCCCCACCCGATACCGTGCTTCAGCACCTACTTCCGTTTGGCTTTTCAGCGCAGCCAGATTCAATTCCTTCATACCTGGGTCTACATTCCCCTGCCTAAGCTGGGCCCGTGCCGTATACAGGTGCGCCTTGGCAATGTCCTCCTCCGACGAACGGTCGTACTCCTTGATCAACTTAGCGTACTTAGCGACCTGCTCCAAGTCGCCAATCTCGAAATAGCAAACCATCAGGTTGCTCACCGCGAAGCCGTAGTTCTCCTTGTATTCCGAGGTGATTTCCAGCTTTTTGAGGTGCACGATGGCTTCGTTGTACCGTTCCAAACTCAGGTACAGCTCCGCAGCCGTCAGCAGGGTGTTCTCCGTATATTGGCTCGTCCAGTCGTTCAGGATGATGTTCAGATCATGCAATGCCTCGTTCGGTTGCCCCGTGCGGTACAGGCTTACCCCTCTGATATAGCGTGCGTGTTTTTCTTGTATAGGTTTGGGGAACTTGTCGAAATAAGCATTGATGGTTTCCACTGCCGGGCCGTATTCACCGCGTACAAACAGGGTATGTGCGGCTTGGAAAACCAAGTTGTCTTGTTCAGCAACGGTCAGGTCTCCGATATTGGTACTGGTCGCATAGTCGATGTAACCGGATGCATCGCCCCTATCCAGGTAGATGTTTTCAATGGAACGCAATGCCTGCCGTGCCTCGTCTGTAGTGGAATGTTCTTCCGCCACTTTCCTGAAAGTAGCCATGGCCGCTTCGGTATCGTCTTTATTGTATTGAACAAGGCCAATGGTCATCAGGGCACGGGGTGCATAACTGCTGCGTGGGTACTGTTTGATCATCCGTTGCAGCCCCTCGATGGCCGTATCGTAGTCTCCCATCGTGAAATAGGTATACGGGATTTCAAACGCCACGTCATCGGCATAGTTTGAGTTGGGGAATTGCTCGATGACCGACAGCAATGTACTCAGCTTGGTTTCATTGTCACCCTGCAATCCTTGGAGAATGCCGCGTTGGAACAACGCATAGTCCTGATTGGGCGCTTCGCTGTTGATCAGCCGGTCATAGTAATGGTTAGCCGTGTCATAACTGCGTATGGACAAATAGGAGTCGCCCAGACGTGCGATAACGTCATTGCGAATATTTTCGTCCATTGAACCGTCATCAGTAGACAGAAAACGTTCAAAATGATCGGCGGCTAGGCCAAAGCTGTTGCTCCGGAATGCCGCATAGGCCAGCGCATAGTTCGCATAACTGTATACATCGGTATTTCGCGCAGCGGGCAACCGGAGGAAACGGGAAAAGTTTTCCACCGCCTCCCCGTATTTGCGCACCTCATACATCGCCTCCGCTTTCCAGTACGTAGCCAATGCCTCCATTTCGGGGTCTATCGGGAATTTTTCCGAACGCATGAACATGGATATGCCATTTTCAAAAGCCCGCTCGTTATAAAACTCCAATCCACGGTAATACGTCACCTTTTGATAGGTCTTATCCGCTTCCCTATCCCTGTTGGGGAATGATTCCAGCATATTTACCCCCGCATGAAAATTGCTCGTGCCCCACAAGACTTCGGCTAATAGTGTTTCCGGAGTCTCTGTTTTTCCTACATCAGGGTCGGTATCGGCAAATTCCTGCTCGACATATTCCCGGGCGATTTCCAAGGCAACCTCGGGGGAGTCCAATTCATATAAGATTTTGGCATAGTTAAACAGCCCATCCGCTTTCAAAGCCTGGTCGAAATCCAGTTCGGATGCTTTGATAAATGCACTCCGCGCACGTTGCTTATCGCCAGTTTTCAGCGAAATATGGCCTAACGCAATCATCGAGGCCTGATAAAAGGCATCCGACGTCGCCAACTTCTCCAAAATGGTGGTCGCTCTTTTGTATTCGCCTGCTTGGTAGGCCAAGAAGCCAATCCGGTAATTATCTATATTGCTGGGAGCGGCGTCCTGATGCCGCTCTAGCAATTTGCCGTAATAGGGTTGTTTGAATTCGTTCTTCTCAAAATAAGTAGCGGCAGCGATCCGGCGCAGCTCCATCCCAATTGCTTCCCGTTCGATACCCATATCCGGGCTTCGGCGAATCTTCACGGCATCCGCCAGCATAGGCCGGTAGTCGCGTACGACATCGATGGAATCACTGAGCGTAGGTTGCCTTTCGTCCCATCGCTCAGTTGGTTGCAGCTCCTCCTCCTGCTGTTCCTCCTTTTCCTGCGCATAACCCATAACCAGCACCGCCGAAAAAAACCCGGTAAGCAGGTGTTTCAGATGTCTATAGCCGATCCTTCCGTTCAATATCATTATTCGCCCGTATTCCTGAGTTTTTCCAAACGTTCCTTCGCTGAAGGAATCACATCATCCTCTCCATCATAGTTCTCAATCACACTTTCCAAGGTACTTTTGGCTTGGAAATCGTCACCCTCCGCCGCGTAAACATCGGCAAGTAGGATAAAACTTTTGGCCACCCAATAATCGTGGGATCCCATGTTATTGATGACATCAAAAGCACTTTCCATCGCCTTGTCGTATTCCTTGGCCTCATATTGCAATTGTCCAACCCGATAACGCGCCTCGGCGCCCACCACCGTCTGGCTTTTCAGTGCGGCCAAGTTCAGTTCCTTTGTCGCAGGAGCTACATCTCCCTGCCTGAGTTGTGCTCGAGCCGTAAACAAATGCGCCTTCGCGATATCTTCTTCAGACGACCGATCATAACCCTTTACTAATTTGGCGTATTTCATCACCTGCTCCATATCGCCGATCTCATAGTAGCAAACCATCAGGTTGTTGACCGCATATCCATAGTTCTCTTTGTATTCCGAGGTGAGCTCTAACTTCTTCAGGTGCACGATGGCTTCATTATACTGTTCCAAACTCAGGTAAAGCTCCGCCGCGGTAAGCAACGTGTTTTCTGTATACTGGCTCGTCCAATCGTTCAAGATGATGTTCAGGTCATGCAATGCCTCTTTAGGCCGACCCGTGCGATATAAGCTTACCCCACGAATGTAACGGGCATGCTTTTCCTGTATAGGCTTGGGGAATTTATCGAAATAAGCATTGATCGCTTCTACCGCTGGACCGTATTCTCCCCGCGCAAACAGGGTGTGCGCCGCTTGAAAAGCAAGGTTGTCTTGCTCCGCAGAAGATAAATCGCCAAGATTCGTGCTGGTGGCATAATTGATGTAACCTGATGCATCCCCCCGATCCAAGTAGATATTTTCGATCGAACGGAGTGCTTGCCTCGCTTCATCTGTCGTGGCATGCTCCTCTACGACTTTCCTAAACGTAGCCATAGCTGCTTCCGTGTCATCTTTGTTGTATTGGACGAGGCCAATGGTCATCAAGGCTCGAGGGGCATAGCTACTGCGGGGATATTTTTCAATCATCGCTTGCAACCCTTCGATAGCCGTTTCATAGTCACCCATCGTAAAAAAGGTGTAGGGAATCTCGAAAGCCACGTCATCCGCATAATTCGAATTCGGAAACTGCTCGATGACTCCGCGCAGTGTGGCCAACTTGGCGTCGTTGTTTCCCTGGAGACCTTGGATGATACCCCGCTGGAACAGCGCATAATCCTGACTGGGTGCTTTGCTGGAGATCAGCCGGTCATAATACTGCATCGCTCGCCCGTAATTTCGCATCGAGAAATAGGAATCACCGAGGCGGGCGATGGCGTCATTGCGTACGTTGGTTTCTATCCGGTCACCGCCGGTGGAAAGAAAACGCTCAAAGTAATTGGCAGAGGTATTGAAACTGTTGTTCCGGAATGCCGCATACGCCAATGCATAGTTGGCATAGCTATATACGTCGGTGTTCCGAGCGGCCGGCATTCGCAAAAAGCGGGAAAAGTTATCCACGGCTTCCCCATATTTCCGTACCTCATACATCGCTTCAGCCTTCCAATACGTTGCCAAAGCCGCGATTTCGGGATCTATCGGATGGCTCTCTGACCGCATGAACATCGAAATACCGTTTTCAAACGCCCGTTCGTTGTAAAAATCCAACCCCCGGTAATACGTCACCTTCTGATAAGCTGCATTCGCCTCGGGGCTCCGGTTTTTCATGGACTCTAATACATCAACGGCTGCACGGTAATTACTCGTACCCAACAGCGCCTCCGCTTGGAGGGTCTTGGCTTCTTCTAGCCGCGTGGAATTGGGATAGGTACTCAAGTACTCTTGAATCGCTTCCAACGCTACTTGGTGGAATTCCAGTTCATACGAGAGCTTAGCGTAATTGTACAATCCCTCTTCTTTCAACGCCGGATCGAAATCTAATTTTGATGCCCTGAAAAAGGCATTACGGGCACTTTGCTTGTTTCCCGTTTTCAAGAACGCATCGCCAAGCGCAATCATGGCACTCTGGAAATAAGCATCCTGATGATCCATTTTCTCCAACTCAGTGATAGCCGTTTCGTAATCATCGTTCTTATACGCGATATAACCGATCTGGTAACTATCCTGATTCACTTGCGTGCCTGCTTGGTCTCCCGCCTGAAATTTATCGTAATATTTCTTCGCGTTCTCGAAATCATTTTTGGCAAAATACGTCGCCCCTAGGATACGGAACATGTCTGTTTCATGCTCTTGGCGGGTGGTTTCCAAAATGGGGAGTGCATAGGCCAGTACGTCATCATACCGGCCATCTAAGTAATACAGCGCTGAAATATAATATGGGTATGTACTTTCGTAGGTCTTCGATCCTTTCAACCGTTCGAACGCTTGCAGCGCGGTTTTAAATTCGCCATCCAGGTAACACAAGTATGCGTAATAATAGATAGAAGCTTCGGCATACATACCTCGTTCGTCTTTCAATTGTCCGAACAATGGTTTAGCACCGGCATAATCGTCCGTCATGAACAACGAATAGGCTTGCTTGTAGCGGAATTCGGTATTCTCACGCCCCGCAAGGTTCCTACTATCCAATTTATTGAACCATTCGAGGGTTTTCAGGTAATCTTTCTGCGCAAAATATGACCGGCCGACCTGAAAATACGCGGCCTTGGCATTTGCGCTGGCCGGATAATCCTTGATATAGCGAAGAAAGCGCTGTTCGGCATCCGATTCACCCAATTCCAACGCACAAATCGCTTGGTAAAACCGGGCATTTTCCTTCAGCAACGACAGCTCCACATGCTCGTCTTGTTGCAGCGTAGAATTGATCCGTATGTCCGCTACTTTGTCTAAATGTTTCGAGGCAGACGCATATTTCCCCTTTTCGTACAATTCCATGCCGGTTTTATAGGTCTGGTTGACTTCCTGCCACGCACTCTGCTGTGCATAGGCAGTAGATACCAGCAAACCGACTGCAACACCTATCCGGTAAATTCTATTAAGCATACTGTCAAATTAATCTGTTTTTGTACGGCATTTATATCCTATATTCCCACCACTCGTGTCCATGCCACCGTAGTACGGGCTCCCTTTTTTCCATGCAAAGTTGGGGCCACAAAATACAAGGCACCCAATCTAACTTGCTAAGTTAACGCGAAAGTCAGAAGTTTTCCTCAAAAGTTGTCCACATATGTTGATAACACCGGATGGCAAGTGAAATAGCCTCCCCGAAAAAACACCTTACCGTTAAATCAACCGAAACGTTTAGGCCAATTTACCCACGCTTGCCGGCCAACAGATAAAGTACTGCCATGCGAATGGCCACACCGTTTTCCACCTGGTCAAGAATGATGGCGTGCTGGCTATCTGCCACGTCGCTTGTGATTTCCACGCCTCGGTTTATGGGGCCCGGATGCATGATGGTAATCTCCTTGTCAAGCGAATCGAGCAATTGCTTGTTTAATCCATACAGCATAGAATACTCCCTCAAGGATGGGAAATAGGCAATATCCTGCCGCTCTAACTGGATACGGAGCATATTGGCCACATCACACCATTTCAACGCGCGCACTAAGTCATGCTCGACTTTCACCCCCAATGAGGTGATGTATTTAGGTATCAGCGTAGTAGGCCCGCACACCATCACCTCCGCCCCTAGCTTACGCAGGCATAAGATATTGGACAAGGCTACCCGGGAATGCAAGATATCCCCGATGATGGCTACCTTTTTACCACTTACGTCGCCATAACGTTCGCGGATGGAAAAGGCGTCAAGCAACGCCTGGGTGGGATGCTCATGGGCGCCATCTCCAGCATTTACAATTTGTGCATCAACATGTTTGCTCAGGAAAACACCCGCACCTGGATAGGGATGGCGCATCACGATCATGTCCACTTTCATCGCCAGGATGTTGTTTACCGTATCGATGAGTGTTTCACCCTTGCTGACCGACGACGAAGAGGCCGCAAAATTGATGGTATCTGCCGATAACCGCTTTTCGGCCAATTCGAATGATAGCCGGGTACGCGTAGAGTTTTCGAAAAAGACATTGGCTATCGTAATGTCCCGAAGCGAGGGCACTTTCTTGATCGGACGGTTAAGCACATCCTTGAAATTATCGGCTGTCTCGAAAATAAGCTGGATATCTAGCTCATTGAGATCCTTGATACCTAAAAGGTGCCGGGTACTGATTTGCCTTGTTGATGTTGTCATTTCTACTTTAAAATGCCATGCCAAAACGGCGATACTAACTGTCTTCTTCGGTCAGCAGTGTGATACGATCGTGCTGATCCACCTCTTTCCAACTGACGATAACCTTTTGGGAGTCGATGGAATCCACTTGGATCCCGATATAGTCGGGCTCAATGGGCAATTGCCGCGAAAACCGTCGATCCACCAATACCAGCAGCTCGATTTTCTCCGGTCGGCCGAAAGCCTGTATGGCGTCCATGGCTGCGCGGATGGTTCGCCCTGTCCATAACACGTCATCCATCAAGATCACTTGTTTACCTTCAACAATGAAATCGATAGTGGTGCTGCTGGGCACGAGTGGCCCACTGTCTTTTCTCCTGAAATCGTCTCTGAAAAACGTGATGTCCAGCTCACCATAAGGAATCTCACCCAAAGCCGGGATTTGCTTCAACTCTTCCACAATCCGACGGCCGAGGTAGATGCCTCGGGGCTGTATGCCTATCATGACGGAATTGGAAAAGTCGGCATGGCTCTCTATCAATTGGTGACAAAGCCGTTGGATGGTAATCTGAAACTTTGGGCCTTCCAATAATACGGATTGTTTCATCTGAAGCTGACTTTCAATATGGGCACGAATATGGCCACAAACCTACTACATTTTTTTGATTTTTGCCGCCGCAAACAGCATATTTTTCTTGCACCCATTACCTGCCTAACAGGCGCTTGTCAACGGAAAATGCCTTGGGTTTGGAAAACCTGATCTCACCAAAGTTTTCCGCCCGCGGATTGATGATGATGTTTCGCTCCGATGGTACAATGACCGACGGAACCGAAAATGCAACAATGGATGGCTCCGCCAGAATTTGCTCCCCTAACCATTGAGAATAGTCAACATCATCCGCCCACCCCCATTCTAATTTTTTGGAATCTGTATGATAGATCTTCCCTTCATTTTCAGGTAATTCTATTTCTAATAGCATTAAATCACGCATGTCTTCCTTGCCTTGCGCATGTATAAATTTTTCCAGTAATGCTAGCGAAAGGTACTCGCTGGTATACAAACAGGCTACGCCCTTCGGGTTCCATCTGCCACCAAACAATTGTGCCCCCACCCCGGACACGTCTGTTATATACTGTTCCTTAGCTAGCCGGTAAACCCTCATGCGGATTAACTGTAGACACCGTATGCTATGCGCCCTAACTCTTCGGCAATGAACTGCACCCCGCCAAATGACCGCAATGCGTCAAAGCAGATTTCCTTACCTAGGATAGACTTAGGCGCACGAAGCCAAGCTTCAAAAGACGCACGATCGTTGAAAACCGATAGGCCCACTTCGGCAAGGGCATCTATTTGATATAAGTGCTCTGCATGTAACCCCTCGAACGGCTTTGTGTCTTTGAGGTAACGCTGCAAGGTACGGTCACTAATATGCAGTATATCAGCCCACTCTTGCTGGGTAAAGGGAAGCTTTTCATTAAGCAGCTCAAACTGCTTAGTAGTATACGTATCCGCTCGGGTAGCTGATTGATATACTACTGCCGGCTCAGCGGCCATCAATGGTGAACTCCGTGGTTTTGTATACTGGATGTTTTTCATATTTACGTCTTTTGTCATCCAAATATACGACATTTATTCGTGATTTGGAAATCTATTTTAAATTGTCTTTTTTATCAAGCCATGTGGCGATTCGCCCGTCTGCGCCAGCCAATACAACCCATCCTCCTTCCTTGGCTTTGCGTACCACATGAAAACTTTCACTGGATATTGGCGTCCATTTCACTCCTCCATCCATGGAGATATCCACCCCCGAGGTACCGGTTGCAATCAACGTATGTTGGTCCACATATTCTACCGACGAACGATAACCGCCAGTAGCGTGCTCGGGCTGTTGCCACGTGGCTCCGCCATCAGTAGTCGTTAACACGACATCCTCCCGACTGCCGTCACGCAGGTAATCACCTCCTACGGCTACGCCATGGTGTGCATCTCGGAAAGCAATCGAGAATATACCGGTCGATGGGCTGCCCTGTATCATGGGGCAATCATATTCCTTCCACGAGTATCCATAGTCGGCGGAATGAAACACGCGCGACTGAATCCCACCCGATGAAATGAACGCATGCCCTCCCGCCAGCGTCCGTATACCCGTACCACTGGCAGCGAAGCCGGCCTCCCCTGCTGCCAACCGAATTCCAGCCACTGGGCTGATATCGTACCAATGCCGTCCACCGTCATCAGTTTTCAGCAACTGCATGACCCCACCTATCGGATCGCCATAGGCAATGCCTTGTTTCGCATCCCAAAAATCCATGCCATCGAAAAAGATATCGGGGCGCTCGTCGCGATAGGTTTCCTGCCAAGTGTCACCTCCATCGGTTGTCAAGAGTATAACCAACGGCGAACCAGCGCTCAACAATACCGAAACACGATCCGAAAATGCTTCGATATCTCTAAAATCGGTTTCCTCGTGACCCGCTATCCGTTGCCAATCCCAGTGCTGACCGCGGTCAATCGACTTCCCGACCCAACCATTGCTGCCACTCACCCACGCGATGGAATCATCCACCACCGAAAGCCCCCGGATACTGGTTTCTTTGCCTTCTTCAAGAATTTCCAATCGAATCTCCTGTGCGTAACCGCACATTACGGTAATTCCCAGTAGAAACCATACAGAAAAACACGTCCTACACATATCCATGCGACTAGAAATGTTACCCACCAAAAAACACCGACCGATACCGGTCAAAAACATCACCCGCGATCCGCTGTTGGTTTTGCTGACCGTGTGCTTCCGCACAAAATGCAAACTGCTGCAAGGCTACCAAACTATCCCTGATCGCAGCACCTTCCGTATTGGGCTTCGTTTCGGCAATGGCGGCATAATAGTTCAGTTGCTCTTCGAGGAATTTTACATTGCGCTCAAGCAATTGGTTAGCCTTGGTCGTTTCCCCGACCTCGTAGAGCTGATCAACCAATAGTGGATAACGAGCCGCAATATTCACCAAGCGAATCCGTTCTGGCATCACATCCAATGCACGGTTCAACATGTTCCTCGCTTCCTCTTTTTTATCTTCTATGATCAACATTCCCGCCGTATCGGAAAATAGCTTGAGCGATTGGCCCACCATCATTAAGGACATCGGATCGAGGTAGTTCGAGCCGTTCATATTGCCCCACGCAAACCTGTTCATGATATGATCATACGAAACTTCCGTATTGACAAGCGGCTGCCCATCCGCCTCATCGATATTGTTATGCACGGGCATTAACCGTAGTGCAAACCCTTCGGATACTAAATAATCATCAAGTCCAAGCAACTGGCTCGCGGGCATCGTCGCGGTAAAATAGATGGGGCGCTCCCAATCATTATGCACCAAGATGTCCATCATCGCCAATTCGGCGCGGGTTACCATATCCTGATTATATTCCCATTCCATCGTATCCACGATATGATCATGCCATTTCTCTGGAACCACGTTACGGCTAACGACCTGCGATTTGTCGACAGTCAACTTCAACCGCTTCGTTGGCAGGAAATTCTTGCGATCCCCACTTTGATACGCTAGTTGGTCGGCCGGGTTATCCGAAAGCAGCAATGCCAAGATATCGCTCAATTCAACAGAGTCTTGGATACCATAGTCGTGGTAGTACAACACATCCCGCTTGCCCCGCACAAACTGTTCATCGGCCATGGTAATCGGCAACGCCGCCGACTGATTAATGGGTTTCTTCATTTGCTTGACATGCCAATCCATCCCCAGTAGATTGAGGTTGACGATCCGTACATCTTGCCGAATGCCCTCCACTTCCTGCAAATACCACAACGGATAGGTGTCGTTGTCTGTATAGGTGAATAGAATCGCATTCGGGGCACAGGATTCCAGATAATTCAAGGCCATGTCGCGCGCCATGTACTTCTGCGAACGGTCATGGTCATCCCAACCTTCCATACATAACAATACCGGCGCCATAAACAACCCTAACGCCACGGCAACGGATGGCACTACCCGCTGATGCACCCTTCTTTTCAGGAAATCGGCCAGCCCGATCACCCCCAAACCTATCCACATCGCAAAAGCATAGAACGACCCTGCATAAGCATAATCCCGTTCACGTGGCTGTAGCGGGGTTTGATTCAGGTAAAGCACGATGGCCAATCCCGTGAAGAAAAACAGTAGCCCTACCACGGCAGCATCCTTGCGACTGCGCCTGAGGTGCCATACCAAACCAATCAACCCCAACAACAATGGCAAGAAATAAAACGTATTGCGCGTAGGGTCGGCCCTCATTGATTCAGGTAGGGCATCCTGCCCACCCAAACGCCATTGGTCAATGAATTTGATGCCACTGATCCAGTTGCCCTCCGTATAATTGTTAAACAAGGGCTGTTGGTCATTTTGCCTCCCTACGAAATTCCACATAAAATAGCGCATGTACATGTGGCTGATCTGGTATGAAGTCAGGAATTTGAAGTTGTCTGACAGCTTGGGGGATTCACTTTCCGCCAACCCTAGCCAAGCACGGTATACTTGTGGGTGGAAATCGCGAGAACTGTAAATACGGGGGAATAATGTTGTTTTATCATATACATAATCCATATCTTTTGCCACAACTTCGTACTTCGTCTCCGCTTTTCGATAGACGTTTCCTTTTTCTTCGATACCGATTGGTTCCGAATCAAAATAAGGTCCGCTGACCAACGGTTCGCTTCCGAACTGCCCCCTATTCAGGTACCAAAGGAACGAAAACGCATCATTGGGGTGTGTGTTGTTTAACGAGGGGTTGGCTTCGGCACGAATGGGCACCATCGCAAACGAACTATAGCCAAATACCACAAACCCAATGCAAACCAACACCATATTGAGCACGGGTTTCGACCGCCGGATGGAATACCATATCCCATAGGCAAGTCCTCCTACCACCAACAGCGCAAACACCACCACTCCCGAGCCAAACCCCATACCAAGTGTATTCACAAAGAACAGATCGAAATATGCGGCAAATTTGACGAGGTACTGGACAATACCCCACAGCACAAATGCCAATACCAAACAGCTGATCAACAATGTTTTGGTGATTCCGGCCGCGGTGACATTCGGAACCCTCCGGAAATAGATGACCAACGCTAGCGCAGGAATGGCCAGCAAATTCAGCAAATGCACCCCAATGGATAACCCCACCATATAAGCGATAAAAACCAACCACCGATCTGCACCGGGTTCGCCGGCACGCACCTCCCACTTCAATATCGCCCAGAATACCACGGCAGTACACAAGGATGACATGGCATACACTTCCGACTCAACAGCCGAAAACCAGAAGGTATCCGAAAATGCGTAGGCCAATGCCCCTACACCGCCCGCACCCATAATCTGGATAAGCCCCGCCAGCGTAAGCTCCGTTCCGGGTTTCCAAACGATTTTACGCGCTAACGCCGTGATTGTCCAAAAGAGGAATAAAATCGTCAAGCCGCTACACAAGGCCGATCCAAAATTCATCCAATAGGCCATCCGCTCAGGATTACCCAAGGCTAGGTTGGAGAACACATTTTGCAACATCAGGAATAATGGTGCCCCCGGCTGGTGCACGATTTGCATTCGGTAAGCAGCCGCAATAAATTCACCGGTATCCCAAAAGCTGGTTGTGGGTTCCATAGTCAAGGCATAAGCCACGGTAGCGACAACAGCGCAAAGCCAACCGAGCAGGTTGTTGGTCTTGTGATAATTCATGAGCAAAAGGTTAGTCAAACAAACAGCTATGATTGCCTAAAATTAAACAATGAATCAACTGTTTGGTTCAGGTAGGTCAGGTTTTAACATTATTTAACGTTGTGGTATGCCCATGCCCGTCCGTGGATTGATGGCTAGTAATCCACGGGCAACTGCTTCATGAACTCGCTGATGGGTGGATGATCCTTTTTTTCAAAAGGCAAACCGGTATCCTGTACGTTGACGATACGGGATACCCGAAAATCCCGATAACTTTTACGCAAGTGGCACCACCCGATAACATGCCAGTTTAACGCGTAGAAAATCAAGCCCACAGGCTCCACCCTCCTGCCCGTTTCCGTTCCGTCACCCCTGCAATACCGGATTTGCAAAATGGTCCGGGCCGTGACGGCACCTTGCAGGGTGGATAAATATTCATAGTCATGTCCTTCCAAATCCGGAGGCAGTTGAAAACGGGTATTGCTGGTTAGGTATTCCAGTTTTTCCTTTTGCGAATCGCGCATGACCGCTTTCACCTTATTCAATGCATTGGAATAATGCTTCTCGATGGACTTATCCGCAAAACCGGTCAACAGGCTCTCCATCAGCAGCAAGGCGTTTGCCTCTTCCAAACTAAAGGATACTGGGCGCAGGAAATAGCCTTCCACCACGAAATATCCCTTATTCGGCTCAAAACCCACAGGAATACCCTGTTCATTGAGCGCCTTGATATCACGGTAAACCGTACGGATACTGATGTCGAACTTCTCCGCCAGCTGCTCACCTTTTAGGTATTTTTTGGATTGCAATAGCGTAAGGATCCCGAATAAACGGTCTATTCTATTCATGGCTCACCGATATATGTTTTTGGGTATACAATGATACGGATATTCGCAAAGACAACAAAGGCATCAACTATGCTGATGCCTTTGTGATATGAATGGTTTGACAAAAATCGTTTATTAACGCCCGCCGAAGAACCGCATTTCATATTCGTCGAAAACCTTGCTGATACGCGCAGCCAACTCTTCCTGGCCATGATCCCGGGCCGCTTCCGCAAAGCGGTTTAACGTAAACATGCTGTATTGGATATTTTGCATCTCCAAATTCGGTTTGGTCTCGGCGATAGCGGCGTAGTACCGCAACTGGTCTTCCAAGAACGCTACGTTGCGCTCAGCCAACGTATTCGCCTGGTCCGTTTCGCCGACTTGATAGAGGTTTTGCGCAATAAACGAGTAACTGTAGGCATCCATGATGCGGTATATCCGTTCAGGCATGGATTCCAACGCCTTGTTCAACAAATCCTTGGCTTGGTCAACCTTTCCCTCGGCGATCAACACTTCGGCCGGTGCCGAATAGACATTGTTCAATATCAAGCTAATCATCCGGTAAGATTCAGGGTCGAGGTACCGCGTGTTCTCGATGTTCCCCCATACATACGTGTTCATCGCATGGTCGTATAACGCTTCAGCGTTAACCAACCCTTGCGGGGTGTTCGCCTCCTTATTTATCGGCATCAGACGCAATGCGAACCCTTCCGAAACCAAGTATTTATCCAATCCCATGTAGTTTTCACTCGGCACGGTGGTCGCAAAATAGATGGGGCGTTCCCAATTGTTATTAACCAAGATATCCATGATCGCTAACTCGGCACGCGTCACATAATTGCGGTTATATGTCCAACGGATCGTATCCACAATGTCATCCTGCCAGCTCTCGGGCACTACATGATGACCGATCACAGCATCCCTATCGACGGTCAATTGCAAATTTTTGGTGGGCAGGAAATTCTCGGCTTCTTCACTTTGCACCTGGCGCTTGTCGTTCGGATTGTCAGACAGCAATAGCGCAACGATGTTCCGCAATTCTACATGCCCGGGAATCTTGGCATCTTGGAAATAGATCACGTCCCGCACGCCTTTCACGTATTTTTCATCCGGAATGGTAATGGGCAGTGCATCCGCCTCATTAACCTTATCCTTCATCTGCCGTACATACCAATCAGCACTTAACAGGCTCAAATTGACGACCCGTACATCGGGGCGCACATTCTCCACCTCCTGCACATACCATAATGGATAGGTATCATTATCACCATAGGTAAAGAGGATGGCGTTGGGTGCACAGGATTCCAAATAGTTTTTGGCAATGTCACGCGCCAAGAATTTCTGCGAACGGTCATGGTCATCCCAATTTTCCTTTGCCAGAATAACCGGCCCCGCGAGCATCCCGATCGCCACGGCAATCCAACCGGCTGTCCGCGCATTGAGCTTTTTGGCCAACCACTCGCTAATGCCGAGCACTCCCAATCCAATCCATATGGCATACGCATAAAATGAACCTGCATAGGCATAATCACGTTCACGGGGTTGCAGCGGGTTTTGGTTGAGGTATAACACCACGGCTAAGCCCGTGAAGAAAAACAGCAAACCGACCACGCCGGCATCGCGTTGCCTGCGCTTGAAATGCCAAAAGGCTCCTATCAAGCCCAAAATCAACGGCAGGAAATAATATTTATTGTTTGACGGGTCTGTCTTCAACGATTCCGGAAGTGCATCTTGGCCGCCCACATGCAGCTGGTCGATAAACTTGATGCCGCTGATCCAATTGCCCGTAGTGAAGTCGCCATGCCCTTGTTGGTCATTCTGTCTTCCCACAAAATTCCACAAAAAATACCGACCATACATGTGCCCAATCTGGTAACCGAAGAAAAAACGCAGGTTATCCCCGAATGTGGGCTGTTCATTTTCACCTAGGCTCAGGTAGTTTCGGTAATACTGATCGTGGCCCTCCCTCCGTGTTTCGTAGATCCGCGGGAAAATCGTTTCACGGTCATACACGTATTCAAAATTGCGTCCAGCCACTTCGTACGTTGTCTCCCCTTTCCGATAGATGTTGCTTCCGTACTTGATATCAACGGGTCGTGAATCGAAATAAGGCCCCTTAAACAACGGTTCGTCACCATATTGTTCACGGTTCAGGTAACTGAGAAAAGAAAACGCATTGTCTGGATCACTATTATTCAACGTCGGATTGGCCTTGGCACGGATGAGAATCATGGCAAAGGAACTGTAACCGAATACGATGAATGCAAATGACAGCATGATGATGTTCAACACCGGCTTAGCCCGTTGGATGGAGTACCAGATCCCGTATACGGTACCGCCCACGACGAGCAATGCAAACACCAAAACGCCCGAACCGAACCCCATGCCCAACGTATTGACAAAGAACAAATCGAAATAGGCGGCAAACTTGATCAGGTATTGGATAATCCCCCATAACACGATAGCCACCACCAGACAACCCGTCAGCAATGCCTTGATGGCCCCTCCACTCGTCGCTTTCTGTGTACGCCGGAAGTATACCACCAGCGCAATGGCCGGAATAGCCAAGAGGTTCAATAAGTGCACGCCAATGGACAAGCCCATGATATAGGCAATAAATAACAACCATTTGTCGGCTCCGGGTTCATCCGCATGCGCTTCCCATTTCAATATGGCCCAAAAGACTACGGCCGTACATAATGACGACATCGCATATACCTCAGACTCCACCGCAGAGAACCAAAAGGTATCTGAAAACGTATAAGCCAGCGCACCCACGACGCCTGCCCCCATGATTTGGACCACTGTAGCGGGTGTGAGTTCGGCACCTGGCTTCCACACCACTTTACGGGCCAATGCTGTGATGCTCCAGAATAGAAATAAAATGGTCAATCCGCTGGACACGGCCGACCCGATATTCATCCAGTACGCGATCCGTTCCGGATTGCCAAAGGCTAAATTCGAAAACACGTTTTGCAGCATCAGGAACAAGGGTGCTCCCGGTTGGTGCACAATCTGCATTTTGTATGCCGAAGCAATGAATTCTCCGGTATCCCAAAAACTAGTCGTTCGCTCTGCGGTCAATACATAAACCGTGGTCGCAAGCAATCCACATAACCAACCGATACTGTTATTAATCCTATTATAGTTCATAAATGCTGTTGAGTAATTGGATGTTTATGATGTCTTCGACACCTCCATCCTATTTCAATGCGTTAAAAAATTACGCCCCGAAAATAAGGAATAGTATGGTATTGCAAGCACAATATTTCGTTTTTTAACAATTGTTTATGCCTGTACGCCCCGATACGGCCGGCAATAAATAGCGCTGATTATAAGGGCAATATCATATACGATCACCGCAAACGCACTTTAAAACATTGACAAATAACCACTTACTAAAAAATAAAATATTTTTGCAATAATTGATACATCCCCCTATATTTGCAGTCCCGTTCGCAAGGGCGGCACAACAAGTTCGGATTGCCCGATAGTATAATGGTAGTACGACAGATTTTGGTTCTGTTTGTCTAGGTTCGAATCCTGGTCGGGCAACAAAAAAGAAATTACGGATTGTCTTTTGGCAATCCGTAATTTTTTAGTGTATATTTAAACATTCAAATATCGCGATATTTCCAGTCCAAACTGCTAACCCACAAACAACAAAACAATGCCCCTGCAATTCAATCCCGTAAAACTTTTCTCCGGCTCAGGTTCCATCGAGCTATCCGAAAAAATAGCCAAGGCTTATGGAAAGCCCCTTGGTGAAATGACGGTGTCTCGTTTCAGCGACGGCGAGATACAACCCTTTTACAATGAATCGGTACGGGGTTGCGATGTGTTCCTCATCCAATCTACTAACCAACCGACAGATCACCTGTTTGAATTGTTGCTCATGATTGATGCGGCCAAACGTGCTTCTGCACACTACATCATCGCCGTGGTTCCCTACTTTGGATTTGCCCGGCAAGACCGCAAAGATAAACCGCGTGTAGCAATAGGCGCCAAGATGATCGCTAATCTGATCACCGCCTCCGGAGCCCATCGCATCATGACCATGGACCTCCATGCGGCGCAAATACAAGGTTTCTTCGACATCCCGGTAGACCACTTGGATGCCTCGGTCATCTTTGTTCCGCACATCAAGGCGTTAAACCTGCCTAACCTGACCATCGCCTCCCCCGATATGGGTGGGTCATACCGCGCACGCACGTTCGCTAAATATTTCAATGCCGAGGTCGTGATTTGCGACAAGCAGCGCAAGCGGGCCAATGAAATCGAGTCAATGTCTATCATCGGTGATGTCGAAGGGCAGGATATCGTGTTGATCGATGACATATGCGATACCGCGGGCACACTTTCCAAGGCCGCTTCGCTGATCATGGAAAATGGTGCTACCAGCGTGAGGGCCGTGTGTACACACCCCGTTTTGTCTGGCAAAGCATACGAAACCATCGAAAACTCGGCATTGACAGAGTTGATCGTCACTGACACCATCCCCTTAAAACAGCAAAGTAGCAAGATAAAAGTATTGTCTACCGCCGATTTGTTTGCTGGTGCCATCAAGAATGTCAACGAACATGGCTCCATTAGCGACTTGTTTAAGGTCGGCTAAGTAAGCCGTGAAGCAACGGTACGACAGCGCTATTTTTGCGTTACTTACCCCTTGCCGATCGCAATTGTTAACTTCGCATTTCAAATTTCGTACTTCGTATTTATTTGCTTACCTTTGCGGCCTTAATTTATTTAATCATAACAATTAACATGAAATCAATTGCTATTAGCGGTTCTTCTAGAAAGAACGTAGGGAAAAGAGATGCGAAAGAGCTACGTTACGAAGGCAAGGTGCCTGCGGTGCTCTATGGTGGTCAAGCGCAGTACCACTTTGCCGTATCCGCAACTGATTTGAAGCCGGTGCTCTATACTCCGGACATTCATTTCATCGATTTGGATATCGACGGCCAGAAATTCCAAGCCATCGTCCAAGACGCCCAATTCCATCCATTGACAGACCAAGTTCGCCACATTGACTTCCTAGAGTTAAATGACGGCAAAGAAGTGTCTGTGAACGTGCCTATCAAACTTACCGGTACGTCTCCCGGTGTGAAAATGGGTGGTAAATTGGTACAGAAGTTACGTCAACTCCGGGTGAAAGCGATTCCAGCAAACCTTCCCCAACATATCGAGGTAAGCCTCGGAAGCTTGGAAGTGGGCAAATCTGTACGCGTGGGTGAAATCAAATTGGAGAATGCCAAAGTGCTTAACAATGCAGACGACACCATCGTTTCCGTGATCATGTCACGTGCATTGCGCCAAGCAGAGCAAGAAGCAGCCAAGGCTGAAAAGAAAAAATAATACAAGCCACGGCCTAAAAACCGAGGTCAATAAACACACGAAAAGCACCAGCTTGTAGGCTGGTGCTTTTTTGTTTGCAGTACGTTAAATATTAGTATGTTTGCAGGGATATGGCAAAAAAATACCTGATCGTAGGACTTGGAAATATCGGTACAGAATATGCAGATACGCGCCACAACATCGGCTTCATGGTGGCAGACGAATTGACAAAACAAGCTGGGGCAACCTTCTCCACACTCCGGTATGCGTACTACGCCGAGTATCGCCAACGCGGCAACAGCGTCTACGTCATCAAACCCACCACCTACATGAACCTCAGTGGGAAAGCCGTGAATTATTGGATGCATGAGCTGAAAATACCCTTGGAAAACATCCTAGTCATCGTGGATGAAATTGCCCTCCCATTCGGCAAACTCAGGTTGCGCCCCAAAGGAAGCAGTGCCGGGCATAACGGGCTGAAAAGCATCGAAACCCTTTGCGGAGGCCAAGGCTATCCCCGCTTACGATTCGGTGTGGGCGATAATTTTCCTAAAGGCAGACAGGTAGATTACGTATTAAGCGGATTTGACAATGACGAACTCCTAGAATTGCCAGCGCTTATCGAGCGCTCCGTTCAAGTCATCAATAGCTTTATCAATGTCGGGGTGGAGCTAACCATGAACCAATTCAACAAGTAACCGCCTATACAGATGTGGCAACCCCGTGAAGCCGTTATTTTTTAGTGGTCACTTCGATCACGCCTTTTGCCCCTTTCTCACCATATTTATCGGTGGCATGCTTATCCTTCAGCACATTGATTACTTCCACATCCAGTGGTGAAAGCTGCTTAAACGCAGCCGCACTCGTCTCCTTTCCGTCGACGATAATCAATACCTCGTTAAAATCCCCAGCCGTCTCTGTTGACGTTCCCAAAAAGGCCATCGAATCAGCACGAAAAGAGACGATCCCTTTATCAGCCTCCGCATCATCCCGCTTCTTTACCCCGACTATCCGAATCGATTGCCCCTCTCCGGTTTTCTCTTGGTGGTTGGTCGACGTGTCTGCACGCAGCGCTTGTGCGGTGTTCTTTTTCGTAGTGATCACGATTACACCATTAACCCCTTTGGCGCCATAGGCCACTGTAGCCGGTTTATCCTTGAGCACGGTGATACTTTCAATCGTATTGGGGTCCAAGGAAGAAATGTCATCACCTGACGCCATCGGTTTCCCATCTACGACGTACAGGGGGTTCTTATCCGAACCTGATGCTCCTTTTAGTTTAACGACTTTGGTACTATCAGTGATTGCAGACGCTATCGTTTCTTCCTCACGTTGGCTGGCCTCGGGCTGCTTTTCAACCAGCGGTTCTTCCAATACATCACCGCGGATGACTACTTCCGGATGCACGGGCTGTTCCGCCGATTGATCTATCCGGCGATCTCCTTCCTCCCGTTGGTAGGCTTTGCTTACCGTAAACACCAGTATGCAAACGGCAATGACGGGAATGGCGAGCACATACTTGCTCAACTGCAGTGATGACGACCGTTGCTTGTTCATCATCATAATTCGTCGTTTGAGGCTTTTGAAGTTGAAATGGGTACCCATGCCCGAATGCGCACCATGCGGCACCCCCACCTTCAATAAACTATATTGGTACGCTTTCTTATCCACCCCACGCTGCAGCACCCGCCTATCCGTAATAAACTCTAGGTTTTCATGCACCGCGTGCCGCATGAACCAAGCCCCCGGATTAAACCAGCATAACACGCTGCACAGTTCCACCAATAGCACATCCAGCGTATGCAATTCATTCACATGGATTTGTTCATGCTCGAAAATCTCACCCAATTCGTTTTCCTCGTGGTGATGGATATTCAGGTAAATGTGCCGCCAAAACGAAAAGGGCGTCACGTTCCCAAATACCTGGCGATAACGGAAAACCCGCCACGTCTCCGAACGCGAGGCCCGATGGATATGCCACAGACTGCCTAACCGAATGCATAGCCGGATCGCGAAATAAGCCACGCCCACCAAAAAAAATGCCGTCAAATAAGGCCAAAAGACAACCGTATTGGCAGGCACTTGCTCCCAATCCGGCATGATATACATGGCCTCCAACGAAATGTCCGGCTGCTCGGCCAACCATGCGTTGACATCCACCATGGGATAGACCACCGAGAAAACCAATGCAAACAAGAGATAAAACCGGTTGAGGTTGTAAAATGTCAATTTACGCAACAGCAATCGATAACCCAGATAAAACAAGCCGATGGACAGATTTGCTTTTAGCAAGTATAGAATCATCTCAGGCATAGCTATTTGCTTTTGTTTTCCTTGATCATCCGAATGACCTCATCCAGTTCGTCGGCACTGATCTTATCTTCCTTCGCGAAGAAGCTCACCAATTCCTTGTACGAATTTTTGAAGTAATCACTTACAAACCCATTCATGAATAACTTTGTGTAGTTTTCTTCGTCTACAAGTGCTTCGTAGCGGTAGGCATTGGCATATTTCACCGCCTTTACATACCCTTTGCGTTGCAAGTTCTTGATCGTGGAAGCCAAAGTCGTATACGGCACTTTCTCACCTGGCATACTATCCAGCAATTCTTTGATGAACCCGCCGCGGTTACGCCATATCAATTGCATGGCTTCCTCTTCTTGAATCGTTAGTTTTTCCATCATGGATACGTTTATGTCGTAAAATTACGAAAAATACGTAAACAAACAAGCCCTTGCCAAAATTATTTTATCAGCAGACGGGTCGGCATCGATTAAACCGGTATACCGAAAGTGGCAGCAATGGTTAAAATTCATGTAAACAAAACCTAATTTTAACACAAAAATGGCAACAATATTATGTTCAAACGCTTTATTATTTTGTCAATTTACTTACATTTGCAATTCATCCGAAAAAAATTATGTCAGAAATAGCGTCAATATCAATCAACGGAAAATCTCACGAATTACCTGTCATCACGGGCAGCGAAAACGAACAAGGCATCGATATTTCGAAGCTGCGTGATGTATCGGGAGCCATTACCCTCGATACCGGTTTTAAAAACACTGGAGCCACGAAGAGTGGTATTACGTTTTTGGACGGGGAAACGGGCATCCTGCGCTACCGAGGTTATCCGATTGAACAATTGGCCGAACAATCGACTTTTTTGGAGGTAGCCTACCTCTTGATATATGGCGAATTACCTTCGTCCGAAGCCTTGTTGGATTTTCGGAATAAAATCAGCCGGCACACGTTGATCCATGAGGACATGAAGAAATTCTTTGATGGATTCCCGTCAAAGTCGCATCCCATGGGCCAATTGTCCTGTTTGGTAGGGGCACTATCGGCATTTTACCCCGAGTCGCTTAACCCTAACCCCAGTGAAGAGGAAGAAGAGCTGACGATTATCAAACTGTTGGCCAAAATGCCAACGATTGTTTCATGGATATATAAAAAATCACTTGGTCATCCGGTCATTTACCCCAAGAATAAGCTGAACTATGTGCACAACTTCCTGAACATGACCTTTGGCCAACTCACGGAAGACATCACGATTGATAAGTCGGTAGTGAGTGCCATGCACAAACTCCTGATTTTGCATGCCGACCACGAACAAAACTGTTCTACGTCTACCGTCCGCATCGTCGGTTCCTCCAATGCCAACCTCTATGCTTCCATCGCTGCCGGGATTTCCGCGCTGTGGGGGCCATTGCACGGCGGTGCTAACCAAGCAGTCATCGAAATGTTGGAAAACATCAAGAACGATGGTGGCGATAGCGCGAAATGGCTAGCAAAAGCGAAGGATAAAAATGATCCTTTCCGCCTGATGGGCTTCGGCCACCGGGTGTACAAGAACTTTGATCCTCGGGCTAAGATCATCAAGCAGGCGTGTGACGAGGTATTGGAAAAATTGGGCATCAATGACCCGGTATTGGACATCGCCAAGGAATTGGAAGCAGCCGCGTTGAAAGACCAATACTTCGTAGACCGCAAACTGTATCCTAACGTAGACTTCTACTCCGGTATCATTTACCGTGCGCTGGGCTTCCCGACCGACATGTTTACCGTGTTGTTTGCGTTGGGCCGCCTTCCGGGGTGGATTGCCCAATGGAAGGAAATGCGCGCGAACAAGGAGCCTATCGGCCGTCCAAGGCAAATCTACGTAGGCAGCACCGAACGCGACTACGTGCCATTGGATCAGCGCTGATTGAACGCTCCAATTGGCTTTATTCTCCCCTGAATTTAAGGCACCCCACGTTGGGGTTAAAGCAGCTTGACGTCTTGGCCAAACCGATAGTTCAACCCAATCTCATGCGTGGTGTTGTTTATTCGACGGTTCAGCGGTTCGTTATTCGGATTGAACTGATAACTATAGCCCAGCCCGAATCTGGAGAAGTTAAACTGTGCCACCCCGGCAAGTTCCCCGTAACTCCGAATGTTCAGCCCAACACCAAAGGTCTCCTTGACGAAAAACAACACGGAGGCCTCGGCTTGTGGCCGCAGGCTCTCCGAATAGGTAACTAGGAGAGATGGCCGGAATTGGAAGTCCGCACCCAATGCGAACAACGCTCCAGCCGTCAGGTGGTAGACATTTCTAAAATTAAACCGGCTGTCGCCCGTCACCCCTAGGTTGCCTAGCATCAGTCGTGGCAACGACAGCCCCACGTAGTAGCGCCCCGGGCGGTGAAGCAGTACTCCGAAGCCTACTAGCGCATCCGTTTCCATCACGTCCTCCCGGAAAGCCGGATCCTGCGGATCCAGCTGCGAGAAGCGTCCATCCAGGTAACTCACGCCCGCATTAAGCGAAAGCCCAAGGTATTCCGTTTCCGAAATCCGTACAGACTTTGCAAAAAACGCAGTTGCCTCGGTGAGCTTTTCTACAGCCAAACTTTCGTGGCGCACGTTGATACCTGCCGTGGCACCGAAGTTTTGGAAACCCATATGGCCACTGCCCCAAAATACCGTGGGTGCACCTTCAATCCCCACCCACTGCCTACGGCCAATCACCGATACCTCGCCGCCGGGCGTCATCAGGCTCGCAGCCGGATTCAGCACCGTACGCAATTGGCCATGCTGCGTATGGGTGAGTGGTTGTTGTGCCTGCAGGCCGGTTCCCAGCAAAAGGGATACCCATACGGTTAACCATGTCTTCCTTCTCATACTTGATAATCTAATTTTCTTACTCCCGATAGTTAATATCTTAGCACGAAATACCCTTTTTTGTGTTTCCATGTTCCGTTGTCTTTTACCTCCACGATATAGAAGTAGGTACCTGCTGCCAAGGGCGATTGCCCTGTACTGATACCTCGGAAAGCTATCCGATTATTATCGTAACCACTCGCCTCCCACAACAATGTGCCGTTGCGATTGAAAATCACAACCCGGTTTTCAGGATAATCCTGTATCGCTTCGATCATCAGAAATTCATTGATGCCGTCACCGTTTGGTGACACCACGGGATGCACCCGCACCGGTAGGTCGCCCGATGGGTCGACCACACGGATGACCCGGGTCACCGGTTCCGCAGCTTCATAATTGCCATCCCCATCCTGGGTAGCCGTAATTTGCACAGTACCTAACCGCAAGATGCGCAGTGTGGTTCCGTCCAGCTCAGCGACCTCGGGGTTATCTATTGACAGGGATACCGCCAGCCCGCTGCTGGCCGATACTTCCAACGCGATGCTACCCCCATCCCGGTGTACTTCAGGAGGCACTTCCAGCGTGATTTGCTGTGTTGCGCGTTGTACCACCAATGGCTGGCTGGCGCTCGGCCTGTCGCCATAACTTGGGTTATCCGGTACGGTTGCCGTGATGATGGCCTCTCCCGCTCCGGTAATCCGGATACGACCGTTTACAATTTCTGCTACTTGTGGATTACTTGTCGTGTAGATTATTTCCTCTCCGCTGCTCGCCGTAGCACCGGGTTCAAAATCAGCATCGCCAACTGTTTTCTCCGGTAGCGGCGGGAAGTCGAGGGTACGGAGGCCTCTTGATAACACCGTCAGCGTACCTGCCACAAATGAGACGGCGTAGTTGTCACCGGCAGACAGGTCGCCCTGCGTAATGGCGTATGTACCAACCTCCTCACCAGACTGCCGATTGAGCCCACCCGTGAATGCATCGTCACCGATTAATCCCGGCTCAACCGTATAGGTCAGCGCTGGGTCGTTAGCTCCGAAGATTTTAGACTTATCTGCTGCGGTGACGGTGATTTCAAGTGGGATGACCGTCAGCTCGGCCGTCAACGTCATATCTTCGTAGTTATTACCGCCATTGATGATGGCCGTGACCGTTTGGTTACCCACGTTTGTACGACCGTTGTTCTCGTAACGAACCGAGGCTCCCTCGGGCAGTTCGCCGGTGAGGGTAAGCCTGTGTTCGGTGCCATCATAGGTATGTGTAGCGTTGTTAAATTCCACGCCTTCGTATGCAGCCGATCTAATGGTCAGTGTACCTGCCACGAATGAGATGACGTAGTTGTCAGTAGCAGATAGGTCACCCTGCATGATGGTATACGTACCCACGTCTTCGCCTTCCTCGCGATCGAGTGCTCCCGTAAATACATCGTCATCAATCAACTCCGGCGTGAACGTGTAGGTCAATGTGGGGTCGTCCGTACCAAATATTTTTGTTTTGTCCGCGGCCGTAACCGTTATTTCCAACGGCGTAATTGTCAGCATAGCGCTCAGTTCAAGGTCTTCGTAGTTAGTACCGCCATCAATGATAGCGGTGATTTCATACGTACCAGCATTCGTCGCACCGTTACCCGCTTCGCCATCGATCGTATAGCTCACCGATGCGTCCTCGGGCAACTCGCCCGTCAGTTCCAGGATGTGTTGCGTGCCGTCATACACGAAGGAGCCGTCATTGAAAGCAACGCCTTCGTAACCCGCTGGCGTGATCGTCAGTATGCCAGGCTCGAACGTAATTTCGTAATTATTCCCTAACGACAGGTCGCCCTGCGTGATGGCGTAATTCCCAACCGCCTCCCCTTCCTCGCGGTCGAGACTGCCCTCTAAAGCATCTTCCCCAATCAGCTCCGGCAAGAATGTATAGGTCAATACCGGGTCGTTCGTACCAAATACTTTGGTTTTGTCAGCTGCGGCAACCGTGATTTCCAGCGGCGTGATGGCAAAGGCATTATTATCCGCTTCAAAAGTAATAGCATAATTGGCGGCTTGGTCGCCACCAAACTCCAGTTCGATGTCATAAACACCCACATCCTCACCTTCTTCGCGCGAGGTAGCGGAAACGATATCCGCCAGTTCATTATCAAACGCTAATGCATCACCATCGGCCAAATCGTAACCATACGCCGTTGGGTCATCCGCTCCATATATCTTGCCTTGGCCAGCCACCGGCACAATTGCAATGGTTTTCTGTGCCACGGTAACCGCAATCGCTACGGATGCCGCCTCGAAATTATCTGTTTCTTCCTGTTCAATCGTCAGTGTAGCCGTTCCGGCTTGTTGCGCCGCGACCGCATCAAGGTATGCCAAATCGAGCACCGGCGCGTCGTCATCGCCGAACGCATAGGTAAGCACACCATCTGGATCAGTTGTGTTGAGCAACAGCTCCCCCACCTCGCCGTATGTCAACGAAAGCCCCTCCACTACACCGATGGCGGTACCGTTCCATGAAGCGGTCAATTCCAGTGTGCCTTTCGCCACCACGACGGTGACCGCTGCCTCTAGGTTTTCGGGATTGAGATAGCATTCGGTTTCCGGTATCAATAGCGGTACGGCAAACACATAGGTGCCCGCCACATCGCCATCGTATGCACTACCTGCCGGACTGACCAATGTCCAGTTTTCTAAATTGCCATCCAATGGTATAGAAATATCCGTATCGTCGTTCAGGGTAGCTGTCACGGTGGTGGGTATGCCTGCTACGCCTTCCAGAGCGGTACCATAGGCAACCGGCACGGCATCCGGCATGGTCAACGATTGGACAACCAGCCGTTCTCCCTGGTACTCATAGGCACCCATGTCAATCACACCGTCACCTGTAAAATTATATACCCGCGGATTGTCTCCCATGTCACGGTCATTGGCCGGGTCTCCGCCAGCATCGGTATACGCTTGGTTGCTGCCCACGCTGATGGCTGGGCTGCATGCGCTTAATTGCAGGTAACCGGCTTCTCCGGGTGCGGTACTCACGAATACCGGGTCGACGTCGATATTGCCACCACCATCGATGCCGTTATAAAACTCATCACCCCAATTTTCGCTTCCACCCGAATTCTCAATTAAACTATTGGAAAAAGTCGGAAAAGAACCGTGTTGTACAAACACGTAAACCCCAACGAAATCGGGCGAACCAGCGCTATTCCCCCATACGACCGTATTCGTTATCGTGGCGGGCGATTCAAAAATCGCCATTCCGCCTCCTTCAATGCTAGACGAATTGTCCGAAATGGTTACATTGGATAACACTGGAGACGCCGACCACACACCGAGCCCTCCGCCAACTTGCTCCACTTCATTCCCCACAAAGATGCTGTTGTGTACCACGGGAGAACCTTGTTCAATCGCCATCCCACCGCCTTGTTTAGCAGAATTCCCCGAAAAGACGATACGGTCGAGTTTTGGAGACGAGCCGATCATGCTGGCCACACCACCTCCGGCATTACTAGCGGAATTGCGACTGACGGTCAGGTTGCTTAGCGTAGGCGAAGATTCATGCACCGATATCCCACCACCATTTCCATTGTTGTCCGGATTGTTATTTCCGCCCATTACGGTAAAGCCGTCCATCAAGGCATTGCCTACTGCACCGTCAGCCCGCACGACGCTGTACACATTATCCTGGCGGGTCACATGATCAAGCAAGTCGGCAACTGGAATATCAGCGGCATCATTCCCATTCAGGTCGCCATTCAAAACCGTACCTGCTGCCGCATTTTCTTGGTGATTCGGCAAGATACGTGTATCTTCCAATGTTTCGATTCCCGCTGCCGGGTCAAACCCACCATACCATTGCACATCGGGCACCAGCACGAAACTGTTATCACGGCCGCCGTCGGTGGTGTATGCGTCGTCGGCAGCACTATAAAGCGGTTTGTATTCGCCTTTGGCCACAAAAATCCTCAGCGGATTCGAACCATCCCATCCCCGACTGCCGCCATCGTGCTGCTCGCGTGCCCATCTGAGCGCATCGGCCAGCTCGGGAACGGCGTTGTCCCAGCTGTCGCCCACTCCGGTATAGCCGGTGGCATCGGTATCCACATTGATATTTACATACAGTATGTTATTGTCATCAGGTGTAATGGGCGGACTCGGCAACGTGATGTTGCACGTCCCAACAGGATCACTTCCCTGGAAGTTCCAATTGAGGTTGTTGATTAGAAAATCTCGATAGGTCGCCACATCCGGACTGTACGGAATTCCGTGCGGGCCAAAAACAACTTCTTCATTCGTATTCGGGTTAATGGCCCATCCGTAAAGGGTATAACTGAAGTTTTCGCAGCTCGTACCGCTCCGAAAAAAAGTGGCAATAGCTCCGCCTAAGTTTGCTAATTCCCAGGCACCCAACGATTGATCAAAACTGGTGGCATCACGGAACATATAACTAATATCTTCCACCTTACTTACATCCCAACTGTCCAGCGGTTGGTTGAAGCTGGTTGCCCCGTCAAACATAAACGACATGTTGGTTACGTTGCTGACATCCCAATTGTCCAACGGTTGATTGAAATCGGTTACCCTTTCAAACAAATTACCCATGTTGGTTACATTGCTTACATCCCAATCATTGATGTTGGGTATTTCGTCAATTCCACTGTAGCTGAAAGCGAAACTTAAGTCCGTTACACCCGTCAGGTCGGGGATATCCGTCGCCGTAACCATAAGGTTAGCGCAGCCCCCGAACGCAAACCCACTCCAGTGTATGGTTCCCCAATTCTTTATTTCCAACAGCTTAAGCTTGTCGCCGGAAACAAATGCACCGAAAAAGATATCGTTAAAAGGGTTACTTCCCATCGGTGCTATGCTTAGTTCATAGGTTCCTGCTTGCGGGAATGTAATGGTGGTTTCCCCACTACCGCTACCGCTTCCAATTTCTCCGGGATTATCCACATTCGCCCATAGGTAATTAAAATCACCTATTGCCGGAACGCGGATTTGATTATCATTGGAAGGTCCGTCGTTATCCGTTTTCCACGTAGTGACGAAGTTAGCGGGATCGCCGGGGATTACAACGGACCCGGTATTCAAAATAAGGTTAAGTGTATTTCCATTTTCAATACCGTAATCGTCCAGTGTCCGGCCATCTTCCAGCTCATCCCCTGCAAAGAAGAGCTGCTGTTGGTCGGGGTGGATACCCGCCTTATCCCGAATCTTCTGCTTTACCTGTTGGATCGCATCACTTCCTTCGGCCAAGATGATCAACGTATTCCCATCTTCGGTTTCGACAAAGATTAACATGGATTCGCAAGCCGGGGCATCGCCGGTAATCGTCCAACCGTGCTCGTCGATCAGTTGCTGCCGGGCCTCCGCACCATCGCAAAAGGTCAGGTTCTCCGCGCCAAGCGTGATGTCGGATGGTACATTCTCCTGCGTGGCCCAACCGATCAGCGTGGCATCATAGTTTTCACGGGATAGGCCTGAATTGTGGAGCATACTTGACATCGTTGTCACTTCGGAGATGTCCCAATTACTTAAATCCTGATCAAATGATTCCGCTAGGAGAAACATCTGCAACATCGAGGTTACGTTGGATACATCCCATCTGCTGAGGTCTTGATTAAAGGCAGTTGCGACTCGAAACATGCTTTGCATATCCGTAACCTTGCCCACTTTCCAGTCTCCGATATCTTGATTGAACGTACTGTTGAGGGTAAACATATGCGACATATTTGTCACGTTGCTTACATCCCAGCCACCGATGTCTTGATTGAAATTGGTGCTATTAAACATAAAGGATAGGTCCGTTACGTTGGACACGTCCCACTCGCCAATAGGTTGATCGAACTGCGTACTGAAAAACGTTCCCCGCATATTGGTGATATTTACAACATCCCAATCGGCCATGCTACTGTTCCCGGTGAACGCAAGCGCACGGTTGAACATATCCTCGAGCGATGCTACCCTGCTTAAATCGGGGATATCCGTAGCATTAACCTGTAGATTAGAAGCACCGTAGAATGCCCCTGCCATGGAAGTCCATGCGATATTGCCCCATTGTTCTACGGAAGTTAATCTCATAGCCATTCCATAGAGCTCGGGCGTTGATTCACCCCAGAATTTTTGCAGAAAAATCCGGGGAAATTCCCCGGCAATCTCCACCCGGACAGTACCCGCTATAGCAATACCTATTGGAATGGTAAAATCTCCGGTCACGTCGGTTGCACTACCGCTACCGAATACACCATCCTCAACTTCCCAATAAATCGCATAGTTATAGGTTTCATCCGGATGTGTAGGAATGACAATATCGACGGGAAACACAGGGTTATTACTCCAAATGATAACAAAATTTCCGGGATCGCCGGGGGTGATCTGGGCCCGCACCTGCTTATTTACACCAATGAGCGCCAGCAGTACCAACAGCATGATCCAGGTATGTTTCTTCACCATAACAAGGAAATGAAGCAACATCGCATTCGGTAGAAATCTTTTCATAGCACAACAAATTGACGACAAATCGGGCAAAGATGGTATCCCTCTTTTGGGGGGGTATTCCTGTAACGTCTATTTGTATTTCCGGCTGATTAATCCGTGACGGCTGTTGACCTGTAGCTTCTCGTAGATGTGCTTGATGTGGTATTTGACGGTTTCGAGCGAGATATCCAGGCGGATAGCTACCTCCTTATTGGTCAGTCCTTCTTCAATGGCAGCCACGATCTGTGCCTCGCGGGGAGTGAGGTTCTCTTCCAACTGGTCTGCGTTCTTGGGATTGAAATACTCCACCACCTTACGGGCGATGCCGGGTGACATCGGTGCCCCGCCTTCATATAAAGACACCACCGCTTCTTTTATCTTAGGCAGCGGCGTTTGCTTCAATAAGTATCCCGAAGCGCCGTTGCACAACGCCTGGAATACACGGTTGGCATCGTCATAGATGGTGAGCATAATCACGTTGCATTTCGGTGCGCGGCGTTTGATTCGTGAGATGCCCTTGATGCCCGACTCACCGGGCAAACCAATGTCGGAAAGTACGATATCCAAGAAAACATCGTCTTTCCACTGGTTAAAAAAAGCTTCCACCGAATGGCCGACCAGCACGCAGGAGAACCCGTCTTGGTCGCTGAAATAACGAACCAACATGTTCCGGATTTCGTTGTCATCTTCGATGATGCCTAGCCGTATCATGGGGCAAAGGTATGTTGAACAGTTGTCATTTTATATCCCCCTTTTGGGTGGCAGGTCTATCCGAAGCTCGAACACCCCGTTTTCGTCGGTCACCGAAAGCGTACCACCGATTTTGTCGGCCCGTACCGCCATGTTTTCCAGCCCACGGCCTCCTTGCTGGTCGGCAACCGCATTGCTTTTGAGCGCGTACCGGTTGACCACCGCCAATCGAATGGTTGCAGCAACGTGAAATATAATGGATATCTCCGTGCCATCGCTATACTTGATGGCGTTTGTCAATGCCTCCTTATAGATCAGGAACAGGTTTTGCCGAACGGTTTGGGAAACCCTGCCTGTGTCTATGTCCCCGAAGTCTTCAAATCGATAGCTAAAATCGAGTTCCTCACGAAGGCGGTATACATAATCCTTCATCCGGATAACGAGGTCTTTCAGCGTATCGAAACGTGAGTCTATCGACCAGACCATATCGCTCATCGTTAGTAGCGCTTGCTTGCTGGTATCGGCAATCAGCGCCAATTGTTTTCCCTGTTTTTCGTCCAGTTGTGGCTTGATCGATAGGCTATTGGCTTGAAAATAAATACGCGTCAGCGAGCTACCCACTTCATCGTGCAGATCAGCAGCGATGCGATTGCGGATTGCCTGCTCCCGACGGATTTTCCGGATACGGCTCCGGTACCAAAACAGCAAGATGGCTCCAATCAGCAAAACAACAGCCCCTTGGAACCACCAGGTTTGGTAGTACCGCGGACGTTTCACGATGTTGAATTGCTTTTGCGTGCCTTCCGTACCGGTGCTCCGCGTGTCCAACCGGATGCGGTATTCGCCTGGCGAGGGCTCGATGAGCGAGATGAACTGGCCTAGCCCCAGTTGCTCCCAGTCGCCTGTATTGAGCGCATAACGGATTTCGCTATTGGCTCTGTAGTTGCCCGGTGTACCGACATAAAGTCCCGTGAGACTTTGTCCGGGCGTCAGTACCAATGTCCGTTCGTCGCGATAAGGCCAACTGTAATCTGACCTTTTTTCGCCGGCAGCCCCAGTCGAGGTGTGCACCTCGGTTACGAAGCTTTCTAATTGGCTCCGGTTATCAAACCAAGGTTGTGTCATGTCCAAGATCGAATAACCCATCAAACCACCCATATATATCCGCTTACGGGCCGCATCCCAAAACGATGCACCCGAATTGAATTCGGACTGGTGCAATCCTTCTGTCATACCGATGCGTCGGACTTGGTGCCCATTGATCAGGTTCAACCCATCTGCCGTACCCACCACCAGTACACCGTCTGCATACTCCACGCTGTAAACCAAGTTATTGCTCAACCCCTCGTTAGTCGTATACGCTTGCCATACACGCCCATCGCCACCGATAGCGATCAATCCTCTCCCTTGCGTGGCCACCCACAACGTATCGTTCGCCACCAGCGATTTATAGATACCCAAATTGCCCGATTGGGGGTAACGTTTTACCAGCGTTTGCCCACGGAGTTCAAACAACCCAAGATTGGTACTCAACAGCAGGCTGCCTGCATCTACTACGCTGATGTGCCGTACGTGTAGATCGGAAAGCTGGGTGCCATCAGCAACTGCTTCGACCCGGCTCAACCGGTGGCCTTCCTTCGTCAACAACCAAAGGCCGGCGGTGCTGCCAATAAGGAAATCCGTGGCTGTCTCAGCCAAGCACAGCACATAGTCCGGCAAGTTGAACGCGTGCAGGTTTTTGGCATCGGCAGACAGCGTATACGGCAGGTTTTCGACACGGCGTTGCCGTCGGTCGAATCGTTTCAGGAAACCTCCCTCCGTACCGATAAGCAATTCATGGTCATTCATCGGGAAGACCGCATAGGCATTCCGAAGCTCCTGGAACCCAAAGAAAGTCCCATCGGTATCGGTGAAGCTAGCACCGCTATAAGTAGCGCAAAAGATTGCGCCATCCGGATAAACGTAGATTCCCCGGGTGCTTTTGTTCGCACCCGGGTTGGCGGGCAGCAAAGCGGATAGTCCCTTGGTTTTCGGATAGACGACAAAAATGCCCTCCTCATTGCCTAGCAGCACCTCGTTGCCTGTGATGTTGACCGAAGCGGTCCTGAATTGGTGTAACGACGGTATATCCAGCCGCTGCAACACACGAAGGTTCGTATCCAATATACACACTGACTCGTCATCCGCGTAGGCATGGATACGCTCGCCTTGCTGCAACACATTGAACTTATCCGACGATATCGTAAAATCCCGGGTTACCACCCTATCCACGCGATCCGCCTGTTGGAACCTTAACACACCCTGCTCATAAACGTCGAGAATCAGTCCATCGCTTTGAGCGATCAAACTCATGACCACTTGATGTACACCGGGCACCTCATGATATTCAATGGCGTACCCGCGATGGGGATCGATGGAAAGCAAGGTACCGACCGTCGTACCCACCCAATACCGGCCGTCCCAAAACGTTGCGCTTCGGGGGAACACCTTATTGCTGTTTATGCCTACGCCCAACTCATACAACTCATCGATACGCGTATAGCGATCCCCTTCGATGAGCAGCAGGTGGCCATTCTCATAGGCCACCATGACCGCCGTGTCTGCCACGCGCTTGATCCAGTATACCGCGCGGTCTTGTATCGGTGGCAGTCGGGTCGAATCGATCGGGTTCACCACCCAGGTTTTCAGGTCGAGGTAACTTAGGTTGGCGTTGCCCGCCATCCATAACCGGTCTCGATAATCGACGAGGATCCGTTGTGGCATATCGTCCGTGAGCCGCTGTTGAGCAATCGTCTTCAGGATATCGAGTGACCGATAGCCGTCATACCGATAGATTTCACCGTTGGTCAGGAACCAGATAAACCCTCGGCTATCACGCGTCACATCTTTGATCAGCACTTCATCGCGATCGGGAAAAAGCTTTAACTTGGTGATGGCATATTCTTGGCCATAGGATGGAATTATCGCTAATAAAAGCAATACAACGCCAACAACGATATATGAATATTGCCTTTTTTTAACCTTGGTTAGTAGATGCACTCCCAAAGTTATATAAATTCAATTATTTTTTTAAGAATTATTCGTCATAGTCAATCAACAATTGCCAAATGATGGAACCATCAAAACAGCCGATGTGACAGGTATAAGACGTTTTAACAAGTCATGCCAATGAATAAGTTGTCGTGAAAATCTATTAATCCACTATATATTATCCCTCCAAATCCTTATGTTTGCACGATATTTCCGCGGGCAAAATAAGTGACCTTTTACATAACATATATCGCCGTCGGCATCGCCTTATTTGGCTTCATAGCAGGTTTTACGCTATTTGCTGTATACAGTGAGCGTAAAATTGCAGGGTTTGTACAAGATCGGCTAGGCCCCATGGAAACCGGCAAGTATGGTAGCTTGCAGACCATCGCCGACATCCTGAAACTTATCCAAAAGGAATTTATCACGCCTTCGGCCGCCGACAAGGTATTGTTCGTGATCGCGCCGGTTATCATTTTCATCGCGGTATTCCTGGGTTTTGCGGTGATGCCCTGGGCGCCGGGATTTGCTCCGGCAGCTCTTAACATTGGCCTATTTTATGTGATTGCCATTATTTCGGTGGATGCCATTGGCCTATTGATGGCGGGATGGGGTTCAAATAACAAATTCTCTTTATTGGGTGCCATGCGAGCCGTCGCACAGATCGTCTCGTATGAAATACCTGCCGGTATTTCATTGATTGCAGTGGTCATGGTCACGCAGACGCTGAATATGCAAGAAATCACCCTTAACCAAGGTATTGAAGCGGAATCCGCGATTTATTTCCTAGGGTTTTGGGAGATCAGCGAAATTGGTGGATTGCTCGCTTGGAATATCTTTCAAGCACCGCATTTGCTATTGGCCTATGTCATCTTCTTCATTGCATCGCTGGCTGAATGTAATCGTGCACCATTTGATATCCCGGAAGCGGAGTCGGAATTGGTAGGTGGCTTCCATACCGAATACGGAGGGTTGCGGTTTGCGTTCATCTTCCTAGCGGAATATGCTATGATGTTTTTGGTGGCGATGATGGGCGTAGTCCTTTTCCTTGGCGGATGGAATACACCGCTGCCCAATATCGGGGCGTTGAAACTAGCCGAGTGGACTACCGGGCTGGGCTGGGGCATCTGTTGGACACTCGCCAAAACCTTGCTGGTGGTGGGCGTGCAGATGTGGATCAGGTGGACACTGCCCCGACTGCGTGCCGACCAGTTAATGTCGCTCTGTTGGAAAGTGCTCACGCCGCTGGCGTTTCTGTGCATGGCCATCTCGGGTATCTGGCGGGTTTGGGTGATGGTTTAAGTCGGGAGACCGGAGCCGGATGACCGAAGTCGGAGGGCCGGAGTCCGAAGACCGGAGTCGGAAGATCGGAGCCAGAGGGCCGGAGTCCGAAGACTGGGAGACAATAAGTACGAAAGGCAAAAAAATAAAAAACACGAATCAGCAAATCTGCAAATAAGCGAATCAACAAATAAGCGAATAAGCAAATAAGCGAATAAAGCAATGTTTAAAACCGTACTACAGGCGTTCATCACGGCAGCAAAAGGGTTAGCCATTACCCTGAAGCACTTTTTTGGTGCACGTCGTTCGCGTACGGAATTGGACATTCGTAAAGGCAACTATTTTGACCAACAAGCGGGCGTCACCACGGTACAGTTTCCCTCCCAAAAGATGCCGATACCGGAAGTAGCACGCTACCAGCTGGATGTCGAAATGGATGATTGCATCGTATGCGACCTCTGCGCTAAGGCCTGCCCGGTGGATTGCATTGATATTGAAGCCATCAAGGCCACGGAAGCCATCGGTAAGACCTCCGACGGGAGCGTAAAACGCCTATACGCGGCCAAATTCGATATCGATATGGCCAAATGCATGTATTGCGGCCTATGTACCGTGGTTTGCCCCACGGAATGCATCACCATGACCGACCAATACGACCGCAGTACACCCAAACTAACCGAGCTCATCTACACCTTCTCGGAGATGACGCCCGAGGAAATCGAGGCCAAGAAACAAGAATGGACGAAGCACCAAGCTGAAAAGGAGGCGGCAAAAGGCAAATCATGAGTATGGAAACGGTATTGTTCTATCTCTTTGCCGTGATAGCCGTGGGTGCTGCGTTCCTCATGGTGAGCATGCGCAACATTGCCCGTGCCCTATTCATGTTTTTTATTGTGCTCTTTTCGGTGGCAGGGCTGTATATTTTCGCCCTTGCAGACTTCGTGGCCATTACCCAAATCTTGATTTATGTCGGCGGTGTGCTGGTGCTTATTTTATTTGCGTTCATGCTGTCCAATAAAACATTACTTAATCAGGTGCAACAAGGCACTGCTCATTACTTTGCGCTACCCAAATGGCAAGCCTTGCTCGTGGCGGCTTCGTTCTTGGCCGTACTCGTTTATACGGCTATCCAGCTGGCGATGAATGAACCGGGTTGGATGACCGCTTCCCGAGAAATGGCGACCACCATCACCGCGACCGATAATACCGTAGAACATTTAGGGGTGCACCTGATGACCCACTATTTGCTGCCATTCGAAGTCGTTTCCGTACTGCTGATGATGGCATTGATCGGAGCGGCACACCTCGCAAGGAAGGAGGATAGGCAATGATTACCCTAGCCCACTTCCTGGTTGTCAGTGCTTGCTTGTTTTCCGCGGGATTATACGCCGTGCTGGCCCGCCGCAACGCGATTTTGGTACTGGTGGGTATCGAACTGATGATCAATGCAGCAATCTTGAACCTGGTGGCTTTCGGGCGTTATGACAAAGGGCTATATGGCGGACAGGCATTTGCCTTGTTTGCCATCGTGCTGGCTGCCGCGGGCGTAGCCGTGGCATTGGCCATCATACTGAATGTATATAAGTATTACAAAACCGTGGACCCCACGGATATCAGGGATTTAAAGGACTAACAATCGTAACTAGCATTGGCCGAATCGACATTGACATATCCTGCTATCGCCGCCCTATCGGCCGTACTGCTGCCATTCGTGGGGTTCGTCCTGGCAGCGATCATCGGCAAGCGGGCAAAAAGGGGGGTGATTGCCCTAGCAGCGGTCTCGTTGAGTTTAATCTTTGCGGCCTATACATTCATCCATGTGTGGAATGGTACGCCGCTGCATGTGCAATGGCATTGGTTTACCATTGGTGATCATGCCTTCCGCGTGGGCCTTCTCCTCGATAATATATCCGTGCTCATGCTGTTGTTGGTTCCGCTCGTGGCGCTACCCGTGCATATCTATTCCCTGGCTTACATGAAAGGTGATCCGGGTATCCATCGCTACTGGATGTACCTGAGCCTGTTTTGCTTCGCGATGCTGGGATTGGTCGTAGCGGACAACCTGTTGTTGATGTATATTTGTTGGGAACTGGTCGGATTTGCTTCTTACCTGCTGATTGGCTTCTGGTTTACGAAAGAAGCTGCGGTAGCCGCCAATAAGAAGGCATTTATCATCAACCGTATCGGTGATATCGGGTTCTTGATTGGGATGGCCATGCTGTACGGCGCATATGGCACCTTGGATATCCACACGCTTTTCGGCGAAGGGGGTGTCATCCATGATACTCCTGCGCTATCCGGTGGCTGGCACACCGCGGTGGGATTGGCCTTTTTCCTAGGTGCCATGGCCAAATCCGCGCAATTCCCCCTGCATGTATGGTTGCCCGACGCGATGGAGGGGCCTACTTCGGTCTCCTCGCTTATCCATGCGGCGACCATGGTTGCTGCAGGGGTGTTCCTGCTCGCCCGTGTGTATCCTGCCTTTGATGAGACCTCGCTGATGGTGATTGCGAGCATCGGTGCAATAACCGCTTTCGTCGCTGCTTATTTCGCCCTCACCCAATACGATATCAAAAAGATACTGGCCTTTTCGACCGTTTCCCAACTCGGATTCATGATGGTCGGCATTGGTATCGGCACGTACCATCTCGCATTGTTCCATTTGGTTACACATGCCTTTTTCAAATGCCTATTGTTTCTTGGTGCGGGTGCGATCATCCATGCGCTACAAGACCTCAACGAAAAACACCAATTGGGCATTGACCCGCAGGATATTCGCCACATGGGCGCATTGGGAAAACACATGCCCATCACCTTTGCGACCATGCTCGTTGCTTCCCTTGCATTGGCGGGCTTCCCGCTTACCGCCGGATATCTTTCTAAAGACGCCCTGCTGGTACATGCGTTCGAATGGGGTGCCCTACAGCAGGGCATGGCGACCGCCATCCCATATGCATTGGCCATCGTCAGCGTGATGACCAGTTTCTACATCTTCCGGCTACTTTTTAAGGTATTCTTTGCGCCATCGACACATATAGGGGTACTCCCCGATAAAACGATACATGAAGCAACCTGGTGGATGCTTGCTCCCATGATCTTCCTGTCGGCCTGCTCACTATTCCCATTGTTTACCGTTAATCCGCTGAACGACGGACAAGTGTGGCTATTGCAAGGGATCATCCATACGCACGACTTGCCCCCCATCCGGTGGCTGCACGTCGCCATCCCCATCGCAACCACGTTAATCACCGCATTGATGGCGGTCATCACCTGGCATTGGTATACCAATGAAAAATACCCCTTGAAGCTGGGAGGCATGTTCTATCGGCTGTCATTCCATCAAGGTTATATCGATGCCCTGTATCACGCCGCAATCGTTACGCCAATCCTCAAGCTATCCCACCTATTGCGTTGGATCGATGTGAAAATCGTGGATGGCGCCGTCAATGGCTTTGCCCGATTGGGTCAAGTTTCGGCCGCGTTTGCAGGGTGGATAGACCGTTATGTCGTGGATGGAGCAGTTAGGTTGACGGGAAAAGTAGCTTGGGGGCTTGGAAATGTCGCGCGCCGTTCGCAGACGGGCCGCATACAATACTACCTATTATTAATGTTTTGTTTTATTTTGGTGGCGTTGCTTTATTATATGATTATTCAAGCATGAATCCGCATTTACTGTCCATACTCATTTTCTTACCGTTGGTGGCCGCTGCACTGATGTTGTTGGCCCCTTCGAGCAAAAAGAACCTATACAAGTACATTGCACTCGTTACAGGGGTATTGCAACTGCTGCTTAGCGGGGCCATGTATTGGCTTTTCCACCCCAAGGGGGCGGGTATCACCGAAAAGCGGCTCTACCAATTCGTCGAGCAGTTGCCTTGGATACGGCTGGATCTGGGCGGGATGGGCCAATTGGAAATCGATTATTTCATTGGGGTGGACGGTCTGTCCATGCCGTTCCTTTTCCTCACGGCATTGGTCATGGTTATTGCCATCGGTGCGTCTTGGAATATGAAGAAAAGCCTGAGGGGGTATTTCGTGCTACTGATGATCCTCGATATGGCGGTAATGGGGGTATTTTCAGCGTTGGATTTCTTTTTGTTTTACATCTTCTACGAGCTGATGCTGCTGCCATTGTATTTCCTGATCGGCATTTGGGGTGGCGCACGACGCGAATATGCGGCCATCAAGTTTTTCCTGTACACATTGTTCGGGTCGGTATTCATGTTGCTCATTATCGTGGGGCTATACTTTTCGGTCGTCAATCCGGAAACCGGCGCCTATACGTTTAACATGTTGCACATGATGAATCCGGACAACTACCTGCCCAACGCGATCTTTTCAGCTTCAGCCGGACAAGCGTTGTTTGGGATATCAGCCCGGGTATTGGCGTTCATTGTCTTGTTTGTGGCGTTTGCGATTAAGGTGCCGATCGTACCCTTGCACACCTGGCTCCCTGACGCGCACGTGGAAGCCCCTACCCCGATTTCGATTATCCTCGCCGGGATCCTACTGAAAATCGGCGGATACGGTATCTTGCGTATCTGTTTCGGGATTTTCCCCGATGCGGCACTGCAATTGGCATGGTGGCTCGGGCTCATCGGCGTGGTATCCATCATCTATGGGGCACTCGTAGCGCTGGCCCAACGCGACCTGAAACGGATGATTGCCTATTCATCTGTATCCCACATGGGATTTGTGATCCTAGGAATCGCTTCCCTGACCGCCGAGGGTACCGCAGGAGCGGTATTCCAGATGATCAGCCATGGGTTCCTATCAGCTGCGCTATTCTTCTTGGTCGGGATGCTCTACGACCGCGTGCATGACCGCAATATCTACCATTTCAGGGGGTTGGCCAGTATCATGCCCCGATTTACGGTGTTGGTATCCATCACCTTTTTTGCTTCGCTGGGCCTGCCCGGATTTTCGGCATTTATCGGCGAAGCATTTGTCATCATCGGGGCATTCAATTCCGAAAGCGTCTTGGGGGCGATACCCCGATGGATGGCCATCGCCGGTTCATTGGGAATCCTGCTGAGTGCCGCTTATTTCCTTTGGACGTTGCAGCGAATGTTCTTCGGCCAAACGCGGTTAAAAGGAGGTGGTGAATGGACCAATGCCTTGACCGACGCCTCACCGAGGGAAACCACGATCATGCTTCCTATGCTCGCCCTGGCGTTGCTATTAGGGATATATCCCGCACTGGCATTGGATAAAATCAATGCCTCGGTATTGGCGTTGGTGGAATGGGTGACGGGAAGATAAATTGATGATGGGTTAATTTGAAGATGTGCCGAATAGTGATCGCACAAAACATACAAACAATGACCGAACTGCTGCCAGATATAAGTGAAAAATTAGACCACATCCTTGCCGGATTACCGGCATTGATGCCCGAACTGGTATTGGTGGCCACATTCATCGTCAGCATTTTTTCGGGGTTGTTTCTCGACCGGCTATGGCGGCATAGTTCCTTTGTTTTCACGGTTTTGGGGATGGTAACCGCGGGTATTTGCAGCGGGTTACAATTGGCAGCTCCACTCACTGAAAATCTCCTCTTCGGCATGGTGTTGCCCGACACCTTTGGTCAATATATCCGGATACTCATTTTGGCGGCTTGCTTGATTTTTGCGGTTTTCGTACACCTCAATTCGGATTTTACTGCTCACCGTAAGCGAACGGCCGACTTGTACAGCATCTTACTGGCCATTGCCGTAGGCCTCCATCTGATGGCCATCGCTACCAATTGGTTGATGGTATTCGTCTCCATTGAGTTTGTTTCCATCGGCTCGTATATCATGGTTGGCTACCTGGCCAAGGAAGCGCACCAAACCGAGGCGGCCATGAAATACGCCTTGTTCGGCGCGACATGTTCAGCCATCATGCTATACGGCCTGTCGTTGGTGTATGGCTTCACGGGCAGCTTGGATTATACCTCGGCGCAGCACATCGAGGGATTGGCAGCAACCCCACCGTTTATGGTATCTGTGGCTTTATTGTTCGTGTTTACCGGTATCGGGTTCAAATTGTCGTTTGTGCCCTTCCATTTCTGGAGTCCGGATGTATACCAAGGTGCGCCCACGCCCGTCACTGCATTCCTTTCCACGGCCCTTAAAATTGCGGGAATTGCATTATTGGCGCGCATATTTTATGCTTGGCCAGCACACACCCAACCTGCGCAAAGCCTCTACCCCATCCTTTTGGTATCGGCGATAGCCACCATGTTGGTGGGCAACCTCGCCGCCCTTCGACAGCGCAATGTCAAACGGATGATGGCCTATTCTTCCATCGGGCATACGGGTTTCCTGATGATGGCGGTATTGTCGTATACTGCCGGTGATTATGGCATACTGTTATTTTACCTGACTGTATATGCCCTGATGAACATGGGGGTGTTCCTATTGGTGGATTACATCGAGTCGCGCACCGGCGCCCTTGATGTGGAAGATTACCGGGGGTTAGGGAAACTATTGCCGGTTACGTTTGTCTGCTTCGTCATCCTACTGGTGTCGCTGACCGGCCTACCCCCTACGGCCGGGTTTATAGGGAAGTTGTTGATATTCTCAGCCGTATTCAGCAAATGGCAGGCCACCGGAGACATCGGGATGATCGCCCTCCTCATCGTAGGCGCATTGACCACCGTCATTTCGTTGTTTTATTATTTCAAGGTACCGTTGAATGCCTTCCTCAGGAAGCAGGAAACAAAAACGAACGTCACCCCATTAAACCAAGGCCTATTATGGCTCGCACTGTTAATTACCATTACCATTTTACTGCTGGGTATTTTCCCGTATTGGTTAGTGGATCTACTATGAGTGTGCCCATGATTCAGGGCATATTTACCCTCTACTTATTATTTTTTTAATGGATATATACTAATTATTCGGTTAAAACTCGTAGTTTATTCGGATTTTGTTCGGAGTTTATTCGGTAGTTAACCGAATAAACTAAAAGTAAAATAAGGGGATTTTCATATTTGTTAAAAAATAAATAATATATTTGCATTAGTAAATGATTAAATCATTGATAGATGGGCGTACTATTACAAGGCATTAATGGGCCAGTTTCAGGTAAAGTGGGAAACGTAGTATTTTACCAAGTAGGGAATCAAACGCGTGCGCGTTCACTTCCCTATCAGCCGAAAAAGAAGCGTAAACCCACTCCTGGTCAAGCATTGCAACGCGCGAAGTTCAAACTGATGCAGGACTGGCTACGTCCCATGAAGCCGCTGTTGCGGATTGGCTTTAGGGAAGATGATGCTTCCCGGAGTGCGCATAATGCCGCGATGTCCTATAACATCAACCACGCCATCACAGCCGATGCGGGTACCTTTACGGTCAATCCGGAGGCATTCAAATTCGCTCGTGGACCACTAACGCCCCCGGTTAATCCCATTGCCAGCCAAGACCCCGAAACGAACGAAATCCGTTTTAGTTGGGAAAAGCCAGATACGTACGGTGCCCCTTACTTAGCGCGTACCGTTTTACTCATCTATCATTCCGTGCATCGGCATTGCTACTGGCACTGTTACGGTGCGGATGCATACCTGCTGCAAGACCAATTGAGTTTGACGTATTTCAGCTACCAAGCAGGAGACGTATGTTACGCCTATATTGCCTTTATTGATGAAGAAACCGGACAGGTTTCGGACAGCAGCTACGCGGGAACCTTGGTGATGGAGAAAGCGTGAGGAAATGCGATTTTATCGCAGCTGCGTTCCGCAACTCCCGTCATCAATGTTATAATAACATGGCTTTGACGATTGATTGGGCATAATCCCCCCAGCTCTTCAGGCTTCGCTCCAAGTCAGCCCGAAGCTCACGGTAATTGACCGCTTTCCCCTTTGCGGGTGCTTGCAATTCCGACGTGGACACCGGCCGATCTTTCACTTCGGTTGCGAAATACGTGGTGTTCTCATACGGCAGTGCCACACCCAGGATCATGCCCGGCAGCCCGGCGAACGATTCGGGACCTCCGGATACGGGTATCTGGTCGGTATAGAATGCCACGACATAAATGGAATCAAGCACCAGCGCATTCGCACGACGGCATTCATACCCAGCGATCTCGCGGGTTTCATTGGTAATGCGCCATTGGATATGACGGGTGCTATCTGCAATGAGGTAAGTCTGCTCGTAAATACTTTTTTGGCTGACGCTTTTCCCGGCTAATAAGTCGGTAAAGATGGTGTTGGCGATATCGATGGAAGGGTCATCGGCAAAGAAGCCTGCTGTCGATCTCCCCTGCTCTTGTACGTGCGGCCAATAGCGGGTTTTGGTGCGGTCAAATGCCAACGAGTACTTGAACGACTTGAATTGGGGATTTGTCCGCTTATATTGCTCGAAAGCCTGTTCCATAAATGAACTATTGCCTACCCTATTTTTAATCTTGGCATACATGTTTACCCGTTTTTCATACTCCACCACACCGCTTTCCACAAACCGGGCATACTGTGCGCGCAATGGTTGGGCGGTAATGGCCAAAATCAGAAGGCAGGACAAAAATCGAAGTGTCATGATGTTCATGGTATTTGTCAATTTGGTATAGCCGCCCCACCCATCTTGTTGAAATCCCAGGTAAGGGAAAACAGGAGGAACCTGGTAATCGTCGTGTAGCTATCTTGTGTGAAAAAATTATTGTTGGCCGACCGCGTGAAGCCCCGGTTTTGCCTGAAAATGTCATTGACTCCCACCGAAAAACTCAACGTTTCATCTTTCAGGAACTTCTTGGTCACGGACGCATCGACGATAAACTGTTCAAAGGACTCATTGAATGCCTGTGTCGGCGCCGAGTAGGTGTAGCGCCCTATCGACGTGAATTGGAATTTCATCGGGAAGAAAATATTCAACGAATAATTCCCCCTGAGCCCCCAACCGCTATTGTCGAATCGATCTTGCAACGAAGATCTTGCCTGGGTGTAGTTAGGTCCGAAATTAACGTAGAAATTGTATTTCTTTTGTATATTCTGTCGGAGATTCATCCCCCCTGAATAATTGTTCGATACCGTCCGATTCCGTTCGCCATTGGTAAAATTGTAGTAGGTATTTCCCGATGTATTGAGATCTATCCCCAGGGAGAGGTTCCATTTCTGCAGCGTTTTGCTGAACGAAGTGTATACCGAATAGTTTTGCGGAGTTTTTCCAGATAAGTTATCATACTGGAATACGCTCCTTCCCACCGAATCCGTAAATGTATTACTCACAATGGGGTGATGGGTGGTCGAATAGCTTCCGGAAACGAAGAAATATTGGTTGCCGATCACTTTGAACGTGTTGTAGGATGCATTCAATCGATTGGTAAACGAAGGTTTCAACGCCGGGTTACCCAATACGATGTTCAACGGGTCGTCATTGACCCGAACGGGCTGTATCTGATTGATACTCGGTTGCGTATTGTTCCCGTTATACGAGATACGCAAAGACTTCTGTTGGGAAAAGCGATATTGCCAAGTCAATTGGGGGTTATGGTTGGTAAACTGGCGTTCGAACCGGTTGTCGAGATAGCGATCGGTCTGGTCAAACCGTACCCGGCTTATCCGGCTACCGAAATTGAGCGTACTTTTACCCTTGCGGAAATTGAAGATGGCCCCCAGTTGGTTAGCCAATTGGTTGAGTTTAAAATCATTGCTAAACAGCGAATCCAACTCCGCATAGTCTCCGGCCCCGACCGGGTTAAACGATTGCCGTAGCGACGTACCGTTATTCAGCGTAAGCCGGTAATTGAATACCAACGATAGGGTCTGCGTGAGCGGTTCGGTATACGCGATGTTGGAGTTGAACATCGAATTGACGTTATCGTTGACCTTGTATTGGTCGACCACCATCGCGCTGTCTACCTCGCCTGCCCCATCATAGAACATGTTTTCGGCATACAGGAAACCGGTCGATTTACTTTGGTTGACGGTTTGGTTGAGGTCCCACGACAGTGTCCGCCCTGTTTTTCGCAGCTTTTTGTTCCACAATGCCGACACGGTAAACACTTGGCCATCCAGGGCATTGGTATTCATACGATTGGCCTGGTTGAGCAATCGCCCCGCGTCATTGGTGCTTTGGCTCTGGTTATGGTTGGTTGTTTCCGATTTCCGCAGCGTTCCGTCAAGGGTAACCTTTAAGGACGAGGTGGAGTCGAACTGCATCTCGTACACGCCGCTGGCCCGTTGCCGGAACAAGCGGTTGTCAAATTGCTGGTCGGATACACTATTGATGGTTCCCGTTTCCAGGATATTCTGTGTCACCGTGTTGTTACTGCCCGTCACCCCCAGCTCGCCAATCCGATAATTGGCATTGATGCCATGCTTTCCATCAGCCCATTTATCGCTGTAATGTACACCCCCGGTAAGAGCAGAAGGGATCCCCCTCCCATCATACCGGCCACTGAATGATTCCAATTCATCCCCGTAGCCCGAAATCATGATGATTCCATCATCCATGAATGTCATGTTGCCAGACGGAGAGAACCGTTGGCTTTCTTCAAAACTCAACCCCAAGCGACCGGTATTGCCAATCGTGCCGTAGGCCGATATGCGTTGCTTGTCATTGAATAGGTTAAACATCGCTTGCCCTTCATACATCTCATTAGTGCCAGCGCCCGCGTTTACCTTGCCGAAATACCCCCGTTTCTTATCTTCTTTCAACTTGAGGTTAATGGTTTTGATCCGTTCACCATCATCGATACCTGTAAACTCCGCTTGGTCGCTTCGTTTATCATACAGTTGCACCTTGTCTACCATGTCACCCCGGATATTGCGCGTCACCAGCGTGGGGTCATCGCCGAAAAACTCCTCCCCATCCACGAGTACCTTATTCACCGTTTGACCCTGTGCCGTAATCCGGCCATCCTGATCCACCTGTATCCCCGGCAACTGCACAAGCAGGTCCTCCACTTTTGAATTAGGTTCGATGACAAAGCTGGCCGCATCATATTCCGTCGTGTCGCCTCGGATGGTGATGGCTTGACTTCGACTAACCAAGACCTCTTCGAGCAATTTGGCCCGCAACATTAATCCAAGGTTGCCAAAATCCAGTTCATTCGTCGTACTGTCGAGCGCGAAACGCTCCACGTAGTCAGCATACTCCGGAAACGTGGCAAATAGGATATATTCGCCTTGCTCCAAACCATCCAAGCGGAAGTTACCCGACCCGTCGGTTCGGGTAAACCGGTAGAGCATGGAGTCCCGGGCGTGGATTAATACGACAGACGACTTGGCTAACTTGATACTTGCTGCTGTATCCACCACGGTGCCTTTAACGGTGTGGTTTCCTTGTTGAGCCAAAGCAAAGGAGGAGCATAAACACGCTACGACAAGTGCAAAGAGGGTCTTCTTCATCATCAGGCTATACGATACGGATTTCAGTCATTTCAAATGTGGCGACACCCATGGACGCCTAACGTCAGTTTATCGTGGCTAATCGTCTGGCCATTCGGCATGTATGCAGTGCCCAAACACCCCTATATTTAAACGACAACCAATACAAATATATAACTAAAAAATTAGTTTTTATTATTTTTTTAAAATTGTTTCACCCAATCCCTTTCTTCCACAAATACGATTGTGACGTAATGATACGAAAAAATAGTAGGTAAATATAAACTTTTAAAAAACAGGGGTATGGTATCGCATTCAAGACAATCATACACGAGAATAGCCATCGTAAAACGGCGCGGATATACCAAGCGTGGATATGACGTGCCATCGCGGGGAGCTGAAACTAAACCATGGTATTCAGCATTACTTTATGTAGATTTGCAACAAACCCATTTTTTTAGTTTATGCAAAAAATCAAAGAATATGTGGCGACCAATCAGCAACGTTTTCTCGATGAATTGTTCGAGTTGCTGCGGTTCCCATCAGTAAGTGCCGACCCCAAATACAAGGATGATGTCCGCAACACTGCGGAATACGTCGCCCAGAAATTGCGCGATGCCGGCGCAGACAACGTGGAGGTATGCCCCACCGCCGGCCATCCCATCGTGTATGGCGAGAAAATCATTGACCCAGCGAAACCCACCGTGCTGGTGTATGGCCACTATGACGTGCAACCGCCCGACCCATTGGAATTGTGGGAAACCCCACCCTTCGAGCCGACGGTACGCGATGGAAAGATATATGCCCGTGGTGCGTGCGACGACAAAGGGCAATTTTACATGCATGTCAAAGCCTTTGAGTTGATGCAGCAAACAGGCACGTTGGCCTGCAACATCAAATTCATGATTGAGGGCGAAGAAGAAGTGGGATCCGACAACCTGGGCGTGTTTGTCGCAGCCAATAAAGAACGGCTTTCTGCCGACGTGGTACTTATTTCGGATACGGCCATGATCAGCTTGGATACCCCCTCTTTGGAAACGGGATTACGTGGGCTGTCTTACCTCGAGGTGGAAGTAACCGGACCGAACCGCGACCTTCATTCGGGTGTATATGGCGGGGCAGTGGCCAATCCGGCTACGATATTGGCTAAGTTGATCGCCTCCCTGCATGACGAGCATAACCGTGTCAATATCCCCGGCTTCTATGACGACGTAGCCGTGCTTAACGAAGCAGAACGCAAAGCCCTCAACGAAGCACCTTTTGATGAGGAAGCATACAAAAAAGATTTAGGTATCAATGAACTATGGGGAGAAGAAGGGTATACGACCATCGAACGCACCGGTATCCGACCCACCCTCGAAGTCAATGGCATATGGGGAGGATACATCGGTGAGGGAGCCAAGACCGTGCTCCCGTCAAAAGCCAGCGCCAAAATATCCATGCGCTTGGTACCTAACCAGCAATCGGAGAAAATCACCAAACTTTTCGCGGCGCATTTCGAGCGGATAGCTCCCGACTACGTCAAGGTAAAAGTAACCCCACACCATGGTGGGCAACCGGCGGTAACACCCACCGACAGCGTGGCTTACCAGGCTGCTGAGAAAGCCATCGAAGAGGCTTTCGGTAAAAAACCAATCCCCACACGTGGAGGTGGTAGCATTCCGATCGTTTCCCTATTCGAAGATGAATTGGGATTAAAAACGGTGTTGATGGGTTTCGGTTTGGATAGTGACAACCTCCACTCGCCCAACGAAAAATACGACATTGCGAATTACCTGAAAGGGATAGAGACCATTCCACTTTTCCACAGATATTTTGCGGAATTGAGCTAAAGAAGGAGCACGATGATGCGTTGGCTGAGAAAATTACACAGATTCGGTTACCTCGTGTCTGTTTTATTTTTCTTTTCGCTCTTCTATCCGGCATTGGCCATCATGGCGAAAGACCCGGAACGGAATTTCCATCGCATCGCGCGTTGCAGACGCATCATCGGTTTCCTGAGTTCGACATTTGTGGGCGTCTTTTACCGTTTTCGGTCCGAGACGCCCATTGATTGGTCGCAACCCTGCATCATCTGCCCAAACCATACATCCAACTTAGACATTACGGCCATGGTGCTGCTTTGCCCCGCCGATTTCTCTTTCATGGGCAAGATCGAACTGCTCGACAATCCGGTTACCGCCATGTTTTTCAAGACCATCGACATTCCGGTCAACCGTGAAAGCAAGATATCCGCATTCCGGGCATTTAAGCAAGCCCGCGAGCACTTGCTCCTTGGCCGAAGCGTACTCATCTTTCCCGAAGGACACATTGGTGAGGAGTTTCCACCAAGGTTGTATGATTTCAAAAACGGCCCCTTTAAATTAGCGATCGAAACCCAGGTACCGATCATTCCGGTGATCATCCACAACGCTTGGCAGTTGTTTTGGGATGAGGCCAAGCAATTCGGCAGTAGGCCGGGTGTCATACAGGTCGACGTGTTGAAACCGATCCATGCAAATGGGCTCGAACTGGCCGATGCTGACCAGTTACGGGATGAAGTATACGATAGTATGAAAAAACGATGGAACAGTATCGGTGGGGTGTAACAAATCCTACCCGGGCACGTCTTACTTGAAAATTTAGCGACCACCAAAAGGCAGCTATGAAATAAACGGATCTAATGGATACCGCTAAACAATGAACAAAACATCAATAATTTAACTAATATGTCGCAACAGCCACTCATTCAAATCACGGATATCGGACGTAAATATGTCATTGGTGCGGAAACCATCCACGCCTTGAAATCGGTGACCCTCCAAATCAACAAAGGTGAATTTGTGGCGCTGATGGGGCCATCCGGCTCAGGTAAATCGACCCTGATGAATATTTTGGGCTGCCTAGACACCCCTACCCGAGGGGAGTACATCCTCAATGGCATCAACGTGAGTGACATGACCGATGACGATCTCGCAGAGGTGCGCAATAAGGAAATAGGCTTTGTCTTCCAAACGTTTAACTTGCTTCCCCGCTCGACCTCATTGGATAATGTGGCACTACCGCTGGTTTATTCGGGCATCAGCAAAAAAAAGCGTGATGAAATGGCCCAAAATGCCTTAGAAAGTGTGGGATTGGGCAATCGGGTAGACCACAAACCCAACGAATTGTCTGGCGGACAACGCCAACGGGTAGCTGTAGCACGCGCCTTGATCAATGACCCTTCCATCATATTGGCCGATGAGCCTACAGGCAACCTTGATACCAAGACTTCCATCGAAATCATGGGGCTACTGGAGGAAATCCATTCCCGTGGCAATACCATTATCCTCGTTACCCACGAGGAAGACATCGCTCAACATGCCCACCGCATCGTGCGTATGCGGGATGGATTGATCGAGGATGACTATCCAAACAAGGACATCAAGAGTGTATCGCCACGCCTCGCTGCATTGCGCGAAAAAGGCACCGATTTTGAGAATATCTAAGCGCACACGCTGGCACCCGTTCGGTACCTGACCGGCACCGAAATGGATCTTATCCGTATCAAAAATCTAAGCTAAAAATACCGCAAAACATTAATTAACAACTCGTTAAATAGTGTAAGAAAAATATTAATAAAAAATTTCAAAATCATAATAGAAATATTATATTTTTGCGCAAAATTGAAACTTAAATTGATTAGGTTATGTATTGGACATTAGAGTTAGCCTCACATCTGGAAGATGCACCCTGGCCGGCGACGAAAGACGAGTTGATCGACTACGCTATCCGTTCAGGAGCACCGGTGGAAGTGATTGAAAACCTACAAGCCCTGGAGGACGACGGTGAGCCGTATGAAAATATAGAGGAGATTTGGCCGGATTACCCCACCAAGGATGATTTCTTCTTCAACGAGGATGAATACTAAAGCATAACCGCCCCGCACGATGAAGTCCGGGGCGGTTTTGTTTTCCTTTCATTTGTATATTAAAACCAATTTGACTAAGTTTGCTACGCAATCAGGAAATGAGTAACGTAATGGTAAATATTACATGGTGGTGGCACGGCAATTAATTGTTGTGGCAACCTCCTACTGTCAGTAATATCTACTCAAACGTATAGCGGCTTGCCCATCATCGGCAGGCTTTTTTTATGGTTACTAAACAGCTATGAAACCGACATGATTGAAATAATCATTCCCGTATGGGTGCAATGATTATTTCAGTCATCAAAGGTTCCATCTGGCCATTGAAGATTAACGATTAACAGATGAAACAGATACTAACGCATTTATTTGAATTCAAGACATTCACCAAACGTGAGGCTTATGAAATATTGACCAATATTGCTTCGGGTAAATATAACAACTCCCAAATCGCAGCTTTCATGACTGCTTACGGGATGCGTAGCATCCGCGTGGAGGAATTGGAAGGTTTCCGCGATGCTATGTATGACCTGTGCCTCAAACTGGACTTCCCGGATGACAAGCTCATTGACCTCTGCGGTACCGGAGGCGATGGCAAAAACACCTTCAATATTTCCACATTGGCCTCATTTGTCGTGGCCGGTGCAGGATACCGTGTCGCCAAACACGGTAACTATGGGGTGTCATCCGGTTGCGGGTCCTCCAACGTGATGGAATACCTCGGCTACCAATTCACCAACGACAAGGACGTGTTGAGCCGCCAACTGGAGCAAGCGAACATCTGTTTCTTACATGCTCCCCTTTTCCATCCCGCGATGAAGACCGTTGCTCCCATCCGTCGTGAACTGGGTGTAAAGACCTTTTTCAACATGCTGGGCCCATTGGTCAATCCGACTAATCCGCAATACCAGTCGGTAGGCGTATTCAGCCTTGAATTGGCGCGCCTATACGGCTACTTATACCAACAAAGTGATAAGCGGTACACGATCTTGCATGGATTGGATGGTTATGATGAAATTTCGCTGACCGGCGATTTCAAGACCATCAGCAACCGGGGAGAGCAATACCACACGATACAACAATTGGGTTTCGACGCCGTATCCCCCGAAGCCATATCTGGCGGCGATACCGTGGAAGAAGCTGCATCGATATTTACCAAGATATTGAACGGTGAGGGCACTGCTATACAAAATAACGTGGTACTGGCCAATGCAGCCATTGCCATACAGACCATCCATCCGGAAAAGAGTTTCGGCGATTGCTACTATGAAGCAGAAACGTCGTTATTAGGAAAAAGGGCATTGGCGAGTTTCCGCAAATTAACAAACGGCAGCTAAAATCCAATGTCTGTTGTCTAGTGTCTGTTGTCTAGTGTCTAAAACCCAACAATGAAACTGAAAATAAAGATATGCGGCTTGAAGTACCCCGATAACATATCGGAGGTATTGGCGCTAACGCCCGACTATATCGGATTCATTTTCCATCCGGCTTCCAAGCGTTTCATCGGGGGTTTGGACACGAGTTGGGTTGCCCAATTAACCGGCCCAAAGAAGACAGGGGTATTCGTCAATGCCGATAGCCAATCGGTGATAGATGCCATTACACGATATCGCTTCCAAGCCGTGCAATTACATGGGGATGAAGGCCCGGAATACTGTGCCCGGCTGAAAAACCAAGGGGTGGAAATCATCAAGGCTTTCGGCGTCGGCCCGGGTTTTGACTGGGGGCAACTCGCAGCTTACGAAAGCGTGGTAGACTACTACCTGTTCGACACCAAAAGCCCGCTATATGGCGGCACGGGCAAAGCGTTTGATTGGGGCTTACTTGATGGCTATACCTCCCGCAAGCCCTACTTCCTAAGCGGTGGCATCGGTCCGGACAATATCCAGGATGCCCTACAATTACAAGACGAACGGTTCTATGCGCTGGATCTTAATTCGAGATTTGAATCGGAGCCGGGCGTCAAGGATACCAAACTATTGAAAGAAACTTTTCAAACAATCGAAAGATGAGTGAATACCAGGTTAACGAAAAAGGGTACTATGGCAATTTCGGAGGGGCCTACATCCCCGAGATGCTCTACCCAAACGTGGAGGAATTACGGCAACAATACTTGCAGATCATCCAAAGCGATGAGTTCCAAACGGAATTTGACCAACTGCTGCGCGACTATGTCGGGCGCCCCTCGCCTCTTTACTTCGCCGGTCGGCTTTCCGAACGCTACGGCACGAATATCTTCCTCAAGCGGGAGGACCTCAACCATACGGGTGCCCATAAAATCAACAATACCATCGGACAGATCCTATTGGCCGAGCGCTTGGGCAAGAAACGCATCATCGCGGAGACCGGTGCAGGGCAACATGGTGTAGCCACGGCCACGGTGTGTGCGCTCAAAGGCCTTCAATGCGTGGTGTACATGGGTGCCATCGACATCGAGCGCCAAGCGCCCAATGTGGCGCGGATGAAAATGATGGGCGCCGAAGTGGTAGCGGCTACTTCGGGCAGCAAAACCCTCAAAGATGCCACGAACGAGGCCTTGCGCGACTGGATCAATAACCCCGTGGATACCCACTATATCATTGGCTCGGTGGTTGGCCCCCATCCCTATCCAGACATGGTGGCACGATTCCAATCCATCATATCCGCCGAAACCCGTAAGCAATTACTGGAAAAAACCGGTCGTGAAATTCCCGATTACGCCATTGCTTGTGTGGGTGGCGGCAGCAATGCCATGGGGATGTTCTACCATTTCCTGGATGAACGAGACGTCAAATTGGTGGCAGTGGAAGCTGCCGGCAAGGGAGTCGATTCCGGGCATACTGCGGCAACCACCGTATTGGGTCGTGAAGGTGTATTGCATGGCAGCAGGTCTATCTTGATGCAAACCGACGACGGGCAGGTGATAGAACCCTATTCGATATCCGCCGGATTGGATTACCCCGGCATCGGCCCACAACATGCGTGGCTGCATAAAAGCGGACGTGCGCAATACACTAACATCACCGACGAGGAAGCCATGCAAGCCGGCCTGTTGCTGACCCGCCTCGAAGGCATTATCCCAGCCATCGAGAGTGCACATGCACTGGCCCAATTGGAAAAAATGACGTTCCAACCAGACGAAACCGTGGTGGTCTGCTTATCCGGGCGCGGCGACAAGGACCTAGACAATTACATGAAGTACTTTGGGTTTTAAACCATGAACAGAATCAACGAATTATTTGCCAACAAAGGCAACAAACGTATACTTTCCATTTATTTCACCGCAGGGTACCCCACGTTGGACGGTACGTTGGAAATCGCGGAAGCATTGGAAAAATCAGGCGCAGACTTTTTGGAGATCGGCTTCCCCTACTCCGACCCGGTGGCTGATGGCCCCGTGATACAGCACAGTTCTGAAGTGGCGCTCCAAAACGGGATGAACCTGCAGGTATTGTTCGAACAGCTAAAAGACTTACGCAAACGGGTAAACTTACCGGTATTGCTGATGGGCTATGTCAATCCGGTATTGCAATATGGTGTGGAACGCTTTTGCCAATCGTGTCATGACGTAGGGATAGACGGGGTTATCGTACCCGACCTCCCGATGTACGAGTATGAGGAATTGTATCAGCCTATTTTTGAAAAACATAAGCTGAGCAATATTTTTCTGGTAACCCCACAAACTTCAGCAGAACGGATCCGGAAAATCGATGGTTTATCCACCGGCTTCATTTACCTGCTGTCCTCGTCTGCCACTACCGGAAAGAACCTCCAGGTATCAACGGATACAACGACCTATTTTTCACGCATCAAGGACATGGAATTAAACAATCCCGTGGTCATTGGCTTCGGCATCTCCGATAACGAAACGTTCCTGCGGGCTACCGACTACGCTGACGGCGCCATTGTGGGAAGTAGTTTCGTGCGGTTATTGGGAGAAGAGGCGTATCAGGACAAGATACCCGTCTTTATCCAGAAAATTAAGGGATAGACCGGCATATTGTTGTAACAAATTTATCATCCCCTCATCTAATTGATGAACGACAATAACACACATCACACACGCATATTGTTGGGAAGTTTTTTGTACATTTAATGCCATATCTATTCCAAAAAATGATGACAACACTATCCATAGCAACCTGGTGGCACGGCCTTGAAGGCGTAGAAAAGTTTTTTTGGGCGGTGGCTATCCTGTTTTCACTGATGTTTGTGGTGCAAACCGTCATCTCGTTCATTGGGGGTGATGGCGATAGCGCTTTCGGTGATTCGGATGAATATGTGGATGGTGATGGCGGTATCGATTACCAGTTTTTCACCATCAAAAACTTCATCACATTCTTCACCGTATTTGGTTGGGTAGGCCTAGCGTGCCTGCAAGGCAACCTCCCCATCGGGCAGGTGATCCTGTGGGCTACCTTATCCGGATTGGCCATCGTGTTTGTGATGTTTTTCCTTTTTTCCCGGATGTCAAAACTCCGGGCGAGCGGCACGTTAATGATCCAGAATGCATTACATAAACCTGCCGAGACGTACCTGCGAATACCATCGTCAAGAAACGGCTATGGCAAGGTACATGTACGCATACAGGGGTCACTGCGCGAGTTACGCGCACTGACCGATGACGAAGAAGATATACCAACGGGTAAACCCGTGACCATTGTCGGCATCATTAACGAAAGCATCTTGTTAGTGACGAGCAAACCACAATAATCACGCTAGCCCGACGCATGGACTACATTGATCAAGAACTATAAACTTAATACCTCATGGCAGAATACATCCTCATCGCAATTGCCGCTGGCATCATCATTATTTTCGTCTTCATCATTTCGATGTTCAAGCGTTACAAACGCTGCCCTTCCGACCGTATCTTGGTAGTATATGGCAAGGTGGGGAAAAATTCCGCAGATGGCACCAAAACCGCGAAATGTATCCATGGCGGTGCAGCGTTTATCTGGCCGGTGATACAGGACTATTCGTTTCTCGACCTCACCCCTATTTCCATCGAGGTTAACCTGACCAGTGCCTTGAGTAAACAAAACATCCGGGTGGACGTTCCATCGCGCTATACCGTGGGTATTTCCACGGAACCCGCTGTGATGCAAAATGCGGCTGAGCGCCTGCTGGGCATGCAGCGCCCCCAAATCCACGAATTGGCAAAAGACATCATCCTCGGGCAAATGCGTTTGGTAGTGGCCATGATGGATATCGAGGAAATCAATAACAATCGTGATAAATTCCTCCACAACATCGCCACGAATGTGGAAGCAGAGCTGAATAAAATCGGCCTCAAGATGATCAACGTAAACGTCACCGACATCAAGGACGAAAGCGGTTATATTGACGCATTGGGTAAGGAAGCGGCGGCCAAAGCCATCAACGAGGCAAAAATACGGGTAGCTGAGCAAGAGCGGCTCGGTGATGTAGGTAAGACGGAGGCCGAAAAGGAACGGGATATCAAGGTGGCTGAAATGCTGCGTGACCGGGATACCGAGGTAGCCATTGCCGTTAAGGACAAAGAGGTAAACATGGCTGGGGCGGCGCGTGACGAAAACATCGGTAAGGCGGAAGCCGAACGGGATACCCGTGTGAAGATCGCAGATGCCAACGCGATCGCGGTACAAGGGGAAAACCTCTCCAAGATACAGATTGCGTCATCGGATGCCGAGCGACGTGAGAAAGAGGCCGAAGCATTGCGGCTTGCGGTCGCTGCCGAAAAAGTGCAAGAGGCGAAAGCATTGGAAGAAGCGTATAAAGCCCAGCAACGCGCGGAGGATGCACGAGCCGAACGCGACCGCGCGGCGCAAAACGCCACCATCGTCGTAGCCGCCGAGATCCAGAAACAGAAAGCGATTATCGAAGCACAGGCCGAAGCGGAGCAACTCCGTGAAAAAGCCCGTGGCGAGGCTGACGCTATCTTCGCCAAACTCGAAGCGGAAGCACGTGGTGTTTACGAAATGCTGACCAAACAGGCCGAAGGTCTCAACGAGATCGTCAAATCGGCTGGCAATAATCCAAAAGATGCAGTATTGCTCTTGATTACCGACAAGTTGCCTGAACTCGTGAAGCTACAAACCGAAGCTATCAAAAACATCAAGATCGATAAGGTTACCGTATGGGATGGGGGAAACAACGCGGGTGAGGATGGCAAAACCTCCACAGCCAACTTTGTATCAGGGCTTTACAAATCTGTTCCACCACTGAAAGATATCTTTGACATGGCCGGCATGGAACTGCCCAATTACCTTGGTGAAGCCAAGGGGAAGCCAGTTCCAAATGCACCTCAGGCAGGCAAAAAACGGAAAAATGACAATCCCGGAGATGACATCCAAGATGCCGAAGAAGTGAAGTAACGGTTAGGTTATTCTGCAGTCAACCCAATAGGTTTTGGAATCCTATTGGGTTTTTTCTTACCTTTGTACCAAACCATGGTTCGCTTTTTCGCCATATTGCTGATGTCAGTGTATGCCTTCTCGGCAACTGGGGCCACCGTATACCTGCATTATTGCTGTGGTGCGCCGCAAAAGATCGTGTTGCAGCATGACCACCACGATGACCATGCAGACTGCGCGCTTTGCGTCAAACACCACAGTAACGAACAACAAGGTTGCTGTACCTCCGATAGTTGCGACCACGATTCGACGGCCTCAGACCACCAGTGCCAAAACCTGAAAGTGGAACTCAAGAAAACCACGGAAGAACACACCATAAACATCGATAACAAGATCTTCCCGAAAATTTTCCCGGTGGAGTTGATGGTATTCACCTTGATTGACCTATTGGGGCCGTTGGTGGATAGCCATGCGTTACACGATATACCGCAACATACCCTTTCCCATTCCTCCGTGCCGATCTTCATTCGGCACTGTACCTATCGCATTTGATTTTTTCTTGTGTTGACACACAACGCACCGCATGCGTTGTGACGTGACTAATTACGTTCGTAAAGTATTCACAAGAAATCAATTCACAAGATGAAGATTCAAATTTTCAAAGCAATAACTACATTAGTTATTACCATATTTTCAATCGGTATCGCCGTGGCTTTCCCTTCAATGGGCGAAATAAGCCGCCACGACACCACATTTACCCTCAACGTCGCAGGCAATTGCGGCATGTGCAAAACGCGCATTGAAAATGCGGCCAAATCGGCAGGGGCTTCCTTTGCCTCATGGGATGCAAAAACACAATCGCTCCAAGTAACCATGTGCCCCACGGAAACCAGCGAAAATGCTATCAAAACCAGCATCGCTGCTGTAGGGCATGACGTGGAGGGGATATCGGCCAAAGACGACGTATATGACAACCTACCCGGTTGTTGCCTATACACCCGCATGAAACAAGGAGATGCCGGCGAAACACCGGAAGCGGCTTCCGACAACACCGTGACCTTTGCGGTCGCTGGAGTATGCGGTATGTGCAAAACGAGAATAGAAAAAGCCGCCGAAGGCCGGGGGTTGGAAAAAGCGCAGTGGGATGCCTCCACCCAATTGCTGACCCTCACGTTTATCCCCGAACGGTTTGACGTGGAGAAAGCTAAACAACGCATCCTCGCGGCTGGTCACGATGTGGAGGACCGTACCGCAGACCAAATCGCCTATAAAAACCTCCCCGCTTGCTGCCACTACCATGACGAAAACAATCCGCATAATATCCATGGGGTGGATGACCACCATGACGAACATGTGATCACCGGGGTGGTCATGGAGGAAAACAACCGCGGCCAACTGAACCCCATCGAATCTGCCAATGTCTTTTGGCTGGAAGATAACAGTGTAAGCACCCGTTCAGATGCCTCCGGTGTGTTCAAAATAAAACACGAAGACCACTTCAAGCAGTTGGTGGTCTCCTACGCCGGTCTCCAACCCGATACATTGACCATCACCAACCCGCACGAAATAGTTGTTGTCACCGCAAAAAACAATGTGCTGGCCGAAGTCACCGTATCCGCTAGGCGCAGCTCGAATTACATCGCCGCACTGAGTCCCACGCGACTGGAAGTACTGACCGGACAGGAACTTTTCAAGGCCGCTTGCTGCGACCTGAGCGAAAGCTTCGAAACAAACGCGTCGGTAGACGTGGTCAGTGCCGATGCCGTGACGGGTAGTAAGCAAATCCAAATGCTCGGGCTTAGCGGCATCTATACCCAATTGACCGTTGAGAACCTGCCGGGGCCACGGGGATTGGCGACACCGCTGGGGCTAAACAGCATTTCCGGCACCTGGATCGAGTCCATCCAGATTGGCAAGGGCATCGGGTCGGTGGTCAACGGTTTCGAAAACATCGCCGGACAGATCAACGTGGAATTGAAAAAGCCGGAGAACTCCGAAAAGTTCTTTTTCAATGCCTATAGCAACAACATGGGGCGTACGGATGTCAACGTCAACCTTTCCCACCAATTCAATGAGCGCTGGTCGGGCGGATTGTTGCTCCACGACAATTTCATGTACAATAGGTATATGAACTTCAGCAACAATGGTTTCCGTGACATCCCCGTTGGCAACCTCTTTTCAGGCGTCAATCGTTGGAAATATGAAGATGGCAAGGGATTTATCCTCCAGTTCGGATTCAAGTTCCTTAGTGACGACCGCACCGGCGGGCAAATAGACTTTAACCCAACTACCGATAAACTCACGGAAAATGCCTACGGTCTTGGGTTTGACATCGACCGTTACGAAGCGTTTGCCAAGATCGGTTACGTTTTCCCGCAAAACACCCACCAAAGCATCGGGCTGCAACTGTCAGGCACATCGTATAATCAAAAATCCTATTTCGGGCTGCGTACATACGATGCCGAGCAACGTAACGCCTATGCCAACCTGATTTACCAATCCATCATCGGCACCGTGGCGCACAAGTACCGTACGGGTCTAAGCATGCAATACGATCGGTATAACGAACAGTACATCGATCAACATTTCGCACGTACGGAAGTCGTACCCGGTGGGTTCTTTGAATACACGTACAGCCCATCAGACAAGTTTGACGCGGTGCTGGGCATCCGCGGCGACTACAACAACCTCTACGGTTGGTTTGCTACACCGCGCGCCCACCTACGCTACCAACCCGTATCGGGCTCCACATTTAGGCTTAGTGGGGGCCGGGGACAACGTACCGCCAACATTTTTGCTGAAAACACCGCGGCGTTGGCCAGTTCACGGATTGTGCGTATCGCTGCTGCAAATACCGGCGAAAATGCTTACGGCCTGCGGCCAGAAGTCGCGTGGAATACCGGGCTGAGCTTCGACCAATCCTTTCGGCTGATGAACCGAGAAGCGGCTTTCAGCATCGAGTTTTTCCGCAATAGCTTCACCAACCAAATCGTGGTGGACTTCGAAAACCCACGGGAATTAGCCTTCTATAACCTGGATGGCCAATCGTTCTCCAACAGCATGCAGACCGAATTCCGTTTCATGCCAGCACCCCATTTCGAAGCCCGTATGGCTTATCGCTTTTTCGACGTAAAAACCACGTATGACGGAACATTGCTGCAGCGCCCACTGGTGGCTCGCCACCGCGGATTCCTGAACCTCGGCTACAATACACATAGCGGCGGTTGGCATTTTGACTATACACTCAATATCACGGGGCAGAAACGACTGCCCTCAACGGTTGCCAATCCCACCGAATACCAATTGGTTGATTTTTCTCCAACCTACGTAACCATGAACGCGCAAGTCAGCAAGACCTTTGGAAAAGCCAGGCCAATCGACGTGTACATTGGTGGGGAGAACCTGACTAACTTTTTCCAACAGAACCCGATTTTGGCGGCTGATCAACCGTTCAGTCAATTTTTCGACACCTCCATGCTGTGGGGGCCGATATCAGGGCGTATGTTCTACGCAGGGATACGATTCGCGCTTAACTAGCGGGGTAGCAGCAATGACATACAACACAAAAGCGCCGATGCGGAAGTTTCCGCATCGGCGCTTTTGCCTGATCTACACACCCCGTTCCCGTAATGCCGCATAGAGTTTAGCCGTTGGCAATCCGACCACGTTGGTATACGAACCTACGATCCGCTCGATAGCCACCGCTCCGATCCATTCCTGTATTCCATATGCACCAGCTTTATCAAAGGGTTTGTAATGCTCGATATAGTAGGTTATTTCATGCGCGGACAACTCCTTAACATAAACTTCGGTCACGTCATGGAACACGTAGGTTCGCCCGTGATCAAGCAATGCCACTCCGGTGATGACCTCGTGCTTGCGGGCAGATAAGCGGCGTAGCATATCTGCGGCATGTTGATGGTCAACGGGTTTGCCCAAGATATCACCGTCAATCGCCACGATGGTGTCTGCCGTAATGACCAATTCATTCGTCACCTCATCCAGGAATGCTTTAGCTTTTTTTTCGGCAATATACCTGGCAACGCCTACCGGATCCAATTGGCTAGGGAATGATTCGTCCACTTCCTTGGTCATCACCTCAAAGTCAACGCCGACAAGCGCCAGCAATTCCCGACGTCTCGGCGACTGGGAAGCCAAAATAATTTTCCTCATTTCAAATTAAACATGTTAATCTAGTACACCCCAGTCTCCAAACTTCGATCTTCCGTCTTCTAACTTTGTACGCCCCATTTCCCCTGCAGCTTCAAGGTTTTTTCGATGACATCTCGCACAGCTCCGCTCCCCCCTTTGCTACTAGAAATATATCCCGCAACGGCCTTAACCTCCTCCGTGGCATCTGATGGACAGGTCGGAAATCCTATTGCATCCATCTTATCCAGATCACCCAAGTCAGCGCCCATGTACAGAACACCTGTCAAATCGACTCCTTTATACGACAGCCAGTCATCCATTGCAGACTTTTTGTCACCAATGAATCGATAGCCATCCTCACATCCAATACTATTCATCCACGCCTTTACACACCGTTCATCACCGCTGTTGACAAACGCAATCGGATACCCGCGTTGGATAGCCTGCCGAATCGCATAACCATCCCTGCTGTTGAATACGCGCCATTGTTCCCCAATTGGCGACATCCATACGCCACCGTCTGTCAAAGCGCCATCAACGGCAAATACAAAGGCTTTTACGTGTTTAAATTTATCGAATAGCATAACCCAATCCGTCGTTTTGGCCAAACTTACTATAAAAATCCGATTTTAGCCAATGGCTATATGGGATGCCTTTCTGTAAAGGAATGATCATCACTTCACCTGTTGCCACACTACATAGTGTAATATAAACACTAAGTTCAACGAAAAACAAATTTGGCACAGTGTTTGTAAATAAACAACTAAACGCTTATAGCAATAGTTGATAAGCAGATTTTATTGACGTTCTTTTGACAAAAGTTTAACAAAAGTTTAATCGATAAAACAAAAAATGGTGTTATTTTTGCACCATAGTTATTACCTCACTATGTGTTGTGAGGATTTTAGGATAGTCTTTTCATAATTTAGGTTTATAATTGGTTAGTAACAAACCCCGGTGCCCATCATCGGGGTTTTGTTTTTTTATTCACCACCGTATAAAAAGCTAGGCGCCCACTGGAAATTCCAGTGGGCGCCTAGCTTTTAAATGCCGCTTCTTATTTCTTGTCGTTTCCTTTGTTGGTACTGCTTCCGCCAGGCTTGGCGATAGAACCGCGCATGTCCGTATCCGCTTGGATATTCTGCATTTTGTAGTAATCCATCACCCCTAAGTTACCGTTCCTGAATGCTTCCGCCATCGCCAAAGGCACTTGTGCTTCGGCCTCGATTACCTTAGCCCTTGCCTCTTGCGCTTTGGCCCGCATCTCCTGCTCGGATGCCACCGCCATGGCGCGGCGTTCTTCCGCACGGGCATTGGCCACTTTCAGATCGGCTTCCGCCTGATCCGTTTGCAACTTTGCTCCTACGTTTTCACCGATATTGATGTCTGCAATGTCAATCGACAGGATCTCAAAGGCGGTACCACTATCCAGCCCCTTCGATAACACGGTTTTTGATATCCTATCAGGGCTTTCTAACACTTCTTTATGATTAGATGCGGTTCCGATCGTAGAAACAATCCCCTCCCCTACACGGGCAAGGATGGTTTCTTCCCCGGCACCACCCACCAATTGGTTGATGTTAGCCCGCACGGTTACCCGCGCTTTCGCGATCAACTGTATCCCATCCTTGGCCACGGCCGCCACGGGCGGCGTATTGATGACACGGGGATTAACCGATATCTGCACGGCATCAAACACATCACGGCCAGCCAAATCGATGGCTGTGGCTAGCTTGAAATCCAATGGGATATTGGCTTTATCTGCCGATATCAGTGCCTTGATTACGTTATTGACATTCCCGCCGGCCAAATAATGGGTTTCGATATCATTGGAAGTAATGTTCAACCCAGCTTTGGTAGAAGTGATCATGGCGTTTGTCACCAATGAGGGCGATACTTTACGGAGCCGCATCAACACCAGGTTCAACAAGTTAATCCGTACGCCAGATAATTGGGCGGTGAACCAAAGGTTTACAGGCAACAAATACAACAACACGAAGAATGCTACAATAGCACCTACAATCATCAAAATAGGGGTGAAATTAGGATCCATGGGGTTCTGAAAAAAGTTTATAGCTCTATTTACTGACTGCTAAAGGTATGAATTTATTTTTGCAGTTTCTCAAACAAAGCACTTTTCCCGAAGCCAACCGGCTATCGCTAACGTCGGCGTGAATGTTAGCCATTCCACCTATCCTAGATCTTCTGAAGACTACCCGAGCCGGATTTCTTGAAATTCGTCTTGGCATTCCCGCTGTAGCGGATGCGGCCTGACCCACTAACAGATGCATCAAGCTGGCCATCTACGTGGATTTGAATACTGCCCGAGCCAGAGATATTGACGTTTGCCGATTGGTTCCTGAAATCCTCCCCCGCAAACCTGCCGGATCCACTAATGGATACATTGCTACTCTTGGCCTGCCCTTTAGCCGATATCCGCCCCGAACCACTGACGGATGCATTGCAGGTGGTTACATCCGACGAAAACGTAATGTGGCCCGAACCGCTTACCGAAGCGTTCAATTGGTTGCCAGACACGTTGCCCTCCACGGTAATGCTACCTGACCCGGACTGCGAGAGTTCTTCAATACGTTTGGCGGTGACATAGGCGGTAACCTTACCCCAATTCCGTTTTCTGAGATTCACTGCGTTTTTGTAACGGATTTTCAACGTTCCTCGCTCCGCCACCGTCTCAATCTCTTTGATGGCATCGCTATCACCCGTTAATCGCACGGATTCGCGATCACCGAAACGCACTTCCACCGTAATGCTTCCACTATTGGCAATCGCGTGGAATGCGTCTACGGAACGGGTTTCATCACGGAACATCGTGGAGGCGGTTGTTTCTTCAACCCCAATCCAACCAAATGGCAACAGAACAGCCAGCCAGGCTAATGATAATAGTTTCATGGTTATTGTGTTTTTGTTTTACCATAAGACGCCACCGCATCCCAAACGTTGCATTCCGCCGACTTAAATTTCCGAAAATGGATAAAAACCCCTAATTTTAGCGGCCAAGCCATTTACCCGCTAATAAAAAACATGAATATTAAACTTGTAGCAGATCGCGCGGCCGAACGGACATTTTTAACCATGCCGTTACCGTTGTACAAGCGTGACTCCAATTATATCCGCCCCCTGGACATCGATGTGCAGTCGGTATTCAACCCCGAGAAAAACACCCTTTTCCAACAGGGTGAATGTGCACGGTGGCTCCTCTTTGACAGCGCGGGCAATGCCATTGGGCGCATCGCGGCGTTTTACAGCGATAAGACCAAGCATAACGACAAACAACCCACCGGTGGATGCGGGTTCTTCGAATGCATCAATGATCAACAAGCCGCTAATCTATTGTTCGACACCGCCAAGGAATGGCTGGCACAACGCGGATTGCAAGCCATGGACGGCCCCATCAACTTCGGCAATAGGGAACGGTGGTGGGGACTGTTGGTGGATGGATTCCATGCACCCTGTTATTGCTGCAACTATAACCCGCCCTATTACCAACAACTATTCGAAAATTACGGATTCCAGTTATATTTCAAGCAATTCACTTACCGACGGGAAATTGCCACCAAGTTATCCAGTAAAATGGCCGAAAAGGCCATGGGCATACTGCAGGACACCGGTTATACCTTTAGCCATGCCAATCGTGACCAATTGGACAAAGCCGCCGAAGATTTCCGTACGGTATACAACGAGGCTTGGGCAAAACATACTGGGGTAAAGCCAATGAGCGAAATAAGCGCTCAGAAACTCATGGCTTCGCTGAAGCCTATCATTGACCCGAAGATCATCTGGTTTGCTTATTACCATGGCAAACCCGTAGGCTTTTGGGTCAATATTCCCGATGTCAACCAATTGATCGTCAAATACCTGGACGGCCGCCTCACGTTGTTGGGCAAAATACGGTTCGTTTGGAACCGTTTGCGGAAAAACTGTAAGACGATGTTTGGTATTGTATTCGGTGTGGTGCCAGAACACCAGCGGAAAGGAGTCGAAGCAGCCATGGTCGTCGCTGCGACAAAAGTAGTTCAAGACAAAAAACAGGTACCCTACGAAGAATTGCAGATGAATTGGATCGGCGATTTCAATCCACGCATGATCAATGTCGTGCGTCATATCGGCGGGACCGTTTACAAGACCCACCACACCTATCGCTACCTATTCGATCGGTCGAAACCGTTTGAAAGGCACCCCATGATCTAGTCATCCGTGCGTTTTCGAGAACCGAATGGTTTCAATCGGCCATTTCTTGACAAGTATTTTATGTGTTAACTTTTTGTATTTTTGCACACGACACGGATAATCCAAAAGCTTTTGTATGAGAAAATTAAGATTCAAGGGGCAGTTATATTTTGGCTTTGCCTTTTCCATTGTCGTCATCATGGTGAATGCGATCTTCTTCTATATCAATCTCAACAAGGCCATCAATGACACCAATAATTGGATGCGATCAAGCGTCGGAACAATTGGGGTATTGGACAACATCGAACGGCAAAAAAACCACATAGACTTCGAACTGATCGCTTTCATCTCCAGTGGGAATCCGGCCCATTTGCGCGATATACAGCATGAACAAGCTGCCGCTTCAACTCATTTCTCAGCTCTGTCCGAAAAATTGCAACACCTCGGGATGCACGACTTAACCACCGTCACCGACTTGCAAACGCAGTTTGAACGAACCTACAATGAAAATCGCATCGCTTCGATGGGTGATGAAGGGGTATCGCGTGAACAACTCATTGAAGAATTACAATTTGATAGCCAGCTCATTAGCCAGCAGATTTCCTCCATTAAGGAATCCATACGCCTGCTGCGAGACGGCAAACTCGAAGAAGCGCAAAAAAATATCCGAACCACGAAATACATCACCCTCATCGGATTCGGGTTGACCCTGTGTTTTCTAATCGCATTGATCACCTTTATCACGAAGGCATTTAACGTTCAAAAGCAATCCGAGCGCATCATACGGAAAGCCAACGCCAACCTCAACAAGCTCTCGAAAGAACGAGAAGCCGAAAACTGGATATTGCAGGGGTTAGCTGTACTTGACAATGAAACGCGTGGGGGGTTGAACGAGAACCAGATATCGACAAACGCCATCCAATCGATTTGCCAACACCTCAATGCAAAAATTGGGATTGTATACCTCCAAAGCCCATCGGATGACGATGTTTTTGTGCATACCGGATCATTTGCATTAACCGGCGAAATCAAGCATCCAAAAATCATTGCGGGACAGGGATTGATCGGTGAGGCACTCGCGTCAAAAAAACAAATCACCCTTTCGGACATCCCTGACGACTACCTCACGGTTACGTCCGCGCTGGGTGAGATCAAACCGGAGAATATCGTTATCCAACCGTTTGTCTATGAAGACGAGGTATTGGGCGTGTTAGAAATCGGTTTCTTCCGCAAGGTAGACCCTGCCGTTCTCCACTTCATGGAGCGTGCCGGGGTGGCGATAGCCGTAGCCATCAAAGTGGCCCGCACGCACACGAAGCTAGCCGGCTTATACGAAGAGACCCAACAGCAAGCCGAAGAGCTGGAAGCACAGCAAGAGGAACTGCGGACCACCAACGACGAATTGATGCACAAAACGCACTTGCTGGAATCATCGGAAGAAGAACTGCGGGTACAACAAGAGGAGTTGAAGCAGGCCAATATCGAACTGGAAGAGAAAGCTAACCTACTGGAAGAACGAACCCTTTCGATCGAGCAAGCCCGGCAGTCCATCGCCTTGAAAGTAAATGAGCTGGAGCTCTCCGGCCGATATAAATCCGAGTTTTTGGCCAATATGAGCCACGAACTCCGTACCCCACTCAATAGCATTTTGATATTGGCTAAGTTACTGGAAGACAATAAAGCCGGCAACCTGTTGGCAGATCAAATACGGTACGCGTCTATCATCTACAATGCCGGCACCGATCTGCTCAACCTGATCAATAACATCCTCGACTTATCAAAAATCGAATCGGGAAAAGTGGATTTGATCATCGAGGATATCCCGCTTTCAGATATTGCGCGTGATTTGCTTGAGTTATTCGGCAGCGTCGCCGAAAACAAAGCCATTGATTTTCGCATCACGGTGAGTGAGGGGCTACCCCAATCCATTGCCAATGATGACCAGCGCCTGAAACAGATATTGAAAAACCTCCTATCAAATGCTTTCAAATTCACCCCAGAAAGAGGCCAGGTCGAATTAACCATCACCGCAGCACACCAATCCCCGGAGTGGCGCCCCGACCTGCTCAAAAACATGGATGCCGAACAGACCATAGCCTTCTCGGTGGTCGATACGGGCATCGGGATCCCGCTGGAAAAGCAGCAAGTGATTTTCGAGGCGTTCAAGCAGGCTGATGGTTCCACCAGCCGCAAATTCGGAGGCACGGGATTAGGATTATCCATCTGCCACGAACTGGCAACGCTGCTAGGCGGTGAAATATGTGTAACCAGCGAAGAAGGAAAGGGCAGTATCTTCACCTTATACCTACCCATCCAACACGCAGGCAATACGAGCCATACAGCGCCATCCCCTACCCAACCTGTCGAAAGCCATGATGTGCCCTCTCCGGCGGTAACATTGACAACGGCGAAGCCCTGCGCCCCAAAACGGCTGCTCATTGTAGAAGACGACCAAAACTTTGCCGAGATACTGGAGATGTATGCGCAAGAACAGGGGTTTGAAACCCTGATGGCCCATCAGGGGGATATCGGCCTGCAAATGGCGCAGGAACACCATCCAGATGCCATCATACTAGACATCATGTTGCCGGTGATGGATGGTTGGAGCGTCTTGAAGAAATTGAAAGACAATGCCAGCACCAAGGATATCCCGGTGCACCTGATGTCTGCCGCTTCCCCAGATGACCACCCTTCGGAAGAAGAAGCTGTAGGTTTCCTCAAGAAACCTGTCGACAAAAAGACGCTTGAACATGTTTTTGACTACTTGCACAAAATAACGGCTTCCCCCTTAAAAAAAGTACTGGTCATCGAAGACCATAAAATCCAAAGTGACCACCTCACAAAGAGCTTTGTCGAAAACGGTGTCGATGTCAAACAAGCTTTTACGGGTGCGGAAGCGATCGGGAATCTCCAATCTGGTGAACATTTTGATTGCATCATCCTCGATCTAGACCTACCTGACAAAGCGGGGATCGACCTGTTAGACGAAATTAAAAACATCGAGCCCCATGTGGATACACCAGTCATCGTCAATACGGCGATGGAACTCAATTCCGATATGACGTCACGTATCCTGCGACACACGAAAACGATGGTGGTCAAATCGGATAAATCGAATAATCGGATTCTGGACGAGGTAAACCTGTTTATCAATAGAATCAAGAACAGTGATCCGAAATCCGATTCGAATCTATCCAGGCGTTCGGAATCAAAGGAATTACACCTGGACAAAGTATTGGAGGGAAAACGCGTGCTATTGGCTGACGATGATATGCGCAATATCTTTGCATTGAGTACCGTACTTGAATCGCACAACGTCGCCGTGGAAACCGCAAACAACGGACTGGAAGCCTTGGAGGTGCTCCAAAAAAGCCCGAAAATAGATTTGATACTGATGGACATCATGATGCCCGAGATGGACGGGTATGAAGCCATCGCAAAAATCAGGAAGATGAAGAAATTCGCGAAGCTCCCTGTGATTGCCGTTACCGCCAAAGCCATGCAGGGCGACCGCCAGCGTGTACTCGATGTAGGGGCAAATGATTATATCGCCAAGCCCATCGATGTAGATAAGCTGCTTTCGCTCATCAGGGTCTGGCTAAGTTAAACAATATCATGAACATCTCCTTTGAAGAACTGGAACAATTAATCAACTTGGTCAATCATATCCATGGCTTTGATCTAAGCGGCTATTCACGCGCATCGCTCAAGCGGCGTGTCGTACGCATCATGGGCATGTACCAACTGGATTTTGCCTACTTGAAAGATAACCTGATCAATACGCCGGGTTTTTTCAACCTATTCCTCATGGAGGTAACCGTCAATGTGACCGAAATGTTCCGAGATCCGCCTTTTTTTATCGCGTTGCGGGAAGAGGTTTTTCCATACCTCGCGACATTTCCACACATTAAAATCTGGAGTGCTGGGTGTTCGACCGGGGAGGAAGTGTATTCCTTGGCCATATTACTCAAGAACCAGGGCTTGTATGACCGATCTTTCCTATATGGTACGGATATCAATACCGACGTACTGGAAAAAGCCAAACAGGGAATCATCGACTTAAAGAAAATGCGGGAGTATTCGGACAACTACCTCCAAACCGTTTCGGGAGACTCTCTTTCTGAATATTACACCGCCAAGTATGATGCGGCTACCATCCACCACGATCTGCGGAAAAACATCCTGTTCTCTATCCATAACCTGGTATCCGATGGGGTCTTCAATGAGTTTCAATTGATTACCTGCCGCAACGTGTTGATTTATTTCAATCCGCCGTTGCAAAATCGGGTATTTACCTTATTGTATGAGAGCATGGCTTTATTTGGATTCCTTTGTTTGGGATCAAAGGAGACGTTACGCTCGGAAGAACTGAAAGATAAATTTAGGCTTGTCAACAAAAAACAAAATATTTATCAAAAAATTGCATAACTTAACTCGTAATATTGCAAACAAACTTCTGGAGATAGAAGTTTTACTCCTTGCCTGTTCTGCAGGCGGATTTAAAGTTCTTTTTGATATTTTAAAAGCATTGCCCGGGAATCTACCTTTCGCAGTTTTGGTCGTGATTCACCGGAATGCCAAGTACGAAACCAATATAGAGGAACGCATGACATCCAAATGTCACATTGCGCTAAAGGCGGCAGAAGATAAAGAACCCATAAGACCATCGACGGCATATTTCGCGCCGCCGGGTTACCATTTACTTGTTGAACCCGACCATCGGATTTCCCTCGATATCTCTGAACCGGTCAATTTTTGCCGGCCTTCGATAGATGTGACCATGCAAAGTGCAGCGGATGCCTATGGCAAGGGGTTGGTAGGCATATTGTTGTCCGGAGCAAACCAAGACGGCGCGTTAGGCATGAAAAGCATCCAACAAGCCGGAGGGGTATGTATCGTACAAGACCCCGCCTACGCGGAGATCAAAACCATGCCGGAAGCCGCCATAGCCATGGGCGCTGCCGATTTGATCCTGAACGACGAGGAATTGGTGTTAATTTGCCAAAAACTGGGCAACCACATGTTGACAAGAAATTAGTCATGGAGAAATTAAAACTCGTCATCGTCGATGACAAAGAAGAGAATGTGATCAGCTTAAAGGCATTATTGGCCGATGTTGAGAACCTGGATATATGGGGCAGCACCTCCCCCAACGAAGCATTGCGCTATTGCTGGAATCAAGATGTAGCCATTGCGCTGGTCGATGTGCAAATGCCTGAGATAAATGGCTTTGAATTCGTATCCTTATTGCAAAGCAACCCCAAAACCTGGCAAATCATGGTCATCATGGTCACCGCCATCTCCAAGGAAGACAAATTCTTACTCAAAGGGCTGCATAGTGGCGCCATCGACTACCTTTATAAACCGCTCAACCCGGATATCACCATCGCGAAGGTAAAGTCATTCATGCAACAGGTGCATATCCAACGGGAGTTGAAACGGAAAAATGAAGAACTTGAGCGTTCCCATATCGAGTTGGTGAAAGCAAAAAAAGAAGCCGACTTAGCACGGAAATCAAAGGAAAACTTCCTGGCCAACATGAGCCATGAAATACGTACACCCATCAATGGGATCATGGGTATTACGACCATGCTACGGAATTCGCCGTTGAATAATGAACAGTCGGAATGGTTGGATTACCTCGAAAATGCTTCCCAATCCCTACTGCTCATCATTAATGATATTCTCGATCTCTCCAAGATCGACTCCGGCAAAATGCGGCTGGATTATGCCAAAACATCCCTGTCCAATATCATCAAGGAGTTATCTAACCTGTTTATTTACAAAGCCGAACAAAAAGGGATTGTTTTCGAAGTCATCCACGATGAAAAGCTTCCTAAGCACATCCTCGCAGATTCCTTGAGGTTGACCCAAATATTGAGCAACCTGATTTCAAATGGCATTAAATTTACAGAACAAGGAAGTGTCCGTTTGCAGACCACACTGCTTGAACGTGCTAAGCAGCGTGTCCATATCCGGTTTTCCGTAAAGGATACCGGTATCGGGATAAACGCCAACGCCATCGACAAGATTTTCCAGTCGTTCGAACAAGGGGAAGAAGGCATCACCAAGCGTTTCGGCGGGACGGGGTTAGGTTTAGCCATCGTCAAACGATTGGTAAACCTTCACCAGGGCCAGATCCACGCCCATAGTAAGCTAGGGAAAGGCAGCGAATTTATTTTCCAATGTTGGTTTGAAGAGGAAGCGCCCGAGGCGGCACCTAAATCCGAAAAGAAACAGTATACCGACCTGCCCCAGCTCAGCGATATCCATATCCTGCTTGCCGAAGACAATGAGTTAAATAGCTTCATGGTCACCCACATGCTTAACACCTGGGGAATCACCGTAGACGCGGTTAAAAACGGTAAGGAAGCACTGGAGAAAGTCGAAACCAATCCGTACAAACTCATCCTTATGGATGCCCATATGCCAATTATGAGTGGGTTTGAAGCCATCCGCACCATCCGAAACGACCAACGGGAGCACATCAAGCGAATCCCAATTATCTCGATTTCCGCTTCCGTCTTGCAGCGCGAACAGCAGGCCGCCTATGCAGCCGGCGCAGATGCCGTGGTGGGCAAGCCTTTCGATCCGGTAACATTGTACCAAATCATCAAGACGCTGACACATGAAAAAACAGAAACAGAATAGTATAATGGCTATTTATGGCGTCGATTAACGGCTATCAGCGCAACACAAATATTACAATACCATGATATTTATGCTTTCAAGACGACACAAAATCCCATACCTTTGGAACTCACATCAAAAGTAAAATAAAACAAAACAATCAGAAATGAAGCGATTATTTTTAGCTCCTGTAGTGGCAAGTGCAGTATTCATGGCCGCTTGCGGTGGCGGCCAAACAACCGAGGATTCGAGCAGTAGCAGTACCACCGAAACAACTGCCCCAGCTCCTGGAGCAGATATTCCAGGATTGGAAGATGTAGCAGTCAGCAACGACTTGGTATTGGAAGGCAATGACCTGATGAAATTCGACAAGACCTTATTTCGGGTAAAGGCAGGTGAGCCAGTGAAATTGACACTCAAAAACGTTGGGGAAATGCCTAAGGAGTCTATGGGTCACAATGTGGTGGTTCTCCAGCCAGGCACTGATCTGCCGGCTTTTGGCGGCGAAGCCATCAGGGCGGTTGACACGGAGTACGTACCAGTAACATTTGCATCTTCCATTGTTGCCCACACAAAATTGTTAGGTCCCGGTGAGACCGACGTCATTGAATTTACGTTAACAGAAAAAGGTGTATACCCTTATGTATGCAGTTTCCCTGGCCACTACGGCATTATGCAAGGAAAAATCGTAGCTGAATAACACCCGCTATCGAAGAAAAAGAAAGACAGTCAACCGGCTGTCTTTTTTTGTTGTTTGCCTTCCACCCCAATGTAATTATGCGTACATTTGGCCATCAAATTGACTAATTTAATCACATGCAATACGACGTAATCGTTATCGGTAGTGGACCGGGCGGCTATGTAGCTGCGATCCGCTGCGCACAATTGGGCTTAAAAACAGCCGTCATTGAAAAATACAACACGTTTGGGGGTACTTGCCTCAATGTTGGGTGCATCCCATCAAAGGCACTGTTGGATTCTTCCGAACACTACCATAACGCAGCCAACCATTTTGGTTCCCACGGGATTAACCTGAGCAACCTTACGGTTGACATCAAACAAATGATTTCCCGAAAAGACGATGTCATTGCTCAAAATGTGGCCGGCATTGAATTTCTTTTCAAAAAGAATAAAATAGATAGCTTCACTGGTGTAGGTTCCTTTGTAGACAAAAACACCATTAAAATCACAAATGCCGATGGGAAAACCGAACAAATCACTGGCAAAAATGTGATTATCGCGACCGGCTCTAAGCCAACGGCATTGCCTTTCCTTCCGATCGACAAAAAACGTATCATCACGTCTACGGAAGCGTTAAAGCTCACTGAAGTTCCCAAGCACCTGATCATCATTGGTGGCGGGGTCATCGGACTTGAACTGGGTTCGGTTTACGCTCGATTGGGAGCGAAAGTTTCAGTGGTTGAATACGAAAAAGCCATCATACCCACCATGGACGGTGGGCTTGGCAAGGAATTACAACGCGTATTGAAGAAATCACTGGGCATGGAGTTTTACCTGGGCCACAAGGTGACCGGCGCAACCACCAAAGGCAAGAAAGTAACGGTGACTGCTGAAACCCCAAAAGGCGAGGCACTCCAATTGGAAGGTGACTATTGCATCGTAGCGGTGGGTCGCACCGCCTATACCGAAGGGCTAGCGCTGGAAAATATCGGGATAACCCTGGAAGAACGGGGCAAGAAAGTTCCCGTCAACGAACACCTGGAAACTTCGGTAAAGGGCGTCTATGCCATCGGTGACGTGGTAAAGGGTGCGATGCTGGCGCATAAAGCCGAGGATGAGGGCATCTTTGTCGCCGAACGCATGGCCGGACAGAAACCGCACATCGACTACAACTTGATCCCCGGAGTCGTGTACACATGGCCGGAAGTGGCCAGCGTAGGCAAAACCGAAGAACAATTGAAGGCCGAAGGACGTGCATATAAATCTGGTTCCTTCTCGTTCAAAGCCAGTGGACGGGCCAAGGCTAGCGGTGATACCGATGGCTTTGTAAAGGTGTTAGCTGATGCGAATACCGACGAGGTATTGGGCGTACATATGATTGGACCCCGTGCCGCCGATATGATCGCGGAGGCTACCGTAGCTATGGAATACCGAGCATCAGCCGAAGATATCGCACGTATTTGCCATGCTCACCCGACGTACACGGAAGCATTCAAGGAAGCCGCTCTTGCCGCTACGGCAAATAGAGCGATACATATGTGATGATTTGCGGATTTGCATTTGGCGAATCCGCAAATAAACAAAATGCGAAAAGCAAGTACATGAACTTTCACACGCGCAAATGGGTCAAACCCGAAGACCTGAATCCCAACGGAACATTATTTGGCGGCACCTTGCTTCGTTGGATCGACGAAGAAGCGGTCATCTATGCCATCGTGCAACTGGGCAACCCTCATGTGGTCACCAAATTCATCTCCGAGATTAATTTCGTCAGTTCGGCCCGTCAAGGTGATATCATCGAATTAGGTATCACGGCTACCCATTTCGGCCGCACATCCATCACGCTCACCTGCGAAGTACGTAACAAGATTACACGGAAGAGTATTCTGACGATTGATAAGCTCGTGTTTGTAAACCTGGATAAGGAAGGCAACCCGGTGCCCCATGGCAAAACCGAAATCACTTACGCTTACGCCGGCAACAAACCCTAACCTTATCCTTCGTGGCGCAATTTCCTTTCCACAAAAAATGGGGCGAAAGGAACCAGCGAAGCCAGGAAAAATACGATTACGCGGCCAACTTTCCATTTGTATTTACCCCAGCATAACAGGAGCAAATAGGCATAAGCAATGAATAATAGCCCATGCACCCAGCCCACATAGGTGACGGCTTTGGGCATATCCGCCCAATACTTCAGCGGCATCGCCACACAAAACAAGATAATGGTAGAGATTCCCTCGATGATAGCCGTATTGCGAAACAGGTTTAATGTTGTTTTCGTTGAACTCATGTCGCAAAGTAAGTCATTTATTTTTCCAATAATATCTGCTTTCGGAGGTTTGACTGAAATGTGACGGTCAGGAGGGCTGGAAGACGGAAGACGGAAGACCGGAGACGGAAGTCCGAACACCGAGTTTTTAATTCCTTCAGCACAGTCTTCGGTCTCCGGTCTTCGGACTTCCGTCTTCTTAAAAAAATACGTAAGTTTGTAACCAGCCTTTCAAATAGGGTAATAGAACAAGTGAATCAATCCAAAAAATAATATTATTTATTGTATGACTTACGACATCATTGTAATCGGGAGCGGCCCAGGTGGTTATGTAGCGGCTATCAGGGCTTCCCAGCTCGGTTTTAAAACCGCTATTGTGGAGCGAGAATCGTTGGGTGGCATTTGCCTCAATTGGGGATGTATCCCCACGAAGGCTTTACTGAAAAGCGCGCAAGTGTTTGAATACCTCAACCACGCGGCTGACTACGGCATCAAGGTACAAGGCGGGGAAGCCGACTTCGGCGCGATCGTTAAACGTAGCCGTGGCGTTGCCGACGGGATGAGCAAAGGAATACAGTTCCTCATGAAGAAAAACAAAATTGATGTCATCATGGGTACTGCCAAAATCAAAAAAGGCGGTAAAATAGACGTAAAAGATGCGCAGGGAACGACCAAGGAGTATAGTGCAAAGCATACGATATTGGCGACCGGTGCCCGTTCGCGGGAGTTACCTAACCTGAAACAGGACGGCAAAAAAATCATCGGTTACCGCCAGGCGATGAACCTGGAAAAACAACCCGAGTCATTGGTCGTGGTCGGTTCGGGAGCCATCGGCGTGGAGTTTGCCTATTTTTACAATGCCATCGGAACCAAAGTAACGATTGTAGAGTACCTTGACCGCATTGTACCCGTGGAGGACGAAGAGGTATCCAAACAATTGGAACGCAGCCTAAAAAAGGCAGGCATCAATATCCTCACCAGTGCGGAAGTACAGTCCGTGGACACTTCCGGCAAATTGAGCAAAGTACAGATCAAGACCGCTAAAGGTACCGAAACCATCGAGGCGGAAACCGTACTGTCAGCAGTTGGCATTACCCCAAATATCGAGAACCTCGGCTTGGAAGAGGTAGGCGTCAAAACGGATAAAGGCCGTGTACTGGTAGATGATTTCTACAAAACCAATATCGATGGCGTGTACGCCATCGGTGACATTGTAAAAGGACAGGCATTGGCGCATGTGGCATCGGCCGAAGGCATCACCTGCGTGGAGAAAATAAAAGGGTTGGAAGTTTCGCCAATCGACTACAACAATATCCCCGGATGTACCTACTGTTCACCCGAAATTGCTTCTGTAGGTTATACGGAAAAAGCTGCCAAGGAAGCCGGGTATGAAGTCAAAGTAGGAAAATTCCCATTCTCGGCCTCTGGTAAAGCCAGTGCAGCCGGCGCAAAGGATGGCTTTGTGAAAGTAATCTTCGACGCCAAATACGGCGAATTCTTAGGTGCCCATTTGATTGGTGCCAATGTGACCGAAATGATTGCTGAAGTGGTGGTGGCCCGAAAACTGGAAACCACCGGCCACGAAATCATTAAGGCCGTACACCCCCACCCGACGATGAGCGAAGCGATTATGGAAGCTGCTGCCGACGCCTACGGTGAGGTTATCCATTTGTAGGCGGGGGTCCGGAGTCAGAAGCCCGGAGTCAGAAGCCCGGAGTCGGAAGTTTAGACTCCCGTCTTCGGACTTCGGTCTTCTTAACAAAAATGTAACAACCAAAAAACCAACGGATTATTTTGGTAAGCTAAAAGTATTGTTATATTTGCGTGGCACCACCCTACTGCCAGTATTATGAAAACAACGTACACCACTATTCCCAGCGTTATTGAGCGACACAATAAGCCCTTAACGCAGCTTACTTCTCCCTTGGACAAACGGATCCAACTGTTTGAGGCCGGTTCGGGCTTTCTCGTTGGTGATCTGGCGCTGTCCCAAGGGCATTCTCCTTACCGAAATATCAATAGTTCACCCGCAGACTTGGATTACCAGTTGCTGGCGAAAGCTGGCTTATTGCTGGCCTCGGGAGCCAAGTCTGGTGAACTGGTCATTACTACTGGTTTTCCGTCTGCCGTATATGAACTATTTAAGCAACAAGCAGAGGAATTCTTTGCGATCCGTGACATTATCATCGAATATAACCAAGATACCCTGAACGGCAGCGGACGAGGGCGTGTCCAATTGACCATCTCTCATTTAGAAGTCATGTCTGAAATACTGGGCTGTATTAATGCTATCCGCAAAGGCCCCGTAGCAGATGGAGGCAACTTCTTTGTCGTTAGCTTGGGTTATGGCACGTGTGAAACGGCATTGAGTACTGCTGAAGGCCCCATTGCGCGAACCTGTGTGAGTGTACCCGGGCTCCGGCGCGCGGTAAACACCTTGTATGATGAGTTGAGCGCAAGCTATTACCTGTCCATGAAAAACGAACATGTCATCAACCAAAGCTTCCAACGGGGTGATATTGTCATTGGCCGAAAACGGCTGAATTTGTTGAATGCAAGAAGCACCCATCTGGCTAATTATTATGACGAAGTCGTTTCGCCAGCCATGCGAAAGGCCTTCACGGATAGCGATTTTGAAAAGGCCAATCGCCTTTACCTGGTGGGCGGCGGTGCCTTATACCCGGAGTTGGTTAGCCATTTCCAACGCGAGTTTGATGGCATACTTGACGTGATCGTGCCGGAAGGTGCCGATAACTTCGCTGCTTTGGGCTATTTCCTACGCTCTGCCCTATGGTGTGGCCCTAATCATGTCGAACGTGCAGTGGGATTGGATGTGGGCAATGCCTATACGGTGATTGCCAAGCATGCCGAAGAACACAAAAAGAAAAAGGAAACGGCTCCGGCGTCAGCGTTCATGGAAGAGTAGCCAACCCGCGCTACCCCTGATTGATCAAACGTGATTTGAACACCACTTTGACGGGTTTAGGCCGTTCTTCGGATTCAATAAGGCTAAAAAGCAATTCTGCTGCCTTCTTTCCTTGTTCGCCCGGGAATTGCTCGATGGACGCCATGGGGGGATTCTCCATGTATTTCCACAAGGGGTAATTGGCATAGCTGATGAAATGAATATCTTGGTTCAGTGCCAACCCTTTCTGGCGTACGGCTTTCATGACATCCAATGCCACGAAATCATTGAATGAAACAACGGCAGATGGCCTGTCTGGCAATGAAAGCAGCTGTAAAATCGCAGCCTCATTCCCTTCCTGGGTTAAGTCAGTACTGACGATATACTCTTCCTTAAAGGGAATTTCACATTTTTGCAATCCCTTGATATAGGCCTTCTTCCGTTCAATGCTTGCGGGTAATAATTCAGGCCCGTTGATCAGGGATATGGCGCTATGTCCACAGGAAACAAAGATATTGATGGCTTCCAGCATTCCCGTTTCCAAATCACTCATCACCCGATTGGTATTTTCCAGATCGGGCACACAATCGAAAAAAACGATGGGAATGCCAGCACCTTCCAATAGGTCAATGAAGCTGTAATCATGTGTATTCTTCCCGATGGACATCAGCACACCATCCACACGATGGGTTTTCAAGGTCTGCAAGATGCGTAGTTCGCGGTCTGCGTCATCCAACGATTGGCCCATGATCACCGTGTACTTTTTTTCATTGGCCACATTTTCAATTTCGCTAATAGCCGCAGAGAAAAACGGTTCTGATAAGCTCGGCAATACGACACCGATGGTAAAGGTTTTCCGTTGCTTGAAAAAAATGGCCGTCTGGTTGGGCTCATAGTTTAGCTCTTCCGCTATTTTCTTCACGCGCATGGTGGTGACTAATCCGATACTGGGATGGTCATTGAGCGCCCTAGAAACGGTGGAAGGCGATATCTTTAACCGTTTTGCGATTTCCTTGATTGTTGCTGGTTTTCCTTCCTTCATCGCATTTGACATTAAGCGCATCCAATTTGATGTTCCCATAACGCTGCCAACGGTTTCAGCGATGCCATTGGCCAGTATGGGGTCAGGTTACGGTTCATTAGTTACTGAACGCAATATACCAATTTTTAACCAAGTACATATTATTTTTTACGACTTGGATCGCCATTCCATCCGGAAACTAATTCGGAACCCGTATTTTCGGTGCTTCCCCAAAATGGAGCGCTCCCTTGTCATTCCGCCTATCCAAGGCTCGGTTGACGTTATTGGAGCCGATTCTTGCATTGTTAAGTCGGGCATCTGCCTGTAGGCTGACCGCGGCCGGCGAGAAACTTCCCGTGGCCGCGTAGCGCAAAGCCTCGGCAATCATTCCCTCCTGGGCATCTCCAAAATCCTTGGTCAAGTCATCGAAAACCACCTTATCAACCGGCATACCCGAGAAATAATCGCCTTGGCCGGCCGAATTGAATGTCTGGAAAGAAATGGCATAAAGATCCACACCCAAAATATCCCACGCAAAATACCCCACCGGTTTGCCATAAGTGGCGTGTTCGCCAATTAACTTCACTTCGATGTGTGGCTTGAGGTTATTGATAAGCAATTCACTAGCCGAAGCGGTGCCACCCGTTACCAGGAAATAGATCCGATCAAGGTTCAATGTGTTCGTTTTTGCGAAATTAACCGTTGGAAACACAAACTCCTGCCAGCCCTCACCCACCAAGAAATCATTTATTTTGTAGCTGTACATGGTGCCTTGGCCTACGCCCACCGGCGCGAGCATATCCGATAGGTATTCGGCAGTAACCACCGCTCCACCCCCGTTATACCGCAAATCCACGATCAGTTCATCAATACTTTCTTGCTCGAACTGTGCAAACAACGCATCCAACTGGTTTTTCACATAGGTCGGGTTATTACTTGAATTAAGCGTAGATACGAACATATCAAACGCGAAATAACCCACTTTTTTACTTCCCACGGTATATACTCGGTCGGCTAATATCGGCTGAATCTGGTAGCTCGCCCTACTTAAGTTGATCGATACGGCTTCCCCATCTGGTTTCCGGAGCCGCAAGCTGATGTTACCGGCATCCAACGCGCCAAAGAGGAAAGCAAAATTATCCTGTTCCATGGAGGCTAGTGACAGGTTGCTATTCCCATTTATTTCAAGAATTTGCCATCCCCGCCTTATTCCGCCATTATACGCCGGTGACCCGGGGTCTACTTTTTTCACATACAGGTCGTCTTCCGTTTGGTACCGCACATCAAGCCCAAAGCTTCCCGCCAACCCTTGCTGTATTTCGGCATTGACCGTACCCGTTCGATCGAGGAAGCTGAATCGATCGTAGGCGTTACCGTCGGTGTCCCGCGCATACCCCTTCAACGTTTCCAGTACCGCATCGGCAGAGTTATACCGTTTGGTGTTGTTACGGACATTATCAAACCAATCGGGCAAATCATCTTGCCACAGATATAGCAAATACGTATAAATATATACCGAATCTTTCAGCAGATCCTCGTCCGTATCCGCACGCGTGGGCCGCTCGAGTTGGGGCATCACGCTGGTCTCACGATCGCAACCGAACAAAATGCCACCCAGCAACAATACAACGGTCAATAATTTTAAACTTGTTATCTTCATTTCGCTATGGAATACTAATCATTTTTTATCGCAGCTGGTGGCCAAAACACTGCCGCGTGTAGGCAATCGACTGATTGCCCATCAATCGGTTTATCCCCAGCACGAATGTACAAAACATCATCTGCATTCAATCCATTATCTTGGAGTAAAAAACCCAAGGGATCAAGCCCACGGGCCATGAGCTCTTCTTGGAAATACACCTTCAACACCTGATCAAGGCCATTCCATTCGACCTGCCGGAGCTTGTTCAACTGCATGGTGGGATTTCCTTCGGTGAGTACCAGCAATCGTTTATCCTGTGCGTGAAGGGCCTGCATCAACTCCAGCATCGGTTTATACAACAGCAATTTGAGGGGTAGTTGGGCCGTCAGGTGCAGGCGGTCGAAGTTTTCCTTGTACTTGTGGTCGATACCGAACGCTTCGGCGGCGCGTTCGAATAACCCCTCCGGCCCGTGATGCTGGTAGGCGGTCTGTAAGAACGCCGTCAGGTCTTGTGCGGGGGGTACCGTTTCTGTATATTCCAGCAAGTTCGCAAACAAATAATAGACCTGCAGCAAATAGTCTTTTTCTGGGTAAAGCACATCGTCTAATTCAAAGACAACCGCCTTTTTATTCGCATCTATATCCGTGTAGGTAAGCATATATCGATTTGAATCAAAAAAAACGATAGGGTTTAATGATACTGTGTTAATTTTCAAGGCATCATTGAGGCCGTTTCGCTCCGTTAGTCAGGCATGCAGCATAATGCCAATTGCTGCCCATCGTCCGATAAGGTAAAAACCCCTGACAATGATCCATATTGCTGTTCTGCCATGGTGTCGTCGATCGGTATGCCCGCGCGAAGCACAAGCAAAGGCAGTGCCCGTGGTGGATTTTCCATGATGACCATTTCCTCCAAATCAGCAACATCCGGTGCCCATAAATCAATACCGTATTCACCGAAAAGTTGCATGCTTGCAGCAAGTAGTTGCAGTTCGCCGGTGCCCAATGGAAACAACGTATCCACTTCTAAATCCAAACAGATTTTGAGCATTTCATGCGCATACGTCGGACTGCTCCATTTAGGGATACGCAGGTAGTTTCCCGTGCCCAGCAGCACTTCCGGCATTTCATCGGCCGATCCGAAAAACGTGTGCCAGCGGGCGGGTAGTAGCTTAGCCACCCGTTGTGCGAATGGCCGAGTACCCTGCGTCATCAGCACGCGATTGGGATTCGGTATATCGGCAACCTCCCTTGTCATACGATAATCCCGTCCTTCATGTGTACAATGCGATCTGTCATACCCGCCAGCTCCTCATTGTGTGTCACGATGACAAACGTTTGGTTCAATTCATTACGTAATCGGATAAACAATTGGTGGAGCGCGGTAGCGTTCTCGGAATCCAGGTTGCCCGAGGGTTCATCCGCCAAAATAATGGAGGGATTGTTGACCAATGCCCGGGCTACCGCAACCCGTTGTTGTTCCCCACCCGACAGCTCATTGGGTTTATGTGCATGACGATGCCCGACACCGAGCAATTCGAGCAACCCCGAAGCCCTACGTTCCGCTTCCTTGCGACTTACTTTATTGATAAACGCCGGGATGCATACGTTTTCCAATGCTGTAAACTCCGGCAAGAGGTGGTGAAATTGGAATACAAAACCGATATGTTCATTCCGGAAAGCACTCAGTTGCTTCGATGTTAATTTACCGACGTCTGTGCCATCGATACTCACCGTACCTTGGTCAGGTTTATCCAATGATCCCACAATATGGAGCAAGGTACTTTTACCCGCTCCCGAAGCACCCACAATACTAACCAACTCTCCTTTAGCGACATGCAGGTCTACCCCTTTGAGAATGGTCAGCGTACCATACGATTTATATATCCCGCTTGCGTGTAGCATGTCGCGAAGGTAGGTATTTTTTGGGTTTCCCTTGACCATTCCCAATTAAAACGCTACTTTTACGCCAAATTTTTCACAAATGAACATTCACGAATATCAAGGCAAACAAATACTGAAAAGTTTTGGCGTACGCGTGCAAGAAGGCATTGTGGCCGAAACACCTGAACAAGCCGTAGAAGCAGCCAAAAAGCTGAAAGAGGATTACAATTCTGATTGGGTAGTGGTGAAAGCCCAAATCCATGCCGGCGGACGGGGTAAAGGCGGTGGCGTAAAGCTCGCCAAAAACCTCGAAGAGGTAACCCAACGGGCTACGGATATCATCGGGATGCAATTGGTAACCCCGCAAACCGGCCCAGAAGGTAAAAAAGTAAACAAAGTCTTGATCGCGCAGGATGTTTATTACCCGGGTGAAAGCGAAACCAAGGAATTTTACATGAGCGTACTGCTGGATCGCGGACGCGGACGCAACATCATCATGTATTCAACCGAAGGCGGTATGGATATCGAGGAGGTGGCCGAGAAAACCCCACATCTGATATTCAAAGAAGAGATAGATCCTAAAGTAGGTCTTCAAGGGTTTCAGGCGCGTAAAATCGCATTCAACCTCGGACTAAGCGGAACAGCTTTCAAAGATATGACCAAATTTGTAGCGGCATTGTATAAAGCGTATGAAGCTACGGATTCGTCCATGTTTGAAATCAACCCCGTGCTGAAAACTTCGGACGACAAAATATTAGCTGTAGACGCCAAGGTGAATCTTGACGAAAACGGCTTGTTTCGTCACCCGGATTACGCGGCCATGCGTGACATTACCGAAGAGGACCCCACCGAAGTAGAGGCGGGCGAATCAAACCTCAACTATGTGAAACTCGATGGCAACGTAGGATGTATGGTTAACGGTGCCGGATTGGCGATGGCAACCATGGACATCATCAAGTTAGCCGGTGGAGAACCCGCTAACTTCCTTGACGTGGGTGGTACGGCCAATGCAGAAACTGTAAAAGCTGGTTTCAATATCATTTTGAAAGATCCAAACGTCAAAGCCATCCTGATCAATATTTTCGGTGGTATCGTTCGTTGCGACCGGGTGGCTCAGGGAGTCATTGATGCATACAATGAAATCGGAAATATCCCCGTGCCTATTATCGTGCGCCTACAAGGCACGAATGCCGAGGAAGCCAAACGCCTTATCGATGAATCTGGCCTGGAGGTCTACCCTGCTATCTTATTAAAGGAAGCAGCCGATTTGGTAACGAAAGTGTTGTCGTGATCTTGATTTACGACGTTAGATTTTCTTCGGGACCTCCAGCATCGTTGGAGGTTCTTTGCGTTTAAACAAGCAGGCAAGCGCTAATAGCTGATAACTCAAATGAAACATACACGAATAAAAGATTTATTGAATGCCACGGAATACGGGCAGCAGGTAACGGTAAAGGGATGGGTGAAGACATTCCGCAACAATCAATTCATCGCCATCAATGACGGTTCCACTTTGGGAAATATCCAAGCGGTGGTCGATTTCACCCGTACGGATGAAGCATTGCTTAAGCGGCTGACCACCGGCGCAGCTATTGCCGTCACGGGACAACTGGTGGAATCGCTGGGTAAAGGGCAACGTGTAGAGGTCAAAGTAGAGCATTTGGAAATACTGGGTGACAGTGACCCGGAGAAATTCCCATTGCAACCCAAAAAACACAGCTTGGAGTTTTTGCGTGAAATCGCCCATTTGCGATTCCGCACCAATACCTTCAACGCCATATTCAAAGTACGTACGACCTTATCCTACGCCATACACCGCTTTTTCTACGAACGTGGATTCGTATACATGCATACCCCCATCATTACCGGCTCGGATGCCGAAGGTGCGGGCGAGATGTTCAAAGTAACCACACTGGATTTTGACAACACCCCGCGCAACGAAGATGGCACGGTCAACTTTAAGGAAGACTTCTTTGGCAAGGCCACTAACCTCACCGTATCTGGACAATTGGAAGGTGAGCTGGCGGCCATGGCACTGGGCAATATCTATACATTCGGCCCCACCTTCCGGGCGGAAAATTCCAACACTACCCGGCACCTGGCGGAATTCTGGATGATTGAGCCGGAGATGGCGTTTTACGAACTGGAGGACAACATGGACTTGGCCGAAGAACTCCTCAAGTATGTGATACGCTTCGCGCTCGACCATTGCCCAGATGAAATCGAATTCCTCAAAAACAGGTTGCTTGAAGAAGAGAAAAGCAAGCCTCAAAATGAGCGTTCGGAGATGGACTTGGTGGCCAAACTTAACTTTTGTCTCGATCACGAATTTGAACGGCTCTCCTACACCGATGCCATCGAAATTTTACGCCGTAGCAAACCCAACCAAAAGAAGCAATTCAAATACCTCATCGAAGGCTGGGGAGCTGATCTGCAATCCGAGCATGAGCGGTACTTGGTAGAAAAGCACTTTAAGAAGCCGGTTATCCTCACCGATTACCCCGCTGATATCAAAGCATTTTACATGCGGCAGAATGAACCCGATGAGCACGGCCGCCGTACGGTACGAGCCATGGATATCTTGTTTCCAGGCATTGGTGAACTAGTCGGCGGTTCGCAACGTGAGGAACGTTATGATCGATTAGTACAGCGCATGGAGGAAATGGGCGTGCCCACCGAAGAACTCGACTGGTACCTGGATACGCGTCGCTTCGGCACCGCACCCCATTCCGGTTTTGGCGTGGGTTTTGAGCGTTTGGTACTTTTTGTGACCGGGATGACGAATATCCGAGATGTGATACCATTCCCGCGCACACCGAACAATGCGGAGTTCTGATTGGTAATGGAATACGAATAATAGAACGCAGATGACACGGATTGGACAGATTGACACGGATTTTTGCTGTTGACGGTACTCGCTGCCTATCCGGTGGTGGCTGATCAGCGTAAATCCGCATAACATTCTCGATGCGGCCAAAAGTGCGGGGCTGAGGGCCGCATAAAATCTGCGTCATCCCTGCCTACCGGCAGGCAGGCGCGTTCAATTAAAAAAAGATGTTACTCAAACTATACGAAGAAAATCCGAATCCAAAAGCCATACAGCAAGTTGTTGATGTATTGCGCAAAGGTGGGCTTATTATCTATCCGACGGATACGGTATATGGCTTAGGTTGCGACATCAACAACCACAAGGCGATTGAGCGGGTATGCGAAATCCGGGGCATCAAACCCGACAAAGCCAACCTTTCTTTCGTATGTTACGATCTCACCGACATATCCCAATACACCAAGCCATTTGACACGGCTACCTTCCGTGTGTTGAAAAAGGCGCTACCCGGACCATTCACCTTTATCTTCAACGCGAGTGGCCAGGTACCCAAACTGCTTAGTTCAAAGAAAAAAACAGTCGGTATCCGGGTACCGGATAACCATATTGCCCGTGAAATCGTAAAGGAACTGGGCAACCCCATTGTGTCAGCATCCATCCATGACGAAGATGAGATCGTGGAATACTCCACCGACCCGGAATTGATTTACGAAAAATATGGTGATTTGGTGGATATGGTTATCGATGGTGGATATGGCGGCAATGTTGCATCCACAGTAGTTGACACCACCTCGGGCGATATGGAGATCATCCGGGAGGGCAAAGGAGATCTTAACCTTTTTCTGTAATGATGCGTAAACAAATCAAACAGTTTTTCGAAGCAGATTCGGCCAGTGGTATCACGTTGCTTGTTTTTCTCATTATTTCGCTTACCATCGCCAATTCCCCCTGGGGGGCGGGGTTTGAATGGTTGCTATCCCAGCAAATCGGGTTTGAAAATCAGCAGATACAGCTAAAATACAGCATACTGCATTGGATAAATGACGGGCTAATGGCCGTGTTTTTCCTATTGGTCGGCATCGAGATCAAACAGGAACTCGCTCACGGACAGCTGTCATCGGCGAAGAAGGCTTCCCTGCCGTTCTTTGCGGCTTTGGGAGGTATGTTGGTGCCTGCCGGTATTTACACCCTGTTCAATGCCGGTACGGAAACCCATCATGGCTGGGGGATTCCCATGGCTACGGATATCGCCTTTGCCATTGGCATCTTATCCATCTTGGGCAAACGCGTTCCGGTGGCGTTAAAAGTATTCCTTACCGCGCTGGCCATCGTTGATGACCTCGGGGCTATTTTGGTCATTGCGATATTTTATACGACAGACCTCGAAGCCAGCTATTTACTCTATGCGTTAGGCATATTTGCATTGATGATGTTCATCAACCGAATGGGTGTCAAACCGATTTGGTTTTACCTCATCCCGGGACTATTTATGTGGTATTTCATTCATCACTCGGGTGTTCATGCGACCATTGCCGGGGTACTTACCGCGTTTGCTATCCCCATTAAGGGGAGGCACACTGGCCACTCCCCCATCCAAACGGTGGAGCACGCCATCAGCACCCCGGTCAATTTCTTCATCATGCCACTCTTTGCATTGGCCAACACAAATATCCGCTTTGAAAGCGGCATGGTCGAGGGGCTTACCAGCCCCCTCGGTCTTGGTATCATCGCTGGGCTATTCATCGGCAAGCCCATCGGCATTACGCTCTTTTCGTGGCTATCAGCCAAGGCGGGATTGAGCGAACTACCCAAAGGTACCAAATGGTCGCAAGTATTGGCTATCGGCCTCATGGGAGGCATCGGCTTTACCATGTCTATCTTCATTGCGTTGATTTCATTTGAAGACCTGCATCACCAAACGGAAGCCAAGTTCGCTATTTTAACGGCGTCAGCGCTCTCTGGTATCATCGGATATACCATCCTGAAAAAATTGGGGAAGAAATACCTGAAAAAAGCATAACACTTGACCATGAACTTATCGCCAGTACCTTTTTGCTGAAGGATCGGTTCCAAGTCGCCAAACGGCCAAATACAGTTATGGATTTGGCCAAATTGTTATTGTTTTTTAACCTTATCCCCCATTGCGAAAATCAACGTTCCACCGTTCACAATGTCTGCGTGCTTCAGCTTATACCCCTTCAGCGGCTTCCCGTTAAGCAATACCTGCTGCACGTATACATTTTTGTCGCTTTGGTTAACCGTTTCGACGGTAAAGGTCTTGCCGTTCTCCAGGTTAATGGTGGCCGACTGCACCAGCGGGCTACCCAGCCAGTATTCATCTGAGCCGGGTGATACCGGATAGAACCCTAGGCTGCTAAACAAGTACCATGCACTCATCTGCCCGCAGTCGTCATTACCTCCCAGCCCATCGGGTCCGTTATGGTATTGATTCTCCAGGATCATCCGTATGCGTTCTTGTGCTTTCCAAGGTTGGCCAACGACATTGTATAGATACACCACGTGGTGGGCAGGTTCATTTCCATGCACATAGTTGCCGATAATGCCTTCGCGGGTGATGTCTTCCGTGTTGGCAAAGAACTTATCGGGTAGGTGCATGGTAAAAAGGGAATCCAGGTAGCTAACCAGGCGCTCCCTGCCACCCATCACCTCCATTAATCCTTCGGGATTGTGCGGTACGTAAAGGCTGTAATTCCACGTGTTGCCCTCGATAAAGCCCTGTCCATGAGTTTCCAACACATCAAATTCCGCCCTGAATGAACCATCCGCATGACGGGGGCGCATAAAACCGATGCTCGAATCGTACATGTTACGCCAGTTTTCGGAGCGTTTGCTAAAGGTATTGTAAATATCCTCCTGCCCGAGGTGTTTGGCCAATTGGGCAATGCACCAATCGTCATAGGCATATTCAAGCGTATTAGATACCGAAGTGCCGTTGCGTTCATCCGGGATATACCCTAAATCGATGTATTCGCCGATGCCCTCATATCGACGGTAATTGGCCGTGGCTACACAGGCCTCCAATGCTGCCTGCGCATCGCCCTGATACACCCCTTTGATGATCGCATCGGCAATGACCGATACGCTATGGTAGCCGCTCATACACCAATTATCATTGGCATAGTGTGACCAAATAGGCAACATCTTCAGCGCACTCTGGTCGTAATGGGCCATCATCGAAGCCACCATGTCTGCATTGCGAGAAGGGTTGACGATATTGAGGTAGGGATGGAAAGCGCGAAATGTATCCCACAATGAAAACGACGTGTAATTGGTAAATCCATCAGCCGTATGCACCTCATAATCTAACCCCCTATATTGCCCATTCACATCCATATACACCGTGGGCATCAGGGCCGCATGATACATGGCGGTATAGAAATTCACGTAATCCGCCTCGGTAGGCAATGTGGCCACTATGCGGTGCAATTCCTGCTCCCATAACTGCTGCCCCTCCCGCTTGGTACGGTCGAAATCCCAATGTGGCACTTCCTCCGCCATATTGGCCAAGGCATTGATCATACTGACGGGTGACAAACTGAATTTTACCTGCAGCTGTTCGCCAGCTTCCACATCGAAATCAACGTGCATGCGCAGTTTCTTTCCGGCGATATCCGGGAAGTTATTCGTCTGGTCAAATTTCCGCCAAAAACCCCGGTATACTGGTGCGTCCTCAAAATTTTTGCTGCCATACGACTTAAATGGCTTAGAAAAGGTCATCGCGAAATACACGGTGCGCGTCCGTGCCCAACCGTTTGTCTGTCGATAGCCCACGATCGTGCTGTCATTCAGCACCCTAGCCACTGTCCACACATTCTTGTCGTCGTAGTTATAAATACCGTGCATCAAATCCAGGATAATATGTGCCTCTTCCTGCCTAGGAAAGGTATAGCGATGGAATCCCGTACGTGCACTCGTGGTTAATTCGGCCAGGATATCGTGGTCGTCTAGCCGCACCCGGTAATAATTTGCCTCCGCATGTTCGTTGTCATGACTATACAGGGAGCGGAAACCCGATTCGGGCCGGTCTGCTGTACCTGGGTTAAGCTGCAGGGCACCCGTTGTAGGCATGATCAGGAAGTCACCCAAATCAGAATGCCCCGTACCGCTGAAGTGCGTATGGCTGAACCCGACGATCGTCGGGTCGTCATATTGGTAGCCTGCGCAATATCGATACACATCGGGATTGTACTTGCCGTCCACTGCATACGGAATAGTGTCCGTATCTGGGCTGAGTTGTACCGCTCCAAAGGGCACCGTTGCCCCCGGAAACGTGTGTCCCATCTTGGCCGTGCCAATCAATGGCTGCACGTAGCGTACCAGGTTACCGGATGGCTGCGCCTGTGCGCCAACGGATACCGCCAATAACATAAAAAGTAACTGCTTCATTCTTTTTCTTTCGTTAAATCGCATCAAATTTGCCAGTTCACCAATAGGCGTATCGTGCTAACGCATTACACCCATTCGTCGCATATGGACGTCAATAAATAGGAATGGGCAATTTCCGTTGTTTCCAGAAACTGCCCATACCACATTTGCACTAATTATTTTGTTTTAATAGGGTACAGTGTTGTTGATGAACCTGCCTGCGCCAGTATGCACCACTTCCACCTATCCCAAAGATAAAACATATCATGTAATGATATTGTTAATGAATATCCAATGAATTGTTAATGAAGCTGCAACAGCTAATCGTCGTGTTATTTTCTTCGTATTCCTTACTATATTCGCCTAAGGTTTTCGCATGAAGGCTTACTTACTTAACAGACGCGCTGTAAATATATGAAATATCCCCTCCGTATACATAAAAGCATTTCATTGTTGGGGTTCATCATGTTGGTGTCGGTTCTGTTTTACCTCACATACAACACGTTCAAACTTAAAGATGAGCAATACCAAACCAAGGAAAAATCGCTCATACTCGAACAATATACCCAAAATATCCGCAATGACAAGGTCTTCCCCGGCGGGATTTCCATCACCGACCGCTACCTAATGGGCAATATCTTTGCTTTGGAGGCCACCTACTTGAATGACCCGCAGGCCTTCGAATATTCCAAAAACCGTATCCTCGACAGCATGTTTCGATCACTCCGGCAGGCCAACTCGATGGATAGCCTTTTCACCGTCATCAAGACCCAGCATAACCTTGATGACGACCTGCAATATTTGCTTACGGTCAGTCGGATTCATCTCGTGTTTAAGGACATGAATATCGTAAAGATTTACGATGCCGGTACGCATTATGCGTTCCTACCCGACAGCCTGCGAACCCGCTATGGTGCCTACATCGGCGGCGAATTGAAAACGCCCTTACCCCAGAACCAAATCACCAGTCTCACCGTAAGCACTCCCATAGATTATAACTATTGGATAACATTTACGCTGCATGCCGACCACAATAACCGCACATGGCACATCATCAAACTGATGCTACCGACCTTTTTGCTGGCATTGTTCGCGATCGGCTGTGTCGTCTCCATCTATTATGTCACGTACCGCAATTGGCTAAAGCAGAAAAAATTGGCGGAAATGAAATCGGATTTCGTCAACAGCATTACCCACGAGTTCAATACGCCACTTTCGACCATTATCGTGGCTAACAAAAACATGCAAAACGATAAAATACTGGCTAATCCCAGCAACCTTAAGCCGCTCACGAAGATCATTGAACGTCAATCACTCCGGCTAAAAAAACTGTTTGAGCAGGTGATCGACATCACCACCATGGACGATGCTTCTTTGCAAAAAGAGCCTTGCGAACTCCATCAGTTATTGCACGAGATCATCACCGATTACACCCTGAAAATCTCGGGACAGCACATCGACATCACGCTTGACGCTGTCAAACAACCGTTGGTCATCGAGCTGAATAAGTTTTTCTTCACGACCATGTTGCTCAACCTGTTTGACAATGCCATTAAATACAACCAAAACACATCTAAATATATCCGGGTGACTACCGAGCTTGTTGGAACGACCATCAATCTACGCATAGCGGATAATGGTGACGGCATGCCAGACGACGAAATGGAACATATCTTCGAGAAATTCTACCGGATACAACAAGCGGGAGGCCAGCATATCTCGGGATTGGGCTTAGGCCTATATTACACTTACCAATGTATCAAAAGCCACGGCTGGACACTATCGGTAACCAGCAAGGAATCGATAGGCAGCCAATTTATTATCCATATCCCATTTAAAAGCTGAATGCGTATATTCGTAATCGATGAAACCAAAATTGCTATATGTGGAGGATGAAACCGATTTAGGTAATGTTACGAAACAATACCTATGCGCGATGAATTTTGATGTCACCTGGTGTACTACAGGGAAAGAAGCGTACCAGCAATACCTACAAGACCCTACCACCTATAGCTTGGTCATCATCGACATCCAATTGCCCGATATCAACGGATTTGACCTGGCACGGAAGATCGTGAAACGGGATAAAGAGGCGTATTTCCTTTTTCTCACCGCGCGGAAGGAAAAGGAAGACCGACTACTTGGCCTGAATATCGGTGCGATGGATTATATCACCAAACCGTTTGATATCGACGAACTGGTGCTTCGCATACGCAACATCACGCGGCGGTTAATACCGTCTGACCGGAATGACAATGTTCATGACGTGATCCAAATCGGTGACATCATCCTCAATAAGGATGCCCTAAGCCTAATCATGGAAGGGCAACCGAAAACAACGTTGACCCTACGTGAGGCCGAGCTACTGGAGTACCTTTATGAGCATCGTAACGCCATTGTGAAACGGGAAGAGCTGCTTATCCGCTTTTGGGGTGAGAACGATTATTTCATGGGGCGTAGCCTGGACGTATTCATTTCCCGACTGCGTAAATTGCTGCGGCAATCTACCGCCGGTGTCAAGATTGAAAACATTTACGGAGTGGGATTTCTTTTATCCGTACCCGAATAAAAACAACACTAAAACGGAAAACTTATGGAAATGGTAAAAAACATCTTGATTTTATTGGTTGCCGTAGAGCATCTCTATATTTTATGGATAGAGATGTTCGCCTGGGAAACCGCAGGCAAAAAAGCGTTTAGGGGGAGTCTACCCGACCATCTTTTTGCCCCTACCAAAACCTTGGCAGCCAACCAAGGGTTATACAATGGTTTCCTGGCTGCCGGACTCATTTGGTCGTTACTGATTGAAGATCCCACTTGGAGCCAGCATGTTGCCGTCTTCTTCCTTGGATGTGTCGTGGTGGCGGCGGTCTATGGAGCGATTACCGCCAGTAAGAAAATCCTAATTATTCAAGGATTGCCCGCTATCATCGCATTGGGGGCGGTGCTATTTTTCTAAACTCAGGGTTAGAGTACCACCAAATCCTCGATGACCACTTGCCCTACGTGCTCATTCATCCGGCCGATGATTTGGGAGCGCATGAGCAGCAACTCGTTTTTGATGACGGACGACTCCACCTTGACAAACAGTTTCCGATCACGGATATAAAGCTGCTTGGTACGGTTGGCAATCGCATTTCCCATCAATTGCGGCCAAGCGGCTACCAATGAGGTTTCATCGAATTTACGCCGTAGTTTATAAACATTGAGCATCTTTTCGATGGCCTCCTTGATGGTCATGTCGTCACCTCTGCTCATGCTATTTCCAATGGTTGGTTTACGGTACCCTGACTGATCTCGACGATGTGCACTTTCCGATCTATTTCCTCAAAGATATGGTTTATCCGTGTCGAATCGGTATCCGTCAGAAATATTTGCCCGAAATCATCTGCTGACACCATCTGCATCAGTTTACGGGTACGTCTGTCATCCAATTTATCAAAGATATCGTCTAACAAAAGTAATGGCTTGAAACCTTTCTGGCGGTGGAGGAAACTATACTGCGCGAGTTTCAAGGCGATGAGAAACGATTTTTGTTGCCCTTGTGAACCAAACTTCTTCAATGGCATCCCATCGTGTATGGCAAACAACAGATCGTCTTTATGGACACCAACGGTCGTCCGCTCCAATACCCGATCACGCGTCAGGCTTTGCGCCAATAAATCGGGAAACGAACCACCCATTAACGGCGATTCGTATACCAATGATACCCGTTCGGCTGTTTCGGTAAGGAAATGGTAATGTTTGTCGAATTCAGGGATGAACGCATGCATAAAAGCCTTCCGCTTTTCGAAAACGGCATTCCCCAGTTCCACCAGTTGGGCATCCAACACTTCCAACAAACCGTTATCCAGCTTCCCTTTTTGGGCAGCTTGCTTCAACAAACTATTGCGCTGCACCAGGCAACGGTTATATGCGATGAGTACATCCAAGTATCGGGAATCTGTCTGTGAAATCACGTTGTCGATAAACCGGCGCCGTTCTTCACTGCCATCCGTGACGATGGCCGAATCATTTGGCGAAATCATCACCAAGGGAAATAAACCGATATGGTCGGCTAAGCGCGTATATTCTTTCTTGTTCTTCTTGAATTGCTTTTTTTGGTTGCGCTTTAGGCTGCAAGCTACCACATCTGCCTGCCCATCCTGATCAAACTCGCCCTGCACCATAAACCAATCTTCGCCTTGCTTGATCTGTTGCGAATCTATCGGGTTGAAGTAGCTTTTGCACAACGATAGGTAGTGGATGGCATCCAACAAATTTGTTTTGCCCGCGCCGTTATCCCCTGTAAATGCATTCACCTCGGGAACGAAATGGAGCGTCGCCTCGGCGTAATTCTTGAAATTAAGTATGGACAGTTGCTTGAGCCACATACCTGCAAAGGTAGGCTTTTTCCGACTAATTGGTCGATGATTTTATTTCTTCAAACTCCACGAATTCACCTGCGCTTTTGGCACCTTGTTTCGTTTTGTTTTTGGGGGGCGTATAGTCGATACGTATGCTGCCATCCGGCTGGGTATGTTGGTAACGGTCACGGTTGGCGTTTCGGCTATGGTACTGCTGTTGCTGGGTAGCATCGCCCATGATTTTCTGTGCCATCTTGCGCATCGCCCAAGGGAACAGCAGCCGCGCGACAACACGTAGCAGCCACAAGATGGTAATAGCAATAAGCAAAAATTTCAACAATCCCATATTCTACCGCAAATATAATATCACAAACTTAACTAAAATATCAATAAAACCCTTAAGTGAGGGTTTTATTTTTAGCAACTTTAACGAATAATTGACAAAGTAGCCCGTGGCCGCAGTCGCCACACTTACTGTTTTTTTGCTTTTGCTTTTAGGATGGCTTGCTGGAGCTCCACTTGCCGATGCGTGCCAATGACGTAGACCAATCCATCTCGGTCAGTAAGCCACACGGCATCCTTGCCCCCTGCATAAAATCGAATACGACCACGCTGGTGGAGGTTATACACCGGGTTATTAATGAAAAAATTACTATAAGGTTTACATTCAACGTTTACAATACTATGGAGATCGATCTTGACCAAACGTGTCGTCCATAAACCACTGAGCCTGACACTCCCCTCCACGACAATGACACGATAATGCAACATATACATCATCACAATGGATACAAAAATGATAGCGCTACCGACCAGGAGGAACAACTGGCTTTCACTCTCGCGCTCAATATTGATGTAATAGGCCACGAAGCAAAACAACGCCAATACCAACCGTACGCTGACCCAACCACGGTCACGCCCTAAGTATTGGTTCTCTATAAATATTGGCTTTTCCTCCATGACGTTAGTGCCTGTTTAAAAACATGCTAATGTAAACACTTTTTTTGTTTTGGGGGTAATTTTATAACCATCGGCTATCCGGTAGGGAGCTACCCAGATAATCTGCCCATCGCCATTGACGACCACCGGCACGGTATGCTTTTCATACACGGGTATTTTCAGCGAAATGAAGAAGTCACTCAGTTTCTTCCTACCTTTCATTCCCAACGGATGGAATGTATCCCCTTCTTGCCAAGCCCTTATCTGGATGGGGAATACCAGCCGGTCGGCATCAAATTGCACGTTGTGGCGTTCTGTCGAAATGGTGGTGTCGTCGGATAAATCTGATTCGAAACGGTAACGCCCCCAAACCACGCTATCCCCGGGCTTTTGGATAGTAGCCGTGCCCGATTCTCGATTCGCAAGGGGTTTAAGCACTAGCTGATTCCGATCGATGTACAACATATGCGAAGTCGATGCAAACTGCTTCCCCGGTATTCCGGATAGTGCGGCTGCCAAATCGGCCAATACCGCTTCCGTGAACCCAAAAGGCTTGAACAATTCATAAAGCAGCAACCGTTGGGGTTCCAAGGTTAACAGCCTGTCGATGGGTATCTGCCACCCACCCCCTTCGATCGGCGTAAATAACTCCTCACGTAGCGTAGCGACATATCGTTGTAACACCGTATACGTATCCGCAAAACGAGCCCTGTTTTCGGCAAATGTACGTTCGAGATCCGGGTTGAGTTCCTGTAACCGGGGGATGACTTCTAGTCGGATTTTATTGCGCGCATACTTCGTGGAAAAATTGGATGCATCGTCGCGATACACCAGCCCCTGCCCATGGGCATACGCCTGTACTTCTTCGCTACGCAAGAAAAGCAATGGTCGGATGATACGGCCATGTTTGGGTTGCATGCCGCGCAGCCCCGCCAATCCCGTACCCCGAACCAGGTTGAGCAATACGGTTTCCACATTGTCGTTCTGGTGATGTGCCACCGCGATGTAGTCGTATTGCTGTGTGGCACGGATGGTTTCAAACCATTCGTAGCGCAATTCGCGGGCGGCCATCTGGATGGATATTCCTCGCTGTCGCGCTTCATTTTCAGTGTCAAAAGCCGTCACATAAAACGGAACGCCCAGGTCTTTGGCAAGCTGGTACACCAGGGCTTCGTCGGCGTCGGACGCCTCGCCACGCAAGCGAAAATTACAATGTGCGATGCCGATACCGTAGCCGGCCTCGGCAAAGAGGTGGGCCATCAGCATCGAATCCTTGCCCCCACTTATCGCCAGCAGAACACGTTCGTTTGGTTGGCACAGGCTTTGTTCGTGGAGATATTGTATGAATCGCTCCGGTACGCTCATACGCCCAAAGGTACGTGATAATTTGTGTTTATAGGACATAACTCGCCAACAAATTCCATACTTCTTACCCCTATACGAAAGACCCCGAATGGCACAAGATAAACTGACAAGACGGATACGACATGCATTTTTGTACAAATTGCATATCACCTGCATTTTATCTAAGTTTGCCCTCGTGAAAAAAGGCCTCTTGCTCATACTACTTACCACGCTGGCGTCCTCGTACTTGTATGCCCAGCGAGATGAGTTGAGATTGATTTCTTCTTCACATAGCCGACTCAATGCGAGTACGGGCAACATCATGAATTACCGGCCAGTGTATGAGCACCATGGGTCAACCTTGTCTGCCGATAGCGGGTATATTTACTCGGACAACGACGGCCGGCAATATTTCGATGCCTTTGGGCAGGTCATCATCACGCAGCCCAACGGCACGGTCGTCTATGCAGACAAACTACACTACGTGACAGAAACCCAATTGGCCACCCTCACCAACAATGTGCGCATGGTCGATGGAAGTTCGGTGCTGACGACCAATTACCTGACCTACAACATGAAAAGCAGTGTGGGCACCTACACTGGCGGTGGCAGGATTGTGAATGCCACTGATACCATCACCAGTAAGAATGCTTATTACTTCGATAACACCAAGGACGCTTACTTTCGGTACGATGTGGTGGTACGCACGCCCGATGTCAAAATCTACACGGATACAATGCGCTATAATTCGGGTTCCAAGATCACGTATTTCTTCGGCCCGACCAATATGGTGGGCAACGACGGCGAAAACCTCTATACCGAGCGCGGTGAATATAACACCGAGACCGAGCAAGCTTGGTTTGACCTCAATAACCTCTACACGGAGGGAAGTCGGTTCCTTCGTGGAGACAGCCTTTATTACGATGGCAAAACCGGCAACGGCCGTGCCGTGGATAACGTGGTTTTCGTAGACACCGCCGACCAATTTTTCGCTTACAGTGATGAAGGCTTATACAACCGGAGCGATGAGTCCATTACCATGACCAAAAACCCGCTAGTGGTCACCATCACCCGAAACGACACCACGGCTGTAGATAGTACCGCTGTGCCTCCCGATAGCCTGGATACGCTCCCCACGCCATTGGAAACCGATAGCCTGGTCGCCCGTGATAGCCTACCGCATGACTCATTGGGCCCGCCTCCCATAGCAAAGCCTGCCATAGACTCCATCTACATGACCGCTGACACGTTATTTTCGCAGCTGATCCCACTAAAAGAATACGTAGCGTTGGCGTTTAACCTCGACCGCGACGGTGGCGATATCGATGAGTTTGAAGATGAAGACTATGGGGAGGAATTTGGCAACATCGAGGATGATCAATTTCCCACAGGTTTTGATGGCGAAGGCCCTCCATTGAGCAGGGATACGATACCAGCACCCCCGGATACCTTATCCAGAACTATCGCCGATAGCCTGAATAGACAGATAGAAGCCGATAGCCTACAACGGAACGCCATCGATTCCTTGAAAGCGCTTGCAGACACCTCAGCCGTCTTGTCCGATAGTACCATTGTTGCCAAGGCAGACGCCCTTTTGTCAGCGGTAGATACGATACCGATTAAACCCCAGGTCAAACGGGTTGAAACTGTTCCACTATCAGCCGGCAGGGATCTGCTCGAGCGAAACCTAGCAGCTGATAGCGTATTGCGTGCACAGGCGATGATACCCACTGGAGGTGAGGCCGATAGCTTGATGGCGATGGCCATCACCGCCGCTTCTCGCCCATCAACGGATACCATACCAAAAGATTCCCTAGCCAATGACACCACCAAAACCCGTATCATCAAGGCGTATTACAATGTAAGACTATTCAAATCAGATTTACAGGCTGTGGCGGATTCGATCTATTATGGATATCCCGATTCGATGATGCGTTTCTTCGGCCGACCAATGGTATGGGCACAGGGATCTCAAATGACAGCCGATACGCTGTATATGCAAATCCACGACGAAAAGCTGGACAATATGTTGCTGGTGAGCAATGCTTTTATGGTCAACACGCAATTGGATTCCACGAAGTACAACCAAATCAAAGGCCGCCGCATCACCGGTTTCTTTACGAATAACGAATTGGAACGGATGTTTATCGATGGTAATGCTGAAAGTATCTATTACAATGTCGATGAAAAAAGGAAGGCGTATACCGATATGTACCACAACCGCAGCAGCCGCATCAAAATACTGGTCGACAGCAACCAAATAACGCACTTTGTACCCATCCGCAGGGTGGATGGCAAGGTATATCCTATCCATCTAGTACCGCAGGACGCGGAAATATTGGATGGATTCGTTTGGAAGCCAAGCGACCGTCCAACGTCCAAGGAAGATTTGCTAGCACGTCGACGACCATCTGAAACCGGAGATTTTACGGCACCTCCCGATTCGACAACTCAAAGGCAACAACCGCCTGCCTTGGACAGCGTTGATGTGGATGACAGTATTCGCTCCGATATCAACATACCTCAATCGCCGGATAGCTTAGCTTTGGACAGTGTGGCAACACCAACTGTAGCCAAAGACAGTTTAATGGTCAAAGACTCCCTCCGTAACGACAGCCTTCAAATCGATTCATTGAAAATCGATTCATTGTCGAGCGCTGATTCATTGCGTCGCGTAGATTCGACAAGGAGGGCAACTGATACGGTCGCCCTGAATCGTATGCTTGATGCTCGTAAAACGGGTAAGTATTCGCATATTGCAGCGCGATCCGATTACCTACTTTCAAACATGCCGTTAGAACAACCGGCTTATCGACCCAGCCGCTTCCCGATCCATGCATCTAGGCTATACCGACCGGGGCCGATCAACAAGATAGCCAAATAACCGGTAAGGAAAGCTGGTGCTAGTTCGTGTTTATTGAACAGATCCCAATCATGTACGGATATGATAACTACCATGGTAATGATCAATGGGATGGCGGCCAAGCGGGTAAACAGCCCCAATACCAGTAAAATGGAGCAGAAAAGTTCGGCAAAAATCACCAATCCCATCGAAAAAGACCCCCCTAGCCCCATAAAGTCATAAAAACTGGCCTTCTTATCTTGATAGGCCACCCATTTGCCATAGCCGTAGGTAGGAATCATCAGCACGCCCAGCCCCACCCGTAATACCAACGCTGCGAGGTGTATCGATAAGGTCGTATAACCCGTTGTAAACAGTTTCTTCATCTGTGATCTAAATAATCAATTTACGTTTTATATAACGCGTACAAATGTATGATTATTTAGAACACATCTAAATAAAATGATGTTGTTTTTTCTAACAGGAATTCTTTTTTTCTGACGAAGTTAAGCATAGACGAGCTTTAGGTTAATCTCTCTTGATTCTGGCACCTAATTCCGTCGAGGCTTGGGTTTGGGGATGTTATACTTCTCCATCAACTCATTCGCCATGTTTTCGGCTTGTTGTTGCAGTTCTTTCACTTGCCTATCGATGGCTTCACGACAAGACTGACCAGCCTCTCCATCCGGGCAATTGCTCCGTTGACGCTGCAGGTCGGAAATACGTTGCGCAATGTTTTGGATGGACGAACCTCCTTCAGTCAGTGCATTAAGCCCCTCCATTCCCGCACGGTTGAATGCCGTCATCACGACATATTCGCCGGGTCGAAAAGTCGCTTCGGCTTTGTGGATGCTGTTCAGCCAAAAATATAAATCAGCATTCCCGGATTCCAGTGGCACCTGATGAAATGCCGAAAAAACAGCCAGCTGATTGATATTCAGCCGAAAATTCTTGAATACCCCCACCCCTAGCCCCATAAACGGCATGGATGTGGCAATGGGAACCGGGAAATCGATAAAGAATAGATCCAATACCTGATCCCGTCCCGACTCAGGGAGGTAATACGATGCCCGCCGACCGGTTATGTGTGCGTCTTCGATAAGTGTCAATTGTTCGGTGGTCAAGCCGCGTACCCCGCTGGGCACTACGTCATCATCGTTCAACCATTGCATTTGCGACATGTACGATTCCATCCACAGATCCGCTATGTTTCGGTTCTTGCCAATGTCCATCCCCCGTTTTGTATTTCCATCAGCGACATCTTTATAGCGGCCGCAAATCAGCACATTCCCGTCAGCCTTGCGGATTCCAAAATGGAGTTCCCCCTGATCCGCGATAATCCCCAATCGTTCACGTAATACGGGATTGTCATCAACGGTAAAGGCAATGGATCCGTCTGCACTGTTGATGTAATACACTAGATGACCGGTATATTGCGGGGTGGTAACATGTTGGGAAATCTTGAAATCAAACTGATACTGGTCTCGGTTATTGGTGGGGTTGGCTGGGAAACTGCTGGAAGCACGGTATACCGCGCCCGCATCCGTGACCGCTCCGACTTCGGTAAGTTCCCATGCCCGATGAACCAACAGCGAATCAGCACCGGCGGCCGACTCCCAAATCGCCGGACCGATGGTGCGGGCGGTATACCCTTCTTGTGCTATCGCACCGTATATGCCGACCGACCATCCCAATAGCATGGCTATAAATACTATCTTCATGCGATTATTCATTTATTATCTGCATATTACTGTTTATTAATTGATTATCATAACAAAATTCGCTTCGATATTCCGATGTGGCGATTATATTTTGATAAACTCTACCCGTCGATTCTGTGCTTTACCTTCGGTCGCACCGTTGTCGCCAACCGGCTCACGTTCTCCTTTGCCATCGGTCTGCATACGATTCGAATCGATGCCGAATTCCGAAGCCAATGCCGTTCTCACGGCCGCCGCTCGATCTTTCGACAGGGTTAGATTCAAATCGTCGCTACCATCGCTATCGGTGTGACCGACGATGGAAACGCGCACATCCGGATGCTCATTCAGTACCGCAGCAATTTCCTTCAGCACACCGTACGATTCCGGTTTAATCGTGGCCGAACCACTATTGAAGTAAATGCCCGTGGTGCTGAACTTCCCTTCGGTAATCAATTTGCTTCGTGTATCGGGTGCGCCTACGGCCAAGCGAATATTGCTGATATAATACTCTTCGCCGTCGTTGGCACCATCCCGGCTGAATACGAGTCCGTTGTATTTTGCACCGTCGCCGAAAGCCCTGGGCAGATCCCATAATTTAGTCTCATCCACATATACCCGCAAGCGCTGGTTTTGTCGCCATACAGCCACTTTCACCATATTTTTGTCGGCCGCGTTGAACGCCGTCACACCTCCCGTCTTGTTGTCCACGGTTTTCTTGCCGTCACTCCACAATTCGTAGCCGCTTTGCCCCAACGGCCGATTGCCGGCATCCTGCGGGTGCAACCATACGATGACCCCGCTAGCTTTACCCCTCCCGAAGCGGCTCCATGCCGTAAAATTATTACCGCCCGTCAATTGGGCGATCGAAATCATCAACGGCTGGTTGTAGAAACTGAACGACGGCGTCACCGCTAGGTCAAACTCCAAGGTGAAATTCTCCGGGAGATTGTTGACGAACTCGGGGGTTACACTGCCCTTTGACGTCAGCGCTAACCATTGGTTATCCGAACCTCCTATGGTCTTGACCTCACCGCCGGCATCGGTGTTCCATTTAGCCGGGAAATCCCCCACCGCATCCTGCGAAAAATCCTCCACCGCAATAATCGTTTCGCCCGGCACAAAATCAAATTTGCTATAGGTGGCAAATGTTTTGGCTCCGCTTGCCTCTTCATGAACACCATTGCTGGTATGAACGCCGCCGGGCGAAGCATTGTCGTTACTGGATTCATTTCCAGCAGTTTTACCTTTGTTGTCTGAAGATTTACTATCACCTTCAAACACTTTGTCCAAGGCTTCATCGGTTTTCTTCGCTGCCTCGCGTTCCACCCTGCGTTCGACGGTTCTTTCGGCTGATTTCTCGGCTTTCTTGGCCAACTTTTTCAAGATCTGGCCGTCTACGGTACTGATACCTCCGAAAACGACCAATACTAAGATTATAAAAGCTATGCGATTCATATTGATTAATGATTTATTTGGTAATCTGTATTCAAAATTCGGAATGCGTTGCGTTTCCGACAATACGCCAAAACAGGTATTTTTCACATCGTCTCACCCCTATTTTTCAACAATAGGCTATCCGTTCCAAAAATAACGCAACGCATTGGGTATATGCGTTTTTTGGGATATTCTACAACAATATGGGATGAATGGAATCAGGCCAGTTGCGTTCGGCCGAGCGCAATTTGCTTCTTGAAGGCAGAAACATAGCTTCGCGATACGGGTATGGTCGGCAAATCCGCGTGTACCAGCAATTGGAAACCAGCAGCGTTGCCCGTCACATGGAGCACTTTCTGTAGGTTGACCACGTAAGCACGGTGACAACGGAATACGAGGGAACTTGGGTTACATTCTTCTAACTCCAGTAGTGTACAGCGATATTGTTGACGGCAAATACCGCCCCCGCTTTGCCAACAGATCTCCACGTAGTTGTCTATCGACTCGGCATAGAGAAAGTCATCTAGCACCCCATAATCACGCGGCAATAGCAATCGAACACGACGTGTTGCCTGCTGTGTCGACAACTCGCTATTCAGGGATATTGCGTCGGCAAGATAGCGTCGGATATGATAGATTACTTTCAGGGAAGTGGCGAGTATGTAGGGTATCGCTCCAACAGAAGACACCACCCACCAAGTAAATAGGTAGCTGCGCTGTGGAATATACCAGTATTGACCACACCATACACGGACTAGCCAAACCGCACCCGCGACCACCGTAAATTGATAAATAATCAAGAGGATTTCGCGCCCTAATGTCCAGTTTCGCTCGGCAAAAAAGGATGGAAACAAGTAGCGCCATAGGTAAAACAGTGTCATGCCCAAAAATGTCGCCACAGAAGACACCACTGCAGTGATAAATAAATCCTTATCAGCTACCTCCGCCCAATCAAATGGCCGGATGACATACAGGATAAAGAACACCACCGCACTGATCACGCTAATCGTCCGCAAATAAATCCTCGAATCCGTATGTGCGGGGTAGGGTTGGGTAAAAAAGCGACTCGGCCAGTGCATCAGTATGTTGGTATGGTCTATACTACCTCAAAAATAAACATTCCCTTTTTTCTAACCAAGTGCTGCTTTCAATGGTACCACATGCGCACGGGATACAGGGATGGACGGGAGAGATTCTCTTATGGTGAGAAAACACCCTGCCGCATTGCCCTCCACGGCTTGGATATGCGAAAGGTTAACGATATAGGCCCGGTGGCACTGAAAAAGTTCGCGATGTTGCGCATTATCTACTAAAAACCGTCGTAGCGTACCACGGACAGTGTATCGTTGCAGTGTGTCGCCTTTTTCAGCCAAAATATGCAGGTAATTACCTTCAGATTTGGCAAATAGGAATTCTTCCGTAGACAACGGAACCAACAATTCAGGAACCGTCAACTGATGCGGCATTGGGGTAAGGCGTTTTGCGGCTAAACCCTGCTCCATGGACATCGCTTCCCGCAAATGCTTCCTCAATTGATAAACGTGGCTCAATAAAGTGGCCACTAGATAGGGCAAAATACCCCCTGCAGCCACGATAGACCATGTGTATATATAGCTTTTCCCCTGAAGTTGATCTCCCCCCAAAAACCGAGTCAACCACCAAACTGAAAAGGAGATGGTCGAAAATTGGTAAACGATCAACACCAACTCTTTACCCAACGTCCAGTATTTAGCGGCAAACACACTAGGAAACCACACGATCCACAGCAAGCATACCAGCATCGTGAGGTATGCCGTGCCCGCATACAGCAATGCGAACCACCAAATCCGATCTTCTGGAAAACGCTGAAAGTTAAACGGGGTAAATACCCCTAGCATCAAAAAAACAAACACCGCGATAATGGTGATTATACGTAGGTATACCAACGGATTGTCGTGGGCCGGGTGCCGCTGGTGGAGTACACGCATGATCCATCGCATAATCCAAAGATACGAACTTTCCCAATCATTGCTTTTGGGATTCAGCTTGTACTAATCTTTCCACGAAAAAGCCCCCTAGGAACAGTTTGGCGTCCTTTTTGAGGCAGCATCATTTTAATCGATTATGAAAAAGACACTACCACTCCTATTTACGATCATTTCTATGTTGGTATCGCCGTCCGTTTTTTCACAGCAAACGGAAGACGAGCGGAAACACGAATTGAAATTCAATGCTTTTAATATCGTGGTTTTCAAAGCACTGGACGTGTCGTACGAGCATATTTATAATGCAAACTCGACTTTCGGCATATCGGTATTGGCAAATCTACAAAGCAAACCCGGCTGGCTATCGGACCGTGGCGAGATGCCATACTACTACGAGCGATTCGCCATTACGCCCTACTACCGCCATTTTTTCATGAACCGATATGCCAAAGGCTTTTTTCTCGAGGCGTTCGGTATGGTGAATAGCCAGCGACAGTATCGTGAGATATGGAACGAAACCACATATGACGTCCATTATGAAACGTTGGGCCCTTCCAACAATTTCGCGATCGGGATTGCTGTCGGCGGAAAAATAGTCAGCCGTAAAAACTTCCTTTTCGAGTTCTTTGGCGGGGTGGGCCGTAACCTAATCCAATCTGATCGGGCGGCCAGTACAGAGTTTGTGCCCCGGGTCGGCATCAACTTGGGCTACCGCTTCTAGCACGGTCGAAAGGTACCTTGCGGCGTGTGACGGGAAAGAATCGACCATGTTCCTAACGTGAGATATATTTTTACTTTTTCGTGCAACTTTTTCGCACCAAATGCGTCTATATAACGTGTGTTTGTGAATCACTGGTTAACTGGCACCGTTCCCAGCGTATTGCCAGTTTCCAGTCGATTCCGTGAATGAACCATTCATCTTTCTCAATCTCAATGTATTCCGTTAGTCGTTTGTGATGTGCTAATCCCAACATCGACCATAATCTATTGGGTATTTGTTCACAAAACCGGCTCGTTAAAAAATGTAAAATTTGTTAAAAATGTTAAATAACTAATTACCTGATAGTTGTGAAGATATCTTTGTGCAGATAAATCAAAAAAACCATGACCAAGAACTATATTTTGCTATTGCTCGTTAGCATTCCTGCATGGGGTATTGCACAACTAAACCAACCTGCAGATGACACGATGATCCAAACAAAGACCATCTACTCAACCCACGTAAACGATACATTGGTCATCAGTGTACAGCTCCCTACAGATTATCACGCCAATACCCATATGGAATACCCAATCGCCCTTTTACTAGACGGTGATTTTTATTTCCCAATGCTGGCACCCATGGTACGCCAATATGAGCAAACCGGATTGCTGCCCCCTATGATTTTGGTTGGCCTTGGTTATGGCGACCTCAAGAAAATGGATTCGTTGCGCGTAAGGGACTTCCTTTACCCGAAGCCATTGGATTCGGATGAAATGACCGCCCCTGGTGGTGGGCTGGATTTTTACCGGTTTATTACCGGTGAATTGCTTCCACAATTAGAGGCTGATTTCCGGACGGACACACTACAGCGAACGCTTTTGGGACATTCTTTTGGAGCCTACTTTTCGCTGTTTGCCCTAATGCAGCAGATAGCCGAAAAAAAGATACTGTTTAACAACATCGTAGCGGCAAGCCCAGCCTTATGGTACCACGATTTTTACCTTAGCCAACTGCCTGACAAATTCCGTCAATTAACGTTGGGCTATCCGCTAAACGTGATCGTTACCGCTGGCGGTCTCGAAAACAGCGAATGGATGTTAAATCCAACGCATGATCTGACACTGTCGTTCAAGAAACAAAACATCCCGAATCTGTATTTAAATACGGTTATATTCAATTTTTTGGATCACATGGACACCGGGCAACTTAGCTTTATCAAGGGCCTCCAGAACTTCCTCAATCGTTGAGTTTTCTATCGCATTACCTCGCTGGCGTAATCACCATCTTCCGGAATTCAACCGGTCCATGGTCGCCCTGTAGGTATATCGGGCCGGGTTCGCCTTCTTGACTATCGAGTGCTCCCCCCGTGATTCCCGGGATTTCTTGGTTGCTGATGATGGTCTTGCCATTGGCGATCACCGTAATCATACGGCCTGTCAAGGTGATCTCGTAGGTTTGCCATACATCTGGCCCCAATGTTGCGATCTCGCTAGGGGTTAAAAAACCATAGACACCGCCGAAGAGTAGACTTGACGGGTGCGCCTCTTTAGGACTATCTTCGATCTGCACTTCATAGCGGCCACGCAAATATATCCCGGCATTGCTCCCTTTGGGGTATTTGAACTCCACCAGCAATTTAAAATCCGTGAATTTTTGTTCGGTTACAAGATTAGCCCCTCCTTTTAAATTGGACAATACGCCGTCCGTTACCACCCATTGGCTTTCCCCACCAAACGCCTTCCATCCGGAGAGGTCCTTCCCATTGAATAATTCAATCGCTTCTCCCCACTGTGGTTCGGCAGTTCTTTTCAGGTAAGGAGCTTTCACGCCTTCCCAAGTGTAGGTTTCTCCCTTACTGGTCGTTAGGGTTCCCCGAATCCCGGTGTCCGTCAATTGTCCTGAAACCTGCACGTCTTGATCTCCATCCTCCCATTGCGGGGGAATGGCAAAACTAAATTGGCCATTGTCAAAATGGACCTCAGCTACCGGCCGAGCGCTCCCCGTCACACCTACAAATGAACCTACGAGCGTGCGGAAGCCGGAAAGTTTCACTTCCAACCATGACGGGGCTGGTTTTCCATCGATATCAATCGTGATGTCCCAACGGCCGATCAGGTCAGCCGCTTCCAAAACGTGTTGAGATCCTTCGTCATACGTGTGTTTAGGTGCGGCATACCCTACTCTGAGCAAGAGTGTTCCACACAATACCAACGTGAAAATACGTGTACTTTCTTTTATATCCATCATCATCTTAAAACTATTTGTTATTTAAACACTTTCAACATTTATCACCCAGCATGTGCTGTGATATCCTTACGCTCCAAACGGATCTTCGGTGAAGCCATGTTGCTCAAGCACATCGGCGGGCACACCTTCCCAAACACCGGGGCGATTACCCACGTATCCGATATCCTTTACACCCATCTCGCTTGTAAAGAAACCGGATGCCGTTAGGTTACGCATCAGCGAAAAAAAGGCGACCCCCTGTTGCATTTCCGGCCGAGCTTTTTGAGGATAGGCGATATCATCGACCAATTGCAGTTGTTGTTGATCATTGCACTCGGTAAATACGGTGCCATACCTTTTCTGGCTCTGTATATCTAACCATTTCAACCCGCCCCGCATCGGAATTTGATAACTTGGGATATCTTTCACCATAAACTCGATAAAATCGGGAACGCCGGCATCCGTTGCACTCCCAGATACGCTATCTGCCGGAATGATAATATCGGCCAGTACCGCAATAGTAGTCAATTCGTGCTCGGAAAAAAACTGTTCGCTATTAAGCCGTTGATTTCGTCGGTGTTCGAAATCCTGCACACCGGGAAGCTGGTCGGCCGAATTACCAGCCACTTGTTTATCGCCATTTTCCGATTGGCAGGAGCCGAGCAACAAGCCGCCGCCAGCGGCGGCAAGCCCCAAGGCCTTGAGGGAATCTCTTCTATTCATCTGATCAAAATTATTGTCGTCAAATATTCAGTTTACTGCGTTGTTCCAAAATGTATTCAGCAGTGCGCATGGAAAGTGCCAAAATCGTCCATGTTAGATTCTTATCTCCCTGTTGCACGAATGGCCCGGCATCCACTACAAATAGATTTTGGCAATCGTGAGACTGGCTCCATTTATTTACCACAGATGTTTTGGCATCATTTCCCATACGGGTGGTACCCCCTTCATGGATGATTTTCCCCGGTGCTTCGAGTCCGTATGACGTCTCCGGGCCGGGTACCTGTGAGGTAACGATGGCGCCCATTTCGTGCATGATCGCTTGGAACGTTTCCTGCATATGCTTGGCTTGGGCCACTTCCTCGTTGGCCCATTTATAGTGGAACCGTAATACGGGGATCCCGTATTTATCCACTTTCGTCGGGTCTATTTCACAATAGTTGTCAATCCGGGCCAAGGCCGTTCCCCTACCTGCCATACCGAAGCTTGCTCCATAGAACCGTCGATAGTCTTCTTTGAGCGAAACGCCATATCCCCCTTGTTCCTTCTTCTGCCCGTCTTTACCTGACACCAGGTGGTTAGCCTGAGGCATCCAATCCATAAACCCATAAGAAGGCATGCGCATTCCGCCACCATATTCGATGTGGTATCCGCGGGGGAAACCAAGTCTTTTATTATCCAGCCACCACGGCGAATAAATATGGACACTCCCCACACCATCCTCATTATAACGCTTGCGGTCAAGCAACTCGGGGAGGAAGCCTCCTAGGCTTGCCCCGGTAGAATCATGTAAATAACGCCCCACAAGCCCACTGCTGTTACCCAGCCCGCCGGGGTGGGCGGCAGATTTCGAATTGAGCAACAAGCGTGCGCTTTCACATGCACTGGCACCTAAAATCACGGTTTTACCCCGCACCGTATATTCCTGCAGATCCACTGTATTCACGTATGACACACCCGTGGCCAGCCCCTCTTCATTGGTGAGCACCTCACGTACCATGGCATTGTCGATGACGGTCAAGTTGCCGGTTTCCATCGCGGGCATCACCAAACAGGACGACGACGAAAAATCTCCATAGACCCGACAAGCCCTTCCACATTGCCCACAGTAGAAGCATACCCCACGCCCCTCTACTCCCGGCAACGCTTCCGTCAGTACGGAACCGCGACCGGCGATGACCGGCACACCGGCTTTTTCGGCCCCACGCTTGATGTACAATTCATTTAATCGGGGCTTGGGCGGTTTAAGGAAAATACCGTCAGGCTCATTGCGGATACCTTCCACTGTGCCGTAAATCCCCACCAAACGGTCTATCCGATCATAATAAGGTTTTACTTCTTCATACGTGATGGGCCACTCGGCCGTCACCCCGTCCGTTGGCTTGAAATCATCCGGCCCCATGCGTAAGGATATACGTCCCCAGTGGTTGGTGCGGCCACCGAGCATCCTCGCCCTAAACCATTCAAATTCGGTGCCTGATGCCCGCGTATAGGGTTCGCCTTCCAGTTCCCAACCACCATAGGCAGCATCAAAATCACCGAAAGGACGGATGGTGGATGCACCGCGCCGTGGCGACTCCCATGGCCAACGCAGTTGCAGCGTATCCTTGGCTGGGTCAAAAAAGGGACCGGCTTCCAGCATCAACACCTTCAAGCCAGCATTGGCTAGCACATAACCCGCCATACCGCCCCCCGCACCAGATCCCACCACGATGGCATCGTACAGCGTCGGATTTTCTTTAATTTGATAAGAAATCATTGTTTTTGGTTTGCAAATAATCGTTTAGCCCAACAACAGAAAAACCTGCCACAACAGGATTCGCTAGTGTCTATCCCCCAAATATAATGGATATTCTAAATAATTAGGGGCATTATGCCACAATAATACAATTTTACATGATTGTATTGCTCATCATGCTATTGTTTCGCTTTTACTTTAAAGGCGGGGGAGTATTGTCCATTACCAAACACAAAATCAAGCGAATGGGGAAAGCCTGACCTTTTGGATGATGGAAAAATAGCAATAACGTGTAAGATGATAAGTGCAGTGAGGGGGGAACGCAGGACTTGATTACCGTTTTTTCGTGGTGACCAACAATACAAAGCCAGCGACCAAGACGATACCACCTACGTAAGGGGGCCAATTGACCTGTTCTTTCTTATCTGCCGAAACTTCAAGCGGACCGATATCCACTACTTTTTCCTTACGGGTGAACGAAAAGCCCGTCCATATTAACATCACCGCTCCAACGATGATTAAAATGATTCCCAATGTTTTTCCCATAACTAACTGAGGTATTAAAGCCATCAACAAAAGCCATGGGGAAATGTTTGCTGAAAATTTGACATCATTACCTTTCGCGGAGGAAATCGGCGAGCTTAGCCACCGCAATGGCCCGATGGCTGATTGCATTTTTTTCTGCACTGGTCATTTGGGCAAAGGTTTTATCATAACCATTTGGTGTGAATAGCGGGTCGTAGCCAAAACCGCCATCACCTTGTCTTTCGAACCCGATTTGTCCTTCAACCACCCCTTCAAAGAAATATTCCGCTTTGCCGATACGCAGTGATATGACCGTACGGAAACGGGCCTGCCGATTGGCCGTGTCACCCAATCGCTGCAGCAATAAATCGATATTACGTTCCATATCCCGGGTTCCGGAATAACGGGCCGAATAAACCCCTGGTTCGTTGTTTAACGCTACTACTTCCAAACCCGAATCATCCGCAAAGCAATCGTATCCATATTTAGCATACAGGTAAGTGCTCTTTTGGGAAGCATTTGCTTCAAAGGTATCGCCCGTCTCGGGAATATCGTCCGTACAGCCGATATCGGCTAGGGTAAGGATGGAGAATTTATCGCCTACCACGGCCTGTACCTCCTCCAGCTTATGGGCATTGTTAGTGGCAAATACCAATTTCATATTAGGTTAATAGTGTTTTTAAGGTTGTCCAAAAAATACGTTTCTTTTCGCCATCGGTTAGCATCTCGTCAAATGTACAGGTATGGAATACGGTAACGCCATCGCATTGGGCGACGGTTTGCAAGGGTACGATATCCAACTGCACAGTTTCGGGGGCAACACCGAGAAAAACCATGGCTTTTGGTTTAAAAAAGGATAGGATTGCGTCCTTTCGCGGAGCGGGCGACCCTATCGCCAGGTTCAGTACGGCGACATCGTCTGATGCTAGCTTAAGTGCAGCCAATGTCTTTGTAAATGCTTCCAAAGCAGCATCAGACATGAATTGGAATTGCTTTTCGTGGGTTAAAAACAGGTAATTGCTTTTATTCTGACCATAGAACACGAATTCCCTCTCCTCTTTAGGATGTTCCTTTACCTGTGCCCCCGGCACATCGTCCGTCGCCGACACCCCTGCTTCCTCCATATCCGACACAAAAATCGTCTCAGACATCAGGTAACGGAGTGCTATTGGATCGGAAGTATTGATATTGTGTAAAGACATATTCGTTTTCATTGAATGCGCCTGCCGGCGCATTCCACCTACTGCCCTAGCACCCAAGCAAAGATCAACGGCGCCACGATGGTCGCGTCTGATTCGACAATGAATTTAGGGGTATGGATGTCCAGTTTACCCCAAGTGATCTTCTCGTTAGGCACAGCACCCGAATAGGAACCATATGATGTGGTGGAATCCGATATCTGGCAGAAATAACTCCAGAATGGGATGTTTTCCATTTCCATATCTTGATAAAGCATCGGCACGACACAAATCGGGAAATCACCGGCTATACCGCCGCCGATTTGGAAAAACCCAACACCCTTCCCATCGGAATTGCGGATATACCAATCCGACAGGTAAGCCATGTATTCAATACCGCTTTTCATGGTAGCTGCTTTCAGTTCCCCTTTGATGACATAGGAAGCAAAAATATTGCCCATGGTACTGTCTTCCCAACCCGGCACCACAATGGGTAGGTTTTTTTCCGCCGCTGCGAGCATCCAGGAATTCTTCGGGTCTATCTCGTAATATTGCTCCAACACGCCGCTGTTGAGCATCTTGTACATATATTCATGCGGAAAATACCGTTCACCAGCTTCTTCCGCATCTTTCCATATGTTGTGGATGTGTTGTTGGATGCGACGGAATGCTTCTTCCTCCGGAATACAGGTATCCGTCACCCGATTATAATGGTTTTCCAGTAGATCCCATTCGTCCTGTGGACTTAGGTCGCGGTAATGCGGCACGCGCTTGTAATGCGAATGTGCCACCAAATTCATGATGTCTTCTTCGAGATTGGCTCCCGTGCAACTGATGATGGATACTTTATCTTGACGAATCATCTCGGCAAGGGAAATGCCCAATTCGGCGGTACTCATCGCACCTGCCAAGGTGATCATCATCTTACCTCCGGCATCCAAATGCGCTTCATAGCCTTGGGCAGCGTCAACCAATGCCGCCGCATTGAAATGCAGGTAATTCCGTTCGATAAACTTGGATATAGGTCCTCTTTCTTTGCTCATCTCTTTCGTATACGTTGGTTTTACGCACAAAGGTACGGTTTAAAAGTGAAGTTGGAAGTTCTCACACCACCCATCGTTCGCATTTTTCCAAAAACACTTCATCCACATCTGCCCCGATACCGGGTAAATCAGGCAGGGAAATGCGGAACCCATCAAAGTGGATACCGCCCACCACGGGGTCGACCAAGTGACCGACCATGCAGGTGTCCAGATCGAAAAACTGCACATTGGGTGCCGCACAAGCAAAGTGAGCCTTCGCTGATAACGCTACCCGGCTTTCCAACATCCCCCCAATCATACAGGGGATGCCATATGTGGTGGCTGTCGCCTGTATGCGCAAGGCTTCGGCTATCCCACCTGATTTGGCAAATTTGATGTTAATATAATCACAGGCACCATTCGAAGCTAACCGGTCAGCGTCCCGATGGTCATAACAACTTTCATCGGCCATGATGGGAATGGAAGTTTTCTTGCGCAATTGCGGTAATAGATGGTCGTTATAGCTACGCATGGGCTGTTCGCAGAACTGTATCCCCAAATCTTCAAGCCCCTGCAGTGCCACTGTTGCCTGATCAAAATCCCACCCTTGATTGGCATCTATGCGTATCAGCAGCTCATTTCCCACCGCGTTGCGAATCGCCGTTATTCGTTCGATGTCGGCTTCAGGCAATTTACCTAACTTTACCTTGAGCACTTTCGCCCCCTGGTTTTTGAATGACAAGGCCTTATTGGCCATCTCTTCAGGCGTACCGATACCAACCGTGATATCGGTGATCAGCTCACGGACGCTTCCGCCTAAATATTGATATAAGGGGATCCCAGCTTGTTTGGCTGCCAAATCATGCAACGCCATATCAAACGCGCTTTTAATGGTACGATTCCCGGCGATAAACAAATCGAGTTCCGCTAACCGTTCTGCAATAGCCAATGGGTCTTTACCGACCCACAACCGGGCAAAATCTCGTGCCAGCGCCAAACAGGTTTCCTGTGTTTCGCCCACAATCATGGGGAAAGCGGAGCATTCACCCACACCATATAAGCCACTGTCCGTATGCAGGCGAATCAACGTGTTTTGTGCATAGTCCATCGTGCCCGTGGCAATCACAAAAGGCTCCATCGGGATACTGTACCGATAAATTTCAATGTGCGTTATCTTCATCTTTGTTAGTATGATCGATCATATGATTCGAGGTTCGAAAATAGTGTTTTGCATCAAGGAACCAAAGGGATAATACACCAAGCAAACACTATTGCCAAAGCCGTAATAGGAACCTGTGTTTTTTGTCATTTTCACAAAAAACATCATAAAAAATAGGTAATTATCAACAAAATGAATAATAATTTAAAAATTATTTAATTATATACATAAAAATTACTAATTTAGCAAATCGAATACAGCTAACTAAACAGAATGACTGATATATTGAGGAAACAGGAAGGGCTTTACCAATCTGATTTTGAGCGCGATGCGTGCGGAGTAGGTTTCATTGCTAACCTAAAAGGCAATAAGACGCACAAACAGGTAACCGATGCGTTAACCATGTTGGAAAACATGGAACACCGTGGTGCTTGCGGCTGCGATCCTGAAAGTGGGGATGGTGCCGGCATCATGATCCAACTCCCCCATGAGTTTTTATGGGAAGAGTGCATATCCTTGGGCATCCAGCTGAATGAACCCGGCTACTACGGCACGGGAATGTCTTTTTTGCCGAAAGATGAACATGCAAATCGGATTTGCCGCGAACTGATCAAACAGGCCGCCGAGGACAGGGGGATGAAATTACTCGGTTTTAGGCAAGTACCGGTCAACCCGGATGGCATTGGGGTTACCGCGCTAAGTGTCGAACCCGATATTGTGCAATTTTTTGTTTCCCGACCTGCGGGGATAACGAATACGGAAGATTTTGAGCGGAAACTTTATGTACTCCGCCGGTTAATCGTGAAACTCGCTCGGGAACACCAAGATTTGACCGCAGAAGAGCAGCCTTACTTTGCTTCCGTATCCTGCAAGGTGATTGTCTACAAAGGCCAATTGACCACCTACCAGGTTGGTACCTATTTCACGGATTTATCCGACGAACGGGTGATGTCAGCATTTGGATTAGTACACTCCCGTTTTTCAACGAATACCTTCCCATCGTGGCGCCTAGCGCAACCTTTTCGGATGCTGGCACATAATGGTGAGATCAATACCCTTACGGGCAACCTTAACTGGTTCTATGCCGGGTTACGATCCCTTTCTTCTCCTTATTTTACAGAAGAGGAGCTGCAAATCCTACTGCCCGTGGTAGATAGCCACCAGTCGGATTCGGCCTGCTTGGATAACGTGGCCGAACTGTTATTGCACAGTGGCCGGAGCATCGCCCATGTCATGCTGATGATGGTGCCGGAGGCTTGGGACGGCAACACCCAGATGGATCCGTTGAAAAAAGCCTTTTACGAATACCATGCTACGTTGATGGAACCTTGGGATGGCCCTGCCGCGCTGTGTTTCACAGATGGCAAAACCATCGGAGCCATGCTCGATCGTAACGGACTGAGGCCCTTGCGCTTTGCGGTGACATCGGATGATCGCGTGGTCGTGGCGTCAGAAGCTGGCGCACTCCCCGTAGATGAAAGCCTGATCATCAAGAAAGGCCGGCAACAACCCGGCAAGATCTTCCTGATTGACATGGAGAAAGGAGAAATCCTATCGGATGAACAAGTCAAAGGAGAACTTTCCAGTCGGCAACCGTATGAAGATTGGTTGCACCAGTATAAAATCCGCATGGAAGAGCTCGCCGAACCGCGGGTTACTTTTACTTACCTCTCCAAGGAATCGGTATTCAAATACCAGCAAATATTCGGTTACTCTCGGGAGGATGTCGAAGGCATCCTCACGCCGATGGCGTTAGATGGCAAAGAACCCATTGGATCGATGGGAACAGACGTGCCTTTGGCCGTACTTTCCAACCATCCGCAGCATTTGTCGAGCTACTTCAAACAGTTCTTTGCCCAGGTGACCAATCCACCCATTGACCCGATACGGGAGCGACTGGTAATGAGCCTCGCCACCTTCATCGGCAACGCGGGCAACATCCTGGACGAGGATAAAATGCATTGCCATTGCGTGGCGCTCGAACAACCCATATTAACGAGTAAAGAGCTGGAGAAGCTCCGCAGTATAGACACGGGTATCTTCCAAGCCAAAACCCTGCAATGCTATTTCAATGCAGATGGCAAACCGGGTTCGTTGGAAGAAGGGCTGAGCCGTCTATGCCGGTACGCCGAAGACGCTGTGAAGGATGGATTTGAAGTGATTATCCTATCAGATAGGGCAATCGACTCGCAACACGCCGCCATCCCTTCGCTATTGGCCGTATCTGCCGTACATCACCACCTGATCAAAACCGGACACCGTGGTGCAGTGGGCCTGGTCGTAGAAGGCGGTGACGTATGGGAAGTGCATCACTTTGCTTGCTTATTAGCCTTTGGCGCCACGGCCATCAACCCGTATATGGCACTGGCAACCATCCGCACGCTGAAAGAGCAGAAAACCATCGAAACAGAGCTAAGCTGGCCACAACTGGCCAAAAACTATGTGAAAGCCGTCTGTGGCGGACTACTCAAAATCTTCTCGAAAATGGGTATTTCCACGCTACAGTCCTACCATGGCGCCCAAATCTTCGAGGTATTGGGTATTAATAAGGACGTAGTAGACAAGTATTTTTGTGGTGCGGTGTCCCGCATCGGTGGTTTAGGACTCGACGATATCGCCCGCGAGGTGCTAAGCAAACACAATCGTGGTTTCACCAGTTCCCGCAATACCAAAGATCTATTGCCCGAAGGGGGGATATACCAATGGAAAAGGAGAGGTGAAGCGCACCTGTTCAATCCGCAAACGGTACACCTATTGCAGCAAGCCTGCCGTACGGGTGACTACGAAACGTATAAAAAATATGCGGCGCTCATCAATAACCAGCAAGAACGCATGTATACCCTGCGAGGACTGTTGGACTTCGCCCGGCACCGTACGCCCATCTCCATTGACGAGGTGGAATCGGCTGAAAACATCATGAAACGTTTCGCCACGGGTGCGATGTCATTTGGTTCCATATCGCACGAAGCACACAGTACACTGGCCATTGCCATGAATCGTATCGGAGGGAAAAGCAACACCGGAGAGGGTGGAGAAGACGAAATCCGTTATAAAACACTGCCGAATGGCGATTCGATGCGTTCGGCAATCAAGCAAATCGCTTCGGGCCGTTTCGGGGTAACGTCAAACTACCTCACGCAAGCCGATGAATTGCAAATCAAAATGGCCCAAGGCGCCAAGCCGGGCGAAGGGGGGCAACTCCCAGGGCACAAAGTAGACGAGTGGATCGCTAAGGTGCGGCACTCTACCCCAGGCGTGGGGCTCATCTCTCCCCCGCCCCACCATGACATTTACTCTATCGAAGACTTGGCACAGCTTATCTTTGATTTGAAAAATGCCAACCGTGACGCACGGATAAATGTGAAATTGGTCTCTAAGGCCGGAGTAGGCACCATTGCCGCCGGGGTGGCCAAAGCGCATGCCGACGTGATCCTCATCGCCGGATACGATGGCGGAACAGGGGCTTCCCCCATCAGTTCTATCAAACATGCCGGGTTGCCTTGGGAGTTAGGCCTAGCCGAATCACACCAGACACTGGTGAAAAACAAACTGCGCAGCCGGGTGGTCTTGCAAACCGATGGGCAGCTCAAAACCGGTAGAGATATCGCTATTGCTACGTTATTAGGGGCAGAAGAATGGGGCGTAGCCACGGCTGCCTTGGTTGCCGGAGGCTGTATCATGATGCGCAAATGCCACCTGAATACCTGTCCCGTCGGCGTAGCCACGCAAGACCCTGAACTTCGAAAACTGTTTACAGGCAAACCGGAAGACATCGTTAACCTGTTTACATTCCTCGCCGAGGAACTACGTGAAATCATGGCCGAATTGGGCTTCCGCACCATCAATGAGATGGTTGGCCGAGCGCAATTCCTCAAGAAAAGGGAAGACATCGACCATTGGAAGATCGACAAACTGGACTTGTCGGGCATACTTTACGTCGCACATAGTGCTGGTGGAGAATCGCTGTACCAAACCGAACAACAAGACCACGGGCTGGATATGATCCTGGATTGGGGGCTACTTACACAAGCCCGCAGTGCGCTCGACAACAAAACACCGGTTTTTGGCACATTCAATGTAAAGAATACGGATCGCACGATCGGTACGTTATTATCCAACGAGGTTTCCAAAATATACGGTGCGGAAGGGCTTCCAGACAATACCATCAATTACAAGTTTACAGGTTCGGCAGGGCAAAGCTTTGGTGCATTCGGCGCTAAGGGACTTTCCTTTGAACTACAAGGCGAAGCAAACGACTATGTGGGCAAAGGGCTTTCCGGCGCACAGCTGACCATATACCCCGCGGAAAACAGTCCGTTAGTTCCACACGAAAACATCATCATTGGCAACGTCGCGCTGTATGGCGCCACATCGGGCCACCTGTTCGTTTGCGGGCAAGCGGGCGAACGGTTTGCCGTGCGCAATTCAGGTGCCACCGCAGTGGTGGAAGGTGTAGGCGACCATGGGTGCGAATATATGACTGGTGGAAGGGCCTTGATACTCGGTCAAACAGGACGGAATTTCGCTGCGGGCATGAGCGGTGGCATTGCGTGGGTGTATGACCTCGAAGGCACCTTCCGTGATAACTGCAATACCGAAATGGTCGATTTGGATCCATTGGAAACCGAAGACGAGACCGCCATCATGGCATTGCTCAAACGGCATATCCACCTCACCGGAAGTAAACGTGCAGCAGACATCCTCAAAAACTGGAAGATAGAAAAAGCATGCTTCATCAAAGTGTTCCCGAGGGAATATAAAAATGTACTGCGTTCAAAACTAGTAGAAGCATAAAGGGCAAGCAAGGACTAACTACTAAAGACTAAGTACTAAAAAAGACTAACTACTAAGAAAATGGGAAAACCAACCGGATTTAAGGAATTTGAACGGACACTTCCAAAAAAAGATGCCGTTGACAACCGGAAGAAAACATACAATGAATTTGTACAGGCCTATAGTGACGAAGAGCTAAACAAGCAGGCCGCCCGCTGTATGAATTGCGGCATACCGTTTTGCCATTCGGGCTGCCCTTTGGGCAATGTGATCCCGGAATTCAATGACGCCGTTTATGACGGGAAATGGGAAGAGGCCTATCAAATATTGGTATCAACCAATAATTTCCCCGAATTTACCGGGCGGATATGCCCCGCCCCTTGTGAATCGGCTTGCGTATTGGGCATCAACCGCTCTCCTGTGGCCATCGAGGAAATCGAAAAGCATATCATCGAAATCGCTTTTAAACGCGAGTTTGTAAAGGCGCGACCAACACACCTGAAAACGGGCAAACGGATAGCGATCGTCGGCAGTGGCCCCGCAGGGCTTGCAGCGGCGGCCCAACTCATCAAAGTGGGCCATGAGGTGACCGTGTATGAACGCGACGATAAACCAGGGGGATTGCTGCGTTATGGAATCCCCGATTTCAAACTCGAAAAATGGGTCATTGACCGCAGGATCAACGTCATGGAGGAAGAAGGGGTGGTCTTTCGTTGCAATGCCGAAGTCGGGAAAAACGTACCCACAAGTGAATTACACGCGTATGATGCCGTCGTGCTCGCAGGAGGATCAACCATCCCACGCAACCTTAACATCCCCGGAAGGGAGCTGAAAGGCGTACATTTTGCGATGGAATTCCTGAAACAGCAAAACAAACGCGTAGGCAGCTCGACTTTTGAAGAAACGGATATTTTTGCTACGGACAAAAACGTACTGGTCATCGGTGGTGGTGACACGGGTTCGGACTGTGTGGGTACTTCAAATCGGCACGGGGCCAAAACGGTCACGCAATTTGAGTTGATGCCCCAACCGCCAAGAGACCGTACCGAAGCCATGCCCTGGCCCACCTACCCCATGCTGCTGAAAACCACGACCTCACATGAAGAGGGATGCGATCGCTTCTGGAGCATCAGCACCAAAGCATTTATCGGTGATGACGACGGCAATCTTAAAGGTGCGCGTATCGTTGACCTAGAATGGGAACGCGACCCACAGGGACGCCCCGTAAAATTTACGGAAGTAGCGGGTTCAGAACGAGAAATTCCTTGCGAATTGGTGCTGTTGGCCATGGGTTTCGTGCATCCCCAACACGATGGGTTATTGCAGCAATTGGGTGTCGAGCTGGATGAGCGAGGCAATGTGAAAGCCAAGGAAGGTGAATACCATACATCTGCCGAACGGATTTTCGTGGCCGGCGATATGCGCCGCGGACAGTCGCTCGTGGTGTGGGCCATTTCCGAAGGACGTGAATGCGCCCGCAAGGTAGACGAATACTTGATGGGGTATTCTGAATTGGAAAGCAAGGACGCGATTATTGAGTATGCTTGATGGCTTTCCTTTTCTCCAGCTGAAACCGAATCACCGGATACAGAAAGACCGCTCCAAGGATGATGACAGCACCTATATAGAAGCCCGTGCTCATCACCTCGGCTTGCCCGAAGAACAACCAAGCCAACAGGATACCATAAATAGGTTCCATATTGCTCGCCAATGCCACCCGGAATGGGCTAATCTCTTTCATAATGGATACGGCAGCCACATAGGCCCCAGATGTGCACACGGTTCCCAAGAGCAACAAATAAAGCAAGTCCATACGGGCTACGCTCATTTCGTAACCGAAACCACCCGTAACCATCATGAATAGCGATATCCATACCCAGGCCCCGAACATTTCATACAGGCTGATGGTCGTGGCCCCATTCTTCTTAACCAACTTGGAGTTGATGGTACCAAATAAAGCGGCCGCCAATGCTGCTGCCAAACCGATGACAATGCCTTTCACATATTGACTTTCGAATTTGAAAATCAAGTAAATGCCAACAATCATGAGCAAACCGACAAACACCTCCATTTTGGAAATACGGCGTTTATAAAACAGGGGTTCAATGAAGGCCGTAAACAGCGTAACAGATGAAAAACATACCAGCGCAACCGACACAGTAGAAACCTTGATGGATTCGAAAAAGAGCACCCAATGCAACCCGACTAAACCCCCGGTCAGGAAAAAATTGGCAAAATCCCGTTTACTCACCACGAAAGACTGCCGCTTATATCCAAAGTAGATCGCTAATGACACAAACGCAATCAATACGCGATACCAGACCAAGTGGATTGCAGATAAGGTGATGAGATTACCCAATATCCCGGTAAACCCCCAAACGACGACGGTGATATGCAGGATAATCAGGTTGCGGCTAATGGTAAGGCTTCCCATAAAGGCAGGTATTAGCTAGTTATTTCGGAGCGCGGTACAACAGGTACAATGCTAGCAAGCCAAAAATGACATTGGGAATGAAAACAGCGATAATCGGTGCAAGTCCCCCTTTCAGTGAAAACATGGTTGAAAATTGGATGAATACAATATAGGTAAAGCTCAAACCAATCCCGATACCCAGGCTCAAACCAATCCCACCCCTCACTTTTTTGGATGAAAGTGCTACCCCCATCAACGTGAGGACAAAAGCAGAAAGCGGATACACAAACCGCTTATATTTCTCAAGCAGCAAGTCGACCATCATTCCCGTTCCCCTTATCTTTTCTTTTTCGATGCGGTCATTCAGCTCAGCGGTATTCATGGCCGTGAAAATATTATCATACACCTCAAAATCTTTCGGTTCCATATCCAGTAGTGTATCCCGGCTCGTACCCTTAATCATTTCTTCCTTTAACCCATCAATCTTCCGTATGGTATAGTTTTCGATCCGCCAGTGGTTTTGTATGGAATCCCACGTGATGCGGTCGGCCATCATCTTCTCCACCATATTTTCGCCTTCAAAGATCTCCAGCACAAAATTGTAACCGATTTTACGGTTATTGTCAAAATTGTCGATATACACATAGCTGTCATCGTCAATCTGCATGTGGGTCGAACTTTTGGTATTGTTGGGCACGGGCTTTACATAAACCCGTTCAAATTCTACTTTCAACCTGTTCGTACGGGGAATGATATAGATGTTAAAAGCAAAAGTTACCGCCGCGATCAGGCTTGCTGCGATCATGTAAGGGCGGAGCAACCTATTGAAACTCATCCCACCACTTAAAATGGGTACAATCTCCGTTTGGTCAGCCATCTTAGCGGTAAAGAATATCACCGCGATAAAGTTAATAAGCGGCGACAAAAAGTTGAGGTAAAACGGGATGAAGCCGGCGTAATATTCAAAAACAATCTTCGAAAGGGGCGCCTTGTGTTTCATGAAATCATCCAATCGTTCTGATATATCAAAAATGACCATCACCACAGTAAAAATGGCCATGGTGAACACAAACGTGCTCAGGTACTTTTTGATGATATATTTATCGATGATATTCATATGCTACCGCATCCGGTCGTATTATAGCTTTTCACCTAACTGCTTAACCATTTGGTTTTTCCATTCCCTGAAATCACCCGCTACGATATGCTCGCGGGCTTGCTTGACCAGCCAAAGGTAAAAATGGAGATTATGCAATGATGCAATTTGTGCGCCAAGAATCTCCTGGGAGCGGATCAGGTGCCGCAGATAGGCCTTGCTATACGCCCGATCGGCCAGCAGATCGCTTTCCGCATCTACTGGGGAAAAATCAGTTTCCCATTTTTTGTTCTTGATATTGATGATACCTTGCCGCGTAAACAACATCCCGTTTCGGGCGTTACGCGTGGGCATCACACAATCAAACATATCGATGCCCAGCGCAATATTTTCCAAGATATTAATCGGTGTACCCACGCCCATCAGGTACCGTGGCTTCTCGACCGGAAGAATATTGCACACCACTTCGGTCATCGCATACATCTCCTCGGCCGGCTCCCCCACCGAAAGCCCCCCGATGGCATTGCCATCCCGACCGAAAGCGGCGATGGTCTCTGCAGATTTCTCCCGTAGATCGCGGTATACCGATCCTTGCACGATCGGAAAAAGGGTCTGCTCATAACCGTATAATGGTGAGGTGTCATCAAAACGGTCGCAGCATCGCTGCAGCCAACGGTGGGTCATATCCAACGATCGCTTAGCATACCGGTAATCACAGGGATAAGGCGTACATTCGTCAAAAGCCATCACAATATCCGCGCCGATAATCCGCTGGGTATCCATCACGTTTTCAGGCGTAAAGAGGTGTTTGGATCCATCGATGTGTGAGCGAAATGTCACTCCTTCCTCCTTGATTTTACGCACCTCGGTCAGCGAATACACTTGATAGCCACCGCTATCGGTCAATATCGGCCGCTGCCAACCGTTAAACTGGTGGAGTCCCCCTGCACGCTGTATGACGTCCAATCCCGGCCTCAGGTATAGGTGGTACGTATTACCCAAGATGATCTGCGCATTGATATCATTAACGAGTTCATGTTGGTGAACCGCCTTGACCGTTGCAGCTGTGCCCACGGGCATGAAAATGGGTGTCTCGATACTTCCATGGGCGGTTTCGATAACACCTGCCCGTGCCTTGGATTGTTTATCTGTTGCTTGAAGCGTAAATTTCATCCTATCGTTTGTGGCGCAAAAATAGCAAAAACAAAGGGATGCTACGGCACTATTTTTACCGCTGCCGTGCGAAACCTCGACTTCGACAAATTACAAGATTCATAACAAATATCCGATTTTCTCGCGAAGCGGGTCTTCGTGACTTAAAAAATTCACGCAAAGTCGCTAAGACGCCAAGGAAAGTCACTTTGCGACCTCGCGCCTTTGCGTGAAAAAAGAAAAATCTGCATTTTGTTGTACACCTCAAGTTACACGCAGCTACTTAATTCTCAATTTAACCTACTATCTTTGGCGATAACTATGGATATATTCAACCAGATCACCGAGATCTCCTTATTCCTCATCGCTGGGGTATGTGGGCTTCTGCTCCTCATACAATTGTATTTTTTATTATTTGTATATAGCAGGTTAACGTTTTACCGTTCTAGCACAACGCAGCAAGATAAATCAGACACACCTCCCTTATCCGTTATCATCTGTGCGCGTAACGAAGAAGAAAACCTACGGCAGCACCTCCCCAAGATACTCTCACAAGATTACCCGGAATTTGAGGTGATATTAGTCAATGACTTTTCGGAGGATGATACCAAATGGCTGCTGAAAGACATGTGTGTGCAATACCCTAACCTGAAAGTGGTTGAAATTGCCGAGCATGTGCGCCTCAAGCACGGGAAGAAATTCGCGGTAACCCTGGGCATCAAGGGTGCCAAATACGAACACTTGGTCTTTACCGATGCCGATTGCGTGCCTCAGTCTGACCAATGGCTTCGGCATATGGCCAATGCCTTTGCGGGTGGAAACGAGATCGTACTGGGGTATTCGCCCTATTTCAAGAAACCGGGTTTCTTAAATGCACTCATCCGATTTGAAACCTTCCATACTGCGATGAGCTACCTCTCCTACGCACTGAAAGGAAATGCCTATATGGGTGTTGGACGCAATTTAGCATATACGAAGAGCCTTTTTTTCAGAGGGAAAGGATTTGCCGCCCACATGCATATCCCATCTGGGGACGACGACCTTTTTGTAAACCAAAACGCAACACCGCATAACACGTCGATCTGCATTCGCCCTGACGACGCACATGTATGGAGTGAACCCAAAGCCACCTTTTCAGCCTATTCTCGCCAAAAAACGAGGCACGCCGGAGCATCAAAAGCATATAAACCTGCACACCGACGCATGCTAGCTACCCAATTAACCAGCGCATTTCTCTTTTATGTGGCGGCTATTGTGGCGGTGGTATTGTATCCGCAGTATTGGTATGTTGTGCTGGGTATTTACCTATTCAGGCTATTGATACAATTGATCATCTATTTCCCGATTATGCGAAAGCTCCAAGTAAAAGGACTGATTTGGATCCTACCCTTTTTGGATATCGTGTATTATAGTTATATCTGCATCAATGGCTTCTTTGCACTCTTTAAGAAAGAAGTCAAATGGAAGTAGTTTTGACGGTGTAACATTGATCGTTCACCTGCCTACTATATAATTTGACTATCTTTGTTCCGCCAAATGATTAGAACATGCTGGATCCGACTGTAGCCATCATATACCGCTATTTCCCTCAACTATCCGACAAGCAACGGGAACAGTTTCGCCAACTAGGCGAACTATATCCGCATTGGAATGCACAAATCAACGTGGTGTCACGCAAAGACATCGGTAGCCTATACCTCCATCACGTATTGCATTCGTTGAGCATTGCTAAATTCACCAATTTTGTGTCTGGAACCCGCATACTGGATGTAGGTACAGGTGGTGGGTTTCCCGGCATCCCGTTGGCCATCCTGTTCCCGGAAGTGCATTTCCACCTCGTGGATTCCATCGGAAAGAAAATCAAGGTGGTTCGGGAGGTCGCCGCAGACATTGGGCTGGAAAATGTGGAAGCAGACCACATCCGGGCAGAACAGTTGGATGAAAACTACGATTTCGTAGTATCCCGAGCCGTTACCCGATTGGTCGATTTTTATCCATGGGTGCGCAATAAATTCTTGCAAAAGAACAAGAATGCTATCCAAAACGGCATCCTGTACTTGAAAGGCGGAGATCTACAGGAAGAAATAAAGGAAGCTAGGTTAAAGGTGGAGATCTTTCCACTGTCAGCCTATTTTGAAGAAGATTTCTTTGAGACAAAACAGCTGGTTTATATACCGGTGTAGTGCCCAACAGGGAAATTGAGGGTTATTGTTGCGCTTGTCCGAAAAATTTGAGGGTGTTACCCGTTACCGCCACCGCACCTGCATACCCTTTCCATCCATACATCTTCACCCCATCGATACCATTGAGGTAGGTCACCGTACCTTGGGTGGCTTGAATACGGCTCAATGGTGACTTTTGCTCCTGTACATCGCCATTGGTCACTACAAGCCGGCTATCGTTCACTTTCCCGGTTTTCCGTCGCCGTTTCATTACGGCAGAGACGGTATTGTCTACCCAACGGCCGAAAGCGACCACACGGTCATCATAGGTGTACAGACCTTCGCCCGCCCCCTCCACATTCACCCCCACAAACAAAGCTTCTTGCCTGCCGTAACGAAAGATGAGCAGGGGCCTATCGGGCGACCACTTTCGTTTATAGCTATTCACATGGAACATGCGGAATGCGCTTACCATCACCTTTTCTATGGTATCAAGGACGACATGACGGTACCGGGTCGCTCCTAAATACAACGTATCCGCAGCCTCACCAGCCACCAGAACTGCTGCATCGCCGGGGTTCCTCCGATCTGGCAACGACACTCCCGTATGCGTAAACATCATTGCTGGATTATAGCGCTGTTGATACGTTGCAATATCCGAAACAATCCATTCGACCTCCTCTCCAACTATTTCAGTAGCTCCATACCTGCCAACATCCCCAAAACGTTCGATGGCCGCTGAACTGCTGTACTCCATGATCCTAGTAGCACGGGCAACTCCTACCCGACTCTTCTCCTGTAACGAATCCACGGGGATACCATTTAACAGAACCAGTCGTTCACCTTCCGGAAAATAGTTCTTATGGTGTTCATGGAGCTGTATAAAGTAATAGTCGGGCACGTACCGCTTCCCAAATGGCCAAAACGACCAACCCAGCAGCCATAGCACGCCCGCTACACCCACGATCACCACAAATGCCAGCAACAAGTAATGCGACCTATGGACACGGTAACACCCCATTATCCAACGTCTCCTTTATTGCTGATTTCCGCTGTCAGCAACCTCACCGTCACCAACAGTTGCCCCACATGCCGCTGGGTATGTTCTGCCGCGTGAAACAGCAAACCGATCAACGTGGTCGGTATGCGTTTCCGTCCGAGGTATCGGATATGCGTCAATGTACTTTCATCCGTCGCTTTCAACTGCACAATGGCGTCGTCAACCTGCCGTCTTAGATTGGCGACTAATCGAGTAGCCGTAATGCCGGGAGCCTCCTGCCCTTCCACCCTTAAATATGCAAACTGCCCATCTGTGAGCGGCTTATCCAATGCATAGGTAAACAATCGATCGATAACGCCGACGATGTGCTGCAAGTGAAAGCCTATCGACGCCATACCCACAGGTTTGTACCAGAGATATTGATTGTCGAACCCATCCATGTAGCGTACCACTTCCTCCTGTGCCTGCAATAAAGCATGGGCGACGGGTTGCAACAGGGGTGGCACACCAGCGATGGGGCCACGCATCCAAACCTCGGGTTGCTGCGCATCTGCCATATCAAATCAATTTATTGGGGCTATTGGTAAATCATCCAATTGAGCCAATAGGCTCCCTTTGCCATAACCAGACCATTTGTTGACAATTTTGCCGTTCCAACATTAGGAAAAGCGTCTACCCCTTACAAATATTCAGCGATCTGCTCGTAAAGTGCTTCACCAGCACTCGGCCGATTGGCTTCCTTTACGACGACCTCTCCATCTTTGAGTATGATATAATAAGGGATTCCAAAAACCTGCTGCCCGTTATATTCAAATGTAAACTGACTTCGTATGTCATCGCCCAACGCCTTTGATGTCCGGATATGGTGCCCCGTCAAATCATAGTACTTAATCATGTCTTTCCATTGCTGGTCGGCCTCGTCGCGGTCTACCGATACGTAAAGTACTTCTACACCCTGTTCCTTGGCAAAGGCTTTTAGCCCCTCATTGTATGCAAATTCGGACTTGCATGGCCCACACCACGTAGCCCATAAATCCACATAAACCGTTTTCCCCTTGAAGCGTTGTGCAAGCTCCTCGAAACTATCGATGGCTGAATAATCATCCACAAATCGGTGTTCAGGGCCAAAATCGGCTTTCACTTTCTCCAAATAGGCACTTACGTTAGCGATTCCTTCGCGTAGATATGGCGTATATATACTGTTTGGATAGGCGTCCGTAAAATCCGCAAAAATATCAAGCTGGAAAGGCTGAAACCTATTTTGTACATTGATATGGTGGATCCTAGTGGCTAGCAAATGCTCCTGCAGTTTACCCTCAAACACCTTATGAATCGCCCAATATGGCCGTTCCCAGTACCCATCAGGGGTTTCAGGTTTCTTCAGGATGGGTTCTCGTGTCTCGGGGTCAAAACATGAAAAATACCATTCTGCATAGAGGTCGCTAAGATAAAAATAACTGTCAGCCATCGCAGCGCGCTCGTCAAAAACATCTTGTACACCCGATACCGCATCCCACTTGTCCAAATAATTAGCAATAGCTGCATCATCGTACCCAGCGCTATCGGGATGAACGACCAGTCGCTGATGCTCTTCAAACAGGGAAACGATCAGTACTGATGCATAATAGCTACGGATGGTTGCCTCAGCGACCTGAAAGAAGCCCTCGTCGATTTTGCCTGCCTCAAACAGTTGTTCGAATGGTTCCAATTCCTCACTGACCTGCTCCAAGACCTTTTGCTTGGCTTCCTCAAACGCAGGATATTCCTTCAAGTTGGCGTAACCCTCGTCTTGGTAAAAAGGCCTTTCATGCCTGTTGAATGTCAATTGACCGGCTGATTGTGGCCCAATAATCTGTAGCGGCTGCACAGCATTATCGGCATCTACAATCACCTCAAAATTTTCACCCGGACGGGCATATATTCGGTAAGATTTTTGGCCAAAATGAAACAAATAGACACCTGGTACATCAGCTCCATTTGCTACCCGCAACACCCCATCGGCATCCAATGTATCGATCGTCTGCGTGGCCCAAAAATAATTGCCGTTTACCGGTTTCGTCGTCCGCACGGTTTTGCCGGCACCGCCTATGGCACGAAACGTGATCTGGGCTTCCTGCGCCAGCAACCATAGGGGAAAAAGAAACAATAAGGGAAAAACAAGTCTTTTCATAGCTCGATAACTGGTTTAATTATAGTATTGAAAACAATTATTCCACAATTTTATCCAATAACCACAAAAACTCCTTTACAAAGGTATTCACACTCTTTTGAAAACTTTCATCCAATAGATTGCCCCTGTCGTCAAATTTCTCCGTCACTTTGGGGGTGATAAGCATATAGGGTGAGAGCATCCCAAAAAGTGCAACCACATAATGCTGTAATGCCAAGGACGCCCGTATTCCCCCCATTGCCCCAGTAGACGATGTGGCGATGGCAAACGGCTTATGCGCTTGCTTCGGAAAATGGTCAAACAGCTTCTTCAGGGAGTACGGATATCCGCCATTGTATTCGGGAGAGACGATAACGAATGCATCGGTACCAAAGATGGTCTCCGCTAGCGGCCGAAAGCGCTCCGGACATTCGTCAACCGATTTATAAACCGCTTGCCCCGCATCCCAATCCAGCCACTCGCGCACATCCACCAATTGAATGGCATAGGAGGTCTCCCGACGTAGCCGTGCCTCCAAATGCAGGGCAACGCGATAGCTCACACTTTCTTGACGTGGACTGGAAGAGATAATAGTGACATTCATACCGCTTAACTTAAATCAACGCGGCCGCAACCGCTTTTTCAGCATGCAATTTAGCAAAATTGGCATACTTTTCATATATTCGTGCAGTCCTATGAGCCTACTACATCAAATTGCATTGACCAAAGTAAAGGGTGTGGGCCCTGTCGTTGCCCGGCAACTGATTACCCATTATGGAAATGCTGAATCCGTCTTTAACACCCCCAAGAAGCACCTGCTGGCCATCCCCGGTGTGGGCAACCACATAGCGGATTCCATTAAGAAAGCCAATGCTTTGCAAGCGGCTGAAGCGGAACTTAAATTTATCGAAAAACACCACATCCAAGTACTCTTTTGGGGCAGCGAGCAGTATCCCAGGCGTCTTCAGGAATGTTTCGATGCCCCGATCCTACTCTATTACAAAGGAAATGCAGATCTCAATACTTCCCGGATAATCAGCATCGTGGGTACGCGCAATGCCACCGCTTATGGCAGGTCCATCTGTTCGGAGTTCATCCAGGCCTTGACGCCCTACGATGCGCTCATCATCAGCGGGTTGGCCTATGGAATAGACAGTCATGCGCATAAACACGCGCTGCACTATGGCATACCGACCGTTGGTGTTTTAGGGCACGGATTGGATCGCATTTATCCGGCCACAAACCGGGAAATGGCTGCTAAAATGCTGGAATGCGGAGGCTTACTCACCGAATTTCCATCCGGAACCAACCCCGATAGGCAAAATTTCCCGATGCGCAACCGCATCATCGCGGGCTTGGCCGATGTAACCATCGTGGTGGAAGCCGCGATCAGGGGAGGTGCGCTAATCACCGCCGAGATCGCCAACAACTACAATAGGGATGTATGCGCCTTTCCCGGCAGTCTGAATCAAGCGTTCTCTGCGGGATGCAACTACTTGATTAAGACCAACCGTGCGCATCTTATCACCGGAGTCAAAGATTTGGAATACCTCATGAATTGGGAATTGATGGAAAAGCCGCCGGAGTCCAAACAATTGCAACTTCACGTCTCACTCGATAGCGTGGAACGGCAGGCATACGATATTATCCGTACGTCGGGCCAAATCAGCATCGACAGCTTATCGCTGCAACTGAAGTGGCCACAAAGCAAACTCGCCATTACCTTGCTTGAACTCGAGATGAAAGGTGCTGTTGCTGCATTGCCAGGCAAGATATACCGTGCGATATAAAGCCATCTGTAAACCAATGATTTGAGACACAAAAGCATTTTTTGTTGGCTAATACCACTATTTTCATTACTTTTGCCGTGGGTAAGTCTTTTACGACCAGCTCCCCAAGAATCCCCCAGGGTGGGAACACAGCAAGGGTATTGGGTTGTAGCGGTGCGATAAAAGTAGCTTGCCCATTTTTTGTCCCCCTACCCCATCTCTTACATGCCTACTTTTGTATCTTGGTGGATAAACGATACTTAGGCCAAGCCTAACGAAGTAAACTTGCATATCAACACAACTTTGTCTAAGTTTGCACACTGCAATAAAAACGATTCGCATGAGTTGGTTTAAACGTGATAAAGCTGGGATAAGCACGGCTACAGAAAACAAAAAAGAAGCGCCAGATGGCTTGTGGAATAAGTGTCCTTCATGTAAAAAGCCATTGCTGAACATTGAGCAGCTAGAAAACAAGTATGTATGCCACTATTGCGGATACCACTTGCGCATTGGATCAGCGGCTTATTTCTCCATCCTTTTTGATGACAACCAATTTACCGAACTCTTTGCCGGGCTTCGTTCTGGTGACCCCCTACAGTTTGAAGATACCAAAAAATATGTGGAACGATTGGAGGAGAGTTATGCCAAAACAGGACTAAATGACGCTATCCGATGTGCCCATGGCAAAATCGACGGACAGGATTTGGTCGTTGCCTGCATGGATTTTTCATTCATCGGTGGATCGATGGGTTCTGTGGTCGGCGAAAAAATCGCCCGCTCCATCGATTACTGCATCCAACACCGAATCCCTTTCATGCTGATCTCCAAATCTGGTGGGGCACGCATGATGGAGGCTGCATTTTCACTCATGCAGATGGCCAAGACCTCAGCCAAGCTAGCATTGCTTAGCGAAGCCAAGATACCATACATTTGCCTATTGACCGACCCGACCACAGGCGGTGTCACCGCATCTTATGCGATGCTGGGCGACATCAACATTGCTGAACCCGGGGCACTGATTGGTTTTGCAGGGCCACGCGTTATCAAGGAAACCATCAAAAAGGATTTGCCAAAGGGATTCCAAACATCCGAATTCTTGCTTGAACACGGGTTTCTTGACTTTATTGTCGACCGCAGGGAACTCAAGCAAAAAATAGCGCTTTTCCTTAGCATGGTGAAGTAACATGCTGACAATGATTTAGTTTTGTTTTTTAACATTTTTTCACATCTTTGTTGATTGCAAAAGGCTTACCTTTGCCCGGAGCTTTATCTAACCCTTTATTTATCAATTAACAGAGACCAGTTGGATGGCGAAAACAAAGTATTACTACAACTCCCATACACTCAAATACGAGAAAGTAAAAACAAGCACCAAAGCATGGACGCTCCGGGCGCTTGGCTTTTTGACCAGTTCTTTCGCATGTGCCGTTTTGTTACTCTACGTAGGCTTTACGTTCATTGACTCCCCTACGGAGAAACAACTTCAACGGGAAGTCAACCAAATGACCTTGCAATACAACATCATGCAAGAGCGTCTAAAACAGATTGACGCCGCGTTAGAAAACATGCAACACCGCGACGATAACATCTATCGTGTTATCTTTGAAGCAGACCCTATCGATTCGGATATCCGAAAGGCGGGCTTCGGTGGTATAAACCGCTACAAAAACCTCGAACATTTCAGCAATTCCGATTTGATGATCGAGACAGCCAAGAAGCTCGACTACATCTCCAAAGCGCTGTACGTACAGTCTAAATCGTATGACGACCTCACTGCAATGGCCACCTCCAAAGCAGAGATGATGGCCAGTATTCCCGCTATCCAACCCGTAGACAGCCGGAAGATAAGGGGAGCCGTTTCCGGCTTCGGCGTACGCATCCATCCAGTCTACAAGATTCGGAAGATGCACTCAGGGATTGACTTCACGGCCCCCATCGGTACGCCCATCTATGCCACGGGCGACGGACGGGTGGAAGCGGTCGGCATGGACGGAGGATACGGGCGCCGCGTCGTTATCGACCATGGATATAGTTACAAAACACTATATGGCCACATGAGCAAGTTTGAAGTGAAGCCTGGCCAACAGGTGAAGCGTGGAGACCTTATCGGCCATGTCGGCAATTCAGGCACATCTACCGGACCGCATCTGCATTACGAAGTGCATAAAAACGGGCAACCTGTTAATCCGATCAATTTCATTTATAACGACTTGACGCCATCAGAATATATGGCGATATTGGAGGCTGCCTCCCAAGAGAACCAATCTTTTGATTAGCGTAGGAGGTTATCTAATTGCGCTGCAAAGGCAAAATAATACGTTTGTTTAGGAGTTATATGCCGAGTGAGTTGTATATTTGTTTCCGAACCCCTTATTCATGCTGTGAATGCCGTATAAAGAGCGCGAAATAAACAAACTCTACTACACCATGGGTGAGGTTACCGCCATGTTCGGCGTCAATGCTTCCCAGATACGGTTTTATGAGCGTGAGTTCGATATCATACAGCCCAAGAAAAACAAAAAAGGCAACCGCCTATTTACACCGGACGATATTGCCAACCTGAAAATCATCTTCAACCTAGTCAAAGAGAAAGGATATACCCTTCAGGGTGCGCGGGAATACCTGCGAAGCAACAAAAATGAGGCACGAGAAAACCAACGCGTGATCGACTCCCTCGAACGGTTGAAAGCCTTTTTGTTAGAGGTGCGCGACAGCCTCTAACATGCCATTCGCCACACCCACCTGCGTTGCTTGGATAAATTCCTCCACTTTTTCAACCATTTCGGTATTCCCCAGGAAAACAGGGGTACGCTGATGTAACTGCCTGGGCTGGATATCCAATATCCGGTGCCGCCCATCGCTGGCTTTACCCCCCGCTTGCTCGACAATAAAGGCTAGTGGATTGCACTCGTACATCAACCTCAATTTGCCCTCGGGGTGAGAAGAAGTGGTTGGGTAAAGGAAAAGCCCCCCTTTGATCAGGTTGCGGTGCACATCAGCGACCATCGATCCGATATAGCGGGAAGTAAAGGGTCGTGCGGTTGCTTTGTCCTCTACCTGGCAATACTTGATATAATCTTTCACGCCTTGCGGAAACTTGACGTAATTGCCTTCATTGATCGAGTAAATTGTGCCGCTTGGCGGGATCTTCATATTCGGATGGGATAAACAGAATTCACCGATAGAAGGATCCAGGGTAAACCCATTCACCCCCTTTCCCGTGGTATAGACCAACATGGTCGACGACCCATATATCACGTACCCGGCAGCTACTTGCTGCGTACCTTGTTGTAAAATTTCATGCATTTGGACGGTTCCGTCCATGGATGTACGCCGATAGATAGAAAAGATCGTTCCCACCGACACATTCACATCGATATTCGATGAGCCATCCAACGGATCGATGCACACGATATACTTAGCATTTTTAGAAATCTCGGATTCGATATAGATACAGTCGTCATGCTCCTCCGATGCAACTACGCAGCACTCTCCCCCACTTCGCAGTGCCGAAACGAACTGTTCATCCGCATACACATCTAATTTCTTCTGCCCCTCACCCTGTATATTTGTGGTACCATTGTCTCCCAGGATGTCCATCAACCCGGCCTTGTTCACTTCACGGTTCACGATTTTGGCGGCAATCCCAATATCCCGAAGCAATCGGGAAAGTTCACCTTTTGCATAAGGAAAATCAGCTTGTTTTTCGATGATAAATTGGCCGAGCGTAGTTACTTTCGTCATAAATGGATTCTACTTAGTGTATTTTATATATTTTCACGAAAGCAAAAATAGCTAAAAATAACCCAATTAAAACAGAAAATAAAAAAACTTAGTGTAAATAAAACTTACCTATCAGCCAATTCGATCACTTCTAGATTTTCAATGCGGTTTCCATCGATGCTAAAACGTAAAAGTGTACGCACCTTATGCCAACCTTGTTTTCCGGCGGCACCCGGATTGAGGTGGAGGCATTGTAACTTTTGATCATACATGACCTTTAGGATATGCGAGTGTCCGCAAATGAAGAGCTTGGGGGGATCTGCTTGGATTTCCTTTTTTACCAGGGGGCTATAGCGCCCCGGATAACCACCGATGTGGGTCATCCATACGTCGACCTCCTCACAGGTGAATCGCAGGTGCTCAGGATACCCCTTCCGAATATCCTGCCCATCGATATTGCCATATACGCCCCGCAGCGGCCTAAACGCGGCCAACGTATCGGCAACAGCCATATCTCCAAAATCTCCGGCGTGCCAAATCTCATTGCATTGCTCAAAATGCTGAAAAATGGAATCGTCTAAGTAACCGTGGGTATCCGAAAGCAATCCGATCCTTGTCATATGATATCATTCAAGAAGCAAATGCACGAATATAGGGATTCTTAGCACCTGTTTAAAATGCCAAAAAGAAGTCTTTTAATAATTCACGGTATGCTTGGCTATAAACCCCTTTACGTTCATAAATCATAAAGTCATCTTGGCTCGTTACGCCGTCCATGGGAGACCTCCCGATAGCAAGTACCCGCCGTATCGGTGGCTGCGACTCGAAAGAATAAATATTACATTGCCATTGTTCCGTCATGCCGTACTCATCTTTCGCTTTTCGCACAATGGTATCTGCAAGTGAAACAGGAAGTATCAGTTGTAAACTTCCTTGTGGGGCCAACCATTCCCGGGCGCTGCTCAGCAACACGTCAAAAAAGGACATGTCTGTGTGTCTGGCTAATTGCTTTCGTTCATCGGGGTTCTTCAGTGATTGGAGAAAATAAGGTGGGTTGGACACCATCAGATCATAGGAGTCTTCTGGGCGGTACTCATCTAGCGGCAATGTGCGGCAGGAAAGGCGTGCGGAAAAGGAAGAAGACACGAAATTTTGTTGCGCGGCGTTGGCCGCCAATGAGTCGATTTCTATGGCATCTACTTCGGATGAGGCAAAACGCTGAGCCAACATCAATGCAATGACACCTGTACCCGTGCCGATGTCCAATATCCGCCGGGGATTGAGAGCACGCGCCATGGCACCCAGCAGCACCCCGTCCGTGTTGACTTTCATCGTACACCCCGATTGGTCTATCGTAAATTGCTTGAAACGAAATAACGACATATGAAGTCCAAAGTTAACCTTAATATTGCAAAAGTATGATGGTATACTACCCGCATCCGCTAAAAAAAACAGGTCATTGTCACGTCAATCCTAAGGATGACAAAGGCTAAATTCGCTTACACTAGTGGATGATACGTCAATCATCCCTGAGGAAACACTTGCAAACGTCAATAATAATAACGAATATTGTATAAGCGCTTACACAATGTAATCATCAAAGGCATGGATTTTTACCAATCATTAGGCCCACTGATATTGGGGAGCCGTTTACGCAGGCTCAGTGAATATTTCATTGCTGAGATCAACAAAGTGTACCAGGAGCAAAATATTGTGTTCGATGCCAGCTGGTTTCCCGTATTTTATATCCTATCTCAATCCCATCCGGTCACCATCAAGGATATAGCAGACCAACTGCAGGTTTCCCATTCGGCCATCAGCCAATTGGTCAGCAACCTGAAAAGACGGCAATTGGTGGAGACCGAGGTGAGTGCGGAAGATGCCAGGCGGCAATTGGTCACGCTGTCGGCGACCGGCCAAGCGTTATTGGACAAGGCCACCCCGATATGGGCAGTCATCACCGAGGTTCTCATGCAACTGGATAACCAGCACCAAGCCGTTTCTTCCTTACTATGCAACGTCACGGCTATCGAACAAGCATTTTCGGAAAAAGGGCTATCCGAAAGAATCCTACTGTCAACAACAACACCTACAGCATCATGAAAAATAAATTTCGATATGGAACGGATAAGCTAACCCTAGGCAAGGCAATCGAGCTGACCCAAGGCAAACTCCAAGGATCCCTTTCTGCTAAAGCTAGGCATAAAATAGATCAATCGGCTACCTACATTACCGATATCGTAGCCCAAAACGAAGTCGTTTACGGAGTTAACACCGGATTCGGCCCTCTTTGTGACACGATCATATCCGCCGAGGAAACCGCCAACTTACAGCACAATTTACTGAAAAGCCACGCAGTGGGTGTAGGTGAGCCCATCTCGGCCGATATCGCTAAAACCATGATGATCATCAAGGTACAGGCATTATCACAAGGGTACTCCGGCATACGGCTCCGTACGCTCGAGCGCATTATCTGGATGATCGAACAACATATCATCCCTGTTGTACCGCAACAGGGATCCGTTGGTGCGTCAGGCGACTTAGCCCCGTTATCCCACCTCTTTTTACCACTGATCGGCCTAGGCCATGTATACTATAAGGGCAATATTGTCGCCACCAAGGACGCATTGAGGGCTGAGGTTATGCCTCCCCTACAACTTGGTCCAAAAGAAGGGTTGGCATTGATCAACGGCACGCAATTTATCGCCGCCCATGCCATTCATGCGCTGTATCGCATGCATAATGCGTTGGAAGCCGCGGATATCATTGGTGCCATGTCACTCGAAGGATTGATGGGTTCTTATAAACCCTTCGACGCTCGCCTCCATCAAATCCGGCCATTTCCGGGCAGCCAGTTGGTCGCCCATCGCCTATGGGAATTGTTAAGTTCATCTGAGATTGCTAACTCACATCCGGATTGCGGACGGGTGCAGGACCCCTACTCCCTACGTTGTATGCCGCAAGTACACGGTGCTTCGCGAATGGCCTGGCTACACCTTAAAGAGCTTACCGAAATCGAGATCAATGCCGTTACCGACAATCCGATCGTACTGGGACCGCACGACACCGTCAGCGGCGGTAATTTCCACGGGCAACCCCTGGCCATGGCGCTTGACTATGCTACGGTGGCGGCCGCCGAACTGGGCAATATCTCCGATCGGCGAAGCTACCTCATCATCGAGGGGCGGTATGGACTGCCCAAGTTACTCATACAGGATGCCGGTCTGAATTCAGGTTTCATGATACCGCAGTACACTACCGCCGCCTTGGTTTCGGAAAATAAAACACTCTGCTTCCCGGCCAGTGCCGATAGTATCCCCACGTCGTTAGGGCAGGAAGATCACGTGTCTATGGGCTCCATTAGTGGCCGCAAACTGAATAAAGTCATCGATAACCTGGAATATATCTTAGCCATAGAGTTACTCTATGCGGCCCAGGCGATTGATTTCCGCCGACCACTCCGATCGTCTCAGGTGCTGGAGACCTGCCATGCCCTTGTGAGGAGCCAAGTGCCATTTACCGATAAGGACAGAATCTTCGCTTACGACATCCAAACGCTGCAACAACTCATCAGTAGTGGCCGCTTTATGGAAACGGCAAACGAAACCGCAGAGACATTTGACTATCACCTCAACAAAACAGTATATGAACCTTTCAACATTTCTTGACCGATACGCCAACCACCCCCATTATTCGGCCCCGACGGGCGCTGACCTGCATGCTAAAAGTTGGCAAACCGAGGCCCCGTTGCGCATGCTGTTAAACAATCTCCATGCAGAGGTGGCTGAAAATCCGGAGGAATTGGTCGTTTACGGCGGTATCGGCCAAGCGGCACGAAACCAAGGCGCACTTCGAAAAATCATCGAATTGCTGTTGGAATTGGATGAAAACCATTCTTTGCTGGTTCAATCGGGGAAACCGGTAGGCATCGTCCGTTCGCATCCCCAAGCACCAAGGGTGCTCATCGCTAACAGCAACCTCGTGCCCAAATGGGCAACCTGGGAACACTTTAACGAGTTACGTAGCAAAGGGCTGATGATGTATGGGCAGATGACCGCCGGCAGTTGGATTTACATTGGTTCCCAAGGTATCCTGCAAGGCACCTACGAGACTTTTGTAGCATGTGGAAGGCAGCATTTCAATGGCGATTTACGCGGAAAACTGCTCGTCACCGCTGGATTGGGAGGCATGGGCGGCGCACAGCCACTCGCGGCCACCATGGCGGGGGCGGTCTTCCTCGGCGCTGATGTAGACAGAACGAGGATACAAAAGCGTCTCGACACCCGGTATATCGACCGCATGACCGAATCTTACGAGGAGGCCGTGCAATGGGCCAGAGCGGCCATGGACAAAAAAGAAGCCCTCTCCATCGGCTTGGTCAGCGATGCGGGCGACCTGCTAGCGCGACTGTTGGCCGACAACATCATTCCGGATATCCTCACCGACCAAACGTCTGCACACGACCCTATCAACGGCTATGTACCCAATGGCTTGAGCCTTGAAGAGGCCGCTGTGCTACGCAAGACGGATCCGGCATTGTACAAGCAAAAATCACTGAAAAGCATGGCACGCCACGTGGGGTTGATGCTGGAACTGCAACAGCGTGGGGCCATTACCTTTGACTATGGCAATAACCTCCGCGAATTTGCCAAAGAAGGCGGAGAAGCCAATGCCTTTGACTTTCCTGGATTCACACCCGCGTTTATTAGACCACTGTTTTGCGAGGGAAAGGGGCCTTTCCGCTGGGTGGCCCTCTCTGGCGATCCCGAAGACATCTATGCCACCGACCAGGCATTGATGGAGGCATTCCCCGAAAACAAGGCCCTGCACGATTGGCTTACCCAGGCTCGCGAAAAAATCGCCTTCCAGGGATTGCCTGCACGTATTTGCTGGCTGGGAATGGGCGAACGGGAGAAAGCCGGTCTCCTCTTCAATGAATTGGTGCGAACCGGCAAGGTGAAGGCACCCATCGTCATCGGGCGCGACCATCTTGATTGCGGCTCGGTGGCTTCGCCAAACCGCGAAACGGAAGCCATGAAAGACGGCTCGGACGCCGTGGCCGACTGGCCATTGCTCAACTTGATGAGCAATACCGCTGGTGGAGCCACTTGGGTGTCATTCCACCATGGCGGTGGTGTGGGTATGGGATACTCCCTACACGCCGGGGTCGTCATCCTCGCCGATGGTACCGACCGTGCCGCTACGTGCCTGAAAAGAGTGCTGCACAATGATCCCGCCATGGGGATTTTCAGGCATCATGATGCCGGGTATGAGCAAGCTACGGAATATGGAGAAAAATTTGGGTTGTTGATTTAATAATGGAACACAGATGACGCGGATATTGCTGATTTACACGGATTTTAACTTATTTCAGTCGACGAGTATCCACCCAACCAGCTCGATGCGACCAAAAGTGAGGGGCTGCGGGATAGATACAATCCGTGTCATCAGCGTTCTATAAAGACAGCAAACTAAGCGATAGTATGAAAATAACAGGCCCATTTTCCCAGGTTGTCACGTTAAGGGGGGTACCACTAAAAGGCCCTATTGACGACGAGCAACTCGAAATCATTACATCAGGCGGAATACTGACCAAAAACGGGCGCATCCTCGCAGTTGCAGCATTTGATACGCTCCGGAATGCTTATCCCCAGGCGGAAATTGCGGAGGTGTATGGCGAGCAAACCTTGATTCCCGGATTTATCGACTGCCATACGCACGTGTGTTTTGCTGGCAGTCGCGCGCGGGATTACGCCATGCGCCTAGCGGGAAAAAGTTATCTCGAGATTGCCAAAGCGGGCGGAGGAATATGGGATTCGGTCACCCAAACTCGCCAAGCAAGCCTGGAAGCGCTCACCACCTTGACCGTTGCCCGGGTCAACCGAGCGCTCCGATCCGGAATCACGACCATCGAAATCAAGAGTGGTTATGGCCTAAACGGGGAGAGCGAGCTCAAGATGTTGAGTGCCATAAGCGAGGCCAATCAGCACACCCAAGCAACCATTATCGCGACCTGTCTAGCGGCCCACATGAAGCCACGGGATTTTGAAGGTGACGAGCGCGCTTACCTCGATCATGTCGTAAACGACATACTCCCACGTATAAAACATAAAGATTTAGCCCATCGCGTAGATATTTTTGTGGAAGAATCCGCATTCACCACAGAAGACGCCCGTCACTATTTAACCCAAGCGAAGCAAATGGGCTTTGACCTCACCGTGCATGCAGACCAATTCAGTACGGGAGGGTCGGCGCTGGCTGTAGCATGCGGAGCGGTGTCTGCCGACCATTTGGAAGCCAGTACTGACAGGGAAATTGCCCTACTAGCGCAGTCAGACACCGTCGCGGTCGCATTGCCGGGTGCTTCACTAGGATTGGGCGTGGGCTTCGCTCCCGCCCGAAAGCTACTAGACGCCGGTGCGTGTGTGGCCATTGCCAGTGATTGGAATCCCGGTTCTGCACCCATGGGTGATCTACTGACCCAAGCCGCCATACTGGGCGCTTACCAAAAGCTTTCATTAGGGGAAACATTGGCCGGGTTGACCTTCCGGGCCGCCAAGGCCCTAAACTTGGCCGACAGAGGTCGCTTCGAACAAGGCTTATTGGCTGACATGCAAGCTTACCCGACAAACGACTATCGTGATATTTTTTACAACCAAGGGGCCTTGAAGCCTATACAAATATGGAAACACGGGGAAATCATCATATAGACGGCGAGTTTTACGAAAAACCCGATATGCACCAATGGCAAGGCAGGGTTGACGGTGAAAACGAAACACAACGGCGCTGGCACCAGCATGTAAAAGCCTTCGACCTCATACAGGAACCATCTACTATGGAGACTCCCGCCGTCGTCCTGCTTGGGTTCGCCTGTGATGAAGGAGTGAAACGCAATGAAGGTCGAATCGGCGCTGCGAAAGGCCCTGCTGCCATCCGAAAAGCACTTGGTAATTTGCCTGTTTTTTATCCCCATTTGGCTGTCTACGATGCCGGCAATGTGCGCTGTATCGATGGCGACCTTGAGACGGCACAACAACAACTGGCGCTGGCTGTGACAAAAATCCTCCAATTGGGGGCCTTCCCCATCCTGCTTGGTGGTGGCCACGAAATCACCTACGGACATTATTGTGGAGTACGCGATTTCCTGAAAAACGAAATATCCGCTAACCTTGGCATCGTCAATGTTGACGCGCATTTCGATAATCGAAAACCGGGAGCGTCGGGGGTTAGTTCAGGAACGGGATTTTGGCAAATCGCGGAGGATTGCAGGCAAAACGGAACACCTTTTCATTACCTTGCTTTAGGCATCCAGAAAACGAGCAATACCCCGCACTTATTTGATACTGCTTCCCAAACACGTACGCAGTATGTCTTAGCCAAGCATTTCCACACAAGTTATCAGGATATTCCCGAGCAGCACATCGCTGCTTTCCATGGGGAAACAGACTACCTATACTTGACCATCGACATGGATGTATTCGCCTCGGCTTTCGCGCCGGGAGTCAGTGCCCCCGCTTATAATGGGATTATACCTGATGCCGTTTTCTTTGATTGCTTGGATGCACTCTTTAACGGTGGCAAGGTTATATCACTGGATATTGCCGAATTGAACCCTGAATACGATGTGGATAGTCGCACGGCAAAACTAGCCGCCGCGCTTATTTTCCATGTTGTCGAACGACTGGCAGGACAATGGCGTTAAGCCTCAAACTTATATCCTACCCCTTTGACGGTAGACACGTAAGTTTCGCCAATCTTTTCGCGTAGTTTACGGATATGCACATCGATGGTGCGGTTGGTCACCACCACCGAATCTTCCCAGATATTTTTGAGGATGACTTCACGGGTATACACTTTTCCCGGTTTGGAAGCCAATAGGTAAAGCAGTTCAAACTCTTTTTTGGCCAACACGATCTTCTCCCCATTCTTGAACACCAAAAAGGCTTCGCGATCGATGACGAGGTCGGAAATCTCCAGTTTTTCGTTTGGAAGTTCCTCGTGTTGCGCATTACGCCGGAGGATAGCATTGATGCGGCTGAGCAATGCCCTCGGTTTGATGGGTTTCGCGATGTAATCATCTGCCCCCACATTGAATCCGGCTATTTCGGAATACTCTTCACTGCGAGCGGTGAGAAACACCATGAATGTACTTTTGAACTCCGGCATGGCGCGCATGATCCGACAAGCTTCTATACCGTCCATCTTAGGCATCATCACATCGAGGATAATCAAATCTGGCATGATTTTCTTTGCCGTGGATACAGCTTCTTGACCATTGGACGCGGTATAAACTTGGTATCCCTCGCGCTTAAGGTTGTAAGCGATCAACTCTACGATATCCGGCTCATCATCTACCACCAGTATCTTTTGTTTTGCAGTGCTCATGGTGTTATTTTTTGCTAAAGTATGTACTTAATGACAAATAATAGTTAATTCAGTATTAATAAATCATTAAAACAGTACCTACGGTTAACAAAAAGGATGCGTTAATCCAATGTTTTTTTCAAGAATGCTTCCAGCTCCGCACCCCGCAAGTTTTTGGCGATAATGACACCCTGCGGGTCCAACAGGTAAGAGGTAGGTATGGCTTGGATACGGTATAATCCCACCACTTCACTGCCCCACTGCTGGAGATCAGAGACGTTGGTCCATTCCAGCCCATCCTGTTGTATCGCACGCATCCACGAGCCGGGATTCCCATCCAATGACACCCCTAATATGGTAAACCCTTTGTCTTTGTACGCGTGGTATTGCTTGACTAGGTTTGGATTTTCCTCACGACAAGGCACACACCAAGAAGCCCAGAAATCCACCAATGTATATTTCCCCTTGAAATCAGCTAATTTCACGGGCTGATTATTCGGTGTCAACGATTCGAACGTCGGTGCAGGCTGCCCCACCGCCAGTCGTTTCAATACGGCCATTTCCGTCAAAAATTGCCTTACCCGTGCATTATCCTCCCACCTATCGGCAATTTGGTCGGCATACGCCAATAATTCCGCCTCAGCCTGCTCATGATCCAATGTGCTCATGGCATAGAATCCCGCGAGGTCATCGTGTTGGTTTGCAAATTGGATAGTGGCATCGGTGTATTCCTGTATACCCTTACGGTATTTTTCCAAGAATTGCTGCCGCAAGTTCATCAAATCGGTATCACCTAATCCGGCTGCTTCCCGGGAAAATGCGGCTTCCAATTCCGATTCAAATTGCGCTTTCTCGCTAATGACATGGGCAAAATCCTTTATTTTTTCCGACAAGGGAGAGCCCGCCACTTCGTATGTATCGCTCCCCTCCATCAAATCGGCCCGGAAAGAAGCCTTATCTCCGTTTTGAAGGATCAGGTGGTACCTGCTCTTTCCCGCTTCCAAGGTAAGCAAGCGAGGATGGGAGGCGGTGCGACGCAACCTAAACTTCCCTTGCTCATCGAGGAAGACCGAATCCAATTTCCGTTCGCCTTCATACAACACCACCGTATTCGTCACCCCCGCCGCGTGATCTATTTGCCCTTCAATCACGAATCCGTCATTGCCACCGCAGGCTGACAATAAAAAAAGTATTGTTGAAACGGCTACTACAACAAGTGCTCTCATATTATTATGTATTACGACGATGTCACAAACGCTTTTGCCTTGGCCAATGCCTGATCCAATCCGCCACTATCTTTACCCCCAGCGGTGGCGTAAAACGGCTGACCGCCGCCGCCGCCCTGTATTTCCTTTGCCAGTTCGCGCACGATTGTTCCGGCATTCCATCCTTTATCTTTCACCAGGTTATCAGAAATGGCCACGGTAAGCGATGGTTTGCCATTGATTTCAGCACCCAGTACGAGAAACAAGTCGGTCACCGCTCCCCGCAACGCATAGGCCAAGGTTTTCACGGCATCGGCATGGGGTAATTGCACGCGTGCCGCGATAAAATTAATGTCGTTTACACGAATCGCCTGAGCCGCCAAATCCTGTTTAAGCTGGTTGGCCTTATCGGCGACGGCACGTTCCACCTCTTTTTTCAGGGTATTGTTTTCTTCCAACAGCCGGCCGATCGCCGACACAAAATCCTTGGGGTTGTTGAGCAATTCCTTGAATTGGTTGACTAGGCCCGTTTGCTCATAGATAAATTGTTCGGCCTTGCGCCCCGTGATGGCCTCCACGCGCCGCACACCGGCAGCGACCGCACTTTCGGAAACGATCTTGAAAAAACCGATCTGCCCCGTGGCCTGCACATGCGTTCCCCCGCAGAGTTCTTTTGAAAAGTGGTCGTCAAACGTGATGACACGTACGGTATCCCCATATTTTTCGCCAAACAATGCGGTCACTCCCGCATCGATAGCTTCTTGGAAAGGTACTCCACGCTGTTCATTTAGCACGATATTCTCCCGTATTTTTGCATTCACGATTTCTTCGACCTGCCTGAGCTCTTCGTCACCCACCTTGGCGAAATGCGAAAAATCAAACCGCAGGTAATCTGCATTCACCAACGATCCTTTCTGGTTAACATGGTCACCTAACACCTGTCGGAGTGCCGCATGCATGAGGTGGGTTGCCGAATGGTTATTTTCCGTATCTTGTCGTTTTTGCTTATCCACCTTAGCCACGAAAACCCCATCTAGTTGCTTGGGTAGGGCATTTGTATAATGCACGATCAGGCCATTTTCCTTTTTGGTATCCGTAATCGCGATCTTTTGATCGTTTTCCTCGGAAATCAAGACACCCGTATCTCCCACTTGTCCACCGCCTTCGGCATAAAAAGGGGTCACCGATAATACCAGTTGGTATTGATCCTTGCCCTTTGCAGTCACCTTACGGTATTTCAGCACTTCCGTCGCGCATTCCAGTTGGTCATACCCTACAAATGTCACCGAATCCCCCTCTTGTACAACTACCCAATCGCTGGTATCAATCGCGGTAGCGGCACGGGAGCGGTTTTTCTGCTCCTCCAGCGCCTTTTGGAAGCCTTCCATATCCACTTCCAGTCCTCGTTCCCGAGCAAGCAAAGCGGTCAGATCGATGGGAAAACCAAATGTATCATAGAGTTCAAAGGCAAAATCACCGGCGATGGCGTTATGATCGGCCACATAAGCCTCAAATCGCTGCACACCCGTCACTAATGTGCGCAGAAAGGATTGCTCCTCCTCCAATACGACTTTTTGCACAAAATCCTGCTGTGAAATCAGTTCGTCGAAAACCCCCTCAAACTGCTTGGCCAATACTGGCACCAATTCATGCAAAAATGGCTCCTTGAAATGCAGGAACGTATACGCATACCGCACTGCACGCCTTAGGATACGACGGATGACATATCCTGCTTTATTGTTCGAGGGCAATTGCCCATCGGCTATCGCAAAGCTAATAGCCCGGATATGGTCGGCCACCACCCGCATGGCGATGTCCGTTTGTTCGTTACCGCCATACACCACGCCGGCGCGTTGGGCGATATAGCCAATCAATGGCTGGAAGACGTCGGTATCGTAGTTAGACGCCTTTCCTTGTATCACCCGTACCAAGCGCTCAAACCCCATACCGGTATCCACATGTTTTGCCGGAAGGGGTTGCAATGAACCGTCTTTCTGCCGATTGAATTGCATGAACACCAGGTTCCATATTTCGATGACCTGTGGATGGTCTGCATTGACCAAGGTCTTGCCATCCACTGCTACGCGTTCCGCATCCGGGCGGCAGTCTACATGGATTTCAGAGCAAGGACCACATGGTCCAATCTCCCCCATCTCCCAGAAATTATCTTTTTTACTGCCCAACAATATCCGATCTTCGGCGATGTGTTCTTTCCAAAAATGGTAGGCTTCGTCGTCCTTTGGCAATCCATCTGCATCATCCCCTTCAAAGATCGTCACGTATAGCCTATCCTTATCGAGTTTGTACACGTCTGTAAGCAACTGCCACGCCCATAAAATGGCTTCTCGCTTGAAGTAGTCGCCAAAACTCCAATTGCCCAGCATCTCGAAGAGCGTATGGTGGTAGGTATCGATCCCTACTTCTTCCAGGTCATTGTGCTTGCCTGATACCCGTAGGCAACGCTGGGTATCGGCCACACGGGTGTACTGCGCCCGCGCTTCCCCCAAAAAAATGTCCTTAAACTGGTTCATCCCCGCATTGGTAAACATCAATGTGGGATCATTTTTAATTACTACCGGGGCAGATGGCACGATCTGGTGGCCTTTATCATTGAAGAACGCCAAAAAGGCTTCTCGGATTTCCCTACTTGTCATTAGCAACAAAGATCTTTAGTGTTATTTTTGCGCAAAAATAGGCAAAATTACCTGCTTATACAATGCGGCAACAACGGCCCATCGTGCGGGAGTTACACCTCATCGCCACACCAAAATGCCAGCGCAACGCAGCAATCAATACGACCATCTTTTTATTTAAATATCTGTATATAGACAGATAAATAAAATTATCTGTTTATAAGCAGATATAATAAATTATCTGCCTATAAGCAGATATAATAAATTATCTGCCTATAAGCAGATATATTTGCATTTATCAATTTTAACCCTTACTTTTGGTTTAAGCAATCCCTATCAAAAATGACAGGTATTATAACAGGCGACATCATTAATTCTCGAAAGATTGCCAATCCTAACGAATGGCTATCCATACTGAAGGCCGCCTTCAACAAAATTGGATCGACACCAAAAACATGGGAAATCACCCGTGGAGACAGTTTTCAAATCGAAATCGCCTCAGTACCGGAAATTCTGAAGCAAGCACTGTATATCAAAGCAATCACCAAAAGCATGCATGGCCTGGATGTAAGGATGGCCATTGGTATCGGAACAAAAAGTTATGACGCCGCGAAAATCAGTGAAGCAAACGGCGACGCTTTCGTGAATTCAGGCAGGTTATTTGACCAGCTAAAAAAAACCACGCTTGCCATTAAATCGCCTTGGCAAGATGTAGACAAGCCTATTAACCTGTGTTTGGAACTAGCTTTGCTCACCATCGATCGCTGGACAACCAATTCGGCCAAAACAATAGCGCTGTCAATGGAGAACCCCGGGAAAACCCAGTTGGAATTGGGCAACATCATCCAGATCAGCCAAGGTAGGGTAAGCGAAAGGCAGCAGCGCGCCGGATATGAGGAAATCATGAAAATGGAGGCTTATTTCAGGGAATTGATACAGGAAAAAATAAAGGGATGACACTGTTTTTACAACTATTGCTTGCGCACATTATCGGAGATTTTTGCTTTCAACCGGATAGTTGGGTAGCAAACAAAAGGCGATATCGGTTCAAATCGAAAAGACTGTATATCCACATCCTCATCCATGCCATTTTATTGGCTGTTGCTTTTGGCTTCAACACCACTTATTGGATGGGGTTCCTGTTTATCATCGCCACGCATTACCTCATTGATTTAACAAAGCTATACCTAGAATCCAGTAAAAACACCCTACTCTTCTTTTTACTTGACCAAGGGCTGCATCTCACGGTATTGGCTGTTGTTTCCAACCAATACGAACCTTTTGGATTTTCGTATATGGAACTCCTTTCCACTCCACATCTGCTGCTCATGACCGCGCTGGTCACGGTCATCTTCGTGCCTGCGGTGTTAATCAAGATCATGATTACCCAATGGCGGCTCGAAACGAATGATAAACAAGGAGACAACTTATTTAAGGAGGAAAATTCATTAATCAAAGCCGGAAGGTTTATTGGGATACTGGAACGTCTATTTGTATTTATCTTCATCATAACCGACCATTGGGAAGCGATTGGCTTTTTGTTAGCAGCCAAATCTATTTTCCGCTTTGGCGACTTAAGCAAAGGGAAAGACAGGAAACTGACCGAATATGTACTCATCGGCACATTGCTTAGCTTCGGCACCGCCATATTGATCGGGTTAGCATACCTCCGTTTGGTCGGGCAATAATCCCATAACATTAGACGGCAAACAATGAAAGGCTGCTGTACAGCTTAAACGACACTTCTACCACCAAACTCCACCAACATAACAACAATAAATTACTGACGGTAAACCACTTGGGAATAGCAACCACCAACATCGACAATTACTGGCGCGTTAATTGCTTACCCTCCATCAAAGAAGTAAAACGCTCAATTAAATTATTACCAAAAACTATTGATCTAATGAAACCTGCATGGGTTACCGTTTACAACACACACCTTACCTAAGCAAGTTTCATTGCCACAAAAATTTATGCTCATGAAAATGAACCTTACTAAAACAGGATTGTTGGCTGCCGTCGGTATCCTTGCCGCCACCCCATTAGTTGCGCAAGACTATACCCTAAACGACGTAAAGCCTTTCGCTCCTGAAACGGAGTACCGCACATGGTCTATCGGGGTACATGGCGGATTGCTAAACCAGTCAAACCTTATCGGCTTGCGCCGCAGATTTGACAAGGTAGAACACAATTTCGGATATGGCTTATATGTAAAACGCCAAATATTACCCGGGTTCGGCATCCAGGCTGAATACGTAGGCGGTAAAGTGGGCGGATCATATAAAGACAACAACAACTCTTTCGAGACAAAACTTCCTTGGTCTGTGGCGTTATCGGCACATGTGACCTTAGCTAATATCAATTGGAGACACCACCAAGGTGTCATCAAGCCCTACCTCAATGCCGGATTGGGAGCCCTTGGTTTTGAACCATCGACTGAAATCGGCGGTGTAAACCGGCAGTACGATGCCACGACGGAACTCTTCGTTCCAGTGGGAACGGGGTTGAAATTTGCCGTAACCAATGACATCAACATCGATCTAGGTTACCGGTTGAACCTGGTACAGTCTGCAAACTTTGACGGCGTGTCGAGAGGCGGTTCCAAGGACATCTTTTCCTATACGCATCTAGGGGTTGAGTTTGCATTGGGTGACAAAACGAAACCTTCCCTAGCCAATAGCAACCCGGTTTCGGGCATGCAAAAGGAATATTTGGCACAATATGATGACTTGCTTGCACAAAAGCAGGCGTTGGAGGAACAGAAAGCGGAGAATGCCAAATTGCAATCCCAAATCGAGCGGCTTTACGCGGATTTGGCCGATGATGACGGCGACGGGGTAGCTAATCGCTACGACAAATGTCCGGACACGCCTGAAAACACCAAGGTTGACGGGTCAGGTTGCGCATTGCCCGAACCTAAGGCCCCTGTTATTCAGCAGGTCGTCGTGACCGAAGAAGACCGCCGTGTGGTCGATGAAGCGATCCAAAACCTCGAGTTCGATACGGGCAAGTCGACGATTCGCTCGACATCACACGCCAGTCTCAACAAGGTAGCGGCATTGTTAATCGAGAAAAACTTCAGCCTGAAATTGGCAGGCCATACCGACAATACCGGTTCGATGCAAACAAACATGCGCCTTTCCAAAGAGCGCGCAGAGGCGGTAAAAGCCTACCTCGTGAGCAAAGGTGCAAATGCATCGCGTATCGAAGCTACCGGTTACGGCCCTACACAACCTATTGCAAACAATAATACAGAAGCTGGTCGTCAACAAAACCGCAGGGTGGAGTTCACGCTTTACTAGGAGAAACATAAAAATAGCTAAAACAAAAAAGACCGCCCTGATCAATGGGCGGTCTTTTTTGTTTTATATTTTGAATTTCAATTTATTAACCCTATCTTTGCGCCGCCTTAGGCAATAGTGCCTATTGTATACATTTTATTGATGAACCCATTTATTGAACTGGGGATCCGTCATGATATTGTTAATGCCATCGCAGAGTTAGGGTTCGAGAAACCCACTCCCATCCAGGAACAAGCCGTTCCGGTACTCCTCACAGGCAGCAACGATTTTGTCGGATTAGCCCAAACCGGCACCGGCAAAACCGCAGCTTTTGGCCTGCCATTGTTAGAACTTTTGGACTTTACGCAAAAACATCCACAGGCATTGGTATTATGCCCTACCCGTGAGTTGTGTTTGCAGATCGCCAAAGACATCGAAAAATTTGCTAAGAACACTCCGAACGTGCATGTTGTCGCCGTTTATGGTGGAGCAAGCATTAGTGACCAATTGCGGCAGATTCGCCGTGGTGTCCAGATCGTAGTAGCCACACCGGGCCGTATGCTCGATATCATTGGCCGAAATGCGATTGATTTTTCCAATGTAAAGTACGTGGTACTCGACGAAGCAGATGAAATGCTCAATATGGGCTTTCAGGAAGACATCAACAATATCCTGTCTACCACCCCCGACGAGAAAAAAACGTGGCTGTTTTCCGCCACCATGCCAGCAGAAGTAAGACGGATCGCTAAGAACTACATGACCGATCCATTCGAATTAACTGTAGGCACCAAAAACAGCGGCAACGCCAACATTGAGCACCACTATTACGTGGTACGTGCTCGTGACAAGTATGCTGCTTTCAAGCGCATCGTAGACTCAAATCCCGAGATATTCGGTATCGTGTTCTGCCGCACCAAGGTAGAAACCCAAGAGATTGCCGAAGCGCTGATCAAAGACGGCTACAATGCCGATTCATTGCATGGAGACCTCTCCCAGCAACAACGTGACAAGGTGATGAAGCGCTACCGTGATCGAAGCTTGCAATTGCTTATTGCAACGGACGTAGCGGCACGCGGTATCGACGTGAATGATGTCACGCACGTGATCAATTTCTCATTGCCAGATGAAATCGAAAACTACACGCACCGCAGTGGCCGTACCGCCCGTGCCGGTAAAACAGGTATTTCCATTTCATTGGTCAACCTGAAAGAGTTGGGCAAAATCCGCCAAATCGAGAAAGTCATCGGCAAGCAATTCGAACGGATGGAAGTACCTAAGGGAGACGCCGTCGTAGAGAAACAACTGTTTGCCCTGATCAACAAGGTACACGACGTGGCCGTGAATGACGACCATATCGACCGCTACCTACCCAAAATCATGGATAGCTTCGCAGACCTCAGCAAAGAGGAAATCATCAAGCGCTTCGCTTCCCTAGAGTTCAATCGCTTCTTGGAATACTACCAAAACGCACCTGATCTCAATGTGGATGCTAGTGAAGGCCGCGGTGGTAACGAGCGTAAGGGAAAAAGCGAGCGCTTTGGTCGCGATGGATACAAATCAGATTTCACCCGGTTGTTTATCAACTTGGGATCGGTAGATGATTTCAGCCGTGGCGATATCCTTGGTTATATCTGCAACAACACGAATATCAGTGGCAAGGCCATTGGCAAAATAGACCTCAAAGGTGTATATACATTTTTCGAGGTTGAAAACGCTTCGGTTGACAAGGTATTCAAGGGATTCCAAGACGTGGATTTCAATGGCCGTACCGTCCGTGTGGAAAACGCAGGTGAAGGGCGCAGCGAAAACCGTGGCGAAAAGCGGAATCGCTCCTTCCGAAATGGAGGTGAAAGCGGTGGACGCCGTAGACGTGAAAACGGCGGTGGCGGATTCCGCGATTTCTCAGGAGGAAAACGCCGGGAAAAGAGCCGTTGGTAAGCGGTTAACCCATTCATAAAAAAGGGCCTGTCGATTCACATCATACAGGCCCTTTTCTTTTGCCATCAATGGCGCGGATTAACTCAATCTTGCAAATCGACCAGCTTCATTTTTGGCACCAGCGTCTTCATGATCACCCATGCCACCAAATAAGCCACGGCACACCCCGAAAACATAATGGTATATCCGGTCTGTATGCTCCCCAAAGCTTGATAGTGGTCAAATACGGCCCCGCCAATCTTGCTCACAACGACACCCCCAAGTCCCCCCGCCATTCCACCGATTCCGGTAACCGATGCGACAGTAATCTTGGGAAACATATCCGACACCGTCGTGAAGATATTGGCCGACCAGGCTTGGTGGGCCGAAGCGCCAATGCCAATCAATAACACAGGTATCCAGTAGCTGATGCCGCCCAAAGGTTGCGCCAGTAAAACCACCAAAGGGAATAGCGCAATGATCAGCATCGCTTTCATCCGGCCATCGTAAGGTGCATGTCCCTTATTGATATAGTATGCCGGAAACCATCCTCCTCCAATGCTGCCTATCATGGTCATGCTGTATAATATCGCAATCGGCAGCGCAATATCCGTTCCCGTCATCCCGTATTGCGCTTTCAGGTATGCGGGCAACCAGAACAGGAAAAACCACCAAACACCGTCCGTCATAAACTTACCGATCGCAAAAGCCCACGTTTGTCGATAGCCCAACAACTTAAACCAAGACACTTTCTTTGCGCGCTCCGTTTCCTGGTCCGCGGTAACTTCCACCACCTCCTCATCACTTTGGATATAGGCCAATTCGGCTGCTGACAGCCGTCTTTGCTTCTCCGGCTTCTCATAAAACCAAAACCAGAAAATAAGCCACAGGAAACCCACACCACCGACGACGATAAACGTGCTCTGCCACCCCCATTGATGGGCCATCCAAGGCACAGTCAGCGGTGCCAAAATAGCCCCTACGTTAGATCCAGAATTGAAAATACCCGTTGCAAACGAACGTTCTTTTTTGGGAAAATACTCCGCTGTGGCTTTTATGGCAGCCGGAAAGTTGCCCGATTCACCAAAACCAAGGAATGCCCGGGAGACAATGAACCCAACAACGGATACAGAAAGACCACTAAAGCCCAATATGCCCAGTACGGCTACCGTACCCTCGCCAATCGGGATAGCAACCGCATGAATGATGGCTGCAACCGACCAAACAATGATCGCCAACGCAAATCCCCATTTCGTACCCAGCCGATCGATAATACGCCCTGCAAACAGCATGGAGATGGCATAGATAAACTGGAAAGCCGCCATAATGTTGGCGTAATCGGTATTCGTCCAGTTGAACTCCTCTTCTAATGTCGGTTGGAGTAAACTCAGCACCTGTCGATCCAGGTAGTTGATCGTGGTAGCCACAAATAGCAATGCACATATTGTCCATCGGTACCTGCCTATTGGCGCGGGTAATGCCATATTTTTTGTCTTAAGTGATTAGATTTATAAAAGCGTAAACGCTTACGCCAACCAAATATAGAAAGACTTATCCTATTCGCTCCCTTTTCCTTCCCAAATTCTGCGAAATCGTTTTCGTTGATAACCGGCCGTATTAATCATCCCATCCAAAATACCGGAGCGCGTTGTTGTAGCAAATATCCTGTACCACTTGCCCGATCCATTCGATGTCATTGGGCAATTCTCCGTTCTCGATTTCTGTTCCGAACAAATCGCATAGCAGTCGGCGGAAATATTCGTGCCGCGGAAACGAAAGGAAGCTCCTCGAGTCTGTGAGCATCCCCACAAACCGGCTCAGCAATCCCATATTGGACAATGCATTGAGCTGCCTAGTCATTCCATCCTTCTGGTCGAGAAACCACCAAGCCGAGCCAAACTGCACCTTTCCTACAGCCGAACCGTCATTGAAATTCCCGATCATCGTCGCCATCAATTCGTTGTCGGCCGGGTTTAGGTTGTACAGAATGGTTTTAGCCAAACGGTCTTCCCGGTCCAGCCGATCCAGGAATTTAGATAGGTTTCTCGCCTGCGAAAAGTCTCCGATGGAATCCCAACCCGTATCCGGCCCCAAATGCTTCATCATGCGGGAATTATTGTTACGCAATGCGCCTAGGTGGAACTGCTGTACCCAACCTTTTTCCGCATCCCATTGCCCGAAAAGCAGCAACATGGCCGATTTGAACTGCCGGTGTTCCGCAGCCGATACCGGCTGGCCACTGACCGCCTTATCGAATATCCCTTCAATCTCACGATCGGTATAGTCATCAACATATATTTCCTCTAATCCATGGTCCGAAACCGAGCATCCCATCTCCGCAAAGAAATCGTGGCGGCTTTTCAGTGCATCCACAAAGTGCGCATAGGTCGTTATCGACACATTTGCGGCAGCCTCGAGCTTACTGACATAAGCCTTGAATCTAGTCAAATCATCCAGGTTCATCGCATTATCCGGCCTAAAGGCGGGCAAGACCGGTATTTCATACCCTTCGTCTTTCAATTGTTGATGAAATGCTAAAGAATCAACCGGATCATCCGTTGTGCAAATGATGTTCACGTTCATTTTCTTGAGCAGTCCACGCACGCGGTATTCGGGGGTTTGCAGCTTCTCCTGCGTTTCGTCGAATATCCGGTCGGCAGTCTCTGGAATTAACAAATCGGTAATGTCGAAATATCGCTGAAGCTCTAGATGCGTCCAATGGTACAGCGGGTTCCGCAGGGTGTACGGAACCGTCTCTGCCCATTTGCGGAATTTCTCCCTGTCAGGCCTATCTCCGGTGATGTAGCGTTCATCCACCCCGTTCGTGCGCATCGCCCGCCACTTATAGTGATCACCGTTAAGCCAGACGCGGCTGATGTTCTCGAACTGTGTATTCTCGGCAATTTGCTGCTGCGGCAAATGGCAATGGTAATCGATAATCGGCATCTTCGCCGCATAATCGTGGTATAATCGCTGTGCTGTTTTCGTATTCAGCAGGAAATTCTCGTCTAAAAACTTTTTCATTGTCATCATTATTTCATACACCTAACTTCGTATTGTTAACCTCGTATCTCACAACGAGACCCCTCGTTTCCAAGGAATAAAATCATCTTGATTCAGCTGCACAGCTTTCGGGATAACATCCCCCGATGCTGCCCTGATACAATATTCAAGTATTTCTTCGCCCAGTTCTTCGATTGTCTTTGTTCCGGAAACAATTGGTCCACAATCGATATCAATGATATCTTCCATCCGCTTAGCTAACGCACTGTTTGTAGCCACTTTGATGACTGGGCAAACGGGATTTCCCGTAGGCGTTCCAAGTCCCGTGGTAAACAAAATCAATGTCGCCCCACTGGCGGCTTTCCCCGTGGTCGCTTCCACATCGTTACCCGGCGTACAAACCAAGCTAAGCCCCGGATGAATCGCCGGTTCGGTGTAGTCAAGCACATCGACCACCGGCGAGGTTCCTCCTTTTTTAGCGGCACCATTGCTTTTAATGGCATCGGTAATCAACCCATCTTTGATGTTACCGGGCGATGGATTCATGTGGAAACCGGAACCGACCCGTTCAGCGGAATCGCTATAAGCCTGCATCAGGCTCATGAATTTCCGGGCTGCATCTTCATTTACCGTCCGGTCTATCAGATGTTGCTCCGCTCCGCACAGCTCTGGAAATTCGGCCAATAAGACTTTACCTCCCAATGCGACTAGCAGATCCGAGGCGTAGCCTACCGCTGGATTGGCCGAGATGCCACTGAAGCCATCGCTTCCCCCGCATTTAACCCCAATGGTCAGCTTGCTTAATGGGGCCGGTTGGCGGGTGATTTTATTCGCTTCCACCAGTCCGATAAAAGTTTGGTGGATAGCATCCGTAATCAACTGCTCCTCGCTCTTCGATTGTTGCTGTTCAAAAACAAGCAGCGGTTTGTCAAAATCGGGGTTCCTTTCCTTCAGGTCGCGCATAAAATCCTGTACCTGTAGGTTCTGGCATCCCAAGCTCAGCACGGTCACGCCCGCGACATTTGGATGATCGGCATAAGCAGCTAGCAATTTGCTAAGCACTGCTGCATCCTGTCTGATACCACCACAGCCTCCTTGGTGGTTCAGAAATTTAATGCCATCGACATTGCTGAACAGCCGTTCCACGGGTACGATCGACTCCCGAATACCGAGATCCACTTGTTGTACATCCTTGCCTTGCTCATACCATTCCCGTAGCAAGCGGACACGCGCTTTATAGCGATCCGTTACCGCATAACCCAATTCATTATGTAGCGCTTCACGGATTACATCAAGGTTCCGGTTCTCGCAAAACACCGTGGGAATAAACAACCAATAATTGGCCGTCCCTACCCGTCCGTCTTTACGATGGTATCCCTGAAACGTACGATTGGCAAACGTTGACACATCAGGGGCTTCCCATTTATATCGATAAGGCCGGTAGTAATAAGGTGAAGCAGCATGTTTTACATTGTCGGTGTTCATCCATTGCCCAACCGCAACATCATGTTGTGTCGTCCCTACTAATACACCATACATCATCACGGGATCTCCAGCTTTCAAATGCGCTGAAAAAAATTTATGCTTTGCTGGGATGTCCTCCAGTAATGGATACCGTTCACCGCCGTAGTCGATGTATTCCCCACATTTAAGATCTTTCAGTGCTACCAGTACATTGTCTGCTGGATGCACTTTTACTACACGGACTTCCATTTCCAACCTACAAGTTGTCTATCTTTTCCCTATTATTATTTAGTCCTTCCATTAACGTCAATACGTCTCTATTCCTCAGCTCCACCAAATACCCATTTATAGCATCTCTCAGTTTCCAGTATTGTTTCCCTTTCAACCCCCATCCAACCAATACCCCCGCAGCGACGTGGTAAGCAGCTACGTGGTTTAACCACCTAACAACGGGAAGGGAAGGCGGCCCAGGCCGCCCCCCTTTTTTGAACATGTATATTGAATGATATTCCTTACTTTGAAACAATGAACCCGACATGATTAAAATAATCATTATTCACTGTTCTGTCCTGTTTTAAACGGCGTTCATGAATGCTTCGCAGTTAAGCACACAGGGCAATGATTATCGACAAGTATTCAAAAAATTTTAAGGTATCGATGAGCTTCGCTATCGCTGCGGTTATTTTAATCATCAAAGGCTCCATCTGACAACTAAAAAACAAATAATAAACAGATGAAAGAGATTGTAAAAGAGCACCCACTCCGCCCCATCATCCTGCGGTTCGACCCCAAAAAGGGAAAACCTGAATTCGAGACCAAGGGCCTGGAAGCATATTATGCCATGCATGACAGCACCTGGAAAATGCGGACAGCGCTCATCGATAGGGCCAATGCCCTCGACGATTTAATGGAAGAGATCGCCCAGTTGGAATACCCCTTGCTCCCTATCGAACAGGAACTGGAATTCGTAGAGGCAGCTTCCGGACTGCGTGGGCAAGCCGAGCTCCCCCCAGTGGAGGGGCAGTTTACCATCAACCTCGACGAGCTCCGGACATCCATCACTGAGCACCACCGGGCCATGGCCGAATTCTACCCCAAATTGAAAGACGCATGGGATTGGTTCGATAATCACGCCAACTTTATCTATGCGCATGAGAGTTGGATCGAACAAGGGGCGGACGACCTGGTGCAAGAGCTATACATCCGGTATCAAGAGGTCAGCGTGGATATCGTGTCGCTCGATAGAGACCAGCAGGAGTTTTTCGTGGCATATGCCGTGGTAGAACAGATACAGGACGACTATTTCAAGCTCGGCGACCTCGTTTTCGCGCACTATGAAAAACTATTGGCGCGTGCAAACGGTATCTATCAGCGCTTCGATGAGGCGGAGGTCGTGATAATCCGGCAATATGGCAAAAAGGATGGATGAAATTTGCTACCTTTGCGCCCATGATTAATGTTTCCAATCTATCGCTCCGCTACGGTAAGCGGGTATTGTTCGAAGACGTCAACCTCAAGTTCACACCGGGCAATTGCTACGGCATCATCGGTGCAAACGGCGCAGGTAAATCCACTTTCCTGAAAATCATCTCGGGCGATGTCGATCCCACCACGGGATCGGTCAGCTTCACCCCGGGCGAGCGGATGGCGGTATTGAAACAAGACCACTATGCGTTTGATGAATTTTCTGTCATCGAAACCGTCATGATGGGCCATAAAGAACTCTATGACATCATGAAGGAGAAGGATGCCATCTACGCCAAGGAAGATTTCTCTGATGCCGACGGCGAGCGTGCGGGAGAGTTGGAAGCGCGATTTGCCGAAATGGATGGCTGGAACGCTGAAAGCGACGCCGCTACCCTGCTAAGCAACTTGGGTATCGATGAAAGCTTGCATTACAAGCTGGTAAAGGAGTTAGATGGTAACCAAAAGGTACGGGTGCTATTGGCGCAAGCGCTTTTTGGCAGCCCCGATATCCTGCTACTGGATGAGCCGACCAACGACTTGGATATCGACACCATCGCTTGGCTGGAGGATTTCCTCGCCGGATATGAAGCGATTGTATTGGTGGTTTCGCACGACCGGCACTTCCTAGATGCCGTATGTACCCACGTGGTGGATATCGACTTCGGTAAGATGACTATCTATACCGGTAACTATACATTCTGGTACGAGTCAAGCCAACTGGCGCTGAAACAGCGAGCGGACCAGAATAAGAAAATGGAAGACAAGGTCAAGGAATTGCAGGAATTTATACGCCGCTTCAGCGCCAACGCTTCCAAATCCAAGCAAGCCACAAGCCGTAAAAAAGCGTTGGAGAAAATCAATTTGGAAGAGATCAAGCCATCCAATAGGAAATATCCGGCCATCATGTTTAACACGATGGCGCGCGATGCCGGTGACCAGATCCTGCAAGTCGAAAACCTAGGGAAAACGCTGAATGGCGAAGTGCTCTTCCATGACGTCAATTTCATGGTCAATAAAGGTGATAAAATCGCGGTATTGGCAAAAAATAGCTTGGCTACAACGGCGTTCTACGATATCTTGACAGGCAGGGACAATGACTATAAAGGCAGCTTCAAATGGGGGGTTACCATTAATATCGCAGACATCCCCATGGACAACAGCATTTATTTCGACGGTAAAAATGACAACCTAATCGATTGGCTGCGCGAATATTCGGCAGCGGAAAAAGACGAACAGTTCATACGCGGGTTCCTCGGCAAAATGCTATTCTCTGGCGAAGAGGTACTGAAAAAATGCTCAGTGCTGTCTGGAGGAGAAAAGATGCGTTGCATGTTTTCCAGAATGATGCTGCAACAGGCCAATATGCTGCTATTCGACGAACCGACAAACCACCTGGATTTGGAATCCATCACTGCCCTCAACAATGGCATGCGTGATTTCAAAGGGGCGGTTCTTTTCACCTCGCGTGACCACGAACTCACGCAGACCGCTGCCAATCGCATTATCGAGCTCACACCTAACGGTATCATCGACAAACTGATGTCTTATGACGACTATATCGCCAGCGAAGCCGTGAAAGAGCAACGCGAAGCGATGTATGCGTAAATCAATGCACAAATAACCCTACCGTGATAAACACATTGTGTTGGTAGAAAGCGCTTCCGGCAAACCGCGAATCGAATTGCTGGAAACCGTAACCAACCGTGAACAGTAAATCGGAACTTTCGGCTAGTAGGTGGCCATACGTGAGCCCAGCTTTCCCGATAAATCCTTTGAAATAGTCGTTGCCAATGCTGGGTGCGTATCCGGCATTGGCCATTACCCCAAGTGCCCCCAACATCCCTACCTTGGTTAACGGGGCACGAAAATCAACCACTAGGGGAAGTGTATTGACCCGACGCGTAGAACGGGTACCATCAGCGAGAGTCGTTCTCCCCCGATACACATCAGTTCCGATGCCAAGGCCTAGGTACGCATTATCATAAAAATTCCTGCCGAATGCAAATTGAAATTGATACCCATGCATCAGGCTTTGGTCGCTGGTGCTAGCCACCCCGAAAGTTCCACCCGCCTGAAGCACGGTGTAGGTTGGGCGTCGCTGGGCCTGGGTTTGCAATGAAAAACAACTGAATAAAACGAGTAACGGCAATAAAAAGCACTTATTCATACAAGCTAATATAGAATTTTGTAAACCAGTTCCTTAAGCAATTCGCCTTGATCCATATTGACGGCGTTCAACCCCTTGGATTTTAAATCGTATTCACGCAGATAACCGATGATCTCAAAGGTTTTCCGCCGCCCGTAACTTCGGGAAGCTACATCATACTCCCTCGTGAAAAACGGATGTACCCCGAGTTCACGTGCCACCGATTGGGGAGACTTATCCGTCAGGTAATGGTATTTCAGTATTTTAACAAAATACCCACCCATCGCCCCCAATATAACCGGAATCGGATTGCTTCGGGGATTGGCAGCGAAATAGTCTACGATACGGAAAGCCTTTAGGGCATCTTTTTTCGCCAATGCGGTGTTTAACTCAAACACGTTAAAATCCTTACTGATACCGATATTATTTTCAATATCCTGCGTCGTGATCTCTTGCCCCTTGGGTACGTTAAGCATCAGCTTTTCCAATTCGTTGACCACCTTTGACAGGTCATTCCCCAAATATTCGGCCATCATGGCGGCTGCTTGTGGGTGAATACCCCACCCCCTATCTTTTACAAAGGCAGTGATCCAAGGCGACACCTTGTCGTCATACAACTTATTGGATTCGAGCACCACCCCTGCCTTTTCAGCCACCTTGTAAATTTTCTTCCGCTTGTCAAACTTCGAATGTTTATGGGCCAATACCAGCACCGTGCTCTTCATTGGGTTCTCGAGGTATGCCAATAGCAGATCGTCATCACCCTTCCATTTTAGATATTGGGCTTCCTTCACCACGATCACCTGATAATCACTCATCATCGGGTAGCGCTTGGCCGCATTCACAATCGTCACGAAATCGGTATCCTTTCCATACAGGACTGTTTGGTCAAACCCCCTTTGCGCCTCATCCAGTACGTGCTCCTCGATATAGTCACTGATCAGGTCAATATAATACGGTTCTTCCCCATGCAGTAGATACACCGGCTGGAGTTTCCTGTTTTTGATATCTGCTATAATCTTATTGGCGTCCATATGATCTATTAGGAAAATTGAACGCAGATGACACGGATTGGGCGGATTTAGCACGGAGCCACATCTGACGGGAAGCCAAAAGGCTACATCGCTAGAAATCCGCGGATATCTGTAACATCAGTGTTCCGTCTTTCAGGCTGCCAAATTAAACATTATGTTCCACCTATTAAAGTAAGTTTTCAATGGCAGACGCGCATTTAATCACTTGTCTTTTGTTTACAAGTTAATTAAGTTTGCAAGATGTTTACGCCCGTACCCCTCAATTTACCGGCTTACCCAGCAAAAATCACACAAGCGGGCGATAAGTTCTTCATCGTCGACGAATTGCGCAAAAAACAACTGGTATTGACCCCGGAGGAATGGGTCCGCCAGCATTGGATCCATTACCTATCGAAGTCGAAGAATTATCCGAAATCACTGATGAAAATAGAGGGCGGATTGCGCCTCAACGACATGCAGCGCAGGAGCGATCTGGTCGTCTTTGACACATCGGGCAACAAAATCCTATTAGCCGAATTCAAGGCTCCTTCGGTAGCCATTACCCAATCCACATTCGAGCAAATCGCTAACTATAACAGTGTGCATCGCATTCCCTTGCTGTTGGTTAGCAATGGGCTGCAGCATTATTATTGCCGAATCCACTTTGATGAGCAACGCGTAGAGTTCTTGGAAGACCTCCCCGATTACCTGTGAAGGTAGGCACCGCCCGCCAGTCTGGCAGTGCCCTTCTACGGCATTTTGGCAGTCGAGCGACCGATTAAACCACTGGCTCGATGTTTGCCAACTAAATAATTAATACCTACCCGGTATATAAAAATTGCAGAGAATCATATATCTTAGTCGAATTAAACAAGGAATCCCATGAGTATCGATAAAAATGAATTTCGGAAATACGCCATCAAACACCACCGCATCGGTAGTCAACATGTAGATGGTTTTATTTCCCGTGTGGAGCGCAAGTCGCCTACATCGCTTACCCCCTATATCATTGAGGAACGTCAACTTAACGTGGCCCAAATGGATGTGTTTTCCAGGTTGATGATGGACCGGATCATTTTCCTCGGCGACGCGGTGACTGATCAAGTCGCTAATATTATTCAAGCGCAGCTCCTTTTCTTACAATCAGCAGATGCGCAACGTGATATCCAGATTTACATCAATTCCCCCGGTGGAAGTGTTTACGCCGGGCTGGGCATCTATGACACCATGCAGTACATTACTCCCGATGTCGCCACCATCTGTACCGGCATGGCGGCTTCCATGGGTGCTGTATTGCTTTGTGCAGGTGCCAAAGGCAAGCGGGCGGCATTGACGCATTCACGTGTAATGATTCACCAGCCTTCGGGTGGTGCACAAGGCGTGGCATCGGATATGGAGATCAACCTCCGCGAAATGCTCAAATTGAAAAAAGAACTATACGAGATTATCTCATTGCATTCAGAGCAAACATATGATTGGGTGGAGAAATCATCTGACCGTGACTATTGGATGACCGCTGTTGAAGCAAAGGAACATGGCATGGTAGACGAAGTGTTGACCGCCAAAAAGGAAAAATAATGGCTAAGAATATGAAGGAAGTGACTTGTTCGTTTTGTGGTATACGCAAACAGGATGCATTGATGCTCATTGCGGGCGACGGTGCGCATATCTGTGACCGCTGTATCGGGCAAGCGGGTGAGATACTGGCCGAGGAGATGAACCTTCGTAAAAGCAAGGCGCTGCAAACGGCGCTGAAACTCATCCGGCCCATCGAAATCAAAGAACACCTGGACCAATATGTCATCGGTCAGGACGATGCCAAGAAAGTGATGGCGGTATCCGTCTACAACCACTACAAACGGCTCAATCAAAAGGTAGAAAAAGATGAGATCGAGCTAGAGAAATCGAATATCATCATGGTTGGCGAAACCGGCACGGGTAAAACACTCTTGGCGAAAACCATAGCCAAGATTCTCAATGTTCCCTTTTGTATCTGCGATGCTACCGTGCTAACCGAGGCTGGCTATGTGGGTGAAGACGTGGAAAGTATCTTGACCCGCCTATTGCAAGCCGCAGATTATGATGTGGCGGCGGCTGAACGGGGGATTATTTACATCGACGAAATCGATAAAATCGCACGCAAAAGCGATAACCCATCCATCACACGCGATGTGTCTGGCGAAGGTGTGCAGCAAGCCTTGCTGAAAATATTGGAAGGTACCATTGTCAATGTTCCGCCTCAAGGTGGACGTAAACACCCCGACCAAAAGATGATCGCCGTAGATACGAACAATATCTTGTTCATCTGTGGAGGCGCTTTTGACGGTATACAGAAGAAAATAGCCAACCGACTGCGTACACAGACCATCGGATACAAGGTCAACAAAGACGAGGTGGATATCGATGTAAACAACCTGTATAAGTACATCACCCCACAAGACTTGAAAAACTATGGGCTCATCCCGGAACTTATCGGCCGGTTGCCCGTATTGACGTACCTTAACCCACTGGACAAAGCTACGCTGCTGAATATCCTCACCGAACCGAAAAATGCGCTGATCAAACAGTATAAAAAGTTGTTCGATTACGAAGGCGTGGAGTTGAAGTTCGATGATGAAGTGTTTCAGTTTATCGTAGACAAAGCCGATGAATTCAAACTCGGCGCGCGTGGTTTGCGCTCGATATGCGAGGCCATCATGCTGGATGCGATGTTTGAAATCCCCTCTAGTAAGGGGAAGAACGAACACAAGGAGCTGTATATATCGCTCGAATATGCGAAGCATAAATTCGAGAAATCCGATTTAAAGAAGCTAAAAGCAGCTTGATACACGATCCCCCGCCAAAACGGGGGATTTTTTTTATCTTTGCATGACCTCATCTATAAAACCACACCATCGATAATATGTCAAAAGAAAATATAAAGCCCGTACAAAGCCCCATCAAACCCGGATTGAAAACCAAGGAAGACATCGTGAACAATTGGTTGCCCAGGTACACCAGTCGTCCGTTGGAAGAATTTGGAAAATACATCCTGTTGACGAACTTCTCCAATTATGTCAGGCTTTTCTCGGAAATGCACGACAATGCCCCGATCATGGGGTTGGACAAACCCATGCAAAGCGTCACTGCCGAAGGCATCACCATCATCAATTTCGGGATGGGCAGCCCCATGGCGGCCACCATCATGGACCTATTATCCGCCATCGAGCCGAAAGCGGTGTTGTTTCTCGGCAAGGCCGGTGGGCTTAAGAAAAAGAACAAGATAGGTGATCTGGTGCTACCCATCGCTGCCATCCGGGGTGAAGGTACATCCAATGACTACTTCCCGCCCGAAGTGCCGGCACTACCCGCTTTCGCGTTGCAAAAAGCCATCTCCACCACCATCCGTGACCACGCGCGGGATTACTGGACCGGCACCGTTTACACCACGAACAGACGGGTTTGGGAACACGACAAGGAGTTCAAGAAATACCTCAAAAGCATCCGGGCGATGTTGGTCGATATGGAGACCGCCACCATCTTTTCGGTCGGCTTCGCCAATAAAATCCCCACTGGCGCACTGCTGCTGGTATCCGACCAACCCATGATCCCCGAAGGGGTAAAAACGGTGGAAAGCGACTCCAGCGTCACCGCGCAGTTTGTGGAAACACACCTGACCATCGGCATTGAATCGCTGAAGCAACTTATTAACGATGGGCTCACGGTCAAGCACCTCCAGTTTTAACAATTTCCCATGGCTGATCAAGCTATTGCGTTATTTATGGTAGCTTTGTATACCCTTACAAATAAATAAGACCATGTGGCATAACAACATATTGGAAACCATCGGAAATACGCCATTGGTGAAACTAAACCGGGTCACCAAGGGGGTAAAGGGCACGATATTGGTCAAGGTGGAAACCACCAATCCGGGCAATTCCATCAAAGACCGCATGGCGGTGAAGATGATCGAAGATGCGGAGAAAGCCGGGCTCTTGAAACCCGGCGGCACCATCATCGAAGGCACCTCAGGCAATACGGGAATGGGATTGGCCATTGCTGCGGTCATCAAAGGATATAAATGCATATTCACGACGACCGATAAGCAATCCAAGGAAAAAATCGATGCGCTCCGGGCTTTTGGCGCCGAGGTTATTGTATGCCCCACGAACGTCGATCCCGAAGACCCCCGCTCCTACTACTCGGTATCTAGCCGACTGGAACGTGAAATCCCCCATTCGTGGAAAGCCAACCAATACGACAACCTTTCCAATTCACAAGCCCACTACGAGCAGACCGGTCCGGAAATCTGGGAGCAGACCGAAGGGAAAATCACGCACTTGGTAGTGGGAGTGGGTACCGGCGGAACCATCAGTGGCGCGGGTAAATACCTCAAAGAGAAAAACCCCAACATACAAGTATGGGGCATAGATTCTTATGGTTCGGTATTCAAAAAATACAAGGAAACGGGGATTTTTGACAAGGACGAAATTTATCCCTATATCACGGAGGGAATCGGTGAAGATTTTCTCCCAAAAAATGTGGATTTCAATGTAATCGACCTATTTGAAAAGGTAACCGATAAAGATGCAGCCCTCATGACACGGGAAATCGCGCGTAACGAGGGTATTTTTGCGGGCAATTCCGCAGGTGCAGCCGTGGCGGGCCTACTCCAGCTCAAAGACCGGCTGAAAAATGACGATGTGGTCGTGATCATCCTACACGATCACGGTTCACGATATATGGGCAAGATGTACAACGAAGATTGGCTCCGCGAACGGGGATTCCTAAGGGATGAAAAACTCACCGCACAAACCATCCTCAAAAAACGGGGCGATGTGCCGTTGGTCATGGCAGATGTGGAGCAATCTGTCTTGGAAACGTTCAATACGATGAAAACCCTCAATATTTCGCAGATCCCGGTCACGCAGCAGGGCATGGTTATCGGCAAGGTCACCGAATCAGACATCCTAAATGCCCTATTGGAAAACCCGGCATTGAAATCAGCAAACGTATCCGAAATATGTACACCACCATTCCCATTCGTCGACTTACGTACATCCATCGATAAAATCTCGTCGCTGATCCACAAGGACAATCAGGCGGTGTTGGTAGAAGATGAATACGGGAAGATTGCCATCATTACACAATACGATATCATCAACGCCATCTCGGGATAAACAAAACGGCCCGAAATCGAATGATTCCGGGCCGCATAAATCGTTCAACCGTGATTACCTATGCACCGGCAACCAACGTGATTTTCAAGTTGATCTCTTTGCTGATTAAATCATCAGCTTGGCCAGCGTAGCTGACACCCCAATCTTCACGGGCAATGTTGAAGTCAGCGGTTGCTTTTACAGCTGAATCAGTCACTTCTTCCACATTTGCGTCAAACGTGATGTTTTTGGTCACGCCGCGGATGGTCAAATTGCCTGAAACCACTACTTGTCCGGCTTCAGCACCATCTCTTACTTCCGTAATCTCGAAAGTAGCTTCAGGATGGTTAGCCACATCAAAGAAATCTTCAGATTTCAAGTGTCCGTCAAGTTTATCTTTGTATTCACCTGACAAGTCCAATGCATTAATGGTACTCAGGTCGATGACAAAATTACCGCCGGTCAACTTACCTTCATCAACAAACAAGGAACCTGATTTGATGGCAACATCGCCATTGTGCTGTCCGCTTACTTTCCGGCCAACCCACTCCACTTTCGAATCGCTAGTGCTGACCGCCAATTCGGCACCGCTACCGATACTTTCGGTCAATTCCACGCTATCCGTGGTCTCCGCTTTCTTTCCTTCAGGATTTCCAACGCAAGACGCCAATACCAATGCACCTGCGCCAACAAACAAAAACGCTTTTTTCATGATCTTTAAATTAATCGTTCAGAATAGATGGTTAAACATTTATTTTTGACAAAAATATAGAAATGGTTCGGATTAACACCAAACCACAGCAAAAATAACAATTAACAGACAAAATTGTTCTCAATGGAGTACCGGGCTGGTTTCAATGCGCTTTATGTCAGCTCCTAATGCCTGTAACCTTGATTCGATATCCTGGTACCCTCTTTCAATCTGTTCGATGTTATGGATGACGGATTTACCTTGTGCTGACAATGCTGCGATCAATAAGGAAACGCCTGCGCGAATATCCGGTGAGGTCATCTCAATGCCACGGAGTTTGAATGCTTTGTCCAACCCGATTACTGTCGCGCGATGCGGATCACATAGGATGATCTGCGCCCCCATATCGATGAGCTTGTCGACAAAAAACAACCGGCTCTCAAACATCTTTTGATGGATAAGCACATTTCCTTTCGCCTGTGTAGCCACGACCAACACGATACTCAGCAAATCTGGCGTGAAGCCCGGCCAAGGGGCATCGGATATCGTCAGGATGGATCCATCGATAAACGTATCGATCTCATACTGCTTTTGGGAAGGGATATAGATGTCGTCGCCACGCAGTTCGAATTGGATACCGAGCTTCGCAAAAACCGAAGGGATGATACCCAGTTCGTTAAAATGTACATCCTTTATCGTGATTTCGGACTCCGTCATTGCGGCCAGCCCGATAAAGGAGCCGATCTCAATCATATCCGGCAACATGCGATGCTGGGTTCCCCCCAGACGGTCAACGCCTTCGATGGTCAACAGGTTAGAGCCAATGCCCGAGATCTTCGCCCCCATCCTATTCAGCATCTTGCACAGTTGCTGGAGATAGGGTTCACATGCCGCATTGTAGATGGTAGTCGTTCCTTTAGCCAGCACGGCGGCCATCACGATATTAGCCGTTCCCGTCACGGATGCCTCGTCCATCAAGATGTAGGTACCCGATAGATTAGTGGCATCGACGTTAAAGAAGTGTGTATCGGCATCGTAGTGAAACCGCGCACCTAATTTTTCAAAACCCAGAAAATGGGTATCCAATCGCCTTCTACCGATCTTGTCACCTCCGGGCTTCGGAATAGCCGCTTTGCCAAACCTTGCTAGCAAAGGCCCCACGATCATGATGGAACCCCGCAGACCGCTACCCTTGGTTTTGAATTCCTCGGATTTGAAGTAATCGAGGTTGATAGCTTTGGCCTGGAACGTATAGGTGTCCTTGGTCTGGCGGTTTACCAATACGCCCAAATCGCCGAGTAGCTCGATCAGCTTATTGACATCCTTGATATCCGGGATGTTGCTGATCGTCATCTCCTCTTCCGTCAGCAATACTGCCGATAATATCTGTAAGGCCTCATTCTTGGCGCCTTGCGGAATGATATCCCCTTTCAACGGCTTCCCGCCGTATATTTCAAATGCATTCATCGTACTCCGCCGCGTTGATGATTAGTGTCGCTTGCCTTTTTGCTGCTTTTTCTGGATTTTCTTGTTCTTCCCGTTGCCATTCTGCTGGCTACTTCCACCACCCTTGACCCGGCTTCCCGGAGGCGGGGTTTTGAAGTCGAGCTTAGTCAGGCTTACATCAGCACTGAGCTGTAGCTCGCCATTAGAAAGATCCTTGAGGTCATTGATGATCAATTCATCCTCTACCGTATCCTTATTCCACGTCACGTAAGCCATCTTCATAAAATTGGCGATGGACTGGGTCATGCTCTGTTTTTTTTCAGGGTCGGCTATCATCTTGGCCCGCTCGATCATCTTTTCGATCGTATGGCCGTAGTGCTTAAACCTGATCCGGTGTTGCGGATAGTTCAGCAGGTCGGGCTTGGGGTTGATGGCATCCCGCTCGGGGATTGGGTAAGGCGAATCCACATCAATCTTGAAATCGGATATAATGTGGAGGTGATCCCAAAGTTTATGCTTAAAATCAGCCACATCCCGCAGGTGGGGGTTCAAAAAACCCATCATATCGATGACCACCTGTGCGTGTTGGTTTCGTTCTTCCTTGGTGGGCAATGTGCAGATATAATCTACCATGTTTTGCACATTCCGCCCATACTCTGCCAAAATCAATTTTGGCCTGGTGCTATTATAATCAAAATCCATTTCCATGTTTAATTATGTGTCCTCTTTCCCTTACCCTACAATTCTCAATTTTGCAAATTTAAGCAACAATTGCTTCTGACCCAATTCTTTGAAGAAAATAGTTGCTTTTACGTCATTATTGCTCCCCTCTAGGTTGATGACCTTGCCAAATCCAAAACGTTCATGTTCCACATCCATACCTACTTGCAAGTTGCTGGTATCCGACGGTGCAAACCCCGGTGTGGGGGTATGTGCCTTGGGCAGTAGCGACGTGGTTTTTGGCGCGGTCTTCGGCTTAGGTTTCGTGAACACATCCCGTTGTTGCCAAGCCACACGATCGGTTTCAAAAGAGGAATCGGGTTGTACCGTCCTCGGCTTAAAGTCGAGTTCGAGGTAGGCAGGGTTCAGTTCGTCCAAAAACCGGCTTGGCTCGCAATTGTTCAGGGTGCCCCACCGATAGCGCGAGGTGGCGTAGCTAAGGGTCAACTTCGTCTCCGCACGGGTTACCGCCACATAAAACAGCCGGCGCTCTTCTTCAAGTTCACTCCTCGAATTGAGTGACAACTGGGAGGGAAATAAGTTTTCCTCCAGCCCCACGATAAACACATGGGGGAATTCCAATCCCTTGGAGGAATGGATGGTCATCAACGACACGGTATCTGCATTGGGGTCTTTGTCGTTGTCGTCATTGGTCAGCAACGCCACATCCTGCATAAAGACATCCAACCCCTTTTCCTCGATATCCTCGCGTTCGCTGAATTCCTTTATCCCGTTAAGCAATTCCTGTATGTTTTCGTACCGGCTTAATCCCTCCACTGACTTGTCGTCGTACAAATCCTTCAAGATACCCGAATGCTGTGCGATATGCATGGCCGTGTCAAATGCCGAATGGCTTTTGGCCGCCACTTGGAATCCCTGTACCATGGTGGCAAACACCCCGACCGCGCCCGCACTCCTACCATCTAAATACGTACCTGCATTACTGATGACATCCCATAGCGTCACCTGGTGTTGGTCTGCTGCAATGAAAATACGGTCAACCGTCGTATCGCCAATTCCCCTACGGGGATAATTGATCACCCGCTTCAGCGCCTCCTCATCAAGGGGATTGAATGTGAGCCTGAAATAGGCGATCAAATCCTTGATTTCCTTGCGCTGGTAGAAGGAGGTACCACCATAAATCTTATAGGGAATGTTGATTTTCCGCAGCGCTTCCTCCATGGCCCGCGACTGGGCATTTGTGCGGTATAGTATGGCAAAGTCACGGTAGTTCAGTTGCTTGAGCGCCCGCTCCTGTGCGATGGCTTCGGCAACGATCTTCCCCTCTTCATTGTCACTGAATGCCCGGCAAACCTTGATTTTCTCACCTGTTTCATTTTCAGAGAAAACATTCTTCTGCAACTGGTTTTTATTATTGGCGATAATGCTATTGGCCGCATTCACGATATTTTGCGTCGAGCGGTAATTCTGTTCCAGTTTGAAGACCTTCAGGTCTGGGTAATCCTTCTCGAAATTGAGGATATTTTGGATATTGGCCCCGCGAAAAGCATAGATGCTCTGCGCATCATCGCCCACCACGCAGATGTTCTCATTAATGGCAGCCAACTTACGCACAATCAGGTATTGGGAAAAATTGGTATCCTGATACTCATCGACCATCAGGTATTTGAATTTATGCTGGTACTTATGCAGTACATCTGGATATTCACGGAAAAGCACATTGGTTTTAAACAACAGGTCGTCAAAATCCATGGCGCCCGCCTTATAACAGCGCTGCGTGTAGGTCAAGTAAATTTGCCCCAATTGCCCCCTACCATTCGAAAAATCATCCGCCTGTATCTGCTCATTGCTATTGTATTCCGTAGCCGAAATCAAGTTGTTTTTAGCAGAGGAAATGCGATTGTACACAAAACTCGCGTTATACAGCTTATCGTCCAGTTGCATTTCCTTGAGAATGCTCCGGATGAGGCTTTTGCTATCGTCTGTATCGTAGATGGTAAAATTACGGGGATAGCCGATATGTTCGGCCTCTACCCGTAAGATCTTGGCAAACACCGAGTGGAATGTTCCCATCCAAATATTCCGGGCTTCTTCTCCTACTACCGTCGTGATACGTCCACGCATCTCCTTGGCAGCCTTATTTGTAAAGGTAAGCACTAAGATATTGAAGGGATCGACACCTCGTCGGATGAGGTGTGCTACACGGTAGGTAATCACGCGTGTTTTTCCAGAGCCCGCTCCCGCCACAATCATCACTGGCCCCTCTGTCTGTTCTACTGCAGCCCGTTGCGAAGGGTTTAAACCTGCTAAATAATCCAAAATCCTATTCCTGTAAATGTCTGTCTTCCGATTGAGGCGTAAAGATACGGAAATGAAGTCAGAAGTACGAAATTAGAAGTCAGAAGTTGGCCGATAGCTCAAAACGGGGAGTCATCATTCATATCGTTCATCCTGGATTGTCGAACGATACTGCCTGGTTGGTCAAACGAAGCCGAAGGTGCTATTCCCGAAGAGAAGGAACTCGCTTCAACCCCCGCTGCGCCACCAAAGGAAAAGTCTTCCTCCAAGTCGGTAAACTTCACATATTTGCCGACAAACCGCAATTGCACCGTTCCCGTTTCTCCATTCCGGTGTTTAGCGATAATCACCTCTCCTACGCCGGCCGTCGGTCGCCCTGCCTCATCTTCGGTCAGTCCGTAGTATTCCGGCCGATAAAGGAAAAGCACCATGTCTGCATCTTGCTCAATTGATCCCGATTCACGCAAATCCGACAGCATAGGTCGTTTGCTGCCTCCAGGACGGCTCTCCACCGCACGGCTCAACTGTGAAAGTGCAATGACGGGGATATTTAGTTCTTTGGCCACGGATTTCAATGACCGCGAAATACTGCCGATCTCCTGCTCACGGTTCCCACCCTTGCCATCATTCTTGCCATGCATCAACTGCAGGTAATCCACGATGACCATCTGGATGTCATATTGTGCTTTGAGCCTACGGCACTTCGCCCTAAACTCAAAAATATTAAGCGCCGGGGTATCATCGATGAGCAACGGGGCTTGTGTAAGCCGACCGATACGGGAATGAAGTTGTGTCCATTCGTGATCGGCCAAGTTTCCCTTGCGGAGTTTCTCCTGCTCAATCTCCGTTTCACCGGCGATCAGACGATTCACCAATTGTACGGACGACATTTCCAATGAGAAAACAACTACCGGTTTATTATGGTCTACTGCCGCATTGCGCGCGCAGCTCAATACGAATGCCGTTTTACCCATCGCTGGCCGGGCTGCCACAATTACGAGATCCGAGGGTTGCCAACCAGAAGTCATCCGGTCAAGGCCTGTAAAACCGGAGGGCACGCCCGTCAGCCCGTCGGTGCGGTCGCGGAGTGTTTCAAGCACCTCCACGGCCTCCCGCATAATGTCGTCCATTTTACGGGTATCGCGGCGTAAGTTATTTTGTGCGATGTCAAACAAACTCTTCTCCGCATGGTCCATCAAATCGAATATATCCGTCGTGTCCTCATACGCATTGTTGATAATCTCGGTAGACACTTTGATCAATTCACGCTGGATGTATTTCTGCGAGACGATCCGGGCATGGAATTCGATGTTAGCGGCCGATACCACACGATCCGTCAGTTGGGTGATGTAATAGGCGCCACCGACCAACTCCAACGCACCCATCTTACGCAATTCGGCCGTTACCGTCAGCAAATCAATGGGAGAGGTTTTCTGGAACAGGTTATATATCGCCTCGAAAATTTTCTGATGGGCTTCCACGTAGAACGTATCCGGCTTGAGGATATCAATGACCTCGCTAAGGGCATTCTTCTCCAGCATCAACGCCCCCAATATCGCCTCTTCCAAATCAATGGCTTGCGGCGGTAATTTACCTAGCCCGCTCACCAGGTTATTCAAGCGCGTACGCCGTTCGGCAAAAGTTCCTTTAGCCGGGGTAGTTTGCTGATTTGAGGCATATCCACTATCGTTGCTCATACGTTTGTCGTCTCTTTAAATTAATGTCAATCTTAATGAAGGTCGGTTATCACCGCGTTTATCACCGGCTGCTGCCTCGAAAACCAGCAGAGCAAATGTAGAGATTTTTACCGCGCATGTTCACGCAAGTTCTAAACAGCATCTTCACAGCTTTCCACACCTCGATATGTTACCTATTGAAATAGGCTCATTTAGCAATATACGTTTTTAACAACACATGTGCAAAAAATGTTTAAAAAAACAACTTTACACTGGATACCAATACGTTATATCGATGTTAATAACTTTATAACTTGTGGAATATGTAAACAAACCCCGTGAAAACCAAGTTGATTTTCCCGTTAAAAATACCCAACTCCATATCCCCATTGATTATCAACCGATAGCACAAAAATCCTTAATAATTACTTAACAATAGCGACACTTCGGCTTCGGGCTTCGGTCTCCCGGCTTCGGCCTTCCGTCAAAAATCTAAAACCTAAAATCTAAAAACCCGACACAGGAGGGTTCATTGATGCCTTAAAAAAGAATTGTTAAATCAATAATCGTAAATCATAAACGCTATCTTTGCCTAATTATGGCAGTACCTGAAACAGTAACACCCTATAAGGACGTAGATGCGGGGAAAAAAGAGCAAGTCGCCGATATGTTTAACAACATCTCCGGCACATACGATTTCCTCAACCATTTCCTATCGCTCGGCATCGACATCATCTGGCGGAAAAAAGCCATCCGTGCGCTAAAGGCCTCAAAGCCCCAATACATCCTTGATGTGGCTACCGGCACAGGCGACTTTGCGTTAGCAGCCATCAAGCTGTTAAAGCCTCGTAAAATAGTCGGGGTAGATATTTCCGAGGGGATGCTGGCAATGGCAAAAGAAAAAATAGCCAAAAAAGGTATTGGAGCACAATTCGAAGTACAATTGGCGGATTCCGAACACCTGCCCTTTTCCGAAGGCACATTTGATGCAGTAACGGTTGCTTTCGGCGTACGCAATTTCGAACGGCTTGAAAAAGGCCTTACTGATATGTGCCGGGTACTCAAACCGGGAGGGAAAGCCGTCATTTTGGAATTTTCCAACCCGAAGAAATTCCCGGTCAAGCAATTTTATCGGTTTTATTCCAGCAAAGTCCTCCCGTTGATCGGCCGGATTTTTTCGAAAGATAACCGCGCATATACCTATCTCCCGGAATCGGTTGCTCAATTCCCAGACGGCAAAGACTTTACGGACATCTTGCACCGCGCTGGTTTTAGCCAAACCGAGTGCCGTCCGCAATCGTTCGGTATCTGCACCATCTACATCGGCACAAAATGAGTATCCGTCTTCACCCCTATGCTTCCTGTCTATTGGGTATGCTGCTATTGGCATCCCTGGCGGCGGTAGGCCAACAACGGCAACAGCGATGGGGTGGCGGCGTGGATGATGAGACCATCCATTTCGGATTTAGTTTCCACTATATCCAAGCCGATTATAAGATCGCGCTGAAACCAGATTGGCAGGCTCCAGACCCTGATGCCCCCAGCGATCTAATCGGTGTTTCGTCACCCTTTTACCATGGTGTCGGACTGGGGCTTCTGGCCGATTTAAAACTCACCGAAAATGCCAACCTAAGGTTTGCACCGTCATTGGTTTTTTCAAACAAAGTAGTGAATTATAGCTATTCCGGTGTCGGACTAGGCACGAATAATACGATCAACCAAAATACAGCCAACCAACAGGTCATCGACAAGCTGGTCCGGGCATCCTATGTCGACCTCCCGCTCCTTTTCAAGTTCAAATCAGACCGTAAAGGCAACTACAGGGGCTACCTCATTGGCGGGGGGAAGTACTCCATCAATGTGGTGTCGAGCAAACGATACAATGATGCCGGTGCCGTACCTCAAGAAAAACTATTAAAAACGAAACCGGGTTACTTTTCCTATGAAGCAGGCATTGGGTTCGACCTTTATTTTGATTTTTTCAAAATGTCCCCTGAAATCAAGTGGGTACAAAGCGTCGGCAACTTGTTGGATAGGAGAAGCGTCAACATGTTTAACACCCCAATCGATAGACTGATGTTGCGAAACTTCCAGATCAGTCTCTTTTTTGAATAATACTTGGCGCCATATCTTGCCTCTTATGTCTCGAGTCTAATGTCTAATATCAAAAAAATGTCCAAAATAGCTTTTATCACCGGAGCAAGTGCTGGCATCGGCAAGGCTTGCGCCGAAGTATTCGCCCGTGAGGGATATCACTTGCTGCTCGCAGCCCGCCGCATCGATCGGTTGGAAAAGCTCGCCGAACAGCTTACCCGTGATTACGGTATCGACACCCATCTCCTCGCCCTCGATGTCCGTAATGCCGATGACGTCTTTACCGCCTTTGAAAACCTGCCGTCGGCGTGGCAACAAATCGACCTATTGGTCAACAATGCCGGATTAAGCCAGGGGCTTGACCCCATCCATGAGGGTGACATCGGGGATTGGGACCGCATGATTGATACCAATGTCAAGGGGTTGCTATACGTGACCCGGGTGGTAACCCCTCTAATGGTTTCGCGGCAAAGCGGCCATATCATTAATATCGGTTCCATTGCTGGCAAAGAGGTTTATCCGAACGGCAATGTATATTGTGCTACGAAGCACGCGGTGGATGCGCTGAGCAAGGGCATGCGCATCGATTTGCTGGACAAAGGCATCAAAGTGACGGCCATACACCCCGGCATGGTTGAAACCGAGTTTTCGGAAGTGCGTTTCAAAGGCGACAGCGAGCGGGCCTCAGCGGTATACCGTAATGTTTCGCCATTGGTTGCCGAAGATATAGCTGAAGCGGCTTGGTTTGCCGCCTCGCGGCCAAAACATGTCAACATCAATGATATGGTGATCATGCCCACGGCGCAAGCAAATGCAACCACGCTGGTAAGGAAATCGTAATTTTTGGCTACCACCCGTTATAATTCCTTACCTTTGGCTACTTAATTACAAGAAAAAAACAAGATGGCTTTACAGGAAAAAATAGACCAAGACATTAAATCGGCCATGTTGGCCAAGGACAACAGCCGTCTACGTGGCCTTCGCGCCATCAAGGCCGCTATTTTGCTGGCCAAGACCGAAAAGGGACACGCCGAGGTGCTATCGGAAGAAACCGAAGCCAAGGTGCTGCAAAAACTGGCCAAACAACGCAAGGAATCTGCCGAGATTTATCGACAGCAAAACCGCGATGACCTATACCAAATCGAAATGGAGGAATTGGCCGTCATCGAAGGTTACCTTCCGAAACAGCTTAGCCAAGAAGAAATCGAGGCCGTTGTCAAACAAGTTATTTCGGAAACAGGTGCGACAAGTCCTAAAGACATGGGCAAAGTGATGGGAGCTGCAAACCAAAGGCTGGCAGGAAAAGCCGATGGGAAGACCATTTCGCAGATCGTCAAGGTATTGTTGACTGAAGGCTAGTTTTTTAGGTAATCAGCTTTCGGCGATCAGAGATTGGGCACCGGCAGGAAGCCAAAAACTGACGATTGCCCGCCGAGTGCTGAAAGTTAAAGCATCATCAACTCACCTTCCTACTTCCGATGGCCCTGTCACGCTCGTAGGTCGACATGTGCCGTTCCTTCTTACTTTCGAAAATATCATCGATCGTAATCAGGATACCCGTCTCTTCCACCGTGCCGAATTCATCATTTATCGCGGTGCCAAATGTCTTCATCGTGGAAGAAAGGTTCATATAGGTATTAATCAGCGGCGGGATATTTTCGCCCAATGAACGAACCCGCCCATTAAGCAACTTGTACCCCTCCTTATATTCCAGTCCGTCAAATATTCCCTGAAATTGGGAAGCGTCGCCATGGTATCCCAGCGGCCTGATGGGCCACACTAACTCCTCTTTATCGGGAAAGTAATGATTCATGAAATACAACAATAAATCCCGGGCTTCTTTGTTGTAATGGGGATACATCGTGACCTTGCCAAACAAGTACTTCACGTCGGGATTGCGCTTGACCATGGCCCCCAAACCATCCCATAAGTTATCCAATGAAAACAACCCTTTCCGGTTGTCTTTGGAGGGTTGGTATTTGGGCTGCACGAAAGATCGACCCAATTCAATGGTATAGGGTAAGTACTCCTGCACGAATTTTTCTGAGAAATGGAAGTAATGGGCCGTCGACAAATTGATTTCCCCATGGCTATTTACCCCCACGTCCTTGCATTTAATCAAGCGGTATCCGGCAATGATTTCCTCGTCTTCCGGATTCCAGGCAATCAGTTGGTCATATGCGTCCGTACAGGTATCATTATCATCCAAATCATAGGCTAACCCCGTGCCACCTCCGGCTGTCCGGAAAGTGAGTTCACGCAACCTACCTATCTCCTGTACGGTATACGGTGCATGGTGGTGGTTGACCAAATAAATTTCGTTATTCCCATTATTGGTGTAGCGAACGAACGCCTCTTGAGTAAGCTCCTTTTTTATGAGGTTTTTATCAATAGGTGCTATTATTGCTTGCATATAATCTAGTTTTCAGGAGCCAAATTGTAAACGATCTGTTTCACTTGCTCAGCCCATTCCTTTTCACTTTTAGAGCTGTCAAAATAGGTATAAGAAATCGGTTTTCCCACACATATTGTTACTTTTTTGTTTTTCTGCGCAAACATTTCATCCGCCAAATAAAACATTTCAATATTCGCTTTTACACCAATAAACTCCCTGAATCGAGCAAAATTATAAAAAAAGCTTGAATTTTTCCCGTCAATATAAACCGGTACGATATCCTTTTGGTATTTCTTTGCTTTACCGATAAAGCTCTTTTTCCATTCCAGGTCCTTGATGTTGCCTCCGCGCTTGCGCGACACCAATCCCGCCGGGAAAACCAGCAATGCATGGTCTTGCCCATACGCTTCCTCCAACTGTTCCACACCCCTACGCCCCTGAGTGCCGTGCTTATTGACGCCCACGAATAAAGGCTCCAGATTCTTGATATTTAATAAGATATCATTGACGATAAACTTGATGTCCTGTCGATATTTACCCAACGCATGCATAAACGCAATGCCGTCCAACCCTCCCAACGGATGGTTAGAAGCGAATATCACACCGCCTTCCAGCGGAATATGTTCGGCACCTTCCAACTCAACGATAACCCCCAGTTCATCGATCAATGCATCCACAAAAGCCAAACCATGGAGATGCCCGATATTAGCCATGACCTGGTTGATGTCGTCTTCGTGCACGATCCGTTCGACGTATCGTAAAACAAATCGGGGCATCCAGCGCAACAGCTTCGGATTCTTACGCCGAATTACCTCCCTGATTACAATATATTTATCTTTATTCTCCACAATATTCCCTTACGATCTACCGATTTCCACGATGCTAATACACATCATGCTACCGAAGACTAGGAGCCAAAAGTAGTAAAACTTCGCATATCTTAATTTTAAAAAAACAACAACCGAAAGAAAAAAAACGTAAATTAATCGTCGATATCACCAAAAGCCGTTAATTTTGGACAAACCAAATTAAACGATTGGCCATTTCAGTTGTTTAATTAAAAAAGGGGAAACATGAATATAGGTGAATTCATCGTAGACCAAGAGTATGCAATCAGTCCGATGGACAGCGTGCAGCACGCCCTGGATCGAATGGCGGAGTGGCGGCTTGCCCAATTGCCGGTCGTAAAGGACGAAATTTTCCTCGGACTGGTATCATATGAAGCGCTGGCCGGGTTATCCGATCAGCCGCGTAGCATACAGGAAGCCGATATCACATACCAACAAATTCACGTGCTCGATACGCAACACCTCTATGATGCGCTCCTTTTCTTCCAAATCCACCAACTCGATATCCTTCCCGTCTTGGATAGCCAACATGGTTACCTGGGTACGATCACCCCGTTGGCACTGATGACTGCGCTAAGCCAGACCATGTCCATCCACCAACCCGGAGGGATCATCGTATTGGAAATGGGGCACCGAGACAATGCATTGTCGCACATCGCGCACATCGTTGAATCGGATAATGCGCAGATCTTAAATTCGTATGTACAACCTTTTTCAGATTCCTCTCGTTTGGAAGTGACCATCAAGGTCAACAAATCGGATATCTCATCCATTGTCGCGGCCTTCCTACGGTATGATTACATCGTCAAAGCTACCTACAACGATGAGAATAGCAGCGACAATTCCCACGATCGCTACGAACAACTGATGAACTATATCAATATGTAATTATGAAGATAGCGGTTTATGGCCGGGAGTTCCATCCTTCAGTCATTCCTCATGTGCAGTATTTGTTTGAGTGGTTGACTTCAAGGGATGCGACATTATGGATATATGAAGATTTCAACCAATTCCTTGAGCAGCAGGTGAGTTGTCCACGTGAATTCAACACCTATACTTCTTATCAACAGTTGCCTGCCGATATCAGCTTCATGTTGAGCTTAGGAGGAGACGGCACCATGCTGGCCGCGGTATCCATTGTGGGTGATTCGGGCATCCCTGTGGCCGGGATCAATTTTGGCCGGCTGGGCTTCCTGGCCAGCATCAATAAAGACGAGATAGACGCCTCAATGGACGCCATCCTTAATGGTGATTACAATATCCAGCAACGAACATTGCTATCCGTACGGTCTGACCAAGCACCGTTATTTGGTGACAAACATTTTGCACTTAACGACATTACGTTATTCAAATACGACAGTTCGGCCATGATTACCGTCAATGCATACCTTAATGGTGAGTTACTGAATGCGTACTGGGCAGACGGCATCATCGTGGCTACACCTACGGGGTCCACGGCCTATTCGTTAAGCTGCGGCGGCCCCATCATTATGCCCGGGAGTGGCAATTTCGTCATCACCCCCGTCTCCTCGCATAACCTTAACGTTAGGCCAGTGGTCATCTCGGACGACATGGAACTCGACCTGGAAATCGAAAGCCGAAGCGGCAAATTCCTCCTTTCCTGCGATTCGATGACCGAGGCGGTTTCTACGGATATCAAACTCAAGATCAGCAAAGCGCATTTTCAAGCAAACCTCATCCGATTGAAAAATTTCAGCTATTTTTCCAACCTACGCAACAAATTGCTTTGGGGGCTTGACGCACGGAGTTATTAGGTAGGGGGCGAATTTGCTAAACCGTTGATTCGCGAATTTGCAAATCCGCGAATCCGCAAAATCGCTAATACACAAATAAGCAATAAGCGAATAAGCAAAAAAAACTATCTTTACCCCCTTTGAAAATAACCATGGGTATACCTAAAACAATCTCCACATTACTTATCGTCAGTTTGATGGTATGGTCAGCCAACGCGCAGGAATGGGAGTTTGGATTGCAGGGCGGCGCATCGGGCTACATGGGTGATTTAAACCCTGAAAATCCACTTGCGTTCAACGATTGGGCAGCTGGGGCCTTTGTCAAATACAATTTCAATCACACATGGGGGCTAAGGGGTAATTTCGCATACGCCAATATCTTTGCCTATGATGCGGAGTCTAGGATACAACAACGCCGCGACCGCGACCTGGGGTTTTTCGGCGATGTCAAAGAGGCCTCCCTGTTGGTGGATTTCAATTTTTTCAAATGGCTGCCGCAACGGGGCAGGATCGTGTATACCCCTTATATATTTGCCGGGATCGGTGGCATTGACTTTAACCCGAAACAATATCTAGTCATTGGCGGGGATGTCCAGAAAATTGCACTCAGGGATTGGCAGACTGAATATGATGATGCAGACAACTTTGAACCGTACGGTCGATATGCTTTCTCTATACCATTCGGTGCCGGATTCAAGTATAATCTGAGGGGATCTTGGTCGGTTGGAATCGAACTCGGATACCGGTTGACCTTAACGGACTACCTAGACGATGTCAGTGGGAATTACGGGACCTTGCCCCCCGATATAACATCCCAAACTGATCAAGCGATCTGGCGGGACTTGGCCTACGGAGGTTCCTCAAATCTCGTTCCCGGCACCCAACGCGGCGATGGACGTCCCTACGATTCGTTCATGACCGTAGGGCTAACCGTCTCATATACCCTATTTAAAGGAGGATGCCCGGAGTGGCGATGATCGGCTCCCGTCTTCCGACTCAAAAAAAATAGTAACTTTGCCCCAAATTAACGAATGGATATCAAGGAAACAATTGATAAGGCACGACTACCCCAGCATGTGGCTGTCATCATGGACGGCAATGGGCGTTGGGCAAAGGAACGTGGGAAGCTCCGGGTATTCGGTCACCAAAACGGCGTCAAAGCCGTGCGCGACACGGTTGAAGGGGCCGTTGAAATCGGCATCAAGTACCTGACACTCTATGCTTTTTCCACCGAAAATTGGAATCGCCCGAAGCTCGAAGTATCCGCATTGATGGAACTATTGGTTCATACCATCAACAAGGAGACCAAGACATTGATGGATAATGGGGTCAAACTCAACGCTATCGGTAACCTCCAGCAACTGCCGACGAAATGTTATGCCGGCCTCCAGGAAGCCATGGAAAAAACGGCGGGCAATACAAACACCACGCTGACATTAGCCCTCAGCTATAGCGCTCGATGGGAAATTACCGAGGCGGCGAAACAGTTGGCGCGGCAAGTACAGTCGGGGGCCATTGATCCAGACGACATCGATGAGCATCGTTTTGGGCAATACCTCACCACGCGAGAAATGCCTGATCCTGAATTGCTCATACGTACCAGTGGCGAGCAGCGTATCAGTAATTATCTGCTGTGGCAGCTCGCGTATTCTGAACTCTACTTCACTGATAAAATGTGGCCGGAGTTCAGAAGAAATGATCTGTTTGAGGCCATTCGTGCCTACCAGCAACGCGAACGTCGTTTCGGAAAGACCAGTGAACAACTCCACGAACCATCCGATATATAGGATGCTGAGCAGGCCACTATCCAAAAAAAAATGCCTTTTAACAAAAATTAACAACTGTTTGACGTACTTTAGCGGCGATAAATTAGATAGATGAAGCGAATAGTTTTTTTTGCACTCGTTACCTTATTGGCGGCGAAAGTCTCCAATGCCCAACAAGGGGGTATCCCCATCGGAGATTCAGATGAATTCAGTTACCTCAACCCACAGAATTATATCATCGGGGGAATTACCGTCAGCGGCACGGAATACCTAGATAACGATGTGCTCATTACCATTTCCAAATTAGTGGTCGGCTCGCGGATAGAAGTACCCAGCGACGCAACATCAAATGTGGTGAAAAACCTCATGAGCCAAGGGTTGTTTGACGATGTGGAACTATACGCTGATATGATCAAAGGGGATTCCATTTTCTTCAACATCCACGTGGTGGAACGGCCAAGGCTTACCCGCATTGACATCGAGGGATTGAGCAAAAGCCAGACCGAGGAGGTGCGTAAACGGCTGAATGAAAATACCGGGAAAATTGTCAACCAAAACCTGATGAACACCACCCGGAATACCATTACCCGTTTTCTCAGCGAAAAAGCTTACCTCTATCCGGATATCACCATGGTTCCGGTGAGAGATTCTGCCCAGGCAAACAACCAGATCTTGGTGGTCAATGTAGACCGCAATAGTAAGGTACGCGCCCACCGCATCAAATTCACCGGTAATGAGGATTTTTCGCAGACACAACTCCGTAAGTTTTTCAAAGGGGTCAAGCAGCGCCAATGGTGGCGCGTTTGGGGTCCTGGGAAATTTAAAGAGGAAAAATTCAAGGAAGCTAAGGAAGCCCTGATCGCTAAAATGCACGACCGTGGTTACCGAGACGCCGAAATCCTGAAAGACACCGTATACAAGTACAATGACCGCAATGTGTTTGTCGACATTGACCTATACGAAGGCCCCAAGTATTACTTCGGTAACATCTCGTGGCAAGGGAATGCGAAATACTCCGATTCCATCCTGAATATCATCTTGGGTATCGAGAAGGGAGAAGTATTCAGTGAGGAAAAGCTGATGATCAAATTGATGGGAAATGGCCGGAATGCCAACGACGTTTCGTCCATGTACCTGAATGATGGCTACCTGACCTTTACGGTAGACCCTGTGCAAACCCGCATTTACAACGACACCATCGACTTGGATTTGCGCATCTACGAAGGCGCACAATTTACCATTAACAATATCATCCTAAAGGGCAATGATGTGACCAATGACCGCGTATTGTTGCGCGAGATACACACCAAGCCGGGACAAAAATTTTCCAAGGACCTCTTGATGCGGAGTACGCGCCAAATCGCCCAGTTGGGGAACTTTGACGAGCAAAAGACCAATCCCGTTCCAACGAATCTAAACCATTCAGAGGGAACCGTGGACATCGAATATAATGTGACCGAAAAACCATCTGACCAAGTAGAGCTTTCGGGTGGTTTCGGAGCCGGTCAGGTAATCGGTACATTGGGCTTGTCATTCAATAACTTCTCTACCCGCAATCTATTTGATAAAAGTGCCTGGAAACCGTTGCCAAGAGGTGATGGCCAACGCCTGAGTATCCGTGGACAGACCAGTGGAAAACGCTATCAATCGTATAGTTTCTCGTTTTCTGAACCTTGGTTGGGTGGTAAAAAACCCATCTATTTCGGGGTGAGCGCCTTTACTTCCTCCTCTTCTTTCGGTGGATTTGACTGGATGACGGGCCGACAAATCGTTGGTGACAGCGAATTGAACCGGATATGGATGAATGGTGTGACCGTCAGCATCGGAAAGCGCTTGCAATGGCCAGACAACTTTTTCCAGTTGAACTACTCACTGGGTGCTCAGCAATATAAACTGCAAAATTACCCGGGCTTCCTGTTTGAAAACGGTACGTCTTACAACATCAATTTGACGCAGGAAATCAGCCGTAATTCGGTAGATGCCCCGATATATCCGACCTCGGGTTCACATATACGGTTTACCGTACAGGCAACCCCGCCCTATTCAATGTTTAACAACATCAATTACCCCACGGCTCCTGACGAAGAACGGTACAAATGGACGGAATACCACAAATGGAAATTCGATTCCCAATGGTTTACCCGTATTTCCGGCAAACTGGTGCTCAAAGCACAGGCGCAGTTTGGTTTCCTGGGCTCATATAGCAGTGTCACGGGTCAATCCGCATTCGAGCGGTTCAAGCTGGGTGGCGATGGCATGATGGGATTTGACTTCTTACAGGGATCCGAAATCATCGCGATGCGGGGATACGCAAATGGCATGGTGATACCCGATGGTTCCAATGTCAATATTGCGCGTAACTCTGGAAGCCCGATTTACAACAAATACCAATTGGAATTACGGCATCCGGTGATGTTGAACGATCAAGCCACCGTGTTCGTATTGGCATTTGCCGAGGGAGGAAATACCTGGAATAATTTCCGTGATTTCAATCCGTTCAAAGTACGTCGATCGGTGGGTGTAGGTGCTCGTATCTTCTTGCCGATATTTGGTTTACTGGGCATTGACTACGGTCATGCATTCGACCCTATCCCGGGTGTACCAAGCAGTACCTGGCGGCAGAATTTTACGTTCAGTATTATGCAGCAAATGGGCGGTTTTAACTAATATCGCCCACATGTAAAAAAATGGAATTACTTTTGTAGAGCTATTTCATCACCATAAGATAAGGAAATCATGAACAGGAAAAAAATATTAGGAGTTATGGTACTATTCTTCATGATGGCATCGACGGCTTTTGCCCAACGGTTTGCTTATGTGGATACCGAGTACATCCTAAAGCATATCCCAGAGTATCTTGCGGCGCAAAAACAATTGGATGCCCTGTCTGTACAGTGGCAAGAGGAGGTAGACAACCGCTTTGCGGACATCGAAAAGCTATACCGTTCCTACCAGGAAGACCAAGTGTTACTCAGTGAAGAAATGCGCCGCAAACGGGAAGATGAAATCGTCAATAAGGAACGGGAAGCCCGGGAATTCCAACGCCAGAAGTTCGGCTTCGAGGGCGATCTCTTCCAAGAACGTGTCAAATTGGTACAACCCATACAGGAACGTGTAGCACAGGCCATACAAACCATCGCTACCGACCAGAGCTTAGATATCATATTGGATAAAGGCAGTGAGGTGACATTCCTTTACGCCAACCCGAAATTGGACAAGAGCAATGATGTAGTTACCCGATTGGGATACAAACCAGATCCAAGCCTTGCGGATAATTGATCTGTTTTGTATCATTGCGAAATTTTTTTAAACGAAAATCAATAGTAAAAAAGGGGGAAACGCCCCAAACAACAAAGTAAAATCAAAATGGATAGCATGAAAAATTTGTTAAAAGGTGTAGTGGTAGTTGCATTGCTGTTTTTATCAACCGAACTCGTAAATGCTCAGCAAAAAATTGGCCATGTAAATACGGCAGACATCATCCAATCGATGCCGGAATTTGCAAGCGCAAACACTGAATTTGAAAACCTCCAAAAAGGAAAAGAATCAGAACTGCAAGGGATGTTTGCCGAGTTTCAGAAAAAACAGACCGAAGCACAGGAAATGTATCGCAACCGGAGTGAAGCGAATAAAGATTCCATCGATACTAGGCTCCAAACACTGAGCATGGAATTGCAGGAAATCGAACGCCGGATCAACGAAGTACAGCAGTTAGCCGAGCAGGAATTAGGACAAAAACAAGAAGAATTGTTTGCTCCCATCATACAAAAAGCGAATACAGCCGTACAAAATGTAGCCAAGGAAAAAGGTTACGCATACGTGTTTGACATCGCGAACACCGCAATCCCTTACTTTGCGGGTGGTGATGACTTGACCGCAGATGTAAAAACGAAACTGGGGATAACCAGTACGACGCCAGCGGCGACGCCTGCAAACCAGTAATCTCCCCAACACCCAAACGCTTAATGGCGGAATGTGCATACATTCCGCTATTTTTTTACCCACCTGGGCCTAAACTTTAAAATCCATCTAAATAAATTATTATGCTTGCATAGTAATTATTATTCCGTAATTTCGTGCTGAACACGTTTCACCGTTGTTCATGATAACCTTTTGTATGATGATAAGCCAACTCATTTTTGCAGTCCTATTGCTGTTTGCGGTGGCATTAGCCACCAACAATGCCCGGAAAATCATCCGCAATATCCGCTTGGGGCGTAAGCACCGGCGGGATGACCAATCTGCCCGGCGTTGGAAAACCATGTTGCTGGTTGCATTTGGACAAAAGAAGATGTTCAAGCGCCCCTTTGCGGCACTCTTGCATCTTTTTGTATACCTTGGTTTTTGCATCATCAACATTGAGATGCTGGAAATCGTGCTAGATGGACTCGTTGGTACGCATCGTATATTTTCCGGCATGGGCGCTTTCTACAGTTTCCTCATAGCCGCTTTTGAATGGTTGGCCTTCAGTGTACTCGTTGGGTGTGTCATTTTCCTGACTCGGCGCAATATAGCTCGACTCAAGCGCTTCTTCGGCACCGAAATGACCACATGGCCCCGCACCGATGCAAACCTCATTCTCACGGCTGAAATCCTGTTGATGGCGGCTTTTCTGACCATGAACGCAGCTGACCACAAATTACAGCTGCTGGGTGCATCTCATTATACCCAAGCGGGCGCATTCCCGGTAAGTTCGTGGCTATTGCCCCTATTGCCTGACAACGTATCTTCGCTCATCTTTATCGAGCGGTTTTGTTGGTGGTTCCACATCATCGGCGTATTGGCATTCCTCAACTACCTCCCCTACTCCAAGCATTTGCATATCCTATTGGCATTTCCCAACACCTATTATTCCAACTTGAACCCCAAAGGGCATTTTACCAATATGGATAGCGTGACCAATGAGGTAAAGGCCATGCTGGATCCCGGATACACACCAGAGACGATGGATGCACCTGCCCGTTTCGGAGCGAAGGACATCCAAGACCTGACCTGGAAAAATCTAATGGAGGCCTACACCTGCACGGAATGCGGTAGATGCACCGCTGTATGCCCCGCTAACATCACGGGCAAATTGCTCTCCCCCCGTAAAATCATGATGGATACGCGTGACCGCATGGTAGAAGTGGGCGAAAACACCCGGAAGAACAAGGAATATCAAGATGATGGCAAATCGCTGTTAGATGATTACATCACCCGGGAGGAAATTTGGGCCTGCACGACCTGCAATGCATGTGTGGAAGCCTGTCCTGTCAATATCAATCCATTGGAGATCATCGTCGAATTAAGGCGCTATACCGTGATGGAAGAATCCCAAGCACCAGCCAGCCTCAATGCCATGTTTGGCAATATTGAAAACAACGGCGCCCCGTGGAAATATGCCCAGGCCGACCGGGCCAACTGGGTTGATAATGGTTAGTGGAACACGGATTTAGCGGATGAACACTGATTATTTTGCATACTGAGCATGGAAGAACTAAACATACCAACGATGGCCGAGTTAATGGCCAAGGGAGAAACGGCGGACATCCTGTTTTGGGTAGGCTGTGCGGGAAGCTTTGACGAACGTGCGCAACGAATCACCCGTGACATCTGTAAGATACTGCACCATGTGGGCATAAAATACGCCATTTTGGGCACAGAGGAAAACTGTACGGGCGATCCCGCCAAGCGCGCTGGAAACGAATTTCTCTTCCAAATGCAGGCTATGATGAATATCCAAATCCTTGATGGCTACGAAGTGAAAAAGATTGTCACGGCCTGCCCTCATTGCTTCAATACCCTTAAAAATGAATATCCCGACCTCGGTGGGCATTACGAAGTGATCCACCATACCCAACTTATCCAACAACTGATCGATGAGGGCAAATTGAAAGCTGAAGGTGGTGAATCATTCAAGGGGCGGCGCATCACGTACCACGACCCTTGCTACCTGGGTCGGGCCAACGAGGTCTACGAGGCCCCACGGAAAGCACTGGAAACCCTAGATGCCCAATTGGTCGAAATGAAGCGTTGCCGAAGCAACGGCCTATGTTGCGGGGCCGGAGGTGCACAGATGTTTAAGGAACCCGAAAATGGCAAAAAAGACATCAATATCGAACGTGCCGAGGAAGCATTGGAAACGCAACCCGAGATCATTGCCGCTGCCTGCCCATTCTGCATGACCATGCTGCGTGACGGCATCAAGATCAAGGAAAAGGAACAGGATGTACAGGTATTGGATATCGCCGAAATCACGGCGAAGGCGAATGGGCTATAGTTACCCCTAATCCCTCATTTTCAAGCGCAACACGACGGTGTTATTCGTGACATACAGTGTTTTCTCGTCTGCCGAAAATGCAACATTGGATGCGGCTTCGTCCAGCTTGAGTTTCCCCAATACCTTCCCCTCGGCGTTGAAAATCCAAATACCACCGGGGCCGCTTGCGAATACATTCCCGTTTTTATCGATCTTCAACCCATCGGGCAGCCCCTTTACTCCTTCCCGTTCATTGATGGCGCTGTAAAACAACACCGGTGTCGTCAATGAGTCGATATCATCAACCAAATACCATTCAGGCTTTTGGGAATCAGAACTCGCAATTAACAATGTCCTTTCTCCCGGAAAAAAAACAATACCATTTGGTCTGGTAATGTCTTTTGTCAACAAAACCACTTCCCCGTCTGGCCTTACTTTATACACACCATTAAATGCAATTTCTTTTGCAGGATCCTCATCATTTTGAGACGGCAGGCCATACGGTGGATCGGTAAAAAACAATTCGCCCATGCGGTTATACACAGCATCATTTGGACTGTTCAAGCGCTTGCCTTCATACTGATCGACCAATGCGGTATACGTGGTTGTCGGTTGGTTCAAAGGCGCATCCATTTTGGCTATCTGCCGATTGCCGTGCTGGCAAAGAACGAGGTTGCCGGCATGGTCAAGTAGCAATCCATTACTCCCCGGCTCCCGGCTTTGGCTCGGGGTCGTTCCCGTATAACCACTTGGGTGCAAGTAAACTGCCACGCCCTCTTCCGCTGTCCACTTATAGACCGTATTTGTTGGCACATCTGAAAACAACAGCATCTGTTCGCTGTCCACCCATAAAGGTCCCTCGCTCCAATGAAAACCTTCGGCAATGATTTCCGCTTTGGCAGCAGGATCGATAATGGTATCCAATGCGGGATCAAGGCGCTCGATGGTACCGGTGGTCGGAAAAGTTGTCTCATCTTGGGTTTGCTGCATGTTACCGCAAGCGATAGCAATGCCGAATAATGGAATGGTTAGCAGGTATTTCATACGGGTCGGTATCATTTAACTGTGTGTATAAAACTGATTTACTTAACAAAAGTAATGAAAACCTACTTGACCTGCACTCGTCTACCGCACTCCTTGCTTATGTTACGGTGTTTATCAATGTTCCAATAGAATCGATGGCAATCGAGATGCTGTCTCCGCTTTGCAGCGTAAAATCACTTCCCGGCACGATGCCCGTTCCAGTCATCAAGAGGCAACCATTGGGAAAGGAGCTCTCCCGATATACAAAAGACACCAATTCTTCGGGAGTTCTCTTCATCTGGCTAATGGCAATGCAGCCCTCAAAGACGACTACGCCTTGCCGGGCGATACGAAGGTGGATTTCCGTATCGCTATCAAGGGGATCATCTGTAACGTAAATACAGGGGCCAATTGCCGCGCACCCATCATACGTTTTTGCCTGTGGCAAATACAGTGGATTTTCACCCTCGATACTACGGCTACTCATATCATTGCCGATGGTGTAGCCAATGATTTTGCCGGTCGATGCAACCAGCAAGGTCATTTCCGGTTCGGGCACATCCCATGTGCTATCCTTCCGTATGCGCACCGCACCACCGTGCCCCACGACGCGATGTGCCGTGGCTTTGAAAAAAACTTCGGGCCGCTCCGCTTCATAAACCCGCGCATAAAAGTCACTGCCCCCGGTCTCTTTGCTTTCCTCCTGCCGACCGATCTTGCTCCGCAGATAGGTGACGCCACAAGCCCAGAGTTCCTGGTGGCCAATGGGTGCTAGCAAAGTCGTCTCATCCAGCTGACTGCTGGTCTTCACGCCAGTTGATTCAATGATGCGCTTGCATTTTTCCGATAGGTGTTCATCATTGACAAACCGATCCCATCCCTGTTCGTCCGCATGGTAAAATAGGTCCTGGTGCTCGATAACGATGCCCCTTGTAGTGCGATATAACTTCATTTTTCTATCCATAAAATTCGTCAATGCTCATATTTCCCATAACAACATACCGAATCCTAATGCAAATCCCGGCTTACTTCAGCACCCGAACCACCCTGCAGGAGGTCTAGATCGGCCCCGAGGTGCGCTTGTTGTACGTGGTCGATGTAAAATTTCACATACCCTCTCTTAGCCATGGGCGGCGGAGGCACCCACGCCGCTTTTCGTTGTTGAAGCTCTTCGTCGCTCACATCCAGGTGGAGCCTACGATTAGCAACGTCTAGCTCGATGATATCGCCGTCTTTAACCAACGCCAGGGTGCCACCTATCGAGGATTCGGGTGACACATGCAAGATGACGGTTCCCGCTGCGGTACCACTCATCCGACCATCTGAAATACGTACCATGTCTTTCACGCCTTGGCGGATTAGCTTTTCGGGCAAATCTACGTTACCAACCTCGGGCATACCCGGATAACCAACAGGTCCAACACCTTTTAGCACGATGACACTATTTTCATCGATATCGAGGTCAGGATCATCAATACGCGCATGATAGTCTTCCATGGTTTCAAACACGACTGCCCTACCGCGATGTTTCATCAGGGCGGGTGTCGCCGCAGAGGGCTTGATGACCGCTCCATTTTCACAGAGATTGCCTTTCAATACGGCAATACCCGCTTCTTGTTGAAGTGGCGCCGCGATGGATGCGATAACATCACGGTTATAGCATGGTGGATGATCGTTGTTCTCACCGATGGATTTCCCATTGATCGTCATGGTATCTTGGTGGAGGAATTGCCGAAGCTCATGGATGACAACAGGAAGCCCCCCGGCATAGTAGAAATCTTCCATCAAGTAGTTGCCAGCTGGTTTCAGGTTAACCAATAAGGGAATCTTACTGCCTATCGTATCAAAGTCTTCCAATTTCAGGTCAACGCCGATCCTGCCTGCAATAGCCAATAGGTGAATGATCAAGTTAGTCGACCCGCCAATGCCCGCATTGACCATAATCGAGTTTTCAAAGGCCTTCCTGGTGAGGATGTCGGATAATTTCAGATCTTCCTTCACCATTTCCACGATGCGCCTGCCGCTAAGCTGTGCCATCACCTTCTTTCTCGCATCCACAGCGGGAATGGCCGCCGCACCGGGCAATGTCAAGCCCAATGCTTCCACCATACAGGCCATGGTAGACGCAGTACCCATTGTCATGCAATGGCCCTGGCTACGGGCCACGCCCACTTCGGCCTCGTGGATATCTTCGGGTGTAAAATTTTCAACCAATTGTTTTTCCTTCACCATCCAATTGAACGACCCTGATCCGATGCATTCACCGCGGAAACGGCCATTCAACATCGGACCTCCCGGCACGACGATGGTAGGTAGATCGACGCTGCAGGCCCCCATCAACGTACTTGGCGTTGTCTTGTCGCAACCCGTCAATAGAACCACTCCATCAATCGGATTGGCTCGGATGGATTCCTCTACGTCCATACTGGCTAGGTTACGGAACAACATTGTCGTCGGCCGCATAATGGTTTCACCCAATGATGTGACGGGAAACTCCAGCGGAAAACCGCCCGCTTCGACTACACCTCGCTTTACGATTTCAGCGAAATCACGAAGATGGCCGTTACAAGGGGTAAATTCACTCCATGTATTGCAAATGCCTATAACGGGCTTGCCCTCGAAATAGTCGTCTGGATACCCCTGGTTGCGCAACCATGACCGATGCACAAAGCCCATTTTGTCATTCTTACCAAACCAGTCGTAGCTTCTCAGTTTAACGCTCATAACAGTTGGTTTATGGAAAATATCGTAACACACGAACACGCGCGCTTCTCGCGCACTCCCCAATCCCTAGTTTAGCACTATTTCAAACGGTGAAGCAGGCAACCCCTCCTTGTTGTATAGGTTCGGGTTCACCGGATTGTCAGCCCACGCATAACGAACATGGACCGGGGTGGATACCCGATCGCTCCAGACGATCACCTGATCGCCAATGATTTCTGCATGCGCCCACACAAACTTCCCATCTGCACCTGCTATGGCAAATTCACCCAATGCTTCCCCATCATTTGCAACCAATCCGCTCCCGACATCGCTAAATGAAATCATGACTTTATTCCCGTCCTGTAGATGCGATCGGTACATCGGACCAGATGCAACGATATCCTCCTGATACACCAGCCTCCGCGCCAGCGAAGCCAAGCGTTCACCAACTTCTTTTTTCCCTTCCGGATGGACATCATTCCATTCGCCCAAATCGATAGCCACCGCCATTGCCGTATGCGGAACCGCAAGTGTTGTCCGTTGAGATTCCCTTAATTCCGCCCAATTGCTTTCTGACGGCAGGTAATTGTAATCCATAAAACCGGGCAATTGCACATATAGAAAAGGTAGTGTGTCTACGGCCCATTGCTTCCGCCAATCGCTTATCAATGCCGATAAGTGCTGCGCGTACGCTTTCGGACGATTCGCATCGCTTTCACCTTGGTACCACAATACGCCTTTTATTCTATAATCGGTCGCCGGCGCAGCCATGGCATTAAACAAAGCCGTCGGCTGGTTTTGCAATTGGATACCCGACACCATATCACCACGCGCGGTCGGCTCAAACACCTCACCCACCTTGTATTGCCAGGTGCCCTTTAGATCTACCGTATCATTTCCGGCAAAAATGCAATAGGGTTTATCGGGAACGAAACCACCTTTACCGTTGTGATTGGTTACGCGCACCACGAAAACATTCTTTCCCTCCACCAATAAATCGGCGGGAACGGAATACCTGCGCTGGGGATACATATAGGTCGTGTTGCCCACTTGCTCACCATTGATATACAACGCATCCGCATCTACAATCCTACCCAAGAACACCCGTGCCGGTTTACCAACCATAGCCGTTGGAATTTCCACTTCCTTCCTGTACCAAACGACACCGTCTAAATCCTTGATGCCTTGGTCTTCCCAATAGCCGGGCACGTTGATCGTACGCCATCCACCAGCAGGTGGAACATAGCCCACCTCAAACCATTTTTTTTCACCCAACATCCCTAAATCTCGTGAGGGTGCAGGTTTATTAGCGGCCGCAGCCGCGCGATTGGTTTCGTTTACATAAGCGGTATCCTTATTTTGCTGAATGGTGTTAATGATGGATGGAAACACACTTAGCCCTTCCTCACTCGTCCATGCCGCAATGGGCGTACCACCTACACTAGCATTGATGATGCCGATGGGAACCTGATAGTTGTCATACAAATGCTTTGCAAAAAAATAAGCGACAACAGAAAACGAGCGAACGGATTCGCCAGTGGCATATTCCCATGTACCGGAGGGAAAATCATCCTGTGGCGCTTGCAAATCGGTCGCCGTTGGCACTAGAAACTGCCTAATCCGCGCATCGTTAGCGTCGGCAATTTCCTTGGCATAGGCTACGTCGTGGATGTTTAACATATGTACCATATTGCTCTGCCCACTGCAGAACCATACATCGCCCACCAAAATATCGTCAATGACAATCGTATTCTTGCCCTTGATCGTCATCGTGTACGGCCCTCCAGCTTCCATCGCAGGCAAGTGCACACGCCAATTCCCGTCGGCTTGGGTAACGGTACGGTAAGATTTACCTTCAAATTGCACTGTAATCCGTTCCCGAGGTTCTGCCCATCCCCATATCTTCAGTTCGGTTCCACGCTGTAACACCATGCCATCACCGACGAGCCGGGGAAGCCGCACGTCGGCATAAGCCTGCAGCGTCATCAACCAACAAAGGAAAACAAGGAAAACAGCTGTAAATCGATGGTGAATGGCAGACATGGCATTCATTTATTAGTATTGGTTATTGTTCATTCGTATCAGCCAAATATGGATCTATCGTACGGATATTGCCCTGCTCATCATGATGCAACTCCGTCATTTTCATCGAACGCAAGTGGGTCACGCCCTCAGATAGGCTCGAATCGTGGTAGAAGAGGTACCATTTGCCCTGAAATTCTGCGATGGAGTGATGCGATGTCCATCCGACAACGGGATTCAGTATCCGACCGGCATACGTGAATGGCCCATACGGGTTGTCGCCTGTAGCATAGCAAATGTAATGCGTATCGCCCGTGGAATAAGAGAAATAATATTTTCCATGGTATCGATGCATCCATGACGCCTCAAAAAACCGCCGATCACCATCACCTTGCAGCAACGGATTGCCGTATTCATCCAGAATCACCACATCTTTTGGTTCCTCGGTAAATTCCAGTAAATCGTCACGCAGCTTTGCCACCTTTGCACATAAGGCTTGTTGGTTATCTTCAGGCAGATGGACAAATGGCCCATCTCCCGTTGCGTTGAAAGCACCCGTCCTCCAACGTTGCAATTGCCCACCCCAAATACCGCCGAAGTACATGTAATAACTGCCATCCTCGTCTTTAAACACGGCAGGGTCAATGGAGAAACTGTTTTTGATCGGTTGTGGTCTCGGCGTAAATGGCCCCGCTGGGGAATGACTTGTCGCCACACCGATGCGGAAAATACCCTCATGGTCTTTCGCGGGGAAGAACAGGTAATAAGTACCCTCTTTTTCCGCCGCATCGGGTGCCCACAGTTGTTTTTCGGCCCAAGGCACATCTCGCACATGCAGCGCAACACCGTGATCCACCGCGTCTGCCTGCGGGTGTGCGAGGGAAAACACATGGTAATCTTCCATCGCAAAATGGCTACCCAAATCGTCAAACGGTATACCTGCGTCGATGTCGTGCGAGGGATAGATGTAAATTCTTCCCTCAAACACATGCGCAGATGGATCTGCTGTGAAAACATGCGTCACCAATGGGCTGGAGATCGCCTTGGCATTTAGGTCATCGAAATTCAAGTGGTCAATCGGTTCTTCTGGCATAAAATCAATGCGTAGTAATTAGCTAAAATAATAAATAAATGCTTTACGAAACCCTCCTTTGCTTCAAATCTGACTCGATCCGTACCTCTGCCTGCTTATTGATCTCATAGAAAAAAAGCAACGCAGCGCCAACCAAAAATGGGATGGAAGGGAAAACGCTCACCAGCAGTTTAGTGGCGTGTATGGCAGTATCAGACTGCACCGCATCGCTGTTGGGGAGGTAATTATATAGCCCCAATATCCAAGCCAGCAGCGAACTACCAAGACTGAGACCTACTTTCAGCCCTACCATCATGGCCGAAAAGATAATGCCGGTGGCACGGCGGTTGTTTTTCCATTCGCTGTAATCGGCGACATCGGCAATCATCGCCCAGAGTAAGGGGATGGTGATGCCATAAAAAAAGCCGTGCAGAATCTGCGAACCAAACATCAAGGCTACAGCCTTCGGGGGGAAGAGGTAAAATGCCAGTATGAACAATGTGGAAATAAACAGCGCAATGCCGAAGACATCCCGTTTGCCATATTTGTCGGCAAAACGCTTTGACAACGTAATACCTACAATCATGAAAATGATTCCTCCGGCGTTAAACAGACCAAATCCCGCGGAAACGGGGTCTTCCCCGAAAAAGTTGAAGCCAAGTCTCGAAAGCGCATTGGATATCGGGCTTACAAAACCAGCCAAGCTTTCGGCATCCACATAATTTTTGAAATAGTAGACGTAGGATCCCCCCTTCATGGCCAATGTGACAAAGACCAGCGTGGTCAACACCAGCATGATCACCCAGGGTTTATTCTTCAGCAAATCCCCCAAATCTTCTTTTAAACTTGATTTTTGTTCGGGCTTAGGTACAATCCGCTCACGCGTGGTGAAAAACGTAATCAGCAACATGGCTGTTCCGATGGCGGCCAACCACGTCATCACCGTTTCAATCCCTGCCGCCTTGTCGCCACCACCCACCGTTTCAATAATGGGCAACATGAACACCTGCACAAAAAACTGGGCAAACATCACCGCCACGAAGCGGTAAGCCGAAAGGCTGTTGCGGTTTTTCATATTACCGGTGATGACACCACTCAACGCGGAATAAGGCAGGTTATTGGCCGCATACAACAACAATAGTAGCGTATACGTGACCACGGCATAAATCAACTTGCCTTTATAGGAAAAATCGGGTGTACTGAAGGCCAGCAGAGCCACTACGCCGAGTGGAACCGCCGTCCATAACACCCACGGCCGAAATTTTCCCCATCTCGATTGGGTACGATCGGCTAACGCACCGATGATGGGATTAAATGCAAAAGCGGCTACCAGTCCCACCACCAACATGATGGCAGAAGCATGTTGTGTGTTCAGTCTATAAATATCGGTGTAAAAATAAGCCAAGTAGGTAATCAATGTCTGAAATACCAAATTGGCGGCCAGGTCGCCTAGGCTATAACCGACCTTTTCGACCACAGACAGTCTCTCCTGCTTGCTGTTTTCTTTTGCCGCTACGTAAGACATAGGGTTACTTTGAGTTGTTCTTAATTTCCATCACGCGATAAAAGGCCTCTTTTGGATGATTGTCACGGTCAAAAAGCAACGGATAATTCGTCCTTCCGGCTATCGGCCAGTGGTTCAGCCATGATTGCCCGTCATTTACGCCCCAAAACGTTACCCGGCTGATTTTGTCTTTATGTTTCAGAAAAAGCCTAAACAGGTTTTCGTAGTCTGCCGCCAGTTGATGTGCCACGCTGTCCGGCAGTCCATCTGCATACGGATTCAGCGAACGGTCGCCCGCCACCATGCGCTGGTTCACGTCGGCACCTTGGAAGCCACGCGGAAGCACCTCAAGATCAAGTTCAGTAATCATTACCTTCAGTCCCAGTGCTGCATAGGCCTCAATGCTTTTCTCAATTTCATCGAAAGGCACGCGGCCGGCATGCCAATGCCCCTGTATACCCACCCCATCAATACGGGCGCCAGCTTCCTGCAGCATGCGGATGAGAGCAATGCACCCTTCACGTTTTGCAGGTTGCTCGATATTGTAGTCATTGTAATACAATTCCACAAGAGGTGCCGCTTGCTGTGCCAACCGGAATGCATCCACGAGGTATTGTTCACCAAGCAGCTTGTAAAAAATGGATTGGCGGAACCCCCCATCCTCATCCAATGCTTCATTCACGACATCCCATCCATCCAATTCCGCCGCATAGCGACCGGCAACGGCAGCGACATGTTCTTCCATAAACAGGCGCAGCGAATCGGCATTAGTGAGTTGGTTGACGAAGGGCGGGAGCTGGCTATGCCAAATCAACGTATGTCCCACGAGGTGTATATTGTTTTTTCGTCCGTATCCCACAAACTTGTCGGCGGCTTCAAAGTCATACCGATCCCATTCGGGATGGATGATTCCGGCTTTCATGATGTTCTCCGCCGTGATGGCATTGAATTGCCGCTTAATCAATGAATCGGTGGATGCGTCTGTTTCATTTATCTGACCAAGACTCAGCGCGGTTCCCACCAAAAAATCATCATGGAAAACCTGCTTTAATGTGACGGGCTGTTCCATAGGGTCGTCATACCCTTGGCAACTTACAAATAAAGCCGTCCCGGCACAAGCCACGGAGAGCCACAAGCGTCTATGAACTTTCATTCTTCTTTGATATTAATAATTCCTCTGTTTGACACAACACCACCGACATAAAACCAACGTTGGCATCAATACCTTAAGCAGTGAAAAGGAAAAACTACCATTCTGGTTTATGTTCGGTCTTACTCCACAACTAAGATAAAAACAAAAATCCACAAATGCAACCGATTGCAAATGGATTCTTCAAAAAACATCAGCGTCAATCCTGACGCGAATAAGTAACGGCATCCATTACATAATCCGTTGGCGGCACACCGTACAGTTGCTTAAAGGACACCGAGAAATGGTTAACGTCCGAATAACCTACCGCATACGCCACTTCCGATACCGTTAGGTTCTTTTTGCCAATCAAGTCCGCGGCTTGATTCAACCGGATGTTCCTGATGAGGTCCCGTGTGGTCAGATTAGTCAGTTCCTTCAGTTTCCGGTGCAGGTGTACTCTGCTGATTCCAATTTCCGTGGCAATCATCTCAACGCTCAAACGTGGATTGTTTAAATTCTCTTCGATGATGCGATGTACTTTCTCCATCAGTTTTTCATCGGCGCTCTTAAGATCAATCTTGGAAATAAACTGCGACTTGAACTGTTGTTCCCTTTCGCTATTTCGAATGAGCTGCCTGTTTCTGATTAAACTTTTCACAAGTTTCCGCAGAACGTCTATATGAAACGGTTTAACGACGTACGCATCGGCACCGGATTCCAATCCTTCCGCATTGTCTGAATCTTCGGCCTTTGCCGTAAGGAGTACGACGGGTATGTGGTTCACTAACGGACTGCTCTTGATTTTGCGGCACAGCGTAAATCCGTCCATGCCGGGCATCATGATATCGCTGATCACCACCTCAGGCGGTTCTTTCAAGATGCCCTGATATGCCTCCGCACCGTCTGTATACACCGTTACTGCATAGTCATCGCTAAATTCGCCATGGAGATAAGCGCGTATCTCGTAGTCGTCATCGATGATGACAAGCCGTTGTGCCCGTTTTTTCGTTCCTTCAAATCCCTGTTCCGCCACTTCCGGCATCACGTGGTCTTGTTCCGCAGCTACCCATTTCTCGGGTACCGAAACGGCACGTGTTGATGCCGATCCAAGCTCAACCGGCAGTGTCAAGACAAACTGGCATCCATTTCCCTTTAGGTTTTCAACGCCGATCGCCCCCCCATGCAACTCGACCAACTGCTTGGCCAAGTAAAGCCCGATACCTGTGCCTTGGCGGTTGCGATCACGATGGCTTTTCGATTGATAGAAACATTCGAATAGGTGCTCGGCTTCTTGCTCATCGATCGTTGGCCCGGAGTCTGACACCGCAATCCGCATATATTCAGGGCTGCCTTTCGACCCGTGCCCCTCAACAGCTTCCAATGTGACCTTTATGGTGCCGCCCATCGGCGTAAATCTACAGGCATTAGCAAGGATATTCATCAACACCTTATCGAAATTCCTTGGGTCGATATCAGCGAACAGTTCTCTACGCGGACTCTCCACCGTGAGGGTAATGTCCTTTGCATCGAGTTGCTCTTCAAACATCGAGCAGATTACTTTGGTAAACTTAACCATATCCACGCACTCAACCTGCAAACTCATTTGTCCCTTTTCAATCTTCCGGATATCCATCAGTTGGTTGACCAAGTCGAGCATGCGACGCACATTGCGATTCATGATAGCATACAAATGCGCACGTTTGCCATCCCCATCGTTTTCGATGAGCTTTGCCAGCGGGCTCATGATTAGGGACAATGGCGTTCGGATCTCATGAGCGATATTGATAAAAAACTGCAGCTTGGCCTCGTTGACCGCCTCGGCTTGCTGATGGACTTGCATTTGTTGCTGTATGCGTCGCCGGTTTCGATAGGCCTTTGCAATGACAACCGAAATCATGATCGCCACCAGCGCATACGTCCATTTGGCCAATGTAGACTGGAACCAAACAGGATGAATGATAATCCGCGCCTCCTTAATGTCGGAAAATGTATCGTTTGACCGGGCGCGGATGCGCAAGCGGTATTCACCGGCCTCCAGGTTGTCGAACACCAGGCGATTGTTGCCCGGTCGCAAGGCAAGCCATTCGTTGTCATTTAGTGAATACACATATGAAACCCTTTCGGAGTCGTTGAAGTCCATCGTGGAAAATTCCACACTGAATGAATTGTCGCGGTAGTCGAGATGGAATGTTTGCGCATGGTTAACCGCGGTGTCCACAATCGCATAGCGGCCGGATTTCATACCCTTTCTCACCGCCTTGTCACTGACATAAAAATCAACAATGTCCACGATCCGTTTTTTATTTTGAACGTGGATTTCGCCGGGTCTGAAATAAGTGACGCCATGTATTCCTCCAAAATATAAATCTCCGTTTTTCGCCGCGAGCGAAACCTTCGTCATAAACTCGTTGCCCTGAAGTCCATCCCCGGCATAAAAATTTAAAAATCGGGATTCCGACACGTCCATTTTTGCGATTCCGCGGTTCGTACTTACCCAGATATCCCCGTTTGGACCTCCCTCCACAGCACAGATGAGGTTGCTGGGCAGGCCGTTATCCATATCAAAGATATTCATTTCAAGGGTAGCAATATTGAGGCATACCAGTCCCCGGGAAGTACCCGCCCACAAATTCCCTTTATCGTCGTCATGAAGTGAATACACCACCGTGTTACTGAGCAACCGGTTGGTCCCAAACGCCGTCACAAAATTTTCATTTTCCAAATCCAAACAGGCTAACCCATCAAAAGTGCCGATGTAAAGCTTATTATTTCTCGATAACAGTAGACAATTGATCCAATCGTTGGGTAAATAGTTGCCATCCGGGCGGTATACCGTGCCGTCAACGGCACTAAAATTATGGATGGTGCGGGATTTCAAATCGAGACAGAACAGTCCAGATCCCATGGAGGCTATCCAAAGGCGCTGTTCCTTATCCTCCCGTAGCCCGTATATGCGCTGTACGTTATCTCCGTTTTTATCCACAAGCTCCGTTAAGTAGGTGCTTTGACCGGTGTGCGGGTCAAACTTTGCTAAACCATCCGAATAGGAGCCAATCCAGAGATCTCCATATGAGTCTTCATAAATGGACATAATGGTGGAAGGTACCGACCGTACACCACCGCGGCACCCGTAATGCCTGCTCGAACTGCCATCTGGACCCAGGGCATATAATCCGTCGTTATCAGTGCCAATCCAAAACGTGCCCTTACTATCCTCAAATATCGACATCACACAATTTGAACCAATCAAATTACGGTTTACCGATTTATACCCGATATAGCCAAAGCTGTTTTTATGCGTGGGCAGCAAAAATACTCCTCGTTGATACATACCCATCCAGATGTTTCCAGCATTGTCTTCGAGGATCGAGTTTATTTTTGTTGTATTGAAATCGAACGTCGTCATTGTCAGGTCCATGTCCTTAACCACGCCTGATTCCTCATCGTATAGTTTCATCCCCGCTCCGTTGGTAGCTATGTACAACTCATTCCGCGAACTGACCAGCAAATCTGCCACGGCAAGATCCCCTCCGCCACCATAATGTACCCGAACAAACGCATCGTCAATCGTGTTGTATCGGAATAGTCCACCGCTCATATTGCCGACGAAGATCGTACCGTATTTGTCTTCACATATACTGGACACCACATTATTCTGGACTTTTTTAGCTGCAAAGTAATCCGTTAGTTTTCCGTCGCCGAACCTGAATAACCCGTTGTCTTCCGTCGCAATCCAAAGATTTTCTTTTTGGTCTTCGAATATCCGGATGATCATATTACTTGGCACCAGCCCTTCAAGCTTAGTACCCTCCCACCGGCCAGCCCTTTGTTGCAATTCAAATATGCCGTGGCCCGACGTTCCAACAAGCAACTGGCCGTTTTTGCGCTGGACGATGGTCAAGACATGGGCAGCGATTTCCTGACCATTCTGAAGTTTAAGCGGGATATGATGAAACGAATCGCTCGCAGCATCGTAGTATTGAACACCATTAATGTAACCTACGTACATCTGCCCTTGCTTATCCTCGGCAAGCACCAGCGCCATATCGTTCAGCACGGAATGAGGGTCGTGCTCGTTGTGCCTATACACCTTGAATTTGATACCGTCGAATCTATTTAACCCATCTTCGGTTGCAATCCATACGTAGCCACTCCGTCCCTGATGGACGTCCGTGACCATGCTACTGGAAAGTTCCGAGTCAACAGTAAAGAGTTTACCTGATTGGGCAGACGCACACCTCGAACATAGCAATGCGGCTGATAAAAAGAAAATGTATCGGAACATAACTTACGTTTTTGGTATATAAATGGCGTTCTGCGAATTTAAGTGTTTATTCGACAACTATCAACCGAATACCTTATAAAACATGATAAGTCCTGTCTTTTTGTGTAGCTATATCATATTCAAACACATCAGACACCCCATCGGGATATACCGATTGTTTGTCTATGTGCTGGTTTATTGCCGGCACATAAAAGAATGGATTCGGGTTTGCACCATCCGATGCCGCCTTCAGGTTAGCATGTGGCATCGGCGCGCCCAATCGCAACCGGAGGTTTCCGCCAAGTTCAGAGCGTATCGTGAGCCGGGTAATCCGGCCATTCTTCCATGCTAAGTGTTCGATAACAAAGCCGCCAAGCGCGCGCAAACCACTTACCGATCCACTTGGTTTCCAGTCATCAGGCAGGGCAGGTAATAGGTGAATAGCCCCATCGTGGCTTTGCAGAAGCATTTCGGCAATTCCTGAGGTACAGCCGAAATTACCGTCAATTTGAAATGGAGGGTGGGCATCAAGGAGGTTCGGATAGCTACCGCCTCCGTCCTTGTTAGTTCCCACCGGGCTTAACTGCTCCCGGATCAGCTTCCAAGCACGGTTTCCGTCCAACATACGCGCCCACCAATTTACTTTCCACCCCATACTCCAACCGGTGCTGACATCGCCGCGCTGTTCCAAGGTCACCCGCGCCGCTGCAAAAAGGCCGGGTGTCCGAAACGGCGATATTTGCCGGGATGGGAACAGTCCGTACAGGTGCGAAATATGCCGATGTTTATCCTCCGGATCATCCAAATCGGCCAACCATTCCTGTAGCTGACCATGCCTGCCGACCTGCATCGGCGGCAACAACGCCTGCTTTTCCTTCAACAAGGTCGCAAACGCCTCATCAGTGCCCAACGCATCGGCCGCCCGAATGGTCGCATCAAATACATCAAAAACCAATTGGTTATCCATGGTCGTACCGGCGTCAATCGACACTCCTGGGCGGCTTTTGGGTGCGTTTTCGGGAGAGATACTGGGCGACACCAACAGCCAGCCATGCGTGGGTTCCGGTATAAGGTAATCGACAAAAAATGCCGCGCTTCCTTTTAAAATCGGATAAACATGCCGCAAAAATTCCAGATCCCCTTGGTACAAATAATTTTCCCACAAATGTTGCGAAAGCCAAGCACCGCCCATCGGCCACATACCCCAGAAAACACCGTCTACCGGCCCAGTAATACGCCACAGATCTGTATTGTGGTGGGCAACCCATCCTCCGCTTCCATACATCACCCGCGCAGTTTCCTTTCCGGTATCAGAAATATCCTTAATGAGGTCAAATAGTGGTTGATGAGTTTCCGGCAGATTGGTCCGCTCCGCTGGCCAATAATTCATCTGCGTATTGATATTAATCGTGTATTTGCTGTCCCAGGGCGGACTCATTTCCTTATTCCAAATCCCTTGAAGGTTGGCGGGTTGCCCGCCCGGTTGGGAAGAAGCGATCAACAGGTAACGGCCGTATTGAAAATACAGATTGACCATATCAAGGTCCATCCCCTGCCGGAACGCTGCCAATCGTTCGTCCGTTGGCTTCGACGAGGGAGACGGTTTGCCGATTTGTAAGGCAACCCGGTTGAATAGC
>CAZCHE010000005.1:0-9951 GCA_964498395.1 uncultured Parapedobacter sp. | reverse complement strand
CGCTTATAGGATTTGCCGCGCGCATTGATGAGGTATTTTTTTGCCCTTTTTGCTTCGTCGCCCCCTAAATCAGCGTAATGGATATGATTGGTGCCTATGCTGACTAAAATTGTGGCAGCATTTGCATCCGTAACATGGAGGCGCCCGTTTGTGGCAGTCAGTTTCCCTCCGCTGACTCGCACTTGGGTCAAGCACTGAAACCGAAGTGCCCCGCCCGGCACGGATTCAAGGCCCCCGGTGGCCCCGCTAAGACTACATATGTTACCACTGCATTCGACGGTTGCTTCCGGCTGCGGCGTCGACAACGCAACGTCAAAACGCAGCGACCTGCGCTTACTGGCCGTCAACCGGATAATGATCAGGCGCGCCGGATTTGATGCGAAATATTCCCGGCGGTAAGTAATCCCATCTACCTCATATTCGGTCGCCGCTATGGCCCGCTCGATATCCAGTTCGCGCCGGTAGGAAGTAGGCTCCCGGTGGTCCGGAAAGATTAGGTGCAAACTGCCCACGGGCTGAAATGCTTGACCGTTCGACTTCCCGGCCATCATGGTTCGGTCCGCAAGTGTTTGCGCTTCGCGGTGCTTGCCTTCAAAAATCAGCTTCCTAATTTCCGCTAATGCGGCCAGTGCCTTCGGACTATCGTTCCGATTTGGGCTTCCTGTCCATACCGTACCCTCATTGAGTTGGATTTCGTCCATTTCCACGTTGCCATATACCATGGCACCCTGGAAGCCATTGCCGATGGGTAGCGCACGCAGCCAGTCGTCGCCCGCAGGGGCATCGTACCATAGCGTCAGGGATCGTTCTTGCGCAGCAGCATAACCTGTCGCTACCACCAAAAGCAAAAAGAGTCTAAGCACCTGTTTTGTCATACACACGTGCGCTATTTTATTGGCCAGTTAACGCTTCGGCAAAAGCTGCATAAGCCGGTTTCCTGACATACCCTTCCGTCCACAATCCAATCGGCTCACCCGCCCGCCAGCTTGAACCTTGGGGGCTATCCAGCGGACTCCAGACCGTAATGCCGTAACGCTGGGCAGGAGGAATCAGCTCAAAATACTTTTCGACCACGTATCGGTACATTTCCGCCTGTGCTTGATAATCTTGCTCGGTCGCCTGGGCTGTCGGCACGCCCACACCAATGTCAAGTTCCGATATTTTTATCAACTTCCCTGTAGCTGCCAACAGTTCGAACATCTCTGCTATCCGCTCCCTGTCATCGGAAGTGCTGATATGCATCTGCGTACCTATTCCATCTACCCGAGCTCCCTGACTTTCGATGTATTTTGCATATTCAATCAAGCCCTTGCACTTATCCAGGTTCGATTCCAGACCGTAGTCGTTGATGAACAGCAAGTCACCCGGCTTGCCATACTGCTCCGCCAACCTAAAAGCCACCACGGCATAATCCGTTCCTAAATAGTCCTGCCAGTAAAACTCGTCGCTGGCCATATCCGTTTTTCCCAAGCCTGTTTTCAATTGATAAGGATCCGGCCAGTCTGACATGGGCTCATTGACCACATCCCATGCGTGTACATGGTCCTTCGCGACTTCCATCATGCCCGCTATCCAGGTTTCCAAAGCCGTTGTCAAAATTTCCTTTTTTTCCTCGGGGGTCTTTTCAATGATTTGATCGCCCACTCCACCGAAGCCTTCTCCGTACGCTGACACGCCTCTGGTCGACCCATTCCCCCATCCCGCCCATCCTTGGTCGGTCCCGCTCTCAAAATCACCGTTTGCAATCAAATTTGAAGCACTTTTTTTAACGGCTAGCGACACATTGTCGATATACACCGTACCCACATAGTCGCCAAAACTGATGACAAGCCGGTTGCGGTCGCCTTTGGTCGTAGTAGTCGTAAATTCATATTCGTGCCATGCCGGACTTACCGCAAAGGTGCCGAAGCTATTGGAAGAATAATCCGACGTAGACTGGATTTCGGCACGTATAGCCCCTGCTTCCGTGGCCTTTACGGCAAACTTCAGCACGTATTCTTGATTGTTTTCTAAATTCGGCAAATCATATGCTACCTGTGCTTCCCAGAAGTTTACCGCAGACTGATTGGTAAATGTATACGCATAGCCGGCATCTCCTCCGCTGCCCGATTCGTTATATATTCGTAATGAAATATCGTCAATCCATACCGTACCGTCAAAGTTTCCATAATTGAAAAGAAAACGCTTAGCATTTTCGCCTGAAACAACGGTTTCCAAGGTGACCTCCTGCCAGCTGGTTGTCAAGTCTACTGACCCGAAGTCTCCACGCCCCGCGTAATTGGAGGGATCCTGCAGATTAGCGCTTATGGTCCCCGTTTTATTGGCCTTCACCTTAAAATTCAATACATATTTTGCCCCCGTTTGCAGTTCCACTGCAAAGTCATAGGCCACCTGTGCTTCCCACGCATTCACCTGGGATGGATTGGTAAACATAAGTGCATACCCCGAGCCGTCAGCGCCCTCGCCCTGCTGGCTTTGGTTCATTGTGGAATTATTGCCCCAGCCGCTCCAGCCATCGATCCCCGACTCAAAATCCGAGTTTCGGATCTCATGACCACCCAAGGTCGGCTCGGCTGTCCTGGGAATGACTGTGGGTTCTATCAGCTTATTTAGGTAAGCGGCATTTTGATTGACATGCCAGCACAGCGTGTGGCCATATACGGATAAGCCTGCCTCGTTGGCCATCGCCAAGAAACCAGCCACGTCAGACAGGATGAGGCTGCCATCGGCCTGTACCACCGCGCCGTGTTTCATTGCATAGCCCAAGGTTATCTCGTCAAAATTTCTGTTTATCAGCCGGTACATCACCCCTTTTTGGATATAGCTGGAAAGGGAAGTCGCCCCCCCTAATTTGAACTGGTTGTGGACGCTTCTATCGATATACGACTTTAGCGCATCGTATGAATCAATATCCTCCTGCAGGACCACGCTTTCCGGCTTAACTGCATGGAAGGCAAGTGGCTCATACTCATTACAAGCGGCGGCCATGAACAACGCTATTGCCGGTAAGCCCATTTTACATAGTTGGTTCATCTTACTTTTGCTAAATGGTTAGATTTACTTTAGTACGGGGGTAAATGTTTCCATTGATACCCCCCTGTTGCGGACGACCAGTGTATCCGTTGCGGCAATATGCATCTGGGGTAAATCGATCTCGTATTCCAGGTAAATCGCGTCGCGGTCCCGCGCTCCCCAACTGTTCTTTTCCCCACGCTTTACAAACTTACCGCTGCCCGATGCGGTGTATCCGGCCGCCGCCGAAGTCACGTTGCAGTTGCCATCCTCGTCAAACGTCAGCAGAATATCAGCTGTGACATTTACGCCGTCGACATCTGGAAATGCCAATGGGAACTCCACTTCGCTCCGGGATCGGGTAACCAACTGATTGACTTCGTCGTTCTCTATAAATTCGGCATGCCGAATAACCGTGCGGGTCAGGGAAGCATTTCCGTTCTTTCCGGTAATGACGTCTTTGCCCCTTCTCAAGTAAAAGCCATGCCATGGGTTGATATATTTCACCGCGTATAAGGTAAAGTCTTTGGGTGCCACCTCCCAATGCGCGGCTACACGCCGCTGCGGATTAGCGACTAACGGAACTCCAGACAGAATAGAGTCTGCGCCACTGACGCCCGTCATCCGTACCGGTACCACATACGTCCGCTTCAGCGCCAAAGGATCGGCGAAAAAGGCGTCTGTCAGCTGTACTTCCACGCCACCCGCGATTTCCCCAGCTGGAATGACCATGCGATCAGAAGCCAATGCATAGTAGTTTGACGGCATCGGCACCACATCGCCGTCGCCCCCTCCGAATAACAACCCCTGGCATAGCGCATCATCCACCACGAAATCAATAATGATATCCTTTCGTGTGGTATACACGCCTCCCGTGGTGGCCATGATCCGAAATTTGCCCTCGTTATCGAGCGTCGTATCAAAAATATCCTCCCCTAACGTAATGGTACGCACCGGGTACTGATAGGCGAAATACACAGTCTGGTAGTCAAAGTCCGGAAACTCCCAGTCGTCATTCTTACACGACGTGAAGCACGTGACAAGTATTACGCCGATATAAACTATATGTTTCATGTCTAAATTATTTATCTTCTAAAATAACCTCCAATTGACTCCGCAGTGCTTACCACCCGTTATTTTGCCGTAATGCACTGAATTTCAATATTTCGCTATACGGTATTGGACCATAAATCATAAAATCCCGGTACACCCGGTCTTCTACATCGATAATTCGGTGATTTCCGTTTTCGATGTGGTCGCCCTGTGCTGTCTCGGTAAGGTTGGCCTTCCAGCGGCGCAGATCCCAAAAGCGGAATCCCTCAAAGCAGAGTTCCAACCTGCGCTCATTACGGATTAACTCCCGCATGGCTGCCTGATCTGCTTTGATCGACTCTAAATAGGCATCGCCATTGTCGAGGCCAATCCCTGCCCGTTGACGGATAGCTTTGATTACGTCATAGGCGGAATAGTTATTGCCACCGGTAGCAGTCGGCCCCCATGCTTCATTAGCCGCTTCGGCATAAATCAGGTAAATTTCGGTATACCGGATATGCGGTTTGATGTGCCGTTGGGCGTTAACACTGGTTGGATTGAGGTTAACATCGCCCCGCAGCAGCTTACGCATGTAATAGCCGGTACGTGTGGATGTCTCTACCCGGTTCAGCCCGTCATTGGTGCCGCCGTCTACTGCTGTGTAAATGGCCGTATTGTTGGCCCCTGCTGTACTTCCATTGACAATAATAAATTGCTGTAGCCGGGGATCCCGGTTTGCATAGGGTGTGTTATCATTATATTGTGCCTGTTCCGTGGTAATGGGATAGCCGTTGGCCATCGGAAATGCATCGACTAGGTTTTGGGTTGGGTTCAGCAATCCGGCTCCATATAGCGTGGGCGGGAAATGCTGCGCCTCCAGAGTGCTGCTTGTCCCTTCGATGTTTGTACGCCAGAGGATTTCGCGCGGGTTTACCCCAGACCCAAGCCCATCGATTTCGCCGCGGTTGTCGTACCACGTAACCCCGTTGGGTGCCAGTCCAGTAATCCCACCGTTTAGATCGATCACTTCGGCCGCATAGTTCGCGGCATCGGCCCAAGTGGTGGTATTCCCGTGGCTGAATGCCGGGCTTGCCGCCAGCAATGCCGCCTGTGCGCGTACCGCCCGCAGGATACGCCCCGACAACCGCAAACGCATCACTTGTCCGAACACCCGGTTATATGCGCTGATCCCAATACCCAGCGAGGTGTATTTAGCCGGTATTGCTGACACGTTGCTGACATCTTCATAATCATGGGGCAGCAAGCCAAGTGCTGTCTCCACATCACTGTACAGCTGCTGCATACAGGCCTCGAATGTAGCTCTCGGCTGATTAAAGTCGGAAGACGGGTCTTCCGGTTCCAGCACGATTGGCACACCCAACAATTCGCCATTGGTGTCGCCGCCATGTGCCTGGAGCAAATGATACATGAACAGCGCCCGCAGCCCGTAAGCTTCCCCTTTCGTGCGCTCAACAAAGAGCTGATTGATTACCGGATCATCGGAAAATTTTACCATATCGACCTCTTCCAGCATCACATTGAGGTATTGGATAGCCGCCAGTGAATTTGTCCATTGATTCAGAGGATTGTTGTTTGAAGCCCATTGCCCTGTGGCCACTGTATAATATGCATTGGTTTCGTCATTGGAAACGGCATTGTCCGTGGCCATATCGCTGAAAGACCAGCCATTCGTAGGGAGCCGTGTATAGCCATTGTACAACAGTCCGGTCGCGAACTTTGGCTCATCGTGGATGTCACTCAAATCCCGGTTATTCCGGATGGCCGGTTCAAAAAGATCGGAACAACCCGATGCCGCGACAAGCATCACAACTACATATACAAGTTTCTTATTCATCGCTTTTCATTTTTTGTAGCTAACTAAAACAGCACTTTCGCGCCAACGTTAAAAAACCGTGTTTGGGGTGCACTTCCAATATTCAACTCCATGATTTTCCGGTTGGGGGAAATGGTCAGCAGGTTTGCCCCGTTTATATATACCCCAAGCTCGTTAAAAAAGCCATCACCGATGATACGCTTTGGCAACGTGTAGGAGACCTGTACCCTGGCCAGGTCAAACCGGTCTGTACTGTAAAGCCAAAAGTCGGATGATCTGAAATTGTTATTTCCATTCAGTGTAGTCAACCGCGGATAGGTCGCTTGGCCGCTGGTTTCCGGGGTCCAACGCCCTCTCACCACCTCCGAATACTTGTTTTCGCCTGCAATCCAGAAATAGGAGTTGTCGCGCATGGCATAAGCTCCTGTCCTGGCCATTCCTAGTACAAATACGGTAAGGTTGCGGTATTTTGCAGTCAGGTGTATCCCTGCGGTAAACGGTGCGCCGAACCAGCCACCCCGACCGAGATAGACCGCGTCTTGATCATTGATGACACCGTCGTTGTTTTGGTCCTTGTATTTAATGTCACCGGGCCGCATCTGGCCGAATGCCTGCGTAGGCGAATTTTCAATCTCCTCGACGCTGCTGAAAAATCCTTCCGCCTGCAATCCCCAGATTGCATCCAGTTCCCTTCCCATCCTGTTCTGATAGCTGTCCTCAAAAATATCAGCCCTTCGGGTTGCTATCGCTTTGTAGTACGTACCGATCAAACCCAAACTCAAATCCGCATTGCCGACTTTTTTATTCAGTTGCAAATCGAAATCAAAACCGGAACGCTCGTCTTCGTCATAATTCACATAAGGAATGAAAGAAGACACCGGCCAGCCCGTGGTAAAATAACTCGGAAATAAGTTTTCGTTCTGGACAACCAATCCCTTCATCCGGCTTACGAACCACGACGCGTTGAAGGATACCAGTTGGTTGAAAAAGGATGCATTCAGGTTTACGCTGACCTCTTCCCGTTTGGGAAAAGTCAGGTTGGGGTTCGCGCCACGCCTGGAGTCCGTTGTCCGTTCGCCCGCCGACATGTCTCGCCAGCCATACCATGCGCCACCTTCATCCCCGGCGTTCGCGTAAATGGCCTCATACAGGTAATAGTCGGCAATATCCAAATCGGTATGCAGGATCCCGCCGGATACCGACACCATCAGGTTGTCTATCGCCGATGAGCCAGCGATAAAAGGCTCGTTGCTGATCCGCCACCCAATCGTAGCAGTTGGGTTAAAGGCTTGCCGGTTGCGTTCGGGAAGCCGGGCTGAGTGGACCAAAGCACCATTGAATTCGGCATAGTAGGTACCTTGGTAGTTATACCTGGCATGTAAACCAAGGTTTGCATTGCTTGTCTTGTGGTAAACACCGGAAGTAGTCTGTTGGAAGCCTCCGGCCAGCAGCGTGGCCGAAACGTTGTGCCGGCTATCGAACTGCCGCCGGTAGTTGAGCTGGCCTGATGCGGCGATTGTCTGCCTGAATGCACTGTTGCTGACATTCTGGGTGCGCGAACTGGCATCCTGGCCATAGCGGGTCAGGCTGCCGATCAGGTCGTTCCCTGCATAATTATTCCATACAGGCTCGTATACTGCGTACTCATGGTTGAACGATTGATTATAGGATGTTGCGTAGTCCATTCCGAACATCGAGCTGAACGACAACCCGGGCAGCACATTCCGGAGGTCAAAGTCTACCGCGGTATTGAACTGGAATTGACGGCTGGTGTAGGTGTTCGAACCACCTGCATAGATATCAGCAAACGGATTCGTCTGGTCCAGTTGCGTTCCGCCGAGAAGGTACCTTCCATCGATCAGATTACTGCTGAGCCCCACCAACCTCATCGACTCCTCATCGTCCGCTTCAATCATGCTTATTGGAATCAGCGGTGCAAACCTGTGCGGCCTTAGGGTTGCAGCACCGTTCCAGTAATCGGTATTAACCTCTTTTCCATTGTAAAAAATTGCGGCTGCGTCTACCTTGGCATCAATAAACTGGTTGATGTTCATATCTACATTGCCACGGATGTTAAACCGCTCATTTTTGTTGTCAGCAGCCTGCCCGAAGTTCAGGAGCGTGCCCTCTGACCAGTAACCGAAGTTGGTGTAATATGCTGCCCGCTGGTTCCCTCCCGCTATTTCCACGGTGGCGTCATAGCGATTGTAGGTATTCTTCAGGTATTCGGGCGAATAATAGTCCACATTGGGATACCGGTACGGGTTGGCGCCCGCAGCATGGTGATAAATATCTTCTGCTGAATATAGCGCACCCAAACCATCGTTCAACCGTGCTTCGTTATATAGCGTCATGTATTCCGCAGACCCCAGGTATTGCGGATAGCGTCTTACGGTATGCAGGCCTGCATTTGCCCGTACCTCAACAGTCTGTTCGGCTGCCCGTCCTCGTTTAGTTGTGATCATCACAACTCCCTTTGCCGCGCGGCTGCCATAAAGCGCTACGGCCGCAACGCCCTTCAAAAAGGTCACCTGTTCGATTTCCGTGGGCATTACACTGCCTGCATCGCGCGGCACGCCGTCTACCAGCACCAGAAACGAATTATTCCCCCACAGGTTGCCGTGAAAGCCAGCAGCAAAAGCTTCCATTTCCGACAGGGAGTAGGTAAAATAATTTTTGTCCAGCAGTTGTGGGACGTCCACATAGGCCACTCCTCCCGTCAACTCGTGGGATTCGACTGTCCGGAAGGCCACCTGGACGGAATCACCTATATTCGCCTTGATTGTGTCCTGTGCTCGCAATGTTGCCGAAAACAGCGTCATGGTGACACTACACACCATCGCTAATCGTATATCTTTCATTGTCATTTCTCCATTTAATTTTCAGCATGCCATTACCAACCCGGATTCTGGTGTAACTCCGGGTACAACGTTACATCAGCAACCTTCAGCGGCAACCAATAATGCTTTTCGCTGAAATTACGCTCCAAAATCACTGCTTCCCTCAGGTTTACCACCCGGTTCTCTGCTGGATCTTCCGTATTGAACTCCCCGGCCCTATCAAATTCAATGGATGTCTTGATGGTGTATGGCCGCTCAATCAACAGCAACCACCTTCTCAGGTCGTTGAACCGATGGCTTTCCATCGCCAGCTCAACGGCGCGCTCGCGGCGCAATTCGGGCAAAAAGGCCTCGGTTGACCCTAAAAATCTGGCATGCACCGGTTCAACACCAGCGCGCTGGCGGATGACATTCACCGCATCCTCAGCCGTCTTGGCAAAAGTCGACGACTGCCCCGATGGCGAGCTGTACCCCACTGCTACCGACTCTGCATACATCAGGTAGATATCGGCCAACCGCATATAAGGAATCATGATATGGAGCGCATATCCATAGTCGAATCCCCTGTCGATGTTGTTGGCCGTAATCGGAATGAACTTCCGGTTCACGTAGCCCGTGCGGCTTCCCGTACTGACGTTGCGGTAGCTTCCTCCGGTGAATAGGTTGGCATACCGTTCTCCCGCCATGTTTGCCGGTATGGAGCCTTGCACCACTTTTACGCCATCAAAAAGTATGTTGTTATAAAACCGCGGATCACGCCCACGCCAGGGAAATTCCGGGTCGTAGCCGGACTCCAAGTCGGGCTTGGTAATGTCATCCGGAAGCGGCAGCCCATTGGCCATACCGTAAAAATTTACATAGTTGGCAGTGGGCAGGAACTTGATGTCACCGTCGCCAATGTGCGCTGGCAAATACTGTTTTGATGCGCCCCAGTTTGTATGGTTGCCCCGGTGGTAAGGTGGACGGAAAATAGCTTCCGTGCCACCAGGTATGGCCCAGTTCTGACCATAGGTGTAAAAATTCATGTGATAGTTCGCAAATGGCATCAATGCATATTGCGTCTGCCCGCTTTCCACCAATTGAAGCAGTTCGCCGAAAGCGTCCGCTGCCCGCCGGCAATAATCTGTATTGTAGGTTCGGCTGCCCGTAGACTCATAATTCATCAATGGGCTACCTGCCCAAAGCAGATTCTTGCCCAGGTAGCCCAACGCCATGATCTTGTTGGCGCGCAAC
>CAZCHE010000004.1:0-482418 GCA_964498395.1 uncultured Parapedobacter sp. | reverse complement strand
CCCAAATCAAATTTAAAACAAAAAACAAATTATTTTTTTTGGAATAATCAGATTTATGGATACATTTGCATCCTCGAAAGAGAAAGGCGTTCTAATTTTTATCGCTTAATTGCCCAGGTGGCGGAATTGGTAGACGCGCTGGTCTCAAACACCAGTGGGGCGACCCATGCCGGTTCGATCCCGGCCCTGGGTACGAAACCCTCTTTACATTGTGTAGAGAGGGTTTTTTGTTTCGAGCCAGCGAGATTCTTCTTAAGCGCTAATTTCAAGCTTATATCCTTTGCCGCGTACAACAACAATGTTGATATTCTGATCAACTCCCAGTTTTTTTCTAAGTTTTGATATGAACATATCCAAACTACGCCCCGCGATAACACCTTCATCTTCCCATATCTCTTTTTGCAGCCGACTCCTCGCTATCGTCTCGTTAGGAGACAACGCGAAAATGAGCAGTAGACGCGTTTCAGTTCTAGTCAGGTTTATCGTCTTTGGCGCTAATGTATATTTTCTTCTCCGTTTTGCGTATCTTGCATGGGAATGGTTATGCTTATTGAAATCATCAAAAAGGAACAGCATAAGTGCGTATCAAAAGAAATGGCTAATAAACGAATAGCAGACGAATGGAAAATACAAAAGTAGTTTTTAAAGAAGACGGTGTTTATGGCGAAGTCCAACTGTTTTCAGCAGGTGACAAAGCGGGGAAAATGGATATTTCCGTTGCAGATGGAAAGCTAAAGGTATACCATACCGAAGTCGACGCTGCCTATGAGGGAAAAGGATTTGCAAAATTATTGCTTCAACAATTGGTCGGTTATGCAAGGGAGAATGACCTTGGGATCATACCGCTTTGCCCGTACGTCCTCGCTCAATTCAAACGCCATCCAGCTGACTATGCGGATGTTTGGATTGGAAAAAAGGCGTAGTAAATAAATTAAAAGGTTGAACCTTGCGTTTCCGATGGTTCATCGCATCTTCCCTTGACGTGTCGCCCGAATTCATCAGTACGATAAGAAAAAAGGCTCTCAACGAAATAATATTCAATAACAATCTTAACTTTACGTTTAACTTTTGGAGATCTATTATGCTAGATATTGTTATAGAAGCCAGAAAAGCCGAAATTTCTGCAGGTTTTGCAGTAAAACGCATCCTTCCGTACCAGCTTCGCAGAATGGTGGGCCCATTCATTTTCATGGATCATGGTGGCCCGGTAAATATCCCGGTGGCGGAGGCAAGTAACCTAGATGTGCTGCCGCATCCGCATATCGGCCTGTCCACGGTCAGCTACTTATTCAGTGGCAATGTGACCCACCGCGACAGCCTCGGCGTGGAGCAGGTGATAACGCCCGGCGAGGTCAATTGGATGACCGCAGGGAAGGGCATTACGCATAGTGAACGTTTCGAAGATCCGGCGATGCTGGCTGGCGGGGAGTTGGAGTTGATTCAGACATGGGTGGCCCTTCCTGAAAAAGATGAAGAAAGCGACCCCGCTTTTGACAATTATAAACCTGATCAGTTGCCCATTTTCACCGATACGGGTGTTTGGATGCGGCTAATCGCAGGAGATGCGTATGGCTTGAAAAGCAGTGTCAAAACACATTCTCCCCTATTCTATGTGCATGTTACATTGGAGCAGGGTGCCCATTTCGGCCTACCCAGGGAGCACAGCGAACGGGGTGCTTATGTGGTACGGGGCAGCGTGGAAGTGAACGGGAACACTTACCGTGCCGGGCAATTGCTGGTATTCAGCAAGGGGGTTGACCCCTTGATAGTCGCCAAGGAACCGACTACATTGATGATGCTTGGCGGTGAACATCTGGGAGACCGGTACATTTGGTGGAATTTTGTGTCCAGTAGAAAAGAGCGGATTGAACAGGCTAAAGAGGACTGGAAACAAGGGCGGATTGATTTACCACCCATGGATAATGAAGAGTATGTACCCTTGCCTGAAAGCAAAAGCAAGCCCGCAGGTAGTCCTCCCCCAAACGCGCTTTCCTGACCAAGATACGCACCACAAAAAATACAAATAGGAATTGATAGTTTCGCATCCGCTATGTACGGCAGAAAACGTTGTACAACTCCTGATTGAAAGCAAAGGAATCTGAGCCAAGTCGGCCTCCACCCGTGTAATCACTGATCCATATGCGGCGACATGGGGGTATCTGCCAAATGCGAAATAAACCCAAATCGCATTAATCAGCCCCTCCTACTGGAAAACCCTTAGAAAAATATACATAAATCCTGCGATTGACCACGCACATCTCATCGGCTAACTTTGATTGGTATATCAAAGAGGTCTATGAAACGCTTTCTAATCTTTGCAGCGGCACCCCTATTGATTGCAGGTAACCTGGCTTGCAAAAAGAACACCTTAGCCGATAGTGCAAGTAGCCACCGTATGGTCATGGTCGCCCAAGGCGGCACTGGAGTAGGTGGAGCCTGGACGCTACATTACTACGCATACCAATTGCGATCAGATGGCACCTACTATGCATTGTATCGTACCGGTCAATCGCCGGACGACCTAGATGTACAGCAATTCGAGCAAGAAGAGTCCGCACGCTATTGGGGGAGCTGGGAAAGCGAAGGTGGTTCCCTTACCCTCAAATATGGGGATGGTAGCGGGTCGCGCACCTATGCAGATGGCATGTGGTTCGGGTTGGATCCCGGCAAGAAAGGCGAACGGCTACCCAATGGAAGATACACGTCGGTAAGTGGCAGCGGAAATACCGCTTGGGGCGGCAACGTCGTCACCAGCTCCATTACACAGTACTGGTTTGATACACAAGGAAGGTTTTCCTTCAGCGCGGCGGTAAGTGGCTCCACAGGCAATGCCACGGGTATGTTTATCGATGGCACCAAAAGTGGGAACTACGAAATCGAGGGATACACCATCACCTTTACACTTGGCAATGGACATACCGAACGCCGCTTATTTTATTTCTGGCGGGGTGGTAATCAAATGAGTATTGGCATCGGTTCGCAGTATTTCAACGCACCACAACGCATCACATCTTTGGACTTGACAAATATTTGAGACATGAAAACATCACAAAACAAACTCCTCGACATCTTTCGGCCACAAACGGTTTGGTCGCTTACCCTGCTCTTGGTGCTGGGCATTAGCTGTAAGAAAGATTCTATTGAACCCGGATTGGGAAGCAATGTAGAACGGCTATCGTTAATGCTCGACTATGAAGCCGGCTATGGCGGCTATATCTATCCGGTACACAACCCGTATGTGTTTTTCAAAGATGGCAAATACGTTAAAGAGCCTAAAATCCCAGTTGATGAGCTCAATATGGACGCACTGACGACCGACCAAGCAGGTAACTGGGGCACTTGGGAGCGGAATGGCGACCGGGTCTTCCTCACCAACCGTAACGGCGATCAGTCAGACAAAGAATGGCCCAGCTCACCGGCATTTCCTGCAAAAAAAGGAGAGACGATAGCAGGCTCCTACAAAACCCTGTCGGGCGGCGGAACCCTCGCCGTCGGTGGATCTGTCGGCGTTCTTTCCTATGGCAACATGACGTTTACATCCGACGGATGGTTTACGAACGAACAGCTGGGCGTCGGTACAGGAAGCGGCCATGTCGCTTACTCGCGAGCAACCACCGCAGGGCGATATGAACTGGACGGCTACGCCATCACCCTCAAATTCAACAGTGGAGACACCAAGCGTTTTTTCTTTTGCTATTACGGAGACGATAAGCGAGTCTTCCGGGTCTCCGGCAGAACGTATGTGGACAATAATTAAAGCACCCAAGATTTTGACCAGATGATAAACACCATCCTATATACACGCATCTCCGTATTGATGCTTTCACTGCTCATCGTCAGTTCCTGTAAAAAAGACGACATGGGCTTACCCAGTAACGTGGATAGCGTGGTACTCATTGCTGACCGCGAAATGGGCTACGGTGGCTACTATTATGACGTGTACAAACCGTGGGTACTTTTCAAGAATGGCTCCTTCGTCAAAGAGCCCAAAGTACCAGTAGACGAAATCAATTTACAATCGTTGACTACCGAAGTGGCATCTCGATGGGGTACCTATACGTACAAAGGAAGCGGTCAGAAAGAAATCTCCATCACTTATCCAGACGGCTATACACAAAGCAAACGGATAGGAAGCAAAGCCGCAGCGGCCAAAACAGAGGAAGCCATAGACGGCCATTTCAGTTCTATTTCGGGTGGAGGTAATTTGGCTTGGGGTGGAAATGTGGGTATCCTCTCCTATTCACGCATGTCGTTTACTTCGGATGGTTGGTACACCACCGAACGCATCAATGGTAGCAACAGCAGCAGCCATACGGCCTACCACACCAGCACCACTTCCGGCAAGTACCGCATTGATGGCAGCTACAGCATCGAACTCACGGCCAATAACGGACAGACCAAACGTTTCTTCTTCTGTTGGTTCAGCAACGCAGAGCGACATTTTCGCTTAGCCGGCCGAACATTTTCCAGAAACTCCAATTAAATAAATGCACCGCTTTTAACATCCCAAAAAATATGCATCACCACTTCATTTCTTGTTTGCTTATCCTCTATGCCGCCTGTGATCCTAACGGCAATGGATCCGTACAAGCCAATATCAGCGCGGAGCAGTTGCTAGCCGACATTGCCAAGGGAACGCCCGTGGTATACCGAGATGCCACCATCGAAGGTGACGTGTGTTTTACGGAAACCGGACAGGCTGCACCATTAACACCCAATTCGATAGTGGTCACGATCAGCTCCCCGCTATATTTTGAACGCTGCCAATTCAAGGGCAAGGTTAGTGGGTTCGCGCATACGGATGACACCATATGGGTATCCCGCTTTACGGCGGCCGTTACTTTCCAAAACTGCCGTTTTGAAGCCGATGTCGATTTTCGTGGCACTACCTTCGACCACCACCTGTCGCTAAACAATAGCCTGTTTGACAGCGATGTGTCCTTGCAAGCTGCAAGGTTAGACGGCGACTTAAGGGTGGAACAAGCGGTGTTCAGCGGTAATTTTTTCCTACAGGAGGCTGTCATCCGGGGAGTCTGTTGGGCCAAGGAAGCCATGGTACTTGGCCAGTTTTCAACTCAACAAGCCGATTTCTGGCAAAATGCAGTCTTTGCAGGGATGTCCGTACGAGGATATGCTGACTTCGGCTTGGCCCATTTCAGGCGATCCGCATTTTTCGAATATGGCAAATACCAAGAACGGGTAAACTACAGCGGCGCTATTTTCCGCCAACGCGCGGAATGGACAAAAGCACACTTCGAAAAAAGCGTGGATATGCGCAATACCTGGTATGCTTTCAAACCGGTTTTCTCCGGAATAGAAAAAAGCGAAACACTATTGTTAACAGGCGCCCGTTTCGACGGTGGTGAACCAGATGATGAACCGTAAAATATAAAAAATAATGATTATGGAAACGAAACACAGTTGGTGGGCACCATGGAGAGCCGCCGTCATCATGGGTTTGGCCGGATGGATTGCCATGGCCTGCACTAAGGATGGAAACGAAAATCCAGATGAAGACCCTGAACCGGGAGATACCGAATTTGCTTTCGGCTGGACCGGCACAGATGACCCTGAAACCATCCCATCCAACATTTTCCTAGGCTTTGGGAATGCTAACTTACCTACCAGCCACTCCATCGTAAACCGACTTCCACCCATCGGCGACCAAGGGCAATACGGCACCTGTGTCACATGGGCGGCAGGCTACAACTTAAAAACCACCCTCAATGCGATGGACAACAATTGGACAACGGCAGATTTGAGCAATCCTAATCGGCAAGCCAGTGCAAAAGACTTGTTTCTTGCAATCCCTGCAAATTTACGGGGAGCCAATTGCAGCGGCACCAATTTCGAACCGGCCTTCCAACAAATGATTGACCGGGGTGTGGCCACCTTGGCCACTGCTCCCTATACGAGTCTGGGTAACTGTACACAATCCCCCGATGCGACGGCTACACAAGAAGCCGCTAACAATCGGCTTAGCAATTTCCGAAAGATCAATATGGATATCGCGGAAATCAAAACGTACATTTCTCAAAATAGACCCGTGGTATTCGGCGCCAAGCTCAGCGATAATTTCATGACCTGGCGAAGCGACCAAGTGATCACCAGCCACTCCACGTTCGACAATGTGGGGCAACACGCCTACCATGCCATGATGATCGTAGGATACGACGATAGCAAGGGCCCGAATGGGGCTTTCCGTGTGGTCAACTCCTGGGGCAACAATTGGGGTGACACCGGGTTTATCTGGATTGACTACCAATTCATGGTCAGCGCACAGTTTGGCATGATGGGATTTGTGGCAACCAATGGCCAAAGCGAAAACTTCGATCCAGTAGATCCACCTGTTGAACCTACAGGCGACCACGACCTGGTGCCCTGGAATGTGACCGATGACCGCAACCAAAGCTCGGATAGCCAACGGAGTCGGCGGATGCGGTACAACGTATACAATATTGGCAGTAAAAGTGTCACTGCAAATGCACGCTGGAACATCTGCTACATCTACTATAACGCATTCAATGCCCAGGATTTCGGCATTATCCTGTATGACGAATATACGGACCAATACGGTACATTGGGTCAAAACGGCGAACTGAGCTCGGGCGGTTATGGCGAATCGGGCAATTGGTGGAACCACATCAACCTGCCCCCACAAACGGGCGTGGCCGAGGTACTGTTCAACAGTTCCAATATCGCCTGGACGTATACCATGCCCAGTATCACTGGGTTCTATTATTTGGTATGTATTGCAGATGCCTTCGACGCTGTCTCGGAGACTGATGAAGCCAATAATTACTATTTCCTTACCGATGATTCGGGGTGGCCGCTGTTTATCCAAAATGGTGTTGTCCAAGCCAACATTTTCGGCAAGTCGCAATTGAAGGCCGGAACAACCCCAACGCCCGACGCGGGTACACGTCTGGTGCAACCCCGGCAGTTTGAAAAGCAGCGAAACGCTTACTCGACCGAAGAAATTTCGGATATGATCACCACCATGAAGAAAAATGGGGTATTAAAACAGAAAATCCAGCAATACCAATCGGAACGGGGGAAAGAATAAGATTCTCCCGTTCCAATACCGGTAAAAATGATCAGATAAACTTTTGCTCTATTGCCGCACGAATCATAGCTGGAGCATTGTTCACACCAAATTTCTGCATCAGGTTTCGGCGGTGAGTCTCGATGGTCAGTGGACTCACAAATAACTGCTCCGCGATTTGTTGCGTGGTGGTGCCCGCCGCGATCAGTTCCAATACCTCCCTTTCACGACGGGTTAACTTAGGTTGGTCTTTTATGGAAAATTCGGCGAGGATCTTCTGCACCTCCGGGCTAAAATACATGTTGCCGTCATGTACCAGTAAAATAGCCCGAACCAACTCATCCATCGATGCATTTTTCAGCAGATAGCCCTTGGCGCCATGCTGAATCATCTGGTGGATGATACTTACCTCGCTATAGGTACTCATCCCTAATACTTTCACGTGATGATTGGCTTCTGTAATTTTACCACACAGTTCCGTACCATTGATATCGGGCAAACTGATGTCTAACAGTGCGATACCACGGGGCTGGGTGGATAAATAGGCTAATGCTTCATTGCCCTTGGTAAAGGTTTCTACTACCCGCATATCCTCTCGATCAACCAAAAGTGATTTCAATCCTTCTATGACCATCGGATGGTCATCCACGATAATGATATTAATCGGTTCACTATTCATCATGATAAGCCAATTCGACGTTAACCGTCGTTCCTACGTCTTGTTCGGATTGGATATCCAGCTTGCCGCCCAAATAAGCTACCCGGTTTCGGACATTGGACAGCCCCATCCCGGAAGGTTGCTGTGAGGTAGCGGTCGTATCCAAGCCCCGTCCATCATCTTCCACCGTGATGGAAAGGTGTTGCCCATCTTGCAGACATTGCGCAAGGATATGGCTTGCGTTGGCATGCTTGAGTGCATTGGTCACCAGTTCCTGTACGATCCGGTACACCATGATTTGGGTCGTTTTCGGCACATCATTGCGTAGCCCATATGCCTGAAAGGAAATCTTGACGGCATCGCTCTCCAATCCTTTGCAAAAATCACGTAAAGCGGCTGCCAATCCATATTTCAGCAGGGTTTCGGGCATTAAGTTCCTAGCGATGCGCCGCAGTTCATCAATAGAATGATCCAATTGGTTGACGATGGTCGGCAATTCGCTTTCCTTGGCTTGGCCATTAATGTCCTGAACGGTCTTCGACAATTTCAGTTTGATGCTGGACAGCGATCCCCCCAAACCGTCGTGCAAGTCGATAGCCAGCCGCTTCCGCTCTTGCTCCTGACCTTCCAGCACGGCAGCGAAAATACTGATTTGCTGATCCTGCTTCATTTTCTCCATCTTCTGCTCGAGCAATTCAGCCTGTTGCTTGGCAATCAACTGTTTTTTGCGGAAGATATTATACCCTGCCAATGAGACACCTACCACGAGCAGGATGGCTGCGCCCAAGAGGATGGCCAAAAACCGGGTACGTTGCGCCCGTAGCCGCTGCACTTGCATCTGTTGGTTGAGTCGCATGATTTGGGCCTCCTTATCCTTGGCTTCAAATTTCTGTTCGAGGTCATGAATTCTAGATACCATCTCTGCATCGTGCAGGCTATCGTTTAGAGCAGTATACTGCTGCTGCAAGTGATAAGCTTCGCGTATATTGCCTAATTTTTCGTGGCTATTCGACATATTTGCCAGTTGTATTAGCCTATCTCGTGGGGTCAGGTATCCGTGGTAATCCTGATAAATACGTTGAGCCGTTTCCAATGCCTGTGCGTGCTTTCCCTGAAGATTATAAATATTATAGCATTTTGACAGCGAAGCAGAAGCTTGACGTGCGATACCGGCGTCCAGTGCTAGTTGATACCCTTTTTGATGAAAATCAAGTGCTTTGTCCAGATTATTTTCGATTGTCTCGGCGTATATACCTTGAGCATTGAGGTAATATATCCTGGAATACGAGTCTGGATACTGATTGAGTATGGAATCAGCATTCTTAATCGCCTGTTGTATAGTAATGAGGTGCTCGGCGCCCTTGAAGCCCGCGGCAATCATGGTCTCGGCCAGCTTGATATGGGCATCCGGCAATTCAGGTACTCCGGGATGGGTTTCTAATGCCTGTATTGATTTCTGATAATAGTAGATAGCCCGATTATACTCCTTTGCATTCTGAAAAATGATACCGATATTATAGAAGTTTCTCCCCACGCCTATACTGTCACCGATACGCTCTTGTATGGGAATAGCCCTGTTCAAAATCATATCTAGATAGGTGTCGGCATCGCCCTTCCATTGGTATAGGGCCCCATGGTTGTGCCATACCTTGGCCAACGTCAGCTGGCCTAAATAACTCGTGTCCGTATGTAATAACCGTTCGCTGGTTTCATATGCCTGCTTCGCCGAATCCGGCTGTCTCAGTTCAAAATGCACCCCACCAATCCGGTAGTAAGCAATGCCTAACCCACGCTGGTCATCACAGCCCGAAGCTAGGGTTTTGATGCGTAGCGCATAGTCCATGGCCCGGGCAGAATCGGTATATGAATAGTAATCGGACAGTTCGCCCAACAATTGGATTTGCCTATCGTAGTCGGTCGTTGTCTGGAGTTGTCGCTCCAAACTGTCCGCGTGCGCATCAGGTGTTTGCCTGATCGCAGACGCGGTCAATACATGAAGGCAGGCTCCAACGATGACTATAAGAGTGCGCATGCAGCGGTTTTTCACTCAAAACTAAATAATATTGGGCAAAAATCATGTGATATAACGAAATATACTGGAAAACCGGTAGTTTGTCCAGCACGTCCTACAAGGGCAATACCTTATTCAGAAAAATTCACTACCTTTCCGTATGCTTTTGCCTCAACCGCTCTTCAGCACCTTAGCGACAGCCGTCAGGACCGTCTCTCCCGATGACTTCCACATTCAGACCATTGTGCCCGTCACCGGTGGAGACATCAATCAAGCCTACCAAATCAACACCCGATCGGCGGCTTATTTCGTCAAGGTAAACCCTGCTGCTAACGCCAATCGTATGTTTTTGGCCGAATCAAATGGGTTGGCACTCCTGCGGGCAACTCCCGGGATTGAGGCACCCCGCACATTTACCATCGGACAGGCCAATGACGACGCATTCCTATTGATGGAGTGGCTGCCAACGGAAGATAAGTCGAGCGATGCTGCACAGGAGCGACTAGGCCGTATGGCGGCTAACCTGCATCGGCGGCAAGCCGATACGTTTGGCTTAGACCATGACAATTTCATCGGAAGTTTACCGCAATCCAACACGCCATCACCCAACTGGACGGCGTTTTTCATCCGGCAACGCTTGCAATATCAGTTGAATTTCGTAAAAAATGGATTGATTGACCACAAGCTGCAAAAGCAATTTGAGCAGTTATTCGCCCGATTGGACACGCTCTACCCTCAAGAGCCCGCTTCCCTCCTGCATGGTGACCTGTGGGGAGGTAATTACCTGATTACCTCCGGTAACCGGCCAGTGCTGATTGACCCCGCCGTATACTATGGACACCGGGAAATGGATATCGCCATGACTAAACTGTTTGGTGGGTTCTCCAGCCGGTTTTATGCAGCCTATCACGAGGCCTATCCCTTACAGCGCGGTTGGGAGCAGCGCATCGACCTATGGAACCTCTATCCCTTGCTGGTACACTTCAACTTGTTTGGCGAATCCTACCTTGGTCAGTTGCAACGGAATTTACGTGCTTATCTTTAGATTGCTCAATCCACCCGCACGGCCTTGAACGTTCCGTTGGGCTGTATGGCGTGCAAGGCGGTTGCATTGCCTGTCACATCATCCACTTCAAAACGGATGGCAAACCCATTTAGGTCCTTCATCTTAAAATAGTGGTCGCCCTGTGCGATGGTTTCATAATTGGTCTGCCCCGGCACATCCATGAAAAGCACTCCATCGTCGATGGTGATTTTCACGCGCATCCCAGCAAGCTCATACATACCGACATACACGTGCAGTTGCTCCTCGGACACGTCCTTGGCTAAGGGTTGCCGTTTGAATTCCACCGGATCACCAGACGGATCGTCCATGATGACCGCCGCACCAGAGACTTGTCCATCAAAACCCGTACGGAAGTTGACCCGAATCCCCCCATCGGTGGTATCCATACGGCCATCGTCGTGTATTTCTTTCAGCTCAAACACATCATAGTGATAATGACTCAATCCAAAACGTTCCTTGCCCAGCGTAGCTTTCAGCGTATCGCCGTGGAGATTGACGGTAAACTTGCCGTAAGCGGGTTGTTCATAATGGCCCGTATAATCACTTAGCACATGGGTTGGTCGCGTTCCCTTTATCCGGGCGACATCTTCTTGTTTGGCCGTATCCACCTCGGCGGTATCCTTTTTGACCGTTTGGGTATTCCAATTCACGAAGGGCAAATCCAATACCCGATCCGCGATGAAGTTACGCACCACCCCCGGCACTGCAGATCCATTTTGATTGGTTAACACCACGATGCCAAGCGAATCACTCGGAAAAAATGCCGCACTGGCGGAAAAGCCGTCAATGTTGCCGCCATGCTCCACTTCGTAATGCCCCCTGTAGGAGCCAATCATCCAGCCCAAACCGTAGTTTGAAAGGTGCACATCGGGATATTTCTTGCCAGGAAGTCCGGAGCCAATGACCATGTGCGAACTCATCGCATCCCGCACATAGGCGGCTGGGATGATTTCACTGTCTCCATGCTTTCCGCCATTAATCCAGACCTTGAGCCAATCGGCCATCTCCAAAACACTACTATTGATGCTTCCAGCCGGCCCCATGCCTCGAATTTCAAAATAAGGTACCAGTTTGATAGCATCGTGTTTCGTAACGGTGTAACCTCTTGAGGCATTGGTATCGGCGGCCATGTCATGCACATCGAAGTTGGAGCGTTTCATTCCTAGTGGACCGAAGAAATGTGTACTGATATTTTCCTCCCATGTTTTGTCTGTCATTCGCTCGGCAATCATCCCTTGGGCCAGGTACATAAAGTTGTTGTATTGCCACCTTGCACGCAAATCAGCATTAGGTTTCATATGCACTACCCTTTGCAATAGGCTATCGCGTGCATCCGCATTAAACACGTACCACGAATAATCATAACGCGACAACCCTGTACGGTGCACCATCAAATCGCGAACGGTCACATTGGCTTCCCGGCCATCCTGAAAACGAAGTTGGGGCAAATGCCCGGTGACCTTATCGTCTAGCGAAATGCTATCGCCAAACAGCTTTCCGACCAACGCCGCCGTAAAGGCCTTGGTTGAAGAGCCGATGGCATACAGGGTATGGGGTGTGGCAGGTAATTTTTTTTCATAGTCGCGGTAGCCAAAACCTTTCGCGTAAATGACACTGTCTTTATGCACCACAGCCACCGAGAAGCCCGCAACATGATAATCACGGAGTACTCCTTCCAGCAGTGAATCGATGCCAACTAATGCCGCTTTTGGAGCAAGTGTCTGCCCCAAAACAGCCGAAGATGAAAATACCAACAAAATAGAGAATACGAGTAAACGCATATGCATGGTGAGATTAGGTGTTATGTAATAAAATAATTAGATCTCTATCCTTAAGACGCAAAATAAGAGAAATGGTTACGCACATTCGTCGTTGTCGGCTAACGACTTATCTATCAAGTGCCTCAAAAACCAAGCTATCGACTAAACCACTTGCCCAACCAGCTTTCTTTCAACCCGATAAACCATCCATCGGCCCGCTGTTCAAGCGGATATATGGTAATGTAATTCCCTTGGCCTGCATCCCCCCTGCCACTTTCCAAATCAAAGGCATGTCGGTGATATGGGCAGATCAACCGCCCCTGTTCGCACCATCCGCCGGAAAGGTCGGCACCGGCATGGGGGCAGCGCGCGGAAGTGGCGTGTAGCTGATCACCATTTCGGATGACACAGACCCGTTTACCACCAATGTTCACTTTCCGGATACCATCTGTTTGGGGAATAACGGCGTCTTCTAATTTGATCCACTTCATTGCTATCCAAAGATAAGATTTTCTTTCGCCGATATTATTATCTTTGCACCGTTTTACAAAATTGACAATTCATGGCATTACAGTGCGGCATCGTAGGCCTACCCAACGTAGGTAAATCAACATTATTCAATTGCCTTTCCAACGCAAAGGCGCAGGCAGCAAATTTTCCTTTTTGTACCATCGAACCCAACGTGGGGGTGATTACCGTACCTGACGAGCGGTTGAATAAGTTGGCCGAGCTGGTAAAGCCACAACGCGTGGTTCCCAATACCATTGAAATTGTCGATATCGCAGGATTGGTAAAAGGTGCCAGCAAAGGTGAGGGATTGGGCAACCAGTTTCTTGGAAATATTCGCAATACAGATGCCATCATCCATGTGCTGCGCTGTTTTGATGATGGCAATGTCATACACGTGGACGGATCTGTAGATCCTGTGCGCGATAAAGAGATCATCGACACCGAACTGCAATTGAAAGACCTGGATACGGTTGTCAAACGCATCCAAAAAGTGGAAAAGCAAGCCAAAACCGGTGGGGATAAAGAGGCGAAACGAAGCTATGAGATCCTTTCCATCGTGAAAAGCCACCTCGAGTCGGGCAAATCGGCACGTACCGCTTCCGTTTCTGAAGAAGATTTTGAATTTATCAGCGATCTGGCATTATTGACCGTCAAACCCATCCTCTATGTATGCAACGTAGACGAGGCCGCTGTAAACACTGGCAATGCCTATGTGGATCGAGTTCGGGAAGCGGTTAAGGATGAAGATGCCGAAGTGCTAGTCATTTCTGCACAAATCGAGTCGGAAATCGCCCAATTGGATAGCTATGAAGAGCGCCAACTCTTTCTGGAAGACCTCGGTCTCAACGAATCGGGGGTAAACAAGCTGATCCGCGCCGCATACAAATTGCTGAACCTAGCCACTTATTTTACAGCCGGCGTACAGGAAGTGCGTGCGTGGACCATTGAGAATGGATTTACAGCGCCGCAAGCTGCCGGCGTTATCCATACCGATTTTGAGAAAGGGTTTATCCGGGCGGAAGTAATCAAATACGAAGACTTCATCGCCTTTGGATCGGAAGCAGCCGTGAAAGAAGCCGGCAAACTCGGTGTCGAAGGCAAGGGGTATATCGTGCAAGACGGCGATATCATGCACTTCCGATTCAATGTCTAACGGTTCGTTTGGCTGATTCTGCCTAGCATAAAACGATGTACATAGATGCCTTTCGGGGCGTCCGAAGGAGTAGCGGTAACATCAAAAAAGTTCCGACGTGTTCAGCTATGCCAACAAAGTTGTGACAAACCGCCATATTTCCTTTTCCTTATTGCCAAATAAACCAAAATAGCATAATATTGTATACGTTATCCGGTGGATTTACGTTCCAAACAACCCAATTTTTAACAAAGTACACCATGAAAAGAGCATTACTCTCATTATTCAGTATCGTCCCCTACCTCCTCTTCGCCCAACAACCGCTCATTGCCCCTGAAAAATGGCCGGAAACGGACACAACAGCAAAATTCTATACCGTAAAAGGCGAACGTTCAGGCATCAGTTATTTCAAAAAACAACGCTTTGATGAGGTGGAATACGAGCCATCGGAAACCTTGACATTCGACAAATACCACACACCGGATGTTATTTACCATTGGTATCGCAAGTGGGCCGATCAATACCCAGATCTTATCGATTTTTACGAAGTGGACAGGAGCTATGAAGGCAGGCCTATTTACCAAATGACGCTGACCAATAAAAAAACAGGCAAACACACGGATAAACCAGCTGCTTTTTTTGAAGGCGTTCGACACAGTGGTGAAATCACCAGTAGTGAGAGTGTATTGTGGCTAACCCAATACCTCATCGAAAACTACGGTAAAGACCCCGAAATCACTAAACTTATAGACACCAAGACCATCTACCTCCGCCCCATAAATAATCCAGACGGGGTCAACCTATACATGCACACAGCCCAACGCAATCGGAGTACGGTCCGCCCAGATGACAACGATGGGGATGGGCTTTATGATGAGGATCCGGAGGAAGACCTCGACGGCGATGGCATTATCTACCAAATGCGCCGCAAAGCGAAACCGGATGAACTGGACAAAGCCAATTATATCATTGACCCACGCGACCCCTCCGGTCAGCTCATGAAGCGGGTACTGGATGGCAAAGGAGATTGGTTCATATATAGTGAAGGAATCGATAATGATGGTGATGGCCGGTATAACGAAGACGGCATCGGTGGATTAGACCTGCACCGCAATTACCCCGAAAACTGGCGTCCTGACCGCGGTGGTGACGCCACCGGGCGTGGATATACCCAAGGTGGTGCCGGAGCCTACCCGCTGAGTGAGCCTGAAACACGGTCGGTGGTGCTGTGGTTACTCTCGCATCCCCATATTTCAGTGGTCAATTCGATGGATACCCGCGTACCAATGCACCTGCGCCCACCATCCACCTCACGGAGTGCCGAAAGCATGTTCCCGGAAGATCGGGCCATCTACGAACACATGGACAGTCTGGGCATCGCCCATACCGGCTATCCATGGGCGGGCGATGTTTATGAAACCTACGCCACCCGCAATAAAGTAAGCGGCCTTACCGGCGATCCCACGAAACCCACTCCCCTTTTTGGACATGGCCCCGATTTCGGGTATTTCTATTACGGTGCGATATGGTATGGAGATGAACTATGGAATGGCGGGCAGCACGAAGACCTGGATGGCGACGGTGAAATAGACGAATACGATGGCTTCTTGTGGGATCAGCAGTTCAACGGAGGACGCGGTTATAAGCCATGGACCAAGTTTGACCATCCCCAATTGGGTGAGGTCGAAATCGGAGGAGCTGAATTCAAATTTTTCTCCCAAAATGCGCCCCCCGCCGAACTGGAGAAATGGGCCAAAAACCAAGCCCTGTTCAACGTAGCGATGGCGTTGGAATTACCCCAATTACAGCTTGAAGACGTAGCCGTGACGCCGTTGGCTGGCAACGAATACGAGGTAAAGGTATCATGGACCAATGTGGGCAAACTTCCGGTGGCCCTGGAACAGGCTAAACGTGTGAAAATCGTACAGGAAGACCGCGTGACACTGGACATCGACCGGGAGTTACTGAAAGGCTACGCCGATGCTGACGTGGTAATCAGTACCCCTGAAACCTTCGATAAAACCATTTATGCTGGTTATACGGGGGCTGGGGAGTCCAAAACCGTTTCATTCAAGGTACAATTGAAGAAACAGCAATCCATCAAGGCCAAAGTAAAAGTATCGTCTACGCGTGGTGGTTACTTGGAAAAAACCATTACCATAGGCGAATAAAGCATGGTTAACTTATAGGAATAGCTGGTAAAACTGTAATTCCTGTGATGACGACCATGTATGTTTTGGTAGCATCATTAATTAGACACCATTTAAACTTCGGCGGCATTGTTTAGCTCCGTAGGGCTAAGCATGCCGCTTAATCGGTAGCATTTTTTCGGATTATGAATTAAAATTTAATTTACGGTAAAAATTAATATTTTGGCACGGTTTTGAGAACAAAGGAAAACGATTCGATTCAATGGGATTCATCAAATCCGCAAATGTATAACAAACTGAGAGCTTGGAGGTAGAAGAGACAAAACACAAAAATGCAATAGCTGATGACTCAGATCTCTTTGCCGACATTGCCATACCCATTTCCTGGCCTGATAAAACTGCGCTAGGTGATGAGTACTGGATGTGGTTTTTGAAGCAAATTGGCCTAGTGAAGAACCTGAATTTCAAAGTAGGCCATGCCGCCATTGTATTGGTGAATAGGCAATCGGGTGAACTACGTTATTTTGATTTTGGCCGATATATCACTCCTCGGGGATATGGGCGTGCCCGTTCGGCTCGATTTGACCCAAGGTTAAAACTCTACACGACTGCAAAATTCGATTCGACAACGCAATTGGTGAGTAATATAAACGAAATCACCGACGAACTAGCGCGTTTGGAACACGCTACTCATGGTGGTGGTAGGATGCTGTATACGCAGGCACCGGCAGTTTCTTTTGAAAAAGGTGTAGCGTTTGCGGAAACCTTGGTTGCCAAGGGCCCAATCCGATATGGGGCGTTTGCCCGAGCAAACAATAGTTGCTCAAGGTACGTTGTACAGGTATTGACGGCAGCTATGCAAAAATCAGATTTTCGAGTAAAAAAACTCCTGTTTCCAGAATGTTTAAAGGCTAGCCCGACAAGCAATGTGGTGAACGCCTCTCCCGATTATACGATTTCTTGTTATGAAAATGGACGGACTGAACAATTCAAATTAGACCGGACCGCTTCCTTGCAGTTCCAATGGGATTTATTAAAAGACAACCTGTATAGCAATCGGGCAGAAAAACTTTCCAAAGATGATGGTATCGGCCTAATTGACGAACCGGTAAGAAGTAAATCTGTTCCTCTTTTGGCACAATGGTTAGGTGGTATAGGGGAAGGAATATGGTTACATATCATTCGATGCCAAACCGGCTATCAAGTAACCCGATATAACATGCAGGGAGAAATCGAATACGTGATGGAATTGCATGGCGATCCGGCTTTTAATCCGGAAGCAGACCACCAATTCACTTATGATTTTAGCCACACGCGTTACAAGATTTTACAAAATGGACGGGTTTTTGAGTTCTCCTCTCCAAAAGCAGTTAAATAGCTTATCTTCATTCAACAAACATACATGGAATTAACCATCTTAAAAACAAAGATTCACACCGTGAAAGTGACGGAAGCCAATGTTTCCTATAACGGATCTATCACGATTGATGCAGATTTACTCGATGCGGCAGGTATCAAGAAATATGAACAGGTATATGTCAACAATGCTGTCAATGGAAGCCGCATCATGACCTATGTCTTACCCGGCAAAAGGGGAAGCGGTGAAGTATGCATGAACGGGGGTGCCGCATTGCATGCTACCGTTGGAGACATCGTTCATATTCTTGCCTTCATAAATGTTTCACCCGATGAAGCAGACAATTATCAACCGACTCTTGTATTTACAGAAGGAAACAATCAAATCAAATCCGTAGAGCAGTATAGTTACTGACCCGGCTTTTACCGCGAATCATACTACTCGGCGCTGTGATAAAAAAAACACTTCTTTTAATTGTCATTTACCTGGCGTTCATCAGTCTAGGCTTACCTGATTCATTATTGGGTCCGGCGTGGCCAACGATGTATATCGATTTAAACGTGCCGGTTCATTTTGCGGGGATCATTTCGATGATTGTAGCTGGGGGAACCGTTATCTCCAGCTTGTTAAGTGCCAGGCTCATTGATCGTTTTGGCGTTGCCTCGATTACCACGGTCAGTGTATTGATGACAGCATTGGCGCTATTGGGATTTTCTTATTCGCAGCATTTTATTTTCTTATGCCTGTTGGCCATACCACTTGGACTAGGGGCAGGTTGCGTAGACACAGCCCTTAACAATTACGTGGCATTGCACTACGAAGCCAAGCATATGAATTGGTTGCATTGCTTTTGGGGTATTGGAGCCGCACTGGGGCCAATGATCATGTCTCGGTATTTGGCACTTGGCAAACCATGGGCTGATGGTTACCATACCGTAGGTTGGATCCAACTGTGTTTGGTCATGATATTACTGATAGCTATTCCACTTTGGGTCAAACGAACGACCGCCCATCATACGGGGAGTGAGGAGAAAACGACTACTCCATTTAAAAAATTGCTTGCCATTCAAGGGATAAAACCCGCTTTAGTTGCTTTTTTCTGTTACTGCGCCATTGAAGCGACTTTTGGCCTATGGGGTGCAAGTTATTTGGTTTTTATCCGAGGTTTCGAGCCTGACGATGCAGCGAAATTAGTTTCGATTTATTATATCGGCATTACGTTTGGCCGTTTCGTTTCTGGTTTTGTGACGGAGCGATTGAACAACAAACAACTGGTTTATTTGGGCCAGGGGATTATTGTAGCGGGGTTGGTCGTTTTATTCTTACCGTTTGAGGTCACTTTATTACCCGGCTTCTTTCTGATCGGTTTAGGTTGCGCGCCGATATTTCCAAACCTGTTGCATGAAACCCCACGGAATTTTGGCGAAAAACACTCGCAGGCCATTATGGGCATGCAAATGGCCAGTGCCTATATTGGAATAACGTTGATGCCTTTGCTGTTTGGAAAACTGGCTACTTACCTGACCTATTCATCGTTATTGTGGTTTATGGGTGTCCTCTTAGCCGTAAAAATCTATGCGACATTTGATTTGAACCGAAGGGTTTCGGCGAGAAAGATTTCGACGGGTGAATGATAAGATGGGCTTGTAGCTTCATCGGGCAACCGGCAACGTGAACCCCGGCCAACCCTTCTGTTCTCATCCCCTTGGAAACAAAAAAGCGCCTATGCGGCGCTTTGTGTGTTCCCGAAGGGATTCGAACCCCTATCTTCAGAACCGGAATCTGAAATTCTATCCATTGAACTACGGGAACGGGAGTGCAAAGATATTCAAAATTTCCAATTACGTAAATGATGGGCTGACAAATATTTTATTTGAGACACTTGTACAAAAGAGAAATCTGACTGCAATCAATCATCCTCTTCATATCCACCTGTACAATCCATGCAGGAATTGCCATAAGCATCATATTCATCATACGCTGCACCGGGCTTTCCAAATAAGGTGATGATCCGATCTATCCTGACGGTTGCTTCGGTATCTAGAACGATATATAATGCTCCGCCCTTCTTTTCCTTTATGGCTATAATACAGCCCTGCGCTTCACAAATCCCCTCGTCATGACAGAAATAGAAAATCTTGCCCGTGGTCTTCTTCTTGATTTCTTCATTTATTATTTCCCGATATTCCCATGCAACGGGTAGGTAAGCGGCATCTAGCGACTCCGCTTTGATAGTGGTTACATTTTTCTTTTTCTCCTCCATATTATTCAGCTCATCAATAAAATATCTGCAAAAGCATCGTTGTCTATGACCATATACAAAGTTACATAAAATGCGTAACGCTCCACCTTAACACGCAATGGCAACGGTTTCCACATGTCAAGGGAGCTTCCCCCAACACGCAAATTCGACCGAATGCGGTGTTTTCGCTGTCAGTCAAGATGACCATAATTTAAAAAAAAGCATCCTCGCTCATCATTTTCTCACTACTTTAGCCGTTAAGATAGAACAACGATTAGGTATTGCGACTAAAATTCAAGGAAATGCGGAAAGGTTTGTTGGCCATCGTGTGTACGGCCATGGTGAATTGGAATGCTTTTGCACAAGATCAAATAGACCGGGCGAAATATGAACTAATCCGGGAAACCATTAATTTTCTCGCGACAGACAAGGCGGTTTCGCAAGACACCAATTTTAGGATAACCTGCGAAACACTCGATGAAGGTTGCTTCAAGCAACAATTGTCGCGCAAGACCATCGCTGGCATCGATCGATGGTACAACAGTTGGCAATCTACGACCGTTACCGATGAGGCGGGGTTAATCGCCCTGCGGAACCAGCTATTTGCGGATATCCTCGAGCGCCCCGGGAAGGGGTATCGAAAACAGCATCCGGGTTATGAGGGATACATTGCCAACATGGAGGATATTATCAACCAATACGCACAGTATGGGGAGGAAATCCCCATGAGCGTCATGGATGTGGATACGGCCTCAACACCGCTCCTTAGCCCTCCTGAGTCCTATCCTAGCAACCTAGACCCCCTAGTGGATCAAGATGAAAACTCCAAAACAGAAGATACTATGATTGCTTATCTCGCGCTCGCCATTGGCATCCTGGCAATAGTCATTGCTGTACGGCCACTCTTCAAAAAACAAGAACAACACTCGCCTCTTGACACCCAAATATTACGGAATCAATTGGATGAATTAACCTGGCAGGTGAAGCGCTTGGAAGATAAAGTAACAGACACCCAAGAGCAGGATGAAGCGATTACCAATCTAACCGACATTATGGAGTCCGTGGAGAAACGAGTGGTGGAATTGGAAAACGGTTCGAAACCTCGAGTGGACTAGCTTATCGCGGGCTCCTGAGATTTACTTACCTTTCCCTTGGGCCATCACTTTCACCGTTTGCATGATGATACCCAAATCAACACGCAGGCCAATCTGTGGAAGGTATTCTAAATCATAGGCCATCCGATCACACATTTGGTCTACATTTTCGGCATAGCCGTAATATACCTGACCAATGGATGTGATACCGGGTTTGATGTGGAGCAATTGCCGATATTCAGGAGCCTTTTTAGTAATCTCATTGATAAAATGCCGACGCTCCGGACGCGGCCCTACAATGGCCATATCGCCTTTCAGCACGTTCCAAAACTGGGGCAATTCATCCAGGTGGGTCTTACGCATAAACTTACCCCACCATGTAATACGGGGGTCGTTATCAGACGACAACTGTGGTCCGGCTTGTTCGGCGTCAACGCGCATACTCCGGAATTTATAGATATAAAATGGCTTTTCATCCTTACCGATACGCTCCTGTTTGTAAAAGACAGGGCCACGTGATGTCACCTTCGTGATGAGCATCAACAGCAGGAATATAGGCAACCCCGCCGCCATCACAATAGCGGAAAACAGAATATCAAATACCCGCTTGATGAAAATCGTCTCTTGATGAACCAACAGCTTCCGCTTAAGGAACTGTAAATTAACGCGGAATGTAGGCTGGTAGGTGACAAAGTCATCCAAGGTTCCCTGTAAAGAACTCCCCCCTTGTAAATATATACCATTGTTTGCGTTATATGCAATTTCCTGTATTTGATTTTCTCTTATCATATTATATCTATGCGCTAATCTAATAATGGCTTAATTACCAATTAAGTGCCATGATCTAGAAAATCAGACATTATGCGTTATACAAGGCGTAGAGGCCTTTTTCTGGAAAAATATGGTGTGGTGGTGTGGGGAAAAAATTCCACAATTAGGGTAATGGTCCCTGATCCCAATAACCCTTATACATGGAGAAGGCTTTGCGCAAACGCATGGGAAGTCTAGGATAGGATAATCCTAACTTATATCCAAGCCATTTGGCGACGAAGGAGCAGCACACTTTTGGCAAGAGGAGTGGGTTACGACTACCGACATAGCGTATTTCGGATTTAGCATACCGAAATCCTTCGCTATCCGCACGGCCAAATGAATCAAATATCCAATGATTGTCTCGATGGAAGACACCGATATCAAAATAGCGTTCAAATTCCTCCCTGATCGTGTAATCATGCGAATGAAAAACACAGGCATTACCCACGTACGCCATTTTCCATCCATTTAATAACAATCTACCAGCTGTGATCACATCCTCTCCCATGATCGTGCCTATCGGGAACCCGCCTACCTCTTCAAATGCGACACGGCGATAGGCCGCAAATGAATTAGAACAGGAGATGGTTTTGATGCCGTACCGGTCGGCATCTTCCAATCCCCTCACCTGTGACTGTGCCGGGTAGTTGAAAAGCCGCGCATGGGCTTCCTGATGGGTAGCTCCCTGATGTGGAAGCTGCCGCCCATAAGCTATCGCAATTTGCGGGTCGTCAAAGGCAGCAATGATATTTGCCATGGTTTCGCCATCGGCTGGCACGGCATCTTGGGTCAGAAATACATAAATATCTGCTTCAGGAAATTGCTCAATCGCCCATTGCCGAGTGCCTCCATGGTCGAATCCCCCCGGGCCTAGTCCAATAACATGAAACCCGTGTTCTTGTGCTGCGGATACCGTGCCATCCATCGAACCAGAATCAACTAATATGCGTTTCGCTGGTTGAAACGATTGCCGATCTAATGCTTCCAGCAATGCCAAAAACCGCGGTCCACCATTCAATGTAGGAATGAAAAGATTTACGGTCATGGCTCCTGCTTTTGGGCTTGATGTTCTGTAACCTCATTGTGTCCTACCCGCAAATTTGGTGAACCTTCATCGTGCAACCATTGCCCGCCGGAGACAACGAAGTTACTGTCTACCATAACATTGCGAACGGTTTCACGCACCATAATTGCGGCGTTTTTTGCATTCATGATGTGGTTTCTTCGCAGGGATGCACTGTTTGCCTGCACCAACAACAATGCGCCGGCTTCGTGCCCGCTTTTCAATTGATTATCCTCAAACTTGAGGTTCCCATCCATGTTGATGTTTATTGGCCCACTGCCAATTTCATTCGCTATCAAATGGAGGGAATCGATGTGGATTCCATTGGGAAAAAACACGCGCTCCACTTTATTTTCGCTCACGTCGAGCATACTGCCCCTTACATTAGCTAACAAGCGGAGTGTCGGAAATTCATTTCCGAAAAGTGTGATGCTATCCAACTGCCCTACTAATTCAAAGGGGCCATCGGTATAGTTTCGGTTGGCCGTAATCGTGCCGCAACGTTCGATGTACAACGCTGGTCGATTGTTCCCAAACGCCCGGTTTCCGCTCAGGATCACATCAGATATGCCGATCAGCGTGCCGATACCTGACCCATCCGGTGTAGATTCACCCCCTACGAAACCGTTTTCTCGGCTGTAATTACCTGCGATCAAGGCATTGATCGCGAATGTTCCGTCATTCCCGCGGTTGTTAATATCCACAGCATCAGCCGCATTAAACTCGAAGCGGTTATTGGTGATTCGGTAGTTTTTGACACGGTTTGCTCCGCCAAAGGCAATCTGCAAACCGCTCATACCATTACGGTAGATGTGATTGCCATCGACTTCCACATCACCGGTGTCGTGGATAAAAATGCCGTTCTCACCGTTTTCATGGATGTTATTACCCGAAAGGGTGATACCCTGCCCGGAAAGGATGCGGATGGCGGTGCCCGGTTGGTAACTCGTGGGAGATTGCCGCCGACCGCCATAACCGTGAATCTCGGACTGCACCACACGGCTCGAGCGACAAGCGTACCACAATATGGCCGGGAAAGAGCGGACATTAGCTGTGTCACCGAAAAGCCTGCTGTTCGCGATGGTGATATTGCTGCATTGCGAAGCATAGATGGCCTCGTTTACGGTTTCGGCCCGAAAAGACAGGTAGATGTTAGACACACGATGCGCGCGGAATAGCGGTGCATTGGAATTTTGTTTCTCTACCGAAAATGCTTCAGATAAATGCTTAGGTTGCTTTAACAAACCATCGGCGACGATATGCACATTGGGAACCAACCGCAACGTGCGCACGAGGTACTCCCCTTTCGGTATATATACCGTATCACCTATCAAGGCACTATCGATCACCGCTTGGATGGCGTTGGTATCGTCTGCTTTCCCATCTCCCACGGCACCGTAGATGCTGACATCAAGTTTTCTTCCCATACCGACTGCCACCCCCTTATCAGCGATCACCAACCGATGCCCACAAGCCGCCATGAAGCCAATGCCTGCAACGACTACCATCAATACATTCAAATTTACTTTACGTCTCGGATTCTTCATAGCAAAAAATTATTGTAGGACGACACCCCATGTTTGTGCTGCCGTTCTATCCCACGAAAACTGACGCGCCCAATCGATTCCCTTATCGGAGATCAAGCGATACCGCGCTGTGTCATTCACCAATGCTGAAATCGCATTGGCAATGGCATCTGGCGATGTAGGTTCAACACAAATCCCAGCCTCTCCAGCGATTTCCGGAAGCGAGCTTACCGATGACGTAATCACCGGGGTACCCGATGCCATGGATTCGATGACGGGAAGCCCAAAACCCTCCATCAAGGAAACAAACAGGGCGGCAAAAGCTCCGCTGTACAAAGCGGGCAATTCCTCTTCTGGAATATGCCCTAGAAAACGTATCCGGCTTGCTATTCCTAACCCATGGATCTGCTCCGTCAGTTGCTGATCAGGTTCACCGGAAAGGAAAAACATAAAATCATCGGAAATATCAGCTCTCGCGAATGCAGCCAACATATTGGGTATGTTTTTGTTCTTTCGCCGATTGCCCACATACAGGAAATAAGGTCTGGTGGACTGGAATGAATCCGTATTCTCCAGATACCTCCTGTCCACACCATTATAAATCACCTCGATACGATTTTCATGAATACCCAGTAAATCGACAAGCTGTCCTTTGCTGTAGTGTGAAACGGTAATGACTTTCTTAGCGCGCGAAGCTAATCGAGCAATCACCTGCTGGTAATAAATCCGATGACGCTTGGAGTAATAAAAAAGATGCATCAAATCATGAATGGTAAACACCACGGGAATACGGCTGTACAAAGGGGGCATGAACGAAGGGCTATAAAAAACATCCGCGTCGGATTTTCTGATTTCGCGTGCCAGCATAAGCGGTGTGAACAGACTCCCCAGCCCCATTTTGCTATCGACGAAGAGGGGATCAACTTCAATCGGCTTGCGTGCCATGACTTCCCGGTAGAGTTTTCCGATGCCGGTATCACCATCCCAACGACTGTCGACCAATACACGAACGCCCATTACACAACCCTCCTTTCTACGTCTTTGAAACCAATAAAGCAATGGCTCCCCAGCAAGAATATGAGTGCCAGGTAAAAGACAATGTCGTTGTCATATCCCGAGTACAAGATCATCATGATGGCAAGCAATGGCAACAGCGCTACCCACCAAAACATTTTATTCGACTGTTTCTGAACACAAAAACGGTAGAAATAGAAAAGAAAAAGGACATAAGAAAGTATACCTATGACCCCAAAATCAAGGTAACAACTCATAAACGTATTGTGGATATGGGGTTCACCGTGGTAAAATCGGGCATATTCGCCAAGGAATTCCCTACCGCTCATAAATCCATTACCCCATGGGGAAATGGCCGTAAAATGTTCGAAGAAAGCTTTCCAATAGACAAGCCGCACCCCCATCCCATCGTTAGATGCCGTGATGTTGTCTATGCGAATCACTTTTTGCGCTAGGAATGGAATGACGATTAGGGTTGCTGTCCCCAATACGATACGCCATCTAATTGTTGAAGCTGCCCACAAAAGACTGAAAATACCGATGAACAGTGCCACTATTGGAGTCCGCGAAAGGGAGAGCCATGCCAATAGCAAAACCAACGCTATACGCCACCAACTCAGTTGGCGGCACCTGGCAATGGGGAGTAACACATAAATAAAGCCAAGCAAGGCAATACGCGCACCGAACATATTTTTATCGTCAAGCCCCCAGAAATACAGCGATGGGCGATACAAAGCGCTCCCTTGGGCGGAAGTAGGCGTACCCGCTAACCAACGGAAACCAAACGCTTCGTGGTAAACCAGCAGTTGTACCAATGTCAACCCCAATGCCAAATGAAGTCCGAGGTCTACCCACCGAAGTAGCCTGCTATTATCTCGTTGCGATAGCCAACCCACGGTGGCATACAAAAACCCGAAATTAACAACTAATTTAAGGTAATTGGTCAGGTCCATGGGATGGCTGGGCAGGCCACTAAAAAACACAACCGACGCGTAAACCGTAAAAATGAGCAGAAAAACAACCCATTGGTGGCGTAGTAGTTTAGGCGTATCAAACAGAAAACAAAAAGAAGCTAAAAGAAAAACTACGGGGTAAACTTTAATCGGCAGAAAAACAGCCAACAAAGCGAGACAAAACAAGATCTCGCATACCGTTGCTTTATTCCTTTCAATTGTCCTGCTAACCATTCCCGTTAATTGTAATTACCTCCTGCAATACCGTTTCATATTCATAAACCATCCGTGATGTATCTAAAAATACGTCGACCGATTGTCGCGCATTCATCGCCAATCGATTGTAATGTCCGACGTCCTGCCACAATCTATTCAATGCTTGCCCCAAGGAGCTGGGTTCGTCGGGATCACAAAAAATCCCGTTCTCACCGTCAACAATCGTTTCCCGTAGTCCTCCCCGATTGCTGGCAACCACTGGCAAATTATTTGCCAAACCTTCGATGGCGACCATGCCCAGCGGCTCATCCCATAATGAAGGAACCACCAATAGGTCGATGGTGGGGTAGAAATCGCTAGCGTCGACATAGCCCTCAAAGGCAATACGGTTATCATCCCCTGCCACCATTTTAAGGTGGGCCACATCTTCCGTTTTCCCTTTTCCGGCAATGCGTAATGTTCCTTCGATACCGGATGCTTTAAACTGGTCGATGAGCCATTCCACGCCCTTGATCGTCGATAGTGTTCCGATATACCCCACATTCAGCGGTGCTCCTTCGTCGCGCATGTGTGGCGGCCCTACCATGGGAATATCGCGTGCATTGTGTACAACGTAGCCGGGTATACCCCTAAAATATCCGTGATCTTTAAAACGGTTCAATATGCTGTGACTGATCCCCACCACTCCACTCAGGTTGCCCGAACGCTGCCGATGGCCAAGCCGCAAAACACGGCAGCTTAGGCATTGCCGTTGGCACGGAAGCCCATGCTTATACATGTTGCTATTGGGGCATAACAGGTACATATCGTGCAAAACCTGAACGACCGGTATACCCACTCGACTAACCTGATCCCACACGGCGATCGACCATCCCACGAGGTTATGGCACGAAACAATGTCTGGTTGCTCCATTTTCAGGACTTCATGCACAGCGGCCGCCATCGATGCATTACGGCGGTCGCGTAGATGCCACGCCAGCCTACGGTATTTCCCGGGTCTTTCTTTGGTAAATGGCCAGTAGCTGTTTTTCAGTCCGACCCGGTACACCTTTACCCCATCTACCCATTCGCTTCTCAATCCACCTGTTGGCACCATGCTCAGTACGACCACCTCATGTCCAATGGCCTGCATCCCTTCCACAATCAGTTTGAGCGATAGTTCTGCCCCCCCTTCCACATATGGGCTATATAGCGCATTGATGTATAAAATCTTCATACCAAATCACTCCATTAACCTGCTGTATAATTCAGCTAACTGCGCCCCAATATGCTGCTTATCATATTGTATGCGCACATAGTCATATAATCGTCCGCCCATCTCTAGCAATGAGGCAGTGTTATGTTGTTTCGTTTCCAATGCCCGCATGATTTGTTCTCGAAGCGCATATTCATGTTCAGCAGCAGTACCGTACCGATAGTGGAACACATCCTGTTGCCGTTCACCCAAATCCAAAATAGTACCGATTTCCGGGCAAATGACCGTCTTCCGATAGGAAAAAGCCAGTATGACCGTTCCCGAGTTCAGGCTACTGGACAGGTTGTAGGGCAGGATCAAGGTATCTGCCTTAGCAATCATGGCTGCAACCTCTCCATCCGAAACAAAAGCGGGTATGAACTCGACATTGCCTGCTTGATTGGCTTTATGTGCGATCTGCGTCTCGTAATCCTTGTCAATCGCTTTACCAGCAATGGTCAATTGTACCTGATCACAAAACGTACCAACTACGTCAATGAGCAATTCGAGGTTTTTATAGGGCTTGACCATCCCCATAAACAACAAGCGTAGTTGATGATCATCACTTGTCGTATCAGTATGCACGTCACCATAAACCCCGATGAAATTCGGATGAGGCAGGTAAACCGCTTTCCCGACTGCCTTTTTGCCGTAGGAGGCAAGTATATCTTCCGATTGCCTGGCATGGATAATGATACGATACGACCACCGTATGAGCAACCGCGTAAGGATGCGACTGAAAAAAGAAAGCCCCTTCTCGTGCGACGCCCGATTATGCATCGTCCATATCAACGGTTTGCCAGTGACCCGGATGATGACTAACACAACCAGCTTACGGATAAAACTCCGCGCGGCAGCGAAAAAACTACTATCATCCACATTTTCAAACCAGTTGAGGTGTACGATCTTGATGGCTCTGAAATGCTTGAAACTGGAAAAAATATCATCCAACGCATGAACCCGGTAACCTTTAGCGTGCAACTCCCCTACCAATATGCGGATATATTGGTTCTCTGCGTTTATCGGCGGATTAAAAATGATATCCATAGGCTTCTTCAACGCTGCCCCGCTTCTCGCAATCCTCGCGATTTTACAAAAGCAATAACAATGTCTTTCCACTCAAGACCAAATTCCTTCCGGTGCTTACACCACATCCACAGTTTGCTGAACGCACGATAACGCATCGATAGCGCCATCGTGTAACGCTTTCGCCGTTGCATAAGTGTATTTTGTTGTTCTCGCAGGTTGGCATACACCACCTGCTCGGTTTCGTCCGGAACATGCGTGTCTAGAAAGTGGCTCAACCATTGGGCATACCCGATATTCGCACGCATTTTCTCCAAATCGTTGCCGGTGGACGTGATGGACAGACCGTTGCTCCGATAGGTGAAAACCGCTTTGTTGGTATGTGCAATTCCTTTTTCGGCGCACGCAATATAGGCGGTGATATCGTCTGAACCCCATGCGAGCGGCAGCGAATAAAAACCCCCTTGCCCGCGAAGCGCATCCACACGATATACAAAATCGGAAATGTATTGGGAGCGTAATTGTAGCAAACGGTGCCAAATATTATCACATACCCGCTCATATTCGGGCCAAGCCGGGGTAAGCTGCAAAGGCCTCCCTGCATCGTCGATGACGAGACTGCGGCAGTGGTATACGTTTACATCCGGACATGCCGCAATCAATCCCGAAAACACTTCCAGGTAATCGGGTTCCAAACGGTCATCATCCCCCATCACCATGATGTATTCACCGCTGGCCAATGACAGGCATTTGTTCCAATTGTCTACTAGCCTAACGGCTCCCACATTAGTTTCATTCTCCACATAACGAATGCGGGCATCCGCAAACCGCTCCACGATCTGCCTAACGGGTTCCGGCGAGTGGTCATTCAACACAATCAGTTCGAAATCGGCCAGCGTTTGTTGCAGGATACTGCTCATGCATTCCTCCAAAAACCGGCTTTTATATGCAGGTATACAAACCGAAAATTTAGGCATTTCCTTTTCTTTTTCCCAGTAGTTTTTCTCGAAGATAATGGATATCGGCGGCTTTTACCACAAAGAACCGCAAATAACCGATGTAAATGGCGAAGAATATCACTGAATTGGCAATCACCCCAAAAACACCAATCGGCATGGCCAATTGTTGTGCCAAATAATGAACCACTAACCAAGTCAATGCACCACCTATAGCAGCCGGCGCGAACGCGTTGGCAAAGAGGTGCCAACTATTTAGCTTCAGGATTTTTGGAATATAATACACGTAATAAAACCCGATTTGTAAAACCATGTAGACCATATATCCCACTACCGCAGCCCCTACCTGTAGCCGTTCGGCAAATAAAATGGTGATGGGCAAAGACACAAGGCATGCCGTGGCCGAAGAATAAACAAGGAATCGGGTTTTGCCACTGGAAAGCACCAGGCTCGCCACCGGTGTATTATGCATGGACAACAATACGGTCAGTAACCATAGTGACAGCCACAATGAAAGACTTGCGTAACCATCGCCCATATACAACACCAAAATAGGTTCAGCATTCAATATGAGGACAAACACCGCGCATGCCAAGAAGATGGAAATGTATTTCGTAGCTTCGTAGACCATCCGCGTAATTTGTTGTTGATTGCCCTCGGCATAGATTTTCGACGCCGACGGAAGCAATACCTGGAGGAAAACACCTCCGAAAGTCAGGATAAGGGAGGCAATGGTTTGCATGACCCGGTAATCGGTAAGCACCTCCATGCCCGTGGCAAACCTACCCAGCAACAACGGACGTAGATCATTGGCGGTTAGCTGGAATATACCCATCGCAAATATGGCCAGGCTATACACCCATATCTCCTTGAATGCAGGGCCATCCCATTTGGGCGAAAGCAGAAAACGAAGCGGAAGCCCGTAAACCCGAAGTCGCCTGACGTATAGCGGTACGGGGGAAAGGATGGCCAACGTGTAGCCAATGAAATAAATGATGAGTGGCAGCCGCCACGCAATGGCGACCAACGCCATTGCGAAATTCAATATGCTGCTCAATACCACGACCCGGTTGACGTACCCCAACTCATCTTTGGCACTCAGCAACTGGATGACCACGTTATTCAACCAATTGAAGATGGCAGAAAACGCAAGCACGTACATCATCTGCCGATAGATGGGCACCTGAGCATCTGTCATGGTAAAGAGGTGCTGCCCATGGTGAGCCATCACGATGAAGAGGATAGCATTAACCATCCCGATGGCTCCATAAAAGATCATGCTAGAACGCGATACCCGACCGATCTTATCCCATTCGCCTTTTTCGACCCACATGGAAAAGAAGCGCACAGCCCCTACATTGAAGCCCATATCCATTAGTCGCAGATAGGCATTCAGGGAAAAAGCGAGGGTAATTAACCCGTAGTCAGACTTTCCATAAAAGCTTACGAGCAGCGGAATGGTGAAAAACTTGACCAGCGCATCCAATACCCTGGCCAATATCCCCCACAAGGAACCTGAAAAAATGCGTTTTACGCGGTTTGGCCCTGCTGGCGTTACGTTTGGCACGGTGGTCTTGGAATACATGTTTCAGCATGCCAATATCGTTAAAAATGCCGACCGACCAAAGTATTCGTTCCTATTCCTCGACAATTCGTTCTACGATGGTCACTTCCCTATCCGGGCATACCGAGTCCTTTATTGGGCAATACCCCGTGGCACCACGAAGAATAAGTGCCCCCCCTACGGCTACCTCGGCGAGGGATGACAGCGGTGTTTTAAACATGCGGGTAATACCGGTATACAGCACAAAAGCACCCGCGGCCACCGAGAGCAGACGCTCCGAATTGGCTATATTACGGTTTTCGTAGGCCTCACTAAACCGTTCTCTTACATCATCAATTAATTCTTTGGTCTTAGCATCCATGCCGTCTGATTTCTTGGTAAACTGATCTTTAACTGTTAGTACAAACAATCAGTCATCCATTTGGTTTTGCTGGTGTTATGTTTGTAGCGATTATTTATGTATTTACAACCAGTATTTTCCCGCTAGCTTGATAAACTAACCAATTTACACGTACTTTGCTCAAACACCCGATTCATGAAATACCGTTAGTTAATGGAAATAATAGGTTATATCTTGTCTATTTTTATCGGCATTTCCCTAGGCCTTATCGGTGGCGGGGGTTCCATTCTTACCGTACCGGTATTTGTATACCTGTTCCATCTTGAACCCACATTGGCCACCTCATACTCCCTATTTATTGTCGGATTGACCAGCCTCACCGGAACGGCATACCAATACAGCAAAGGTTACGTCAATATACGGGCTGCCCTGTCGTTTGGCCTCACATCGGTGGTAACGGTCTTTCTCGTACGCAAATATGTCCTTCCGCAAATCCCGGATGTACTGCTGCAATCCAGCACCTTTGTGGTCACGAAGTCTACCACTATTATGGTATTCTTTTCCGTGCTGATGCTGGCAGCCTCTGTATCCATGATTCTCGGACATCGGGAAAAAGAGCTTGTACGTCATCAAACCAGCATGATCAAACTATTCGGATATGGCGTAGGTATTGGGCTGGTTACCGGACTTTTGGGCGCCGGAGGAGGATTCCTCATCATACCAGCATTGGTCTTGTTAATTGGTATCCCGATCAAAGAGGCTATTGGCACTTCCCTTTTCATCATTACCATCAATTCGCTCGTAGGCTTTTTGGGTGATATCGGACACGTATATATCGACTGGGTATTTCTATTCAAAATATTAGCTATTACCATCTTTGGCGTCATCATCGGAAGCATTATCGGTCGCCGGATACCGGGCGAACGACTACGCTCAGGCTTTGGATGGTTCGTGCTCACGATGGGGATTTATATTTTAAGCCGGGAATTGTTTTGACTTAGGTGCCGTCCTACTTAACTCATTCACCAAATCAAGTAAACAATCAGCCTCACCTCGGGCGAGCGCAGGTGGCTACCTGCACCCGACCATTTCACCCGCTCAACCATTGAACCCACTCCACCACTTACCACATTTTTAACTATTTTTGTCTTTCATCCAAATTGCCCTTGAATGCAAACACGATTCAACTATAAAATCAATACAAATGATTAAACAGCTCATCATGGTCGGTATTGGCGGAGGCATAGGTAGTATTTTCCGTTTCCTAGTGTCTGTCATGACGAGCAAGTACCATCAAGGCACATTTCCGCTGGCCACTTTCATTGTCAATCTGGTGGGTTGCTTACTCATCGGATTACTCATCGGCGCTCTGGAGCAACAATCTGCTAACCATCAACTTAAGTTATTATTGGTGACAGGGTTCTGTGGAGGGTTTACCACCTTTTCCACTTTTGCCAATGAAAACCTATACCTCTTGAATAACAACCAGCCCCTATTAGCCCTGTTTTACACATTAGCGAGTGTATTGTTGGGCGTACTCTTTGTGTGGCTAGGGATGTGGGTAATGAAGGTGGTTTGAGGAATTGTCCAGCAATTCGATGACGTCATCGAGGTATTGCCAGACGCAATTTAATTGATGGTTACTCCATGGAGAGCAATGGTTTGGGGTCACAATGGCTATCAGGCCAACAGAAACCGAAATATCATGCTGGGTTCTTCATGCCCAAAAAGCATAAATTGCTGGTATTCTTTTCCGTCAAGTGGACGAAAAAGCGTCGTTTGCGATATTACATCAGCGTTTTGTAGCATGGCAATAGCCTTATGAAGTATGGCAAGGGCGCGTCTCTATACTGCATGGCGGTCTTGCGGTACTACAACGGTGCCATGCAGTATTGCATTAGGCTTATGAAGTGTGGCAAGGGCGCGCCGCCATACTGCATAGCCGCTTTGTGGCACTACAACGGTGCCATGCAGTATTGCATTAGGTTTATGAAATACGGCAAGGGCGCGTCTCTATACTGCATGGCCGTCTTGCGGTACTACAACGGTGCCACGCAATATTGCATTAGGCTTATGAAGTACGGCGAGTGCGCGTCGCCATACTGCATAGCCGCATTGCGGCACTACAACAGTGTCATGCGGTATTACAACAGTGCCATGTAGTATTACATTAGGCCTTTGACGTACGGCAATGCGGCGTTGCTATACTTCATAGACCCGTTGAAGTATTACATCAGCACGTTGAAGTACTGCATTAGACCTATGCCATAGCACAATGGAGCTATGAAGTATTGCAATGGCGTGCTATTTTACCGCAAACCAATCTTCCATTTTTATAGTTATATAGCTGATTTTAATATATATACATAGGTTTTATCGATTATTTTAATCAAATGATTAAAATATTTGGTTAAACCAAAAACTCATCTTATATTTGCACGGTACCGAGGCGAACAATGGCAAGAAAGAAGCAAACAACATCAGACCTCAGCACCGAGGAAAAAATCAAAGAAGCAGCCCGCAAAGTATTCACAAAAAAGGGATATGCTGGAACGCGAACCCGTGATATCGCTGAAGAAGCGGGTATCAACCTTGCATTGCTCAATTATTACTTCCGCAGCAAGGAAAAACTGTTTGAGTTGGTCATCATGGAAAAAATGCATATACTAATCGGTAAGATTGCTCCCGTTTTGACAGATGAGCATACCAGCATCGAGCAGAAAGTTGAACAAGCAGCCACCCATTACATCGATACCTTGCTGAACAATCCCGACATACCCCTGTTCGTGTTGGGTGAGATCAAGAATAATCCCGACAAATTTGCCAACCTTATTATTGCCAAAACAAAGATTGTTGATTCAGCCTTTTTCCGCCAATTGAAAGAAAGACGACCGGACATCAATCCATTGCAGTTTATTTTCAACCTGTTGGGCATGATCATATTTCCGTTCATTGGAAAACCGATTCTGCAAATCATAACAGGCGCGGAATCCGAAACAGTAGTTGCGCTCATTAACGAACGTAAACAATTAATCAAAATATGGTTCAAAGCCATGCTAGAAGCTGAATAAAATTTTTTGCCCCTATATTAATCAAATGATTAATTCAAAAAAACAAACACAATGATTAAGTTATTTCTTTCGTTAGTAGGTGCCTGCTCCCTGACAGCTATCCACCTAGTGGCCCAAGCGCAACCACTCACACTCGAAAGCGCCCACCACCTCGCTACGGAAAATTACCCCCTTGTGAAGCAACGGGAGTTGATTGAGCGGAGCAAATCGTACTCCGTAGCACAAGCAAATACCGGATACCTGCCCCAACTTCATATCAACGGGCAAGCGACCCACCAATCAGCGGTGACGCAAATCCCGATTCAGGTGCCCGGTGTGGATATCCCGACGATCAGCAAGGATCAATATAAATTATACGGCGAAGTGAGCCAAAACCTTTATGATGGTGGCGTCACCCGACTGCAAAAGCTGGCGATTGAGGCAACTGCTGCCGTCGAAGAACAAGCACTTGAAGTAGAACTCTATCGCATCAAGGAGCGTGTCAACCAACTCTATTTTGGCATCCTACTGCTAGACGCCCAACTTGCCCAAAACGATCTCCTCAAAAAAGACATACAGGCTGGTTTGGAAAAAACCAATGCCGCTATTGCCAATGGTACTGCATTGAAGAGTAGCGGAAGTGTCCTTGAAGCCGAACTGTTGAAAACAGACCAACGCACCATCGAATTGCTGGCCACACGGAAGTCATACATCCAAATGCTGGGGTTATTTATCAACCAAACGTTAGACGAGGATACCGTGCTGGAAAAACCCCGCGAGCAGCACAGCACACCGCAAATCAATCGACCCGAACTCGAATGGTATACCCAGCAACGAAATCGCATCGACGTGGAAAGCAAAATGCTGTCCGCTAAGAACCTGCCTAAATTGGGATTGTTCCTGCAAGGAGGAATTGGCCGACCAGCCCTCAACATGCTTAGTAACGATGTGGAAGCCTACTACTATGGTGGCATCCGATTGACCGTACCACTATCGGGTTTCTATATCTTGAAAAAGGAAAAGGCCTTACTGGATATCAAGCGACAAACTATCGGCGTGCAGCAAGAAGCATTCTTATTCCATACAGACCTGACCCTTACGCAACATCATGTTACATTGGCAAAATATGAAAAACTGCTGAACACCGACAACGAAATCATTTCCCTCCGTACCTCGGTAAAAGATGCCGCCCTAGCCCAATTGGAAAACGGGGTTAGCAACACCGCCGATTACATTCGGGAGGTAAACGCGGAAGACCAAGCCAAATTGGCCAAAATCCTCCATGAGATTCAACTGCTCATGGCCCAATATGACATCAAGCACACAACAGGTAATTAACCCTAACGATCTCTTAACCATGAATACCATCAAAACATTCGCATTAGCAGCCGTTATATTGGCATCATGCACTAACAAACCCACCGCCTACGATGCTTCGGGCACCTTTGAAGCGGTGGAAACCATTATCTCCTCCGAAGCAAACGGGGTGATCAAAGCGCTTGACATCCAAGAAGGGCAACAGCTTTATGCTGAACAAGCCGTGGGGTATATCGACAGTACGCAACTTTACCTGAAAAAACGCCAACTCCAGTCGCAAATCGGCGCTGTACTCAGCAAACGACCCAATGTGGCCGTGCAAGTGGCCGCATTGGAGGAACAACTCGGCCAGGCTATCCGTGAACAACAACGCATTGCCAATATGGTAAAGGCCGATGCCGCCACACCCAAGCAATTAGATGATGCCGATGCACAGGTGGCTATCATCAAAAAGCAACTTGCAGCGCAGCAATCGAACCTCGGAATCACTTCCTCAAGCCTTGCCCAAGAAGCCACGCCACTTGAAATACAGATTGCGCAGTTGGAAGACCAGTTGGCCAAAAGCCGCATCATCAACCCCATCAATGGCACCGTGCTGGTCAAATATGCCGAGACCAACGAAATGGCCACGACAGGCAAACCACTCTACAAAATAGCAGACCTATCATCCATCATTCTACGGGCTTATATCACAGCGCCACAACTGACAGACCTCCAGCTCCACCAGTCCGTAACCGTACTGGTGGATGACCAAGACGGCCAATACCGCGAATACGAAGGCACGGTAGAATGGATCAGCGATAAAGCCGAATTTACCCCCAAGACCATCCAAACTAAGGATGAGCGTCAAAACTTGGTTTATGCCATAAAAATCCGGGTTCAGAACGATGGCTTGCTGAAAATAGGCATGTACGGGGAGGTGAGATGGTCACATTAACCAACATCACCAAAACGTATGGCAACGGGGCTGTAAAGGCTGTTGACGACGTCTCCTTTTCTGTAAAAAAAGGGGAATTATTCGGTCTCATCGGGCCGGATGGCGCGGGCAAGAGCAGCATCTTCCGGATGCTCACCACCCTCCTCCTGCCCGACAGCGGCGCAGCCGAAGTGGCGGGTTATGACATCGTCAAGGATTATCGGCAAATCCGCAGCAGCGTGGGTTATATGCCGGGTAAGTTTTCCTTGTACCAAGACCTGACCATCGAAGAAAACCTGCACTTCTTCGCCACCATATTTAACACCACCGTTGCCGAAAATTACCCCCTCATCGAAGACATCTATGTGCAAATCGCCCCATTCAAGAAACGCAGGGCGGGGAAGCTGTCCGGCGGGATGAAACAAAAACTGGCCTTGTGCTGTGCGCTCATCCACAAGCCTACTGTCCTTTTCCTCGACGAGCCTACCACTGGAGTCGATCCCGTGTCACGCCGGGAATTTTGGGAGATGCTTAACCGGCTGAAACAACAGGGCATCACCATCCTCGTATCTACTCCTTATATGGATGAGGCCACACGCTGCGACCGCATCGCCTTAATCCAAGGCGGGAAAATCCTATCCATTGACACCCCCCAAGCGATCATACAGGATTATCCCAACCCATTGTATGCGGTCAAAGCCACCGATATGCCACGGCTTATCCACGTATTACCTCACTATACACCTCCCCTTAACAGCTATATTTTTGGTGAGTACATCCATGTGGATAAACCGGTCAGTGGTGAAGATAACCTTGTCGAAGACCTTACCCACTTTCTAGTTGCCAACGGCTTTGAGGATATTGTCGTGAAACCCCAAACGCCTACCATTGAAGACTGTTTTATCAAACGCTTAACGAATGAACCATGAGAGAGACTGTCATCAAAACTGAAAAACTGACCAAGCGGTTCGGCAACTTCATCGCTACCAATGAAATTACCTTCGAGGTATACAAAGGGGAGATATTCGGCTTCCTTGGCGCTAACGGGGCCGGCAAAACCACGGCCATGCGTATGCTTTGCGGGCTGTCTGCTCCCTCATCCGGTGAGGCTACCGTGGCAGGCTTTGATGTGTACAAGCAAACCGAACACATTAAAAGGAACATTGGCTATATGAGCCAAAAATTTTCCCTCTATGAAGACCTCACCGTTTTGGAAAACATCCGCTTTTTCGGAGGGATATATGGATTGGACAATCGGCGGCTCAAAATAAAAAGCGAGGAGCTGATCGAACGGCTCGGCTTGCAGGCAGAAGCGAAAAAATTGGTTGGTGGCCTACCGCTAGGTTGGAAACAGAAGTTGGCATTTTCGGTGTCTGTATTGCATGAACCACGGATCGTTTTCCTGGATGAACCTACGGGTGGAGTAGATCCCGTGACCCGCCGGCAGTTCTGGGCATTGATTTACGAAGCAGCCAGCAACGGCATTACCATATTTGTGACCACACATTACATGGATGAAGCGGAATATTGTAATCGAATCTCCATCATGGTCGATGGTAAAATCGAAGCTTTGGGAACACCGAAAGAACTGAAAACGCAATTAAACGAGCCATCCATGGACGGGGTTTTCTACCAATTGGCTCGCGGAGCTAAACGAGGAGATTAACATGAAGCAATTCATCACATTTGTACAAAAGGAATTCTACCATGTATTGCGTGACCGTAGAACACTGCTTATCCTGTTCGGTATGCCGCTGGCCCAAATCCTCATCTTCGGATTCGCCCTCACCAATGAGGTAAAAAATGCGCGTATCGTAGTAGTGGATCACGCTCGGGATGAGGCTTCACGACAGCTAATCGAACGGATATCCGCCAGCCAATATTTCGAAGTACGCGAAGACATCATAGACCGGGATCGCATGGAGGCAGCTTTTAAGGAAGGGAAAATCAAACTAGCCATTGTATTTCCCAGCCATTTCCAAAACGATTTACTACGGCAGAACCATGCCCAAATACAGGTCATCGCTGATGCATCCGACCCGAATAATGCCACTACTTTGACCAACTATGTATCGTCCATCATCCAGGATTACCAAACCGCGCTCAATGAAGATCTGATCATGCCCTATCAAATTACCCCGCAAATTCGGATGCATTACAATCCGCAGTTGAAAGGCGCACCCAACTTTGTACCCGGCGTCATGGCATTGGTACTGATGCTGGTTTCCGTCATGATGACTGCCATCTCCATCGTCCGGGAAAAAGAAACGGGTACCATGGAGATCCTACTGGTGTCGCCCCTGAAACCGACATGGGTCATTTTATCAAAAGCGATCCCTTATTTATTCCTGTCACTGATCAATGTATTATCCATTTTATTGATGAGTGTGTTTGTATTAAAGCTCCCCATCGCTGGCAGTTGGCTGCTGCTCATTGCCGAGAGCACCCTGTTTATCATCACATGTCTCACCTTGGGGATCTTCATTTCCATCAAAACCCAATCCCAACAGGTCGCTATGCTCATCTCACTGATGGGAATGCTATTGCCAACGGTTATGTTCAGCGGATTCATGTTTCCCATTGAGAATATGCCTCTATTCTTGCAGGTCATCTCTAATGTCGTGCCAGCCAAATGGTTTTATATTATCGTCAAATCCATCATGATCAAAGGGGTCGGCATCGAGGGGATTTGGAAAGAAACATTGATTCTATTCGGTATTATGTTGTTTTTCTTCGTGGTCAGCTTGCGAAGTTTTAAGATACGATTGGAGTGATTAGAGTATGGAACACGGATGACACGGATTTGGCGGATGCTCACTGATTTATTTTTTGGTTGGTGTGCATTGTGTGCCGTTTTAATATTGCCAATGAATGCAAGTAGACAGTCATTGGGCAATTGAAATCCGCATCAATCCGCCAAATCCGTGTCATCAGCGTTCAATTTAAGATAGAAAATGAGAACAATAAAATTTCTACTCCAAAAGGAGTTCAAGCAAATTTTCCGCAATAAGGCGATATTGGCACTGATCATGGTCATGCCAGTCATGCAACTCATCATACTGCCCCTAGCTGCGGACTATGAGGTCAAAAACATCAACCTTGCTGCGGTAGACCACGATCACTCGCCTTATTCGCTGCAATTGGTATCGAAAATCACCTCATCGGGCTATTTCAAATTACAGGGATACCACACCTCCATGAAAGAAGCCTACCGATTCATCGAACAGGACAAGGCCGATCTCGTGCTGGAAATACCCGCAGGTTTTGAACGCAATCTCATCCGTGAGAATAACCAACACCTGTTCATTGGCGTCAATGCCATCAATGGCATCAAGGCCGGTTTAGGCAGTGGTTATCTATCCCAGATTATTCGCGATTACAATCAGGATATCCGTATGGAATGGTTAGCGCCTACCCGGTTTCAACTGTCGCCGAGCATAGAAGTCGTTCCGTCCAATCGGTTCAATCCGCTACTCAACTACCAATTTTTCATGGTTCCCGGTATTTTAGCCATCCTCGTGACCATGATAGGGGGGTTCCTCTCCGCCCTGAATATCGTCAAGGAAAAGGAAATCGGTACCATTGAGCAAATCAACGTAACCCCCATCAAAAAACACCATTTTATTTTAGGAAAACTCATTCCCTTTTGGATATTGGGCAATGTCGTTTTCACCTTGGGATTATTGGTATCGTGGTGTATTTACGGCATTTTCCCCCAAGGCAACATCCTGGCCATGTATGGATTTGTATGGATTTTTCTTTTTGCCGTACTGGGCTTTGGGCTATTGGTATCCACCTATACCGAAACCCAGCAGCAGGCCATGTTTATCATGTTTTTCTTTATGATGGTATTCATCTTAATGGGTGGTTTATTCACCTCGATCGACAGCATGCCCGGCTGGGCAAAAGTGGTTTCCGCATTCAACCCGGTCAGTTACCTGATCGAAGTGATGCGCATGATTATCCTCAAGGGGAGCGGTTGGGCCGACATCCTTTCGCACATGGCTACGCTACTCGTGTTTGCGATCGTACTCAATGGATGGGCAATATGGAACTACCGCAAGACAAGTTAGTATACAACACGATTTATATTAATTTTCAACGAATTGTAATTTATTGGTCATTATTCTCGTCTAACGATAAGAAGGCAGTCAAGCAAGGAAACTATTCTTTACATTTGACCAATCAAATTAAATAGTCAAACAGTCTGTTTTAAAGTTTAATCAGTTGGCAATCATGCAAGCAAAAGGAATCTTATTAAATTATGAAGGCACCATCGATACGAATGGGCAGCATTGGGGGGCCATTCTGTGGCACAAATTCCAGAAGCATATCACCGGTTTGGACAAGGCTTTGTTTAACAGGGCCTATGCGTATTCCGAAGATGTATTAGCCACAGATGAAATCATCAAGCCTTCCCATGTTTTCCTGGATGTGCTTACCCATAAAATTACGGAGCAATTCAACTATCTGGCTGGGCAAGGGTATGACTTGGACTACAGTGTCGTGCAAACCATCGCCCAAGAATGCAATAACCTTGCGCATCGCACACTTAGTGGAACCAAGCGTATTTTGGAAAGTTTATCCAATGCGTTTCCCATCGTTTTGGTTTCCAATTTCTATGGCAATCTCAATGCGGTACTTGCAGAATTTGGCATCAAGCAATATTTTGCTGACGTCGTGGAATCCAACCACTCCTCTATGCATTTCAATACGGAAATCTACGAAAGAGGTGTCAGCAAGCTAGGCTATGCACCGGAGGAATGCGTTGCTGTAGGTGATTCGTACAATAGGGATATCCTCCCTTCTAAGGCTGTCGGGTGCAAAACAGTTTGGCTGAATGTAATGGGTTGGGAAGAATGGGGTATTGACGAGTTGGAAATATCCGATGCTGAGATCGGGGATTTCAGCCAGCTACCCCTGTTATTGGAAAACTGGCAAACACAACCCACTATCGCTAACAGCGTATACTAACCCAATAAAAATCAATTTTCCATTGGCTTCCCTAAAAAAATATGCATATTGGCGTATCGAAACACACTCGCCGTATGCAGGTAAAAAAATATTCAGGTGAACTGGTCGAATTTGATGTAAACCGTTTAAAAGGTTCTTTATCAAAATCCGGAGCCTCGCCCGATGTCGTCGACGACGTATGGACATCCATGAAGCCTTTCCTATATGAAGGAATCCCCACCCGTGACCTATATAAGATCGCTTTCCGATTACTGAAAAAGCAATCTGATTCATTTGCCGCCCGTTACAGCCTCAAACGAGCCCTTAAAGACCTGGGGCCAGCAGGGTATCATTTCGAGCAATGGGTAGCTAAACTTTTCGAGCACGTACATTACCGCACCCTGACCGGACAAATACTTATCGGTCATTCCATCAGCCACGAAATCGATGTCATTGCACAAAACGACAATGAACTATTATTGGTAGAATGTAAGTTTCGCAATACCGAAGATGCGAAAATAAGCGTTACCACTCCCATGTACTTCCTGTCGAGGGTCAAGGATCTTGAAAATGTAGCGTTCACTTTTTTTGGCAAAAGCATGTGTTTCACTGCCGGATGGCTGGTCACCAACGCCTATATGACCACTGATTCCATTCGGTTTGCCCAACATTATGGTGTCAATCTCCTCGCATGGGATTATCCCGAGGCAAGCAGTATCAAGCGCCGTGTGGATGACACGGGGTTGTATCCCATCACCTGCCTAACCACCATCACAAAGGCGGAAAAAGAAGTCCTTTTAAAACGCGGGTGCATCCTGGTAAAAGACATCCTCCATGACCATACCTTACTAGAGGCGTTGGATTGCGCTCCGCGTAAAGTACGGCGGATCATCGAAGAAGCAACCGCGTTAGTAAACCATTATAAATAACTGAATGCTATGAGTAACGGATTTCATAATGAAGAGAAGAAGTTCCTGAAAGGTGCCCGGGCCCGGTGGAAAGAACTTAAATACGTGGGGGGCGTGGTCATGCAATTTTTCAAAGGATTCAGGGCCCTGCATTTTATTGGCCCCTGCGTGACCGTCTTCGGTTCGGCACGTTTTAAAGCAGATCACCCTTACTATGAACTGGCCCGCGAGGTATCGGCAGAAATCTCCAAACTCGGCTTTGCCATCATGACCGGGGGCGGCCCCGGTATCATGGAAGCGGCCAACCGTGGCGCCAAGGACGCCGGAGGGCTGTCCGTAGGCTGCAATATCCTACTGCCGCACGAGCAAGACCACAATCCATACCTGGATCGTTATGTCACCATGGAATATTTCTTTGTCCGTAAAGAGCTTCTCCGCAAATACTCCTTTGCCTTCGTGGTATTGCCAGGCGGTTTCGGCACATTGGATGAGTTTTTCGAGACCCTTACGCTCATACAGACCGGCAAGATCGAACGCTTCCCCATTGTGGTCATGGGCGTGGGTTTTCATCGTGAAATCATTGCCCACGTGGAGCGGATGATGGAAGAAGAAACGATCAGTCCGGAAGACATGGATCTCCTTCTTTTCACCGATTCAGTGGAAGAAGTGGTCGCACATATCCGTAAATATGCGGAAGCTTCACCTGACATCAAGCTTGATCCGCCACGCAAAACGAGCTGGTTGCTGGGTGAACGAAAACTAAAAAGAGCTTAGGCGTGAAAATTCTTTGGAAGTACCTAAAGCCCCAACGGACGTATATCTACATCGCGCTGCTGCTGGCCGGTGTGGCACAGTTGCTTTCGATGATCGATCCGATCATTTTCGGTAAAATCATCGATGATTATGCCAATAATCGAGATGGTCGCAGTGAAGAGGAGTTGATCAAAGGGGTATTATTTTGGCTATTTGTTGCGATTGGCATAGCCTTGTTAGCCAGATTAGCCCGTTCATTCCAGGAGTATGTGATGCGGCTTGCTGTGCAGCGGTTTGGCATGCAGATTTTCAATGAGGGATTACGGCAGACGTTGCGGTTATCGTTTCAGGAGTTTGAGGAGCAGCGCAGTGGCGAGACCCTGGCCGTCTTACAGAAAGTACGTACCGATACCGAACGCTTCATCAGTTCGGCCATCAACATCTTGTTTTCGTCATTGGTGGGTTTTGGTTTCCTAATCTGGTATGCCGTCACGAAGCATTGGGCATTAATTCCCATCTTTCTGATCGGATTTTTGGTCATCGGTTCCATCACGAGCATGTTAAGTCGTAAAATAAAAACTACGCAACGCAGCATCAACCGCGAGACGACCAAGATGTCGGGTATCATTACGGAGTCGCTGCGCAATATTGAGTTGGTGAAAAGCCTCGGACTTACCTTTCCGGAAATACGCCGTATGCGCCAGCATACCCAAACCATCTATGATTTGGAGATGACGAAAACACGGCGCGTACGTTTCCTATCTTTCCTGCAGGGCTCCACGCTTAACCTCCTGCGGCAGTCCATCCTATTTACATTACTTTGGCTCATCTTCCGGGATGTTCTTTCGCCCGGCGAACTGATTGCCATGCAGTTCATCTCCACGGCCATTTTCATGCCGCTGCAGGATATCGGCAACATCATCGTACAGTATCGGGAAGCAGAGGCTTCCATCCAACTGTTTGACAATTTAATGCACAAACCGATCGAAAAGCGGCCCGAACACCCCATCCCCATCGAAGCACTGGAGAAAATAACATTTGACCGGGTGGTTTTTCGACACAAAACCGCTTCCCAGAATGCGATCGATGACATTTCATTTACGGCAAAGCGGGGCGACACAGTCGCTTTTGTGGGTCCATCTGGTTCAGGTAAATCCACCTTGGTCAAGCTCTTGGTGGGCCTATACCAACCGGTTACGGGTAGCATCATGTACAATGACGTTCCCTCCGATAAAATACGGATCAATGAAATACGCAGGCAAATCGGCTTCGTGACCCAAGATACCCAGTTATTTGCCGGAACCATCAAGGACAACCTGCTGTTTGTGAAGCCGGATGCCACCGAGGCGGAGCTACTCGCGGCATTGCATAAAGCCAGTTGCACGCAATTGCTCTCCCGCAGTGAAAAAGGCATTTATACCTTACTGGGAGAGGGTGGCCTTAAGTTATCCGGAGGTGAAAAGCAACGCATTTCGATCGCCCGCGCATTGATACGGAATCCACGGCTCCTTATTTTCGATGAGGCCACCAGTGCCTTGGATTCACTGACCGAAGAAGCGATCACCGAAACCGTCAGGACACTATCGGGTGAGCGGGAACAAATCACCTTATTAATCGCCCACAGGCTATCCACCATCATGCACGCAGATCGGATCATCGTATTGGAAAAAGGAAAAATCGCCGAAACCGGCACCCATGATGAACTTGTGGCGGCCGGGGGCTTATATTATGCCATGTGGCGGCAGCAAATCGGGGAAAGAAGGTGAAATGGCTTTTTGACAGACTTCCTTAAAAACCGGTAACAACTAAATGATACAACGAGAATTTGCGAACAAAGCCAAGAAAATTTTAGAGTCAGACGACAATGTCATTGGTTTGGCTATTGCTGGTTCGTGGCTGACAAATGAAATAGATACATTTTCTGACCTTGACCTAATCCTTGTAACCAAACAAAAAATTTCTGACGATAAAAACCTAATGCTTGACTATGCAAAAAGATTAGGCGATTTTTTATCGGGATTTACAGGAGAACACGTTGGGGAGCCAAGAGTCCTAATTTGTCTTTATGACAACCCACTCCTGCACGTTGACATAAAATTTGTAACGCTTGACGAGTTTCACTCACGTATTGAAACGCCAGCGCTACTAATTGACAAAGATGGACAACTGGAAACTGCAATTAATCATTCGCAAGCAAAGTTTCCGTACCCCGACTATCAATGGATCGAAGATCGTTTTTGGACTTGGATACATTATGCTTTACTAAAAATCGGACGTGGAGAATATCTTGAAGCATATGACTTTATGGGATTTTTACGGATGGTTGTTTTGGGGCCTTTGCTTCACATTAAAAATGGCAATTTACCTCGCGGCGTTAGGAAAGTTGAAACTGAATTAGACAGCGATGATTTGGCAAAACTAAAACTCACAATTCCAACGTACGATAGACAATCGTTATTGGACAGTTTAAGAAACGCGGTATCGTTATACAGACAACTAAGAACAGCACTGTTTGACAACAATATGAATTTACAAAACGAGGTAGATAAAAAAGTGATGGACTATTTTGATGAAATTGAAAACAGCAAATAAAAGGAAGGTTGCCGATATCCAAATCATTGATGGTAAGTGTAGCGAGCCGACGCGATACTCCCCTACTCCAGCCCAAGGTTAAACTCTTTGCGCAGCATATCGAGCGCAGGGTTCTTCGTCGCCATTGCCTGGTATTTTTCCTGAGCCGTGTACGGCTTACGAACGACATCTTTGGCCAGTTGTACCGGAACGAGGTCGATGGCGAAATTGCGTAGTTTGACCCGCAATTCGTTTAGGATGTCGATTTTCGAGGTATTCAGCAAGTCCTGCTGGATAAGGTTTTCAACCACGACACCTACCTGGAAGTCTTCTAGCAATTGGGGAGAATTAGCCGTCATCAGTGTAAACAGGTTAATCTTATTCTCCGCTTTCAACTTGTCAGCAAAGACATGCCATTGCTCCAACAATGCATCGTAACTGAACGGCTCACGCTCCTCCCCTTTCAATAATTCGGGTTCATCCGACGACGCGCCCTCCACCTGCTTCTCATCAAAAATCGTGTTCAAGTTAGGAATGGTACTCCCTAGCTTGACATCACCCCAAGAGCGTACCGGCGGCGTTTTTTTGGCTTCGGATGCGGCAGGCGATGGTAAAACCTCCGCACTCGCCGTTACAGCATCGGTTACTTCGGATAATGGTGCCTTGGAAGGAGAGGATTCCTTTGGCGTATCTTCCTTATGCTTGTCGGAATGGTCAACCCGACTTTCCGCTGATGTGGCAACGACCGGGGCAGCTACGGATTCACTAGGCTTTTTTTTTTCGGCTTGGCTCTGCGTAGGTAACGGCGCACCATTCTTTGCCAATTGGACTGCTGCTGCGATATGGCACATCTTCAATAAGGCCAATTCTACCTGTAGGCGTTGGTTCTTGCTCGTACGGTAATTCAATTCACATTGGTTGGCGATATTCAGCGCCGACAGCAATAACCCGGAGGAGATCTGCTGCGACTGTTGCAGGTACCGTTGGCGGATGGCATCACTGGCATCCAGCAATTTCAATGTCGCGGGTTCTTTGGCGACCAGCAAATCACGGAAATGCGATCCTAATCCACTGATAAAATGGCTGCCATCAAATCCCCGGGCCAATATTTCATCGAGGGTCAGCAAAGCTGCCGCCGAATCCTCTTTGATCACCGCATCGGTGAGCCTGAAATAATAATCGTAGTCGAGGATATTGAGGTTATCAATGACTGCTTGATAACTCACCTCCCTATTGGAAAAACTGACTAGCTGATCGAACATTGACAGCGCATCGCGCAATCCTCCATCCGCTTTCTGGGCAATGATGTGCAACCCATCCGTATCGTATTTTACCCCCTCCTTGGTTGCAATGGCTGCCAAGTGGTTGGCCATATCGGACACCTTGATGCGGTTAAAATCAAAAATCTGGCACCGTGAAAGGATGGTGGGCAGGATTTTATGTTTCTCCGTGGTCGCCAAGATGAAAATCGCGTAGGAAGGTGGTTCTTCCAAAGTTTTCAGAAACGCATTGAATGCCTGCTGCGACAGCATGTGCACCTCATCGATGATGTATATCTTGTACTTACCGGTCTGAGGAGGTATGCGTACCTGATCGATCAGGCTACGAATATCGTCGACGGAGTTATTGGATGCGGCATCCAACTCATGGATACTGAAGGAATTGCCGTTTTGGAATGATTTGCAGCTATCGCATTCGCCGCAGGCCTCCACATCATCCGTCAGGTGCTCGCAATTGATGGTTTTCGCCAAAATCCGGGCACAGGTGGTCTTCCCCACCCCGCGCGGGCCACAAAACAAGAACGCTTGGGCAAGCTGTTTGTTCTTGATCGCGTTTTTAAGGGTAACGGTGATATGCTGTTGACCAACCACCGTATCAAATGTTGCTGGGCGGTATTTTCGGGCCGAAACGATAAAATTATCCATCGGTACGAAGATAGGGATTTCACACGAAACATCCATGCGATGAAATATCCGCCAATTTGATTAACTTAGCAAATGCTGGGCAAAACCCATGCGGCACGAGCATGACTAGATAATCACTCCAAGATAACTGTATCATGGCCAAAAGAGAATCATTCTTCGTTCACGGAGAAAACCTGTTGAAGAAAGTTAAGGAACTGATTGCCGAAGGTAACATCCGAAAAATCACCATTACCGATAAATCGGGAAAAGAAATTATGAGTTTCCCAGTAACCATTGGTGTCGTGGGTGCATTGTTCGCTCCCATACTTGCCGCCGTCGGGGCCATGGCAGCATTACTCACCGAATGCACGATTACAGTTGAACGAGAAGAAGAAAATACTAGCGAACAAAACCAATAAACAACACGTAGCAGCACACATCACCTACTCGTCTTCATTGCCTTTACCACTTTGAGCCGTTTGTCATTGATCATCTTTTCATATCCCTCACTTTCAAGGCCATATAGCGCAATTCTCCCCTGCTCGTCATGATGGACACCCCAACCGTACCGTTTTGTCAGTGGAGATGCCCGTAGGCACGGCTGCCCTTTTGCAAAAAAGGTTTCCCTGGCTGCATCGAGTTCACCTTCGGTCAAATCCTTGCGCTCCGCATAGGTTCCGAAGATCACCTCATCCGAGGTAAACCGATAGGGATTATTCCATATCATGTCAAATTGGATATTGGCCACCGATCGCTTGTCGCCTTTAACGGGTGGCTGCTCTCCGATCGAAGCCGGACAATCGTCCGCTACGGTAATAAAGGTGTCTTTGTAATTCGTGGTATGGCTCATTTTCTTCAGCATTTGTTATACAAACTTAATGCATATCCATGACAACCCTATGGCAGTGTGGAAATACCGTAAAAAATAAGACTCGGTACCAACCTGTATAATCTGTAACAAATTCAACGGAATTATATAGCCCGTGCAACATTTCTATCCCCGTAGCATCCTAGTAAAAGTGAACTCACAGCCTGTTAAAACTGGGCTTTAACATCTTTTAACGTTAATTAACAAACAGAAAACGATTTAAAGGCTTTCTTTGTCTCATAAACTAAAACAATAGTGCATATTTTACTAAGCTACAACACATGAAACAACGCAACCGTTACCTGCTATTCAGTTTATTCCTATTCATCACGACCATCCCTTTAATCGCTCAGGAAAAAAACCACTCGCTAAAAGGTAAGGTAATTGATTCGGACAATAACACCCCCATTGAATATGTCACCGTCAACCTGCATGATGATAGCGCTACCGTGGCGAAGTCAACGCTAACGAAGACCGACGGCACATTTGAGTTTACCGACCTCCCCTTAGGCAAGTATACCGTCTCATTTACCGCTGTGGGATACGGCGGGGTGGAAGTACCCGTCGAATTAACGGACGCCGCCACTGGATCTGACCTAGGTGACATCACATTATCGGCTTCCCAAGAATTGGATGAGGTAGTCGTTACGGCCGCTCGCCCGATTGTCAAGCAGGATATCGACCGACTCACTTATGATGTACAGGCAGACCCAGAAAGCAAGATCCTCAATACATTAGACCTGATGCGCAAGATCCCCCTGCTTTCCGTGGATGGCGATGAAAACGTGTTGCTGCAAGGCAATTCCAACTATCGCATTTTCATCAATAACAAACCTTCCGATATGATCGCCCGCAACCCTAAGGAGGTGCTGAAAGCCATGCCAGCCGAATCCATTGAAAAAATAGAGGTCATCACTACTCCTCCCGCCCGGTACGAAAGTGAAGGCTTAGCCGGCATCATCAATATCGTGACCAATAAAAATGTTGACAATGGTTATCGGGGTTCTACTAACCTTAGCTACCGTACGCCAGCTGGTGGGCCGGGTTTAGGTGGCTCTATAACGATAAAGCAAGGGAAGTTTGGTGCATCCGGCTATTTCGGTGCTAACCTATCCAAACGTCCGCAAACGCAAAGTAATTTCGAACGGACAACACAAGGTACTTACCCAAGCGTGCTGTTACAGAATGGACTGAATGAAGGGGATAACAGGTTTTCTTATCTCGGCACCGAACTCAGCTACGATATCGACAGCCTGAACCTCATCACGGGTGAAGTCGGGTTTAATTTGGGGCGCTTCAACAACAATTCAAGCCAGTTTTCCAATACCAATGCACCCGATGGCACACCGTTACAAGGATTTAACATGTACAACATCGGCAAGAACAACTGGGATGGGTATAATTTGGGCATCAATTACCAAAAAGAGTTTAAACGCAATAAAGACCAGATGCTCACTTTTTCTTATCGCCTTAGCCGATATACCGACGGGCAGGACAACCAGATGCGCATCACCGACCGGATCAACTATGAAATACCTGATTACAACCAGACCAATGATGGTGTACAAAACGAGCACACCGCTCAGCTAGACTACGTACACCCGGTTAATAAACTCAACATCGAGGGGGGCATGAAAGGGATTTTCAGGTTGAACAATAGTGATTTCAGGTCGGCAAATTACGATGCGTCCAGTGGTTCATTTATAGAGGATCCTACACAAACCAATACGTACGAAAACAACCAATACATTATCAGCTTCTACAATTCCTATCAGTATAAATTGGAGAAATGGGGATTTAGTGCCGGACTAAGAGCCGAGCAGACGATCGTGAAAGCTGATTTCATCTCCACCAATTCCAATGTAGACCAAAATTACTTCAACTTTATTCCGTCGATAGCGATTAACCATATCCTCAAACAGGGTAAAACCCTGAACCTGGGTTATACCCAACGGGTGCAGCGTCCCGGAATCTGGAACCTCAATCCTTTTGTTAACCGCTCAAACCCCAATTTTGAATTTTCTGGCAATCCCGACTTGCGCCCCGTGTTAAATAACACGGTAAATCTACGCTACAGCAGCTTTGGAAAAGCCAATATCAATGTGGGAATGAGTTATTCTTTTGCCAACAATACCATCCAACAGTTGATCAACTACAATGAAGAAACGGGTGTTTCCCGTTTCACGTTTGAAAACATCGGTAAGGATAAGGCGCTTGGCGCCAACATCAGCATCAATTACCCCATTACCAAAAAACTAAACTTCAATGTGAGTGGCGACATGAGTTACCTTTGGCTGGAAGGCATCGTGGATGGCCAAGAAACACGCAATTCGGGTCTTCGCGGATATGTATATGGTGGATTGGGTTACCTGTTTGAAGATGGATGGCGGGTCAATGGTAATTTCAGCTACAGCTCACCATGGATCATGCTGCAAGGCCAAAGTAATGCATTCCCTTACTATGGCGTCAGTGCCTCCAAGGATTTGATCAAGGATAAGCTAAGTGTCTCTGGCAATATTTCCAATCCGTTCAATAAATTCAGAGATTACATCAATGACGTGACAGGACCTAATTTTGTTCAATCTTCTTTTTCACAGAGCTTTTACCGTTCCTATAGCGTAAGCCTCTCCTATCGCTTTGGCAAGCTAAAAGACGAGATCCGCAAAAACAGACGGGGTATCCGAAACGATGACTCCACCGGTGGTGGAAGTGGGCAACAAGGGGGTAATTAAGCATCCCCTTTACAAATTGTTTTCAGGAATTCTGATTTTTAATTTTAAGTTTGCTAGCATAAATACGAGAAGATATGCACGTTTACGGAATTAAGAATTGCAATACAGTTAAAAAAGCACTGACTTGGCTGGAGGATAACGGTATCCCTTTTACATTCCACGATTTCAAGAAAGAAGGGGTGTCTGAAGACAAATTACGCACCTGGGAACGAGAACTCGGATGGGAACCGCTGGTCAATAAACGTGGTACCACCTGGCGCCAACTTTCGGCAGACGAACAACGGGAAGTCGTAGACGCTACCTCCGCAAACAAACTGATGCAAGAAAGGACAAGCGTGATCAAGCGACCCGTAATTGAAAGCCCAAAAGGGATCATCTTGGGGTTTGACGAATCGGAATATGCATCAAAATTAAAATAAACAACGTATGAAGAAATCGATTTTACTTGGAGTCATCGGTGCGGCTTTTTTGATCAGCATTGTTCCATCACACGCCTGGTCTCAGGCAACAGCGAGCAAATATGATTATAAAGAAGCGTTCAACCCATTTTTTTACACGAATAACGGCAATGAATACCGCTCAGCAAGCGGAAAACCCGGGCCAAAATACTGGCAAAACGCGGTGGATTACAAAATATCGGCGACGCTAAATGACGAGACACACGAAATCACGGCTAGCATTGCAATCGAGTATACCAACAACAGCCCTGATGCCTTGGATTTCATCTGGCTACAACTGGATCAAAACATGTTTTCCAAACAAGGTCGGGGACAACAGATCGTACCGCTCACCCAAAGCCGGTATGGTGACGCATCGTCCGATTTCGATGGTGGCTACGACATCAAATCCGTCAAACTCGGAAACGGCAAAGACGCCGAACACCTCACTACCGATACGCGTATGCAGGTCTTTCTGCCTGAACCATTGAAACCGAATGGCGGTAAGACCACCATCAACATCGATTACGCGTATATCGTACCCTCCTACGGAGCTGATCGCACCGGTATTCTGGAAACCCAAAACGGAAAGATCTTCGCCATTGCGCAATGGTTCCCAAGGGTAGCCGTATATGATGATATCCTGGGGTGGAATGTACAGCCCTACACCGGCCCCGGTGAGTTCTACCTCGAATTTGGTGATTACGAGGTGGACATCACCGCCCCTGCAAACCATATTGTGGTATTTGGTGGCGAACTACTTAATCCCAGTGAAGTGTACACCGCCGAACAGGTAAAGCGTCTTGAGCAAGCCAAGAAAAGTGATGAAACCGTGCTAATCCGTTCTGCCGAGGAAGTCACCCAACCCAACTCCCGTCCACAGGGTAAAAAGGAGTTGACGTGGAAATTCAAACTGGAAAAAGCCCACGATGTCGCTTGGGCCTCCTCTCCTGCATTTATCGTTGATGCCGCCAAAATCAACTTGCCCAGTGGTAAACCCTCGTTGGCATTATCCGCGTATCCGGCAGAAAGCGATGGCAACAACGGATGGGAACGCTCTACGGAATACACCAAAGCCTCGATCGAATTTTATTCCAACGCACTGATGGAATACCCATACCCCGTAGCGGTCAACGTAGCCGCCAATGTCGGTGGGATGGAATATCCTGCCATTGTTTTTTGTGGATTCAAGGCCAAGGGAGCCAGCTTGTGGGGGGTAACCGACCACGAATTCGGGCATATTTGGTTCCCGATGATCGTCGGAAGCAACGAACGGTTGCATGCGTGGATGGATGAAGGGTTTAATACGTTTATCAATTCCTTGTCTACGGAAGCCTTTAACAATGGGGAGTACTATCGCCCAGCCGGGGATGCGAACCGCATGGCCCAAGCCCTGACGCGCCCCGATCTCGAACCGGTCATGAGCACTCCACAGAACATGCAAGAACGCAATATCGGTATATTGGCTTACTTCAAACCCGGGTTTGGCCTAACCTTGCTCCGCAATGAAATACTCGGCCCTGAACGCTTCGATCGTGCATTTAAAACATATCTACACGATTGGGCGTATAAACATCCCACGCCCGATGATTTCTTCCGGACTATCGAAAACGTAGCCGGTGAAAACCTCAATTGGTTTTGGCGTGGATGGTTTAAGTATAACTGGCGGTTGGATCAAGCCATCAGTAACGTTGCTTATCAAAATGACGACCCGACCCAAGGTGTGCTGATTACGATTGACAACCTTGAAAAACTGCCGATGCCAGTGGTCGTGGATATCACCACAAAAGGTGGCGACACCCATCGCGTAAAACTCCCGGTTGAAATATGGGAACGCAACGCTTCGTGGACATTCAGGTACCCATCTATTGAAGAGGTCGTCGCCGTGCAACTTGACCCTGATAAAGTATATCCGGATCATAATCCTGATAACAATCGTTGGGAAGCACATTAACTTTCCTCATTATGGGCACTACCTTATCTCGTTTATCGATTTGAGTAGTGCCCTAACAAAACAATTACGTACAAAAAATCGTTCTCTAATAACATGCATCATCCGCTGCGAAAAATACGTGTCACTGCTTATGCAATGGTATTCCATATCGTTACCATGGCATTGCTATTAAGTCATCCTGCCAATGCCCAAGATACCGTACTGAACGGATTTGTACTTGAACTTGGCAGCGGCGAACCGCTGCAGTACGTGGAAATCAAAAACCTGAATACCGGTGCCACCATAGAAAGCCGGCAGGACGGCGGATTCAGCATTGCGGTGAGGGAAAACGAGCAATTGCGTTTCGAATATCCGGGATATCGGACAGATACCTTGTTTGTCATTGAATTTGACGTAAAGCGCGTATACCTGACCCCCGATGGCAGTACCATTCAGATCGATGAGGTGCAAATACAAGCAATGACCGATAGCCGTCTAGCCACGGAGATCGAACGAGCACAACGCGAAGGGCAGGTTGCCGAAGCCTCCCAACATCGCGGTGGATTGCGCATCTCCCCCTCTCGATGGCTCGGGCAAGAAGGGAAACAGGCTCGCCAACGTTATAAGCTGTTGATTGCCGAACAGGAACGACGAAAAATCGATGCCCGCTTCACTCCTGAAGCCATTACGGCCGTTACCCCATTAAGCGACAATGACTTGGAATTATACATGACCAAATATCGCCCATCGCTTGACTTTATCTCCACAGCAAGCGACGATGATCTTCGCCTCTATATCATGGACACCTATGCCAAGTTCAATAAACTAACCCCGAAACAACGGTCAGAAATCAAGGTGCCTTCGAGGGATAACTAAACCCAAAAACGCCCCTATATCGTAAATTTTACACCCAAACGCGAAAACACCTTGTTTATTATTAATAATTAATCTAAATTAGCAGCGATTTTCCAAATCGTGTATAGTGGCTAGAGAAATACGCATTGCGCAACAATATATATTCACCCTATTTTTCCTTTTCATTGCCCACATTGGTTTTGCACAAACGACCAATAGCGCAGTCATAACGGGAACAATTACAGATATGGATGGCAATGCCCTCGAAGGGGTTTCCGTTCATTTAGCTAACACCAGCTCACCGAGAATTTCCAACAGCAAAGGTTATTTCTCATTTGCAGGCCTTGCTGCTGGTTCCTATACCCTACGCACCTCTTATATTGGATATGAGCCTTATATACAGGAAATCAACCTTTCTGCTGCACAGCAACTGGATGTAGCCATTACCCTACTGCCCACCACCACTACGCTGGAAGACGTAACCGTAATCGGTAAAACAGCGACGCAGCAGGTACGCGAACAGGCCATACGGGCTGTCGTAGTTGATACCCGAGCCGTGGCTGAGCAACCTACTACGCTAGCCGAGCTGATGAATAGGTCTTCAGGCGTCAGGATTCGCCAAACGGGGGGATTGGGTGCTACTGCTGACATTTCCCTAAGTGGTTTTCAGGGCAAATCTATTCGATATTTCAAAGATGGCATCCCCATGGATTATCTTGGTGAGTCGTTTTCTATTAGCAGCTTGCCTATCAATATGCTGGAACGTGTCGAAATTTACAAAGGCGTATTACCCACGCACTTAGGAGCCGATGCACTCGGTGGTGCGGTCGACTTGGTTACCAGGACACAAGCCGCAAATTACGCTAGCATAGGCTATGAATTTGCGTCATTCAATACACATCGCGTAAATCTCAACATTTATCGTAATAACCGGTCAAATAAGGCCTACGCCGGTATCGATGCCTATTACAACCATTCCGACAATGATTACACGGCCAGGGTTATGGTCACAGATCCTGATACCAGAAACCAAACGGAACGCCGACTGCCATTATTCCATAATGCTTTTACATCGCGCTTCGTACAAGTGTTTGGTGGACTAACAAACCGACGTTGGGCAGATGAATTGAAAGTGGAGTTGAGTTACTTCGACATGGATCGGGATATTCAACACCCCACCCTTATGAACGAGTCTTATGGGGCGATGACAGCCGGACAACACACCTTCATCCCATCCATTAGGTATAAAAAAACTTGGGGTAAGTTGAAGTTTGATCAATTTCTCGTATACAACACGGTTATCAACCGCCGTACGGATTCCTTACGTAACGGTGGATATGATTGGTACGGCAATTTCATACCGAAAACAAACACCGTCGGCGAGAGCCGCGCACAATCGCTGAGCCGATTAAACACCCGGATATTCACTTCTCGGTCGAACTTGACCTACGCGCTAGCCGAACACCACCAATTAGAGGCAAACGCTGTCTATACCTCATCTGACAGGGAAGGCCGGGATCCACTGGGGCCTCGTCTCAATGATACCGATATCGATGTGCTTACACTGCCATCTACCTATTCGAAATTGGCTGGTTCAATCGGATTGAAATCGATATTCCTTGACCGGAAACTGGAACATCAAATCATCACCAAGTATTACCGATACGATGCTGAAGGATTTGAAACGTATAACGGTCGAGGCGTGGACCTGACCGATAACAAATCCGTAAGTGGTTCCTATTATGGAATTGCCGATGTGCTCAAATATCAACTCAACGACAGGAGCATGTTCCGCTTATCAGCAGAATACGCCTATCGATTGCCCGATTTCGATGAATTATTCGGCAACGGCGTGTTCATTGTCCAAAATTTCCAGCTCAAGCCGGAGAAAAGCATAAACATCAACCTAGGTTATCGATTCGAGCAAGCCCAGCGTTTCAATGTGGAAGCCAACACCTTTTACCGCATCACAAACGACATGCTGCTATTGGTACCTATTATTTCACCTTACGCACGCTACGAGAACCAACAAAACGTAAAAGGATTCGGCGTGGAAGTAGATGGAAGTGTTAGGCTATTCAATTCATTGCTTCTGTCGGCAAACGCTTCCTGGCATGAAATCAGGTTATACAAACTTAGTGGAACAGATGCTTGGAAGAACAATTCCCGACTAAGAAATACACCTTACATGTTTGGCAATACAGGTTTCACCTATACCAGGAATGGTGTATTCAATCGCTCGTCGACCCTAAAAGTGCATGGATTCTATAATTACATTAAAGAATTTTATTTGGAACCCATCTCTAAGGATGTCGAAGCGAAAGGTTTGTTTGGTACGGCGAATATTAACTCGCTATTGGTCATTCCTACCCAACACTTTTTATCAGTGGGAGCGAGCTATATCTTGCCGAAAATTTCATTCGGATTAGAGGTCAAGAACATCTTAGACAAAGATTTATACGACAATTTCCGTGTACAACGTGCGGGAAGAAGTTTTCATTTACGCGTAAATTACAATCTATTATAAATAATATAAACATGAAAATAAACATTATCAAATCACCTCTTTTGTTGGTATTAGCAATGTCAGGATTAGTGTTATCCTGTAATAACGATGATCCCGAACCGATAAATGGTGGTCAATACAAATATGTATTGATGACGGGTGACCATACCACCAATATTCCTCCCGGTGCGATGACGTTCTATGACGAGTATCCTACGGGAACAGTAAGTGCTACCCCCGAAGGAAGCCGGACATTGAATGGCAGGGGAATGGGCGGTTGGCGAATCTACAACGACCAAATCTTCAAGATGTTTTTATCGGCGGACGGAAGCCGAACATTGGAGCGCATGAAAGTTACGAGCACCTCGATTACTTCAGATAAGTACATCGCGGTGGATCAAACGATTCCCGCTGGCTCGGGCAATTTCGTCATCCAAAATGAAACCAAGGGCTTTTACTTCGACAGCGGGGATCCTTACAAACTACAGATCTTCAATCCGGCTACAATGGAGCGTATTGGCGAGACACCGTCCTATGAAGACCAGATCACCAGATCTGAAGCTGGAATTACGAATACCAGCATTGGCAGGCATTTCCTAGCCATAAAAGACGGAAAGTTATATGCCAATGTCAACTACAGCAAAGGTACTGCAAACAATACCATCGGTGTATTCCAGGATTTTTTCAATGCGATATTTATCGCCGTGATCGACTTAAACACGCTTGCATTGGAAAACATCATCTCCTATGAAGGAACCGCGAATATCGCTTACTTCGTAGACAATCAGATGTATGATTTCGATGACAATGGTGATCTTTACTTTCTTACACAGGGTCAATCTGCTGCCGGCAAGGATTCCAAAATCCTGCGGATTAAAGTGGGTCAGCACGATATTGACCGGAACTGGGAGATCGATATGGATGCTGTAAACAACGGTATCGGTAAATTCACAACAATCTTTGTCAAAAACGGACGGATCATCACTACCATTCCAAATACCGCACTAGTTGGTGGCCCCCCTCCCGCAGGTAATATCAATACTGGAGAAATCTGGGAATTCTATATTTTTGACATCACCCAACCTACACAACCAAGGAAAATTGCGAACCTACCGCTTTCCAGAAATACGGGTGCGTCCCTCGGAACAGTTGAAGTAGACGGAAAGATACTTATCCGCATAAACAATGATACGTTTAACGGATACTACGAACTGAGCAATGACTGGAATTCGGCAGCACCAAGTTTCCAAGTTAATGGGAATGCCGTTACCGGGTTCGCGAAAATCAAAGTTAGCCAATAGGAAAGCCATGCGCATGCTGTTGACCGTCGTTTCTTTCATGACTGCACTTTACGCAAGTGGGCAACATACCCTCACCGTAACGGTAACGGGAATACCTGACACACATCCTGCGGATCCCATCTATATCACGGGAAACTTCAACATGTGGAACCCGGCAGATGAATCCATGCAGTTGCAGCGGCAGGCTGACGGTTCCTATGGCATCAGCGTACTGCTGCAGGATGTGCCTAGTGACCGACTGGAGTTCAAGTTTACCCGGGGTGACTGGAAAACTTCTGAATGCACGGCCGAAGGGCGGCTGGTCGGCCCACGCCTCGCCACGCTCGATCGCGATACCAGCATCGCATGCGAAATCCACGGTTGGCGCGATGACTTCCCCGAATCTACCGCCTCGCCCAACGTGCATTTGCTCGATTCGGCATTCTACATGCCCCAATTGGATCGGCACCGCCGAATCTGGATCTACCTGCCCGAAGATTATCAGACATCAGGCAAGCGTTATCCCGTACTCTATATGCAGGATGGGCAGCACGTGTTTGACGAGGCGACCTCGCAAGGACGCATCGGTCCCATCGAATGGGGGGTTGACGAGGTGATCGATGCCGCAACAGACAAATGCATCGTCGTGGCCATTAACCACCAAACAGATTACAAAGACCGCCTGCCTGAATATTATTTCCGGCCAAATGAACAGAATCCCGAAATAGAAGGGCCTCGCTATCTCGCATTCATTGCGGAGACGCTGAAACCTTATATTGATACCCATTACCGTACACTGCCTGACAAAGCCAACACCGGACTGGCAGGCAGCTCCATGGGTGGACTGATTACACTGTACGGGGGGCTGGCCTACCCTGATGTATTCGGTACGCTTGGGGTCTTCTCCCCTTCCATCTGGCTGGATTTTGGCAACATCGAAAATGAACTGACTTCACTGACAAACATAGCAAACATCCATACCCAACGGTATTATTTCTATGCCGGCATGAGCGAAAATCGCCGTAAGCCTGACAACACATTCGTGCACATGCACGATGATGTACAACGGGCCATTGGCCTGCTCCGCCAAGCTGCTAACCCCGAAATCGAGTTGGCGGCACGCGAAGACGGCAGGCACGGAGCGTTGTACTGGCGCGAAGCCTTTCCCGCTTTTTATGCCTGGTTTATCGAAAATACCAAAAACGTTGTTTATTAATCTATGTTTAATCCTTAACTCCAAAAAAGTATGTATCACGTAAAATTCAATAATCGGAAATTCAAAGCAGGTGCGCTAGCCCTGCTATTGGTGCCAGCGATCGGGGTGTCCAATGCCCAAACCCTATCAAAATCCACCAAAGTGGGCCAGGGCCTCTATGAAATTGTTGTAGACCAAAAAGACGGTGCTGTCTATGTAGCCGCTGTCGGCCAACAAGGCAATCCCGGCCCCTATATCTACAAATTGGACCCACAAACACTGGCCGTTACAGACAGTATCTCCCTAGGTGAAGTAGCTGGATTTGGCCTGGGCATCAACCAAAAAACCCGTACCATTTACACCTCCAATACACGCAGTAATTCTGTACACGCCGTTGACATCAAAACGGGTAAAGTACTCGCTACCATCTCTAACGGCGCCGAGAGCAGTCACACCCGTGAAATCGTGATAGATGAGAAAAACAACAAGGTCTACGTATCTGACGTAGGCGACCCCAGCACGATATGGGTAATCGATGGGAAAACCAACACTTACCTCTATTCTTTAGAAAATGCAGGTAAAACGGCAACCGGACTGGCCATCGACAGCAAGAAAGGATTGCTCTACGTGACGGCTATGGGGGATAACGAAGTATTGGTTTATGATGTCAAAACACGTGAAAAGATAAAATCATTCCCATCGGGTTCTGAAAGCCCCATCAATGTCGCTTTTGACCAAAAGGGTGACCGTCTTTTTATTACGGATTCAAAAAACAGTGTACTTACCGTATTGAAAGCCTCTTCCGGCGAATTGCTTAGCAAAGTGACCGTGGGTGAAAATCCAATCGGCGTGAATTTCGACGCTAAGCGCAACCGCATCTATACGGCCAACCGACAAGGAAAATCACTTACGGTAGTAGATGGCAATACCTATGCGGTCATCAAAGACATCCCTACAGATGGATTATCTAATACGGTTGCCGTTAACCCCAAAACCGGTGCTGCTTATGTCACCAACAAACAAGTCGGCACTCGTGTGCGTGAAGGGCAAACCCCACCGGCACCACTGCCTAACGGCGATTCGGTAAGCCTGATTCTTCCGTAAACCTATAAAGAAATACGTTAACCATTATATTTTTATCAACTCATGAACACCATACAAGCAATTATCCAACATCGCACCAAAACGTTGGCCGCCGCTGCACTCATCCTATCCGGAGCCGCGGCTCTTCCTGCGCAAGCACAGACATTGGCCAAAACTGAAAAAGTAGGCATCAATTCAAATGTTTACCAACCCGTGTACAATCCGAAAGACGGCTTTGTATATGTATCTGCCGCCGGGCAACAAGGGGGTGTCGGAAAGATCTATAAAATAGACCCCACGACATTGGTCGCAGTAGATAGCATTCCAGTATCAGAGTCTGCCCCTATGGGACTGGGCATCAGCGTGAACACCCAGACGCTATATGCTACTAACAGCCGCACAGGCATTGTATCAGCGATCGACTTAGCCACGGGCAAACAGACGCACATCACCACCGGCACGGACGGCCAAGCCCCACGCGAAATCCGGGTTGACGAATCGCGCGATCTGGTATACGCCAGCAGTGTACGCGGTGGCGGGCTGTGGGTCATCGATGCCAAGACCGATACATTCCTGAAATTCTATGGTGATTTGGGCCGTGCCATTACGGGCCATTACATCGATGAGCAAAACAATAAAATCTACGCAACAGCCATGGCAGACAACGAGGTTGTGGTCGTTGACGGTGCAACAGGCAAGGTGGAAAAGAAATTTCCTGCACATGGAGAACGCCCTACCAATGTACACCATGATGCCAAGGGAAACCGCTTGTTCGTCGCCAACCAAACTTCAGAAAACATCACCGTCCTGAACGCCGAAACCGGAGAACTGATTAAGGCCATTCCCACCGGAGCGGGCGCTTTAGGCGTAAACTATGATCCACAACGCGACCGCATTTATGTAGCCAATCGCCATGGACGTACCGTCAACGTCATCGATGGAACCAGCTTGGAAGTGATCAAGACGTTTGAAATCGGCGCGTTACCCAATACCGTGGCCATCAACTTTGAAACAGGCGATGTGTACGTGACCAACAAGGAGGCGGTTCGCGAACGCGGAGAAAACGCTCCTGAACCGGTACCCGCACCAAATGCGGATTCTATTTCGCTCATTAAACCATAGGATGTAAAAGACAGTTGGTCTCGCCTGAGGCGAGACCAACTCATTATTTAAATAACAACATGAATATCAAGCATATCATTCGTTCCAGTGCCCTTTTACTAGGTCTTTCCAGCGCCCTACAAGCCCTTGCACAGCCCATCACGGTTACCGACGTCGTTGGCCGCGAAGTAACGATTCCCGCTCCGGCGAAACGGATTATCCTGGGTGAAGGTCGACAGCTGATCACATTGAGCCTACTGGTGCCAAATCCCGTAGACATCATCGCCGGGTGGACCGGTGACTTCGAGAAATCAGGTGGGTTGCTCTTCGAAGCCTATCGTGAGCACTTTCCTGCTATCGACAACATTCCACTGATTGGCTCCTCGGGCAAGGAAACCGTCTCCACGGAGCAGATCATTTCCTTGAAACCCGATTTAGCCATCTTCGGCGCAGGCTCACATGGGCCGGATGCCAGATCTGGTGATGTCATTCGCCAATTGGAGGCTGCCGGTATCCCCATCGTTTTCATCGATTTCAGATTACACCCCTTCACAAACACTGTTCCCAGCATGGCATTACTGGGCAAGGTATTGGGGCAAGAGCAGAAAGCCAATGAATTCATCGCCTTCTACAACCGCCGCATGAACCATATTTCCGGCACATTGGCCAAACATCAAGACCTGAAAAGGCCGAAGGTATACATGGAAATGATTCGGGGCAATGTGCCCCCCGGCTCTCCCGGAAAGGGTAATTTAGGGGAATTCATCGAGTTCGTTGGTGGTAACAATATCGGCACCATCCTGCCGGGAGAAGTTGGCACGCTCAATATGGAATACGTCATCAGCGAACAGCCCGATGTATACATCGCTACCGGTATTGCCAAGCCCGGCGAAGCAGGGTTAGAAATCGGTTACGGTATCAATACCGGCCAAACCCAATCGAGCCTTGCAGTGTTAGCTGCGCGGCCGGTGGTCAGTCCGCTCCAGGCCATTCAGGAAAACAAGGTGTATGGCATGTGGCATCTGTTCTACGATTCACCACTCAATATTGCTGCCGTAGAGGCTATTGCCAAATGGACACACCCAGAACTGTTTGGTAAACTCAATCCACACGGTGTATTAAAAGAAATTAACGAACGATTTTTGGCTTTGCCGTTTAAAGGTGTTTACTTTGCGGAATTGAAAAAATAAGTCATCACATATTGTCAGCATCAGCAACCACTATTGCCCAAGGCTACCGGAAACAATTCACTAAACGTGTATTGTTACTCGTGGCCTTGGGCATCGCCACGTTAATCTCGTTTTGTTTGGATATCGCCGTCGGGCCATCCACCCTGAGCTTTGGTGATGTGATACAAGCCATCATTTCACCCGCTTCCGTGGAACTATCTACCCGAGTGATCATCTGGGAAGTGCGTATGCCCTACTCCATCATGGCGCTGTTGGTGGGGGCTTCCCTCTCCATAGCGGGGTGCGAGATGCAGACCATTATGAACAATGCCATGGCCAGCCCATTTACGCTCGGTGTATCGGCAGCGTCTTCCTTTGGCGCCGCCTTGGCTATTATCATTGGCTTGAGCCTACCCGGCGTAGGAGAAGAATGGATGGTTATTGTCAATGCCTTTATCTTCGCTTTTGGTGCTACCCTGCTCTTGCAGGCCCTTTCTTCCATGCGGGGGGCTGGCCCCGAAGGGTTGGTGCTATTTGGTATCGCATTGGTGTTTACATTCAATGCGTTTACTGGCATTATGCAATACATTGCTAGCGCTGAAGCCCTGCAACAGTTCATTTTCTGGAGCTTGGGATCGCTGACCAAAGCCAATTGGGAAAATATCCCCGTACTCTTTGTTATCTTTCTCTGTATTGTACCTTTTTCCCTTGCGTCATCATGGCAACTTACCGCGCTACGCCTTGGCGAAGACAGCGCCCGCAGTTTTGGGGTGGCTGTGCGTCGGCTACGTTTCCTCTCCCTGCTCCGCGTCAGTATCCTGACAGCGGGTTCGGTGGCCTTTGTGGGTACCATTGGATTTATCGGGTTGGTGGGGCCGCATATTGCCAAATTACTTATTGGTGAAGATCATCGGTTTTCCTTGCCTGCCAGTATCCTTTCCGGTGCACTCATCATGTCATTGGCTTCCATTGCTAGCAAATCAATCGTGGCCGGAGCCATCATACCCGTAGGGATCGTCACTTCATTGATTGGGGTACCGGTGTTCATTGCGCTTATCTTTAACAAACGTAAACGATAGTGCTCATGGAACCAACTTCGCCCTCATTGCAAATCAGTGAATTACATGCCGGTTATCCGGGCAAATCGGTATTATCGAACCTCACCCTCCCTCCGTTTGAAAGCGGCCAGGTGACGGTGTTAACGGGGCCAAATGCCGCAGGGAAATCCACACTGCTGCGAGCCATGGCTGGTTTACTCAAAGCCCAGGGTTCCATCTCGTATAATGGCCAGGAGTTACTTGGGCTATCGCCTCGCAAACGTGCAGGGTTAGTTAGCTTCATGCCACAAAGCGTACCTACAGATATCAATCTATCCGTTATCGAAGCGGTCGTCAGCGCACTGAAAGCCTCACCCTTGGATGCGGCTTCCACCGGCAATGAACATATCCATGACCGGGCATTGTCCGCATTGGAACGCGTGGGCATATCGCACTTGGCGCTAGAACCCCTCAACCAGTTGTCTGGCGGCCAACGGCAAATGGCCAGCCTGACCCGTACGGTGGTACGCGATCCCAAAATCCTGCTGCTGGACGAGCCCACCAGTGCACTCGATCTCAAACACCAGGTGAAAGTGATGAAGCTAGCCCGTTCTTTTGCAGCGGATGGCCGCGTCGTCATCATGGTACTGCACGACCTGAACCTAGCCTTGCGGTGGGCGGATCGTGTGGTGGTCATGGACAAGGGCGAAGTGGCTGGTTTTGGCCGACCCACCGAAGCCATCACCGCTGCCATCATTGCTCGGGTTTACGGGGTACGTATCCGCGTAGAACACTGCAGCACCGGCCTCCCTAACCTGATTGTGGATGATGAAATCTAGGGATATGGCACGAAGACCCCTTTCCTTAGCTCCATCATTTCCGTCCATTAACCGATAAATGCGAAGTTGTTTTCAGCCCATTGGCCGATTATCGGCAGTGGTTTTTTTGCTTCATTCGCGGCATTGAGAATGCCTAAAATCATCAATACTAAAAATACAATACCCACATAGCCCAGGAGCCCCAACATGGGAACGATAGCGACCAAAACACTGATCGCAATATTGAAAACAACGCTACAAATCACCAAGCCTAGGGATTGGCGCAAGTGATACTTCAGCAAATCATCCGCTTTTTCTTTTCCAGCAAAATAAGCGATTAACCAGCCGATAATGGTGATGTAGGATACGATGGAAAGTGTTTTGTTGTCCATGATGTTAAGTTTTCGATGTTTCTACTAAGTATTTGTTATCCGTAATATCCGTTGGTTTAGCCCGGTATATTGTTGTCATTTCCAAATATCGTTTAGATTTCACAACAAATGAAATTTTCGGGCCATATAAAACGTCACCGGATGTCAAATAGATGTCTACAAAGTGTCTACATGCCTGGAAGTTGCCAAGGAGGATGGCGTTATATACCCTTGACTGCGTAATTCCCTACCAGAAGTGGTGCTTATAAACTATCCTACGATAATCTGCACATTATGCAGGACAGGGAAATTAACCGAGTTAGCGATAAAGCACAGTTCATTTGCCTTGCGATGGAGTGCGCTGGCCTGTTCGATCATATCAGATGCTGCAACAGTAACCAAGGGATTCAACGTTACCTGTTTAAATTTCCCGCCGCCGTTTGCAGATTCAAGCATGATCCCGTTCGCTTTATCGATGTAGCCCGTGACGATAACACCGGCTTCTGCGCACAAGTGCAGGTACCACAGCATGTGGCACGATGAAAGGGAGGCAACCAATAGCTCCTCCGGATTATATTTATGGCTATCCCCACGGAACGCTGGGTCAGACGACCCGTAAATAGCCGCCTTCCCTACGGAAGTCACCGTATAACTCCGTTCATATCCGTTATAATTGACCGTACCGCGCCCTGTGTTTCCGGTCCATTCCGTGGTTAAGGCGTACTGATGTGTTTTTTCCATGGTCGTTAACCATTAATTTTTATAACAAGGTCAATGCTCTTATTGTCAAGAACAATTCGATTAATCTCTTATCTCAACACTTGCACTGTCCGTTTAATAATTGGACACTTCTTAGCAATGGTTGTTACTTCGTCAAGATCCTGTACTAAAACAATGATGTAACCCGCGACAGCATTATCGTCCGTCCACGATGTAATTCAGTTCAGCTACTCCACAATTAAATTGCCGGGTAGCCAATAATTTCAGTTTAATGCTGTCTCTGACGTCTACAAATAAAGGAATGCCTCGTCCAAGAATAATTGGATTCACAAATAACCAGTAGCCGTCAATTAAATCTTGTTGCATAAGTGAATGTGTCGCTGTCGGGCTACCAAAAAGCAAGATATCTTTACTCCCGCCATTGTGGGATTGTTTTAGTTCATTTATGCTGTCCGAAAGGTTGTCGCTAATCACCTTTGTGTTAGTCAAACCCGTGCCTTTCATTGTTTTTGATAAGACAACTTTGTGAATGCTGTTATACCACTTTGAATGCTCAATGTCATGCTTGGTTGCTGCTGGCTTGTCTCCCGCGGTAGGCCAGTAATTTTCCATCATCTGATAAGTTACACGTCCATATAATGCCGTGTCACCTTCACTTACCCGCTTACCGACATGATCAAAAATTTCTTCGTCAACTTTAATCCAATCCATTTCTCCGTTCGGTCCTGCTACAAAACCGTCGAGCGATATGTGCATAAATGAAATTATTTTTCTCATATTGTCTCGTTGAAATCAATTGAAGATAATCTTATTAACAATTTTATCCATGGCTCCATTCCAACCCATAAAGCACTCATGAGCTGAGTTTGGGTTAAGATTTACATGCTCGAAGATTAATAAGGTCTTTCCAGCTTTAGGAATAAACGTGACGATGACCTCCGAAATATGGCCCGCTTCGCTCTCCCACTGCCATGTGTAGCGTAGCTTTACCGGTTCAGCGACTTCTGTATATTCGCCAAATGCGGTGTGCATGCTGCCATCTGCGTCTCGAAAGGTAATCTTATATTGGCCACCTACCACCAGGTCAATATCCGATGAAATCACGGTTCCGTTAGGGTCTGAACCAAACCATTGGGCAATAAACGCCGGCTTGGTCCATATTTCCCACATCCGTGCTACCGGCACGTCAAATAGTCGCTCGATTAATACGTTATTTTTATCCATCCGTCACCACGAAGTTAATCACAATTCCGCGAATCAATGGATGGTCAACATGCCAACTTAAGGGGGTAAACGAGCCATTTTTTATATGGAAGAAGAGAGCCGATTAGCACCATGGAGCGTATTTTGCAGATTGTGGACGAAATTATATCGGTTTAAATAACCAAAAAGGAACAATGAAAGAGCTATTAGAATCCTGTGGCTCCATAAAGGTTAAAAAACAGTACCTGCCCAGATAAAATCCTTAAACCCATTTGGCGGAGGATACCGTCCCATAAGCCATCGCTTTTCGATATCTAGGGTATTTGCACGTTGCGCCAACGTTTCGGCGTCATGTTGTGTCGGGGTTTCCTTTACCTCCACTGCGATATCGCCATTAAAGATAAAATCGATTTTTTGGCCGGTTTTACGCTGGTAATATTGCAATGTTCCCATCGGCTTTAACTGGGCAGCGACAGCGTTTTCGAAAACCTGCCCTGACGAAATTGCATCGCCTGCTAATACCCGAAGGATGCCCGTGTCAGAAAAATACCCCTTTTTCTGTTGAGCAATTTCCCGATCGACGTTTTTGGTAAACGGAGATAGCTGATACAATAAATAGGTGTGTTCGAGTAAACCGACATAGGAGGCAATGCGTTGCCTGTTAATACCGGTAAGGCTACTGAGTTTGCTGTAATCTATCTTGTTTCCACAACGAGTGGCTAACAGTTTAACCAATTTGTAAAGGTCCTCACTGACGGAGTAACTATCAAGCAACTTCACATCCAACTCAATATAGGAGTTAATGATATCAAGGAGCAATTCGGTCTTATCCGCTTTGTCCTCCTGCAGTACCACTTCTGGGAATCCCCCATAGGCCACATACTCTTCGTACCAGTCTTTCATCGTCCGATACCAAGGCTCCGTGAATGGTTTCAGTGAATAACTACCATAGCTGTCTTTCCACAGCCCTTTGAACAGTAAAAATTCCCTGAAATTCAATGGGTATAATTCGAATATACGCTTTCTCCCAGCAAGACTTTCGGAAAACTTATTTTTGATATAAAAAGAACTTGACCCAGTGACCACAAACTTAACACCATAAGTATCATAAAGGTATTTGATTAAACTTGGCAGGTTTTCGCATAACTGGATTTCGTCAATAGCAATCAAGCCTGGCTGCGAAAAATCATATCCCATCAGTCCCAACTCTTCTTTGACCGCCTCATAATCGGGCTTATTAAACAAAGTTCTAATCTCTACCCGCTCACAATCCAAATACAAACGATTATCGTGCGCTAACTTGCTCATCAAATGGTGTACCGCCGTACTCTTTCCTACACGTCTCATACCAGTCAAAACGGTTACCTGTCGTTTGGTAAGGTGCTTTTCCAAAGCGGGATATATATCACGATGAAACATAATACAAATATACGAAACAATACTTTGTGATAAAAAATAAATCAAATAGTAATACTTTGTGACTAAAAATCAATCAAATAGTAATACTTTGTGATAGGAAGATTATTAGAAAAAGCAGATTTGCTGTGTCGTTGCTTAATTGCTAAATTATGCCTATCTTTGGGATAAATGTCATTACCATGAGTGAGTTAGAAGTATTGGAGCATATTGGCACGGCAGCCGTCAAACGGTTGAGGAAAAGTAAACTCTCCGCTGGCAAACCGTTCATGATCAATTCCGATGACCTACCATCCGACCAAAGCTATCTGGAATATCCGGATGGCACCATCCGTATTGTCAAAGTGGCGACAGATTCCCGCTCCTTCACCTTATTGGAGGAGTTGGACGCTGACAAGGCCAAAGCTGTCCGTATTCGCCACGGAATTGCCTAATCCGATTCGATGCCTGCCCTTTACATCATCACAGGTTCAAATGGTGCCGGTAAGTCGTCCATTGGGCCTGAGTATTTACCACCCCCAAATCCGTGAGCGGTATCCCGTATTCGATGGTGATCTGTTGTTTGTCAGAAAACAACGTGAATTGTTCCCTGCACAGATACCTTCTCCCAAAGAAGCCCGTAAACTGGCCTATGAATTCGTATCAGATACATTTGACCGATTAGTGGAGGAAGCCCTCGGCCAAAACGATACGTTTGTCTATGAAGGCCATTTCACCAACGATGCCACCTGGCTCACCCCTAAACGGTTTAAGGATGCAGACTACGAGGTACATTTGATTTTTCTCGGCGTCAAAACACCTGAAATATCCCACTTACGGGTGACGGACCGGGTCAATGATGGTGGCCATTACGTGGATAGGCTCACCATAGAATCCAACTTTTACGGAAATTTGGAAAAACTGAATCAACATTTGGATTTGATTGACCATCTTACTATTATCGATACCTCCGGCATCAAGCATAGCACATTGGTTATTATATCATATGGCAAAGTCAAATCGGCGGTAGCGCCCCATGAGTTACCCGAATGGTTCATCACGTATTTGCCAAGGGTGATGGCGTTGATGTACCCTCGACTAAACAATTTGCAATAATAGCAGATTGGCTGCGTCGCTCAAACCCCGCACGCAACGGCCGCAGCCATCTGCGGGTGGGGAGGCTACAACGAAATAGGCCCGGCACTACGTGCCTGTGTTTTTTCATTTAAAGGGTACGCTCAAGCAGGCTTGGCATACCCACTAAATGAAAAAACCCCTGCTTTCGCAAGGGCCTTTTTCGTTGTGCGGAAGAGCAGATTCGAACTGCCACGCCCTTAGGGCGCCACCCCCTCAAGATGGTGCGTCTACCAATTTCGCCACTTCCGCAGGGTTTACAGCCGCAAACATAGATAAAATTGTATTGATATGCAAGTTTACAAAACTGCATATCAATGCAATTTTTGAGCCATCCAAAAAACTAGCCACCACTCTCCATTTCCTGTAAAAGGTGCCTGTCGATAAGCGTTTGAATAATACCGTCTACCAACCCTACCCGAGGTACGATGATTTGCCGCAAGTGTCCGAATTTCATCAGTGTCAGGAAGATCTCACATGCTGGGATAATCACATCAGCCCGGTCATTGTTCAGTCCCAACACATTGATGCGATCCTTGAGCGAAAAAGAATTCAAGTACTCGTACAATGACTTTAATTTGGCATATGAAATGGGTTTGTCGCCTTTCTCACTGGCCAACCGTGACAATTTATTGATATTACCCCCCGTACCGATACCGTACACGTTCTTGAACATACGGGTATTGGCTTTTACCCAAGCCTTCATCTCGTCCCACGTCTCCTCTTTATCCTGGTTATCCAACATACGGATGGTTCCGATATTAAATGACGCCGAAGCCACCAGCTTGGTATCCGCAAAAACGGATAGTTCGGTGCTCCCTCCACCTACATCGATATACAGGTATGCTTTTTGGTTACCGATATGCTGTTCGATATGGCTATTGTAGATAATCTTTGCTTCTTCCTTGCCGTCGATAATCTGCAGATCAATACCGACCTCCCTGATTTCATCGACCAGCGATCCCCCATTTTCCGCTTCGCGCATGGCCGACGTGGCACAGGCGATATATTCGCTCACCCGATATACATCCATCAGGTTGCGGAATGCCGACATGGTCTTCACCAAATCCGTGGCCTTTGGATTAGATATCCTGTGGTCAATAAACGCATCGTCGCCGAGGCGCAAAGGCACCCGTACCAAGGTGTTCTTCTTGAACGATACGACTTCATTGTTCTGGATAATATCGGCTATTAGAAGTCTTACTGCATTTGATCCGATGTCTATTGCTGCGTACCTCACGTTTGATTAAGTTTTATATTTTAAATAATAATAGGTGTCTTCTTGCGCACGGTGCCTGACCTTGCTTTTGGCTCCGATATATCGATTGTTATTCGTTTGATTGATTTCGCGGGCCTTCGTGTTATCCCGCAATTGGATATTGATGATATCTCGTATTTCCTTTTTGATATCCGGATCATAAATGGGAAAGGCCACCTCCACCCTACGGTCGATGTTTCTGGTCATCAAATCGGCAGATGTCAGGTATATCCGCTCGTCGCCATCATTCCCAAAAATCCAAACGCGGGCGTGTTCCAGGTAACGGTCTACGATGCTTCTTACCGTAATACGCTCGCTGAACCCCTCCTGCCCCGGCACCAAACAGCACATCCCTCGCACGATAAGCTGTATCACGACGCCCGCATTGTTAGCTTCATAAAGTTTCTCGATCATTCCCTCATCAGAGAGACTATTCATTTTTAGAATCATGTAGCCTTTTTCACCCGACTTCGCTATGGCAATTTCGTGATCTATGAGCGCATATAAACGCTGCCGGGTTTCTAAGGGAGAGGTGATGATGGCTTTGTAACCCCGATGGAATTCCTGCTGCTCAAGCCCTTTAAATAAGCGTTTGAGATCTTTGGTAATCAATGGATTGGCGGTAAACAGACTATGATCAGCATAGAGCTTAGCTGTCTTCTCATTGAAGTTGCCTGTAGCCAAATTCGCGTAGTAGACCAACCGCTGTTTTTCGCGGCGCGCCACAAGGCATATCTTGGAATGCACCTTGTATTGCACCACCCCAATATTGACATTCACGCCACCTTCTTCCAGCCGCTTACGCCAATAAATATTTGCCTCTTCATCAAAACGAGCCTTTAACTCCAACAAACAGTTGACTTTTTTACCGTTTTGCGCGGCATTGATCAGCGCATTGATGACGCTGGAATTTTCGGCGAGCCGGTATAAACAGATACTGATTTCCTTGACCTTGGGATCAATTGCGGCCTCCCGAAGAAAATGGACAATGTAATCGAATGATTGGTATGGCAAACTCACCAGGTAGTCGCGCTGCATCATTTGGCTGAAAATACTACGGCTGAGATTCAAATGATTGAGCCTAAGCTGTGGCATCGGTGGGTATTCCAGTGATGGGCCACCTACGTTGGGGAAACTGATGAAATCCTTGAAATTATGGTACCTCCCACCGGGGATAAGCGCTTCGGCATCTAACCGCATGCGCGACACCAGGTAATTGAGTGTATCCAAGGAAATATCGCTGTCATAGAGCAACCGCATCGGCCTCCCTTTATCTCTACGCTGTAAGCTTTGCATCAGTGCCTCAACAAATTTCTCGCTTACATTGGCATCGAGATCCAGTTCAGCATCACGCGTAAGCTGGATACTGAAAGCCTCAATGGTGTCGTATTCAAAGATAAAAAACAGGTCATCCAAGCAATACCGGATAATGTCGTCAAGCAGGATGATGAATTTCAACCCATTGTTTTCCGGTAAGATCAAAAAACGTGAAATAGCCGCCGCAGGGATCTCAATCAACGCAAACTTAACTTTCTTCCTAAAAGTCAGCTTTACGATAAAATAGATACGCCTGTCTTTGAGCTCGGGGAAGGGTTTCAGCGAGTCTTCGCCCTCCAACATGATGGGCACGAGGGCGGGCAGCACCTGCCGACGGAAATATTCCCGCACATAGGTGCCACGCGCTACATTGAGTTGCTGATCATTGATGATGAAGATTTTCTGGGCTTCAAGCTCCTTAATGATTTCATGCTCATAGAGGTAATCAAATCGCCGTTCGAGCTTGACCACGATATCCTTGATCTCATTAAGGATTTTTTTCGGATTGAATCCGAGCAAGGTTTTGGTCTTGCTATTGATATCCACCAAACGGTTTAAGGTAGCCACCCGAACCCGATAGAATTCGTCAAGATTGGAAGAAAAAATAGCCAGAAAGCGTAGCCGTTCGATCAGCGGAACCGTCTTGTCAGCGGCTTCCTGCAATACACGCTCGTTGAAATACAACCAGCTGATCTCACGGTTTATAAGGGGGAATTTTCGCTTCACGAGTGTTAACATATGGCCACCTTCTGTCATAGGCCAATATTAACAATGCAAAGTTTTGTTAGTGTTAATTGTCTGTTAATTCACTATTACCAAACATCGAATTGATAACGGACTAAAATTTACAGGTGGTATTTGACGATATAACTCACTTCAGTATCATGCCATCAGGCGTTCCAAGCCGATTGCTCCAGGATTTCCAATTGCCAAACGATTTCCTCCGGTTTCACCGGAAACGGCTCGTCTCTCCTGATCTGCGCATACACCGCATTGAACAGGTCGTTATAATCTCCCTTGAGCGCCTCCCGATAACGCATTTCGCGGTCACCGTTTGCCTTGATCAAGGTAATCAATCCTTCTTTCCCCGGAGGCTCAATACCGTATTCAGGGTCTTTTGGTAATATGCCAGACTGCAACTGATCCTCCTGCACATCTGCCCGCGCTTTTTGGAACGACCCTTTTACCCCATGTAACACGTAAGCGGGCAGCGGATTGGCTACCAGCAAACTGGCATGGATGAATACCGTCAAGCCCTTGGGATAGGTCAGGATCAACGTCGAGAAATCATCCACTTCAGAACCGGGCCGGTGTGCGGTGGCGATCTTAAGGCTTTTCAAAGGCTTACCAAACAAGCTAATCACTTGGTCGAGCAGGTGTGGGCCGAGGTCGTATAGCACACCGCTCCCGGGGATTTTCGTCTCCTTAAAAGTTTTCGGGCTCTTATCCATTCGATAACGATCAAACCGGACATGCAACTCGATCAGCTCGCCCAATACGTCGCGTTCCACTACCCGCTTGAGTAATTTGAAATCACTATCCCATCTCCGGTTTTGGAAAACCATGACATGCTTACCCAATTGCTTACCCAGTTCGAAAAGCTTCTTTGCTTCCTTGCTGTTAGTCGCAAAGGGTTTTTCCACGAGGATGTGCTTACCGGCTTTAAGCGCCTTTGTCGCATAGTCCACATGGGTATCATTTGGTGTATTCACGACGACCAGTTCGATCTTATCATCATTCAACAATTCGTCTACCGAATCGTAACTAATGATACTGGGGTATCGTTTGTGCGCGCGCTTTTCGTGTCGTTCAACAACAGCCCGCAAATCGAAGCGGCTTTTTTGGTGGATAAAAGGCGCATGGAATACCCTACCGGACATTCCATAAGACAATATACCTGTGACTATGCTTTTCTTAGCCATAAAAATAGTGGTTTATCAATGGTGCGCTCCGTGGTCCTCTTCACCACCGGCCATCGCATATAATTCTTCTACAACAGGAAGTTTTTCAGCTGCATAGTCATTGAGTAAAATCAATGTATTCCTATCTACGCGCTTGAACTGGTTTAAAATGGCCTTTTGCGCGTGCACAAAATGGTCAAGGTAAGCATGGTCGTCAAATCCTCCCAAGCTGTCTGTTGCTAATTTTTCGGGTAGTTGGAATGCTGGGGTACCGGGGTCAGGTAGCACTACCTTCGCTTCGACGGCCATATTTTCCAATTCCGGAATCATCGCCCCATAAACTTCCGTGATTTTCGCAGTCAGTGCTTTCACCTCGGAAGAGGAAGAAACCGACGCCGCGTGTTTGGCCAATTCCAATTCAAATGCTGCTTTCTCATGTACGGTCTTAAAAAAATCAAAACCCTCCGAATCCACGTTGGTTGCATTGTTATACAACAGTGCCTTGTTTGCATTCCCATTGCCACACGCACCAAGGAACAATACCCCACCAACTGCCGCAATAAAAAGTAATTTTGAACGTCTCATATAAGATTGTCTGTTTATGCAACAAACTTAGCTAAAATTGTCTTTCTCGTCAACTTTTATTATACACGAATCGCTATGCCAAGTTCCTCCCGGCATTCACCACACCATAGATGGTACGGGGCACCAACTTCGAGAATACTTCCCTATCCGCATCCGATAATTCCGCTTTTTGCAGTTGCCTAATGGCATAGTGCTGGATGATCAAAAGCGGAAGTACGATCTTCTCGCGGAGCGCAATGGATTCGCGTTCTACCGGGTAATTTTCCATCAATACGTTGCTCCGGCTCAATTTCAACACATATTGTTTAGTCCGTTCGTATTCATCCCGCATTTTTTCCCAAAAACTGCCAAACACCTCATCCTGCTGGATGTAGGAGGTCAACAAGAAATTGGATTTTGACATGGACATCATGCAGTTGTCAATGATGGTCTTGAACATGCCGGAAGTCTCATACAATTCCTGCACTTCGCTCCATCGGCCCTCTTCCTCCATTTGCTTAAGCGCCGAGCCCACGCCGTAAAACCCGGGAATGTTTTGTTTCAATTGGCTCCAAGCCGTCACGAAACTAATGGCCCTCAAATCCTCCAAGCGGAGCTCTTTATCTGAATTTCGCTTTACCGGGCGGCTGCTGATATTGATTTGCGACAGGAATTTAAGCGGACTAAACCGCTCAAGGTACTTAAGGAACAGTGGATCGTGCCGAAGCGCCAAAAACCGGTCATGGCTGATATCGGCCATGTGTTCGATGAGTTGCTTTTTTTCGGCCGATAAGGTATCGCCTTCTTTCTGCCCCAGATCGGAAGTAAGCCCGGCATGGAGTAACTGTTCAATATTGTAATGGGCCGTATCCCAGGAGCCGTATTGGCTACTGATGGTTTGCCCCTGTATGGTCAACTGAATATGGTCGTTAGCGATTTCTTTGCCCATGGACGCATAGAATCGTTGCGTTTTGCCACCACCCCGTGCAGGGGGGCCTCCCCTGCCATCGAAAAATACAAGGTCCACATCATATTGGCGGGCGATAGCCGTCAGCTCCACTTTGGCCTTATAGATCGACCAGTTGGCCATCAGGTAACCACCGTCCTTGGTACTATCTGAAAATCCAAGCATGATGGTTTGCATATTCCCTCTGCGCTTCACATGCTCCTTGTAATAGGGATGTGTATACAAAGCTTCCATCACATCCGCCGCTCGTTTGAGGTCGTCTACCGTTTCAAAGAGTGGCACAAAATCAATGTGCAGCGAATCCGTTTTCCATCCGCTCCATAAAAACAACTCCACCAATTCCAATATGTCCGAGGCTTGCTGGCAGTTGCTGATGATGAACCGCTGCACGGCCCGTTCGCCTCCCGAATGCTGAATCTCTTTAATCGATCTGATAACATCAAGCGTATCGGCAACCAAATCAGGTACCTCCTCGCCATGGTGCAAATCGGCTTCTCTGAATTGCATGGTTTGTTGCTTTGCCGTCTCTTCCAATGCTTCAAACCCATCGGGAATACCCGTCTCCTGGGCATAGCGCGTGCGCAGGTATTCATGCGATTGCCGGATGACACTGCTATCCTGCCGGATATCCAAGGTGGCGAAAAAGCAGCCGAATGTACGCACCTTCAATATCAGGTCATCCACTAACTCGACAAACAAGCCATCATGGTAATCCGTTAATACCCGCTTGATCTCCTTCAGGTTATGTATAATGTTTTGCTTTTCGTTGACCGGCTTTTCGGCAGGGTTAAAACTGTTCTCATAAAACAGTTCCTGCAGATTATCCATGTATTTTTCGACGCCCTTGAAGGTAATTCGGCGGCGGAGTATCCTGAAATCGCGGTAGTAACAACGGAAAAGCACCGTCCGCAATAGTACCGCTACCCGTTTCGTGCTTTCCACGGTGACGTTAGGATTCCCATCGCGATCACCCCCCGGCCAAAAACCAAGCTCTACCAGTTGCTTATTTTCGTCGGCCTGGATATCAAATTCATCATCCACTTTCGCTTGGATGGCTGATGCAACCGGGTAGAACACATTTTCGAGAAACCACGCCAAGCTCACCGCCTCGTCAACCGGTGTGGGCTTGTTTTTGTTCATGAAGGGTGTTTTGCCCAACTGTTGCAATAATAAATGGACATTGTTGATGTCATTCTTTTTCAACGCCTCGATCAGATCCGTAATGATCGCCAAAACAGGCCCCGGATAGAACTGCGTGGGGTGTGCCGTTAGCACAAGCCTCAACGAAAAATCACAGAGTTTTTTGGTCAGTTTCTCGCGGAATGCCGTATTGCTTTCAGCTTGTTTAAAGACAGAATCCAGTAACCCCGCTTCATCCGAACGCCCTGTTTTCTTGAATGCAGCATCTTCGATGGCATCAAACAGCACCACCTGCCGCTCGATGTATTGGATAATCCGAAAAAGTAGGTCTATACGATCCGACTCCTGCACATACTGTTTATATTGCCCGAAGAAACTTTCGATAATTGCCTCCGGGTCCATCTTTTCGATAACGCCACGCTCGCAATGTGAGGTAAAAAAAGGCAACAATGTTCCCGTATGTTTCACTTGATAAAACGGCAGGGTCATAAACAGGCTATTGAATAATTCAAACCGAGTAACAACCTCGCTTTCAAAGATTGCTTGCTTTTTACTTAACTTCATACGGTGGAAATATAAAAAACTAATATAGGGTTTAGCGATGTAAATATGCGTGAAAACCACTACGGCATCTTGCACACGACATCATCAAACCGTCAAATATATACACAATATATCAAAAAAATGGTTTTAATTTTGAAATAATAACAATAATTTAATCAAAATATTAACAAAAAATCAATTTTACAATTGTTTAATAGCGCACCTCGGCAAAAGTAGGCCTGATTGATGCAACGGAAAGAAGGGGAAGTTTGTTGGGCTTATGGAATCAATCGCTAAACCTGATGCCAACCCTTAAATAATGGCATTTTCAATAGCAAATCGATACAGTGATATCCTAGAGTCGTCTAGCCCCAGCTTCTTAACGATGTTTCGCCGATGGGTTTGCACGGTAAATGTGGACAGGAACAATTTATCGGCGATTTCTTTTGAACTGTGGTCGCTGCAAACTAAACGGATGATTTCGACTTCCCGCTTCGTAAGTTTATATTTTTTCAAAAACTCATCAAAATAGGAAAAGTCATTTTCTATCTCTGGGGTGGGTAGAGAAAAATCAGGAAACACCAGCTTTCCGCCCAATATCGATTGTATATTATCCACCAAGCTGCTCAATTCTTCTGATTTGACCAAATAACCTTCAACTCCCATCTCTTTACATTGCTCAGCCAGTTGGGATGAATAATAACTGGTGATCACAATGATTTTGAGCGGCAAGTCCTTTTTTTTGATCTCCTGCAAAACTTGCAACCCATCGGTTTTTGGCATATTCAAGTCTAGCAATAGTACCTCGGCTTCCGCAAGTGATGGAGACTGTAATAACGACTTACCATCATTGAATGTTTCTAAAACGATAAACTGTTTGCTTTTTTCTAATACATCTTGGATACCCTGTACAACTATGGGGTGGTCATCGGCTATTAATACGCGTATCTTCATGGCAGTGGTTAAGCTCTTTCTAGGTCACGGTAGTTACGACAGCACAATACTATCATTTTTTTGCAATTACTGCAACCAAAATCGAAACGTTTTGAAAATAACGAGGCTGCCGTATAAAGAATGACTACGAAATAATGGTCTTTTCCAACGGCACTTCAATAAGCACGAAAGTACCTTTGTTTTTCTGTCCATTTATCTCGATAACACCGTTAAGGTATTCGATGTTACTTTTCAATAGCCTAAGTCCCAATCCTTCTCTTTTTTCGGCATCATCAAAGCCTTTGCCATTGTCTTCCATGTAAATCGTAACAGCGTTATCCAAGTTGATGATTTGCACCAACACATGGGAGGCTTGGGCGTGTTTGATGATGTTATTGAGGATTTCCTGGACAATGCGGTACAGCCCTAGTTGGAAATCCTCGCTCCAGGATCCGGTATCTTCCAGTCCCTCAATCACCTCCTCTATTTTGAGTTTCCCGGACGAATTTATCGCATTGATCAAATCGAGTAAAGCCGCTTTTAGGCCATACTTTTCCATGGCGACAGGCATCAGCGTATGGCTGATGCCCCTCACGGTGTCGCTGACATCACCCAACAGCTTTTGCGCTGTCACTAATTTGATAGTCGCCCCGCTGTCGGCCACAAACAAGTCTTTTTCCAGTTGATCAATATTTAGCTTGGCTACCGAAAGCAGCGCACCTACTTCATCGTGCAATTTGCTTGCTATACGCTTCCGCTCTTCTTCCTCCGCTTGCCTTAACGCTTTCGACGTCTCAATACGCTGCCGCTGTGCCAGGAGTTGTAGTTGGGCATTGTGGCGTTCCTTTGATTGCCTCCAACGCAACAACAACACGAATGACAGAGCGGCCAATACTAAAATGATAACGGCAAACACAAAGAAGGATACCAGTCGGCTCTCCCGTGCCTTTTCCCGTTCGAGGGTTAACTGTAGATCTCGTTTTTCTAACTCATACTTGGAATCCGCCTTTAATGCGTTTACCCGCGCATCTTCGATAAATTTTTGTCGTTCGATTTCGAGGACTTTCTTTTGATAATCGTAAGCCCGCTTAAAGTCTCCCCGCTGTTCGTGCAAATCCCGTTGGTATACGTAAATATCCAAGAGGTAGTTAGTCGTTTGAGTGGTATCCAGCAGGCTTTCGGCCTCTTGCAGGTAGCTTTGGGCAGCATCCAGATCACCTTGCATCATTTTCAACTTCCCCAAGTTGGCGGAAGTACTGCCTATTTCGGTAACAGAGCCCATGCCCTTGCGAATTTCAAGCGCTTGCAACATTCTTTTTTCTGCGTCTTCGTACCGACCTTGATCCAATAAGAATTTGCCGTAATTGTGTTGTGCCAAGCCCTGCCCCCTAATATCAGAAGCTTCCTTAAAATAGGAAATCGCGTCCTCGAAAAAAAAAGCTACGGAATCCAACTGTTGCTTTTCAATATAATTAATAGCAATATTTGAAGAATTAAGTCCTAACCCTCTCTTATTGTTAAATTTTAAGTCAATTTCACGAGCCTTCTGTAGGTAGGCGATAGCTTTGTCGTATTCAGTATTTCGTCGAAAAAGGATTGCCAAGTTATTGAATGATTGAGCGAGGCCAACGCTGTCGCGAAGTCGTTCCCGCAAATGAATGCTCTTCATATGTAAGGCTATTGCATCGTCAAAACGACTGGTTTCCACCAACGTATTGGCCTTATTCATGTACAATAACACCAACAGTCGTTGATCCTTTCCGCCTTCAGCGAGTTCAATGCCCTTGTCCAGATAATCAATCGACTTATTGAATTCACCCAATATCCTGTTAATAATTCCCAATTGGTTGCACAATATGGCAATACCATTTGAATCCCCATCCGCCAAAGACAACTCTAGTTCCAACGCTTTTTCATAGTTTTCTTGGCCTAACGAGAGTATGTTGGCAGCATAATATTCCCTGCCAATGTTGGCATAAGCCAAAGCCTGTTCCTTTATAAAACCGTGTTTAATAGCCTTAGCTAAGGCTATTGAATCGTAGGACAATGCTTCCTGGAACCGTCGATTTTTATGGTGGAGATTGCCAAGAGTTATGTAACTCTTAGCAATTCGACGCCGATCTCCATTCCGCTCACTTGCGTCCAGTACTTCGTTTATCTCCGCCAATGATTGCTCATACCGATCCACAGGGTATACAAGCGCCCGTTTCAGAATCAATTCCAAGCGCTTCCCCTCATCCTTTTCACGTGATAGTAGGCGGGTCAGGCTGTCAATCTCCCTTTCCATATTTGGCGGCGATTGGCAAAAACCAACCTGAACAGAAGCCAGTACAAAAAGGGAAATCATTAAACCAGTACAGATAATATTTCGGCGACAATGCATGAGAAAAACAAGTATAGGATGTAGCATTTAGGATCTTAAAACACGTATGAGGATTAAACTGAAAAACGGTTACTCCAAATGTATAAAAGAATATGCAATTTTAAGTGGAATTTGGCAAAATCGAACAATGTATTGATCCGATAGCCTGTTCGGCAGACTAATCACCAGAAAAGAGCATCTCCTATGTTGATCAACTCAACGTTAGGAAATTGCTCTATCTGAGGTTATCATGTTAAAGGGTTATCTCATCTCCACCCATACACCGTTCTTGCTCCTGCAATACCCGCATACAGATGTTTTCGCTTTCAGACATCGCGCTTATCTATCTTGCATCCGCTGCGCCCAATAAAGCAAAGATCATGGCCGATAATCTGGCATTATGACACATCCGGCCCTTTAGAATTGAATACCTAACTTGACTTGGAAATTAGCCACGGGCATTTTTTGTTCGAAAGACCCGTCAAACTCTTCGTCTGTTGTCGCATTGTAGCGATAGTAATAAGGCGTGATATTAAACGACCCGGAAACATGACTCAACGTCAGGGTAACCTTTCTGTACCGCAGGTTTACGCCAAAATCGCTTTGCCACCCGAAGACAATCGGCGACTCAGCGTCATGGAAGTAAAATTCTTCATAGTTGCCAGCAACATCCTCCTCATAAAACTCCGGAAAGCCAGACGTGGACGCTAGCATGGTAGGAGCAATCTTGGCAAACACATCCGCGTAGAAATCGTCGATGACATTAAATGAAACCACGGGACCTAATTTCACGCCGGCAGTTAAAACGTCGAATTTGTCCATGTCGACCGTATTGTCCATCGCTCCCCAGTCGAACTGGTTGTACCCGACGGAAAGGAATGTCGCATCAAGGCCTACCTTAAATAGGTCGTTGATGGGCTCAGCATGCAAGAAAAAATACCTCCCCAATTCGAGGTTTGCTCCCGTTCCGGCCTGTATCCCCCCTCGCGTTCCAATATTCTCATATATCGGAATCGTAGGGTCAAATTTGTTTTTGAAATGCCCCTGTGGAAGATTTACCCCTAGCCGTATGTAGAAACGTCCGTAGTCAGATTCATTATATTGGCCCCTTCCGACGACAGTGGCCTGTTGCGCATAGGAAAAACCGGTAACCAATGCCAAGGACAACATGGCGCCAAACTTCAGAAATATTTTCATGGTAATTTCAATTAATGATGGTTGAATTTAAGTGATAAAATTAGTTAACATTTAAACGGCTTTGCAGGTCAGGCACTACATTTTCATACGTCCTCAATACTCTATCCCATCTCCTGAATGATTCATCCGAATTTACACTGGTACCCGGAGGAGCAATCTCTGACACCAATTTAGCCTTATATTCCAGCGGATTACTATTACTTGTTTTGATAATCAGCCGCGTACGCACCACCCCTGAGTTAAACGCCTTGGCTGACCAAGCAGTAGCCATGTAACCGGTCGCTTTATCCATGATGGCGATGACATCAAAAGACCCGGTCACGATGCGGTTAAGCAATATCCAAGACTCCTCTTGCCCCCTTGCTGGCCGGATATCAATGTCTTGGTTTGCTAGATTCGTAACAAATGAATTTTCATACGCTTCATCTTTTGTTAGTTGGATGAAGTCTGTTTTGGGGATAATATTCATGCCATTGTTCTCGTAGTTCCGGATTTCGGTCACAAAACCCACCTTTTCTACGCGTACATTAACCGTCGCATACTTGGGGATCTTGATTTTGGCAGGTGCCGTCACCTGGTTGCCATCAACAAAAAAACTGCTCCCGCTTTCTGTGCTGATGGTAATGGTTCGGTCTTTGGCCTTTTGAGCATAAACCGGCGATAGTACACCCAATAAGGTGATCGCGAACAGGGAGATCATGGATAAGGTAGTTTTCGTTTTCATTGTTTTTTGTAAATCGATTTTTATGAATTGTTTAAGTGCTATTTTGCGTTTGAAATCAAAAGACAGCAGTCATCTCGGTTGACCACACAAAACTAGCGAGGTGGTAAACCTGTTCATATACTCACTACTAGGTAATTTTCGTCATCACCATCCTTTTCTGTACCTTTGTGTTCACCATCGGTCTATGCATGAAAAAGACGCAGGAAATCGGGAATTTCTTCTATAGCCAGTATTTTGCCGATGGTTTGCGTATCACGTTCGGAACCCTTATCCCTGCCCTCGTTTTCTCTTTATTAGGCGATCTCCAAACCGGGCTAACGATTTCCTTAGGTGCATTGGTAGTGGGGCTATCCGATACCCCCGGACCATTAAACCACCGAAGAAATGGCATGCTGTATTGTACCATAGCGGTGTTGGTGTCCGCGCTGATCACCAATTTGGTCAATGGCCTTCCCTTGCTACTCACATTGGTCATCATGGCACTGAGTTTCCTGTTCTCCATGTTTGCCGTATACGGTGCACGGGCATCATCTGTAGGTACCATGGCCATCTTGGTCATGATACTCAACATCGATACCTTCGGCGAGTCGTTCATAGAAGTGATTACACATACTTCCTACCTCTTGGTCGGCTGTGTGTGGTATATGCTGCTGAGCCTATCACTTTACCAGGTGCGGCCCTACCGGCAGGCACAGCAGGAACTTGCGGAGTCTATCCGCAACGTAGCCGATTATATCCACATCAAGGCCAATTTTTATGATGTCAAACAGGAGAATGAAAAGAATTATCACTCGTTGATAGAACAGCAGATCATCGTAAGTGAACACCAGAACAATGTGCGGGACTTATTGTTCAGAGGCAAAAAATTGATTAGGGATACTACCAAAATCGGACGCTTGCTTATTTTGATCTTTACGGACATCGTCGACCTCTTCGAACAAAGTATGGCTACGCATTACGACTATGATTCAATCAAACAACAATACGGGCAAACAGGTGTGCTCCAGCATTTCCATCTGACCATCCGGAGGATTGCCAATGAGCTGGACCATTTTGCCTATCAGGTCAATGCCAACAGGCGACCCAAAGCTTTATACAACTTCAAAAATGACTTGGAGAGGATACGAACAGCCATCGACAAGGTCGAAAAGACGCACCAAATTAATACGCTCCCACTAAAGAAAATACTTATTAACGTCCGAAACCTTGTACAGCGGATCAACAATATCTATAGTTACTTCGACCTAGACCCCAAAAACACCTTCCGTAAAGAGGAAACGGATCTCAGCAAATTCATCGAGCATAAAGAAATCGACGTCAAACAATTGCGGGAAAACCTCACGTTGGAATCCACTTTATTTAGGCACGCTGTCCGGATGGCCGTAGTCATGGGTATTGGATACCTCTTGTCATTGGCGATCAATATCGGTACCCATAGCTACTGGGTATTGCTCACGATCATGGTGATCCTGAAACCCGGTTTCAGCCTAACTAAACAACGCAATTTCCAACGATTGGTGGGCACCATTATTGGAGGCATTAGCGGAGCCTTAATCCTAATCCTCATCAAAGACGAAACCACCCTCTTTATCCTCCTACTGCTTTTCATGGTGGCCACATACAGCCTCATTAGGGTAAACTACATCGTGAGCGTCATGTTCATGACACCGTTTATCTTAATCCTGTTCAGCTTCCTCGACATGAACACCTTAGTGGTCGCCCAGGAACGAATTATCGACACCCTGATCGGATCAGCTTTGGCATTCTTTTCCAGTTATGTCATCCTGCCCAATTGGGAAAGCACACAAGTGCAGGGCACCATGCGCAAGCTACTGGTTGCCAATTATAATTACCTCGCCCAAGCATTGAAGATCATTGCTGGCCAACACCTCAGCACTACGGAGTACAAACTCGCGCGGAAAGAGGTATACATCAGTACCGCCAACATGGGCTCGGCTTTCCAGCGCATGATTACCGAACCCAAAAGCAAACAGAAAAATGCCAAGGAGGTGAATAAATTTGTGGTCTTCAACCATATCCTCTCCTCGTATTCCGTGACGCTCCTTAACAATGTCAAAGAGGCCGATAATACGGCACTCACCGGCGAGCAGGTTAAAATCATCCGCAAAACGCTATTTTTACTTGCACAGACCATCCGATTTTTCAAACCGGAAGACGGTGAAGAAGACTTCCGGGAAATCGAAGTGGATACGCCGGTTGACCTTGACGATAACAACATCGACTCACCGGAGTCACGACTCATTACCGAACAACTCAATTTTTTGAATCGGATCGTGGTAGACCTCAATAAATCCGCCGACAAACTAATAAAACGGCAAGGGGTGGAAGAAATCGGCTAGGGCCCCATGATATCTCTCCTATTTTGATTTGGCTCGCCTGTCGCGTATCTTTGCGCTACATGGAGATACCTCATACACACTACGACCTACTCATCATTGGCGGCGGTCCTATCGGGTTGGCTTGCGGCATCGAGGCCCAATCGGCCGGACTATCGTACCTCATTGTCGAAAAGGGATGCCTCGTCAACTCGCTCTATCACTATCCGCAAAATATGACGTTCTTTTCGACATCAGAACGCCTGGAAATAGGGGGTGTTCCGTTTGTATCCACAAACCCCAAGCCCAGGCGCGCGGAAGCGCTTGAGTACTACCGCAGAATACAACAAAAATTTGAACTGAATATTCATTTATTTGAAGAAGTGACGACGGTGCATAAGCGGAGCGACCTGTTTGAGGTCACTACCTCCAAATCGACGTACATGGCCCGCTACGTGGTAGTCGCTACAGGATTCTACGATATCCCGTGCACACTTGGCATCGATGGTGAACAATTGTCCAAAGTAAGCCACTATTATAACGATCCTCATTATTATGCCGGGCAAAAAGTAGTGGTAGTGGGAGCCAGTAACTCTTCTATCGATGCCGCTTTGGAAACATTTCGCAAAGGCGCCGAAGTCACTTTGGTCATACGTGGCGAGGGCATCGGCCCGCGCGTGAAATATTGGGTAAGGCCAGACATCGAAAACCGGATAGCATGTGGCGAAGTTAAAGCATTATTCAACAGTCAACTTACCGAAATAAGGCCCACCGAAGTGGATATCCTTACCCCAGACGGGCCGGTTACCATCGCGAATGATTTTGTATTGGCGCTCACCGGATACCAACCGAATTTCGCTTTCTTGCAACGCATTGGCATTTCATTGGCCGATGATGCGTCACGCGAGCCTTTCCATAATCCCGAAACCATGGAGACCAACATTCCCGGCCTTTTCCTCGCCGGTGTGGTCTGTGGAGGGATGAATACACACCTTTGGTTTATTGAAAATTCCCGGATACATGCCCGGCAGATTATCCGGCACATTGCAGGGCCGGAAGATCGAAAACCAGAGACAGCGGTTTGACGCAGGTCAGGACTTCGGTCTCCCGTCTCCGGTCTTCGGCCTCCCGTCTTCGGTCTCCGAACCTCCGACTTCAAGCACCCAATCCCTTCAAAAAGATGGTTGCCATTTTCTTTTGCAGGTTCAGGATTCGGTCAAACTCCTCTTTCGTAGGAAACAACATCCCCTTCACATCCTTTAATATGCTAAAACGCATGCCCACTAGAGCGTACAGCATAATTTCCGCAGTTTCTTGCACATTCTCCACGCGTAGCTGGCCGGTACTAATCCCTTTTTCCAGTATCGACGCGATAGCATCTATCTCCTTACCTTTGGAATCCTCCAATACACAAGCCATTTCATCGGGTATCTGTTGAATGGCCGATATGGAATGTTCGAGTAGGTTGTAGAACTTGGTAACAAACTCGATGCGCTTATCTAAGATAAACATCATGGCCTCGCAGCAATCGGTTATGGTTGACAATTCTGCCTCCATTTCGGCAAATGACTGGTTAATCACATAATCCAATACCGCGGCATACAAGCTGTTCTTATCCGGAAAATAATAATACAACAGGGCCTTCGAGAAAGAAAGGTCCTGGGCGATTTCGGCCATAGTGGTTTTTGCCAACCCAAAGTGAGCAAATCTACGGGTAGCCGCTTCCAATATCTGCGTACGCTTTTTATCGGCGTTAATCATACAATATGAATCAAATTAGTGTGCTGTCAGGTCAATCACTTATCTTTGGCTGCCAACTACAAGCGTACAGCCGTTAGTTAAAGTTAGGCATTATTTTGAATATTTGAAAATATCGGTCAATTCATGGCGCTTTTATTCAAAGAAAATTTCCCTTTGCGGCAATACAACACCTTTGGTGTGGAAGCCTTTGCACGCAAATTCATCGAGATTAATACCGAAGCGGAATTAATCCAATTGTTTACGCAACATGAGGACGTCGTGCGACAACCCATCCTGGTTTTGGGAGGAGGAAGTAATATCCTGTTTACCACGGATTTCGATGGTTTGGTCATGCATATCAATATCCAGGGAATCAGCCATAGCCGTGCAGACGCAAGTGCCACTGTGGTGGCCGGTGCCGGTGTGGTATGGAATGACCTGGTATGGTATTGCATCGACCATGGATTTTCAGGGATAGAAAACATGGCACTCATACCGGGCACGGTAGGCGCGGCACCCGTTCAGAATATTGGCGCGTATGGCGTGGAACTCAAAGACGTCTTTGTGCAATGTCGGGCATTTGATACACAAAATGTGGAGGTACGTACATTCACGAAAGACGAATGCCAGTTTTCCTATCGAGACAGTATTTTCAAAAACGAGGCTAAAGGTCGATACATCATTACCGAGGTCACACTCAACCTCTCCCTGACACCCCATATCAACACTACCTACGGTGCCATTGAAGCCGAATTAGCCAAACGCCACATAGCCCACCCCACGATCAAAGACATCGCGGAAATCGTTTCCGCCATCCGAACAGACAAACTACCGGATCCTTCAACCATCGGCAATTCGGGCAGTTTTTTCAAAAATCCCATCGTACCCGTAGCCTATTTGAATCAACTACAGTCCATTTTTCCAGACAAACAATTCGTTTTTTACCCAATCAATAATGAAGAAATCAAAATTGCTGCGGGTTGGTTGATCGAACAATGCGGCTGGAAAGGCAAAAGAGTGGGAGACACCGGCACTTGGAAAAACCAAGCATTGGTATTGGTAAACCATAAAAATGCCTCTGGCACAGACATATACAACCTTTCGAAACAGATTATTAACGATGTCGAAGACAAATTTGGAATCACGCTCGAACGAGAGGTAAATATTATATAAAAAAATCAAAATCTTCTTGTAAATTAGCTTTACATTTAGCAAACCATTATTGCTTTAGCACGATACTTGTAGTAATTATAACGTATTTATAGCGACACTTGTAAACCGAAGTAAAACGTCACGTTTTCTTCAAATGAGCATCGATATTGTTCATTTGTATCATAAAATTGTTTAACACGGAGATCCGGCGCTTGTTCCGGAACCCCTTAAACCGTAAAAAGATGACGAAATTTGAGTTTAATACGTTAGTGGTTCAACACACAGATTCCCTTAAAGTGTACGCCCTGCATTTTACACGTGACAATGAAGAGGCTAATGATTTGGTACAGGATACGATGCTGAAAGCGGTAACCTATTACGGTAAGTTCAAGGAGGGCACGAATCTCAAAGGATGGTTATACACCATCATGAAAAACACCTTCATCAACAACTATAGACGATTCGTAAAAACAAATGCATTAGTCTCCAAGTCGGACGAAATATCCAGTGCTAACCTAGCTTATAGTGCTGCGGTAAATGCCGGCGAGAATAAGTTCGTCATGGAAGACATCAAAGAAGCCATGGCCGAACTATCTAACGAATACTATATCCCGTTCAGCATGTATTTTGAAGGGTATAAATACCATGAAATTTCCGAACACCTACAAATCCCGATCGGAACGGTGAAAACACGTATCCACGTGGCCCGGCGTACCATGAAAAAAGCGCTAAACACATACAAACACGATCGGGATTAGGTTTGACAGCAGACAGATTTGTGACGTAAATGCCGCCAGACCTCCCTACGTATTCAAAAACCCAGCTTGCGTTGCGAAATGGTCAAGATAGACCTGAAATCTGGATTGCATACAAAGGCTACATCTATGATGTCTCCAGCAGTCGATTGTGGACAAGAGGCATGCATTATGAGCATTGGGCCGGACAAGACCTCACCGAAGAATTACCTGACGCCCCCCATACCGACCAAGTGTTTTCTCGGTTCGAGATTATTGGGGTATTGCGATAAGCCGCGAAATATCAATAAGTGATATCGAATTTACTGAGTGTCGTAAAGCTGGCGATCCGTTGGCGTATGGCCGTTTCCTCCAACTCCATCAACCGTTCGGCACCAAATTTCTCCACGCAGAAAGATGCTAAGGCAGAGCCAAATATCACGGCATTTTTCATGTTGTTAAAATTCACCGTACCCACGTTGGCCAAGTACCCGATGAAACCACCGGCAAAGGAGTCTCCAGCGCCCGTCGGGTCATATACGTCCGCAAGTGGTAATGCCGGTGCGGAGAAAATCTGCCCATCACCAAATAACAATGCGCCATGCTCCCCTTTTTTGATGATCAAGTATTTCGGGCCCAGCTGCATGATCTTGTCTGCCGCCCGCACCAGAGAGTACTCCCCAGACAGCTGCCTGGCCTCCGCATCATTGATGGTCAATACATCCACTTGTTTCAATACCTTCATCAGGTCATCCCATGCGATATCCATCCAGAAGTTCATCGTATCCAGCACCACGAGCCGAGGTTTGTTTTGCAATCGGTCTAATGTAGTCAGCTGCACTTGTGGCGTCAAATTACCCAAAAGCAAATATTTGCAATCTTGGTAACTATCCGGCACGATCGGGTCGAAATCGGCTAATACATTGAGCTCGGTAACCAAGGTATCCCGGCTGTTCATGTCATTGTGGTATTTCCCAGACCAAAAGAAAGACTTCTCACCCTTTTTGATCTGCACCCCTTCTAGATCCATTCCCCTGGAGCGCAGCATCTCTAAATTTTCCGCTCCGAAATCTTCACCAACCACACCGATCAATTTGACATCTTGATACAAGTAAGAAGCTGCCAATCCGGCAAATGTTGCTGCTCCTCCTACAATCTTGTCTGTCTTTCCGAAAGGGGTCTCAATGGCATCGTAGGCGATGGTTCCGATGATTACTAAACTCATATGCTTTTTTTAATTCGGGCGTAAAGGTAGGCGTTTCCGCCCGTATATAAAACACATACGTCAAAATTAGCCGAACGGACTACTGCCGAAAGAACTTCCCAGCTCGCCTATCAATTCTATGAGAAAAATGGTTTTGTATTGAAAGAAGTTCACAAAGACCATTGGGCAAAAGGATTTGATATGTATAAAATGATTTACGAGGGAAATTGAAGAAGATAATTTGTTCCAAACATTAATAGCAGTTATCAAATTATTCCACATCCTTTATATTGCTATTTTCAAAAATCTCGTGAAGTTTCTGTTGTAATAGTTTTTTATCGGGCAATTGGGTTTGATAATCGGAAACCAATGCAGGGGAAAGGGAACGGCTCAAAACATATTCAACCACTTCGCTGTCTTTTCCTTTGCACAGTAAAATGCCAATGCTTGGATTTTCATTTTGTTTTTTTACATCTCGGTCAAGTGCTTCCAAATAAAAATTGATTTGTCCTAAATGTTCGGGTTTAAATGTGTCAGCTTTTAGCTCAAATGCCACTAAACATTGTAAGCCCCGATGATAAAATACAAGGTCAATGTAAAAATCGCTGTTGCCTACCTGCACCTTGTATTCTTCGTCAATGAAAATAAAATCCCTACCTAATTCAAGGATAAAGTTTTTCATCTGTTTGATCAAGCCTTTTTGCAAATCGCTCTCGCTGTGTGGCTCGGGCAGGTTCAGGAACTCAAATACATAACTGTCTTTAAAAGTGTTTGTGATGTCGGTATTTAACTCTCTCGGCAGTGTTGAGTGTTTTGCATTACCTATCATCACACGTTCAAAAAGGCTTGCTGAAATTTGGCGATCAAGTTCCCGAACGCTGTAATTTTCTTTGATAGCCATCCGCAAGTAAAATTCTCGCTCTTCTTCGGTTTTGCAACGTGAAAAGATGGTGCGATGGTGTGTCCAACTGATTTGAGCTAATATAGTGTTTCTAATATCTTGGGGCTGAAAATCAAATTGTGTCCTCGCTGGGGCGACCAATTTAACTTCGGCATACGTTTCATAAAACTGTACCATTCTATAAAGCCCTGCACGATTAACGCCTTTTAATTCGGGATTATTACGCTGAATGAACAACGCCAATTCATCAACGGTTTTGTCGCCCCAATCTGCAACGGATAATTTTTGTTTAATATATGCCCCTACATTTCAATACAGGTTTATAAGTTCGGTATTAACGGCACGAATGGCGTTGCTTCGGGCTTGTTGTATTAGATTGATGATGTCTGAAAAACGATTGTCCATATCCTGATACCCTATAAAACAAAACTACAAATTATTAACCTATTACGATGTCCACTATACCAGGCCTGACCATAAAAATGGGTCGTGTCAATGTACTTCGTGATAAACACAGATTTTCACATTGTAAGTGCCATCAGCTTTCTTGTAATGCTCAAAAATTTTTGCGCTTACGGTTGCCATAATTTTTTCACTTAAACACGTCGGAATTTCTGTACCCTATTTGTACCATTCCTACGTGAAGTTCAACAAAAAACTATGTAAATAAGCCATTTTGGAGAACCCAAATTGGCAAGTGCAGACGTTCCTAATCTGCCCTTAAAAACGAAAAAAAGCCGTTTCTCGTATAGAAAAACAGCTTTTTTAATTGGCTCCTGAAGCTGGGCTCGAACCAGCGACCCTCTGATTAACAGTTATAAGGCCTATCCGATATAAAGGAGTCAAAAATATGCATTTCCGACTTACAGGAGCAGTATATGAACATTTTTTGGAACCGCAAAATTTGGGTCTGTTACATATTTGTAGCAGTTTCTCGTTTTGTATCAAATAAGAAAAAGGGAGTTGCGACCTTTTTCCTACCACGGTACCGCCACACCCCGTTGGGGAATGGCGATACCGTGGCAAGTTCGGTTTTTGTTGGACAACACGAGGTACGAGGGCGGTACGTACAAAAACACAACTTGCACATTGCGAAACAACAGAGAGGGGTTACACCCAAATATGCTGAAACAGCACTTAAATCAAGCATTCCAGTATTGGAATGACTCTATCCGAACAATGCAAAGTACCGTAGGTATGGATAGCTGGTGATATAGAAAGTTCCGACAATAAAGTTTCAACTGCTTTCAAAGAGTGCAGCGTATCAACGATACTATAAGTCTATTCTCCTTTACGAGATAAGAACCGATCCAGACCTACTTCTTTTTTCGTGTTCACTTCATTATGCTTAATCAAATAGCATTACATCCCTCTTTTCACCACAACAATATCGCCGGCATACCCGTTGTTGTCTTCATGGGATAACCTAACCACTTCGCCATTAATCCAATAAGTGGCCGATCTCCTGCCCATAGATTCAACGCCAGTAGTATATACCTTGCCTTCCAACACAAAAATACCATTTGCTTCTGCATGGTGTGTGCCGTCCGTCAGATCTACGGCTTCACCATTTTTCCAGTAACGGGCTATACGAACCGTTCCCGATCCCGAGGGACGGGGAAGAGTCTCCCAACCGGCTACATACACATCACTGTTATCAACAAATATGGCATTGGCCTGAGATGCCCTTTCTCCGGTACCTAAGGTTATTTTTTCGCCGTTCTTCCAATATTGAGCAACGTCCGGGATACCAAAAGTATATCCGCAAACATATACATCTCCGTTGCCTGCCACAGCGATGTCCGTTACCGCTCCCGGCTCTCCTTCCAGCGCAACACTTGCCCCATTCTTCCAGTACATCAAATCTCCGTCCAGCATCCCCGCTATATAAACGTCATTGCCCTTTACCGCGATGGAGCCTCCACCTGTACTACCAAGCGCTCCACTTGCCACCGTAACCAGCTCACCGTTTTTCCAATACACAATGGATGTAACGTAACTGGATTCGTTTTTTATACCGCCGACATACACATCCCCATCAGCCACATAGACATCCCTTGCCGAAGCAAACCCACTTGACTCGGTCAATTCCTCCAGGTGTCCATCTGCCTCAAAGAATGCGGTGGCACGATTGGACGAATATATTCTTTCGCCCACAACATATACTTTATTGTCCGCTACTGAAATACTATTAAAAATCATACCCGCAGCCGCTTCGTGACGAAATACATTTGGCTCTCCATTTTCCCAATATAACGGCCGATAATGATTTAATCCTTCCGTTCCTTCGTCACCAAGCACGTAAATATCGACGCCGTATGACGCTTCTTCTACCACGACGGTCAATAGTTCGCTGTCTTTATAGCCCGGCTTTTTCGCTACGACCGATGTTGTTCCGGCATCGGCAAAGGTATATCGATACCCCGTTATATTATTGCCATCAATAAAGAGATCCGCATCCGCAACGGGCTGCCCGTTCGCAGTAACCTCAAATGTAATCTCCTAACCGGCGACTACCGTTGTTTCATCGGCACGAAGCTCCAGCTGCAGCTCTTCTTCCTCTTCCGGTGGATTCGGGTCTTGTTTTTTGGAGCAGGCTGCTGCCAAACATACAACAAGAATACCTATCAAGCCTTGTATTATTATCTTATTCATCTCTAATTATTTATTGCTTGTCCGGCGACAAACGGATTGTTATTCATAAAAGCATAGCGCAACCCCTTGTAATGAGCCAGAAGTATCGTCTACCCGGGTATCGCTTAACGATATAGCGAGCTCAGTTCCGTTTTTTTCCGTGCGCCATTCGGCTGTTCTCATCGAACCGGGTTTGTCGTCAATACGCTCGCTCTTTATTTCCCAGCCATTGGTGCTGTACGCTTGTTTGAAAAAATCAACCGCTTCTGTCCAAGAGGTAGCGTAGTTAAATGCTACACTTTTGCCAACTATGGCATCTGTACAAGCCGTTAGCGCAGCCGATTTGGGTATAGGAATGGTCACGCCCAAACAATCGCTGATTGCTTTGTTGTCGTTCGTTTTGCTACCGTCCTTACTTCCGCAGGCCGCCAAGGCTGCAATCAAAAGTAGTGGCAATATCGCTATTTTATTTGTTCTCATTTCATTGTTCGTATTTGGGCAAGCGCAAGGCACTGCCCCTACAACCATGTTTCTTTGTCTTTGATCCTTCTGATAATCGGACAGATACAATCTGTCCCTACATTACGGTGCCGCCACCACGATTTTTCCGGTGACATCCACTTCCTCGCCGTCAGTACCCAATTTAAACTTCCCGCTAAAGTTTAAGGTAAATGACGCTACCGTTGCCTCATCGCCATACGCGGAAATAGTATGCTCCTTATAGTTTTCCAAGGTCATGTTGACTCGCCCCGCAGGACCATATTTATTCTCGGTCGCCCACTCGCCGAACGCCAGTCCGGGGCCACTTCCCTGGATACTTGGCTTATTGTCCTCGTCTAATGCCAGTCCTATTCCAAATTGGAACTTCCCGGCTTCCTGAAGCATCCCCGCCAACACCTTGCTGCTTACTTCTTCACTGTATTCAACAAAGGAAACCGGATAATAAATACCGCCGGTCTCTTTAGGAACACTACCTTCATAAGTTTTCCCTCCGGCTATCTCGATATGATAGGTATGCATATCGGACGGACTGTCCTCGTTCTCTTTTTTATCACCACCTTTGGAACAGGCCGTCATCAGGCATAAAACCGCCATAGCCATTACTGTTTGTACAATTGTCTTTTTCATAGTCTTTCTGATTGTTATTGTTATATTGGTGCATTGTATTGATGTCTTTTCTAACGTCTTGATATATAGCACCGTTAATACTTATAGACAAACTCAAACTCCCCTTCGCGGATGTCTACTGTTTCGCTATTAAAATTATTCATCCCCGAACGCTCAAAAGTACCTTTCACGTAATAATAGGTTTCATCTCCGTCCGTACCTATCGACTTATAGTCCGTGATGGTTATCTTTCCCGATGCGTTCCGGTTAAATCCGGCACCACCTTCGCTGTTGCCCATAATGGCTTCATAATGTACAAAAAACGGAGTCTCATTGTGATCGAACGTTCCTGTCGTTGGTGTTAAAGGGACGACTACACGTACCCTATCCCGTCTGTGTTCTTCGACCTGCTGATGTCCGATAATCCCAACGGAGTTGGATAAGCCGTAAACGGCAATCCTGACGTCCGCATAATTTACTTTTCCCCCGTTTACATCGCCCGTTATTGTACCGCCTACTTCCAGTGGGATATTTTCCTCTTCCGGTTTGGGATCATCATTTTTACTGCAAGAGAAAAGTAAAAGTGAAACGATGATAAGTGTGGTGCAAAAATAGAGTTGTTTTAAAGTTTTCATTTTTCAGTGTTTTTCGTTTTAAGTTTTATTGTTTTCTGAAATACCTTGTTTAGTTCAATGCCTGTACGATGACCTCATCGATGACCAACAAAATCTCGGGATAAGCAGATAAGTTGATAAATGCAATCTGCCCCCTGAAATTCCCGGCTTCCTGATAAACAGGCATAGGCTGGAAACTAAAAAATCCATCTTCGGTAGCTTGGGCGTCTGAGACCTTGTGTTTAAAGGTTACCTCCAGGCCTTTAGCACAGAATTTCTGATGGGAAACTTCCGCTTTAAACGTTTCTGATGACATTAATTCTTCCGTCACGTTTTTCCCTGACTGGGCATCCAGTAATTTAAATTGGAAATTCACCTGCTGATTTTCAACCATCGCCATGGTGGGCGTATATAGTTTTCGCTTGTTTTTATCTCCTTTATGAAGATGGATTGCAATCGCTTTACTACCTCCGATGCCCTTGTCGGAAAGCTGTACAGAATCGGGCAAATGGCTAAAGTTCCAGCCTTGGTCGGCCAAATCCCTCGTGCTGTGCATCCCTTCAAAATCGAACCGGTTCAAGGAATTTTCTGCTAACAATTCGTTGTTGGTTACTCGGTTGACATACACCACCTTGTTATCCGACAAGTCTGTATCCAACGGCGTTGGTTTCACTGATTTGTCTTTCAGGTAGACCGATAAGTCAACCATATACGCTTCAACGGTTACTTCATACAATCCGGGTTGAGACAGGTCGATCGGGTCAAACTTAAATCGCACCCAGCCCGGTGTAAAGGCCCTGAACTCAAGGACGGCTTCCTCATTGAGCAAAACCATTCCATCTGACAGCCTTTTGATCTGAACGGCACCGAATATGGCCTTGCCTTTTTTGTCGAAGTCGGCTCCTCTGTTTTCCACGCGAAACTCAAATTTCGTAACCTTATCTTGTGGACAATTGGAGAAAGGGACGTAGTCACCCCTTGGGTGTTCGGGCATCGTGATTGACTGAATGCCGATATTGATACCCTGTGCAAGCACTTCCGTCTCGCTATCTGCTATTTCCGGCTGTACAAAATCTTCTGCTTCCGAAAAATCTCCCCCATTCCCCCCAATCGTTTCGCCCATACCGAAGCCATCGGCGTTGCTCCTGTTGTTATTATTACCACAAGCAAGTAACCATAACGGGGCAATGACCATGAGGGCTAAAAGATAGATTTGTGTATAAACTTTCATTTTTCCTTGTTTTTAAGTAATAGTAAGCACTTGTTCCTTGCGGACTGTCATTAGGAACAAGTGCTTTTATATGTCTCTGTTAAGGGTGATGGGTGTCCCGACCATTGCCCCAACCCAAATTTCCTCCTGCTACATTGGTATAGGTAATATTATTGCGACTAAGGTTAGGAAGCGGAGGCTGGTTCGAACTGGCTCCGGTGTAGGCATAGAAAGCATAGTTTGGTAAATCCCTAAACGTAGTGTTACTAACCGTTAGGCGCGGGTCGGCGTGCATATATATGGCCCCAGAATTTTCAAGATTAGCCACTGGATAATCGCCCCTTGCATGCTCAATGATGGCATGGTCGATTACATTGTCCTCTTGTGTAAAACCAAAATAAATACCACCCCAGGTGTCATGATACGCCTTTAGGTGTACTGGATTATCAGCGGCGCCCTGTATTTTCAGGCTGGTGTTATACGGCGGCAGTAGGGGATCAGCCTGTAAATACGCATCATCTTTAAATTGCATTTCTACACCGGCCTCGATTGTTAAATGGCCATCTTTCTTGATATGTACCCTGCCATCTACCAAGTAAGGCACATCCAGTTTCTGCCAGGCTACCGTTTGGTCTTCTATTTCATAATACGAGGTCGTAATGTTAAGAAAGTCACTTGCATTTCCTACATACGTAGAGGTATTGTCGAAAATATGTGCCATCTCCGCAGAAACCTTAACCGGAACACCTTCATGTCCTGTAATTGTCAGATTGGAGGTCGAAATGGTCGCATTTTTTTCGATGCGGTGAAAGTCTAAGCCAATACTACCGCCATTGCTTATCTCTACGTGATTTAGGGTAAGGGCCATTGGCGTTGTGCCGGAAACACCTCTTATTGCCAAACTACCTTCATAAATCGGTGAAGTTTCTGTTAGGTTTTGCGAACCGGCATATTCGATTACGGTATGTTCAATCAGGTTGTTCGGGTTATGAGCTTCTGTCAGGAAAATCCCCCTCCAATAGCCTTTTTGCTTGGATGTACCGGTCAGTACCACAGGTTCTGCCGACGTTCCTTTTATTTCAAAAAGTTCATTATTCAAGTTGACGTAAAGTCCCGCATCTTCTGTAAAAGCAATCACTACACCAGGCTCTATTTTCAGGCTTCCCTGTACGTTCGCCCAACAGCCTATCAGGTAATCTACCGGTCTTTTCGGGTCATTGGTCAATACCCGATCTTCACTGAAATAGTCACAGGCAAGTTCGATAGGGGGAAGCAATTCCTCTTCGGGCTCCGGGCCATCATCTTTACTACAGCTGGACAATGTGAATGAAAATAATGCGAACGCGCCAAATAGCGTTATAAAAGCTTGTTGTTTTTTGTAAGATCTTGGTGTCATCATTTTTTTAATTATTGTTTTACCATTTGTTGATAGAAAACCACTGGGCTTCCACCGCCTGCCGCTCCCTGCGTAGACGCTTCTACAGTTTAGTGCATCATATGGGTAGAGGTAAACATCTATTTTGATATTTTTTTATATTTTCGATGCTGACGTTTACTTTTTTAACTTCAATCCCACTAAATGAATAAAGAGCGACAGTGGATTCAATCCCTGCAAAATGGCAATACGGCAATATTGGATGAGATATACCTACACTATAAAGGTGGTTTTTTGGAATTTGCCAAGCGGTATCCAATAGATTCAGATGTGGTGCTCGATATATACCACGATAGCGTAATCGCTTTATTTGAAAATATCGTACAAGGAAAATTCAACGGGTTGAAAAGTAGCATCAAGACATATCTATATGCGATAGGAAAATTCAAGATTTTCGCTTACCTCAAATCACCGAAACAGGAAGAACTAAATGGTGAGGAACTCATGGAGCAAATCAATCTATTCGAGATTGATACGGCAGAGGAAAGGCTTAAACTACTTCAACGTGCATATCTTCAGCTGGGACCCAAGTGCCAGCAGATGTTGCACCTGTTTTATTACAGGGGGTTAAAATTAGCCGACATCCAACGTGAGATGTCTTATGAGTCCAAAGACACGGTGAAAAGTCAAAAATCAAGATGTTTGAAACAATTAAAGGAAATAATCCGGACAAATGGAAAAGGATAAAGAGCTACTGATAGAAGCGTACTTCACAAAAACGCTGACCACGAGTCAACAAAAGCAGCTGGAATGGCTATTGCAAAATGACACAGCTTTTTCAGAAGCATTTAACTTCGAGAAAGAAATAAGGGATACCCTCATATACAATAAACGGCAAGCGCTCAAAGAGCGGTTCCACGCCTTAGACAAACAGGAGGTGAAACCTGCCCGAAAACTGACAACATGGTGGTATGCCGCGGCAAGTATATTGGTCCTAATCGGTGCAGCCTGGTTCCTTTTGGACAGACAGTCCGAAGTAACGGCCGAGAAGCTATATGCACAATATATGGAACCTTATCCCAATATGGTGACCCCCATGGTACGTGGGGATGTCCCCGCCGATAAGGTCATGTCCGAGGCCTTGACATTGTACGACAAGCGGGCATACTCGGAGTCCGCAGTACTGTTACAACAGGTTTACAATGAACACCCTAATGACCAGACGGCTTTTTACCTTGCTATTTGTCAATTAATGTTGCAAAAACCCAGAGAAACAATAACGCTATTGGAAGCAAGGGATTGGAAAGAGACCTCGTATTTTTCTCCTGTAGTCGTCAATTGGTATTGGGGTTTGGCCTATCTTCAACTGGGTGATGGTGAACAGGCATTGCCTCGCTTCAAACGCGTAGCGGAGTCTGACGATAGTCTGTCTGTGGAAGCACGTAAAGTGGTGAAAGCATTGGAAAACAGGTCGTATTTTTAATTTGCATCAACTTGGGGCGTCTGCAAAACATTGGTTCGGTAATTCCGTCTTCGCAACAGGAGCAATAAGACAATTAAAGCAAGCCCTCCCGCAATAAACCACAGGTATCTATACGACCCCGTATCATCCAACGGATCGGTATTGCCGTTGACGACAAACCCGGCCCAAAAGAACGGATGACTCTTCATCGGGTTGTTCGCCAGAAAATCACGTTTCGCAAATGTGAGTGATTCTGCTTTTGAATGCCCGGCTTTGAGATGCTTGTAAAAAGACAGCATGATTTCCGCCGTTTCCTCATCGGGCACCTCCCATAGGCTGTACACGGACGAGCGGACACCGGCGTATGTCAAAGCACGCGACAAGCTCATCAGACCCTCGCCATTTTCAAGGCTTCCCATTCCGGTATTGCAGGCGCTCAATACGACAAGCTCTGCCGGAAAATGCAAGCCATATAGCTCATGATAATATAAGTGTTCTTCATCTTGAAAGACAAGGCTTGAATGGAGGTGGCTGCTTTCGTCCAACAGGGCGTGCATAGCGAAGTGATATATCTTATAGGTTGTAGCCTGTTGTAAAAAATCGTGTTTGGTTGCCTTTGCCCCACGGTATAAATTGCCTCCAAAATGTTGTGCAAGCTGGACTGCCTCGTGCGTTGCCCCTGTGATATCCTGCAGACGATTTCGGTTTACAGGGTGATTATCGGCAAAAGACAGCATATAATCCGATGAATATTGTGGCGCAAAAGCGACAAAATAGGGCTTTCCTTTTGCTGATGAAACAGCTTTCCGCTGCAAGAGCCACAAGCGCAGTCCGTGCGAATAACTAATCGGGCACATCGTAACCAGCGGCTGCTTCGATTCGGAATGAAGCAAGGTTTCAAAAGGAAGAAAGTTTAACTTATTGTCGGGAATAATAATCAGGTTTTTCAATCTATCCAATGGTAGCTTTAGTGGTTCTATCAATGCAACATATAGCTCCATGGCCTGTCCCACATAATCGTGGTGCTTTTGTTTAATCGTTTCGTGATATTGTTCGATAAGTGAAAGCAAAGTGTCCTTATTCCCTAATTTTAGAATCGAAATCTCGTCCTTGTGCAGGGTGTACGCATAGAGGTTTTCCTCGGCGACCACATAACGCACGATATACTCCTGCTCCTGCAATTCGGACTGTACTTCTCTGATGTCGAATGTACGCCCGAAGAAAGGAAAATGCCGATCATCTGCCTGCTGTATTTTTGCTTCCACATCCATCAATGCTGTTCGCAACATGTCGTATTCTTTTTCTGTATGCTTACCCGCCTGTTCATACCCGGTCATTTCAATTTGAAGTAGGTTGCGCTCGGTAAATAAGCTGTCAGGTATATGCAGGAACCGCTGGTATTTGGCTTCAAACTCTTTAGCGAGGTGTTGCGAACGATTGTTTTCCATGAGATTGACCAAACTGATTTCGTCCACCCTGTTCCCCTCCAGATGGAGGGAGAGCAATCCCTCGTTGATGGCGATATTGGTCATATTCAACCAAGGGTTATACGCACCTTTCTGATAATAAATATGGAAAAGATTGGCTGCCAAGTTATAAAAATGTTGAGCCAGTTGACCGTGGGCAGGGGCATGGCTGCGTTCATATTCATTTTTATACAAGCTGGCGGTCTGCCTTAACGCATTCACATAATATATATCGTTACGTTGTTCAAAATCACCCAACTGTACGACGGTGGGGTCGGTTATTGGCTGGTCTAACAAAATAGACATACTTTTAAGCACTAATTTTTCTGCTTCGGGAAAACGTCCGCTCTGTTGTAGTACGTCGCCCTTTTTGAGGTAGAGATTAAGCAAATTAAACTCCCGGATATCCATTTCATGACCAATCCCGATCGCTTGGTCAAGGCGCGAGAGTGCCTTTTTTCTATCCTGTTCTGCCTCCAGATAATAACTGACCAATCGGGAATGGAAAATCATTTGGTTGTAACGGTCACCGAGCCGGATGCTTTCTCGCATACCTAGGTCGAGGTATTGTTTTTTTTGTCTGCGTTCCACGGGGTCGTCATAGTCTACCAACGGATCGGCAGCGTGGCTAATGGCAGTAAGCAGATAGGCAGAAAACCGAATTTGGTCATCCGCATTCATACCCTTGAAATGTGTACGCAGACTGTCTAAATGTGTCAATCCTCCTGCCTTGTCACTTATCAAATCGGTGTACAGAATATTCAAGCGGTGTTTTTCGAATTGATAAAATGCGTCCGGTCTGGACTCCCTTATCCCTGTTTTGTCCTGCCGAAACGATCCCTCGGCAATCCATTGATCAAAGTTTAAATTAATGGTCGTGATCAATTCTTCCGCGGCTTGCTTATCTCCATATTGCCTATACAACCGCAACAAGTTGCCATATAATGAAATCAGGTTACTTTTGTCCACCTCGTCGCCCATGGATTCCCAAATCTCCTTGGCTTTTAAGTAACTCTCTTTTCGCTGGGTGAAGTAACCCGTATTCGCATGTGCAACGCCGATATTGTTATAGGCTAAGGCGATGTCATTCCGCACATCCTGTTCTCCGGCATTGTGTATCGCTTCATAGCGCACAATAGAACGCTGGAAATAATCGATTCCTTGTATATACTGCCCGTCCTTATCATATATATACCCAATATTATAAATTAGATCGGCTTCTTCTTTAGGAAGTAAATGACCTATAAATATTGCTTCGCACGCTAACACAATGGAGAGAGCCTCTTTCCATTGACCTGTACCACCAAGGTTTAGATATTGCTGTTTATACTCGTCATACAGTACTAATATCAAACTATCATGGTGTTGTGCGTGTTCTTTTGGCACAGCGTGCTTCAGGCTATCCAAACGTTGCTTCATTACGGCTTCGTAATGGCCTTTATTGTTTACATCATCCGTTTGGGGAATTTGTGCGTTAATATCGGTACACGAGAAAGCAGCAGCACATAAAAATAAAATAAGCTGAAAGGTTTTTAATATCTTGTTAGTCGGTTTCGTCATTATAGATTTGACGAAAGTAGCGTAATTTATTCTGTTTTGCAAAACGATAGCTATACACTATTTTTTTCAACTACGTCACTTGATAATACATCTTTATTTTTTCGGCTTCGTTATAGTCCATATAAATATAAACCATATACCAAACGCTACGGCATAACCCGGCCATGGATTTTTCATACTTAAAGCCGCGAAGTATCCAAATGTTGCAATGATACAAGTGATAAAAAACCGAATTACAGTTCTCATAATTAATCAAATTTACGTTTAAAATTGTTTACAAAGAATTACATGAAGACTTAACCTCATGTAATTCGATTATGATAATTAGGCGGCGATGCTTTCTATTTCGTTCCTTGCTTGTATTTTCTTCATCACCTTGATTTCAACTTTTCTTGGCTGTGCAATGACTTTGCATTGTATATCGTCCAAGATTTTCCAATCTTTAGCAATGTAAATATCTGTCGTGCGATTACCCTCTTCAACCTGGTTGAGTGCAAGAGCCACATCGTTCTTGCTCATACGGCAATCATTACGTGCTGCATTGGCAAAGGTATGCCTTGCCCAATAGAATGTTACCCCGGACAGGCCAGTCAAGCGACATATTTCGTCCATCCCTTTACTCAATGCCTTATTTAGATTTCCTATAGTAGAATATCGCTCTGCCAGCTTACCAATATATTTTCTAACAAAGGCTTCGCTTCATCGGTGATTTTAATACTGATAAAGGCTTTATCTTTTCTTCGTCCTGTGGTTTTTGATCGATTATATTCAAGTCGTCTGTTCTTGATGTTTTGTGGGCCTATTTGATAGAAATCTACAGCGTTTGTACCACATTGGTAAAAGGAAAGCATATACAGCTCTTTCGCAAGTTCTGCTCGGCTACCGGGTCTAGTAATACAGCCCTTTATCGCTAAAACTTCTTCAATAGTATTATTGCGGTCTTTACCACGTGGCGGCGGTGAACCAACCTTATATTTTTTGAATGGGTAGTGTTTAATTCAGAATATGCCAATATCTTCTTCGTTGTGACGATTTTTCGCAGCATTGAACAATGTACGGAGATCGCGCATATAATTATGAACCGCCGAACTGCTTACTCCTTTTGCGGTGATCGTAACGGGTTTACCAAATTGATTAAGTCGGGTCATCATACGCTCCGACTTCAAAAAACGCTCATACGATAAGAGCATCGTATAATGAATCTGGTTTATAGAAAAGGAATCCGTCTTAAAATAATCCACAAAACTGTTTCGCACTACATTAAAGTTTTCAGCACTCTTGATTCTTCCTACTTCTTTTAAACCCTTTATATGCTCGTCGCAAAATTTCACAAAATCAACTTCCTCGTCCATATCCCTTAGAAAATCCCGTAAGACCTCCGCAGAAAAATGGTCAAGTTTCGCCTCCAAATCACTAATAGTGTTTCGGTACTTCCTTAATTGCTGCTCGACTATATCCGCAATAAAACAATCTTTGATTTTGAAATCTTTGGTCAGTTGCTTTCTGACCACAAAATGGGTCGTGTCAATGTACTTTCTAATACCTTTGTGATAAACACAGATTTTCACATTGTAAGTGCCATCAGCTTTCTTGTGATGCTCATAAACTTTTGCGCTTACGGTTGCCATAATTTTTTCCTTAAGCACGCCGGAATTTCTGTTACATATTTGTAACATTCCCACGTGAAATTCAACAAAAAACTATGTAAATCAAACCAAATCGGAGAACCCGATCGGTCAAACGAAGATGTCTCTAATCTTCGTTTAGAAAGCAAAAAAGCCGTTTTTCTCATCGAAAAACAGCTTTTTTATTTGGCTCCTGAAGCTGGGCTCGAACCAGCGACCCTCTGATTAACAGTCAGATGCTCTAACCAGCTGAGCTATTCAGGAGTGTTTCTGCTGGTTAACCGGATTCATCCGGCACCCCGTTTTCGGGACTGCAATATTCGGAACTTTCTAAATAAAAAACAAGAAAAAGTACAAAAAAACCGAACTATATCATAACCCATTCATTACCAATAACTCCCATTACAGCACAATCCCAACGAGGTTAATTGCACACCCAGATATATACCCGCGCTGCCCATATTTCTACCCAATAAAGCCCCTATGGAATCAAAAAAGGATGTACCCGATCGACAGATTGAACGCATTTAGGTTAAACGGCTCGCGTTGGTGACGGACGATAAATACCTGCCGGTCTCCCTCCCCCTGCATGGATTGCTCGTCTTCTTCCACAAATTGGACCCGAAGAATCGGCTTAAACAGATCAAATCCGCCTTTCACATAAAAGCGCCTGTACTGCACTTTCAATCCCAGTTCCGTAGAAAACCCTCCCCCTTTGATAAAACTGTCCGAATACACGATATTAGGCTGCCCCTCGGAGTCGTACCCCACCGTCTCGGCATCGTAATTACTTACCCAATTGTAATTCATCGAAACATACGGGAAGAAACTGGTCTGTCCCATAAAATAAGCGTCATAGCTAATCGTACCTCCTAAGCGTAGGATACGGAAATGCTCATTGGTGTTTTGCTCGATGTACTTGGAAAAAAAACGGAGGCCGGCCTGTGGCCTTAGCCTCACGCGCAGGTCATTGCCCGTTGCGAATTCAACCCCAAGGGCCATCTGGAGCCCCACCGGAAAATCCGACCGCATGGATGACGATTGGAACATAGCCGCGCCGCCTTCGAGTTCCAAATAGGCAGCTGTCCGTGGCAAATCTTCCTGAGCGACCGCTCGCGAGCCAAGGGCTAGCGCCAATGCGACAAAACTTACGATCCTTGCTTTACGTATTGAAAATCCCATACACCCCACAATTACATCAATACACCGGTCAATAACAACGCCGCAACCGTAAAATAGATAATCAATCCGGTCACATCAACAAGGGTTGATACAAACGGCGCCGATGAGGATGCCGGATCGGCGCCGAGCCGACGTAAGATAAAGGGAAGCATCGACCCCATCAATGACCCCCACAGCACCACCCCCACCAACGAGAGGCTCACGACGATACCCACCAACAACCAATAATCTCCATATGCGTGGGAGATGGCCTGCCACGTATAGATACGGATAAAGCCCAGCACCCCCAATATCAACCCCAATAGCAATCCCGAAATGATTTCACGGCGCATGACCCGCCACCAGTCGGCCAAGGTCACTTCACCCAAGGCCATGGCTTGAATGATCAATGTAGACGCCTGGGAACCGCTATTACCACCGCTGGATATGATCAGCGGTATGAACATAAACAATATCATCGCGCTGGCCAACTGCCCCTCATAGTGTTCCATGACGGTGGCGGTAAGTAATTGCCCCAAGAAAAGCACCACCAACCATCCGGCGCGCTTTTTCACCAAGTGGAGGATCGACACGTCCAGGTAGGGTTCATCCAACGCTTCCGTACCCCCTATCCGCTGCATATCTTCGGTATACTCCTCATTGGCGACCCAGAGGATATCGTCTACCGTCACGATCCCAAGCATGATGCCCTGTGTGTCTACCACAGGCAACGCTACCCGGTTGTTCATCCGGAACACGTTGATGGCCTCTTCTTGCGGGTCATTGGCGTTCAATGCGATCAGCCTGTTGTCAATCAAATCCCGCACCCTCGTTTCGGGGTCAGCCAATAGGATATCCCGAATACGAATATCGTCCAGCAGCAAGCCGTCTCTATCGATGACATACAGCACATCAATGGTCTCCGAAGCCCGCCCATATTTGCGCACATGATCGAGTACGCGGGCGATCGTCCAATGCTGTTTTACCGTGATGTAATCAGGGGTCATCAACCGGCCCACACTGTCTTCCGGATAGCCCAATAAGGCAAGTGCTTCTTTGCGGTCTGGAGGGGGCAATAGGATGATGAGTTGCTTCACCACATCGCCCTTCAATTCGCTGAAAAAAGCAGTCCGATCATCGGGCGGCATTTCGTTGATGATCTCCGAAATTTTTGGCCCGGGCAGCTTCTTTAGAATACGTTCTTGTGTGGGAAAATCTAGGATCCGAAACACATTGACCGCACGGTTGATGCTCAGTGTTTCGATAAACGTAGCACCGTATTCAGGCAGCTCATCAATCAGCGCTTCCACGTCCGATATATTCAACTCATCTAGGTATTCCTTAAGTTGCTCCTTGTCGCCTTCGGCCAACAGCAATTCTATTTGTTCTACCAGCGTTTCCAATTCGTCCATGGGCCCTCCTACGTTTTGAAAATGATATCCTACATCGGTTAATATTTTGCTGCAAAAGTCGGTTTTTTAATTGAAAAGAACGAACATCATCAAGATAAAACAACGGAAAATTTATAAGGAAAGCAAGACATTATGACAGTCCATTTTCCTATACCGTTTCGGTTCCCGAGCAGCTTAGTGCCCCCACATTCACGCCGCCAGGCGCCATCGAAATCATACACCCAATGCTGATCAATCTTCCTGACCATCTCCACAACATCCCAATCGGTTAGCCGACCAATCGCCAGCGGGGGAGAAGAAAAATGTCGCACAATGCGCAACCCAATACACCAGCACATCATACCCATATCGCGACACACTCCAAAAATTCTGGCCGACAAAATCGGAAAGATAGTGTACATTAGCAGTCAAATTGGAAGCAATTGGCTAGGCTTCAACATAACACCGTTTGCGACCAATCCATCAAGAAATAATTCAACAAAAAATGAGTGATATCCTAAAATATGTAATTTAATTAATTATTGTAAATCAGTAATTAATGAATATTATATCAATTAATAGTATACAAAACAAGATCATTAAAGCACCGTCTTTTACTAAAAATATTAACAACAGATTATGAAAGGCACCATATTAAGTTATAATATTTTATCAATCAAATACTTAATATCATTTGTATTACTTTTTAATTCATATTGGTGTTTTTCACAGATTTTCGATGGTGAGCAATATCCACCAAGTGTACAATGGCGGCAAATCAATACGGAGAATTTTCAAGTAATCTATCCGACCACGTTTGAAGACGAGGCGCAGAAACTAGCGGGGAAACTAGCCGACATGGTAAAACAGGTAAGCCAAACGCTGGGGAAAAAACCGCGGAAAATTTCTATCATCTTGCAAAACCAAACCGTAGAATCCAATGGGTTTGTACAGCTAGCCCCACGTCGTTCGGAGTTTTTCACCACCCCACCCCAGCATGGTGATTTCCAAGAATGGCTCAATAACCTCGCTATCCACGAGCTCCGACATGTAGTTCAATTTGACAAATTGACAGGATACCTTCGCGCCCCACTCTTCGAACAACTCGCCCTCGCCATCTTCGGTATTACGCTACCTTCATGGTTTTTCGAAGGGGATGCAGTGATCACCGAAACCGTCCTTTCCAACAGTGGCCGCGGGAGGCTCCCCTCTTGGGAAATGCCCATGCGAACCAACCTGCTTAGCGGCGCTGCATACAGCTACGAAAAAGACTATTTGGGTTCACTGGCGGTGGTCACACCGGGGTTCTATGAGCTTGGGTATTTCATGACCGCCCGGCTCCAACGGGAACATGGAATCGGTATCCTCGACAGCCTGATGACACGCATGGCCCACAACCCAATTCGACCATACAATTTCAGCAATTCGTTGCGCAAATTCACCGGGCACAACACCCGAAAATGGCACCGGGAAACGGTCAACGAATTGACCGAAAAATGGCAAGCCCAATTGGAAGAAACCCACCCCCAAGACTACCCCATTTTCCCGTTCAAAAAGGATAGCAAACCGGAGAGTTGGCTGCTCCCCAAACACCTCGGTGGAGGACGTATCATCGCATTACACCAAAGCGCAAAAAAGGTGCCCGCTATCGTCATGATCGACTCGCTGGGCAAGCAAAAGCCATTGGTAAAAACAGGGCGCCAGACCGCACCAAACTTCACCTATGCGGCAGGAAAAATCACTTGGGATGAGGTTAGGAAACATGGCCGTTATGGCAAACGCACCTATAGCGTCGTCAACCTGTATGACCTCCAAACACGCACGTACAAGCAGCTTACCCATCGAACCCGCCTCTTTTCGCCCGCCCTGCACCCAGACGGCCAAACACTTGCCGCGGTGGAAGTCAATGAGCAAAACCAAATCAGCTTGGTGATCCTGGAAACGGAAAAAGGCACGGTAATCGGCCGTTTCCCATCACCGAGGAATATCCAACTGCAAACCCCGGCTTTTGATGAAACGGGCACAAAAATCGTGTCAACAGGGGTGTCGCAACAAGGCGCTACATTGGTGGAGTTAGACGTTCCCGCCGCAACGTATCGCCTCCTATTGGACTGGCAGGCCCAGCAAATCGAACGCCCGGTCTATGCAGGCATTGACCGTGTGGTCTATAAGGCACATTACCATGGGATAGACAACATCTACTTATTCGATCGTACATCCGGTTCTACGAGCCAACTGACCCATGCGAAGTTCGGCGCGTTTAATCCATCGGTTGATTCGGAAACTAACCAATTATGGTTTAACAACTACCAAATCGATGGATACCGTATCAGTCACTTGAAATGGGATGACCAGGGGCGAGACAACAACCTAAAAATCAGCGATTCGCATATCAGTTACTTTTCCCCGCTTCTGAGCGACGAACAGCTTTTTTGGGGCAATGACACCACCACAAACGAGATATTGCCTTCTAAGCCTTATAAAGGGCTAAAAAATCTTGTCAACTTCCATAGTTTGTCCGTAGACAACAGCAACTTCAGCAGCATCAACCCCGGTCTTTACTGGCTATCTGACGACTTGCTCAACACCACCCAAATCCGACTAGGGTACACATACAATGGCGACATTCGCAGCAGCGAGTACAGTGCCTCGCTGGCTTACCAGCGTTTCTTCCCTAAGTTTTCGGCAGAATACCTCAACCGCGGGCAAGCCGGTGCTGCCCGGATATCCAACGAAAGCGATAGCTTGCTAGCCGTACGTTGGCGAGAGCACCTCACCACCTTTCGAATGGAGATCCCACTGGTGTTCTATCGGCTCAATAGCGTTTACACCACGGGGCTGAATGTCGCCACATCCTACACCAGCCGATATGGCTTGAACGTGGCGGAATTGCAAGACCGATTCATAAACCGAATCCGATTTCCATTGCATTACCAGTTTTACGTCAACCACAATGTGCGGCGCAGTACATTAGACCTTGCACCCCGGTGGGGACAAAACCTTAGCGTGACCTACCGCCACTTCCCGATCGACGGGCGCCAGTCGGGCGAACTGTTCTCTTTTCGTTCGGCGTTCTACTTTCCGGGCATTGTACATAACCATTCGTTCCTCGTCCGCTTCAGCTACCAGCAAGGCAATGGCGCATACAACATGGCCAATGATATTCCATTGGTTAGCGGTTATGACCAATTAAGACCGGTTCCCGTCAACAACACGTTGCTATTCAACTACCGATTCCCGCTCGCCTATCCCGATTGGACCATCGGGCCATTGGCGTATATCAAGCGCTTCAAAGGAGGTGTCTTTGCCGACTTCCAGAATGTGCGCACCGGAAATGTTTTCAGCCCACGGACATTTGGGGTCGAGCTTCGATCCGACATGAATTTATTGCGTTTCTACTTACCCAACTTCGATATGGGGGTCAAGCTCATCTATGCTAACGAGCCCGATGCGCGCAGAACTATCTTTGCTACCTATAGTATTGCTTACAGCTATTAACTTGGATTAGCTCGTTATTGGTTATTCGGTGGATACATGAGCCAGCCGTCGCTGCGTTTGCCGAGCCATGATAACGGCAATCACCAACGAAATAACAGCCCCGATGACCAACGTGGATAACGTAGACACCAACAAATGGGTGGAGAGGGAAAACCGTTGTCCTGCTAGTTGCGCATCCATGCCCTTGGCCGCTATGGCATAACGAACCATATTGTCCAAAAACGATGGGTTAACCCACGCACAGAACACGTACCACACCAGTGGGCAAAGCAATGTCACCACTCCTGTAATACCAAGCCCAGTCATAAATGCTTTTCGAAACCCTATCCGTTCTTGTGAGCGCTTTTCCTCGCTACGAATACCCCAATACATGATGGCTACCGAGGGTACCGCAAAGAAATAAGAAAGGTATTCGTGGTATTGGATATGTCGGTCATGCAATCCCAACAACGATTCGATGACCGCCCACAAGAAAATGGCAACTGCAAATAAGACCCCATAACGAATGGCTATGCTCATGGACAACAGCTTTATGCTACCAAACTTAGATAAATTTGCTTTTATATGCAATATAATCGCGTTGAATATAAAAGTGAATTTATCGATCTCTCCTCTGCCATTGAGAAACAAACTTTATAGAGGAAATATATAGACAAAGGGGTGAAAAAACAAGCATAAATGCGATTGAAGCAAAGTAAAACATCACTCGATTTCCAAAAACTATCAGGTTTTCTTACCTTTCACCAATTAATGACAGTATTCAAATTAACCAATCAAATCAACATGGGAAAAACTAAAATCACACATCCAGATCGCGCACATGATTTCACTACGGGGGCTTATTCAGACGGTGTTTTGGTCGATGGTTTGCTGTTTGTAAGCGGACAGGCAGCCATTGATTTCAAAGCATCAACATTTGTGCTGGGAACGATAGAGGAAGAAACACATTTGACGCTAAAGAATATAAAGGCCATCTTGGAAAATGCCGGAATGACCATGGATGATGTGGTGAAATGCACCGTTCATTTAAGTGATATCGCTGATTTCCAACGGTTCAATGGTGTCTATGCGCAGTATTTCTCCGCGATTCGGCCCGCACGCACCACTGTGCAATCGGTTTTAGATAACGGCATCAAAGTCGAAATAGACTGTATCGCCAAAAAACAGCCAAACTAACCAACCATGTTTATCATTGACGCGCATCTCGACCTCGCCATGAATGCCTTGGAGTGGAACCGGGACCTAAAGGTGCCGCTTGAAACCATTCGCAACCGTGAGGCGGGAATGGCAGACAAACCCGATCGCGCGAAGGGGGTGGTATCCCTTCCCGAACTGCGCAAAGGGGGTATTGGGCTCGTGGTGGCCACACAGATTTCGCGTGTGACGGAAGACCACCGGATATTACCCGGTTGGTACTCACCGGAGCAAGCTTGGGCGCAGGCACAGGGTCAATTGGCGTGGTACCAAGCCATGCAAGAAGCGGGCGAGATGCGGCAAATCGCCGATTTAAATACATTAGAACAGCATCTCGCGCTATGGGAAGATCAATCCATTGAAAACGCTTCGAAACCCGTGGGCTTTATTCTGAGTCTCGAAGGTGCCGATTCCCTCGTTTCCCTCCCTTATCTCGAGCAGGCACATCGGTATGGGCTACGCGCAATCGGGCCAGCGCATTACGGCCCCGGCAGGTACGCTCCCGGAACCGGCATGGACGGCCCGCTCACCCCACTAGGTGTAGAATTGCTCCAGGAGATGGATCGGTTAAACATGATTTTGGACATCACCCACCTTACCGATGCCGGATTCTGGCAGGCCTTGAGGCTGTACAAAGGGCCAATATGGGCGAGCCACCACAATTGCCGCACGCTGGTCGATCACCAACGCCAACTGGCTGATGACCAACTGAACGCATTGATCGAGCGGGGAGCCGTCATCGGGGGTGCATTGGATGCATGGATGCTATCGCCAAATTGGATACGTGGTGAATCCAACCCCCGAGCGCGCGGCGTCCAGTTAGAATCCCTTGTAGACCATTTCGACCACATCTGCCAATTGGCGGGCAACAGCCTCCATGTCGCTATAGGGAGTGACCTGGACGGCATGTTTGGCACGGAACAATGCCCTTATGATTTGGAGACCATCGCTGATCTCCGCAAATTTGACAGGATATTGCAAAAGAGAGGATATTCGGAATCAGATATCGCCAATATCCTGCACGGCAATTGGCTCCGATTTATTCGCCAAGCTTGGAAAAATAATTGAAGTAAACGAACGACTATGAGCAGCAATAAACTTTGGTACGCCATCCGGGGAGTCGAGGAAATTGATTCCCCTGCACTCCTTATTTATCCCGATCGGGTCAGTAGAAACATCTATGTACTTAAAAACATGGTCGAACGCCGCACTGAGCGCCTACGCCCCCATGTGAAAACCAATAAGAGTTCCGAAGCGGTAGCCTTACTGATGGAAGCGGGCATCCATCAATTCAAATGCGCTACGATAGCTGAAGCGGAGATGCTGGCGATGTGTGGGGCACCAGACGTATTACTGGCCTATCAACCCACCGGACCCAAGTGTTATCGTTTTGTTGAATTAATCAAAACCTATCCCGATACGGTATTTTCCTGTTTGACAGACAATATTGACCACGCCAAGGCCATCGCATCAGTGGCACAAGAAAACAACCTAACCATCCAACTATACCTTGATGTGAACGTGGGGATGAATCGCACAGGTGTACCTGTCGGGATCAAGGCAACCAGGTTATATCAAAAACTCCACCTATTACGTCATGTCAACCCGGTAGGCATCCATGCCTACGATGGGCACTTGCGCGATAAAGATATCGCCATCCGGCAAAAAAAATGTCAGACGGCTTTTCGGGCGATATGGAATATGGTTGCTGAATTGGAGCGTTTGGACTATCCGCGTCCGGTCATCGTAGCCGGAGGCTCCCCCACGTTTCCCATCCATGCGATGGACAAGCGCGTGGTGTGTAGTCCGGGTACGTTTATCTACTGGGATAAAGGTTATGGTGAAGGCTTACCCGAACAGCAATTCATACCTGCTGCATTGGTATTGACCCGTGTCGTTTCCCTCCCCTCGAAAACCACCTTGTGCCTCGACCTTGGACACAAATCAATTGCTGCTGAGAATGGCCTTGACCAACGCGTACATTTCCTGAATGCACCATACCTGAAACCCATTAGCCAAAGCGAGGAACACCTCGTTGTCGAGGTACCGGAAGACCACGACTGGAAAGTGGGCGACGTGCTTTATGGGCTGCCGCACCACATCTGCCCTACGGTGGCCTTGTACGAACGGGCGATGACCGTGGTTGATGGCAAGCTATCAGGGGCTTGGCCCATCACGGCGCGCGACCGCAAAATCACGGTATAATCGTGTTCCGGAGATCGATCGACTATGGCAAGGCAAACGCTACATAACTATCCCCTTTAGCGGTACCCAGTTTAGTTCCCCCGCAGGCGATGACCACGTACTGCTTTCCGTTTACCTCATAGGTGGATGGCGTCGCGAAACCCGAAGCGGGCAGTTCGTACTCCCACAAGAGTTCCCCTGTCCGTTTGTTGAATGCCCTGAAACGATTGTCCTTTGTCGCAGCGATAAACAACAACCCTCCTGCTGTCACCACCGGTCCGCCATAGTTTTCCGTTCCCGTCAATGGGATACCAGCCTTCGTCAATGCCGGCACTTCGCCCAGAGGTATCTGCCAAACATGCTGGCCTGAATTCAGGTCAATCGCCGTAAGCGTACCCCAAGGCGGCGTGATGGCCGGATAGCCTTGCTCATCGAGAAACTTATTATAACCATTGAACACATAGGGTATGGATGATATTTCAGCTGTGGTCGAGGCAAACACCTCTTCTTTTTCTTCGCCAAACAAGTAATTGACCATTGCCTGCCTTTCCTGTGCTGTGATATGCGAGAAACCCGGCATCATACCCTTTCCCGAAGCGATGATATTCGAAACCTCATCCCTAGACATGCGTGCTTTCAACCCCACCAGATCCGGGTAGCCACTGGCTGGGCTACCCGACAGGTCAGCCTTGTGGCAGGTCAAACAGTGCGTACTGTAAAGGAGCCTACCGGATGACATTTCCACATTGTCCGTGGATTCCGCTTTGCGGCTTAAACTGAATAGCCAAGCCATTTCATTGGAATTGACATATAGGATACTCGCCTCATCCACTGCGGCCCCACCCCATTCGGCACCGCCATCGGCTCCCGGAAAAAGTAGCGTTTCGGTGAATCCCAATGGATGGAATAAGCCTTTATTAGACCGATGAAAAATATCAAGCAGGGAATCCCGTCTATTTGAAAACTGGGTGATATCTTCTGCCGTGAGGGCTTGCCGAGCAAATGGCAAGGGCAAGCGGGGGATTGGCTGCGTCGGCCACAGCTCCTCTCCGGGCAATTCAGATGGGCGCATGGCCACCTCATCGATGGGGAAAACAGGAGTACCCGTTTCCCTTTCGAAGACAAAAACATGCCCCGATTTTGTCACTTGGGCTACCGCATCAATTGCTTTCCCATTTTTCCGGACCGTCACCAAATTGGGAGGAGCCGGGAAATCCCGATCCCAAATATCATGGTGCACCGCTTGGTAATGCCAAATGTATTCACCAGTCTGTGCATTTAGGGCTAACAATGAATTTGCAAACAGGTTTTGCCCTTTGCGATTGCCCCCATAGAAATCAAAAGCAGCGGAACCGGTCGGCGCATAAACGATGCCACGCTCTTGGTCTATTGCCATGCCTGGCCAACTGTTTGCGCCGCCTATAGTGGGGTTCTTATAAGCATCTTCCGGCCACGTCTCGTAACCCAATTCTCCAGGTTGGGGAATGGTATGAAACACCCATTCCAACTGACCTGTCACCACGTTAAACGCCTGAATATGTCCCGGCGCAGCACCTTCCCCCTCACCTACCCGTATGGGCATGATGATGATATCGTTGTAGATCGCTCCCGGTGTGGTGGAAACCACATATTTATCCACGCCCATATCTCCCAAACCTGCCCGAAGACTAATCCGCCCGCTTTCACCAAATGCCGGGATGGGATTCCCCGTTTCGGCGTCGATGGCGTATAACCATGATTTGGAAGCAAAAAGCAGGCGCCTGTCACTGCCGTCCTCCCAATAGGCTACCCCTCGATTGACATGCGATGGCCCTGCCGTGTCAGGCTCAAACCGCCACAATTCCGTTCCCGTAGCGGCGTCCAGCGCGAAAAGGTGGTTGGAGGCTGTAGTTCCATACAGTTTCCCGCCAACCATTAGGGGATTGCATTGCACCTCTCCCGAATCAAGCGTATGGTATTCCCAGGCTTTTTTCAATGCCATTACATTGGACGTATCAATCTGTGATAGGCCGGAATAGTGGTTACGATCATCGCCACCTAAGTACTCCCGCCACTCTGTGGGGTGTCGCTTACCCGGTGTACACATGTAAAAACCACTTAACACCAGGAAACAGGCACACTGTAAAAGGTATCGCCGCACGTGTTTTTTCCTTTTCATAAAAATAAGGTTCAGTTGCTGAATATCGTCAAAAATCAATTTGGTGAGGCCCCATGCTTAAAATCATGATGGGCAAAAGGAACTTATTCCAAACAATACCGGGAAAAAATCGCATACTGCCCCCTGATCAATGCCAGATCGGCATCCATTTCCCCAGAAACAGGTATACCCAAATCGTGACAGGCTTTTTTATACCGCGTGACCTGGGGCATGTTACCCACGATATAGACGGGGATCCCCGGGTCTAGTCCAGCCAGCTCAGCACCGATTAACAATCCGCTTAAATAATAGAAATTCTGCTGCTTGGGAATATGGTTAAGCACGTCATTGGTCCTTACCTTAAAGACACTGTGCAACAGGTCGGATGCCTGGCTCGCCCTTACCCCTTCACTAAAAAACGATTGGTTTTCAAGATCATTAAAATCCCCACCTCCTTCTACGGAGGTCGATAGCACACTCTTTGTAGAAAGTAAGTCAAAAAATTCACCCGTCATAAAAGTACGCACCGTCAGGGCTTGGTTGTCCCTGACCACAACATGTTTGGGGTGCGTGCCCGGCAGGACCAAGAGCCGCTCTTGCGCAGCGGCCGCCAAAACAGACGCACAGCCCACCACTTTTGTTTCCTCTCCCCGCATCACATCATCGGTTGTTCTTGCCCCTGATATGATGATCATACGGCCATCATGCTCACGGGTGTCTAGCCTTTTCACAGACAAGTCTGAGCCATCCAGATTCAATGGCAGTTCCTTGTAGGGGATATCCATCAAGCCGATAGTAGAGGAAACCATCCCCGAAAGAACGACAGGAATCGCATGAAGTGGATAACCCACTTTTGCCGCCAACCTATTTATCGCCTCTTTTATGATGGCGAGATAAAAATCCTGGCGTGCGGCTGCATTTCCGCCCTGTTGCTTCCACCGTGCGTAGGTATCGGCAATCCCCCTGTCATTCCGTTCTTCGGCAATAACTTGAGTTCCGTTGACATCAATAAGGCGTAGCCTGAATGTACTCGTTCCCCAATCGCAGCTTAAAAACTTATCCATTTACCATTCAGCTACACTACCATCCTGATGTCTCCAAACCGGATTTCGCCAATGGTGTCGGTTGGCAGCCATTTTCCGCACATGGCTTTCGTTGATTTCAATCCCTAATCCAGGTTTATCGGGAATGCGCACATATCCCTCTTCATATTCGAACACCGATTTATCCGCCAGGTAATCCAATAGATCACTGCCTTCATTATAATGGATCCCTAAACTCTGCTCCTGTATAAACGCATTGTGGCATGTAGCATCCACTTGCAGGCACGCCGCCAAGGCGATAGGCCCCAACGGGCAATGTGGAGCAGCGGCTACGTCAAAGGCTTCGGCCATGGACATAATCTTTTTGCATTCCGTAATACCACCGGCATGCGACAAATCCGGCTGGATAATATCTACATAACCTTCATTCAACACGTTTTTAAACTGCCATTTTGAAAACATCCGCTCACCCGTGGCGATGGGGATGGAAACATGGTTAGCGATTTCCCTCAAGTCTTCATTGTTTTCGGGCAACACAGGTTCCTCTATAAACATCGGCCGGTAGGGTTCCAATGCTTTAGCCAATATTTTGGCCATGGGCTTATGCACTCGACCATGGAAATCGATCCCTATTCCAATGGCTGGTCCGACGGCATCCCGTACGGCAGCAATCCGGGCCACCGCTTGATCGATCTTGTCATAACTATCCACATATTGCAGTTCTTCGGTGGCGTTCATTTTTACCGCAAGAAAACCATTGTCAACCATCTTTTTTGCGGCGAGGCCCACGTCATCGGGGCGGTCGCCCCCGATCCATGAATACACTTTCATTTTGTCGCGGGCTTTACCACCCAGCAATTGATGGATGGGCGCATGGTAATATTTACCCTTGATATCCCACAATGCTTGGTCAATACCCGCAATGGCACTCATCAAAATAGGCCCACCCCGGTAAAAGCCTGCCCGATACATCACGTTCCAATGGTCTTCGATGGCCATCGGGTCTTTTCCAATCAGGTATTCCATGAGTTCATCAACCGCCGTTTTCACGGTCGCGGCCTTCCCCTCGATGACCGGCTCACCCCAACCTACAAGGCCGTCATCGGTTTCTATTTTCAGGAATAGCCACCGTGGGGGAACCTGGAATAGCTCATAACGTTTAATCTTCATTGTTTATCATTTAGGATCGGTTATCGCATCGACGAATGCCCGCGCGTTATTGGTTATTTCCGCAAGGTATGCTTCCGTAATTTCACGTTTGGTATTGATCAAGGAACTGCCTATCCCAAATCCAACTGCACCGGCTTGCTTAAAATCCTTGATATTTTCAACGGTAATGCCTCCCGTGGGTAAGAGCGGAATTTGTGGCAATGGCCCCTTGATATCCTTGATATAGGAAGGGGAGGTAGCTGGAAAGACCTTGATGATATCGGCTCCGCTTGTATACGCGGTGTAAATCTCACTGGGTGTATAGGCACCCGGTATACTGACCACTCCCAGGTATTTTGCGGCGTGGATGACATCTAGTGCAACCACAGGAGAGAGAATAAACTTAGCCCCCGCGCTTACAGCGGCCCCAGCAGTCTCGGGGTCGAGCACGGTACCGGCACCGATCACCAGTTGATCCCCGAATGCACGGGCGACTTCGTCAATCGCCGCTATCGGCTGTTCGGAATTCATGGTGATTTCCAATATCCGGATACCACCGTCATATAATGCTCCGGCGACTTTCAGCATATCACGGGGATCCAAGCCCCGGATAATGGCGACTATTTTGTGTTCGAGGATTTTAGATAATGTAGACATGGTAATAGCTGTATCGTTCGGCTTTGTGTGCCGAATATAGCTATTATGTCTGTGCTTTCATAACCATTGATCAAAGCAATTACCGGCTGGCTTCCCTTATCGGCTCAAATGTATCGGGGAAGTCGAATCCAAACCGCTCGGCGGCTTCGGCGTTGTACACCCTTTTTCGGACGTTAACCATCGCTACTTGTAGCCCATCGGTTGATTGTGTCTTGAGGTATGTGGCGGCTTGGGCCCCGCTTTGGTATCCCCATTGGTAAATATCGGCCCCGAAAGCGGCTACCGCTCCTCGTTCGACCAAGCCCGACTCACTGGTAAATACGGGAATCCCTTTGTCATTGCAGTTTTTCAAAATGGTTTCAAAAGCCGCGAACACGGTATTGTCTGGATTGGCAAAAAACGCATCAATGTTTTTCGCCAGCAGTGAGCGAACGACCAGTTGTGCCTCGGCCGAGGAATTGAGTGGTTGGGCAAGTAGGCGTACCCCTGCTTTTTGGGCAACGGCAGCGATTCGCTCGTAAGCTTCCACCGACTGGGGTTCCGATTGGTTATAAATCATCCCTACGGCGAGTGTTCCGCTTTCCGGCCGTACGGTTTCGGTGATAATCATGAAGGAAGTATCGATATAATCGAGGTTTTCACCCGTTCCGAACAGGTTGACGGGAGGATGGCCCTCCGCATCGACCAATCCAAGGATGGCCGGCATGGCAGTCACGGTCTGGAAAACGGGAATCCCCTTATTTCGTTGAATGGCTGCCAAGGTCGCTAGTGTGGTGCTGGTACCGATAAGGTCTACCTGTTGGCTGTTGAAATAACTGATGATCTGATTGAGTGTAGCGGCATCGCCTTGTGCATTGCGATGGATGATTTCGATCGTTCCATCCGTTTCACGATACCCACTATCGCGCAGTGCGTCTACGAAACCGTGCCGGGCCTGGGCAATAGTGGCGTCTTCAAAGGCTTCCACAAAGCCGATCGTCGGAATATCCCCCCGCTTGGCCGTTTGGCAGGAAAGAATCATCAACCCCGCAATAAGTGTAAAAAAAGAAGAAAGATTTCGCTGCATACGGACAAACTTAGCTAAAATAGGTGATATCAAAAATCTTTGGGTAATGACCTTTCCATGCAAGAACGACAACAGCCCAACATCGAAACCTCCAACAATATTTGAAATGCATCCGCTACCACATTATATTATAATATACAATTTCCTTTTTTTATCATTAAGTGTTATATTTGGATTCAAGATAACCTAAACTTCTTTCCCCCCTTATATAATATCCAATTGCTGTGTTCGCACAAACTGTACACCAAATAGGCACCTTTTTATTACCTTCTTCGGAGTGAGTCCAGGGTGAGTCCATCATGAGTCCAGGGTGAGTCCACCTTTTACTATAAAAACATGGACTCACCCTGGACTCAATATAGACTTATTATAAGTTCATAGCGAAGAAGGTAGGAAGCAGATACGGCACAGTTAAGGAGATGGTAAATGGCACAAAGGAGTTTTAGGATTGTTGGATGCTAAGTTATAAAAAAAGATGAATATTTGCCGCTAAGGGTAAATTTATCATTCACCTTTCCACAATCCGCGCTTCCTGCGCTTGGCTTTCCGTTCCAGTTCTACAAAATAATCCGCATGCTCCACATTGGGTGGCACCGTCATGACCATGGCATAGCCTTGCTTCACCATCTCCGCATTCACAAATGTACCATCCGGCAAGTGCACGTATGCTAACGTCCGCCCATAGCGGTCCTTCTTTCCTGCATCGTATATAAGTTCGACTTTACCGCCTTCCAATAGCTTACTTAAAAACGCTTTCGCTTCCTCACCGAAAGGGCCAATCTCCCTGTTTGCCGACCGACGTGTCTCCGGCGCATCCACACCGATCAGACGAACGGTCTCCCCTTTTTCACTCCCATCTTCCACCACAAAGGTATCACCATCAATCACCCGCGAGACGACCCGATACGTAGCGGGGTTATCTTGAACATACCGTTGTGGCAAACATCCTTGCACATACAGCAGGACACAAAGACCAATAATTCGCACCATGCGCAAAGAAAGCGACATCCATTGAAAAAACCACAACCTTGCATCACTTTCATTGTGAAAAAGGCAAGCAAAACCGACTATTTTTATTTTTTCCTTGACAATAAAAAAAACTTACGTACATTTGGCACATCAAAAAAGAAACAATGGCATCACGTAACAATGCATTCTGGTTTTTTGGTTACTTTTATTTTAGCGATAAGAGCCGGAATTGATATGCATTGATAGCACATAAGAAATATAAAATGCAAAAAGGTTCCGGCAGAAAAGTCGGAACTTTTTTTTTGACCCCTAACTGTAATTAATGAGCACTAAAAAAGTAGCGATACAAGGCATCAAAGGATGCTTCCATGAAGAGGCCGCACACAAGTATTTCGGTGAGGGCATCGAAATCGTCGAATGCGAATCGTTCAAAAAGACTTGCGAGCTTCTTAAGCAGGGAAAAGTAGACCATGTGGTCATGGCTATCGAAAATTCGATCGCCGGTGGGTTGCTGCCTAATCACAGCCTGCTTCGCGACTATCGGTTTCCGATCATCGGCGAAGTATACCTCCACATCAAACTACACTTGATGGCCCTGCCCGGCACGGATATCAAGGATATCAATGTGGTCGAATCGCACCCCATCGCCCTACAGCAATGCAGCGATTATTTGGAGGAAAATCCGAAATTCAATGTAACCGAGGGCGACGACACCGCTGCAAGCGCGAAAAAAGTCAGCCAACTGCAATTGAAGGATACGGCCGCAATTGCCAACCAACTCGCTGCGAAGCTATACGGATTGGAGATTCTGGAACGGCGAATCGAGACCAACAAAAAGAATTACACGAGGTTTTTGGTACTCGCCAACGCTGCCGACGAAAAAGCAACGGTAAACAAGGCGACCCTCTCCTTCCAAACGGGCAATGGCGTAGGGGCACTATCGAAAGTCTTACTATGCTTTGCCGATCACCACATCAACCTGAGCAGGATTCAATCCATGCCTGTGCTGGGGAAACGCAACGAGTACGATTTCTATGTCGATGTGGAATGGAAAGACCAATCTGACTACGAGGCAGCCATACGACAGGTACTCAAACACACCAACAACTTCAATATCATGGGTGAGTATTTGAAGAATGATAAGGTTTAAGAAGAGCAAATTCGCGGTTTTGCAAATTCGCAAATTCGCATGTCAACAAATAAGCAAATTAACGAATTGACGAATAAACAAATAAAAAAATGAAACAAACATTAGACATCCTACCCTTAAAATCATGGTTCGATACTGGTGATGCACCGCTCATCATCGCTGGGCCATGCAGTGCTGAAACTGAAGAGCAAGTGTTGGCCACGGCACACCTGCTAGCCAATACCGGCAGAGTAAACGTGTTGCGCGCGGGCATTTGGAAACCCCGTACACGCCCTGGCGAATTCGAGGGTATCGGCAGCATTGGTCTGGAATGGCTACGCAAAGCCAAGGAAGAAACCGGCCTGCCCATCACGACCGAAGTAGCAACAGCGAAACACGTGGAAGAAGCACTAGCCGCAGGTGTTGACATCCTATGGGTGGGCGCCCGTTCCACGGCCAATCCGTTTACGGTACAGGAAATCGCTGACGCACTGAAAGGCGTCGATGTACCGGTATTGGTGAAAAATCCGGTCAACCCTGACTTGTCGTTATGGCTGGGTGCCTTGGAGCGCATCAACCGTGCGGGCATTAAAAGGCTAGCCGCGATACACCGTGGATTCTCTTCGTATGAAAAAACGGCCTTCCGCAACGAACCCATGTGGGATCTGGCCATCCAACTGAAGACCCTGGTACCCGAACTGCCCGTGATCAATGACCCCAGCCACATCTGCGGAAACAGGGAATTGATTCCGTACATCGCACAAAAGGCATTTGACATGGATATGCAGGGTCTTATCGTGGAGTCGCACATCGATCCCTCCGTGGCTTGGACAGACGCAAAGCAGCAAGTGACACCACAGGCATTGTCAGATTTGATCGACCATTTGGTCTTCCGCCATGCCCAATCAAATGACCCGGTATTCGAAGACAAACTGGCCCAATTGCGGAAGGAAATTGACAGCCTCGACGACAAGGTCATCCAAGTACTTGCCGAGCGCATGAAAATCGTGGAGAAGATCGGCGAATATAAGCGCGACAATAACGTGACCATCTTGCAGGTGAGCCGCTGGGATGAAATCATCCACAAACGTAGCAAGGTAGCGCAGGCGCTTAAACTGGACAAGGATTTCACCGTGAAGCTGTTGGAATTGGTTCACAACGAATCGATCCGCAAGCAAAACGAAATCATGAACAGCAAACCGGTAGCAGAAGCATAATAAATGGACGCAAACCTCATTACGCTCGCCCATTCGTCAAAAGTGCTATCGGGCACTGTACCGTTAACCGGCTCAAAAAGTGAGAGCAACCGTGCGCTGATCATTCAGGCACTCAGCAAGGGAAAGGTCCATATCGAAAACCTATCTGCCGCAGCAGACACGGTGACGTTACGGCAGGCATTGGAGACCGTAGGTGCCGCTGGCGAAGCAGAAACCGTCATCGATATTGGTCCAGCGGGCACGGCTATGCGGTTTCTAACGGCATACCTCGCGACGGCCGAAGGCAATTACTTGCTGACCGGAAGCGAGCGGATGAAACAGCGCCCGATCGGTTTACTGGTAGATGCCTTGCAAACGTTAGGTGCTGACATTCGGTATGCCGGTGAGCATGGCTATCCCCCACTCGCCATCCGTGGCGGGTTTTCCCAACAAACGCCGGAAGTAACCGTACAAGGCAATGTGAGCAGCCAATATTTATCTGCCCTGCTGCTCATTGCCGCTTCCCTACCACAAGGATTGGCCCTGCGGATTGCTGGCGAACTGACCTCGCGCCCCTACCTGATGATGACGCTCAATATGCTGGCGGAAACGGGGATCGTATACGAATGGGAGAATAATACCATCCATATCCGACCGCAACAAGCTAAGAACAGTTCCCTTTACGTCGAACCCGATTGGAGCGCGGCATCCTATTGGTACAGCATGGCAGCCCTTTCGTCCTCGGCCAACCTGTTCTTGCCAGGATTGAAAAGCAGCAGCTTACAGGGAGACATTGCCGTGGTCGACATCATGGCCCACTTTGGGGTTGCTTCCTCGTTTGAAGCCGATGGATTACGCATCCAAAAGACCACCTCGCATTCAGACAAGAAACTATTTGATTTTAAGGAATGCCCTGACCTGGCTCAGACGGTGATCGTATGTGCCGCGGCTTTAAAACGTAATTTGTCGTTTACGGGATTGCACACCCTACGGATCAAGGAAACCGACCGGATTGCGGCCCTGCAAAATGAGCTTGGCAAATTCGGGGTGACACTCACGGAGGATGGAGCAGTGTATCACCTAAACACCGACGGGCTGAAACCGGTAAAACACATTGACATTGCCACTTACGAGGATCACCGGATGGCCATGGCGTTTGCCCCGCTGGGTTTGGTTATCGATCAGGTGCAAATCCAAGAGCCTGATGTGGTGGAAAAATCCTACCCGGATTTCTGGAATCATTTGAAAGAACAGGGATTTGTTATATCTTAGCCCCGAGACGGGCAGTTGGGAAGACCGAAAGTCGGGAAGCCTTGTGTCTAATAGCTAACATCTAAAATCTAAGTAAAAGAATGGCAGGGAACTCGTTTGGGGATGTATTCCGCATCACTACATTTGGTGAATCGCATGGTGAGGCCATTGGTGTCATTATCGATGGATGCCCACCCAATGTTGTGGTTGATGAACTATTTATTCAGTCGGAGTTGGACAAACGCCGACCCGGCCAGTCAAAAATTACCACCCAACGAAAGGAAAGCGATACGGCCAAAATACTTTCCGGAGTATTTGAAGGCAAAACGACCGGCACCCCGTTAGCGATGCTGATCCCGAATGAGGACCAACGCTCCAAAGACTACTCGCACATCAAAGACAAATACCGTCCCTCCCATGCCGATTATACATACCAAGTAAAATATGGTATACGGGATTACCGGGGGGGTGGCCGTTCATCGGCGCGTGAAACCGCTGCCCGTGTAGCCGCTGGAGCAGTAGCCAAAAGCTTCCTGTCGCAATTCGGGATTCGCATTTTCGCGCATGTGTCAGGCGTGGGCAAAATAGAGGCCCCCAACCTGACATCGCACGACATCGACGAACTGACCCGTATCCGCGAAAGTAATATCGTTCGTTGTGCCGACCCCGCCACGGCCAACGAGATGGTTACCTTCATTGATGCCATACGCAAAGCCGGCGATACCGTAGGCGGCCGTATCAGCACCATTATACAACAGGTGCCTGTTGGCCTTGGCGAGCCCGTCTTTGATAAACTGCACGCCGATTTGGCAAAAGCCATGATGAGCATCAATGCCGTTCACGGCTTTGAATATGGTTCGGGATTCGCCGGATCGGAAATGCAAGGTACGGAGCACAATGACCTGTTCGTTAATCCGGATGACGATGCCAAAGGCTTAAAAACCTTGACCAATTTTTCCGGTGGTATCCAAGGCGGCATTTCGAATGGGATGGACATCAGTTTCCGAACCGCCTTCAAACCCGTAGCTACCATCATGCAAGCGCAGCAGACCGTTAACCAAGCCGGAGAAGTTACCGAGATTACCGGCAAGGGAAGACACGACCCGTGCGTAGTTCCTCGGGCCGTCATTATCGTGGAAGCCATGGCAGCATTGGTTATTGCAGATCACTTACTCAAGCATCGTATGTACCATGCCGCAGAATAGCCACCCATATATCCTTGCCGCTGACATCGGCGGCAGCCACATCACCGCGGCGGTTATCCATACATCCGATTGGTCTATCCTGTCAGACAGCATTGTACGCCGCCGTATTGATTCTTCGGTATCTGCTAAATCGATTTTATTAACCTGGACGGAAACATTGGTGTCCGCTTCCAAATCGGTAACACATCCGCACCTTCCCATCGGGATCGCGATGCCGGGTCCGTTTGATTACGACAATGGCATTTCACTTATTCAAGGCCAAGACAAATACGATGCCCTGCACCTATTGAATGTTAAGCGAGGGATAGCCGACCTGTTGGCTGCGCCGCCTTCGACGATCCGGTTTATCAACGACGCCGCGGCCTTTTTGCAAGGAGAGGTTTTTGGCGGGCAGCATAATACACATGCAAAAATCTTGGGTATCACACTCGGTACGGGCCTGGGCAGTGCCGTATGGACACAAGGGGAAACGGCCGTCGATGCTGACCTTTGGAATACGGGATACCAAGGGAGCATCATGGAAGAATACCTGGCGACACGGTGGTTTGTCAATACCTTTCACCGAGAGACCGGTATACGGGTGAACGGATTGAAGGAGTTGTTGCAATTACGGGCACAACACGCGATCATTGATGACATGCTTGCTGAATACAGCCGGCACTTACTGTATTTCCTCAACTTCTTTAGCGACCGAGAGCGCTCCAATAGATTCTTGATCGGTGGCAACATCTCAAAAGCATGGAAGGAAATTCACGCGTTCGCACCGCAAGCATTTGACCGATTTGACATCCATCTCAGCAAACTGGGCGAACATGCCGCATTAATTGGCGCAGCTACCCTATTTGCCTGAAAAAGAAAATGATTAGTCAAACAACGGGGGGTATTCCCTTGGGTTCGATTCCTGCATAATGGCATAGACCGCTTCAATCACATCATCAGCCGAAGGTTTTGAGAAATAATCTCCATCCGACCCATACGGCGGGCGGTGAGGTTTCGCAGACAATGTACGTGGTTGACCATCCAAATGGTAATATCCCTGCTGCACTTCCAGTATTTGCTGCAGGATAAATGCCGACGCCCCACCAGGCACATCTTCATCCACCACCAGCAATTTATTGGTTTTGCTCAGCGACTGCGCGCAGAGGTGACCTTCATCAAAAGGTTGGAGGGTTTGCGGATCCACAATCTCGATGGAAATACCAAGTTTTTCGAGTTCAGCCGACGCTTCTTGCACAATCCGTAAGGTAGACCCATAAGATACCACCGTCACGTCATGCCCTTCTTTTACCACTTCTGCCTTACCTAATGGCACGGTAAATTCACCGACATTACTGGGCATCCGTTCTTTTAGGCGATATCCATTCAAGCATTCGATTACCAAGGCCGGTTCGTCAGAACGAAGCAAGGTGTTATACATCCCCGCCGCTTGGGTCATGTTACGGGGTACACACACGTGTAAACCACGTAATGAACCCAATATCATACTCATCGGGGACCCCGAATGCCAGATTCCCTCCAATCGATGTCCCCGCGTTCGAATGATCAAGGGTGCCTTTTGCCCCGCTTTGGTGCGGTAGCTCAAACTAGCCAAATCGTCTGTCAGCACCGTGAGGCCATATACCAAGTAGTCCAAGTATTGGATTTCTGCGATGGGGCGCAGCCCACGCATCGCCAATCCCATGCCTTGACCGATAATAGCCGCTTCCCGAATACCGGTATCAAAAATACGGTGCTCACCGTATTTTGCCTGCAACCCGGCAAACCCTTGGTTGACGTCGCCTATTTTACCGACATCCTCCCCAAAGGCCACCAACCGTGGGTCTCGCGCAAAATTAGCATCAAAACAAGCATTCAGCACTTCCCGACCGTCTACCTGCTTGACCGTGGTAGGGTATTCGGCCAGCACCAGCGGAACATTGCCCGGTGTTTCGACCGTTTCGGTAAATAAATGTGAATTATAACGGTCTTCATTGACTTTCTGTTTCTCGCGATACCAAGCCAATAGCGCCGACTTTTCGTCACTTTCTACACCCCTTAATAGACGGACAACCCGCCTTACGGTACTGTATACTTCTTTTAGCGACGGTTCGGTAAGCGATTTAAGTTCATGGAGCAATATGCGCACGGTATCATCCGATATCGTCGCTAACAACCCGATCGCTTCGTCTACTTCCTTTTTTAATGTCTTGTTATAGTCAGCCCATGCGCGCCGCTGTTCGGTACGCACATGTTCTTTCTCGACCCGTTCGATATCGAGCAGTTCCTGTTCGTCAGCGACGCCCGATTCCAACATCCATGCCCGCATCTTGGCGATGCAATCAAACTCGTCCTCCCATTCCAATCGCTCCCGCGATTTATAGCGTTCGTGCGACCCCGATGACGAATGGCCTTGCGGCTGGGTCATCTCCGTCACATGGATCAATACCGGGATATGTTGCTCGCGGCTAATCTTCGCCGCCCGCTCATAAGCTTCGCAAAGCCCGGGATAATCCCATCCATTTACCTTGAAAATTTCAAACCCCTCGCCTTTTTCATCACGTTGGAATCCCCTGAGCACTTCTGAGATATCGCCTTTGGTGGTTTGCACATCGTTTGGCACGGAAATTCCATACCCGTCATCCCATATCGAGATCACTACCGGGATTTGGCGCACACCGGCCGCATTCACCGCCTCAAAGAAAACGCCCTCAGACGTCGATGCATTACCCACCGTACCGAATGCCACTTCATTGCCCTGATTGGAAAAGTTGCCCATATCAGCCAGTTCGGGATTATTGCGGTACATTTTTGACGCTAATCCAAAACCCAATAAGCGCGGCATCTGTCCACCAGTGGTCGAAATATCTGATGCCGAATTTTTCATCAGCGTTTGGTCTACCCATTTCCCCTCCGGCGTAAGCATGCGCGTCGCAAAATGGCAGTTCATCTGCCTCCCCGCCGATGACGGGTCAGCTTCCACATCCGGATGGGCGTACAATTGCGAGAAGAACTGGTATACCGAAACGATGCCTGACGCGAGCATAAAGGTTTGGTCGCGGTAATAACCTGAACGCCAGTCGCCCAGTTGGAATACCTTAGCCATCGCTATTTGGGCAAGTTCCTTTCCGTCACCGAAAACACCGAACTTTGCCTTACCGGTGAGTACCTCCTTACGGCCCAACAAACTCACGAACCTACTCCGTGCCGCCATGGCATAATCCGCTAATACAAGGGTCTTGAAATCATCAAAACTCAGCTTGGCATGGGTAGAATGTTCGCTTTGTTTAATATGGGTATCAGACATAATTAAATTGCGTTTGCTCCAAAAATAGAAAAAAAATATTCTTTTAAAGGGGATATTGGCTTTAAAATTCAGGCGTAATTATTGGTTTTGACAAAATCAGTTGTTCCGTTGAATACCAATCCCCACCAGCCGACAGGCCTTTTAGTATCCCAAACATTACTATAACGTATAGAACCTCAAAAGATTGTCATCGCAAACATTTTGCAACCATCGAATCGGCAGAAAGTTTTTCGGAGCCTCTCTAAACCTTTGACGGCTTATTTCGTTATATAACTTTAAAGAAGATGCAATATCATTAACTTTGCGTGGACCGTAGCTAGCGTGGCACGATGCTTGGAGACGGGAAGTTTGTAAAACGAGATAACAGCAGTATACATTGAATCGATTCGGCAGGATAGCAGTCAAGACACTTCTATGGATAATAGGGAGCGTTATCGGGCTGATTTTGTTGTTGTTTGTATTGATACGTATACCTGCGGTCCAGAATTACGTCGTCCAGAAAGTCACTGCATACATCGAAAACAAGATCCAGACCCCGGTACGGATTGCCTACGTGAGTATAGACCTCCCCAAAATGCTCGTATTGGAAGGCGTTTATTTCGAAGACCAGTCGCGGGATACACTGCTTGCCGGCGAAAAATTACGGGTCGATATCAGTATGCTCAAATTGCTGAAAAATACCGTAGAGATTAGCCAGATCGATTTACAGGGAATTACGGCAAAGATCAACCGAACACTGCCCGACAGTGCATTTAACTTTGACTACATCATCAACGCTTTCGTCAGCGAACCAAAGGAGCCTACCCCTGCCGATAGCAGTGCTCCCATGCATTTTGATATCGACAAGGTAAACCTTGACCGTATCCGTTTCTTATATCGCGATGAAGTCATCGGGATGGCGGCCGAAGTCAACCTCAACCACCTGGATACGCGTATCGGCACCTTTGATTTGGAAGGCAATATGCGATTCGGCATCCCGCAGATCAACATCGAAGGATTACAGGGTTCCGTTCGACAATGGGCAGTAGCCCAGCCCGAAGATGTACCTGATGCAGGTGATTTCGGGATCACGGACACGCTGGATAGCGGGCTCCTTCCTGATCTGGAGTTTGGAACGTTTAATTTAGCGGCCATTGATTTTTCCTATACCGATGAAACCAGTGCGATGGACACCCGATTCAAGGTGAATAAACTACTGGCTCGACTCAATAAACTAGACCTCAACGGCGAATTTGTGGACATCCGCGAAATCAACCTGGATGGTTCGGATTCGCGGGTCCATTTCGGGAAAATCGATAGGCAACCTGTAGCGGACACCGCAGATACAACCCCGGTCAACTGGCAAGTGAAAGCGGCCTCCATACAAATCGCCAACACGAATTTCATCTTTGAAGACGACAACCAACCCCGCATCCCCAAGGGCTTCGACTATGGGAATATCGGGATAACCGGATTGGCGGGACAGCTGTCGGAGCTTTTCTATTCGGCAGATTCCATGAGTGGTCGCGTTGCCGACGTAACCGCAAGGGATCGCAGCGGTTTTGTGCTCAATCGCCTCCAAACCACATTTACGTATACCGATCAAGGGGCCGAATTGAGTGATCTTTACGCAGAAACACCCAATACCCTGATTCGGGATTATTTCAAAGTATCCTATCCCTCGTTGGCTACCATTACCGAAGAGCTTGGCCAAATCCAACTCACTGCCGATATCAAAGAAAGCCATTTGGGTATGCAAGACGTACTCTTCTTCGTTCCCGATATGGATACCATGGAGGTGATGAAACCGTTATGGACACAGACTTTTTATGTCAATACAGAAATCGATGGTCGATTAGACGACCTCCAAATTCCGAATCTGGAATTCCGAACACTTGACAACACGCACATTCTTGCCAGTGCACATATCAAAGGGCTACCAGACCCTGAGCAACTCGACATCAACCTCCATTTGGAGGAATTGGTCACCGGAAAAGCGGATTTGGTACAGCTAATCGCACCCAGTATGCTGCCCGATAGCATCGAACTTCCCGCTTCCATTTTATTTGCAGGAACATTTAACGGGGGGATGCAGGGTTTCCAAACAAATATGGAACTGCAAACCAGCATGGGCAATGCGACCTTGGATGCTGACTATCGAATCAACGCCCAAACACGAGACACCACATACGACGCACAGGTCGCTATCATGGATATCGATATCGGCCAACTGATGAAAATGGATTCTGTATTGGGAATGGTGTCTTTCGCTGCCCACGCCAAGGGAACGGGGTTAGACCCCACTACTGCCGTCGCAGACATACAAGCCAAATTGATCAGCCTGGAAGCGCTGGGATACACCTATACCGATATGAGCGTCGAACTGGAGGCTAATGGCGGCGACATTATCGCATCGGTGGGGAGCGACGACACCAATATCGATTTTAACCTGAGTGCGCATGCCGATATGCGCGGGCAATACCCCAAGGTAAACCTCGACCTCATGGTAGACAGCGTCAATCTCAAAAACCTTCACTTGATGGACGATGAATTCCGCTACCATGGTCGCGTATTGGTTGATTTGGAAACCGCAGATATTGACTATTTAAATGGTACGGTAGATATTGTAAATTCCTCCGTAGCCTATAACGACGAGCGCTATACACTCGATACGGTGAGGCTAAGGGCAGTGGCCTCCGAGGGTGCCAATATGCTACAACTGCAATCGGAGTTTCTGAATGCGCACATGGTAGGCGACTTCAAGTTAAGTGAATTGAGTGCTTCAATGCAGGATATTGTCGCGGTATATTACCAACCCGACTCCATCCTCCCGCAATTCGAATATTCTCCCCAGCAATTCGACTTCAGCGCACAGTTTACGCGCTCGCGTTTTATTCAGGGATTGGTGCCCGACTTGACCGAAATGCAAGACATCACCCTCGACGGCTCTTTCAATAGTGACGAAAAAATGCTGCTCGCAAAGGCAACGGCTCCCCGGATCGTATATGCCGGTACCACCATAGATGATGTGGGATTCGACCTCAACACCTTTGACAGCACGATGTATTACTCGGTATTGATCAATCGTATCGGGGTGGGTACTATCGAATTGGTCAATACCTTACTCAGTGGTACCGTTGTACAAAACCAATTGGATTTCGGGCTATGGATCAAAGACAATAAGGATGAGGAACGTTATCACCTCGGCATGGGGCTTAAAGTGGATGCGGGCAATTTCTTATTTAGCTTAATGGAAGATGGACTGGTGCTGAATTATGACGCATGGAACGTGCATCCGGAAAATACGATTTCCTTTGGCAAGGATGGATTAATCACCCATCAATTCATATTGAGTAACAAGGGGCAGGAAATGTCCGTGCACTCGCAAGACTCCACCCTGAACTCACCGATTGACTTGGTATTTAAAAACTTTAGGATAGAAACGTTCAGTCAGATGCTGGAAAGTGAATTGCTCAACATGGGTGGCGGCATCAGTGGAACGGCCACCGTATCAAGGCTTGACACCTCTCCGGTATTTGTCTCAGACATTACCATCGATCGCTTCTATTTTGGGAATGATACCGTAGGGGATATTAACCTCAAGGTCAACAATGAGCGTGAAAACGTGTATGCCGCAGACATCAGCATCGTGGGCAATGGCAATGACGTGAAGCTAAGTGGTGATTTCGTCAGCCCACCCGGTGGCACGCCCAAGTTGGATTTTGTACTGAATATAAATCCGCTATCCATGCATACCTTGGAGGCATTTAGTCTTGGTTACATTCGCAATACTGCCGGTGCCATCAATGGGAAGTTGGCGATTACCGGCACACCCGAGCAACCGCGCATCAATGGTGCACTTAACTTTGACAAGGCTAGCCTCAACATCGCGATGTTAAATGCCACACTCAATATCGATGGGCAAAGCATCAACTTCGCCGATAATGGCATACGTTTCAACCGTTTTCAATTCCAGGATGGTAAGGGCAATACCGCAGCGCTAAACGGTACGGTCAATACCAAAACCTATACCGATTATGCGTTTGCCCTGACACTGACGGCAGATGATTTCCAGGTGCTGAATTCGACCCAACAGGACAATGATATGTATTATGGGCAGCTTTATATTTCCAGCAATATCCGTATCCAGGGCAATATGGATAACCCTAATGTCAGCGGAACGCTGCGTATCAATGACGATACCGACGTGACATTCGTGCTGCCAAATGACGATCCGGGCATGGTAGACAGGCAAGGTATCGTACAGTTTGTAAACCGGAGCGATACCGCCCGCGCCAATGTGTTTGCTCGGGTAGACTCCCTTACCCATACCGATATCAGTGGCGTTAACCTTTCACTGAACGTGGCCACTGATAAAGAAGCGATATTTACCATTGTCATTGACCCCGGTAGCCAAGATGCATTGACCATCCAAGGGGAAGCGGAATTAAACGCAGGGATGAACCCCAGCGGAGACATTTCCCTGACCGGTACGTATACGGTGGAAGATGGTAATTATTCATTTTCATTTGGCCCGGTAAAACGTGTCTTCCAATTCCGCCAAGGCAGTACCATCACGTGGGCGGGGAACCCATTGGATGCCCGTATGGACATTACAGCGGTCTACAAGCTGCGGGCCCCGACATTGGAACTCGTGCAGAACCAGATTAGCGCCCAGCAATCAAATCTGTATAAGCAGCGGGTTCCGTTTGATGTCAATCTTCGCTTGACCGAACAATTATTCCAGCCCAAGATCGGTTTCGACATCGATTTGGACGAAAATAATGCATTGATTTCACAGGATGTGGCCAGCAAGGTCAACACCGGTCTTGCCCAATTGCGCGACAACGAGTCGGATATGAATAAACAGGTTTTTTCGCTGATTGTACTAGGTCGGTTTATGGCAGCTAATCCGTTTGAAAGCCTTTCGGGGGGGGGGGGTGCTGAAGCCATTGCACGCAATACCGTCAGTTCCCTATTAAGTTCCCAATTGAACCGATTAGCGGGTGACCTCATACAAGGTGTAGAACTCAACTTTGATCTCCAGTCCGAGCAAGACTACGCTACCGGCAGTGGGCAAAACCGTACTGACCTCAATGTGGGCGTCTCGAAGATGCTCTTTAACGATCGCCTTCGTGTCACCGTGGGATCCAACTTCGAACTAGAAGGCAACGCCCGCCCGGGTGAACAAACCACCAACATCGCCGGTGACATATCGCTTGACTACCAGCTATCGGACGATGGTCGGTATCTGGTGCGGGCATACCGCAAGAATCAATACCAAGTCACCCTGCAAGGCCAATTCGTGGAAACGGGCCTTGGATTCATTATCAATATGGACTACGACGAGTTTAAGGAAATTTTCAAGCGGCGCAACGATGAAGCCGATGAATTCAACACCGAAAGCCGACGATTCAGGAGACGGTGGGATGCTGAGCGTATGGATACTGACTCGGCATACCGCGATAGCGTCAGGCGTGTGATCTTGGACAGCTTGCAAACACATGACCCCGAGTTTAGGGAGCGAATGGAACGGCGAAGAAAACAACGCGAAGAAGAACGACGTAACCGCGAGGTTCCGGACACTGCAAGTTTGAAACAATCGGCTATCCGAAATGAACAGGAAAATGACAACGGTAAAACCCCGAACGAAAGGAGGTCCAATGGACATTAGGCGTATTCCCTTGATTTACCTTGTTGTCGTCACCAGCCTATTAGCCTCTTGTAGCAACATCAAATACCTGCCCCAAGACGAGCACCTTTATGTGAAAGGCGAAGTAGAGATCGATACCGATACCATACCGGAACGCTATATCAAACCATTGACGGACGGACTGGAGGAAATGCTTCGCCCTAGACCCAACAAGACATTTCTAGGTACACGGCCCCAATTATACCTCTATAACATCGCCGGGGAACCTAAAAGTGAAAAAGGCCTCAAGGGATGGATGAAATACAAATTGGGTGAGCCACCCGTGCTCCTGAGTGATGTAAACCGTGAGTATAATGAAAACTTGTTGCGTAACCGCTTGGAAAACCTTGGTTTTTTCAATGCCCAGGTTACGTCAGATACAACCATCTCCAACCGTAAGGCGACCGTCACGTACACCGCATCTCCACATATCATCTACCGGATAAATTCAGTCACATTTGAGGTGGACAATAGTGAATTAGGCAAAGCGATCAAGGCAACCGAACCGAGTTCTATTCTTCGCGCAGGAACACCATATAACCTCGATAACATCATCGCTGAACGAGAGCGCATCGACAACGAATTGAAAAACCAAGGGTATTATTACTTTAGCCCTGACTACCTCATCATCGAAGCAGACAGCACGGGCAAAAACCACCACGTAGACCTGTATGTCCAAGTCAAGGAAGAAACCCCGGCAAAAGCCCGCGAGCCTTACCGTATCAACAATGTCTATGTTTATCCAAACTATACCCTCAGTGGCTCGGGTTACCGCCGTTCGAACACCCGGGATGCGGAACGTTATGGGCAGTTCTATTTCGTCGATCCGGAATACACTTTCAGGCGATTTGCCATCACGCGTTCCATTTTTTTAAGGCCGGATAGCCTGTATACCCGCAACCTGCACAACCTCTCACTCAGTCAACTAGTGGGTATGAATAGTTTCAGGTTTGTGCGGAACGAATTTGTGGATGCGGATTCTGCCGGAGTCAGGAAACTCGATGCCTACTATTATTTGACACCACTTCCCAAAAGGGGGCTGCGCATCGAGCTATTGGGCAAGGTTGCCGACGTATACAACGGTTCTGAGGTCAATGTCAATTGGCAGCACCGGAATGCGTTCAAAAGTGCCGAATTACTTACATTTACCGTATATGGCGGCTTCGAAACCCAAACGGGTGGAAACGTGAACCTCAACTCTAGCTTTTACCGCTACGGGATCGAAGCGACCCTTACGTTTCCGCGGATGATCGCGCCCTTTGATTGGCAACCTACCCGGCGCTATGTACCACGTACGTTCTTCCGGACGGGATATGAGTTCCTCAATCGACGGACAGCGTATAGTTTAAATTCCATGCGATTCGCCTTTGGATACCAGTGGCGGGAAAGCACGGAAAAGGAACACGACCTGAAGGTGATTGAAATCGCGTACGTGCAACCCCGTAATGTCACGGAATCCTACCAAGCCATGGTCGATACCATCCCGCCATTGCGGCATGCCATCGAACCGCAATTCACCTTCGGGCCGATCTATACATTCACGGTCACGAATACTGCTCGAACCCATTTCCCCCATACCTATTATCTTCGGATGGGTGCAGACCTCTCCGCCAATGTGTACGGGCTTATCCGGGGCGCGAATGTAGGTGCCGGTCGCCAATACCAGATCTTCAACGCTAACTTTTCGCAATACGTCAAAACGGAAATTGATTTCAGGTATTACATTAAAGTGGGCGCGAATGGTGTGTGGGCATCCCGCGCCATGGGCGGCTACGGATACTCGTACGGCAATTCGCTGAAATTGCCCTATGTGAAACAATTCTTCATGGGTGGGCCCAATGGACTGCGTGCATTCAGGGCGCGTGCTTTGGGGCCGGGCTCTTACACACCCGAATTTTATGGAGAAGATAACTTTTTCGCAGACCAAACGGGTGACATGAAGCTAGAGTTTAACACCGAATACCGGGCCAAGTTAGCCGGTATCCTCCATTGGGCGGTATTCGTGGATGCAGGCAATATTTGGCTGCAACGCGAAGACACCGAGAAACCGGGCGCTCATTTTTCGAAGAACTTCGTCAAAGAGCTCGCTGTCGGCGCAGGTGCCGGTTTACGCTTTGACCTGACCTTCCTCATCCTACGTACGGACTTGGCCATGCCCTTACGCATCCCTTATCGCCAGGCCGGACAGCGATGGGTAATCAACGACATCGATTTCGGGAACAGGGAGTGGAGAAGGAACAATTTGGTGTTTAATTTGGCCATCGGTTATCCGTTCTGATACGGTATACGATACCCACCATGTGAAATTCACTTTGAAAAGGTATACAATGCCGCAGGGTTTTCGACCATAAGGTTGTTCCAGTACGATGCAAGTCCGCGCTTTTCCAGTTCATCGCGAAAAGTAGTAAGTAAGTACACCAAACCGGGGCCTCCCCCATAGGATTTCCAATACGTGTGGCGTGCGGCATCCATGCCCACGGTAATCTGCTTAGGAAATTCGGGCAATAGCTTTTCCAGTAACCGGTATGTCCAATTCACATCACCCTCCTTCCACCGAAAAGCACTATCATATTCCACCCGTATACCCGTTTGCAGCAATTCGCGGTGGTACTCCACATCCTTATACCGGTCTACATGGGAGATAACCACATGCGATAGATCCACCCCTAATTGATAGAACAATTCAGCTTGCGCCAACGCGTGCAGGCCGGAATTGGTATGGGTCAGGATGGGGGCGCCGGTGGCCAGGTGTGCTTGTGAAACCGCTCGGAAAATCATTCGCTGATGGTCGCTGAACACCTCATCGCCGGTGGCCAGTTTGATCAAACCTGCTCGGTGCGCGGTACGATTCACGACTGGGCCGTTATAGTCAAACACATCGATACCCTCTTCGATGTCGGCAATAAACAATGCGGCCAGATCGTCTTCCGAATAATCAAACCGCCAATGGGTAGCAGGGTAATACATTTCGAGGTGCAATCCAGTGGGTGCCAGGATATGGATACCGGATCGGCGGGAGACCGCCGCTAACTTGGCTACATTCCTGCCACAATTGACCGGCATGGTGTCGACCATGGTGCGCCCATCTGCCGCATATACGGCGGTGAGTTCCTCGGCAACCTTATCCACATCATTCAGCAGAAAATCCGGATTCGCGATGGTCGGATAACTGTTTTCGATGATGATGTGCTCATGGGAATACGTGACGCCCATCGCCGCGGGATCAATATCTCCTAGGATTGTTCTAACAAAACCCATTTCCGTTAACTATTATTTCTCCAACCATCTTTGCTGATATCAGCTTCCTTATCGGGTATTTCCAACACAGCCCCCGCATCGACCAATCGCTCCCGAAGCATCGAGGAATTGATATGCCGACTTCCCTCATCGTAAATCAGCGATTGCACAGCGGCTAGGCCAGCGGCCTGCCCCATGGCCATGGTCTGCGCCATGGATCGACATGAAGCATGTGCATCGTGTGTGGCCGAAAAGCAGCGCCCCACCACCCATGCCCGATCACTCCCCTTGGGCACCAGGCAACCGTAAGGTACGCCATACACGCCGCTTCCGGGAATGTATTCCCAATGGGTTTCCCGGCCACTTCGTTCGTCAAGCCGATGATCTTCGATCGGCGCACCGCACAGCAAAACGCTGTCTTTTTTTATTTCGGCAGCCATGCACTCTTCCTTGGTCAACCGGTGCTCGCCGTATACACGGCGGGTTTCCCGTACACCGATTTGGTGCGACAGTCCGATGATATCCGCCTGGCGGAACCCAGGAACCTCCTGTTGGAAGAAACGTTCATAGACATGTGCTTGTTTTCTTCCCTCCACCTCCGCGGCGGTCAATTGGTAGCCATCCAGACCCGATAGGCCAGCCACTTTTACCGCGACGGTGGATATGCAGTTGTGGGCATTCATCCGGTGTACCGACCCTTCTTTACGAGGGAGTGGATAGCGGTCGGCTTCGACCGCTTCCGTCATTTTAGCCATCAGCATTTTCTTGCCCCCCGCCCGTTCATACGCTTCCAAATCCACATTGCTCATCCGAAAGGTAGTGGTCATGCTTTGTGCCGGTTCATGCACACCGGCCACCTCATAATCAAACCCGGCAAGGTGACAGAAATCGGCATCACCCGATGCATCGATCACCCGTTTTGCGATAATCTTACCAAACCCCGCCTTATTCCAAACAATGCACACATACTGCTCCCCCTCCACCGTCACTTCTACCAGCGTCGTGTGCAGCAAGTACTGGATTTGTTGCCCAAGGATCAACCGATCCCAAACCAATTTTAGCCGCTCGGGGTTGTAATTCACGCCCGTACCAGCCCCATACGTATTGGGCCGCAGAAAAATACTATTTTCCTTATCCAGTTCGTCGACCACCCGATCCGGCCATCCACCAACGATTTTACGGGGTGAATTACCGGGCGTAAAAAAACCATAGAATGTGTCAAGCATTTGGGTGGACGTGCCTCCGGGGAAACCATAACGCTCTACCAACATCACCGAGTGCCCGGTAGATCCGGTTGTCGCGGCCAATGCCGCTACACATCCTGCCGAACCGGCACCGACCACCAAGATATCGGTGTTAGCCACCAATGGGATATGGAGTGTATTGATGATTGTTGCCATAATCCTGTTATTCTAAATCAGATAAGCCAGCCTGCCCCTCACTCACATACGAGGGGTAACCTACATCCGAATACAACTTGGCTAGTCGATGTGCATGTTCATCATAGGCGCTTTCAAAAAGCTCCACAGCGCGTGTAGGCCCTACTTTCACGGCAGCCGACAATACCTTTGGCGGACGCCCAGCTTCTGTTAGCAACTGGGCAACCTCGGCCTTGATACTATTCACGAGGATCGCTCCCCCCACTGTCGACCCGGGGGCAACCGGCGTGTCCAATCCCGGTATATCGACCATGGCATCCCCCAAGGGCGCACCTGTATCAAGCACCAAATCAGCGAAATCAGTCAGTTTCTTCCCATCAGCCCGTTTGCTAGTGCTCTGCTCTGCATGGTCTTTGGTCACCAATGCCACCACACGTATTCCCGCACGTTGGAACAACTCGGCCATCTCAATGGGCACCACATTGCAGCCGCTAGACGAAATGATCAATGCCGAATCCTGTTTGGATAACCGGAAGTTACGGAGGATACGCTCGGCCAGCCCCGGTACATTTTCGAGAAACATGGCCTGCCGCTGCCCATTGGCTCCCACCACCAGGTTATGGAATGTCAACGACAACTCCACGATGGGATTAAATCCGGGGAAAGAGCCATATCGGGGCCACATTTCTTCCACCATGATCCGACTATGGCCGCTGCCAAAAACGTGCACCATACGACCTGAGAGGATGGATTTGGCAAACCAATTGGCCGCTTCGCCAATGGCTTCCTGTTGGCGCTCGATGACCTCCAACAATGTTCTCACGCGGTTTAGGTATTGTTCTGATACATTCATATTGTCTTTTTCGACTTAAAATCTTAAAAATCCTTTGTTGCATAGGCCGCGGCTCCGATCGCTCCAGACCAATCCGTAAACCGTGCCTTCCGTATGGGGATGGCTTCCCCAAAAGGTCGCCATTCAAATTGCTCCATAAACGTTTCCAGTGGTTCGAACAAGGCATCATCTGCATTGACGATACCCCCCGACAGGACAACCACCTCGGGGGAGAACGTGTTGACCAACGAAGTGATACCTACCGCCAATTGGCGTATGGAAGTTAACCATGCCAAGGTAGCGATTGGCTCCCGTTGGCGATAGGCCCCTACGAGTTCTTTCGTGGTGCGATACAGGTAATAGCTTCTGGCTGCAACCGTGGCGTCCCCGATCGCGTCTTCAAGACTTCCGGGTGTTTGCGTGATGCCGAGCACAGCACTATCTGCTTGCAGGCTGATATGGCCTACATGCCCCGCCCTGTTGACGTACCCCCGATATAACCGGCCGTCTATCCACAACCCTCCGCCTACTCCCGTTCCCAATGTCAGCATGAGTGCATTCCGATAGCCTTTGGCGCTCCCGTAGCAGGCTTCCGCGACCAATGCGGCATGGGCATCATTCAAGACGCTGACTGGCTTTTTCAACAGGGTTGGCCAATCCACTTCTTCCAAACCTGCCATCCTTCCGGGCATATTGGCGATAGCACTGCAATCCGCAGACACAATGCCCGGTGCGGCAAGACCAATACCAGCAACCGGGATATCCGATAAGCCGGCCAATCGATCGGCCATGTCGGCAACTTGCCATTTCCAATGTTCGGGATTACCATCAAGGGTATCGGAAATGGTCTGGTGAATGATTTCGCCATCTTGGAGCCGAACCAACACCCCTTTAATGTGCGTAGCGCCTAAGTCAATCCCGACGGCATTTCCAACCAACGGATATTCCATGTCTCTTCCCATCAGTATTGCCCCTCGCTAACACCCCACCCTCCATCTACCGACAGGATCTGGCCGGTGGTAAAAGCGGAAAAATCAGACATAAAATAAACGGCAGCACCATCCAAATCAGCAGGCACCCCATTCCTACCGCCATCAAGCGGTTGCTTGGTACGGATAAAGGAAAGGATATCTTCATCGGTTGAAGCCCGTTGTGACATGGGGGTCTCTACCAATGCCGGGGCGATGACGTTGACACGTATATTTTCTTTTGCGTAGTATGCGGCAATGGATTTCACGAACCCGAAGACCGCCGACTTTGCCGCGGAGTAGGCATGCGTGGAAAAATAACGTGGTGACGGCGAATACCCCAACACGGACGCCATATTGAGAATAGTACCACCCTCTCCTTGCTCCAAGAACGCCTTTACAGCCGCTTGATTTGATAACATCAGTGAGGTAAGATTCATTTCCAGGGTCTTGTTCCAGCCGTCTAGTGACAACTCATGCAAGGGGCCATCACCGTAGCGTCGACCGCTACCACCGGCTACGTGGTATAATCCATCGAACCTTCCGAAACTCCGTTGGCAAGATGCTATTGCTCGAACCGCTGTATCGGGTACCTGCGCATCGCCTATCACCGCAATCCCGCGGCCCGCTAAACGTTTTTCAGCGAGTTCGCCGTTTTGCGGATCACGCCCCACCACGACCACCTGTGCGCCTTGTGAAACGAAAGCCTCAGCTGCCGATAAGCCCAGTCCTGTCGTTCCGCCCATGACCACAATCCGTTTACCTGTTAGCCATTTATTCCTATTCATTGCAGTGGTCATCATTCGCCTAATTGTTCTTCCCTTTCCACCACTTCACCACTTTGCTTGTCTTTCAGAATAAGCTTTCGTGTGCCATAGTGGGTAGTTTCTTCTTTAATCAGGTAGTATTGCTCATCGAAATCCTTTACCAAGCTCGCTTTGGCTGTCGTGTCTTTTCCGCGCCAATCTTCCAATACTATCGGTTCCCAGCTACGACTTGCTGCCGAACGATAAGCGGCATCCATCACCGCATTGACCACATAGCCATCGTAAAAGGTTTCCAACGGTTGGGCATTGTTTTCGATGGCATCAAACATATCGGCAAACATGTGGTTATACCCCAATTCGTGCACCTCATCCCCTACGGGGAATAACCAGCCCTTGTTACTTTCGGCTTTTTCCGCCACATATCGTTCTCCCTCGCCGGTGGTAAATAGTTCAAAACCTGTACGCAAGAAATTATTGATCCATATTGTGCCTTCCGAGCCCATCACTTCGTCGCGTAGATCAAGGCCGCCGCGGAATGTCCAACTCACCTCAAACTGGCTAATGGCGCCGTTGTCATAGCGAACGAGCCCAATGGCATTGTCTTCGGCGTCAATGGGCTTAACCAAGGTGTCGGCCCAGCACATCACCTCCACGGGTCGGACGTCCTTGCCGATATAGCCCCGACCGATTTCAATGCAATGACAAGCGAGGTCGATGATGGCACCTCCTCCCGCCTTTTCCTTATCCCAGAACCAATCGCTGTGCGGCCCGGGATGTGCCTCACGCGATCGCGTCCATAATACCTGGCCCAAGGTACCCTGTGCCACGCTTGTCATGGCACTGCGTGTTTTCGGCGTATATAACAGATCTTCCAAATAACCGTGGAAAATCCCGGCCTCCTCCACTGCCCGAAGCATCCGCAACGCTTCATCGGCATTTCTACCCAATGGCTTTGTGCACAGCACGGCTTTTCTCGCCTTCGCACACTCCAGCACGGCCTGTTCATGTAATAGGTTGGGCAGTGCGATGACTACCGTATCCACTTCAGGATCTTGGATGGCGGCCTCCATAGAAGTCGTCCAACGCGGCACTTGGTAATCTTCCGCTAGCTGCTGCGCACTTTCTTCACGCCGTGCATATACGGTACAAATCTGATCCCTACTCCGCAATCCCAATATGGAATCTGCATAAAAACGGGCGATAAAGCCCGAACCCAAAAGCGCTATTTTTCTCATGAATGATGATATTATTTCTTTGTTAAATGAACCTGCTTCCTAAATTCCCGAGGTTGCATCTGATAAAATGCCTTGAAATGGCGGTTGAAATTGGATAGGTTATTAAATCCGCTTTCGTAACAGATTTCCCCCACGCTCCTATCCGTTTGCATCAATAATTTGGCGGCATGACCTACCCGTAATTCCAACAGAAACGACGAGAATGTTTTACGGGTTCGGTATTTGAAATAACGGGAAAAGGCCGAAGGGGTCATTTTTGCTAACCCCGCTGCCTGTTCCAATGTCACTTGCCCGCGGAAGTGGCTTCCAAGATAATTGAACACCTCATATAAGCGTTCTTCATCTATTTCATGGTATTCCGAGATATTGGTTGAAGAAATGTACCCGCATTCATGCTCGGCACAGTCTGCCATGCGATGCAGTACTTCCATCAGTTTCAACCACCGCTGGAAACCATTGAGCTCGATCACCTCGTGCAATAACTTACTGATATCACGATTGGCCTCCCCAAGAAATTCCAATCCATTCGCACTTCGCAGCAGCAATCGACGGATGTGCTGCATCTCGGGCAGCCGCAACGATTGATCCCCCAGCGAATCTTCCAGGAAATGAACCACAATGGACCGTGCCCGCAGCCCTGAATCGGCACGATAATACGTGTCGTCATTCCGGTACAAGTGTGGCAGGTTAGGGCCGATCAATGCCAAATCCCCCGCTTGAAAGGGCGTGATACTATCACCGATGAAGCGCTTTCCTGTACTTTCTGTCACGAGCACGATTTCATATTCTGGATGGTAATGCCATGGGGTTGGGTAATACGCATAATCAAAATCGCGAACGGCAAAAGATGCTGCGGTATCCCTAGGTAAATGTTCGAGCATGGGTTTCATCTGCGTTTTGATTTTTCCAGTTTACAATACAAAGCTATCCTTAAAACTGATACGATTCCACCAAAATTAACACAAAAACCAATACTTTTTTACCATCTATCTGATGACTACACCAATGGCCATCGGAAAGTAGACTGCAATTTCACCTTTCTGCCCGTTTTGCCAGCGGTTCGTGCCGCTTCAATGATTTCCAACACATGCAATGCATGCTCGACCGAAATTAACGACTCGGATCCGGTAACCAATGATTCAGACATCACACTTGCACCCTGTTGCCAAACATAATCTTCGGCATCAGGCACAAAACGTTGTGGGGCTTCCCCATCATAGGTGGCCAAATCAACCCCAAAAGGAGCCCAATCGTATCCGACCAGCCCCATGTTGCCATGAGTGCCCCAAACCGTGATGGTATGCTTTTCTTGCCCCACCCCTTCGTGCCCATATGGATCGAAGTAATTGAAACCGCACTGGACATGGGAAATAACACCATTGCCATGATCCATTAATACCATTGCATTATCTTCCGATTCAACATTGATTTCCCCTTTATCGTCTACGGTACGCGTGGCTGTTACGATACTGGTCATTGCGGTGACATATTTGGCGGGGCCGAGTAATCCCGTGAGTGTAGCCAAGTTATACACCCCAAGGTCTGGCAGGCTACCGCCAAGCTTCTCATAAAAAAAAGCGGACCATGTGGGGCCAAGATGACCGTAATGCCCATGTGCCGATGAAATCCTGCCCAACTTTCCCTCCTGAATTGCCCTAGCCATAAACGCAAATTGCGGGCTGTTTACCACTGCCGGAGCACCCCAAATTTGCAGTCCTTTGCTTTTGGCAAGGTCAAGCAGCGCTTTGCCTTCACGATAAGTATTTGCCATCGGTTTTTCACTCCATACTTGTTTGCCGGCAAGGAGGGCCTGCTTATTAAGCCGGCCATGCTCTTGCATATCGGTAAGATTCACCAGCAAATCGAATGGTTCGCCAGCCAGCAGTTCATCGATGTGCGAATAATGTAATGGTATGCCATACTTTTCGGCCGCAGCCTTTGCTCGCTCCGGCTTAATGTCACATGTAGCCACCAGTTCCACAAAAGTGGAAGCAGATAAGTGTGGCAGGTACATATTGGAAACACTACCACATCCGACCACGGCCACACGTATTTGTTTATCTCCTCCCACTTGCTGCCGGGCATAAGTGGCCAATGGGGCTAGCATGGCGGCTGCCGCCAATACCGCAGCATTTTCAAGAAATGCTTTCCGTGATAATTGATTCATTTAATGCTGGTTTTAGTTAACATCACCTATTAAATAATATCCAGTTCAATTGGACGGTGGTATCTTCAATAGCTTTTGCTGTATTGCGATATATCACATATATATTCGTTGCCACCTCTTGCTCGCCTATCGGGATGGTCAGTAATGCGTGGTCAGGAGCTCCCCCCTGTTTGACGGCTGTGGCCAATTTAATCGCTGCCTCACCGAGCAGTTGCCCGTCTGGTTTGCCAATTCTGATTTCCATGCCTCCGTGGGTTAGTATGGTATCAATCCCCAAGGTAATGCTCCGGATACCCGTTAGATCAATGTCCTTGAATGCGATGTAAGCCTGATCATCATTGAATCGTACGGATTGGCTATACGTATTTAAATCACAATGGAAATGTTCGTCACAGGTAATCGCCTTCAGGAGTGGTGGCCTGAACACCCAACTTTTTTCGGTTTTCAGGGGCGTCGCTGGGGCATTCCCCTTATCGGTATAGTCTGCTTTGAACACGTATTTTTCCTGTTCTTCTTTCGCAGGCGGGTGGAGATCAAACACATGCTTGCCCTCAAGCGGCACGGACTCAATCTTCACTTGGCTGACAGACAGGATGTATTTTACCATCTCCGTTGCTTCATCGAGTGTCAACTGAGGGTGGGCGGACATCACCCACTCGCCCCAAACGCCGCTTCCTCCACTGATAATCGTTTTTGCGAGTCGGTCTACGACGGTCGAATCGCCCATGTACCGCTGGGCAATGCTATAATAAGAGGGGCCGACAGACGCTTCATTGAGTGCGTGGCATGATCGGCAGTCACTATTTAGGATAAGTTCCAGTCCGGCCGAGGCAGCACCACTCGATTCGGACAACCCTTCCACCTGTCCATACATACGATAGAAATTGACCGATGTAGGATCGATCCCCACGCCAAGCACGCCATCTTCCTTATCGCTGACGTGCAAGCGGTAGTTCAATTCACGGTTATCCCAATAGAATGAGCGGTTGCCTTCAAAATACAGCATCATCTCCGGCGGGCTGTTGCCCACCTGTATCACCAGGGACTCCGAGGACACTGCTCCAGCCTTATCGGTTACCCGCAGCGTTACGGTATAAGCACGGGCATCAGGAAATGTGACCACCGGATTGGGATCAGATGACGTTGGGATACCCGGGCCAAAGTTCCATGAATAGGTCAGCTTGTCATTTTTATCGTGGTCAACGGTACCTTCAGATGAAAAATGTACGGTCAATGGTGCCGCGCCGGCGGTTACATCTGCGTTCACGGCTACAATGGGTTTGCGATTACCGGCTTCATACGCAATCCTTACCAATCGCGAATCTTCATTTTTGGAAAACCAGTTCGTGCCGTAATCCAACACATACAATGCTCCATCCGGGCCAAACTGCAAATCGATCGGATGGTAAAACCGTTCGTCCGGCAGAAACGGTTCGATGCTAACCAGTTCACCCGCATCGTTGAGCGTGATAACGTTGATCCAGTCGCGCATCCATTCGGCGATAAACCACTTGCCATCGTAATACTTGGGGAATTTAGGACTCCCACCCTCTTCGGATTCAGGATAACGGTCGTAATAGTACACCGGGCCGGCGACGGGCGACTTGCCACCCGTACCCAGGTGCGGAAACTCCGAAGATTCGTCATAGGAATACCAGATCAGTGCTGGCTTAGCCGGTGGCAATACGCGGAGACCGGTATTGTTCGGGGAGTTATTCACCGGCCGGGCCACTTCGTAAAACGGCCCATTTTCACCCGTTTCATAATTAAAATGGGTGTAAGGTGCATTAGGGCCAGCAAAATAGGGCCAACCGAAAAAACCCGGTTCCATCGCCAAGTGCCATTCATCGTAGCTGATCGGTCCACGAGACGGGTCATCAATGGTATTCTGCCCTACATCGCCCCACAATAGCCACCCTTTTATCGGATCTACGGCAATGCGGTATGGATTGCGGCAACCCATGGCGTAGATTTCAGCGCGCGTGCTGTCCGTTCCCTCGGGGAATAGGTTTCCTTGGGGAATCGAGTAGGTGCCATCGGCTTCTGGTTTTATCCGCAATATCTTCCCCCGCAAGTCGTTGGTATTGCTAGCGGTACGCTGCGCATCCCAATATTCCCTGCCTGTCCGCTCATCAATGGAATTGTAATATCCTGGATTATGCGGGTTGGTATTGTCACCCACGGCAATATACAACAGGCCATCCGGACCAAATTCCAACGACCCCGCTGAATGGCAGCATTCTTCTCGCTGCACGGGTATTTCCAACAGGATTTTTTCACTGGACAACAATAGGGAATCATCCTCCAATGTGAAGCGGCTGACGTGCTGCACCGGTTTATCGGAGTCAGGGGAATAAAACAAGTATAGCCAGTTGTTATTCTCGAATGCAGGATCCAGAGCCATTCCCAACAGGCCGTCTTCCAAGCCGTGGAATACCGGCATTTGGTGGAGCGTTTTCATTGTGCCATCCACCGCACGGTAGCGCTTGATGGCTCCTTTTCGCTCAATGACCAAGACATCTCCATTGGGCAATACTTCCAATTCCATCGGTTCGTCCAGCCCTTTGGCTAACTCCACTACCGTAAAACGGTTGGCTTCAGGTGGCCCGTCACTGCTGGATGAATCAAACGGATTGCATCCATGTACCACAAAAATCAAGGACGAAACAAGGCATACCGCCCAATATTGATGCTTACTAAAAACCATACACTATCTTATCATTAATCAGGTTATCTTTTACGAAGGTAACCCACAAATTGATACGATTCCAGCAAGATTTCGGCAAAAACTGATACCTTTTTGAGGTCTATTAATCAGATGAGCTTTTTCTTTGGCAATAACAGTCGGTTTGCCAATAAAGTTTGGTTGATGATCTTTTAGGTGAGTTGTGCGATGAGGTTCCCAATCTGCTTAGCGGTCCTTTCGAGATTGTGCTTTGTTGTTTTCAATGCTTCTTCCAATGGAACAGGCCCATTACCTATCGCCATAAGCACATCGAAACAATCATTAAGTTCGGCATCAATCTCGACCGGTATTTGCCCCGCCAATCCGATAACCGGAAGACCGTATTCCTTCGCCCGCATGGCTACCCCATAAGGTGCCTTTCCCTGCAAGGTTTGCCCATCGATGCTCCCCTCAGCAGTGACGACCAAATCGCTTTCCTTCAGGCAATCGTCAAAGCCGGTGATACCTAAAAAATAGTCGATACCACCAACCAATTTGGCTCCAAGCACACCACGCAGCCCAGCGCTTGCCCCGCCTGCAACCCCACCCGACCGGAGGTCGGAGACCGATATACCCGTATCCCGCTCCATTACTGCTGCATAACGGGTCAGTATCACTTCCAATTGCTTAACCATGTTTGGAGTCGCACCTTTCTGCGGGCCAAAGACATGCGCCGCCCCATTCTCCCCGAGCAACGGATTGTCCACATCACACAAGACGGTCAACTCACATTGTTGCAGGCGCGGGTCTACCGTGGAGCGATCAATCGTGCGCAATCGCTCCAATCCTGAGGGCAAGTCGGTAATCTCCACGCCGCTCTCATCCAAGAAGCGTACCCCTAATGCTGCCAATAGGCCACTCCCGCCATCCACCGTAGCTGACCCACCCATGCAAAGGATGATTTCTTTTGCACCGTTGTCCAATGCAGCCCTTATCAGCTGACCGGTTCCATAGGTGTTTGCCCGAAGCGGATCCAATTCGCCGCTATCCAACAAATGCAGCCCCGAGGCTTCGGCCAGTTCGATAACCGCTGTTCGCCCCCCGTGAACCAGCCCACACGAGGCGGAGACCGGCCTACCTAACGGATCATTTACCGTTGTGGCCAGTCGCTCACCCTGTAATCGATCGACAAGTAGTTTACCCGTGCCGTTGCCCCCATCCCCGACAGGAAAACAGGTACACGTACACGACAATTTACTCGTCAGCAGCCCGCTTTCAATTGCCCGGGCTACGTCGTCGGCATCGAGTGCGTGCTTAAATGCGTTAGGTGCGATGAGGATATGCATGGGCGTGTATCGAATTTACAAGTCGGCCATCAAGCATTGACTACATTCATTGGATTTCCATCAAGGTAAGCTTCGAAGTTGCCTACGGTCAAGGCCATCAAGCGAGCGCGGGCTTCTTGGGTAGCCCATGCAATGTGTGGTGTGATCAAGCAATTTTTGGCGGTAAACAAAGGGTTATCCGATCCGGGAGGCTCCGTAGCCAATACGTCAAGCCCAGCGCCGGCGATCTGACCCGCATTCAACGCCTGTGCCAAATCTTCCTCGACGACGATGGGGCCACGGGCCGTATTGAGCAAAAATGCCGATGGTTTCATTTGCGACAGCGTATCGGCATTGATCAGCCCCTCCGTCTGCGGAGTAAGCGGACAATGGATACTGACGACATCCGATTGTGTCAATACTTCATCCAAGTCTGCCCATTTAAAATGTCTTCGGTGAGACTGGTCGGTTTGTGTCCGGCTATAACCCAACACATCCATTCCGAATGCCGACGCTACATCTGCCACTTGCTGGCCAATATCGCCGAACCCAATTACGCCAAATGTTTTCCCGGCAAGCTCGGTCAACGGATAATCCCAAAAGCAGAAATCAGGCGAGCGTGACCACTTACCGTCCATGACACTGTCGCTGTGCCGTTGTACACGGTGGCAAAGTGCTAATAACAATGCAAATGTCAACTGCACGACCGACTGGGTACTGTAGCCCGGCACATTGGTTACTGTGATCCCCAACTGCTTGGCAGCATCCGTATCGACAATGTTGTATCCAGTGGCCAATACCCCAATATACTTCAGGTTATGCAATTCGGCCAGCACTTCAGCCCGCAATGGCACTTTGTTGGTAAAGACCACATCGGCATCTTTGGCCCTTTCTACGAGCTGATGCGCGGGTGTCCGGTCATAAACCACAAGTTTTCCATGCTTTTCCAACCCAGCCCAACTGAGGTCACCGGGATTCAAGGTGTATCCGTCTAGTACAACGATGTTCATCAGATGAATTTACTTTTTTAGCAATGTATAGTGATAAAAGCAGTGCCTCGAAATGGGGCGTCAAAACTGCCACCTGAATTGCACACGAACATCCGATCGTTGACGGCCGTCGATGGCATCCAGGCCACTCCCCACTTCGCTTACGTCTTGGTAAACAAATGTAGCATAACGCAACCACAAATCAAACTTTCCCCAAAACCGATACCTGACGTTGATATAGGTACGGATTCCCCGATTATGGTATATCGGAAAGGAATTGGCAAATAACACATCATTTTCATATGCATAGATACGTGAATGGTAGCTTGGTGTACCGAAAACTGCCAGCCGAACGTTGCCGCTCAGCTTTGATGCCATCGGCTTATAAATCACATCGTGATAGGCCATCCAGCCGACCTCCGTCGGCAAAACCGCTTTGCGGTAATGGACCATTTCCAACCGATTGCGCATGCTCCAACCCTCATTGACCTGATATCGTCCTTCCAACCGCAACTGGTGCCTGTAAACGTCCGACAGGGTATTTTCGGGTAAATCCATGGCAGCGTTCTCCTGTTTATTGCGGTAGCGATAACGAATGGTGACGGAAGCCCGTTTATACCAGGTATAGCTAAACTGAGACAACATGTCCACACCTTGGGATGGCGCATCCACCCGATAACGCAGCCATGGGAAGCGGAAGAAATCAGCATATACCACCCATTCTACACGCCTATTCGGGTGATAGGCCAAGCCGGAATACCAACCGTTCTCATTGGCCGTCTGACTACCTTCGGCCAGCCCTTGACCAAAAAAAGAATGGTAATCTTTATCATAACGGCGGTGCAACAACACAAACGAGAGCTGTGGATGTAAGCTGGCTGCTAATCCATTGAGCAAGGCGAACCCACCCCCGACCAGATGGGCCGCCTCGCCGAAAACATATACATTGCTGATGGATGTACTGTAATACAGGCTGGCATTCCATAATGATGAGCCGCTAAACGCATACTGATTACGCAACAGGGGCTGCGGAACAATATCCGCATCAAACTGCGTCTTGAAAACCGTTGCCCCGAGTGTCAAACGCCGTCGTTGATACCGAACACCCGTTCCAAATACCCATTGTTGCAATGCATTCCGATTGGCTTGTTCGGTCGGGGTACGATGCAAACCGGTTTGGCCTAGCGAACCTGCCCTGCGTATGCTGTCATCCCCATGGCGCACAGCCCCATCGAGTCGACGCCATGATACAAATGGCGTGACGGAAAAACGACCAAAGCCTACCGTGGTAGAAGCCCCTCGCAAAAACAATACTTCATTGGTAGAGGTGTAAGGACGCAGCCCAGCAGCCTGTTTCGCTACGTTTTGCAATAGGGCCCCTTTGCCGAAACTCAAGCCAGACCACATGGCTAACCCCTGCCCAAACTGCAAAGCATAATCGCCTACCACGATGTCCTTTATCCTTCCTTGATTACGCACATGCAGGCTTGCCGAATAAAAATCAAAGCCATACGGTTGGCCGCCTGCAAAAAACTGTTCACCAGCATCTTTCTTCATATTAACGGCTACTTGCAAATCATTGCTAAATTGGTAGCGATACCGAACAAAGAGCCGGTCTGGCGAACCCAAATACCTCGAACGGCTCGTATCGGTGATTGCATATCCCCGCTGCTGTTGCAGGAAACGACCATAGCGGACCATCACGTCGTGACTCCCTTCATGCAATAACTGCCGACCGCGAACACCGCGCAGGGCATTACGTTCATCAACTGACACCAAGGGGAGCAATAGTTGTAGCCCGACCCTATCGATACCCACGATGGTTTGCAATTCTAATACGGAAATAAAGTCGCCCGACCTGCCACGGTGATCCAGCAGGTTATCAACAAACAACGGAGGTAGGAATGGTAAATCCCGTAATTCCGAACCGTCTGTTTGGTTAAGGTTAATGGGGTATTTACGGTAATGATCCAATTGCTCTAGCAGTTGGCTGAAGTCAAAGTCTTCTTCCAGTTCTTCGGCCAGCAATTCAATCAATTGCTCCATCAAGAAGTCATCTGAGGTTTGGGCATTGGCAATAACAATGAATGCCCATACCATAACCCAACTGCCTATGAGTGTTCTAAAGCACATAACAGATGCCAATTTGCGGTGATGTTCCCAGTCGGGGGTGGAATGTTGCAGCGATGTCAAACACCAAACTGCTCCAGACGACACCGAACCCTGCATATTGCTGCAAAGGATTGAGCGAGAGCCCACCTCTTAGGTGTAAGATTTCCCTGGGACTGTATTCGGCACCAATATGTCCATCTAGCGCCCCATCAAACCGATAGGTCGCATCGGAGGCCACCAATACTTTATCCATCCGATGACTGATCCCTAAACGGAGCGTCGAAGGGATGACTCCATAGGCATCATGATCGTAACGAGCACCGGCCACGTTAGTACTATACATGCCCATGGTGGTGCTTTCTAATTGGTATTGTACCCCGATATCCACGGAAAATGTACGATTGTTCACATAGTTAGGGACGCGCAGTTGGTGATAATTGACCGCCATAGCCATGGAAAAACGGGGACCAAATGGCTTGGCATAGACAATCCCAAAGCGATTTTCGTCATACGCCTCTTTCAATCCATAGCGATTGGCCAAAAATCCAAAGGCACCCAATGGCGTGGGTATCGCCAATAAAGCGGTTTGTGTGGTAATATCGGTATTGAGAAAATGATGTTGGTAAGCGATGTTGGCCGTAAGCCGTTCCACACCCGTTAAGCCCGCTGGGTTTGCGGTCAGGCTATAAATCCCCTGTAGGGCCGTTCCCGTATTGCCCATTGCTTGATACCGTGGGCCTAGGTGGGTTTGGGCGATGCTTTCATAGGAGATCAGGAGGAGTATGAGACACCTTCCAACCATGAGGGGAAGGTACGAAAAAAACTAAAATTAAAAAAATAAAAAAATTGAACGCGGATGACGCGGATTCAGCAGATGACCGCTGATTTTTTACGTATTACAATCCGTGTCATCCGCGTTCAATTAATTTCATTTACACTTGATAGTACTGTTCCCAACCTTTTCGTGGAGGTGGGCCTACCAATAGCTCATTAGCAATTTGATTATTGGTAATGACCTTTTTCTCTCGGTCAAACACGAGTTTCGTATGCAGCTTTTGGGATAACACACCAAGGGAGAACACTTGGCTTAATGGTCCGGATATTTCAAATGGCGAACGCGTCTTCTCCTCTCCCTTGCATGCTTTCAGGAAGTTGGCGAAGTGGTTAGATGGACTAACAGGCACTTCCGGCAATGTCGACGCCATATCCAATGCTTTCTCCTCCGGAATGATGGAAAGCGTACTGCCGTGCGATCCACCCTTAAATGTCAAGTCTTTACCATAGATGATCTTACCCGGATTCAAACTTACCGGCTCCAATTCCCCGGTACTTGGGGGTGGAATATTGGGGTCTAATCCTGACACACCATACCCTTCCGGAATCGGAGGCAGGTTATCCAATCCGTCATACCACGTGATATCAAGTGCGGGCATGCCTTTCCGTTCCGGGAATTTGAAAATGATGGTTGACGACATCGGGAAGAAAAAGTCGTTATGGCCCGTTGCTTTCGTGCACTCCACCTCATAAGGCAATCCCAAATCTAAGAATTCGTGCGCTGTATCGATGATATGTGCTCCCCAGTCACCCAATGCACCCATACCGAAGTCGTACCAACAACGCCATTGACCATTGATGTAATCTTTATTGTAGTCATGTTGCTGGGCGATGGACATGTGCCAAAGATCCCAATCCAACGTGTCCGGAATCTGTTCTGCGGGAGGGAAAGCGCTGATGTTCGGATCCCACCCATGCCATCTACGCGGTGAATTCATGTGGGCGGTAATCGCGGTGACATCCTTAATGATCCCTGCGTCCACCCAGGTCTTGAACTGGAAATAATTGGCTTCGGAGTGCCCTTGATTGCCCATTTGGGTAACCACCTTATTGTATTTACGGGCTGCTTTCATAAGCAGTTCGTTTTCCTGAAAAGTACGGGCCAACGGTTTTTCCACATACACGTGTTTGCCTAATGCCATGGCGTGCATGGTAATGGGAAAGTGCGAATGGTCCGGAACACCGATGGATACCGCATCGATTTGGTTGCCCATTTTATCAAATAGCTGTCTGAAATCTTGGAACCGGGGCACGTCTGGAAATTGTTCCAATACCGCGGCGGTATGCGGAGCACCCATATCAACGTCACACAATGCAACGATATTTGCCAATCCCGTTGCATACAAATCACGGATGATTTCACCTCCCCTATTGCCAATACCGATACATGCCAGGTTGACGCGTTCGTTGGCGCCGGCGAGCTTCGGTCGGGCCATCAACAAATTTGGTGCAACAGCCGCAGCGGCAGACACCGCCATGGCCTGCTTCAAAAAGGATCTCCTTGAATATTCACTCTTCATCATTATTCAACTAATTAAATGGTTAACAGATAATAATAAATCTACAAAGAAGCATCCGATACGCCGTTGAAATATCCTACGGATTCGGCTAATCCAGCCAATGGATCTTCCATGTCTTTTTCAAACTCCAAACTACACAACCCCGCGTATCCAACCTTCCGCAACATTTTTACAAAAGCAGGGATGTCAATTACCCCGCGGCCCAATTCGCATGTACTTCCCTCGGCCGCTGCTGCGGTGACATTTTTGAGGTGGATATCGAAAATCCGCGAGTGGTAACGTTCCAGGTCAGCAATAGGGTCATGGCCATCCCGGATATTGTGCCCCATATCAAAGCATAGCCCCATACGTGCGTCCAGGTCTTTCACCAGTTCGTAGATACTTGTTGCATTCGGATATAGCTTGTCTTCCGGGCCATGGTTGTGTATCGCATAGCGGATATCGTATTCCGCTGTTTTCTTGGAAATATATTCCAAGTCTTCTTTATTCGGGATACCGACGATCAAATTAACACCCACCCGCTTGGCGTATTCGAATGCGTTGTCGATTTCTGCTGTTGATTTCGTCATGTAAATCGGCCCTACCGCGTAGCCCGTTACGTTGGATTGGGCAAGTTTCTCGTGAAAGGCTGCTATTTCTGCATCCGTGCTGTTGAGTGGCAAATGAAAATCTTTGATACATAGGTATCGTACATCCATCCGTTTCATCATCGCTAATGATTCATCCAACCCAAAATGCACAAAACTGTATCCTGCAACGCCAAGGTTGAACCGATCGTCTCGTGTCGTCGACCGACGGTTAACATGCGGGCTTGCCCAAACATTGACTGCACCCATCATTGCCACGGTAGACACGCCGAGCAGCCCTTTTTGTAAAAATTTTCTTCTTGTTCCCATTTACATTATTCGTTTTTAGTTAACCGATAGTTCCTGTCTCGTAAATCATCAATTTTACATATATTAGCCCAATGGACCACAAGCGCGCCACCATTAAGGACATTGCTTCGGAATTGAACCTCTCGCCTTCTACCATTTCCAAGGCCCTGAGAGACCATCCCAGCATAGGCATGATCACCAAGGAACGCGTTAAGAAACTCGCCGAGCAGCTCAACTTCGTACCTAACCAAACGGCTATCCGATTCAAACAACAAAAATCATTCACGCTTGGCATCCTCATCCCCAACATGCTTGACCATTTCTATTCGGTGGCAGTGGAAGGATTCGAAAAATTCGCCTACAGCAAAGGGTACAACGTATTGATTAGCCAAAGCCACGAAAACCTGCAACGGGAGAAAGAAATCCTCCACACCATGCAAAGCAACCGCGTGGATGGGCTTGTCATCGCCATATCCAAGGAAACGATGGATACTTCGCACATCAACGCTTTCGTAAAATCCGGCATCCCCATCGTCTATTTCATCCGCAAACCTATCAATGAAGAATATCATTGTGTTTGCAGTGACGTGTATACCGCAGCTATCGAAGCAATCGCTTATTTTGTTTCCCGTGGTCACCAGCACATCGGATTCATTAATGCGTCATCCTACTGGACGACCAGCCGCGATCGCTTCCTAGGGTATCGTGATGGACTTATCCAACATCATATCCCTTTCGATAAATCGCTAGTACAGGAGAGCGACTTCACACAGGGATGCAATTTCCAAGCCACACGGCGTTTGATGCAACTCGATCATCCGCCTACTGCCATACTCTCGTTCAAGGATTCGGTCATGCTTGACGCCTTGAGCTGCCTGCGAAAGGAATTTCCTAAAAAAGCTGACTCCGTCGAATTAATTGGCTATGGTGCGATGCCCGTCATCCAATACCTGGAACGACCTCCCCTTGCTTCACTCAAAGAACAACCCTATGAAATCGGGCAAACCGCTGGTTCTCTATTGTTGGATTTGATTAAACATCCCCAAACGACCTACAAACCCCAGCTCGTCAAGCTTCCATGTGAATTGCTCGTATTCTGAATCCTTGGTTTACTTTGGCTCCTTTCCAATCCACATTTCCCGCCACACGTATGATAACAAAGGTAACGAAAGCAAGCTTTACTCCTTCTTTTTAGTCAAACTTCGTTAGGCAGGTTAGCCCGATGATGGCCGAAAAACCCGAATATTCGGGTTTCAAACGGTGTACTTGATTTCGCAAACAACACCGTTAAAGATGACTTTTTGGACGAAGTATCCATTTATTATAGTCGAAACAAAAAATAAGGCAAACGACACCTTATATAAAAACGATTACCCCTCCTTGCCCCTTACCCGCAGATAAACCACGCTCGTATGTGGGATACCCAGTGTGGTCGCCGGGGTAATGTCCAATAGGTTCTGTAGATAGACGTCGATGATGCCCGTAAGCACCCTCCTCCTAGACTCCTCAAATTCCGGCATCACAAAGAACTTACCCAAATGCAATTTCCCATCTTGGTCCACCAATATGGAAAAGGTATGGTAAAAATCCTTGTAAGCCTTATCGATAACGATATCGTATTCCGGATACAGGTATTCATATGCGGCGGAGCGCTTCATCGTCTCCAGGCTGTCGTATTGCCGTCGTTTGATTTCGAGCATTGGGCTTTTGCTGACCAACTTGGCGTAATGCTTAGACGAAAACGAACTGTCGACGCTGGTGGGATTCCGATTGGAGCGTTCCACCATCTGCCGCACAAACAAGGTATCCCGTTGATGTGGCTTCCGCAATTCTTCCAATGGAGTTCCCAACCGCCCAAGGTAATCCTTGGAATAAAACCGCATGTACACGTTGGAGCGTATTTTATTGACCCGCAATCCATCTAAACTCAACCGCTGCAACATCATGCTATCGGGATGCAGATCAATCACCTTCCAGCTTTCCCGTGCAAAATGAAAAAACGAATCGTGGTCATGGGTAATCTGGAAATTAAACGACGAGTCGCTGCCCGGCACATAAATCTGGACGGCATCTTCTTGGGTGAATTTCACATGCCATTCGGGCTCCTGTACAAACCCGATGGAATCGTAGGCCAGTCCATTGTCAAACGACCGCCTGACCTCGTAATAATCAATCCCCACGATGGGGGCGAAAGACGGTTTTCGCGGATCACCCGATTGGGAGGAATCCCGATGGGTACAACCTGCCAGGATGCTGAATATGATTGGAAAACAGATGATAGCGAACCGGACAATGGCATTTCTTATTCGTTGCATGGGCTGCTAACCTAACACAATTAGCAGTAATTTGCAATATTTTTCGATAACATTTATGTTGTGCGCCGCGCAACCGCTATTCCCTATTGTTTATGGCTAACGGCGATACCTGAACTACTTGTCCGGTCTATGGTCGTTTGATAATCCGAATGGCCTTTGACGAATTCCAGGTATTCAGGTATCCCCCTTAAGTTCTGCAGCACATTGTGGGCGGTGAAGCGTCCACCGGCTTTCAGTTTGGGGTGCACATCCTTGAAATACTGCACATACCAATCTTTATCTGCATCCAAAAACACAAAGTCAAGCGGTCCCTCGATTTCCTTGACCAATTCATGGGCATTCCCCAGCTTGAAGTCTACCACATCGGATAATCCCACCGCTTCCACATTTTCGATGGCTTGCTGTTGCCTATCGGCATCGATTTCGAGCGTGGTCAGCTTGCCCCCCGTTTTGCTGAGTGCCCAGGCAATCCAAATAGTCGAATGCCCCGTAGAGGTGCCGATTTCCAATGCCGATTGGTAGTTGTTAGCCACAATGAGGTCGTGCAGGATCTGCCCATCTTCATAGGGTACATTCAAATCCCGCCAATGCCGTTGGTTCTCTTCGAGGAACTTCCGTACACGTTCATCCCTTTCGTTTTGGCCTTGCGCATCTTGGGCCACACATCCGGCCACTACATAAAAAAGCGACAGGTAACACAGCACAATCGATTTGATGGAGAAAATGGTTTTCATGGCAATAAATAATTGGTACCTTCTATGGAAACAAGGAATGCGGTTGGATTGTTTGGCGATGATGACGATGAGGGTTGGGTAGGACGTTACAGTTCTTATTACAACGAACTACCAAACGCTTACAATAGCTTGAGGTCTGGTATATACTGGAAGTCCTTTTTATTAAGCGTCAATAAAGGTAAATCGTAATAAAGTGCAGTAGCAGCGATCAACGTATCTGGTATACTCGGTTTGTGGCTTAGGTTATATTTTTTGAATAACTCCAAAAAAATATCATTGATATCTGTATTGATCAAAAGACAGGTATAATTCCCCAGTTGTTTGTTAATCGTCCGTAATTCCTGCTTGTTCCGGGCCCCAGCCAAAAACTCCACAACGGTAATGGTGCTAATATAAAAAACATCCGCATCGAGATGCAAAACGACATCCTTGATTTGGGTGTTTCCCCGGTAAAGCTCGATAAGAATATTGGTATCAAATATTACCATGAAGCGGGCCAAGCTTTCGAACGTATCTCATCCGTTGTTGGAAAATCGGTGGCTTTCCCAAAGTCTTCTAGTAACGCGTCAATGGACACCGTTCTACCCTGAGGGGGGGCAGATTTGGCCTTCTTATCAACTCCCCCTTCTTTCTGTTCCACACTGATGCCCAATTTGTTTGCTAACGCTAATATTTGAGCGATCTTACCTTTGCTTTCCGACTTCAGAATCAATTCCATAACTACACTATTTTAAACAAAAATAGGTAAAATCAGCGAATTTATCAATCGTATGTCGACGGTAGTCCAATAAGGAGTTCAAGGCGGACAGAGATTCACCTCTCTTAAAAGTATAATTCTTGCTTTTTTATCCCCTCCAACCGAAATGAATACAAAATATTAGCCGTATCTTTGCATGCAGATAACGACGCTATCAATAACAACATAATGATTCATTTCTTCGTGAACCCCAAGAACACCGTTTACGGCGTTCAAACCGAAAAAGAACTTTCTACAGCAGACATCTCGAAACTCAACTGGCTGTTCGGCGGTGCTACTAAACTCGATGCGCTTGAACTGAACGACCAATATGTCGGTCCGCGCGCAAGCATGGTCACCCCATGGAGTACCAATGCGGTAGAAATCACGCAAAACATGGGTATCTCCGGTATCATCCGCATCGAACAATTCGAACAGGTGGGCACCGACTTCACGGATTTCGACCCCATGGTTGCGCAGAAGTATGCATCGTTAACACAAGAAATATATACCATTAATATCACACCAGAGCCCGTCTTGGAAGTCGATGATATTGCTGCGTACAACATACAAGAGGGGCTATCATTAAGCCCGGAAGAAGTCGATTATCTGAATAAACTCGCTGAAAAAATCGGCCGTAAACTCACCGATTCAGAGGTATTTGCCTTCTCCCAAGCCAATTCCGAACACTGCCGCCATAAGATATTCAACGGTACATTTATCATTGACGGAGAGGAACAACCCTCATCGTTATTCAAACTCATCAAGAAGACATCAGAAACCCATCCGAACGACATTGTTTCCGCTTATAAAGACAATGTAGCCTTTATCAAGGGGCCGGAGGTGACCCAGTTTGCACCGAAATCTTCTAATAAGCCTGATTTCTATGAGGAAAAACCATTTCAATCGGTCATCTCGCTGAAAGCTGAAACGCACAACTTTCCCACAACGGTAGAGCCTTTTGCAGGCGCGGCTACGGGTTCAGGTGGGGAAATCCGCGACCGGTTGGCTGGTGGACAGGGCGCTTTACCCTTAGCTGGAACGGCCATTTACATGACCGCCTATTCCCGATTGCTGGAAGACCGCCCGTGGGAAAAAGCAATGGACGAACGCCAATGGCTCTATCAAACGCCGGTGGACATCCTCATCAAGGCATCCAACGGCGCCTCAGACTTCGGCAATAAATTCGGCCAACCATTGATTGCGGGTTCGGTACTGACCTTTGAGCACGAAGAACAAAACCGTAAACTGGGCTATGATAAGGTAATCATGCTCGCGGGTGGTGTAGGCTACGGCAAACTAGACCAAGCAAAAAAACATACGCCGACAACCGGTGATAAAATCGTGATCCTGGGCGGTGAGAACTACCGCATCGGCATGGGCGGCGCGGCGGTATCGTCTGCGGATACCGGAGCGTTTGGCTCGGGCATCGAACTGAATGCCGTACAACGTTCCAATCCCGAAATGCAGAAACGTGCGGCCAATGCCATCCGCGCATTCGTGGAGTCAGACCATAATCCCATCGTTTCCATCCATGACCACGGCGCAGGCGGGCACCTGAATTGCTTGTCCGAACTGGTGGAAGAAACCGGGGGATTGATTGACCTGGATAAGCTGCCCGTGGGCGACCCTACCCTATCAGCCAAGGAAATCATTGGCAATGAGTCGCAGGAACGTATGGGATTGGTGATTGGCGAAAAAGACATCGAGGCGTTGCAGACCGTTGCCGATCGGGAACGCGCTCCCATGTATACCGTAGGTGACGTGACGGGCGACCACCGCTTCACTTTCCAGTCCAAATCCACCGGAGAAAAGCCGATGGACTATGCTTTGGAAGATTTCTTCGGCTCTTCCCCGAAAACCATCATGAACGACCGCAAGGTGGAACACCATTATGCTGACCTTTCCTATCAGGTAAACGATATACCCACTTACCTCAGCCAGGTGTTGCAATTGGAGGCAGTGGCCAGCAAGGACTGGTTGACTAACAAAGTGGACCGCTGCGTGGGCGGCCGCGTAGCCAAGCAGCAGTGTGCGGGGCCTTTGCAATTACCGTTGAACAACGTGGGTGTCATGGCCCTCGATTATAAATCCAAAGAAGGTATCGCCACGACCGTAGGCCATTCGCCCCTGACCGCATTGCTTGATCCCGTTGCCGGCTCACGTAATGCCATCGGCGAAGCGCTGTCCAATATTGTATTCGCTCCCATCAAAAACGGCCTTTCGGGTGTTTCCTTATCCGCCAACTGGATGTGGGCCTGCAACAACGAAGGGGAAGATGCTCGGCTATACGAAGCGGTCAAAGGATGCTCGGACTTTGCGATTGAATTGGGCATCAACATCCCAACGGGCAAAGATTCGTTGTCCATGAAGCAAAAATACCCCGATGGAGACGTCATTGCCCCGGGCACCGTCATCATCTCGGCGGCGGGCAACTGCACGGACATCACCAATGTCATCGAACCCGTATTGGATAAAAATGCTGGCTCGGTGTATTACATCAACCTTTCAAAAGATCGATTCAAGCTAGGCGGTTCGTCGTTCGCGCAAATCCGTACTAAAATCGGGTTGGAAGCACCTACCATCGTCGACGCGGCTTATTTCAAAACGGCGTTTAATACCATCCAAGACGCCATCAAGGCCGGCCATATCGCCGCAGGCCACGATATCGGTTCGGGAGGATTGGTGACCACATTACTCGAAATGTGCTTTGCCGACATCAACCTCGCGGCCAACTTCGATTTAAGTGGCTTAAACGAAGCGGATACCGTTAAGGCATTGTTCAATGAGAACATCGCTGTCGTACTGCAGGCCAACGATGATCAGGCATTCGAGCAGGCCATGGCGGCAACCGGGATAACCGCCGTGAAAATCGGCCAGGTAATCGACAGCAATGAGGTCACAATTAAAAACAACGACGACCATTTCACCTTCAACGTGACAGAAACACGCGATACGTGGTTCAAAACGTCCTATTTGCTCGACCAAAAGCAAACAGCAAATGGCCTGGCGGCTGAACGCTTCGCCAATTACAAATCCCAACCGCTCGCGTATCGTTTCCCCACCCATTTTTCAGGCAAGAAACCCATTATCGATGCGGCTACCCCCCGACCCCAAGCGGCCATTATCCGCGAAAAGGGCTCCAACTCCGAACGGGAAATGGCTAACGCCATGTATTTAGCGGGCTTCGATGTGAAAGACGTGCACATGACCGACTTGATTTCGGGCCGTGAAACCCTCGAAGACATCCAGTTTATCGGTGCCGTGGGCGGTTTTTCTAACTCCGATGTATTGGGCTCTGCCAAAGGTTGGGCCGGGGCATTCCTATACAATGAAAAGGCAAAAACGGCGCTAGCGAATTTCTTCGCACGCCCGGATACCCTTTCGGTGGGAATTTGCAACGGATGCCAATTGTTTATGGAACTAGAGCTGATCAATCCTGAACATGAAATACACGGTAAATTGCTGCATAACGATTCGCACAAGCACGAATCGAACTTCGTGTCGGTGACCGTACAGGAAAACCATTCCGTGATGCTGTCCACTTTAGTAGGGAGCACGCTGGGTGTATGGATTTCGCATGGCGAAGGCAAATTCGATCTGCCGTATGACGAATCCCAATACCACATCGTAGCCAAATACGCGTATGAGCAATACCCGCACCATCCCAATGGCTCCAAATTTGCCACGGCCATGATGGCTGACGCCACAGGTCGTCACCTGGTCACCATGCCGCACATCGAGCGCTCCACATTCCAATGGAACTGGGCTCATTATCCCAAGAACCGGCAGGACGAGGTGTCTCCATGGCTGGAAGCGTTCGTCAACGCGCGTAACTGGTGCGTGGAGCACAGAAAATGACAAGACCAGTCATGGGGATATATGACTTAAAATTTATTGCTATCTTTGTAATACATTGTTGATTAATAATATAGAATCATGATTTGGCAAGATTATATCGTTTCGGATAAAAACATACTCATCGGGAAACCGACGATAAAGGGCACGCGCATATCTGTTGAATTGATTCTGGAATTGTTATCTTCTGGATGGACAGAACAGCAATTGTTAGAAAGCTATCCTAAATTAACCTCCGATCACATCAAAGCTGTATTTTCATATCTAAGGGATTGCCTGAAAAACGAGTTGTTTTTTTCATTGACAAAAACGGCTTAATGTGAAGTTTTTGGCAAATGAGAACTTTCCGTTCCCGAGTATCAAGTTGCTTAGAGAGCTAGGTCAGGATGTAAAAAGTATCGCCGAAGAAATGTTCGGCATAACAGATGGTGAAGTGGTCACGCTTGCCCAACAAGAGCATCGAATCATATTGACATTTGACAGTGACTATGGTGAAATCATTTACCGCCATGGCCTCGATAATCCTCCCTCAGTCATCTATTTCAGGGACAAAGGTCTTGAACCGCTATTTGCCGGCCGGATATTGCAGCATTTAATGGAACGGCCCGAAATTGTTTTCGAAAACACTTTTACAGTTATTGAAGCGGATAATATCCGGCAACGCCAGTACCAAAAGCCTGAATAGAACATTACCGTTGCATCGGAAGTCCACCCGCGTTTGCCAACCCATTTCTCTGGAGATTGGTTGCTTCTTAAAACCCTCTTACGTAACTGCTCCCACTGCCATTAGCGATTATTCTGTCATTTACCAAAATAAATGTGCCCAGCACTTGCAAATTCCAGATTTCTATTTAGCTTTGTAAAAAAAAGTACTTTTAAATGTCAAAAGAAAAGGACTACATCCAGGATATCTCGGAAATCCGTTCGATGATGGAGCGCTCATCGAAGTTTTTGTCACTCTCGGGGTGGGCTGGCGTCATGGCAGGTATCTATGCGCTTGTGGGAGCCTATGCGGCACACCAATACCTTCATTTCCATCCAGAAAGCCCCGCCTATACCCCGGTAGATTCGGCAACATGGCCTACCACATCCCAAAAACTTATTGCATTAGCAATAATCGTATTGGTACTCGCCATTGGCACAGCGGTGTTCCTTTCTTACCAGCGCGCGAGTAAACGTAGGGAAAAGCTATGGAGTGCCACTTCCAAACGGTTATTGGCCAATATGGCCGTTCCGCTTGCTGCCGGCGGACTCTTGATTCTTATTCTGATTTCGAGTGGACTGGTAGGCTTAGCGGCTCCGCTGACACTAATTTTTTATGGCCTAGCACTGTATAATGCGGGTCAATTCACCTATCGTGCCGTCAGGGCATTGGGTCTCATCGAAATCGGGCTGGGCCTCGTCGCGGCGTCCTTCATCGACTATAGTCTGCTCTGCTGGGCCATCGGATTCGGCGCACTCCACATCATTTACGGCATTTATATCCACTATAGGTACGAGCGGTGAAAATATCCATTGACAAATTACATAAGGCTTTCGAAAGCAGAATCAAGCTCGGTATCATGTCAGCGTTGGCTGTCAATGACACGCTCGATTTCAATGCGCTGAAAGCGTTTCTCGATGTGACCGACGGTAACTTGGCCAGTCACGTCAAGGCATTGGAGAAAGAGGCGTTTATCGGCGTGGAAAAATCATTTGTCGGCCGTAAACCCAACACCAGGTATTTCATGACGGAAGCAGGCAAGAAAGCGTTTGATGATCACCTGAAAGCGTTGGAACAATTAATCCAATCCCAGAAATAGGAACAGCTATTTTTTTATCTATAAACTTTGAATAACAAAGTTCTTTTAATACAAAAAACTCAAACAGACAAAACGATCAACAAAGAAAAAATAATTAATTACATGTTATGAAACCGAGATGTAAATAATATTGACACACAGGGCAATAATTATTTGCATCGAGTTCTCATCGGCCAATAAAAGAAAAATAATTAGATGAAAACCAAGATCCTATCCAATCTCGACAACCCCAAACAACTGGAGGCGTTGTACCGCGGTGATAAGCTAGCGTTTAAGCGTGCTTTCAACGCATTGTATCCCGAAATAGCGGACAGTATCCCCGCCAAGTATTGGAGTGAGCGGCTGAACTTCACCGGCGAAGAAGTTTCCTGGGGCACCCGCAAAGACATCATCTTGGTACTTGCGGCTTCGCTTCTTGCCGGGCTTATTGCCAAGTTGCCAGCCCTTTTTGCAATTGACGAGGAATTCTTCTACCAACGTAACATCGGCTTTATCGTCTTCCCGCTATTAACAGCCTACTTTGCCTGGAAGAATAAATTGCCTTTCGGCAAGATGGCGCTCCTCGCCGGTGCAATGCTTGTGGGGCTTATCTTTATCAATGTCCTTCCCGATAACAAGGAAAGTGACACGCTTATCCTATCCTGCCTCCACCTGCCCTTGCTGTTGTGGGCGATATTAAGCGTTGCCTTCGTAGGCGAGAAGGACAACAACCTCAAGAAGCGTTTGGGCTTTCTCACGTATAACGGTGATTTGATCGTGATGACCACCCTCATCGTCATCTCAGGGGGCATCCTGAGTGGTGTAACCATCGGACTTTTCTCGTTGATTGGTTTTGATATCACAGAATTCTATTTCATGAATGTCGGTGTGGTTGGACTCGCAGCCGCCCCCCTGATCGGTACCTACCTTACCCAAACCAACCCGCAATTGGTAGGCAAAGTTTCGCCGGTGATTGCTAAATTATTCAGTCCATTGGTATTGGTCATGTTGGTGGTTTACCTGGTGGCCATCGCCTATTCGGGAAAAGATCCCTATAATGACCGGGAGTTTCTATTGACATTCAATATCCTATTGATCGGGGTGATGGCCATTATTTTCTTTTCGATTGCCGAAACATCCAAGGCAAGTGGCGGCCGTGTCGAGTGGTGGATCCTCTTGCTGCTGTCGGTGGTTACGATATTGGTCAATGGAATCGCACTGTCTGCCATCTTGTTCCGGATATCAGAATGGGGAATTACACCAAACCGGCTAGCGGTTTTGGGCGCCAACTTATTGATGTTGGTAAACTTACTATTGGTCACAGTACAGCTATTTAAAGTCCTTTCGAAGAAGGCAGACATCAGCACTGTTGGAAAAACCATTGCGTCATACTTACCCATTTATTGCCTTTGGGCAGTGTCCGTAGTGTTTATCTTTCCGTTCCTATTTGGATTTAAATAACAAGAGCTATACACAGGGCTAAAAATAATTGCCGTAAATCACCCCCTTACAAGCCATATTTCGTAATTTAGGAATCGATTATGGATCACACCGCCCCTGAACACATCCACCATACCGTGTACGAGCGGGAAGGAACCGTTATCAAGGCCGCCATCCTCGTATTACACGGCATGCAGGAACATAGCGGCCGATACGAGGAATTCGCGAACTACCTAAAGGGAAAAGGCTATGCCGTACTTACTTACGACCACATCGGCCATGGACGGACGGCAAAAACCAAAGAACAATTAGGTTTCTTCCGTCGAAAGCACCCCGACAAACTATTGGTTTCTACGGCTGAACGAATGGCCGGATTCTTATCGCATCGCTACCCAGGCGTACCGCTGATCCTGATGGGGCATTCCATGGGGTCATTTGTTGCACGCCTCCTCCTGAGGGAATCTTCCCACCTCTTTCAGGGGGTCGTCCTGATCGGTACCGGTGGCCCCAACACCATGGCAGCGTTATTCCGTCCGGTATTGTGCATAGCCAACCTAATCGCGCCCACGAAACGGAGCCGATGGCTCAACAAGCTGTTTTCGTCCATCAATAACAGGCGATTCAGGCACGAGCGACCGAATGACGGTACCAATTGGCTGAGTGCACGCATGGAGAATAGGGAGGCTTTTTTGGCGGATGAATTGTGTGGCGTGGATTTCAGCAACAATGCGTTCTATGGCCTGCTCTCGCTGAATGTCAAGGCCACCCGGTCGAGTTGGGCAGACCATATCCCGACGAGTTTCCCCATCCTGTTTATCAGTGGTTACGATGATCCGATCGGCGATTTCGGAAAAGGCATACACAAGACTGCGGATGCACTGAGCGACAAGTTTTTTGAAGAACTGCAAATATCGCTCTTCAAAGGCATGCGCCACGAAATACTTAACGAGGATGACCGGCAGCAGGTGTTCGATGACATTATCAAGTGGTTAGCGAAACCCTTATCGGTCACTTCCTAATCCAATAGCAATAAAACTGATTGATATCAGCACGTTAACGATCCAACCACCTCTTAAATTCGGCGACTTTGTTTTTACTGATGATGATGTTTTCCGGAGATTTCGGCCTGGTTTTTAATTGCAGTTGGTTCCGTCCGTAAACTAGAATGCTTTCAATGGCGTCCAGGTGGATGATGTATTGCCGGTTGGCCCGATAGAAATTATCGGAATTCAGCTGCTTCATCAACTCATCCAGGCTGTCGGTGTGGCTATACTCCTGTCTCTGAAAGGTCGTCAAATATACGGTGCTTTCCGACAAGTAGAAAAAAGCAATATCATTGATATCTAAAGTAATGATCTCGTCCTTGTGATAGGTGATGATTCGTTTGCGTTTGGTGTCAGCAGAAGAACTAATTTGCTGTTTGTTTTCCAGTTGGCGGTTGAGTAGGCTTAGGCTGTTGATTTCCTCATTGAGACCGCTGACGTGGATTTCGGTATCCCGCTCATACGTTCGATAGATCCAGCGGATGAGTAAAAACCCAGCTGTAGCGATCAAAAAAATCACCGCCAGCGTACCCACCAGAAAATCTCGGTATAGGCTATCCAACTGGGTTTGTAAAAGCAGAACATTGAAATGGCTCGCTAACATCCAATCGGTTCCTTCAACAGGATAAATACTGACAATCTGGGAACTTTTTTCACGTTGCACCGGAAAACTACGAATCCCAGATGCCGATTGGCCCTGGGAGATGACGGCAAGGAAATCATCGACATTACCCGAACCGGCAAACCTGAAATCAGACGCTTCGATTTTCGTGCCGACAAAGGCCGGATCCGGATGGCAGAGTTCAACCCCTTCGCGATCGTACATGCAGATGAACTCACTTTGCGTATCGGTATTGACGATACTTCGCTGGAGGTGATCCACCACTTGTTGTGGTGCGATACCGGCCCGCAATTGTTGGGTGAGGAGCATGCTTATTTCACGAATCTCTCTTCGCCCGGATTCCATTTTGCTTGCCCAAAGTAATTCCTTGGCATGATTAAAATGGTGGTGCAAGGCCACTAACCCCACGCCGGCGGCCACAAGCATAATGGCAAGGAAAGTCAGGCTGTATCGTGTCGTTTTCTGCATATGGTATGTTCCAAAGTTAACCTAAATAGTCGCGTGTTGTACTTTTCAGCCGCTTATTTTCTGCTTGGCAGGCCAATGTTTCCGCTTCGGCCAAACCATTTATAATTGATATCCAGCTTGTTGTAGTTTCGCTGCCGTAAATCATTAACTATAAGTCATATCAATTGAATTAAGTATGCGCATGTCACATTTCAGTCAGTTTAAACACATTTTCGGATGGTCGCTAGTCTTCTTTTTAGGAACCTTGAATTTATGCCAGGCGAACACCCCCAACAGAAAAAATCAAGCTCCCATACAGCACATTATCTTGGTGCACGGAGCATTTGTTGATGGCTCGGGCTGGGAAGCGGTGTACCACCGCCTGAAAAAAAAGGGGTACAACGTTACCGTGAGCCAACACAAGTTGCAGGGCCTGTATAGTGATGTGGCCGAAGTCATCCGGCTTATCGAGCAGCAAGACGGCCCAACGTTATTGGTGGGCCACAGTTATGGCGGAGTGGTCATCTCCGTAGCGGGCAACCATCCTAAGGTGCGGGGTTTGGTATACATCGCGGCACATATGCCCGAGGCGAACGAAAACCGCGGCGAGCTCTTCAAGAGATTTCCTCCTGCCTATACCTCACTTGTAAAAACCGGCGACGGATTGGATTACATCCTGACCGAAAGTTTCGCAGCGGATTTTGCAGCAGATTTCTCCACTAGAAAAGCGGCATTTATGGCCAAGGCACAAGTACCTACGGCCGATAGCTGTTTTACGGCAACCATCCGCAACCCGGCATGGAAGGTAAAACCGGTATATTATATGGTGGCCGCACAGGATCGCATCATCAATCCGGGCCTGCAACGGATGTATGCGGAGAGGGGCGACAGCCGGAAAATCGTAGAAATAAGAACGGGTAGCCATGCCATATATGCCTCGCGACCACGGGCCGTATACAGGCTCGTTGACGATGCCGTGAAAGAGCTACAAAAGGCGAACTTTTAAACAAAGCATATTCGGACGTTTGAACAAAACTGCCGGCGCGTATCCGCGATACCTTTGTCTCAACGATAACAATTAATTAAGTATAACAATGAAACAAAACAATTATCAGGGAGCGTTGCAGCAGCCGGTAGGTTCTGGGTTCAACGCCACATCAACAACAAGTGACGTCATCAAAGGTATTGACCTCACCGGAAAAACCGCCATCGTTACCGGCGGCAACACGGGCATCGGGTTGGAAACGACCAAGACCCTTGCCGCCGCTGGTGCCACGGTGATTGTACCCGCGCGCGATACCGAAAAGGCAAAGAAAAACCTACAAGGCATCGCTAATGTGGAGCTGGAAGCCATGGATTTGATGAATCCGGCATCCATTGATGCCTTTGCGGAAAAATTCCTTGCTTCGGGCAGGCCACTTCATTTGCTGATCAACAATGCAGGCATCATGTGGGTGCCACTACGCAGAGACAGCCGCGGCATCGAATCGCAGCTGGCGACGAATTACCTGGCCCAGTTCCAGCTTACGGCAAGGCTTTGGCCCGCACTCAAGTCGGCAAATGGCGCACGCGTAATCAATGTATCCTCCCACGGGCATCACTTCGGTGGGTTCGATTTTGACGACCCCAATTTCCTGAACCGCGAATACGAGACGCTGCAAGCCTACGGACAATCGAAAACCGCTAGTAACCTTTTTGCGCTTGAATTGGACAACCGGGCAAAGGCTTTTCACGTGAGGGCTTATTCCGTGCATCCGGGTTCCATCGGCGGAACTGAGCTGGGCAGGGAAGCGCCGCTGGAGCTGTTCCAGCAGATGGGGTTCTGTGATGCCGAAGGCAACATGTTGCCGGAAGTACTGGCATCGCTGAAAACGGTACCCCAGGGCGCGGCAACCACGGTATGGTGTGCCTCGAGCCCCCAGCTGGACAACGTGGGTGGGGTCTATTGCGAAGATGTGGATGTTGCCGAGTTGGCGTTTGGAGATGGCGCAACGCATGGGGTTAAGCCATACTCACTGGACGAAGTGGATGCCAAGCGGTTGTGGGCATGGAGCGAAGAAATGACGGGTCTGCAATTCAGTCTGTAGCATTTTGCTGCCGCCGGGCGCGGCTTCGATGAAACCGACAGCTCCGATCCGTACGGCCTTAAAATGAAAACCATCGCGATTCCACGGATACAGAATAACTAGGCAGCAGGATACCGGTTAACAGATTGAAAGCATAAAAAAAGAAATCATGAATAGCTATCTCACCCGCAAAGGGCTGGTTTTTATCCCAGACATCAGTGGTTTCACTGAGCTTGTCCGGAGCACAGATCTGCTAACCGGTAAACGCATCACGTATGAGCTGCTCTCGACAATCATCCAGCACAATGTGCTGGGGCTGGAGATTGCTGAGATCGAAGGAGATGCGGTATTCTTTTACAAATGGCGGCAACTACCCAGCATTGAAGACATCACCCGGCAGTTTGACAGCCTAACACGCGCCTTTTGCAAGAAAAAGGCTGAATTGGAAGCACAGTTGAACCTACCGCTGGATCTCCACCTCAAAGCCGTTGCCCACTACGGGAGTATGTCGGAGTTTTCCCTGGGGGGATTCAGGAAGTTATATGGTGAAGTGGTTATTGAAAGTCACCGTCTATTGAAAAATGGCATTCCCGGGCGTTCTTATCTGTTGATGACCGATGAGTTGACAGCGGCCGCTCCAGCTGCAGATATACCCGCAACGCATTCAACAGATGGATCTCGTTCCAACGCGTTATGCGAAATATATGGTGATATACGCAACATCTGCTTCACCTACCTGCAATTTGACCACCCGGTTGCCGTCGCAACCTAACACCGGATAATACCGATGGATAGGAATTAGTTAATCAACGCAAAAAAATGAAAACATTAAATGGAAAAATTGCCGTCATTACCGGCGGAAACAGTGGTATCGGATATGCCGCTGCAAAAGAACTAACGAACAGCGGGGCCCAGGTGGTGATTACCGGCAGGAGGAAGGACGCTGTTGAGAAAGCCGCATCAGAACTGGGGGCCATCGGTATCGTAGCAGACCAATCCCGTATTCAGGACATTGACAACCTGGCTTCGGCAGTCGCCAACCGATTCGGAAAAATAGACCTATTGCTTATCAATGCGGGCATAACCAAATTTTCGCCTATCGAATTTACCGATGAAGCCTTGTTCGACGAAGTGATGAATGTGAATTTCAAGGGAGCCTATTTCACCCTGGGCAAATTCATCCCCCTGCTAAATGACCATGCATCAGTGGTATTGCTATCATCGACATCAGCCACCATTTCTCCCCCCACTGCATCCGTGTATGCTGCGAGCAAAGCCGCATTGAACGCAGTGATGAAAATTGCAGCGGTCGAATTGGCTCCCCGGGGTATCCGGGTTAACGCCGTAAGTCCAGGCCCCGTAGCGACGGAAATTATGGATAAAATCGGGCTAAACCAACAGCTTGAGGAGCAAATGCGGAGTACCATACCCTTGTCCAGAATGGGCAAACCCGATGAAGTTGCCAAGGCTATTGCCTTCCTGCTCAGTGAGGATGCTTCTTTCATGACGGGGGCGATACACCTAGTGGATGGTGGGCAATCGATATAGGAGGGAAACAAGATGACTGCAAGTAAATTTCTAGTAGTACCTATCCTTACCTGCATCCTGTTGCTGATCGATTGTTATGTATGGCAAGCGGTAAAAGTAGCCGTCAACGACCAGCGTAAGCAAATACAGCAGATGGTGACTGTGCTTTTTTGGAGTGTCTCCACCGTACTGTTGCTGGGTTTATGGGCCTATAACTTTATTGCATCTGACGTTTTGGGCGTTGGTATCCGAACCGTGATCCTGTCCGGCCTGTTTGTGACGTATGGGGGCAAAATGCTTTCCGCTGTGTTGATATTGGCCGGGGATGCGTCCAGATTGGTTCGGTGGTCGGTTAAGCGAACGACAGGGGGTAGTGGCCAAGTGATAAACCGGTCTGAGTTCCTGATGAAGGCGGCGGTGATGGCAGCAGCCATTCCGGCGGGTACATTGACCTGGGGTATTGTTTCCGGTGCGCATGACTATCACGTACACCGTGTACGCTTGGTGATCAAAGGACTTCCGAAGGCATTTGAAGGAATGACCATCGCCCAGATTTCAGACATCCATACAGGATCGCTGTTTAACCGGACAGCGGTAAAGGGTGGTGTGGAGCGCTTGCTGGAAACGAAACCCGACATGGTGTTTTTTACCGGCGATTTGGTGAATGACAGAGCGGGGGAAGTAAGGGATTACATTGATATTTTCAATCAGGTAAAAGCGCCGTTGGGGGTGTTCAGCACGCTGGGGAACCACGATTACGGTGCGTACCTACGATTTCCCAACCCCGAGGCCAGATTGCAGAATCTCAAGGATATTAAGCACGCCCATCGGCTGCTGGGCTATGATTTACTAGTAGACGAAAACCGGCTCATTACCCTGGGTGGCGAAAGCCTGGCCATCATCGGCGTAGAGAATTGTTCGGCCAACGAGTCCATCTTCCGTGATAACGGAAATTTGTCGGGCGCCATCAGGGGCACGGATGAGGCAGCGGTAAAATTACTCCTTAGCCATGACCCCACCCATTGGGACAAAGAGGTAAACACCAACTTCCCGGACATTGACGTCATGTTCAGCGGACACACCCACGGCACGCAGTTTGGTATTTCGGTAGGTGATAAATCCTATTCGCCTGCGCAATGGTCCTATAAGCAATGGGCAGGATTATACCGGCAAGGTGAACAACAGTTATATGTCAACCGTGGTTTCGGATACCTGGGTTACCCCGGGCGCGTAGGCATGCCGCCGGAAATCACTTTGTTTGAATTGGCCGGATAAACGATCATGACCATGGACTACAAAGCGATTATAATGGATGCTGCCGTTTGGGTCGATGGCCACCACGCAGCACATAAAAATGAAACATTGTGTTTCCATGACATGGGCCATACAACGCAGGTCGTCGAGGCCACCAATGCCATTGCCGGGCATTATGAACTCAACGAGCGGGACTATTTCATCGTTGTCATATCGGCCTATTTCCATGACGTCGGATACCACAACGGTCCGGCGGGTGGGCATGAGCTCCGCAGTGCGGCCATTGCCGCAGATTTTCTCCGTGGGCACCATGTCTCCGAAGAAATCATATCGGCCGTTGGGCAGTGCATCATGGCGACTTGCATACCCCAGGCACCGACCAATTTACTGGAGGAGATCGTTTGCGATGCCGACCTATTCCATCTGGGTAGTGCTGATTTCATCGCGCGTAACCGGTTGATGCGGCGGGAGGCCAGGGCTTTTATAGGAATACCCATCAGCAAGGAAGATTGGCGCGATAAGACCATTTCATTCATGGAACATCACCGATACCACACCGACTACGCCAGGCAGCAACTTGGGGAGCAAAAGCAGCGCAACCTCGAATCGCTCAGGGCGGGGCAAAGGCCCGGCGGTGAAATCCGGAAAAAGGGAGCGAGCGAAAGACCCGATCGCGGCATCGAAACGATGTTTCGGGTTACCGCCACCAACAATCAGCGATTAAGCGACATGGCAGATAACAAAGCGAACATCTTGATTACAGTAAACTCCATCATTTTGTCGGTGGTTATCGCACTGTTGCTCAGAAAACTGGACGACTACGCACAGTTGACGATTCCGACGTTTGTACTGCTCGCTGTAAGCCTGTCTACGATGGTTTGTGCCATTCTGGCTACGCGGCCGTCCATCCCGAAAGGAACCTATGCATTGGGTGATGTAAAAGCAGGCAAGGTGAACTTATTGTTCTTCGGAAACTTCCACAGGATGTCCCTTGGCGACTATAACGAAGGGATGAAGGGCGTCATGGAAGACCGTGATCTGTTATATACGACCCTGATCCAGGATGTTTATTCACAGGGGGTTGTACTGGGAAGAAAATACAGACTCCTGCGGCTGGCCTATAACATTTTCATGCATGGTCTAATCGTTTCTGTCCTGGCGTTCATTGCCATAATTATCATTTTCAATCCATAAACCATGGCACCTACCACTTCAGAAAATCGTTTTTTGAGCCGGGACTTGAGTTGGCTCGCTTTCAACGCGCGTGTACTGGAAGAAGCGGCAAGCGATGCTGTTCCGCTGAACGGACGATTGAAATTCCTGGCGATTTATTCTTCCAATCTCGATGAATTTTACCGCGTACGGATCCCGGTATTGATGGCTCTGAAAAAAATAAGTAAAAGCGATCCCATCGAAAACGGTGTGGTCCGGAAAGGGGAGTATAAAGCGGTGCGAAAGACCATCCGTGAGCAACAGGAACGGTTTGGTGAAATCCTTTCCGGCCAATTGATACCGCTTTTACGATCCGAAGGCACACACCTGCTCTACCGTGAACCGCTTCCCAAAGCCGTGCTGCCCATGGCACGGGATTATTTTTTCTCCGTGCTGGCGGGGCAGTTACACATCGTCCAGCTATCGGAAACACTATTTTTTCCGGAGAACAACAAACTCTACCTGGCGGTGGTGTTTGAAGGGAATAGGCCCGGGCACCTCGCCATCGTCAATATCCCGTCGGACGTGGTGAGCCGTTTTTTTAGTGTGGATTCGCCGGAAGGACACTACGTCCTATTTATCGATGACATTATCAAGCATCATCTGGGCAACGTGTTTCCCGGAAAAAAGATTGCGGGTGCCTATTCGTTTAAAGTAAACCGGGATGCCGATCTGGACATCCAGGATGAGTACGATGGAGACCTTGCCGATAAAATCGAAGCAATGGTCAGCCGCCGGGATGTGGGCTTGGCCACTCGGCTATTGTACCCGCCCGATTTTCCACTGGAACACCTGGTGGTACTCCTGCGGGCCTTTTCCCTCAGGAAAATGAACAGCGTAGCGGGTGGACATTACCATAACCTGAAAGACCTGGCTGATTTCCCCAAGTGTTACGATGCCTGGCAGAATACAGCCGACACCCCGCTCGCCAGCTCCCTCAAACTAGGCACTAACACCATTTTCAATCGACTTATCAAAGGGGATGTGCTCGTGAGTACCCCTTACGAATCTTACGATACCGTTTTGCGCTTTTTCAACGAAGCGGCTATCGATTGGCAAACGGAAGCTATCTATGCCACACTGTACCGCGTAGCCAAGGAATCGAAGATTGTACAAGCTTTGATAAATGCCGCGAAAAACGGTAAAAAAGTTACCGTTTTCGTCGAATTGAAGGCGCGGTTCGACGAGTCGAACAACATCAGATGGGCCAAGTTGATGAAGGAAGCCGGTGTGCAATTGATGTACTCCATGCCCGGATTGAAGGTTCATGCAAAAATTGCGTTGGTCAAACGTAAAGCCGGGGAGGCCAGCCAATATTTCGGCCTGCTTGCCACAGGTAATTTCAATGAAACGACGGCAAAGACCTATACTGACCACAGCTTATTGACCGCGGACAAATCCATCACGGCCGATATGTGTTCGCTGTTTTCCTTTTTGGCTGCACGGACATCTGAAGCCGGTAACCCCACCATCAAATTCAGCCAACTGCTGGTAGCCCGGTTTAATTTATTGCCTGCTTTCATCAGGCTGATCGATCAGGAAATTGAAAATTCACGGAAAGGGATGGACAGTTCCATCACCTTGAAAATGAATAACCTGACGGAAGAGACACTCATCAGCAAACTCTACGAAGCCAGCGAAGCAGGTGTGCAGGTCAACCTGATCATCCGTGGCATTTGCAGGCTGCGACCGGGCATCGCGGGGATGAGCTCAAGGGTAAGTGTCATCCGCATTATAGGCAAGTACCTGGAGCATGGCCGTATTTTTCTATTCCACAATGGCGGAAAGCCAGTAATGTATCTGGGTTCAGCCGATTGGATGGAACGCAATATTTACCGGCGGATAGAGGTCTGTTTCCCGATCCGCGATGCAGCATTGCAACGCATCCTTGGCGAAATCATCGGGATACAGCTTGATGACGATGCAAATCGGCAACGCATACCATCCCAAGCGTGCGTTTACCAGTATCTGGAAGCCTCGGCTACTCACGAGCCCCCATGCCGCATACCATCCAATGAACCATGACACTGCCACTAATATTAACCCATATGAAACGAATTGGATATATTTACCTTGTTCTATGTAGCTGGGGATATGTGTCTGCACACGATGCTGTTCCAGCCTCTTCTATTCCCGGCAGCAACCAGGCCCGGTTGCAAATCGACCTAGCAGACAGTATCAGCGTGCGTGCCAACCCCGCCTTTAACCGTGTAGGTGCGTTCCACAAAATGCTGTTTGGCGAAAATTACCGTAAAGAATGGGATGCCGAAACCAATGTGCCGGTCATCCGGATATCCGAATTCCGGGGCGGACTGAAGCCGCTGAAACGGGGCGGGGGATTCCAATCGTACACCCTGCGATTAGCGGATTCCACAGGCAAGGAGTGGGTCATCAGAAGTGTAAACAAGACATCGGTCAGGCTACTGCCCCAGGAATTGCATAATACCCTCGCTGAATACATTGTCGATGATGCAAACAGCGCTCAGCACCCTTATTCAGCGCTGATGGTTCCGCCCATCGCCCATGCCGCCGGTGTGCCGCATACCCAACCTGTCATCGGTATGATCGCACCGGACAGTGCGTTGGGTGTGCACAACCTGCTTTTTGCCAACATGCTGTGCCTGCTTGAGGAACGTGAACCCGAAGGGAATTCTGATAATACCATCGAAATGCTACGGAAAGTCAACAGGGATAATGACCATACGTACGATGCCAGAACATTCTTCAGGGCCAGAATGCTTGACTTACTCTTGGGGGATTGGGACAGGCATGGCGACCAATGGCGCTGGCGGGATGAAAGTGACGATGGTGATGCGGATTATCTGGTCGTACCACGCGACCGTGACCAGGTATTGCGGTTAACGCAAGGCGTTGTTCCTACGCTTGCATCCACGCCCTTCACCCTGCCCGACCTACGGGGGTTGCAGGGCTTCGGCCCGAAGATCGGCAATGCCAGCCTTTCATTGTATAAATCCCGCTTCCTGAATGCCCATCCCGAAACGCAGTTCAGTTATGCCGAATGGATGGAAATGGCAAACGATTTTGTTCGTTGTATAACTGACAGTGTACTCATGGAAGCAATCGATCGATTACCCTATTCGGCTTATGCCCTCAGGCACACTGAAATTTTTAATGACTTGAAAAACAGGAGGAACGCGCTCCCCAAAGGCATGTCCGATTATTACCGATTTATCAACCGCATCGTAGATATCAAAGTCAGCGATAAGCACGAACATATCGTTGTACAGCCTACGGCCGAAAACGCCATGCGGGTAACGATGCATAAAATCAATAAAGAGGGCGGAATGAAGCGGAGATTGATGGACAAAACCTATGACCCCGCGCTCACAAGCGAAATCCGCATCTATTTAGGAAATGGACAGGACAGTGTGTTCATCGACACCCGCGGCACCCCCATACGGCTTAGGGTAATCGGACAAGGCGGGCAAAAGCATTATCACATCGTAGGCAGTCAAAAGCGCACCGCCGTGTATGGCGTTGGAAAGAAGACCACCTTTTCGGGAAATACGGTCGGACTGAAGATCTATCGGCGTAAAAAAGATGAAAACATCCCTTTCCGGCCCGTGGATTTATATAACGTGTGGATGCCGTTGGTTACAGCAGGCTACAACGTGGATGACGGGTTCCTGGTTGGTGGTGGGTTCCGATATACCCACAATGAGGGTTTTCAAAAAAGCCCGTTTGCTCACACGCAGCAATTGCTCGTGTCCGCAGCATTTGCTACCGGTGCTTTCAGCATCAACTACAAAGGACATTGGACAGACGTGTTGGACAGGGCTGATCTGGTGGTGCACGGGCAGGTGCTTGCACCAAACAACACGCAAAATTTCTTCGGACTTGGAAATGCCACAGTCTACGACCGCGATACACATAACATCCGCTATCACCGGGCACGGTTCACTTTGGTTGAAGTCCACCCGTCCCTCCAGTGGATGTTGGGTAAAAGCGCTACGGTCGGTATCGGCCCCATTGGCCAGTTCTATCATGCCGACCGCAGTGGAAACACCGGACGGTTTATCAGCCACAGCGATGCTTTACATACTTACGATAGTCTCACCATCGATAAAAACAAGTTGTTTTCCGGCATAAAAGTGACCTATTCAAAGGATACCCGAAACAATCGGATACTGACCACCAGCGGCGGGTCAGTCAATGTTGAACTGCAGGGCATGCACGGGCTTAACCGGTATTCAAGGTCATTCATGCGAGCCAAAGCTGAAGTCGCATTTTACCGGGGCATTGCACAGGATGCCATCGTGCTGGCGAACCGGACGGGCGGCGGTGTCACCCTTGGTAAGACCGCCTTCTACCAATCGCTGTTCCTGGGCGGCCAAGGCAATCTGTTGGGCTCGCGGCAATATCGGTTTGCTGGGGAACAACTGCTTTTCAATAATTTCGAGGCCCGTATACGGATGGCCGAAGTACGGGGATACCTCGCGCCGGGACAGTTGGGTATAACCGGGTTTTATGATACCGGAAAAGTGTGGGCAGCAGGGCATAACAGCAAACGCATGCACCAGGGTGTTGGGGTTGGAATCTACTACGCCCCGGCAAAGGCGATGCTGGTGCAGTTGATGGCAGGTTATTCGCGCGAAGGATGGTATCCGCATTTTACCATGGGTGCACGTTTTTAATCAGGGCGTGGCATTATTGCGTTTTATTTTTTATAATTGAATATCGAAATGATTTGTTTAAAAGCTTCACAACACGAAGAAATGGAGTATCAGGCAAAATACATCACAGACGACATCAAACTATCCTGCTACGAGGACAGGTTTTTCAAGTCGGATATTGCATTCGACCAGCATATGCTGGTCTGGTTTATCTCCGGTGAAACCAAGATCGTGCAGAACGATGCGACCTATTTTTTTAAGAAAGGGGATATCTTCCTGATTCCGCGAAACCAGCTGGCGACCATCGTCAATTATCCCAAAGACGGCGAACCGCACAAAACGGTGGTGATGCATCTTACGACGGACAAATTGAGCGCCTATTATACCCATTTGGAAGTTAAACCAAAAACCACTAATTCGCCCAAAATCTTTTGTTACAATAACCATCCGCTACTGGAAAGCTGCCTAGCTTCCCTCATACCATATTTTGAGATGAAAGATTTGCCTGAAAATATTGCTTCCCTAAAAATTACAGAGGCCATTAGTATCCTTAGGACAATTGATCAGCGCATAGACAATGTACTGGCAAACTTTGAAGAACCCGGGAAAATCGATTTGGCCGGATATATGGAAAAGAACTTTATGTTTAATTTACCGTTGGAAAAATTCGGCTACCTCACCGGCCGTAGCCTGACGACGTTTAAACGGGATTTCAGCAAACTCTTCAACACCACACCACAACGGTGGCTTACGCAAAAGCGTCTGGAACTGGCGCATTATTATTTCGTAGAAAAGAAAAAAAGGCCTGTTGAGGTTTGCTACGAAGTGGGATTTGAAAACCTTTCCCATTTTTCCTTTGCGTTCAAGAAGCAGTTTGGATATGCTCCTACGGAATTGATTGGTCAATTGAGCAATTAAAAAAAACGCATGTTAGTGGTGATACGAAAACCGTCTCAATCAAGTAACCTTTTTAGAATACTACATAGCAATAGTATGGTAACATATGCTTTTTCTATTTGCTGTTGACCTTTTCTGTAACAAGATTTAAAAAAAAGGAATTAAAACACAGCACAGTGCGTATCATAGAAAGTACTATCGAAATAGGTTTAGAATTTGTAAGACGATCGAACGACTAAGGGTTTAAGGTGCTGGACGAACAATACCAAATTACACGAAATCAAAAAGTTTTAAATGAGGTTGCTGTAAGTTCGTAGCGTCGTAGCGACACAATTCCCTAATTTGCAGATAATTTTGTATTTTTGCGACCCTCCTTGAAAGAAAAATAAATTTTATGAGCAAATATACTGAATATCTAAAACAGATTATAGATAGAGAAGCCCAAGGGCTTCACCCGTTGCCGATTGACGATGCAGCATTAATGTATGAAGTCATAGAACAAATCAGGGATGCAAGCCATAAACACCGGGAAGATTCGCTCAAATTTTTTATTTACAATGTATTACCGGGAACCACCGGTGCCGCTCGCGTAAAGGCGAAGTTCTTGAAGGAAATTATCCTTGGTGAGTGTATCGTACCAGAAATTTCGGCCGACTTCGCTTTTGAGCAATTATCCCACATGAAGGGCGGCCCCTCTATAGCCGTTTTGTTGGATGTAGCATTGGGTGATGATCATGCTATCGCAAAAAAAGCCGCAGAAGTACTGAAGACACAAGTTTTTCTCTACGAGGCGGATACCGATCGCTTAGAGAAAGCGTTCAGAAATGGCAATCCTATTGCCAAAGATATGCTTGAAAGTTACGCCAAAGCGGAGTTCTATACCAAGTTACCGGACATACCTGAAGAGATTGAGTTAGTAACGTTCGTTGCGGGTATTGGTGATATTTCTACGGATCTGCTTTCGCCGGGAAGTGACGCGCACTCCAGGTCAGACCGTGAGCTTCATGGCCAGTGCATGTTCGAGCACAATAAAGAACAGCAAAAAGCGCTACAAGCGCTTAAAGAAAAACATCCCGACAAACGGGTGATGTTAGTTGCCGAAAAAGGCACCATGGGTGTAGGTTCCTCGCGGATGTCTGGTGTAAACAACGTGGCGCTTTGGATCGGCAAACCGGCAAGCCCTTACGTACCATTCGTTAACATCGCACCGGTAGTAGCCGGCACAAACGGGATTTCGCCAATCTTCCTAACTACGGTTGGCGTAACCGGCGGCATTGGCATAGACCTTAAAAACTGGGTTAAGAAGTTCGATGAAGACGGCAAGCTGGTCGTAGACGCCGATGGGCAGCCCGTTTTGGAACAAGCCTATTCAGTTGATACTGGAACCTTTCTCACCATTAATACAAAGACCAAGAAGCTGTATAAAGATGGTCAGGAAGTCATGGATGTCAGTTCAGCTTTCACGCCCCAGAAGATCGAATTCATGAAGGCTGGCGGGTCGTACGCGATCGAATTCGGCAAAAAATTACAGACGTTTGCCGCTAAAACCATTGGCATCACCGCTCCTGCCGTGTTTGCCCCGTCCAAGGAGATTTCACATGAAGGACAAGGGCTCACCGCAGTAGAAAAAATATTCAACAAGAATGCTGTAGGAACCTCTGGCGCAACCTTGCACGCGGGGTCCTATGTTCGCGTAAAGGTAAATATTGTCGGCTCTCAAGACACGACCGGATTGATGACAGCCCAAGAGCTGGAGGCCATGGCGGCTACCGTGATTTCCCCAATAGTGGATGCAGGCTATCAATCGGGCTGCCACACGGCATCGGTCTGGGATGACAAATCCCGACAGAACATCCCTAGGCTGATGAAATTCATGAATGACTTTGGGCTCATCACGGCAAGGGACCCGAAAGGCGTCTATCATTCGATGACCGATGTCATTCATAAGGTACTGAATGATCTTACGGTAGATGACTGGGCCATTATCATTGGCGGCGACTCACATACCCGGATGTCCAAGGGGGTTGCTTTCGGCGCGGACTCCGGCACCGTTGCGCTTGCATTGGCTACCGGTGAAGCCTCCATGCCCATTCCTGAGTCGGTAAAAGTGACATTCAAAGGCAAAATGAAAGATCACTTGGACTTCCGTGATGTGGTGCATGCAACCCAATTACAGATGTTGAAGGCGTTCAATGGAGAGAATGTATTTCAGGGAAGGGTTATCGAAGTGCATATCGGTACATTGCTTGCTGACCAAGCATTCACCTTCACGGATTGGACGGCAGAAATGAAAGCCAAAGCATCGATCTGTATTTCCCAACCGGATACCCTCATCGAATCATTGGAGATCGCGAAAGACCGGATCGGGATCATGATCGAAAAAGGCATGGATAACGAGGAGCAAGTGCTTAAAGGCCTGATCGAGAAAGCCAATAAGCGGATCGACGAGATCCGATCGGGAGAAAAACCGCCATTAGCACCTGATGAGAATGCCAAGTACTATGCAGCATTTATGGTCGACCTGGATGCCATTGACGAGCCCATGATTGCCGATCCTGACGTGCATAATGCGGACGCGTCCAAACGGTACACGCATGACACCATCCGAGACCTTACGTATTATGGGGGCGATAAGCATGTTGACCTTGGTTTTGTCGGATCCTGCATGGTGCATAAAGGAGACATCAAGATCGTTTCGAAAATGCTGAAGAACCTCGAGGAACAACGTGGAAAAGTTGAGTTTCAGGCTCCTTTAGTGGTAGCAGCCCCTACTTACAACATCATCGATGAACTCAAAGAAGAGGGCGACTGGGATATATTGCAGAAGTATTCCGGTTTTGAATTCGATGATGCTGCCCCCAAAACGGCTGCTCGTACCAAATATGACAACATCCTGTACCTGGAACGGCCCGGTTGTAACCTGTGTATGGGTAACCAGGAAAAAGCAGCGCAGGGCGATACCGTAATGGCTACCTCTACCCGTCTGTTCCAAGGACGTGTGGTCAAAGATTCGGACCGAAAGAAAGGAGAGTCGCTCTTGGCGTCCACCCCGGTGGTTGTTCTTTCGGCTATCCTTGGCAGGACGCCCACCATCCAAGAGTACAAAGCGGCGACCAAAGGCATCAAGCTTACCCAGTTCGCACCGCCTACGAAAAGTTTGACGGCAAGCCCTTCGCCCACGCACCAGATTTCGTTCTAGGCTTTCGGGGGTTCCATTTGGCGATGGAGATGAAGCGTACATGAGCATGCTTGTGTTTTGTTGGACAGCGCGTGCAGGTTTCATTTTTTCGGATACGCATTTATAAGCAGTCGTATTATTGGCGTACTACTTGTCTTTAATAGGATCATCGATGCCCGATGTTAGGCTTCGTCTATTTGACTATTTCAATTTTCCATAGGCCCCTAAACTCATCCAATTGATAACCGGTAGCTTTATCCTCCGGATAACGGGTTGTAATCTTTTTTAGAGTTTTCGGGTCGATGTCGATTACCGGATCTCCATGACATTTCAAACAAGTAGGCATCATGAGGTTTATCCTTTTATAGTAGACCAATCGGTCACGCCCCGGTACCAATGTGTCGATCAATGCTGGCTGATCTTTGAAATGTCCGAAGATCAACTGGTCAGTCACTGTGTTAAGCCCATTTGCCGGGTTACGATTCCTGTCTGAAATCCGTTGGATGTAAAGTTTAAAACGGTTTGATAAAGAATCGGTGATAGGCGCCGCACGAACATGGCAAAAATCCACCGCATATTCAGTTCCTCCCTCTGCAATAGCGGCGGCTACATTTTGTAACAACGTCTGTTGCGACACCTTCGCGATAGAATCCGCTTTGATTTTCAAAGATGCTATCTCTTGCCTGTCATGCTGCCGACAAGACAAAAAGTTCAATGCCAGCAAAAAAGTAGTTAGTATTCTCAAGTGAAATATCCTTCCCGCCCAAAAATAGCCCATCTGAAATTTCCCGTATGTAACCAATGTTACAAACCGACTGCATCGGTAAGGGTATTTTTGTTCGTAAACTTTAGTGATCCAATCATCGTGTTTCCGTATTTCACGACATACAAACGCATCATCACCGTTTTATTAGCGGTTTTACTGGCCATTCCTTGTTCGCTCAAAAAGGAATGGAAACAGCAATTCTATGCCGAACTCCATCAAAATACAAATGGCGACCCGGTAAAAATCAGCTGTACTTCCTTCTGTTCGCTTCAAGATAACCAAAACGAAAAACAAGAGCTGCGCCAATCAGAAAAAAAGTTTGCACACCACTACTCCATAAGCAAAACTGCAGCAACGGATCGGGCAGACCCGGCCCCTCCTTTCCATTACGCCTTTTTCAAAGAAAAAATCCCGACCCATATCCGCCATCAGCAATTCCTGATTTAATTTATAGCTGAAAGACACCATACAAGAAGGTTAAACTTTCTTCCTTTATTTATTGAATCAGTATTGTATATGGAAAAAGAAACTAATATCAACGGATTATCCGTGCTCATACTGCGTATTGCGATCAGTGGGATATTCATCATAGCGGGTGTTTCGCATTTAGTCAATCCGGACGGTGTAACTCAACGGATTGAGAAATCGACGTACGGTGACTTCGCGCTGTTCTTCGGCGACCCGTACGCCTTAGGCATACTTTCCGGTTGGACCTTGCTCGTATTCGGGCTTACATTCATGATAGGTGTGATCACCCGTTGGTCGGCAGTCATTTTGTTACTCACCTTGATTCCCATCACTATCACCATCCAGTTGGGTAACGGGTGGATGCACGGGCCATTATGGAAAAACGTCGCGCTATTTGGCGGATTGCTGTTCTTCATCGTAAACAATCCCAAATCCTACAGTATCTACAACAAATAACACAACATCACTAAAACATAAATAAAATGAAAAAGCAACTCATCATCATATTTTTATTGCTGGCAGGAATCGGTGTTATCAACCATGCCTACGCGCAGAACACGCCGGTTCCGGCGGCAGAACGCACCATCAAAAACGATGGGAAGTACGCCCTTCTGGTTCAAAACGCCAAACATTTCATGGTGTCGGTCATGACCGGCGAGGAATACAGAACACAAAGTGAAAAAATCGACTTTGAAATCATCTTGATAGGCGCGGTGGTCAAAGACCTGGCGGAAAATACCGAACTGAAGCCTTTCATAACAAAGGCTGAGCAATCCGGCATTAAGATCGTCGTGTGCGAATTTGCCATGAACCAACTGGCCATTAAGAAATCACAATACCCATCGTCCGTACAAACAACCCCCAACGGATTCACCTACCTTTTCGGTCTACAGGAATCTGGATTCAAAACCATTACGCTCTAAACTGGGAAAACATGCGAATATTGGCTAATAGTTTCTTGTGCGCGGTGGCATTGCTGTCATGCAGCACAAATGAGGAAGAAGAAGTAATCACTATTTTACAGACAGCGGATATACACGCTTACCTCAATCCGCATGCGGAGTTGTTCGTAGAAAACGATTCTATTGTTTTCAGGGATGCCGGAGGCTTGGCATCCATCAAAACACTAGTGGAGCAAATACGCCGAGAAAATCCCGAGGGAACGGTATTCATCGATGGCGGCGACTTGATCCAAGGCAGCGGAGAGAGCGTACGATCCGAGGGAAAGGTATTCCCCCCCCTTATCGAGCAAATGGGGTATGACCTGCTCATCCCCGGCAATTGGGAGGTCATCTATGGCAAACAGGTCATGCTTGACGTCATGAATGCCTATAAAACCAACGTCATCGTATCAAACATGTACCACGAGGCTAACGATGAAGCGATCTTCCCACCTTACTGGATCACGGAAAAGAGAGGTTTCAAAATAGGGTTCATTGCCTATAACGATCCCGAAGTACCGATTCGGCAAAACCCCGGCTTCAGCAAAGGCTTGAAGTTTACGGAGGTGGAAAACAATCTCAGGGAGTTAGTCAAAGAATTAAAAGAAAACCAACAGGTAGATATCCTCTTTCTAGTAGCCCACATCGGCATCTCGAAACAGGTGCTATTGGCCAACAATCCAGCCGTAGAGGGGGTCGACTTTATATTCGGAAACGATACGCACGAGCGTATACGCCAGCCTATAATAGGCAAATATGCTAAAGTAGTGGAACCGGGGGCGTTCGGGTCGTTTGTCGGGCGATTGGACCTGAAAGTAAAAGGCAAAAAAATTATTGGTCACGACTACGAACTAATCGAAGTCGACCCACGGAAATTTCCCGCCGACCCTAAAATACAGGAAACCATCGATGGGCTGTTGGCACCGTACAATACGGAAATGGGTCGGATACTGGGGTATACCACTACACCGATGTACCGCTACCTCGTTGTAGAAAATCCCATGGATAACATGATTACCGATGCGCTCCTATGGAAGACAGGCGCAGACTTCGCGACTTCCAACGGCTTCCGATTCGGCGTTCCGATCGTACCTGACGAGTCGGGTAAGATGGCCATCACCAAGGAAGACCTGTGGCGCATGCTACCCGTAGACGAGCACATGAAAGTAGGTGAAGTAACCGGTCAACAAATCAGGGATTGGTTGGAGAAGGAAATAAACAATGTATTTGCAAAAGATCCGGCGAAACGCTTCGGTGGCTGGCTGGTTCGCTTTTCGGGAATGACGCTAAAGTTTGACAGCTCGAAAGATATGGGCGAACGCGTGCTTGAGGTTACTATCCAAGGCAAGCCGTTACAAGCGGACAAAACCTACAGGATGGCCTCCTGCAACCGTACCGGCGAACCCCTGCATGTGCTTTGTCGAATGCCGAATGCTAAAAACGTAGTGATACAAGGTTATACCTTACATGATGCCGTAGAAGAATACCTCAACGTGAAAAGCACGGTTAGCCCTGTGCTTGACGGGCGTTCCATTGCGGTGGATCTGGGCACGAATGCATTTTCTCAAATGCCCGGAACCGGATACAGTTTTCGATAGAAAGTAATTAAAGTACATAGGAATATGATAAACATCGCAAAAAACCGGCTAATTTTATCCTCATTTTACCTTTCGGCAGCAATAGCAATCAACACATTCTCAGGATGTGTAGAAGAAAGCAAGGGGAAAGATGAGGAAGGTGCTTCCAGCCAGAATTCCATGGCCGTACCGGTCAAGCAGCGGTTAGCACACAGCGTTTCGTTTCAAGACGGGAACGGAAAAGTGATCGCATTGAACGAACTTGAGGGAAAAGTCGTATTTATTAATTTCTGGGCTACCTGGTGTCCGCCGTGTATCCAGGAAATGCCCTCCATCCAAAAATTGAAAGATGAATTCAAGGACAACGACAACCTCGTCTTCATGTTGGTGGATGTAGACGGCAAACACGAACAAGCACAGGCATTCATGGACCAGCGGAAATTAGACCTTCCCGTATTCATCCCCCACAGCAAAATACCGACCGAGTTTCTCGGCAACGCTATCCCGACAACAATCATATTGGATAAGAAAGGCGCTATCGCAGCCAGGGTGGAAGGAGGCAGGGACTACTCGATGCCTGAGGTAATAAACGGCATCCGTGAATTGGTGAATGAATAGGCAAACCGCCAAAAAGAAGAAACCTCGAAGGCCCAAATGGTACTTCGAGGTTTCCCTTTATACGTTTTCTTTAATCAACCGTTCCAGTTCGTCCGCAGAAAAGATACCTGATTGCCGCCAGCGCACTTCCCCGTTCTTGAAAATCGCCAATGTAGGCACACTGCGAATCTGGTACAGGGCCGCTACCTGTGGGTTTTGGTCTACATCTATTTTGATGATATCGGCCGAATCGCCCACTCGCTTTTTCAGTGCCTCCAAAATCGGGGCCTGCATTTTACAAGGGCCACACCAAACTGCAAAAAAATCCACTAATACGGGCTTATCTTTATTGATGATTTCTTGAAATGTCATTTTTCTCCTTTCTTTCCTTTTTTGTTACTGATCCTAACAAACCACCCATAACCGAACCGTAAATGGTGCTGTTCACCGGGCTTGATGTAATCGGGCAGGTACCGGTATTGCAGCCGACGAATTTCCAGTACAGGAATCCACCCAATGCTCCCAAGGCAACCCCCACAATAACTAACAGATTGTTTTTAACCAATGATTTCATCTAATTATTTTCTTATATATGGCTGATGAAAACTCGATGCAAATAACCGCTACACTGTGTATCAATGTTATTCACATCTCGGTTTCATGGTTTTGCCTTTATTTCTTCGTACGTGATGTGAGCGTCCTTTTTCGTGCTTCTCGCGGTAGGTGTAGCACACCCGGAGGCCCCACAACAACCGACATTCAGCAGTGGCATCAGTGCGAAAAACCCACCTAAGGCTGCCAACATCCACTGCCCTGCCTGAATGCCCTGAATGAGGACTATAATACCGATTACCAATCTGAAGATACGCATAAAATCCCAGTTTCTTAGATAACTTTTCATCTTTTTTCTTTTTTAAAAGTGTACAAACAAAACAAGCATAATGGCCGTAACCGGCATGCTATCGTTTAACTCCATACATCCGAATGACGGAAGCATTGCCTATATGGTGTTGGCCTTCATTCAAGACTGTTTCCGTTTCGTAGCACTCCAGCCATTCAAAACCCTGAAAATCCAACTTCAACTCCGCTAGATCGTAAAGCATCCTGACAGCTCTTGGTCCTCCCGCATTCAGATGCTCCTGCTGGTGTCGAAGTTGCTTCTTGGAAAATGCTTCCATAACCAGTATACCGCCACTTTTCAAAAAAGCGCTCAATTTCCGATGGTAATCCCTGCGGTTGTCTGAATGGAAGTGGGCAAACACCAATACCATTGCGTCAAATGAATTTTCAGGATAATACACGCGATCCACATCTGAGATGGTATAGTCTATTTTCACGCCGTTCTTTCCTGCTAAAAGCTCCGCCTTTTTTTTCGCCGCTTCACTTTGGTCAAACGCGGAAACAGTCCACCCCGATTTTGCCGCGAAAACGGCATTTCTCCCTTCACCCTCCGCCGGAAACAGCGCCTTCCCCGGAGTTAGTCCTTGCCACTTCCGTTCCAAATAAGCATTAGGCATTTCGCCGTAGACGAAATCAGGCCGGCTATACCGCTCGTTCCAGAAATCCGGTGCATATTGCTTAGTTGACATATGCCCGATTAATTCCTTTGGAGCACACGTTCCAGTGCCTCTTGTACACGTTGCCAAGGCCCTCCATTGATGACACCTGTAAAGCCGTTCTGCTCCAGCAACATTTTGGCTTGGCCGCTCCTGGCTCCGCTACGGCAAAACACAACGATGTTTTGCCGGTTCTGAAACACCGCAAAATTCTGTGACAATACGCCCAGAGGAATGTTGATGGCGCCATCGACACTACCGGATGCGAACTCCTCAGGACTGCGCACGTCAACCAATAAAACCGCTTCCTTTATCACTTCATTCATTGGCCGTTCTCCCGCTGCGCCAACGATCTGTTCGAGTAATGCTATCATGATGCTATACTTATTGTTAAAAAACTGATGGCTGCGGTGAGCCGCTAGATGATTTGCAGCCGCCTTCCGAAACCACCAGTTCATCCATCGTTGCTTTATTAAATTGACTTTTTCGCCAAATACCAGTCGACCTGCTCCAAACTGGTGTCTGCTTTACGTGCTTTCAACCCCTCTAGTGTTTTCGGAGCACCAACGATTACTTTATCGCCTGGTTGCCAATTGAGCGGCATCGCTACTTGATGTTCGTCCGAAGTTTGGAGGGCCACCAACGTGCGTTTAACCTCGTCCATGTTTCGTCCTACATTTAATGGATAATACATGATCAGCCGTATTTTACCGGCCGGATCGATGATGAATACCGCACGGACAGCCGCTGTCTCGCTTTCGCCGGGTTGCAACATGCCATACAGTTTCGCCACTTTCATATCCAGATCTGCTATAATCGGGAAATCGAACAACACCCCGGTTTTTTCATCAACGGCATTTACCCAAGCGATGTGTGAGTGGATACTGTCTATGCTCAATCCCATCAGTTTGGTATTGTGCTTTTCAAAAAAAGTACGTTCCCGAGCGAAACCGCTCATTTCCGTGGTGCACACCGGGGTAAAATCCGCAGGATGAGAGAACAAAACGACCCAACTCCCTTTGTTGTATTCCGAAAACCGGATAGTTCCTGTGGTAGTTACCGCTTCAAAATCGGGTGCCTTATCGCCGATTCTCGGCATACTGTTTATTGCTTGTGTTTCCATTTGATTCCTTTTTTACTACTTTTCTAAACACTAACTATTTAACGCCATCCACTCCTTCATACCTGCCGAATAGTTTTTGACGTCTTTAAAACCATTTTTGGCCAACAAAGATTGTGCGATGGTGGCCCTGTCTCCACTTTGGCAGTGGATGACGACCTGCTTATCCTTGTTGATCTTATCCAGGTTGTCAGCCAATGTTCCCACAAATGCGTGTTCCGCACCATCCACGTGATAGGCTTGGTACTCGGAAAGACCTCGCACGTCCACAATCTGGGTATCGGGTTTCCCGATATAGGATTTAAACTCCTGGACACCAATAATATCTGCCGTTTCCAGCTCCAGGCCCAAATCGTTCACATCGGAAATATAGCCATAGCCATTGTCCAGCCCGATTCGCATGAGCTTCCGGGTCAGGTCTTCGATTTGGCCATCTTCGGCCACCAATACAAATTGCTCTTGGTAGTTCAACAGCCAACCACACCAGGTAGCAAACGCATTGTTGCCTTGGATATTGATACTTCCCGGTATGAAGCCCTTGGCAAACTCCGCCTTGTTACGGGTATCGATTACTTTCAATCCGTTATTGTAAGCGCGCATAAACTGCTCTTTCGATAATCTGGGGTATTTCGGAACCTCTACCAACAGCGGACGGCTTACCTTGTTCAGGTGCTTCATCATCGCAAAGTACTTGGGCGGCTCTGGTTGCCCTTCCAACAAGTATTTTATAAACCCAGCTTCGTCCTCCCCATATTGGAATGCCCAATTGCGGACTTTTTCGTAACCCACCGTGGAGCTGGGCACCGCTCCCAACGCCTTGCCACAAGCCGATCCCGCGCCATGTGCCGGCCATACCTGCACGTACTCGGGCAACTGGGCAAACTTTTGAATGGATTCATACATCTGTTTCGCTCCTTTGTCCATGGTACCCTTGATTCCCGCTGCCTTCTCCAGCAAGTCCGGCCGGCCGATATCGCCCACGAAAACAAAATCACCTGTAAAAACCATCACGGGCTTGTCCGTAGCCGGATGATCTGTCAGTAGAAAGCTAATGCTCTCTGGCGTATGTCCTGGTGTATGTAACACTTCCAGGCTCAGGTTGCCTACCTTAATGATATCGCCGTGCGTTAAACCGACATGGGGGAATTGGTATTGCCAGTCCTCCCCTCCCTCGTCCGACAGATAGAGCTGGGCACCTGTCACGGCCGCTAATTCCCGAGATCCGCAGAGAAAATCGGCGTGGATGTGTGTTTCGGTAATGTGCGTGATTTTCATGTTGTTTTGCCTGGCAATCTCCAGGTAAACATCGATGTCCCGCTGCGCATCGATGACGATAGCCTCGCCTTTGGCCTGACAACCGATGAAGTAACTCGCCTGAGCCAGACTCTTATCGTATACATGTTGGAAAAACATAATTTCTATATTTTAAATGGTGAAAATGATTTACAGCATGGTGGTCGGGCAGACATAGTCACTAACCTTGAACTTACCGGACTCCTTGATGGCTTTGAAACCGCCTTGTATGTCGATCAGGTTATCATAGCCCCTCGCACGGAGGATAGACGTAAAGATCATCGAACGATAACCTCCGGCGCAGTGCACATAATACGTTTTGTCTTTGCTTACCTCGGCGATATGCTCATTGATGTAATCCAGGGCAATGTTCTCGGCTCCGATAACATGCTCGGCATAATGTTCACTTTTCTTACGCACGTCCAGAATGTCCAACTCCGGATTTTCGGTCATGCGTTTTGCCAGTTCGTCTACACTGATGGATTCGATGGTATCGGATTCTTTTCCCGCATTTTTCCATGCCTTGTACCCACCCTGCAGGTAACCGATGGTGTTATCGTATCCCACACGAGCCAAGCGAGTCACCACCTCTTCTTCACGGCCCTCGTCAGCGATCAACAAGATGGTTTGCTTCATATCAGGGATTAACGCGCCCGCCCAGGGTGCAAAATTGCCATCTATCCCGATGTTAATCGAGTTAGGGATAAACCCTTTGGCAAAAACCTGCGCATCTCTGGTGTCCAGCAACAACGCATCAGTTTCGTTAGCCGCCGCTTCAAACGCATCGGGTGCTAATGCTTGCGTGCCCTTTGCCAGCACGTTATCTATACTATCATACCCCTTTATGTTCATCAGTACATTGCCGGGGAAATATCCCGGTGGCGGCATCAATCCGTCCAGTACTTTTTCGATAAATACTTCTTTGCTCATCGGCTGCAGCGCATAGTTCGTTTTCTTTTGGTTACCCAATGTATCGGTGGTTTCCTTGCTCATGTTCTTTCCGCAGGCCGAACCGGCACCATGTGCCGGATAGACGATGATGTCGTCAGCCAATGGGATGATTTTGTTATGCAACGAATCGTAAAGATGGGCTGCCAGCTTTTCCTGGGTCAGGTCAGCGATTACTTTCTGTGCCAAGTCGGGGCGGCCCACATCGCCGATAAACAGGGTATCTCCCGTGAACAGTCCGGTTTCTTTTCCGCTTTCGTCAATCAAAAGAAAACAAGTGCTTTCCATCGTGTGGCCCGGCGTGTGGATGACCTTGATTTTGATATCCCCCACCGTTAACATCTCACCGTCCTCGGCCACATGCGCTTCGAAAGCCGGCTTGGCGGTAGGGCCGAAAACGATGGTAGCCCCTGTCTTTTTGGCCAGGTCCAGGTGCCCGCTCACGAAGTCGGCATGGAAATGCGTTTCCAATACATATTTGATTTTCGCCCCGCCTTTTTCGGCTTTTTCGATATAAGGTTGTACTTCCCGAAGTGGATCGATTACCACAGCCTCTCCGTTACTTTCGATGTAATAGGCACCTTGTGCCAAACATCCCGTATAAATTTGTTCTACGACCATAACTGATTTATTTTACTGCATTTCTCAATTGTATCACAAAGGTATAACACGTTCATTTACTGTACAGCAACATAAGTTACATGAGATTTTTTTTACATAAAAAGCTCTTTGACAAGGATATACACCCCCATAACCAACACAAACCATCCAAACGCCGCTTTCAGTTTGTTTCCGGCAATTTTCTTAGACAAGTAAATCCCTACAAATATCCCAATTACCGACAAACCCGTAAATGTGGATAATAACGTCCAGTCGATTACCTCACTGCCTTGCAAATCGCCAATAAATCCCAAGAGCGATTTGGCTGCGATAATGAAAAGTGATGTTCCCACGGCCAATTTCATCGGCATCTTTGCCAAGAGCACAAGAGCCGGTATGATTAAAAATCCACCTCCGGCACCGACCAACCCTGTAAGCGTACCTACCAATATCCCTTCCAGCAGAATCATGGGATAGTTGTATTTTATGCTGTCCGCATCGGTATCTTTGCAATGCGGACACGGCCGGATCATCGATATCGAAGCAAAAATCATCACAATGGCAAAAAGGACCATCAACGCGATGGGCTTGGTAAACTGGAAACCTCCCAATACGAAAATGACATCCGGAATCAATGGCATGAGGTATGCCCTTGTCAAGTAGACCGCAAAAATAGACGGGATACCGAAAACAAGCACGGTCTTGAAATCTACTTTTTTCTGAATGGCACTTTGTATGCCGCCGACCAGCGACGTGGTTCCGACTACGAAAAGCGAATATGCCGTTGCCAATACAGGTTCTACCGCCATAATATACACCAAAATCGGAACCGTCAGGATGGATCCCCCACTACCGATGAGCCCTAACGATATGCCGACCAAAATAGCCAGGATATATCCGGTAATTTCTCCTACCATCATCAAACAATGTTTTAGTTACAGAAATAATATGGCACGAAAGTACCAGGTCGATAGTTTTTACACGGTAACAATTGTTACTGAAAGACATCCACGACTGAAATAATTTTACAAAATGATTTATGGGCGATAAATGCCTATATTTATCGTACATATCCAACGCATCCAAATTATTGTCAAATGGAAGATATGATCCTTTATAATCGACTGCAGTTTGCATTTACGATTACATTCCACTACCTGTTCCCGCAGTTGACAATGGGCCTGTCGCTGATGATTGTTTACTTCAAGTGGAGGTTCCTCCAAACCAAAAACGATGACTACAACCATGCATCCAAGTTTTGGATGAAAATCTTTGCGCTTAATTTTGCCATGGGGGTGGTTACGGGTATCCCGATGGAATTCCAGTTTGGAACGAATTGGGCCAAATTCTCCGAATTGACCGGAGGCATCATCGGCCAAACACTCGCCATGGAGGGGATGTTTTCCTTTTTCCTGGAATCGTCCTTTTTGGGGATGTTCCTTTTCGGCGAAAAGCTGCTGGGCCACAAACTCCATTTCCTCACCGGATTGATGGTGTTTATCGGCTCTTGGGCAAGCGGATTCCTTATCATCGCTACGCATTCATGGATGCAGCATCCCGTAGGCTATGAAATACTGGAAAACGGAAAGTTCGTGCTGAATAATTTCAGTGCACTGTTCAACAATCCTTGGTTGTGGCCATCTTACCTACATAACCAGGCCGGCTCATTGGTCACCAGTTCCTTTTTTGTTGCGGCCGTAGGTGCCTTTTACCTATTAAGCAAGCGGCACAGCCGATTTGGGAAAATATTCGTCAAAAGCGGGGTAGTGTTCGGCGTGGTTTCTTCTGTTATATTGGCTTTCCCTACGGGCGATTGGGCTGCCAAAAACGTGGTGAAGTACCAGCCAGTCTCTTTTGCAGCGATGGAGGGGATCTTCGAAACGGAAAAGGGTGGAGCAGAGATCATCCTGATTGGACAGCCCGACATGGAAAACAAGAAACTGGACAATAAAATCGCTGTGCCGAACGTACTGAGTTTTCTTACGTATCAACGGTGGGATGCCGAAATCAAGGGTTTGAACGAGTTTGACGAGGCCATCCACCCTACCAATGTACCCGGCCTATATTACAGTTACCACATCATGGTTGGGCTGGGCACCATCTTCATCGGTATTATGGCCCTCGCTACTTTCCTGCTTTGGAAAAACCGGCTATACCGAACAAAATGGCTGCTATGGATACTGATGTTTATGATTCCCTTCCCGTACATTGCCAATACGGCAGGCTGGTACACCGCCGAATTGGGACGGCAACCCTGGCTGGTTTACCACCTGTTGCAGATGGTCGACGGGGTCTCCCCCACTGTCTCTTCCGGCAACGCCCTATTTACCTTATTGGGATTCGTAGGATTATACCTGCTCTTGGGGCTGCTGTTTTTATTATTGGTATTGAAAATTATCCGCAAAGGGCCTGAGCCCAAACTTGCCTTAAATTAATTCAGTCATGGAAATCTTTTGGTTTGTCGTTTTGAGCATCATGTTAATCGCGTATGTCATCCTTGATGGCTACGACTTCGGTGCGGGTATCGTACACTTGTTATTCGCGAAAACGGAAGAAGAGAAAAAAGCCGTGACCAATGCCATCGGCCCGTTTTGGGATGCAAACGAGGTTTGGCTGATTGCTGCGGGCGGCGTGTTGTTTTTCGCTTTCCCGACGCTTTATGCCTCGGCATTCAGTGGCTTCTACCTCCCCTTGATGCTCGTGTTATGGCTACTGATATTCAGGGCCGTGGGGTTAGAGCTTCGGGGGCAAGTGCACAACCGGCTATGGGAAAAACTCTGGGACAAAGCTTTTGGCGTAGCAAGCTTGTTGCTAGCACTGTTTTTCGGTGCGGCATTGGGCAATGTCGTCCGGGGGGTCAATCTTGGAATGGTTAAAGATGGTGTTTCCACCCAGGAAGCCCATTATTTTTTCTTAGCCTTATGGAACCCGACATTTGACCCACTTGCCGAGCAACAAGGCGTCATCGACTGGTTTACGATACTGCTCGGGTTGGTTGCGGTCGTCACACTCACCATACATGGCGCAAATTGGGTAATCTTGAAAACGACGACACCACTGAATGGGCGGCTAAAAAAAGCTATTTTTAGACTGAATATGTTACTGTTGATCTTGGTTGTCATCTCAGCCATCCTGTGGCACTATGTAAAGCCCGTACCATTGACCAACCTCCAAACGCATTATTGGTTGTGGATATTTCCGCTAATTGGGCTAGTGGGTTTGCTGGGCCAATTCGGAATTAGGACCTTCAAAAAAGACGGAACCGGCTTTCTCTTTTCCACCATGTTTATTTTCGGGAGTTTTGCCACGACTATCGTTTCGTTGTTTCCAAATCTACTCCCGTCAACCAATACGGTCAACCCTTCCCTGACCGTGCACAACGCTTCGGCACACGAATACGGTCTATCTGTCGGCTTAAGCTGGTTTGTCGTAGCAGCGGTGCTCGTCGCCGTGTATTTCATTATCCAATTCAGGGTATTCAGGGGGAAAATGGATAATGTCGGCTATGGAGAACATTAATGACTCCATCAGTCGGTCGCTTCTACCATATTAGCCCATACCACGATGCCCGATACAAACGTTATGATGCCCGCGATATGAATGGCCCAAAACAAGCCGAGGTAATGACTGACAACTCCGGCCATCAGTGCGCCTACGGCATAACCGATATCCCGCCAGAAACGGTAAACACCCAATGCCGACGCTCGCCAGCTTGGGTGGGCAACATCGCTTACAACGGCCAGCAGGGCCGGGTATACCATAGCTGTTCCTATACCCAGCAATACGGAACCGAATAAACCTGCTACCAACGGCTCGAATAGCACTAAACCAATGACAAGGTGACCTAACACTTGCACGAACATCCCCCAGACAATCAATGGCTTCCTTCCAAACCTATCGGCCAATGGGCCGGTAACGATTTGACCAACGCCCCATACAACAGGATAAACAGCTTTTATCCAGCCAACACCCTCCAACCCCACGCCCATAGACATAAAAAGCAGCGGGAATACACCCCAAGACATCCCATCGTTTAAATTGTTTATCAGGCCCGCCTGTGACGCAGAAAAGAGATTCCTGTTCCCAAACGAAGTTTCTTTAAATACCCACCAAATACCTGGTTGATGTGTACGCTGGTCCGAACGGGCTCCGTGGAGTTGCCTTGCTTCTAAGGCGGCATGCGTTCGGGTGTCTTTGATTACAAAAACAGCCAACAGCAATCCGATGATGGTGTAAGCAACACCGACATAAAAGGGTTCTGGTCGTAACCCATAATGTGAGGCTAAATAACCCGTCAATAACGCAGTTAAACCGACCGCACTATAGCCTGCAGCTTCGTTTAGTCCCATTGCCAGTCCGCGGTGTTCTCGGCCCACAAGGTCAATTTTCATGTTCACGGTCATGGACCAAGCCAATCCCTGACTGATTCCAAGCAGTACATTGGCAAATAGAATCCAATTCCACGAAGGCGCATAGGCCAGCAAAAATGGAATCGGTAGGCCGACGAGCCACCCCCAAACCAAGATCCTTTTTCGCGTGAATCGATCTGCCAAAACCCCCGAAACTAAATTGGTGATAGCCTTGACGACACCAAATGCGATAATAAAAGAAAAAAGGATGACGTCTGACCGTACCTGAAATTCTTCTGAACCGACCAACGGCACTACTGTCCGCTCCAAACCGACCATCCCACCGACCATCATGTTAACAACGACCAGCAGTAGAAATTGCCGCCAATTTTCCCTGAGCCCCAGTGCTACTACGCGATTATGCATCCGGCCATGTATTTGGGGTGGGCCTTAGTTTTCCTTGACTAACTCATTTCCCCGAGCGACCCAATCGTTGATTCCTCCCGAATAATTTAAGATATTATCAAATCCCATTGCCGCCAAAATGGAATAGGCAATACCTGCCCGCACACCGCTTTGGCAATGGATGACCACGGGCTTATCTTTCTGTAGTTTGCCGGTGGCTTCCACCAACGCCGATAACGGGATGTTTTCTGCCCCCTGTATATGGCCCGATCCGTATTCAGCTTCAGTCCTTACATCGATAACCCGTATAGCGTTACTTGCCAAGTGTCCTTTCAGTTCACCTACCTCGATGATTTTTGACGGCCGTACCTGCTGGCTTTGGTCATGGACGTCGCTAATGTATCCGTATACATTGTCCATGCCGATGCGCATCAATTTACGGGTCAGTTCATCGATTTTTTCAGCTTCGGCAATCAAGATAAGCTGCTGCTCGTAATCCAAAAAGGACCCCACAAATGTAGAAAATGACTTTCCTCCTTCAATATGGATACTACCTGGAATAAAACCTTTCGCCACCTCCTCTTTGGCACGGGCATCGATTAGTTGCAAGCCATTTTCCATCGCCCGATCCATTTCGCTCTTCGATAATTTCGGGTATTTGGGCACTTCCACGAGCAATGGCCTGCTTATGCTGTTCAGTCGCTTCATCATCGCGAAATACTTTGGCGGTTCGGGTTGCCCTTCCAAGATATAAGCTATGAATCCTTCTTCATCATCCCGAAATCGCAGGGCTTCATTGGTCAGCTTTTCCTGCCTTAACGTAGACTGAGGTATATGGCTCAGGCTCCTTCCGCAGAAAGAACCAGCCCCGTGCCCTGGCCATATTTCCGTATCATCGGGCAGTGTTTTGAAACGGTTGATAGATGCATAGAGCTGCCTGGCTCCTGTTTCTTGCGTTCCGACATATCCGACCGCCTTTTCCAATAGATCCGGGCGGCCTACGTCACCCACGAAAATGAAGTCACCCGTTATGGCCTTGACCGGGTTAGCACTTCCATCGTTAACCAAAAAGGTGATGCTTTCTGGCGTATGCCCCGGCGTGTGCATCACTTCCAGCGTGATGGTACCCAAACGTATCCGGTCACCATCCTTTAGTGGGATGTGCGGAAATGCATACCGCCAATCCTTCCCGCCCTCGGCAGAGAGGTACAGTTTAGCATCGGTGGCGGAAGCCAACTCCCGCGACCCGCTCAAAAAATCGGCATGGATATGGGTTTCGGAAATATGTGTTATCTCCAAACCATTGGCGCGGGCAACTTCCAAATACGTGTCGATATCCCTTTTGGCATCAATCACCATGGCTTCTTTGGTCTCTGTATTCCCGATAACATAACTCGCCTGCGCAAATGTTTCGTCAAATATACGCTCGAAAAACAAGGTTTGCGCGATGATCGGATTAACCCCGATGGACATGTACATCACCAACCAAGCGAAACTGATTTTTAGAAAATTAGGTTTCATATTGAACTGCTACTAAATTCTCGTTATTAAAAATTTGTTGTATAATCCCTTTGCGTCCTGAGTCAAAGGTAGCTAAAACCGAACTTACCCGAACCATTCTATACTGAAAACCGGGTGCGACAGTGCCGGACAGTCATCTGCACTACGGCTTAATGATGGTCCAACCCTCAGACGCGCGAATCAACAATTCGCCATTTCCCGTAGGCACATAGGCCAAGAAGTCATAAAGCTCCTCTTTGGACACCTGCCGATCTTCCAATGTATTCAAGCATTGCGATACGATCACCCCCTGCCTGACCAAATTCTTGAAATCTGCTTCATATCCGCTGCTTTTTCGATAGGCATCTATACCACCCGAGAACGCAACCACCTGTATTTGCAATTTTCCGGATAGACGCGGGTCTTTCAGGAGGTTATTGATGTTACGTATTGTCTTTTTGATGATTTCGGAAGATCCTTGGTCCATTTGGAAGATGACTTTATAGACATCTTCGATCGCTATGGCCCCACCATATTTCTTGTTTGCCTCGAGATACGATTGTGCGTTAGCAACCGTGGCTAGGGTCAGTGTGGCGATGGCCAACAGGAGGTAATGTTTGCATTTCATGTGACTAATAAAATTTGAAAGTTTAAAAATTAAAAGGCCCGAATTTATGCTGTTTTGCCGGGATATCGTCCGCATATGGTGGATAAGGGCAATCTTTGGGTTTCTTTTTCAGATCAGGGTAATCACGTTCTTTGTGCGCCTTGACCGGCCTGGATTGGCTGTTGAGGTAGGCGGCTACATCATACGCCTCTTCGTCGGTCAGGATGGGATTGTCATGGGTTACCCCTAAGGGCATATTGCCCTTGATGAACCGTGCTGCTGTCAGCAACCTTGCCATTCCGGCTCCGTCGTTATAAGTGTCGTCTCCCCACAGTGGTGGATACACATACCCCCCATGCCTGGTTTCCAAGGTTCCTTTTACCCCCTCCCCATTCGGACCATGGCAAGTTTTACATTGCGCTTCATACACGATCATTCCCCGTTTGGGATCTGCAGCCCGATCAGGGATGTTTAATTCGACAAATCCCAGCCCAATTATTCGTTGGCCGATGGGCACCCCTTTGCCGACATGCTTGATATAGGAAACCATCGCCCTCATCTCCTTACTATCCGTCGCTATAGCACTTCCATTCATACTGCGTTCCAGGCATCCATTAATTCGTTCTTCTAAGGACGCTACCTTGTCCTCCCTACCGATATATATGGGGAAGACCCCGCTTAACCCAACAAACGGGGCGGCAAAGGGCTTAGTGCCACCATTCAGATGGCAACTGGAGCAGGAAAGCCTGTTGCCGGTTACGGGCATGGCGCTTTCCGGGCCGATGTGTGCATACGTTTCAACCACGAGCCGGTAGCCGTACGCTGACATCCTCCCCTCTTCCGTGTCATCGAATGGGGCTATCAGGAAATCATCAGAAATATCCGTCAGCGAACGGTCATCAGCCCCTGCCATATTTTTATCATCCACCTGTACGAGCTGTTTACCCGCTCCGGGCACCTCCGCGTGGTGGTACGGGAGTGCAACTACGGCTACGATCAGGAGGATGCAACATACGGCCATCGCTGCATTCGAACCAGCCAGCTTAAGAAGCTGTGTGCGCTGAACCCATATGTGTCCATTTTTTTCTTCCATCGGTAGGATTAACGTTTTCTCTTTTCCGTTGCCAGTCTATTGCTATACAAAAAACCAGTTCAGCCATCTAACCCGGCAACGTATACTTCCACAAGCCTGACTTTCATTGGGAAAATGGCCTGCGAACCGTTGCCTACGGGGAAGGCCTCTACCTCATAAAAATTCTTGATATTGGCTATACTTGGTATTTTGGCTAACTATTAATAATCATCAAAAATACCTGAATCGAGTTTGCCATCGTGTAACATAAGTTACATAAACAAGAAAATAATGAAGATGCCGGAATTAGGAGTTATATCCAGGTAGGCTACAGAAAACATATCATTTGCCTTGCAATGTCTGTTACCGGCTTCCCGTCTTATTGCCGCGATATTAGTGGCAGGAAAAAGTAACAAACGGGGCATGACGATGGCGTAATAGCCAAACACAAACCTCCGGATTGTTCTAGCACGGTAGAATGGAACTTCTCACCTTGCCTTTTTTACGATTTGCTGCGCTCATATTTCAACTTGTAAGCCCCAATATGGATTTCGCTGCGCTTGATTTTTCGGTGGTTGATGAAGTAGTTGATGGTTCCGACAATGACCAGCGCACCCGACATGATAAATAAGACGTATTCAAATACCACAGCAGCATTACCATCTACCAGTTTGTTGACACTCAGTCCAGCCACCAAAAAATACATAGAGCTTCTCAAAAACGAGAGGAATGTCGATTGGTTCGCTAAAAATGTGCGCTGGATGGCGAGTTCCTCACGGAGAATAAGGTCTTTGTTGAAAACATCTTTCTTTTGCCCATCGTGTACTACTTCCATAGTTGCTAATTTAGCAATTCTATGTTATTTCTGTTCAATTTGATTTTTCCTTCGTTTTCAAGCGCCTTTAAAAGCCGCGAAACCACCACGCGGGAACTGTTGAGCGCGAAAGCGATTTCTTGGTGCGTCTTGTTGATGGTCTTAGACGCATTGACCTTGCTCGTTTCCAACAGGTAATTGTACAGCCGCTCGTCCATGTGCATGAAAGCGATGTTATCTATGGCAGCCAGTAGCTCGTTGAACCGGTTGTTATAACTGGCAAATACAAACGCCTGCCAGCTTCTGTATTTGCCCATCCATTCTTCCATTTTGCCAACGGGTATCATGGCGACGATGCCGTTGTTTTCGGCGACTGCCTTGATTTCACTTTTTTTGTCGCCCATGCAACATGCCAAGGTCATTGCACAAGTGTCACCTTTTTCGATAAAGTATAAGAGCAGTTCTCCCGCATCAAAGTCTTCGCGCATGATTTTTATCGCACCGCTGATGAGCAGTGGCATGGTTTTGATGTATTTCCCGATATCGATTAGTACATCGCCTTCCTTGAATTCCACCAACTTGGCCGCCGACGCGATCTCATCAATCAATGCCCGCTCAAAAACATTTCCATAAGCTTCGTACAATAACTTTTCCATTTGTCTTTACCAGCTTTTTAATGAGGTAACCGATCTTTGACTAAGCCATAAATCCAGGTTCCCAATACCGACCCTAAAATTACGACTAATATTGGAAAATAGCCCGCCCCGGTTAATACAAACATCGGTCCCGGGCATGCACCAGCCAACGCCCATCCCAAACCAAACAGTATCCCTCCGATCAGGTACCGCGGTACACTTTTGTCTTTATCAGGAATCACGATGGGCTCGTTGTTCATATTCCTGATTTTATTTCTTTTTATATACTGGACGATAATGATGCCCACGACGAGCGCAGACCCCATTAGCCCGTACATGTGTATGGATTGGAAATTGAACATTTCGTATATGCGAAACCATGATGCCGCTTCGGATTTGTACATCACGATGCCGAAAAAAGTTCCGATGACGAGATAGCCTATATTCTTCATAATGTTGACCAGTTAAAAGTTAAAATTAGTGATAAAATTTATTTGATTAAAGTCGCTGCGTTGATAGGACAAATCAACACCGTGTTCGTGCTTATTTTCCTTCCATACATAGAGAAAATCCACATTAAGCCCTTTCAGGAATTGGGAAAATTCGTAGTGGATGCTCGCGTTTAGTTGATGGTAATCGTCGACGTTGTATTTGTTAAATGAGGGCTCTCCCACACCAGCTCCGAAAGAAGCGCTCGCTTCCAACTCGAAGAAAAGGTTACGCCAACGGTGCCGTATTCCCACGTTTGCGATGTGTAAATCCCCCAGCCCGTCCATACGGCTTCTGGGTATGGACGTGTAAAACTGATCCCTTCCCAGTTCACGTGGAAACAGATAACGTCCAGTATCAAAGGCCCTTGTATAAGCAAGTTTGAAAGACGTATCCATGTACCTTCGCTTTCCCACCAAGCTCAATACCTGCCCATTTTCATCAGGCTGTACATAGCGGTTTTCGTAAGGAAGCCGCTTTTGGAACTTCAGTGGCACCTGATACGACCATATCGCCCCGAATGTCCATTGTCTCGCGGAATACTCCACCTGCGCCCAGGACGTATTGATCATCCTGTCCAGGTGAATGTTCCACATGTCAACGACCCAGCGTTCGCTTTTTTTGCCTAGATGCGCGATAGCGACTCCCTTTGATGAGATGTGCTCGGCGTATTCCGCTTTCGTACCGTCGGGCTGGAACCCATTATCTGTCAACCCGATTGTCTCCTCCAAGGGATACCATTCCGTCATGGACCGGGGCGAAAACCGGTGTAACCACGCGGCATCCACTGTCCATTTGCCTTCCCTTGCAACATGGCGCAGCCAGCCTCCCTGGAAAGCAAACGGCTTCATCCTTCCGTCGCTCTTATTTAATAACGGTGTGTGAGCCACCGGGATCTTACCATACGTTATATAGGAGCTTTTCCAACGGTATCGGATGAATAGCTCTTCCAGGCGATCCAAACCGTTATAATTGCCGGGGTGGTTGACATCAAACAATTCCCGTTCCCATTTGGATGGCTTGTCAGTCGAGGCATCAGGGTCATTCAAGTCAGCCGAAAACGCACGGTAGGTAAAGATACCCGAAACCCCTACCTGAAACCCCTTATAACTCTTGGTTTCATAATTCAACAACCCACCTATAGCATTCGCATAATAATCTTTGCCGTTCCGGTTTATGGTATTCATAAAATAATTACGGATATGTCCGCTTATTTCACCCTCCTTCAACACGGAAAACAAAGATGCGCCTTCCCCATCGGAATTAAGCTGCCTTTCCTGTGCGACAGCATACTGAAAACAGAGCGCCATGATCAGAAACAGCCCTATTGTCTTCATTGGATCAAAAAATCAACGGGAAGATTAGGTGTACCATGATCAATCCTCCGATGAAGAAGCCGATGGTCGCGATGAGCGAAGGTAACTGCAGGTTACTGATGCCCGATATCGAATGCCCGGAGGTACATCCGCCAGCGTACCTTGCTCCGAAACCGACCAACAAACCACCTATCAGCAAAAGGGCCACTGTCTTGGGCGAGGAAAATGCGTCAGGACCGAATAATTCCGTAGGCACATATACGGCCCCGGCACTTGCAAAGCCTGCGGCATGCAATTGTTCAACCGTCTCGGGGTTTAGGTCAGGGATCTGGTTGACCGAAAGATAATTCGATGCCACAAAACCACCGATTACCGCACCCGTCATGACCAATAGGTTCCAGCGCTGCGCTTTCCAGTCAAAACAGAAAAAATCACATGTTTTGTCCGCTCCGCAAATCGTACATAACGTCCGCAAATTGGATGACATCCCAAAGTTTTTCCCCACATAAAGCAGTAGGAACATTGTCAGGGCTATCAATGGGCCGCTCACATACCACGGCCAGGGTGCTAAAATCCATTCCATAAATTTGTTGTCATTATTTTTTAATCGGCACAAATTTCACGCTTCTGAAAGCGTTAATCTGTCACATAGGTTACACAAAAAATCAAACATCCTTACCTTTCATCATCTTGTTCCAATATAGATAGGGAAGGATGTATTTTTTTAGCAGCCATAATCTCCAATGCTCTTTTGAGCTATCAGCGATGAGCATCATTTTCATCTTCGGATCCGGGGTAAATTCATTTTTGTAATTAAATTCCGCCAACACCATTTTACCATATCCAGTGACCAAAGGACAAGACGAATAACCTTGGTAAGATTTATTATTGGCACCTTTCCCCCGGATTAAGCTGAGGATATTATCCACCACAATGGGTGCTTGTTTGCGTATCGCCGCCCCTGTTTTTGCTGTGGGCAGCGCCGCCACGTCTCCCAATCCGAAAATATTGGGGTATCTTTTATGCTGAAGGCTGTTGATGTCCACATCCAGCCAGCCGGTATCGTTTACCAATACAGACGACTTGACGAATTTTGGGGCGGTTTGTGGAGGGGCAAGGTGCAACAGGTTAAATGGGATAGCTACGGTTTCACCATCATTTACACCTCCTTCGGCTTTTGGAGTTTTATTCAAGAAGTAGGCTATTTTTTCATCGGCATCGATTTTTACGGGGGTATGATACGGCTTGAAGTCTACGTTGTACCGGTTGATTACCTCGGTTAGTGTTTTAGCAATTTGCGGAACACCGAATATGACGGTTCCCGGTGTCGCAAAAACCACCTTACTTTTTTCATCCAGCCTCTTTTTGCGGAAATAATCTGCCGCAAGGTACATGATTTTCTGGGGTGCTCCCCCGCACTTGATGGGCGTGGCAGGTTGCGTGAACAGCGCGACACCTCCCTTGAATTTCTTAAGGCATTCCCATGTATACTGGGGGTCTATGTAATTGCTGCAAACCACTCCTTTGTTTACAGCATCTTCCAACCCCTCGATAAGCGACAAATCATTGACCAATCCCGGGGCCACGACGAGATAGTCGTAACCGATCTGCTGCCCACCGCTTAGCTCAACAAGGTTTTCTTCGGGATGGAAAAATGCAACCGAATCATGAATCCATTCGGCACCAAAAGGGATTAAATCCTTCATCGGCTTTTGTGTTTTGCCATAGTCGTAGGTGCCGGCGCCCACCAGCGTCCAAGCAGGCTGATAATAATGTTTATCCGCAGGGTCAATAATAGCGATGTCAAGCGACTTGCTTTTTTTCAAAAGCTGACTGGCGACCATGATTCCTGCCGTACCGGCACCGATGACTACAATCTGATAATGTGCTTTCATACCTTTACGATTTAGTTCCAAACCGTAAAAGTAGAAGTTGGAAGGAAGATGGTCAGTAACAATTGTTACCAATAGGATTTTTTGTGCTAGGTTGTATCCTCAATAAAATCTATAATTTACGTAAGGCGACAAGGTAATCCCCGTAGTATCCGCCATTTCAGGTTCTTCTTTTGAATATACTATATCGTATAGCACTGCAAATTCGCACGTTCAGTTAATTCGTGCGGTGCTATGGTAAATCGTATAAATAAACCCGTATTTCCAGTAGCCGTCCATACCGATTTTGCTTTTGAGTTTTCTGTCAAAATAATCATCAAAGTCCTCATTGGTAGATGCGCTAACGACATCAATCAATTTCTGAAATACATTTCCGTAAGCCCATCTGCTGCCTGCATCTGCTACGTAGTTGAGGTTAGACTTAATGACCAATTGCTTTGTATCATCTATGCCGGAGGTCATTGTAAGTAAATGTCTAAGGGTTATCAAATTCTCCCTTTCCAACAGCATATTGGTCCAACCTGTTCCTAAATAATCAGATGCTTTATCCTGAACGTTTAATAGGTCTTCTTGTTGGGCTATACCCGTCACAGCCGAAACAAGTGTTTTACCGGCACTATTCCATTCCCAATTATCTGTAACGGTTTGTCCGTTAAAATACGATTCCATTACAATTTTACCATCCACAAGAATGATAAAAGCTTTGGTATGTTTTTGTTCCAGAAAATCATTTAACGAATCCATCGCATGGAGGTTCCATTGTAGGCTAGACGGTTCTTTCGTTTCCCATTGTTTGCCTGATTTGGGCGGAAAATACATTTCCGTATCAGTATTGGAAGTTTCTGTTTCTTCACCTTTATCACATGCACTTGCGAAAAGAGAGCATAGCATTAATAAAAGAATGGTCATTTTCATTTTTCTATCTATTTGTATCAACAAAGAGACGAAAACTTTACAAAACACACCATGTTTTAAGAATAGAACGGTCAATTTCTAAAATGAACCGTTCATTGAAAGGAATTGTATTTTATAGTTCCATCCATTTTAGTAATTGAGGGGCTTTTTCTTTGCTCACTATAATTTTCTCGGGTGTTTTAATCTTTAATACGACTTGTAAACGACGGGTAAAAAAATGCTCTTTCGGAATTCGATTGCCGTAGTCCCTGTTACTTATATTTAACGTGAGTTCGGTTTAAGCGGCGAGCAAAAGCTGGTTACTGCTTTCAAATTCAATATTCGGGCAGGGCTTTCGGAGAAGACGGAATTCTGTCCGAAATATGCCCTAAGACATAAAAATCCGCTGATAATCAGCGGCTTTTGTCGGGATGACAGGATTCGAACCTGCGGCCTCTTCGTCCCGAACGAAGCGCGCTACCGGGCTGCGCTACATCCCGTTATCGATCTCATCCCTTACAACATTCCCAATCCTTTTCGATACTCGACAGGCAAAAATATTATTTGTCGATGAAATAAACAATACCCCGATCTATATGGAAAATTCAAGCAACTCCCATCTGCACGTAGCGTGCTGTTAACGAATGTTAAAATGGTTGGGTTTAGTGGTCATTGCCGTTACCTTTACCCCGAAATGAGCCAGCGAATCACGATCGTCTCTTATTATTTGTCCATGCTTCTTTGCGTGACACTGCCCTTCCTCCACGCCCAAGGGCAACACATAGAAGGCATCGTCTACGACAAACAAACCAGGGAAATCATACGAGGCACGAGCATTATGCTTGGAGACATGCACACCATCACCGGTACGGACGGTCGATTCATTTTACCGCTGCCAACAGCCTTCCCTACTACGATTACCGCCACGCACATCGGCTACGAGTCGACATCCATCACCCTGATGGCCTCACCTGACACCTTATTGCACATCTATTTAATTAGCAAAACCATTGGCTTGGACGAGGTAGCGGTGTTAGGTCGCCGGAACCGCATACAAGATTCCTTAAGGATGCGTGAGGAATTTGCAGGCCAGTTCAATTTCGAACGGGTCAAGGTCTGGGACGCCGTTATGATCAGTCCAGTGGGGGTTGCCATCAATCTCAATATGCTATTTGCCGTATTTTCACGCGAGCAGCGACAAAGCAAGCGGCTCAAAGCGGCATTGATTCGTGACGAAAAGGAAGACTATGTAGATAGTCGCTTCACCAAGGCACTGGTGCGCGAACAAACGAACCTTTCCGATGAAGAGCTCACCGTTTTCCATTGGTATTTCAGGCCCAGCTTTGAACAGCTGGTCGATTTCACCGAATATGACCTCCTCATGTACATCCGCGAAAAATACTGCGATTTCACTACCCGACGCGAAGACTATCCACCAGACATTCCGCTACTTTCAGCAGATCCCTAGGGCAAGGTATTGTGGCCCTTAAAGGCGAACGTCACACCCCATTTTCCACCTCGATTTGCCTTTCCGCGCTAAAATCCGTACATTTGTCCACCTATAATTGGAAAGATCGCCTTTCCATCTGCTTCGTTTCACGCTTTTCCGCTGCCGCCTACTGGTTAAGGACAACCTTGGTTTTCGGAGTTCATCGTATTTATCTTCCTGCGAGATGCCAGCGCTGAAACGATAGCATTTCTGTTTTTCACCATCATTGTATCACGCAGACCTATACAATGATCAAAAATCATCAATATGATGCTATTAGCTACAGATTTGGATGGTACATTTTTAGGGGGTAAGCGCGTCGATCGGCTCAAGCTCTATCGCCTTATCCGTCAACACGATGACATACAGCTCGCGTTTGTCACCGGACGTGGCCTTGAAAGTGTACTTCCTTTATTGAACAATCCCATCATACCACGCCCGCAATATGTCATTTGTGATGTAGGAGCCACGGTTTTGGATGGCAACACCTTGGAACCCATCGAGCCCATCCAGTCGTCAATAGAAGACAAATGGCCAGGCATTTTTGCCATCAGGCAGGCATTCGACGATATCCCCGGGCTGCATTTCCAAGAAGTGCCCCAACAACGGCGTTGCTCTTTTTTCTACGATGAATCGACCGATATTGAAGCGATCAAGCAAATCGCCGCAACATTGGGTTGCACCGTACTCCTTTCGGCAGGCAAATATCTCGACATCCTCCCTGATGGTACCAGTAAAGGGCGTACGCTCTCGCAATTGGTCGATCAGATCGGCTTTCCCGAAGAAAAGGTATTGGTGGCGGGCGATACGCTGAATGACCTGTCGTTATACCAAACCGGTTATAAAGGCGTGGTCGTGGGCGAAGCGGAGCACGCACTCTATGAAACCACTCAAGGCATCCCGACGGTATACCACGCGCGTGCTGCGGGAGCCGGGGGTATCCTGGAGGCCATCAAGCAGGAGCCGACATTTAAAAAACACTATCGCGAAACCGTCGCCAGACGCGCGGGGAAGCAGTCGGGGGAAACCCAATTGCTGATGGTTTACCACCGACTGCCGTTCGATAAGGAAATCGTGGACGGAAAAGAGAAACGTGTGCCACCAAAAAGCCCCAATGGCATCATCCCATCGCTCCTTGGCTTCTTCGAAAAAGGCCGTTCAGGTGTTTGGATCGGTGAAGACGTCGTGGAAAAGAAGGACCGGCATCCGGCACAGAATACGTATATCGACGAACAGAAATACCCGAACCTAATCGCTTCCATTATCCCGCTTTCCAAAAAGGATATCGATCTTTTCTACCGGGTGTTTTCCAAGGAAGCCTTCTGGCCCACCATTTTTTCATTCATCGACAAAGCGAAGTTCAATCACGACCATTGGGCGCACTATGTGAAGATCAATGAGCGCTTCGCCCAGCGGGTAGCCGATGAAGCTGACCATGGCGCACTGGTTTGGATACACGAATACAACCTTTGGATGGTACCCGGCTTCTTACGGCAGTTACGCCCAGATGTCAAGATCGGTTTTTTTCACCATACAGCCTTCCCCCCTGCCGATATCTTCAATATCATCCCGTGGCGTCGTGAAATCATCGGCAGTCTGCTGCAATGTGATTTCATCAGTTTCCATATCCCCCGGTATGTTGAAAATTTCGTCGACGTATTGCGCAGCCACACCCCGGTGAATATCGTCAAGCGAATCAATGCGGCCAAGCAATTCCTGACGTACAGCTGCGCCCTCGGCGTCGACCAGATGACGAAGGAAATCGAAGTGGGCAACCGCATCATTCGGCTCGGTGCACAGCCTGTAGGCATCAATAATGACAATATCAAGCGGATTTACGGGCTCAAGAAAACGAAGCAACGGATAACCGCGCTCGAAAATCGAATAGGCCAAAAGCAAATCGTGCTCTCTGTAGAGCGGCTTGACTATGTCAAAGGACCGCTGGAAAAAATACAGGCATTTGGCGAGCTACTACAAGAGCACCCCGAATTGCACGGTAAGATTGAACTCATCAACATCTGCACGCCCCCATCGCAGGGCATGAACGTATACGACCGCATCCGACAGGAGCTGGACCAGGCAGTAGGAGAAATCAATGGCAAGTATTCTAACTTGGAGTGGACGCCTGTTCGCTATTTTTTCCGCTCCGTTCCATTTGAGGAGGTGGTTACCTATTACGCCATATCGGACATTGCGTGGATCACCCCTTTGCGCGATGGGCTTAACCTTGTCGCCAAGGAGTACATCGCCGTGCAGGGCCAAAAGGAAACCCCGGATGGTGTATTGGTCTTATCCGAATTTGCGGGTGCTTCCGTGGAATTGCCATACGCGATACTCACCAACCCATATGACCTCAAAAACATGAAAGATAGCCTGCTCCATGCCATCAATATGGACGCGAATGACCGTATACTCCGAATGCGTAGGCTGCACGAAATCGTCAGCCACTACGACATCGAACGGTGGGGGAAGGAATTTATCCAAGAGTTGGAACATGCTTCCCCCACCTCACCGGCATCATGAGAAAGCGTTATTCCAATTCTGCCGACTTCGCCCAGATATTGATGGAGGCTTCCTTGGCATAGTGATCGATTTCGGCTAACTCAGCTTCGGAAAAGTCCAATCTGTTAAGGGCACCTACACAGTCGGTCACCTGCTCAGGTCTACTAGCGCCGATCAATGCTGACGTAACCCTTCCGTTGCGGAGTACCCATGCGATGGCCATTTGGGCTAAGGTCTGCCCACGGCGTTGTGCAATTTCGTGAAGCGCCCGCACATTGGCCATGTTTTGTTCGTTGAGAAATTCCGAACGAAACGAACCCCTGGTCTTGGCTCGGCTGTCTGTAGGCACGCCATCCAAGTACTTATCCGTCAGCATGCCCTGTGCCAATGGTGAGAAGACAATGGAACCGATACCCAAGTCATCCAATGCGTCGAGTAGCCCATCGGTTTCCACCCATCGGTTAAGCAAGGAATAGCTGGGTTGGTGGATAAGACATGGCGTCCCCAATTCGTTCAGTATCGCCGCTGCTTCACGTGTGCGTTTTGTATTATAGGAAGAAATACCGACATACAGCGCCCGCCCCGAGCGCACGATATGGTCGAGGGCCATCATGGTTTCCTCGAGCGGGGTTTCGGGGTCAAACCGGTGGGAGTAAAAGATATCTACATAGTCGAGCCCCATCCGCTTCAGGCTTTGGTCACAACTGGCTATCAAGTATTTGCGGCTCCCCCATTCGCCATAAGGACCAGGCCACATGTCATATCCGGCCTTGGAAGAAATGATCAGCTGATCACGGTAACCGGCGAAATCCTCTTTCATCATCCGTCCAAAGGCCAATTCCGCGCTTCCCGGAGGCGGGCCATAATTATTGGCCAGATCGAAATGTGTGATTCCCAAATCAAATGCTTGTCGGCAGATGGCCTGTTTGGTGCGATGCGGGATATCATCGCCGAAATTATTCCATAAACCCAGCGATATCGCCGGTAATTTCAATCCGCTACGACCACAACGGTTAAACACCATGTTTTCGTAACGGTCAGGATTCGGTTTCCAATTCATTGTATATGCTATTTTTATTTTATATTCAGTGGGCAGCTATCCACGATCAGACTTCCGTCTTCGCGCTTCGGTCTTCGGTCTCCCTTCCTCAAATCGCCCATCTCGCCAATGGAGCCACGTCCTGTCCGATAAAATCGCCGCCAAGGTATTTATAGTACCCTGCAATAGCAATCATCGCGGCATTGTCCGTGCAATATTCAAAACGTGGAATGAACACGCGCCATCCCTGTTCTTCCCCCATCGATAGTAACCCGTTCCGCAAACCTGAGTTGGCCGACACCCCTCCGGCGATAGCCACATCGTTCACGCCAGTTTCCCGCACCGCACGCTTTAGCTTTTGGAGCAAGATGGAAACGATCCGTGACTGTACCGAAGCACAGATATCGTTCAGGTATTCCTGTAGAAAGCCCGGATGCGCCCGTTCCTGTTGCTGTACAAAATACAAAATCGACGTTTTCAACCCACTGAAAGAAAAATTAAGCCCCGGTATCTGAGGCTCCGGGAAACGGAAAGCCGCAGCATCCCCCAATTGGGCATATCGGTCAATCAACGGACCACCGGGATACGGAAGGCCCAATATTTTGGCGGTTTTGTCAAACGCCTCACCGGCAGCATCATCCAGGGTTTGGCCGAGCAGTTCCATCTCGAAATAATCCTTCACCAACACCAGTTGGGTGTGCCCTCCCGAAACGGTCAGGCACAAGAACGGGAATGCCGGCTTCGGGTCCTCGATAAAGTGTGCCAGGATGTGCGCCTGCATGTGGTTGACCTCCATCAGTGGGATATTCCGTGCGAGGGCAAACGCCTTCGCAAACGATGTACCCACCAAGAGGGCGCCCAGCAATCCCGGGCCTCGTGTAAATGCTACCGCATCTATATCATTTTTATGTATTTTTGCCTCCCGAATAGCCTGCTGTACCGCCGGAATGATATTTTGCTGATGTGCACGCGAAGCCAATTCGGGCACCACACCACCAAACTTTTCATGAATGCGTTGGTTGGCAATAACATTTGAGCAGATTTTTCCGTCTATACAAATAGCGGCAGACGTTTCATCACAGGAGGATTCGATACCGAGGATGATGGACATGTAAACTTTATTGGACGCTTAACTTTCAAGCAAAAGTATCAAAAAAATACTGAAAATAACACTTTGGACGTTAGCAGCACTCGTGCTGCTACTCACCGGACTGGTTTATTCGCTACAATATAGACCGGTACAAACCTATTTGGCAAAAAAAGCGGCTGCATACCTCTCACGGGAACTCCACACCACCATCACATTGGAGGGATTATATTTCAGGCCTTTTTCTTCCCTCGTACTCCATGGCCTCTATGTCGAAGATTTAAACGGAGATACGTTGCTCTTCGCTAAGGAGATGGCCGCCTCGGTAAATCTCCAGCGATTGCGTGCCGGTGACGTGGTAGTGAGGCATGTAAAATTGACCGATGGCCAGTTTTTCCTCAAACGCCAGGCCGATGAAACCAACCTGTCGTTCATCCTGGATTATTTTCGCGTGAAACCTGTCGAAGATGCGTCCACACCACCAAAAAAAGGCATTACACTTGCTGTCAACTCCGTCGAACTGGACAATATCACTTTTGGGTACCGAAATGGTAACAACCGCCATACGGGTCGAGGCATCGACTATAACAATATCCAAGTTTCCGCACTTAGTGGTCGCTTCACCGATATTGACTTCAAAAATCACTTGTTTAAATCGACCGTCAAGCAGCTTCAGTTTCGCGAAAAAAGCGGTTTCCACCTACGTGAAATGAATGCATTGGTCACCTTGGAAGCGAATAGCGCAGCACTACAAGAGCTGTATATCGAAACCAACCGAAGCCGTATCCGGGATTACCTTCGTTTTGACTACGACGACTTTTCGGCGTTTGGCCGATTCATAGACGATGTGACCATCACGATGAACCTCAACCACGCCCAAATCCATTCCCAAGATATTGAATTTTTCGCGCCTGATGTCGCGGTGACCCATTTCAACGTTGCCACGTCCGGTCGATTCAGTGGCAAAATACCGGCCATCAATGCTCGAGGAGTCACCATGCAACTGGGCGACCATACTCGCCTAATGGGCAACTTTACGATCGATGGTCTGCCAGACATCAACCGCACCGTATTCGATATGCAACTCAACCACTTGGTCACTATCGCCGATGACATCGAATCGCTCGTTCCCGAATTGGGCAATACACCCGACCTGCGCCTACCTCCCGTGTTTGACCGCATGGGAACGGTGATCTATCAAGGCAAACTCACCGGGCACTATCATGATTTCATGGTAAGCGGTGTGCTGGAAACAGCCTTGGGAAATGCCGATGCGGATGTCAATCTCCAAATCAGTGATGGCGGGCGGTACTCCGGGCATCTGTCATCTGCTGATTTTGATCTCGGCACCTTGCTACAGCAAGCCCAAATCGGGCACAGTGGCTTTGACCTCGAAGTTGCGGGCCAAGGGTTTGCCATCGACGATATCGACAGCGAGGTAACTGGCCGTGTAGCCTACCTCGATGTGAAGGGATACCGGTACCACAACATTGATCTGGCCGGGCAGTTTGCGGAAATGCGCTTTGCTGGGCAGGTATCGATTGACGACCCCAATGCCCAATTGCAGTTTGACGGATCGGTTAATCTCGATCCGCAATGGCCCGAATATGAATTTGAAGCCACGATTGGCCGCGCACACCTCAGCAATATACAGTTGTATGAGAAAACCCCCATCGTTATCCACCATGCCACCATTGCCAGCAACTTCAAGGGAAAAGCGCTCAATGACATCCAAGGTGAAATCAGGTTTCGCGACATCCGGTTCCGAGCCGATAGCACTGACCACCGGATAGACTCATTGGTACTGGTGGCCATGGGTGACGAAGCATACCGTACCCTACAACTTACTTCTGATTTGGTAGATGCCAAAGTGAATGGCGAAATTGATCTAAATACATTCGGTTCCTATTTCAAAACGGTAGCCATGCATTATGCCCCGTCGATGGGCCTAGAGGTCACCCCACCCCGCGAACAGGCCTTCGACTTCGACATGCAATTGAAGCGGTTTAGCCCCATTGCTGCGATCTTTGCACCCAAGCTTGAACTTCCCGAGGGCGCGTTGATGAACGGCCGATTCTCCACTGCGACAAATATGGCCAATTTCAATGTGTTGATTCCACAGTTAACCCACGGCAACATTCACATTGATCGGCTGATTGTCGATGAAACCGCCAATGGAAGCATATTGCGCTTATTTGTCACCGCCGATCGGATAAGCCTCACCGATAGCCTATACATTGACAATGTCAACATGGCCAATTTGTTGGCCAATGACAGCTTACATTTCAATCTGAAACTCTCCGATGTCACGGCAAGCAATCAACTGGACCTGAATGGATTGGTTAATTTTGCGAAAGGCGAACCGGCCAAATTCAGTGTGCTTCCCTCATCGGTGGTACTGAACCGTGATCCTTGGCAACTCCATGAGCAAACGCTCGTATACATCAGCGATGGGAAAGTCACCGTAAAAGGACTGGAGTTATCGAACCATGAGCAAATCGTGCAACTAGACGGCACCATTTCATCCGATGAAAATGACCATGCCTTATTGACATTCAAAAATTTCGGATTGAGCGCCCTCAACGCTGCCACGCAACCTTCGGGTATCGAACTGGACGGCACCCTCAATGGAAATATCCGCATCACCTCGGTACTGAAAAACCCTTATTCGGCTGCTAATATCGAGGCCACCGGTGTCCACTTCAATCGTACTCCGCTCGGCACCATACGGTTACAAGCCGACTTTGACCAACCGCGCCAACTCGTCAATGTCAACCTAGGGATCATGCATGACGACCTCAATACGGTGACTGCCACCGGCACCTATAATGCCATGGCTGAAACGGATAAGCTGGATCTCCAAGCAACGCTCAATCACAGCGAATTGATTATTTTCCAGCCTTTCCTCAGTGGCCTCGTATCAGACATCAAGGGAACGATATCGGCAGACCTACATGTTAGGGGTTCGGTGTTCAATCCGCAGATTGACGGCATCTGCCACCTGCATGATGCAGGGTTTACTGTCAATTACCTCAAAACGCCCTACCGTATCAATGATAAAGTATCACTATCAAACAGTATCGTAGTACTGGATAACCTGGTCATCGTAGACCCCAGGAATAACCGAGCGGTGGCCAATGGGAAAGTAGATATGCGTAATCCTTCCGTTCCCAACATCGATGTCACGGTCAATGCCACCAATTTCCTGGTGCTAAACACCTCTTTCCGAGACAATCCGCTCTACTATGGCACGGCATACGGCACGGGTGAATTTATCTTCAGCGGGCCTACAAACGCCATCAACATCAACATCAAGGCGCAAACCAATGCCAACACCAATTTCAGCATTCCGCTTAATGCCGTCAGTACCGTCAGCGACAATGACTTTATCCGTTTCGTGAGCCACGATACACTTGCTACCACGCGGGGCCCATCCCGATTCCTCGAAGGAATGAGCATGAACATGGATTTGCAAATCACACCAGATGCGGAAACAAGCCTGTATACCGATTTAGGTGAGCTAACCGGGCGGGGTGCCGGACTGATCTCCTTACGGATATCCAGCCTCGGGGATTTCGAGATGTTTGGGGAGTATATCATTAATAGCGGAAAATTCACCTTTACGGCCCAGGATTTTATCAACAAGATATTTGAGATCAATGAAGGTGGAACCATTCGCTGGACTGGCCAACCCACTGAGGCTACCATTGGCTTGACGGCCGTCTACGGACAGCGAACCAGTATCGCTCCGCTGTACAATGCAGCCGGACGAGAAACCAATGAACAGCGGGTGCTGGCACAGGCGCAGATGAACCTCAACGGCAACCTCATGCGGCCCGATATCACGTTTGGTTTGAATTTCCCCAACGACCCTTACGTAAAAGACGAATTGCAGAGTTACCTTAGCGATGCCAATAACGTAAACCAGCAGGCACTTAGCCTCATCGTGCGGCGCAGCTTTACGCCCGGATCTGCTTCCGATTTCAGTCGGGAACTTAACAACACCTTACTCAGTGCCGGCACGGAGTTGGCCTTTAACCAGCTTAACAACATCATTGCCCAATCGCTCAATCTCAACTTTGTTGACCTGAATATCCGCTCACTCAATGATGCCAGTGCATCGGTCAGGCTGTTTAACGACCGGCTGATCTTTACCGGTGGTGTTACCGACCGGCGCAACCTCAATGACCTGAACGTATTCAGCGACCGCGTGGTTACAGACGCTGAATTGTTGTACCTGATCCGCAAAGATGGGCGATTGGTTTTACGGGGCTCTAACCGGTTGAACAGCCGCAATTTCCTGCCCATTACCCTCAATGACAATTACGTCAGCGCGGTAGGATTGGTCTATCGCCAGGAATTCTACACCTTCCAAGAGTTTTTCAGGCGCTTAGTGACCATCCGCAGCAAATCAACGGATGAAGATGAAAACACAGATGAAAATGAATCAAAATAGCATTTAGGCCCCATATTTGCTATCAAACTCATCAGTAAAACAATTGCAAATTTTAGCTCATGAACAAGTTTAACCTACTCAGCCTCGTAGTGGCGTCATGGATCAGTTTTCCGGCGCTTTCACAGCAAGACCAACCAAATTCCCAAGACCATCCCCTTTTATCGCGTTATGAGGGGTCATGGATCAATCGCTATAGTCAAAAACAGTTTGAAACATTTACCTATCCCACCAGCCCAGCGCTCATTGACTACAATAAACTCGAACAATCCCAGACAGTCGAGGGCGAGCTCACCTTTATCGAATACGTTACCCCTGAGGGCGTGACGGCTACGCAGGTCTTCCGTACTTACCAGACCCAATTAGCAAACGCGGGGTTTAAGGTAATTTTTTCCTGTAGAACAGGTGAATGCGGTAGCATGCCCATGCACTTTGTACGGGAATACGTGGAGGGATCGTCTACCCAAATCGGCAATACGATGGTTGGGGAAAAAGGTTCTTACCTCGTAGCATCCGGAACCCATGAAAACAAGCCGTATATCGTGAGCATCATCGTGGGCGATGACAAGCGGGAGAACGCCGCACGGTATGCCATCAATGTAGTGCAAGTGGATGAACTGGATACCGATAAGGTAGATGTAGCGTCGGTCACTGATAGGCTGCAGGCCGAAGGGCGATATGCCTTCTATGGCATCCATTTCGAGACGAATAGCGCCACCATCCAGGAAGGATCGGCCGAAGCCCTTGAAACCATCTCCGGTTACCTCCATGCCAATCTCAACACCAACGTACTGATCGTAGGCCACACCGACAATACCGGTGACTTCGAATACAATGTAGACTTATCCAAGAAGCGGGCCGAAGCGGTCGTGGCCAAACTGGTGCAAGACCATGGTGTAAAAGCCAGTCAGGTGACCCCAGTCGGGGTCGGGATGTCCGCCCCCATTGCCAACAATGCCAATGAAGACGGGCGTGCACTGAACAGGCGCGTGGAGTTGGTGGTGAGATAAAGGTAGCCTCTACTAACTTAGTTAGAAAATCATACACGATGAGCCGATTACAGGTTGTATTCGGCTCATCGATTGTTACCTACCGATGCAATATGTAGTTTGTATTGATTTATAATCAATTATGAGAAATAGGTACAAATTGGAGGCAAACAGCTATTGCAGATTCAATTGATACCGCACAGAACGCCCCGCTCCCTCCTGAACCAATACCCCCATTTCATGCAATTGCTGCAAGTCGCGCGTGGCGGTGGCTTTTGAAACCTTGGTAATGCCCATGTACTTTTTGGCCGTCATCCCCCCTTCAAAACCCTCGGCTCCCTTGTCCAGCATTTTATTGATCGCCTTCCATTGCCGCTCGTCAAGCTGGGTTTTATACCGATCATAAAACTGCGCCTTCTTCAACGTAAATAGCACCATGGCTTTGGCATCCCGCTGTGCATCCAGAATCACGCTTGCAAAATAAACCATCCATGCTGTAATGTCTAACCCGCGCTGTGCTTCCTTCAACGCATCGTAATAAGCCTTTCTATTCGCCTCGATGGTTTTGGAAAGGCTCAGCATGATAGGCCGTCCAAGCGACTGCGATAGTGCTTTCTCTGCTATCGCCCGTCCGATACGGCCATTGCCGTCTTCAAACGGATGGATAGATTCGAAATATAGGTGAGCGGTTGCCGACTTCAGTATGGCCTCGGGCACCTGCCCTGTTAGCGGAAAAGTCGCTGAATTATACCACCCGACAAAGCGTTCCATTTCCTGCGGTACCCGCAGCGATGGCGGTGCTTCGTAATGGACGGTTTCGCGCCCATAAGCACCGGAAACCACCTGCATGGGGGCATCGCCCTGCCGCCAATCGCCCGGATTGACACGACCTGAATTGGCAGCAAAGAGTAAGCGGTGCCACGCTTTTAGCATATCCATTGCCAGGGGTTCTTGAAAGCCTTTCCTTACCTCCACCATCAATTGGGCCACACCCGATGCCCGTTGGTCTTTTACGAAGACAGGCGTATCGTTTAACCCCAGGTTATTCCGGATGGAAGACATCACGTCCTCGCGACTTAAATACTCTCCCTCGATTTCGGAGGTTTTCACCGCTTCTGAAAGCATAAGCTGGAGTAGTGTCTCCTGCTTGAGCGCATCGGGCAATCCTTGAATAAGGCCATTGACCTCCCCCGTTTCCTGCGCAAATGCAAGAATAGACGGCTGCACTTCCGTGACATCGTAAGTAAAGTCGGGCCATCCCTGTAGTTGCCAATTATACACCATGAGCCGATTAGATTTCTTAATCGGCTCAAATATAAATAAAAAATGAGCCGATTACAAGTTTTATTCGGCTCATCATTGACATACACCCTTATTCGGCAATTAAGCACGCTTGGTCTTATCAAGCTTGTTCAGTTCTTTCTTTACGGAGGTGAAAGACATAGGAAAACCTCCTTATTAGATTACAAAGCCGCAACCGCGCTTTTCCAAAACACACGAATACTTCCCGTATCCACTTTCTCGCGTGCCTGAAAAAGGTCATAATTCTCCTGAGCCCGTAACCAAAATTCAGGCGTAGCCCCTAAACCAGCAGCCAGCTTTATCGCCATTTCGGGCGTTACCCCTTGCCTGGCATTTATAATGGCCGATAAAGTCTTGCGTGTGGTACCTAAACCTTTAGCTACTTCCTCAATGGGAAGCTTTTCGCCCGTTTCGCAGCGTATACCTTCAATCGTTTCCCGAATCAATTCGCCGGGATGTGCCGGATTATACATGGCCATATCTTTATCCTCCTTTTTAGTGGTAATCAATGTAATCTACGTCTACGGCATTTTCACCCTCAAACCGGAATATTATTCTGAAATTCTTATCCACTTTTACCGCCCAAAATCCTTTCAGATCGCCTTTGGGTTGGTGCAGCCCGTATCCCGGCACGTTCATTTCATCCGGTGTTGCCGCTGCATCCAAACGGGTTAATATCAATCGGATTTTGCTTACATGCTGTGCCTGTAACTTCGAGGCATCTCCTTTTTCGTAAAACCGTTTCAATCCTTTATGCTGGATGCTTCCAATCATCATGCAAATATAACGTGTAACGTATCAGGTTCCAAATTATTTTCAAATTTTCACATCCCATTATCCAAAAAAACAACCGTACGCGTCATTTTTAATTTCGGTCAACATTTTGTGTAAATCAGTGCTTTCCGGTAGCGGCTCATAGGCTTCCCATTTGCCCGATCCACGCATCCAATACAATTTCCATAATTTAGAAGATTTAACCAAACGAAGCTTTGCAAATGGTAGTTCTAATATTTTCGTTGGATCATTCCATTGCGGCCTGATCTCAAACAATAAAGCTGTTTGCCCATCCCAGGAATATCCAAAATCCAACTTTTTACGGACTTCTTCATCTGCTGGCCGTAGTGATTCAATAAAGCTCCTTAATTGAACTTCGACCATTGAAATAGGTTGTTTCTCCATTTTCATACCGTTTATTAATCCATGTTCATATCTTCTGCCATCTGCTATCCCAATGCTGTCAATACATAACGCTGCTTGCTGCTTGTCGGATTATTAGGGTCAACCAATTCTACCAGCCCTGCTTCGATGGCCGGATTCAAATAGTTCTCCCGGAAATTCTTCCGGTCTGATAAACCAAGAAAGTCCTGCAACTCCTGCCTGTTGTGTTCTCCCGTAAATACAACCAACAACCGTTCGACTTGGGGGGTAACTTGGGGGGTAACTTGGGGGGTAAGCACTTCCGAAGCCGGAAACGTCATGCGGATAAAGTTACCCATAAACCGAAAGCATTCCTTTCCATAACTCTCCAAAATCCGTGGCACTCCCGACCCAAGCTGCTCCACCAATTCCAAATCCCGATACACCCGCATCAATTCCCGATTCCTTGGAATGGAAACCCCATCAAAGAAATCCTCCTCGCCCACTCCTTCCGGCAATATACCTGCGGAAGTGATTTCGATACGATCGGCAAATAGCTCGAATTTGGGTGGCACTTCACGGGTAAAGTCGTTATGTGGGTATAGATTTTTCAACGTGCCATAAATTCTTCTACTTTCACGACTTCGTCAACGGACAGTGTCCAAAATGTTGCCTGCACTGATTTTTCATCAAATGGATAAGCCGTGTAATTTGAAGCATAATTCAAATCCAATACCTTACCCCAACTTTGCTCTATTTTTTGTCTGATTTCCAGTGTGTAACTTTCTTTGTCGACAAATGCTATATTCTGGCATTCCAATAAATGATCAAATTCACCACATTTTTCCTCGCTATCTGCAATATGCCAATAATTTAGCACATAGTGCCATAAATCAAAATCTGATAGTAAAACTTCGCTTTCCTTTTTGCGGATTTCCATACGGACACCTTTTGTTCCTCGTGGTAATAAAGCAGTATTTCTCAAGTCGGGTTTTCTGCGTTTACTATCGCCGTACTGATACCAGGCCCAAACAGGATGACATTCAGAAAAAGGACGTTTACCGATTCTTTCATCCATGTTTTTTATCATCCAATGATATGGCAATACAAGATACTCGTCAACAAATTGTTTCTCGCCGTGGATAACACCGTTTTTTAATAATTTCTCGTACCATTCAATGGGTTGAATCGTCCAAAGTTGGATATCAAATTTTGATTGCTTCTTCAAGCTTTCCGCCTATTTTTTTATGGTTTGATGTTCTGTCAAACTGTAAATTTCGGAAATTAATCGCGTTGATTTTCCAAATATTCGAATTTTTCAGACAAAAACGCCGATATGCGTTGATAGGAATGGCCGTCACGGATGATATGTTCGTCATATGTTTTTAATACGGTCTTTGATTTTGAATATATCACCGTCCGCATTCGCGACGCGTACTGCTTTGCTAGTCTTATCAATACCAATATAAAACGTGCCCACCTACTTCTGCCTTTTTCTCAACGTAACGGATACGCCTCGGAAACGGCACACATGATGGCAGCACAACGGGCGAAGGAAGGTGGGAGAAAGCCGGTAGTTGGTGGGGAGAAAAATCAATGCCTCTGACCGCAGTATTGACATGCTCCCTTCCCATTGTCTTGCTGAGCAAGTGCGGGCCTGAATCCATCATCAGGGTCGCAGAAGCTGTACATGCCATTCGTTCGGTGCACCCTTAGCCCAGCCTTGTTGACCACTGCAAGCGCCTCGTCCAACGGGGCACGGTAACATACCGTTGCACTCACCCGCATCGATTCGGGGATGCAGTGGATGTCTTTTACCTGAATACCATACCACCGGCTCATATCGGCCACGAATTCCCGCAATGGAGCATCCCTGTAATGGCGGCCCGCCTTGGTCCAGGCAATTGCCATTTCCGGATTGCCCCGCCGCCGATACACAAGCGAATCGACCAAGTTTCCGTTCAGTTCCCTAATGGTCTTGACCTGCACCTCGTTGCCACGCCTGCCCATGTTCCGTAGCAGCCCCCCCCGCTTGGTGATCGCTGTCACATCGCCATCCAGCAACGTGACCTTGGTGTTTCCCAGTAGTGCACGGATTGCAAAATCACCATGTGCGGTATGCAATTGACTATTGGCCGTTTCAATGACCACACGGTCGCCCCCCCGTTTCCGAGGTACCCTTACGTATGTCTCTCCGCTTACCCACGCATAGCTGATTTCGGGCGTGGTGGCATGCAAGGGGTAGTTCAGTTCGGATTCCGCATTCATCCGTATACGTGTACCGTCTGGCAAAAGCACCTCGCACTGCTGGAGGGGCCCTGTAACAAACCGGATGGACGGGTTGCCCAGGGTATCCACCGCCGTGGCTTTCCGCGTTTCGATGAGCACCAGAGCACCTGTCTCATCGCGGCTGACTTCAATATTGCCGAACTGTGCGATATGGCCACTCGTCCGTGCTGCTATCGGTATGTCCAGCGAATCCCCGTAATGGATGGTACTGGCGAATTCCGACACCGGAATCTCCATGTCCATGGGGAGGTCCACACAAACGGCCGTGTGTCCCTTGGGTGTGGAAGACCGTTGGTAGAGTTGGTAACCGACCAGCACAATGACCATTGCCGCGGCAACCATCCCGTATTTGGCAGCCATCGCAACCACGGTATCCATCCGTTTCCTTCTCCGGGCAGTTTCCACGATTTTGGCAAAGTCGGGACGCGCCGCCTCCAACCGGGCAGGTGGTTGTTCGCTGTTCAGCTCTTCCAACGCTTCAAGCACCAAGTGCTGCCATTCCTCTTTCCCATAAATTTTCCGCGCTACCCTCAGCAGTGCGGCTTCCTGGGCCGTGAGCGAGCCATCCATGCTTTTCCGGATCAGCCCCCTTACGTATTCCGTGTTGTGAATCATCTTCCTATTCCTTAAAATCCCTCAAATTCATTTGGAGTCATTGAAGATCCAACGCTTCTTCAAGGCCTTCCCTGCTTGCCTTATTGCTTCCTTCAGCTGCTTTTTTACGGTATTCGGCGAGGTAGCGTTGCGCTTGGCGATCTCCTTGGCGTCCAGGCCCTCAAGCCACCGCATCAACAGCACCTCACTGCGTTTGGGGCTCATGCCTTCGGCAATCTCGAGGATAGCTTGGACCAATTCATTGTAATGCAGGTCGTCATCGGCAGGTTTTCCGCCCACCATGTCCAGCAAATCCTCGATGGCGACGGTTGGCATCCGCTTGGTACTCCGCAGGTATTCACCGATCAGGTTTCTCACGATACCGAACAGCCAGTTTTTGGGTTCCAGCTTTTCGGATACCTTCTGCACATCCATCAGGACGATGACCATCATATCCGACAATAGGTCTGCCGCCGTTTCGTCGTCCGGCACGAATTTCCTGATGTAGTTTGAAAAATCCCGTTCGCACAGCGCATAAATAGCCCCTATGGCTGCGGCCGCCTGTTCGGGATCGGCCGTTTGCCGGAAAAGCCTGATGTACTCTTTATGGGAACCGTCCTTCATACCAAGGTTCGTCTACGCAACGCGTAGATTTTCGTTAAAAATTATTTTCCTATAAATCAATGACATACAACGATCAATCAAAAAAAGTCGGATTTGCAGTAATCCAAAACACACCTTTTTGACAGTGTATATATAGAAAGGAGGTAAAAGATAGAATTTAGTTAAGACAAAAGTAGTAAAAGAAACCAAAAAACCAAGCATAAAAATAAAATAACCGGATGATTTAGAGGGAATTGCATTAAAAATGCGATGAGTGAAGGGGTATGTTCCGTTGAATAGCCAAGCGAGTTGGCTAGGTGTCATTCCCATGCCTAAAATCATGCAGCAAGAGCAGTCGGGTTACGATTGGGTAGAACAAGACCCGGCATGGCTGGTCGTCGGAAGCGGTGGCGACGGCCCGCCATTTTTGAAAGCAGTTGCCAGTGCCAGGGGTCAAGACCGCAGCGGGTGCGAGGCGGTTGGCAGGGAGCCGCCCCACCCGATTGCGGGCAGGGGGAAATAGATTACAATCATTGATAGTAAAAAAACAGGAGACAACAGATGAATGCATTTAGCCATATATTGAAAGTCAAAAAAGTCATTCCTTGGCGCCGGATTGCTTTGGAAACCATCGTTTTCCTGTGCGTACTGCTCTTTGCCTATACCGCTTTGAGCAAACTGATAGCCATGGGCAAGTTTCTCGGGCAGATCCGCTCCGCTCCAATTATTGGGCCGTATTCCAACGTGGTGATCTGGGCTGTCCCCGTTGCGGAATTGATGGTAGCCGCCATGGTCACTTGGCCAAGGCTAAGACTAGCAGGATTGACAGCTTTTATCACCATGATGAGCATCTTTACCATTTACATTATTTATATCATTGGGTATGCACCCCATATCCCCTGTTCTTGCGGCGGGGTTTTGGAAGCCATGGGCTGGGGTGACCATTTGATATTCAACATTCTATTTATAGGTATTGGCATGGCCGCTCTGGTGATGGTGATGCAGCGTACGCAACGTAGCAAACATGAACCACCCTTAAGGTGGCACGATATCAAGAATTTTTTCCGGAAGAAACAGGGGAAAGCAGAAAACCTGTAGAAAAGAGTATGCACAGCTTTATTAATCCAATTAAACTTTTCAATCATGAAAATCAAATCAATTTTGGCGGGAATCACTGCCTTTGTGTTCGCTGGCGGCATTGTGTATGGATTCAATAAGGAGCTCCAAACTCCAAATGGTTCATATATACATCCTACACTTGGTTGTATCGCCGTACATGTCGAAGATTGTGTGACTCCCCCCACACCAGAGCCTTGTGAGGAAGATGTACTTGGGGATGAAGTATTACGACAAATCTATGAAAATGAGACTAAAGCTCCAGAGGGTCAAGCATCTATTTGCGAACAACCACTTTTCCGGCTCGCTCGCTAACTCCCTAAAATAGGTTCACCGAACCTAGGTCTCAACTTAAGTACCTTTGGAGTCAACTAATTGTCAGGCTTTCCAAAGGTACTTTTAAATTGAGGCTTACATATGTTATCTAATCACCAAGACCTTGAATGGCCTCTCTCCTTTTTCAAGAAATAGACCATGGCGTTCCAATTCATTTCTGATTACTTCGAAGTCTACCCTCAGTATATCGCGGAAATCCATATCTATGTTGTCGTCAAAGCCAGTTTCGTTGATAATTGGGTATGTTTTAGAATAAACCTTACCGAATAAAAAGGTCAATGCCCGTCTTAAAGGCACATCTTGCAAACTATAGATATTCACATCATCCGCATTGGTCCTTTTTGTTTCTTTCCCTTTTGATTTCAACTTTTCAAGTGCTTCCGGAGTCGCTACTACTTTCCAATACGGCATATTCCTGACTTCCACAGTTGCCCTGTAACCAAATAAACGAAAAATGTCTTGCTGCATCACACTCATGATAAATCCAGGATCTTTCATCCGTTCTTCCGGAAGGTACAGCCTGTACCAAAACATATTTGTCCATTTGGTTACATCAACGTCGAATAATGATCGGTCGTCGATTTCTAAAATGGGTTCGCGGTGGTACTCCACATATGCCGAATGACTGTTACTCCATGTAGCAATCCCAAAATACGCAAGTTTATAAAAATATTCGAGTGATCCCGATGTCTCCAGCCATTTTCTCTCACTTTTCACAAAGTCATCGACTGATGCATACATACGCACTTTTGGCATGTGATTAACTGAGTAGTCAAGAAAAACTGACCTGTACCGGATTCCATAGTCTTTAAACTGATCACCTTCCTTCAGAAACATTCTATCCGAATCGTATTCGTAGTTGCGGTTTTTACCTATTTGGGCCAAATAAGATATATCAAAAAAATCAAATGGTTCATCTGATATAAATGCATTTATCATGTCTTCGTTTACAATACTTGTCACAGCCTTTACCGTGCCTGTCTTGTCAATCAAGACAATATGGGGCGCGGCCAAGCCCGGAACAAAACGATGATATAGGGACGAGTCTATGGCGGTAGGGATAGTGAGGTTATATCTATTTTTCAGTTCATAATACAAGTTTTCCAATCCCATTTTGTCCTGTAGTCCCACCATAAAGAATTTTACTTTCCCTTCAAATTTCCCCGCAAGCTGGTCCATTTTTGGGAATGATGCGATGCAAACGGGGCAGTGACGATGCCAAAAGTCAAGCACTACATACTGCCCTTGCAAGTCTGCAAGCGAAACCTTATCGTTATGATATCCTTCCACATTCTCCAACAAAAAATCTGGGCACGGTTTCCCTATAACGGGATAACCATCCGCATCCTGTTGTGCATTAGAAAAAAGAATGGAAGACGATATACTGATTAAGAAAATAGCCTTTTTCATATTCTTTATTGTTAATTATTGTTTGCCAAATTCGGATTTTTCAAACGCTCATTTTCGGGAATCGGATACCAGACATCTTCTTCAGTAAAACCAGTTTTTATGGGAGAAAGTACTTCGACGGCTTTTCCGGTACGTTTGAGATCAAACCACCTATGCCCCCACTCCGAGAAAAGCTCGCGTTGTCGTTCTACAGCTATTGAGTCAGCCAAATCTTCCTGGCTGATATCAGGTTTGAGGTTCGCTATTGGCTGCAAACCGGCACGGCTCCGCACAATATCCAAATCAGTAATCGCATCAGACAATTTGCCTATTTTTAAATTGGCTTCAGCCCTAATGAAATACTGTTCGACCAACCGCAGACGGACGGAATGCTCAACGGTATTGGCAGGGGATACCGATTTATACTTATAAGGCACGTATACATCATCGTCTGGGGTTTTCAACCATACCCAAAAGTCCCTTCTTCGATCTTCCATTGAAAGGGAAGCCAATAACTGCTGCGTCAAAAAGTGCTCATTGTTCGTGATATAGACGTTTGCTTCATTGGTGTTACTATTTGAAATATGGGATGCTCCTTGCCAAATTGCTTCTCTGGACCCTACCAGAAACACACGCTCCAAGTCTTCTTCAAGATTATATAAATCTATTTGCGCAATAACCTGTGAGGACAATTCTTCGGCTTTTGCCCAATCCTCTTGATAAAGACTGACACGCGCCGAAAAAGCAACTGCCGTGTATTTATTAACCCGTAACCGATCAGCCCCACTATATGATGGTGAGAGCAGATTGGACGCTGCCTCCAAATCATCTGTTATTTGTGCATAAATTGCATCTGTTGAAGACGGGGCCAAGGTCGCATTCAATCGGTAGTCTGTAGTGGTAGCCAACGGCACCTCACCAAAAAAATTAACTAAATGAAAAAGGGTAAAAGCCCTTATGAAATGAGCCTCACCCTGTAATTGATTTTTTGTAGAAAGTGTCAAGTGAGTATTTTCCCGAAGTTGTTCAAGAATCCCGTTAGCACGGTAAAGTACCGCATACATGCTGGACCACAGCGTAAGTACACTACCATTGCTTGGAGAGATATTGTTTTGGTTGATTTCTTCGCGCTCAACCTGAGGAAAACTGCTTCTGGATACAAAAACGATCTCATCAGCTGACATCCCTGCATATACGCCTACGCTCCCGGTGGCACTACCCGCAAACCCAATAGAAAGACCGTGGTAGAGCCCCAATACAGCACCAATAGCGGTACCCTCGTTCTGGAAAACTGTTTCGCTGTATACCTGTGATTTTGGCGGGTCAATCTCCAAAAAACGACTACATGCCGAGCAGGACAACAATAAGAAAACAGTGAAATAGTTTTTAAGTACTTTGTGTTTATGTGATGCATTCATAATTTAGTATATTTATTTTTCAGAAACTAAGGCGTACTCCAAAACTGACCGTACGTAAAGGTGGAAGGAAAGCCGAACCGGGTAATTCGGGGTCCCAGCCAGCATAATTTGAAAATGTGGCCAGGTTTTGTCCGTGTACGAAAATCTCACCGCTCCCGCCTTGTTCCCTTGCTTTCCATATTTTATCGAACCTATAGCCTAGACTAACATTTCGTAGTCTGACAAAAGATGCATCAACAATATTGAAATCGCTGTTCCGTGTATTGTTGAAGTTTGTGTTTTGGGAAGTAAGGGATGTGTATCGTTGGATAACCGTATCGTCATCCAGATGCCTCCAACGGTTCAATACGTATAGGGGTTGATTGCTTCTTCCACCCGGATACATACCCGTCAACCCTAACTCACCACCTACGCCATTTTGACCTACATATTCTACCATTACACCCAGCGACCAATCTCTGTAGCGTAATGTCTGCTGAAGTCCACCATATAGTCTGCGTCCCATTTCTCTAATGATATGTCTGTCTTGTATGTCATACCTGCCGTCTTCATTTACGTCTTTCAGCCTATACAGCCCGTTTTCATCCAACCCTTGGAATTCGTACAGCCTACGCACGGAGAGGCTTTTGCCAACCACATAGGTATTTGCATAAGCAGAGGCTTCAATGTCCGGATATCTCAGCAGTCTATTATTCGGAATGCTGAGGTTCAGGGAAGTATTCCAGTAAAATTCTGATTCGCCGCCACCTTGCTTCGTCAAGGTAAACTCCCAGCCTTTATTTTCAATGGTGGCGGGCAGGTTAGCTTGCACAACGTTAAAACCCGTCAAGGCAGGGAGCGAATACCCCACCAATTGATTGGAAGAAACATTCCTGAACCAATTAGCGGTAAATGCCACATCACCTCCAAAAAAACGAACTTCCAATTCGAGGTCAAGTTTTTTATTTATTTCCCAGGAAAAGTCAGGGTTATACAATTGTGTGGGAACAAGGGACACTTGCCCCCGATAATTATCCACACTGTATATATCCAGGTATGCATAGTCACCTATTTGATCGTTGCCTGTCATGCCATAAGAACCCCGTAGCTTCAGGAAATTAAAAGGAGTTCCCATTTGATTTATGAATGGCTCATTTGAAACAATCCAAGCCGCACCCATGGCTCCGAAACTCCCGAAACGCCTATTTTCGCCGAAACGAGAAGATCCATCTCTCCTACCTGTAAGATTGATTAGATACCTATCTTTCCAATTGATTCCCACCCTCGAAAAAACTGCGGCATAACGATATTGGCGGGTATCATCTTGTCCTACACGTACATTGCCCGCGGCCAATACATTGCCGATAAGTGCATCATTGATGTAACCACTGCTACTAATCCGAAAAACCCGGCCATCATTATGTTGGAACGTGGTACCCACCAAGGCGTCCACCATCAGTGTGCCGTATTGCTCTTGAAAGAGCAACTGAGGTTCTACAATCCATCTCCGTTGCTGATCATTTCCTGCCATGGCGTTGCCTGTGATACCAACCAACGTAGGATTAAACGAACTTATGGGTGTTTTTTGTTCCAAATCCGTTTGCATATCCGAATACCCCATATTCGTTCTGAAAGAAAGTGAATTGAAAAAAGCATAGGTAAACGTTGCATTGGCATTTAGATTTCTGGATGAAAAAATATTTTTCCTTTCCAGCGCAGCAAACGGATTTTCCCATGTACCATTTTCCCAGTTCAAACTTCCATCATCATCATAAAGCGCTGGCGCATTGGGAGGGAGTCTAAGTGCTTCGGATACGAAATTATGAGGGCTTGTTTTATTTTGGACATCGCCATAATTAATCGCCAGTGTTAGTTTCAATTTATCCGCAAATGCATTTTGATTGACATTGACCCCTATGTTCGTAAGGTGATGTGCCATATCACCCGGAAAAACCATGCTTTCCTGTCGCCTTCCACCAGTAATGCGATACATTGTCCCTCCTTGTCCACCCGATAGTGCAAGTTGGGCATCATATTGCTGTGATGTATTGCCCAACAACACCTCCTGCCAATTAGTATAACGTTGCTGATCCCAAGCCAGCAAGTCAGGCGCAACAATAAGCGTTGGCTCCCTATCGTCATTTGCATATGCCTCTTTTCGCATTTCCAAATATTGTACGGTATTGAGCATTTTTAATTTCTTCACATGGCTTAAACCAGTAGTAAGTGAAATATCCACTTTTGGTTGTCCAACCATTCCCTGTTTGGTGGTGATCAGCACTACTCCATTTGCGCCACGCGAACCGTATATTGCAGTTGCATCGGCATCTTTTAGAATTTCAATACTGGCTATGTGTTGAGGGTTAATCGTGTTTAAAGGATCCATTCCTTGAACAGTCAATAGCCCATTCAAACCACCAAGTATAGGCTCGGATCCAATAGGAACCCCGTCAACTACATATAACGGAAAATTAGCATCCTCCCTAAGGCTGTTTTGCCCCCTAATCTGTATTTTTACCGCATTACCAGGCACGCCACTTTGCTGGCTGATCACCACGCCCGGAATCCGCCCATGTAACGCTAATAATGGATTGGACACTGGCTGCTTATCTATCTCCTTGGCTGTAACGCGGCCTATGTTGCCTGTGCGGTACCTATCCGTGGTGGTGTAATACCCCGCGTTGATCTCCACTTCCTCGATTTGGAGCGTATCCTTGGAAATATCCAATGTATCCTTGCCCGACAGCACAGGCCCCGAGGGCTCGGGGCGCTGTGCACGGGTCTGCACACATGAAAAGATGATAATTGCCAGTACCATGATTGGCAATTGTATGTTGTAATGATTACTTTTGGGGCATAGCGATCCCACTAAGCGTATTTTTTGCTTCATTGGTTATTGATAAGGTTAGGTAATCAATTGATTAGTTAAATCAGATTATCCGACGTGGAGTATCTGCCATATCACCAAATTAAATGGGATTTTTGGGTTTTAGCGGGTATAGCATTTCATAGGCAGTGAGACTTGCAAAAATGCCATTGGAGGGATAAATATTGAATATGAATAAAGCAGCAATACGGGCGGGCCTCTTTAACTCATTGCTGAGGTCTGAGAAATCACCCGAGCGTAGAATAAAAGAGGCCGCTCGCACGCTGTCGCTTATTGATCCTTTTAGTAACATCCTTTCATTTTTCAGGTTTCTCAGGCCGCGCAATGAGGATGTTAAGAGCAAATATAGTAAACATAATTATTGTATGCAAATAATCCTACAAAAATCTATCTATAAAATAATCTTTTTGTAGGACATGGATGAGGAAAGAAAAAAGTTGGTTATGAAGGCTTTTGGTTTGCATCTCAAGCAAATCAGAGTGAATAAAGACGTTAGTCTACGCATATTAGAACAACTGTCCGATGTGGACCATAGCCAAATTCATCGCATTGAGAAAGGGGTTTCGGCTCCATCGATTGTTACACTCGTTGCATTAGCTGAAGCGCTGGACGTTAGCTTACAGGAATTAATAAATTTCAAAAAGGATTAAGTGTCTTGTGATAAGCGGACTGGATAAACGTCTTACTTACTAATCATTGTCTTGTTTTGGCAGGGTTTCAAGCAGTTCTTTCGCGGGAACATCCTTGATTTCACCATCGATTTTGACAACAAGACTCCCTCCTTTGGCTGCGGTTTCTTCGGCAAGTTTCCGTAACGCCTTTTGAACGCCAAACAACACTCTTTCTGAAAAAGAAGCATTGGTTGGAAGAGCGGGTATATTATTAATTGCCATTACTTTGCTGCTGTATAATATTCCAAATTTCGTCATCAACGATCACTTTTCCAAATTCGTCGTATTGAGCAATGATTTCCGGGGTTAAATCCATACTGGCTAACACGAACCACCTATCGCAATAGGGAATATACAAATGTAGCAGATTGTATAGGTTTGGCATAACCTCTTAGTTGATGCTTTGAATTTTCTCCTCACAAATCCGCTCCCTTTTCAAGCTGGGCTTCAATCACGCTTCTCAATTCTTCTTTCTTAGGCAGGTATAATTGATATTTACTTACAAACAATTGTGAAGACACGTTGTGCATAGCATACTGAATCAGTAGTTCGTCTTTCTCCTTGGCCAACACGATGCCGATAGGGGGATTGTCGCCTTCGGTATTTTCCTCATTTTCAAAATACCCCAAATACATGTTCATCTGGCCTACGTCTTCATACCCGGCTTCTTCCCGTTTCAAATCGATTAGTACAAAGCATTTCAGGATACGGTGGTAAAACACCAAATCAATATAGTGATGACGGTTGCCCAACGTGATTCGATACTGTCGTCCAATGAAAGCAAAACCTTTGCCTAACTCTAATAGGAAATGCTGCAGGTGCTCAATGATACGGCTTTCTAATTCCGATTCGGTGTAATGATGTGGTTCAGGGATTTTGAGAAAGTCCAGCACATAGGGATCGCGGATAATGTCATCGGGTTTGCTGACGATCTGCCCTTGTTTGGCTAATTGCAGGATACCGTCTCTATCTTTGGAAGCTGCCAGACGGAGAAATAGCGAGGATTTTTTCTGCCGGATCAATTCCCGGACACTCCACTTTTCTAATACCGTTTGTTTCTCATAAAATGAACGCTCCAACACATCTTCTATCTTCAACAGCTCGACATAATGCGACCAGCCTAATTGGTGCGACACTGTCGCACCAATTGGATACGACTGATAGAATTGCCTCATCCGTTTGAGATTACTCAGGCTAAATCCTTTGCCATAAGCGGGGGTTAAATCATTTGAAAGTCGCAACAGCAATTTATCACCATAACTGGCCTTTGCTTTTCCTCCCTGCTCAAACTCCACAATATATTGACCAATCTCCCAATAGGTCTGTACCAATTGTGTATTTACCGTCTGGATAGCGCGTTGCCTACCTTCTTCATAGGCAACGGATATTTGGTTAACTAATGCTCGGTATTCCTGTTGGCTTGACAGTTCCATAAGGCAATCCATTTAACGCTCTTCAATCTTTTCCCTGCAAATCCGCTCCACCACATCCTTCATCCGTATCATCTTTTCAATAAGCGCCCGCAATTCCTCGGCGGTGATGTGATAGTCTGGTTTATAACGGGCATCGATGTAGCCGCGTTTGAGCAGATCGAAGAGGTGGTACTCCCGCTCGTCCAATATAGGTGTACGGAAGATGGCATATAGGTCAGATGAAATGTGCTTAGCGTAATTGCGCAGTTTTTGAAGGTTGTGCGTTTTGGGCTTGTAGCCGGTGAATACCAGCAAGGCCGTGTTGTAAAAGCATTCGGCGGCTTGGTGGAGTTCGAAAGCTGCCTTCTTTAAACTTCCACGTTCGTAACCATTCTTGGCATCAATCAAAAATTCTCCACCATAAGGAAACCAAATCTCAAAATATCCCTGTGCTTTCTCTTTTTCCTCTTGGGGGGTTAGTGTGGCAGGTTCTACAAATTGATAATGGCCTGTATCGTGCAGCAGGATACCCTCTCGGATGATATCGGTGAAGAAATACTGGCCGAATCGCAGCCCCTCGTTAATGTAGTCTATGTCATGCACGATTGGGCTGACTGCGTTTTCGATATGCTCCGTGCGATTTTCGATGTGGCTGATGATGGCATGCTCTTTCTCGCCGTTTTTCTTGATCACGACCAGAAAGTCATAATCGCTGATGTAGCTATACCGCACCCCGTCTTCCACATATTCATCCTCCACCCATTTGTCCGTAGCATGGCTCCCGAACAGAATTACCTTCTCCGGGTTAGCCTCCTCCTTGATGATTTCAACAGCCGCTAGGATTTCTTTTTGCTTTTCTTCGGGTAAGTGGGATAAGGGGTTCATGGGGTTAAAGATAACGATTACCGGAGTTAGGTACAAAGAAATGAACTATGAATTAATCCATCAATGTATTCATTTTTCAAAAGACATTTGAAATACCCTTTTAGGCGATTCTATTTGAAAAAAGATCGTATAAAAACAATTAAACTATAAATCGCAAAACCAAAAAAGAAATTAAGTCCACCGACTACGCCTAGAAAAATAATAGAATATTCTTTGCTTACACCAATGAAATATAGTATTGTTCCCAACCCGATAGTAATTAAAAACCCTAAACCAAATGCCCAAAAACCCTTTACTTTATTTACTTCATCGATAGATTTATACTTTAAAAGCTGAACAGATTTTTTCGGAATATTGAAAAAAATTTGCGAAGTAGTATTTGGGATAATTGAGCCTACAAGAATATTGAATTCGCAAACGGCTCCTCTATTAAATACATCAACCATGAAATTTTTGTTTAAGCTGAAATATCTTTGTAAGTTTAGAAGAGATTGGGGGAAATTTTGCCCAGGGTTTTCAGCAATAAACCCTTCACCATCATCAAGATAATTTAAGAAGTCACTGTAATACTTAGCCTCTAAAAGAATAATCGAATTTGTATCTTGGTTAACAGCGTTGAAGGAAAGTATTTGACTGTTTGCGTCGCAATAAATATTTACGGGTAAAGCATCGGCATCAAAATTGGAAGAGTTTTTTATAGTTATCTTGAAAAGATACAAACTGTCCATTTCGTTTCCATTGTGCTTAACAGTAATATCACCCCATAAGTCAGATTTAGTGGACAAACCTATTGGGTTGCTTGTAGTTTCGTAAACTACAATAAGTCTCCTATTTTTATATCTTTCTAGCACAACTCCAATAAGAAACGATATTATTGCGCCACCTATAGCTGCTAAAACACTGATCGAAACGGTTGATAAACTGAAAGCACTTTCCATACTCCGATTAATTAATTAACTGGTACATTATTTCAATTTTACATCCTTAAATCAACCATCGACAACCTCACGGACAATCTTAACGATTTCAGCAGGGGTTCCTATACTACATTCAGCAGATTGGTTAAGGGGTTTCAAGTTGCTCTAACTCTACGCCTTTTTGTGGCCAAGGCTTTATATCGCAAAGAAAGAACTTTTATATTCCGAATCCCATCTATTCTAAAGGTTCGCATTTCACGTTTCGAACAACAATAACCATGGAGATAGTCGCTCCCATTCTTTTCTGATTTTGGAACTATAAAATAGGTTTTCAATACCCTACGTGACAACTGATCATTACTATTTTTATAATTTATCAGAATATATCTATGTTCTCTGGATGCCTTATCAATTAATGCATTTAAGTAATCATTTATTTCCGCGGTTTTTGGCGCTTTAGCGCCAGGGGAGAAATTAAAGTTAGGAAAATGGTCTCCAGTAAAAACATCTTTTTCCTTGATTTCCTCAAGCTCCTCAAGCAATTCGGTCGATAAAAGAATATCTAACATTTTCTCATGAACTATGTCATGAACGGCTAAAAAATATGAACCATTGAGATTATTTATTGCCTTGGGCTTTAAGATGACGATTGGCTCCGCTTTCGGAATATCTAATAACGCACTTTTACACTTATAATACCCATCACTTTCGATAACTTCACTTACGTCATTAAGTTTCTCTTCGCTTATTATTTCAATCAAGCTGATGGCTTCTATAGGTAAAAAATGTTCAGACCACTTTTCCGAATTGCTGTTATACCATTTGCATTTTACTGAGCCAGCAGACAGATATCTCTTTTTTGAACCTGTCTTAGGGTCATAAACACCTAATTTACCTTTATTTTCTTCGGGAATTTTTACGTCGATTACCTCACAGGTAGGTGACACAAAGCTCTGAGGAAATGTTGTTTTAGTTGTTCGATCATTAAAATAACCGATTTCAGACGACGTTATCTTTCTTTTGTTGGTTTCAACCATGGTTGTCTTTAATACGACGGACCTGTTAAGATATAAACTCCTAATAACTGCTATTTTCTTATCGTCAATATCCGCAGATAGATTTACCCAAAGTTCATTTTCAGAAGCCCTTCTGAAAATCTTAAGATTTTTTGATGAAAACCATCCCTCCACGAAGCTATGCGAATTAGTACCAAACCAAACGCATTTGCATTGAGCATTTCCCTTATCGACTAACTTAATGCCAGTCCTCTCATCGAATCTGTCTCTTGTCTCTGATAGAATCTCAACTATCACCATAAGTGGAGATATCAATTGGGAATCTCCCGCGATGTTTACTTTTGGGTTTTCCTGCCAATAAGGATGGGAGTTTGCGACAACAATGTCACCAAGTTTAGGGTCAGTCAACATAATTTAGTGTTTTGTGCAATATAACATTTTTTGTATGTTTGAACAAACCCTGCAGAAATTATGAGGAGAGAGACAGCTAGAATGGGCTGAAAATTAGTTAAATTACTTTCTGCATGTTTAGAACTTGGCAGAAAGGTATTACATCAGAGATTTTGGCCTCTTTCAACCAAATCTTCATTATAGCCCATGTGGCTATGGTGATTAACCCTACTACAGGGGAGGCGGTTGCTAAGAACAAACCAAAGACTCCATCAAGTAGAGCTATTACAAAGGTACATATTCTCATTGGATTAACCTTATAATAGTGAAACTTGTTTTCTTTATCAAATAACAGTGCGACTCAGAATATCTGGGTAATGGCCTTAACCATAATGGTGTTATGTCTCCAATGATTCCGCCGCACCGTAATCTGCAGGGTTGTTATTTTGAGTATGAAACAGCATAAACCTGAGATTGAATACCCATGGTTAAAAAACCGAGGGTATCTGCATTTAACAAACCAGCTTAATCTCAAGCAAGATAAGGACAAAATACTATCGATGGTTCGAAACAAAGATTTTGTAGCCAAATACGCGTTTTTCCCACTCATTCATGCCATCATTAAGGAACGTAGGTTTAAGTTAAACCCCGATTTCCCTGAATTAGGAAAATCCCACTCTTTCAAAAAGCCCGATGGCTCTGTGAAACATAATTCCAAGAAACGGCCTTTACATTACTCAACACATCTTGATGCTATGATATTCGGTTATTATTCCGAGATAATCATCAAAAAGTATGAAGAATACCTTAAAACTATACCAGATTTGTCCGAATGTATTTCGGCTTATCGACGGATTCCTAATGGGATAGATGGAAAAAACAAAAGTACCATTCATTTTGCGAACGAGGTATTTGAGGAAATAAAAAAAAGATCGTTACAGAGCGAATGTGTAGCCCTAAAATTTGACATCAAGAGTTTCTTTAATGAGATAGACCATAACGCATTAAAACAACAATGGGCAGAAATATTGGGAGAGCCTATATTGCCGAACGACCATTACAATGTCTTTAAAGCGGTAACACGATTTTCGTATGTAATGCGAGATAATTTCAGGATAGACAAAAAATCTTACGGACGACGTTCCGGATTCGATGAACACAAGCTCGCAGACCTCCGAAAAAAACGGATTTATGCATTTTTTGAATCACCTAAAGAATTCCGTGAAGCCGTTAAATCTGGAGACTTAAAGTTGCATAGATTTCCATTTTGGAAAGAGGGAAAACCTGTTGGCTTTCCTCAAGGACTCCCCATTAGTGCCACCCTGGCAAATCTCTATTTGCTCAAATTTGATGAGGATATACTTCAAAATGTAGTTCAAAAACACGATGCATTTTACCGTAGATATTCAGATGATATTATCGTTTTATGCCATCCCAAGGTTGCCGATCATGTGGAAAATTACGCACATGATGCGATTAAAAAATGTAAAGTTGAAATTAGCACTGAAAAGACTGAGAGATTCATTTTTAAATATGATATTTCGGCGAAAGGCGAACGTGTGCTCCAATCGTCTAAAATAAAAAAAGATAATTCAACGCATATGGGATACCCATTTACTTATCTGGGTTTTGAATTCTATGGTGACAAAACATTAATCAAATCGGCGAATTTGGCCAAGTTTTACAGGCGAATGATTCGTTCTACAAAGACAAAGGCCAAACGTGCAGTTCAGGCTGCAAAGAAAACACCTGGGCGTCCATTAAAAATATATAGAAATCAACTATACCGCCTCTATGCTCGATACCCCCTTTCAACGGGAAAACTCCGCACAAAGGTTAAGTTTTGGGTCCAAAATGACAAAGGAGAATATTTTTTCAAGACCAAAGTCCGACCAGCAAAGCATAGCAGCAACTACCTCTCTTATGCATACCGCGCTAGTGATATCATGAATGAACCAGCCATTTCAAAACAAATTAATAAACACAAAAGGATACTATTCCAAGCAATGAGTAAACATCTGAAAAAGCAAATAGAACGGAATATATAGTGTTTATTGGCAGCCTCAGGCGCCCCCTTTTTATGTGTCCTTTGGAAAATTCAAAAATATTGTTATACTTGGTCGCTCCCCGAAGCCAAAAAGCAGATGACATCACTTATTAAATGTGATAGTTATGGACTTTTTGGAAATTTTGCAAATCTTAGGAGTTTTGGGCGGATCGGCTAATATAGGCTTGCTAATAAGGTGTATTTTTCTCTGGATAACAAGAAAAAACCCTATTGAGGACTATAAAGATTGGGATCCAAAAACAGGGAAATTGATTAAACATCATCAGAGATATCGGAATTGGTAAGAGATTCAGCGTATCTGATAGTATAAAGTGTAATCAATCAATGTTATATGACCTGATCCCACCAGTATCTTTACGTAATCCCCATCGCTTGAATTTGTAATTTTCATAGCTTAGCATAGCTAAATCGGCACCCAATTGGTCAACTGCATCAAATAACTCCGGTAACTGAATCTGGTGATTGAAATTTAAACCTACGTAAACCCTTTTAAGAGATTGATTAATCGGCACAAAAACATATTCTGAAGAAAACACAACCAGACGTCTTTCATCTTCTTTTTCCCAAAAATGGGATTTTGTAAAAATTACCTCCTTATAGATACGTTTGATTGTGGTACTAATATTATGCTCATAGCACTCACGTCCATTCCAATACAACCATGGTGCCTCAATCTCTCCATTATAATCCACGTTTCCAATATGGAATTCGGAATTAGGGTAACTTCTCTTAATTGACTCTGATAACTGATGTTCATCGAATTCTAGACATATACCCGTGTGCAATCCACCGTAATGCGCCCACATCATTTCATTATCCCAGCCACTCAATTTAGCGCCGGAGAAACACGCTATTTGAAATTGGTCTTTAATACGTTCGCCTAATTTGTATTGGCAATCTATATGAGTCTTATCGTTATTATAACCTTCAAAAATTGATTCATAAGGCACATTGGTGCCACTGAATGCCCACTTGACTGACTCCCTTGGATCATTCATTTGCTCTAAGGAATTTGTCTTCAATGTAGCAGATAGCGCAATATAGTTTAGAAATGTTTCGATTTTGGTGTAGTGATATAAGGAAGGCATAGCGTTTAAAAGGTTATATTGTCAGAATCTAACCTTTAACCGCCTAAACAACTCAATTGTATTCACGTACTGTACTCCAAAAGGTTCACAGGCATCGGGTATCTTAATTTTGTTGGTACGCTGAGGCTGACGGGTTTCATGCGTGACGAGTACACGGCTGCCCACATCGGCGAGAGCATATGCAACTAACCAGGCATCAGCCTCATCCGCATTAAGGAATTCATCTAACGCTGACGGTTTGTAATGGCCACTCCTATCATTCGCCCACGTGATGACTTCGACGTACTGCGATATAACCGTATCACTATCCACAAAAAATTCCTTGTTTAGGTTGGCTTCGCACCATTCGGTGAGGGTGTCCTTGTTTTTGTTGATTTCATTCCTAACCTTATCAATGCTAATTAAGTTTCCTGCATCAGCCAGTGACTTCACTCGCTCCCAAAAACTGGGCACAATATCCATGGGATAGTACATCCGATGGGCTTGTATGAAAAAGTTACTGTCTGCTACATATAGCTCCATTAGGCCTTGGTTAGGTGTTCGGCAATGAATTTCTGGTAGGTGTTACCGTGTAACCCTGTAAGTTTATATGCATCACGATAGGGTAATCGATCGGTTTTGACGGCGCTATCTACGTAGCCTGCAAACGTAGGACTTATACGTTTACGGGCAGTGGCGTAAAAATCCCCTCCAGAACCTTGCGCTTCTTTCTTTCTGATAAAATCAGCCATGTAGGCATTATAGAAGCCGAAAAAAGCGGCTCTGCTGATAAGTCCCAAATCCAGTGCTCTGCGAGCGATTACGATTTGGCTTACCTTGAACTTGGTCGCTAGCTTCCTGATGTCGGCAATGCCTGTCCAATGGGGCCGTAAGAGCGCCTCAGGCACTAAGAATTCAGCGGCGATTTGGTCACACAACAGTTCAATCGGATCATCCGCCGGCATGAGTTGACGAAAGTCAAACCCAGCGCTTTTACCCAGCCATATGTGTGCAAGTTCATGCATAATGGTAAAGAGCTGCGCGGCCTTGGCATCGGCACTATTCACATACATAAATGGTACATATTCATCTACCAGTACAAATCCCCTACATTCCGCTACTGGCATGACACGATGGGTATTATTACCTACCACACCATTGAACACCACAATAATACCAATTTCTTCTATTTTCCTAACCAATGTATCCAACGCGTCTTCCCACGTAGCACATCCTGCTGCCCAACTTTCGCCAAGTCGCAATGTGGAACGGATATCCTGCACAATAGCCATTGGATGCACATGATGATCGAAACTGCCTACGTAAGGAAGCGGATTATTACCAAGGTCCTGAAGGTATTCGCTTAACCATTCCTGACGACGCTGTAGATCAAGTATAGTATCATAAACGTTTAGACTTACCCGGTTAGTTCCTTCTTTCTTACCCGTGCGAAAAAACGGAAAACCAATAGTCTCACTGGGTGGCTTCGGCAGAAAGAGGTACCCAAATGGTAGGTGTACCTTATGGGAAAAATCTTCCAATTGCTTTACCGTAGGCTGTTTCGCCCCACTAAGCCAATCACTGATCCGTGGATACTTCTCGGCAAATTCAGGCAGTTCATAACCTGCGCGGGCTATTGCCCAGGTGAGGATGTCGTTATTTACGGGTATATGCACAGACATGATACAAAAGTAGCCAATTTTTAGCGAAGCATTTAATTCAGTAAGTAGTTTAACAACGCTACATTATTTTCCCGCAATTCATTCGTACGACTATTGAATGCTAATAGTGCCCCCTCCTTACTAGTTAATGCAGAGAAATAAGACTTTGCGTATACTGCAGGGGGCTGACGTAACTCTTGGCTGTCGATGATATCGTCTGATTCAATTGTATTGCTCAACCTTAATGTGGTTAAAATATTAGTTTCTGATAAAAAGCCAATCTTATAAAATTCCCCGCTGGTTGTTTTAGAATAAAAAACTTGCTTGGAATTTTTCAAACGATCCAACGCTTTAAACACATGCCAATACCTCCTTCTGTAATTCCAACCGCTTATAGTTTTTCCTTTTCCTTCTCCCATCAGCTCTAATATGTCTTTAAGTGAATCGAGTTGTTCACAGAGCTCGCGCGTATAGGCGGTAGCATTAATATATTCCTCCAAATTGTTCAATCTAATGGATTCGCGCACTCCTTGAGCTTGTTCGTTTAAGACACTTATGCATATTGTCTTTTCCCAAGACGTAAGTTTTTCAGGGAGATTAGAAGATAACTTGGTCGTAACAGATGTTGCTGCTCTATAACTTTTCTTGTTAGGTATATCCCACCATTCATCCAAAACAACTCGCTGCTTGACCAGGCCAATCAACAATTTCTTTTGTTCGGTGCTTAAATCGCTAGTGTTCTTCATAATTTTTTAGGCTAAAAATTTGATTGCTTCCCCTTTAAAAAGTTTATAAAGGCTGTACACGAAACTAATAAAAATTTTGCATCATCAAAATCTATATTCTCATCATTTTCGATTAAAGAATGCCTAATACCTCCAGCATCGCTGGTATAACCATATAGACTTTTAATCGCTGTTTTCAATGAGCCGTGTAATTTGTGTTTCTTTTCAATAACAGCAATAGCTGTACCAAGGGATGCCTTATCATTCCCAACAATAATCTTACAAAGTGCTTCGACAGCTGATATCGATTCTTTGATGGAATTTCGGTAATCAGGTTCGACTCTATCCGATAAAAAATTTAATGCATGCCTTCAAACACCAAATTCCACAAACGATTCTTTAATTCAGTATCGATGTTGTCTACTTGAAAAACAGCTCTCAACGGTTTCTTGCCTATTCTTTGTGAAAAACGCATATACTGTTACTTGCTTTTAATGTACATTTCAATGATTTCAGGTTCTTTTTGAATAAAGTCGTCAAAGCTCAACTCTTTAATAAATGTTTTATTGGTGTGCCTTCTTGTCTCTTTAAGGAACTTTTTAGGCTCGATAATCTCAAAAACATAGGAAGTGAAATATCGTTGCAGAACCCCGGCATGGTCTTGGTAATTTGTAGCATTATCCTTCTTAAAAATCTGGTAAGAAAAAACCAGGAAATCTAAAACTAAATTCCGATACCCCTGATAAGCCAACGGTTTCTCTTTGCCAAATCCATCTCCTTTATCTACATTTGGGAAAAAGAACCTACCTATTTCTATTTGGGCTGATAACTTGCAAAGCAGTGTCTGTTTAGCTTCTTTACCATCTTCTTTCCAAATTACCGTTCTTAAGCTCGACAATATAAGTGTGGTTTCAGAAAACCAATCAAGTACTTCCCTACGGTACTGGCTTGTTAACTCATATTTCTTCGTATTCGACATATATGCGTAGATTAATGCAATCAACGAGATTGCTACTGAACCGAATGCGATAATTTCTGTTGTACTCATGATAATTTGATTATGGCTTACACACCTTGCAAGCGCCATAGCCTGCCTTGATGGCTTTTGCCTTGGTGGTTTTATGCTTGCTCTTGGACAGGTGGTGGCAACTGGACTTATGGTACTTCGTGCCGGTATTAGTGGTATAAACCACCTGCTCCTTCTGCTGCGTAACGGCATAGGCATTGGCCTTGCTACGAACTTCCGCACTCGGAAGCAGGAAACTGCACAGCAGGAATAGATATAGGAGATGGCGTAACATGGCTGGGTGATGTGGGGTTTATGGTTTATAGATCGTTATTATTATTCGGTTAAGGGGTTTACGTGGTTATTGAAAGCTAAGATAATAATGTTTTGTCAATTTTGGTAAAACTAAGGGTTCGATTTGTTATATCCAATGGCTAATTAGCCAGTATTTGTTTTTTTGGTGAATGGTGATTGGAGGGTGGCGGGTGGCCTGTCGTGGGTGGTAATTGTGAGCCTCTTCATTGTTCTTCTTTCTTTGGTGATACGAAGGTAACGTTAGGATATGAAAGGGCATTACGGGAAACCGTAAATCCCTATTTTTTTGCTAAAATATTTATCATTTTTATTTTTTTTGACTACTTTTGTTTGGCACGGCAGTATTGCTAAATAAGCCATCATAAAATATCAAGCCTAATGGAAAACCAAATCGAAATATACCAAAGCAGCGATGGGCAGACCGAGATAGCGGTGAAATTTACGAATGACACTATTTGGCTAACACAAAGACAAATGGCAGTGTTATTTAAAAAAGATAGTGACACCATTGGTTTGCATCTTCGAAATACATTTAAAGAAGGTGAATTGGAAGAGGTTTCAACTACCGAGGATTTCTCGGTAGTTCAACCAGAGGGAAAACGTAAAGTACAAAGAAAGATAAAACACTATAACCTGGATGCTATCATATCGGTAGGATATCGGGTAAATTCAAAGCGAGGCACCCAATTCCGCCAATGGGCTACGCAACGCCTCAAGGAATACTTGGTACAGGGTTATACCATCAACGAAAAACGCCTTGCCCAAAAACAGCAGGAGGTGCAAACATTGAAAGACGGTATCCGGATACTGAGCCGGGCAATCGAAGGGAAAATGGAGGAAACCGGACTGGAGTGGCTCGGGCAATTTGCAAGGGGCCTAGAATTGCTGGATGACTATGACCACGAACAACTGGATGATAAAGGGGTAACCCGAAAATCAGCATTTTACCCAACAATCGATGATTACCAACAGTTAATCGATGGCATGAAAGCTGATTTCGATTCGGCGGTATTCGGCAAGGAAAAGGATGATAGCTTTAAGAGTGCCATTGCCCAAATCGGCAAAGGGTTTGCCGAAGAGGATTTCTATCCGTCTATCGAAGAAAAAGCGGCCACATTACTCTATTTGGTTGTAAAGAACCACGGTTTCGTGGATGGCAACAAACGGATAGCCGCGGCCTGATTCCTGCTATTCCTGGAAAAAAACCAGCTGCTGTATAACCAACTTGGCAATACCATCATCAGCAATGAGGCATTGGCAAGCTTGACGCTATTCGTGGCTGCAAGTAAGCCGGATGAGATGGACACCGTGAAGAAACTGGTCATCAGTGTATTGAACCGAAACCAATAACCTCCAATCTGTGCTGCGTCGCCCCTAAACTCGATTAAACCACCTTTGCGGAGTTGTTGGAGGTAACGCTCTACGGTTCGTGGGCTACTCAATTTTGCAACTCCACACCAACGCATGCGTTGGCACAAGGGCTCCTTGATGTGGCTTCACCAGCTCCAGCTTGCGCAATGCCGTTTCGTCCAAAGTTTCGCCGACTCGTTCTTCATAAAATGAGCGGAATGGACCGATGTCCAAATCACCGATACCATAATCAAGCACCGGCTCACTGTCATAAGACACGTTACCCAACGGAATCCGGAGTATGATCCGAATCCGTAAATTCGTTGCTTATCTAAATAATATTCAATAACTGTGTATTATGGCTTTATTAACCATCAAAGTTCCGGCAAATGCCAAATCCCGCATTGCTGAGTTTGTGAAAGAACTCGGTGGCAAGGTGTTTTGAAAATTGGTTGTTTTTTTCGCCGTTACCTGCCGCTCAAACAAGCCGCTTTCTATTTGCATCGCCAAGATGTTGCGGCTATTGCCGTGTTCCAAACTGTTGAGCATATACCAAAGCCGCTTGCCGAGATGCGGTTCTTTGTCCATTAATATGAGGTGATGTGACCAGGATATCCGGGCTATTATAGCCTGCAGGAATATGGTTTCCTGAAATTGTGCAGCAGGTTGCTGCACAATTTCAGAGTGCTGATTTTCAACGGTTTCTATTTGTGCAACAGCTTGTTGCACAAATTGACGATGATCAGCTTGCAACAACTTAATTACTTTCTTCTGCGAAAAACCCGACCGTTTTAATTCGCCTTCAATATACGAATAGGCTTGCAAAACGGCAAGGTTATACTGTTCGGCAAATTTGCGCATATACTTTAGGTTTCGCTCAGAAAACCCTTTCATTGCTGGAAATTCTTTCTTCAAATCAGCCGAAAGCATATTGATGATTTTTGCTCCCCAGCCTTGTTGTTCCTGGTTTTCCAAAATCAAGTTTCCCAACTGCCAATACAACAGCAACATCTGGCTATTGGCGGCTGATACCGTGCGTATTTGCGCCGTTCTGATTTGTCCTTTTATTTGCGCTAAAATCTTAGCATAACCATGTTCACCCATCAATCAATAAAAATTTCGTTGACCACTATTGCCGAAAGTTATATTCAAATCTACTTCTACTTCCTTGCGGCTTTGATTCGGTTCATTTTCTACGTGTTGAAACGTGTCACAAGTTAAGTATAAATTAAAAAACCATCTCATTCTTCGGGACACATTTTATGATGCTGTTTTGGCACGTCTTATGATGGTAGGGTAAAGTTGCCCAAAATAATCCCAAAAGCGTACTATTCATTACGGGAAACCGGAAATAGGTTATTTGAGGTCTATCACCACCGGCTGATGCACCAGCCGATACTGATCGTCCAACACACTCGCATTCACGAAGGTAATGTCACCTTTGGTGTACTGCCCGTGATCCCCATGGATATGCCCAAAAACATGGAGCTTGGGCTTCACCTGCATGGATGAGCAAATCGCCTTTTGGCAATTTCAGCGACCGGTGCTGGCCGTGGGTATCGGAAATGATGGTAATTTTTACCTTATTAAAAGCACTTGATTGTTAAACCCATCAAATTCGATGCCCTTAATAAACTCAAAACCCTAAACTCGTGTGGCACCAACATGTGACCCAACCATACTCCAAATTTACCGATTATAATGCATTTTTCGTTTCGGAAAACCGCAAACCATCAGTTTCTGAAACACGAAAAAGAGATTAACAATTATGAAACAAACATACAGCAATAATAGAAAGAATTAATCGGCCAGCCGTTTCCCAAAACGACCGTAGTCTTTTCCCCAAAAGACTTAGGCGGTTTTCCGAACTCACTTCGGCGTTTTAGTCAATTCGCTTCGGCGATTTTTTGAAAAAACACCGTAATTTTTGGTTGCCAAAAAAGGTGCTTGGCAAATAAGGGCAAAATCAGCCGCTCTCCGCACGCCAAATACTGACTGGTCTTTACCTCCAAAACAACAGTGAAACCAGAATTAACTTTCAGTTAATACCGGTAACGACATCATACATCGGTTACAGGTATCCGCTAAATCGCCTTAAAAAAGCTGACCAAGCGTTACTGGCTTACTTCCCGATGCAAAACTTCCCGAAAATCGTCCCTAAGATATCCCGATCGACATCAATTTGCCCGGTAATGGTACCGATGTGCCGGAGGGCATCGCGAAGATGCGAGGCTAACAGATCGCCCGAAACACCGAGCACAAAGCCACGTTCCACCCCTTCAATGGATTGGTAAGCAAGCCTCAGGGCCTCCACGTGGCGGATATTGGTGATGACGTGTTGGTTGTCTGCGGCCAACGACCTTATTTTCTCGACGAGCAATCCTTTGAGTGCGGCCACAGAGGCTGGATCCTTGGCCGTGATGGCGACGATATGATCGGTATATAGGGTATCAAAAAGTTCTTTTTTGATATGGTCATCCATTTCATTCGCAAAATACCCACCCTCCAAATCGATCTTGTTTCGCACGAGAATAACGATCAACCCCTCCCGATAGAAACCCCTGATCTGCCCGATGACCTCATCTGCGGTATTGTTTTTGCCATCATACAGGTACAGCAATATCTTAGCGGCGGCAACTTTCTCTTTGGCACGGGCTACCCCGATCGCTTCGATTGCATCTTCGGTATCCCGCAAGCCTGCGGTGTCAATGAATCGAAATGTAATGCCATCGATGGTCATCGTTTCTTCGATGGTATCTCGGGTAGTGCCCGCGATATCGCTCACGATAGCCCGCTCTTCATTCAACAGGGTGTTCAGCAACGTGGATTTCCCAGCATTCGGCTTGCCGACAATGGCCACAGGCACCCCCTGTTTGATCGCATTGCCGTATTCAAATGAAGAGATCAGTGCACCCATATGGGATTTCAGCTCGGCGATAAGCTTCAGGAACTCGCTCCGGTCGGCAAATTCGACATCTTCCTCACTAAAATCCAGTTCAAGCTCTAGCAACGAAGTGAAATTGATCAGTTGCTCACGCATTTTCTGCAATTCGCTGCCAATACCACCACGCATCTGGTTGATGGCAATCTCGTGTGATGCTTGGTTTTCGGAAGCTATGAGGTCGGCCACCGCTTCGGCCTGCGACAAATCCATCCCTCCATTAAGAAATGCCCGCAAGGTAAACTCCCCGGGTTTTGCTGCCTGTGCACCAAGTCGAATCAACAACTGGATAATCCGGCCAACGATATAATTGGAATTGTGGGTGGATATCTCCACCACGTCTTCTTTCGTATAGGAATGTGGCGCAATGAAAAGGGAGACCAATACTTCATCCAACACCTCATCCCCATCGCGTATCGTACCGAAATGGATGGTATGCGAGGATTGCTTAGCCAAATCTTTGCCCCTGAATACCTGATTGACTAGGGATATGGCATCCGGACCGGATAACCGAATCACCGCTATTGCCCCGCTTCCAGACGCTGTCGCTAAAGCGACAATCGTATCGTTGTTTGCCATTCGGCAAAGGTACGAAACTTATCCTATGACTGTGCCGGAGGGCAATACTGCGCGCTTCTTGACCACCACAATGCCATCACGCACGGAATGCGTGTCGTAATCGCCATCGTCTAGGTGCCGACCGCCGTTGATACGCACATTATCACCGATGCAACAGCTCTTATCCAATATGGCGTTTTCGATATAACAACGTTCACCCACCCCGATCAACGGGGTATTCGTCCGCCGCGACTCATCAATCTCATCCAGGTTTTGGTAAAAATCGCTACCCATCATATAGGTGTTGCGAATGACCGTTCCCTTGCCGATACGTGAGCGGACACCGATCACCGAGCGGTCGATCTTATCACCGGCGATAATGCAACCATCGGCCACGATGACCTTATCGAGCGTAGTACCGGATATCTTGGAAGGCGGCAGCATACGTGCCCGGGAGAAAATCGTATTTTTATCGAACAGGTTGAACTTCGGTATATCATCCGTCAAACCGATGTTCGCCTCGAAAAACGAGTCGATATTACCGATATCCGTCCAATATCCCGCGTACTGGTAACTAAGCACTTTATATTTATCGATGGCATCCGGGATCAGTTCCTTACCAAAGTCCATTCCCTCGTTTTCCTCCAATATCTTTTTCAACACTCCTTTATTGAACACGTAGATACCCATGGAAGCCAGGTATTCCCTTCCTGCGGCCTTCATTTCACCACTCACCTCGGATACCCACTCAGGCAGCAATGAAGCGTCGGGCTTCTCGATGAACGACGTGATATTCCCTTCCTCATCCGATTTGAGTATGCCAAATGAGGTAGCATCCTTGGCATTTACCGGAATGGTGGCTATGGATATTTCAGCCTTGGCCTCCACATGGGCGGCTATCATGGCCGCAAAGTCGATCTGATACAGTTGATCGCCGGATAAGATAAGCAAGTGATCATAGTCGTGATGCTCCAAGTAACGCTGCAAATGCCGGACGGCATCGGCCGTTCCCTGGTACCAACGCTCCCCTTCGTTGGTTTGTTCTGCAGCCAAAATTTCTACGAAACCTTTACTAAACACACTGAAATTATACGTGTTTTTAATGTGCGAATTTAACGATGCTGAATTATACTGGGTCAGCACGAAAATCCGGTTGTACCCCGAATTCAAGCAATTGGAAATGGGGATATCGACCAGCCGGTACTTGCCGGCAATCGGAACGGCCGGTTTGGAACGCTGATGAGTTAATGGGTAAAGGCGTGTACCTTTACCTCCTCCCAACACGACGGAAATCACATTGCTCATTGTCATAATCTATTTGGTTATATGTTGGTAAATTTGGATGTACTTGGCGGCGGACTTATCCCATGAAAAATCGAGTTTCATGAGCTGCCTCCGTAGCTGCTGTATCCGTTTTTTATCTTCAAATAAAGCTAATGCCCGGTGGATGGCAAGCAACGCATCTCCGGCATTGGCGTGCAGGAAGGTGATCCCATACCCATCAACCTCGCCGATATCGCGCACCGTATCTTTAAGCCCCCCGATACTGCGCACAATGGGGATGGTACCGTAACGCATGGAGTAGAACTGGTTAAGCCCGCACGGCTCCACCCGGGAAGGCATGATGAGGAAATCAGCTGCAGCATAAATCTGGTGTGACAATTCCTCTTGGTAGCCGATATATGCGCCCAATTTCCCCTTATATCGCTCGGCTAGATACGCGATGGTAGACTGTACCTGAGGGTCACCCGAACCCAGGATCATGATATTTAATGGAACATCATCATAACCTAAAAGGTTTTCGATTATCTCGGGTAAAAGGTCTGCCCCTTTTTCCCCGGCAAACCTACCGATATAGGCCAACAATGGCTTGGTGGCATCCAGTCCAAAGGTTTCGCACAGCGCTGCCTTGTTCTTCGCTTTACCAGACTGTACATTCGTCAATCGATAACGATGTGCTAACATGGGGTCGCTTTCGGTATCCCATACCGTGGTATCGATTCCGTTTACGATGCCAAAACTCTTATGCCTTTCCATGCCAAAGAGATGCTCCAATCCGTTTGCTTGGTCGGCGAGTTCCTGCAGATAGCCTTCGGACACCGTGGTGAATACGGTACAGCATTTAATCAGGGCAGCCAACGGATTGATGATTTTGTTCCAGTCTAACAATCCCCACTTCCAGGTATCAAATGGGGGCAGTAGGATGGCTTTATTCCAATCCATCCACCCTTGGTACTGCCCGTTGTGTACCGTGGCCACGGTAGGAACGTCTTTCAACGCTGCAAATCGTTCGCTATGGTACATCATGAATGGCACCAATCCGGTATGGTGGTCATGGCAATGGACGACGTCAGGCTTGATGCCCGCTTCGGTGATCCAGTGCAGGAAACCGTGTTGGAAGGCCATGAACTGCTCACTTTCATCCGAATAGCTGTAGATTTCATCCCGATCCAGCAATCCGGGTATCTTGATCAAGTACAACCCGAATCCCAATGTATCGTGCTTTTCCCGGTGTACCTGTACTTCCAGCGGCCGCGATCCCTGGTAGAAATGCCCCGTATACACGACTTCGAATTCATGTTTTTGCACAAACGGCTTATTGTACCAAGGCATGACCACCCATGCGTTGAATCCTGCTTGCTGCAAATATTTCGGAAGGGCACCCACCACATCGCCTAGCCCCCCTACTTTCGCCACGGGATAACACTCGGCACTAAGATGTACGATATGTTTAGCTACTGGTTCGTTCGTCATCACTTATTGTCTTTAGGTGTGGTTTTCTTTGTGGCACGGCGAGTTCCGGAAGACGGCTTATCCGCCTTAGGCGCCTTCGCAGGCTGCTTCTTTTGTGTTTTATCGTCAGCCGACTGTTGCACCAATGGCTTCTTTTCACTTTGCTGTACCTGCTTCCTCGGCTTTTTCTTTTCAGGTTTCCGCTTGAGGACAAGCCCCGCCAAAGGTGGCAAGGTAAACTTAGCCGACCAGTCCTTATTCATCCAACGGATGGGCTCCGCCTGCACGCTCGGCTGTTCGGTACCACTTCCGTAATACGCCCCATCATCCGAATTAAGCAATACCGTCCACTCACCTTGTGACGGCAAACCGCACCGATAAAAATAGCGAACTACCGGGGTTAGGTTCAGGATAATCAGCAGGTCATCTTCCGGCTTCACCCCTTTTCGTGCATAAGACAACACGGAATGCTCCGCATCTCCGCCCTCAATCCATTCGAACCCCTCGGGGCTAAAACTGTGTTCATACAATGCGGGTTCGGTCCGATACAAATGGTTGAGGGATTTGATTAACTCAAACACGCCACGGTGTGGCTCGTATTGCATCAGGTGCCAATCCAGCGACTGGTTATGATTCCATTCGGAAGTTTGACCGAATTCGCATCCCATAAACAGCAGTTTCGTGCCCGGATGGGTAAACATATACAGGTATAGTGTCCTTAGGTTAGCAAACCGCTGCCACTCGTCACCGGGCATCTTATTGATCATGGCTGCTTTTCCATGCACCACTTCATCATGCGATAAGGGCAGCATGAAGTTCTCATGGAACGCATATAACATGCTAAAGGTGACTTGACCGTGGTGATGCTGCCTGTAAATGGGGTCTCGACCGAAATACTCCAAGGTATCGTGCATCCAGCCCATCATCCATTTCATGCCGAAGCCAAGCCCGCCGCTATATACCGGACGACTCACCCCTGGCCATGAGGTAGATTCTTCAGCGATCGTCTGCACATCAGGAAAATGGCCATAAACCGCTTCGTTTAGCTCCTTGAGGAAATCGATGGCCTGAAGGTTTTCCCGACCACCGTATTCATTCGGTATCCATTCGCCCTCGTTGCGCGAATAGTCGAGGTAAAGCATGGAAGCTACGGCATCCACACGCAGTCCGTCAAGATGGTAGCGCTCCAGCCAAAAGATGGCATTGCTAATCAAGAACGATCGAACTTCATTACGCCCATAGTTGAATATGTAGGAGCCCCAGTCGGGATGGTACCCTTGTCGTGGGTCCTCGTGTTCATACAAATGGGTACCATCAAACCGATACAGCCCATGCGCATCGCCCGGGAAGTGCGACGGTACCCAATCTAGCAGCACCCCGATTCCATTGAGGTGTAATTGTTCAATCAAGTACATCAAATCTTGCGGGGATCCGTATCGCGAGGAAGCCGCGAAATATCCGGTGATTTGATAACCCCATGAAGGATAATAGGGGTGTTCCGAAATGGGAAGCAACTCCACATGGGTAAAACCCGTTTCCTTGATGTACGGCACCAGCCGTTCGGCTACCTCCCTGTAATTAAGCAACCTATTCGGGTCATCGGGATCCCGTATCCACGATCCTAGGTGCATCTCGTATACGGAGATGGGTTTGTTGAGCGCATTGTGCTGGTGGCGTTCACGCATCCATTCCTCGTCATCCCACTCGTGCCACGTGGTGGCCACCACGGAGGCGGTACGCGGTGGCTTCTCCCAGTGCAATGCAAAGGGATCGCCTTTCTCCAATAGTTCACCCTGGTATGACCGGATATGGTACTTGTAAATTTCACCCACGCCGATATTTGGTATAAATCCTTCCCAGATGCCGGAGCCATCCCATCGCACATAAAGGGTATGGGAATAGGGATTCCAGCCATTGAAATTGCCAACCACGGAAACCGATTCGGCATTAGGGGCCCATACCGCAAAATAAGTGCCTGCCCGACCTTCGCGAAACACGGTGTGTGAGCCGAACTTTTCGTAGAGTTTGTAATGCTTACCTGACCGAAAGAGGCTTACATCAAAATCCGTGAACAGTGAATAGACTTCTACCGAATGCTGCATAACTATGGGTTTATAATTCGTAAATTATGTATTTCAAGCACCGGGCCGCCCCCTCAACCGACCGTGATGCTCCTAAAATCCCTCGGCACTTTTACCACATACCGTCCAAGCTCATCCTCTTTGGCCTCCATCGATTTGTCATCCACCACCACTTGTTTGACCTTGAAAGGCAGCCCGACCAAATGTAGGTCGTAGGTGTCGTATTGTTCGGAATACAGCCCATCGATGTATTGCGTAATCTTTAAGCTTTTCGAGGTTCCTTTCACCACTAATTTCTTTTCCAGGTAAATCTGTTGCTCGTAGGCAAACGTATCACCGTGGTCCTCGTACAGGAAAGAATTGACCTCTTGCGAGGTGTGGTAAACCAGCATTTTCAACGACTCAATTTTTTTCTCATTGACGTATTGCATCACGGGATACTCCGGGAGCACGGTGCCGGCTTTGACGAATAGCGGCATCTCATCCATCGGCGTGGCTACCTCATGCTCTTTCCCCCCTTCCAGTAAGCTATTGTCCCAATAGTAGTACCACTCGCCCGCAGGCAGGTACACCGTTTTGCTTTGCTGGCCCGGATGCAGTACCGGTGAGACCAATATTTTGTCACCGAAACAAAACTCCTCTTCCCGTTGGATATTGCTATCGAGGTGTTGCTCGACCATGGTCACCGGGCGGAGGATGGGGAAGCCGTACTTCGTGTGCTCCCAAAAGACGGAGTAGATATAAGGCAAGAGCTTATATCGCAATTCGATGAATTTCCGATTGAGCGCCTCATGTTCCGGCCCGAAGCTCCAAGGTTCACGTTCGGCGGTATCCCCGGCCGAGTGGGCACGCATGAATGGCGAAAACACCCCGAATTGGATCCAACGGGTGAACAGTTCGGCATCCGGCTCACCGCTAAACCCGCCGATATCTGTGCCGCAAAACGGCATTCCGGATACGGATAGCCGCTGAAGCTGAAGTGCTCCAAGCCGCAAGTGTTCCCAGGTAGCGACATTATCCCCCGTCCACACAGACGCGTAACGTTGGGTGCCGGAATAGGCTGCGCGCGTGATGGTAAATGGACGTTTTTTCTGGAATAGTTTTTTCAGCCCCTCGTAGGTGGCCCGCACCATCTGCATACCGTACACATTGTGGGCCTTGCGGTGCGACCCACGGTATCCGTCGTAATTGTGGCGCACGTCATTCGGGAACGTTCCCCTGCCGAAAACCGCCGGTTCGTTCATGTCATTCCATACACCGGCGACTCCGGCATCGACCAATTCTTTAAATAGCCCGCCCCACCATTCACGCACTTCTTTGTTTGTGAAATCAGGGAATTGGCACCGGCCAGGCCATACATACCCTTCCATAAAATAATCGTCCCCGCGGCGGCAGAAATAACGATTCTTCTTGCCTTCACGAAACACCCAATAATTCTCGTCGACCTTGATGCCCGGGTCAATGATGACCACGGTACGGAAACCGTCGTCGGCCAGTTCCTTAATCATCTTTTTGGGGTCTGGGAAATAATGCTTGTTCCAAGTGAAACACCGATAGCCATCCATATAGTCGATATCCAAGTATATGGCGTCACATGGGATATTGCGCTCCCGGAAATTGCGCGCCAAATCGCGCACCTTGCTTTCGGGATAGTAACTCCACCGGCATTGGTGGAAACCCAACGCCCATAGCGGTGGCAGATAATGCGTGCCCGTGATGCTGTGGTAACGCTTGACCACGTCCATCATGTGCGGGCCGTGGATGTAGTAATATTGCAATTCACCCCCCTCCGACCAAAAACTGGTTTGGTCGTGCGCTTCTGCCGCAAAGTCAAAATAGGTCTTGAACGTGTTATCGAAGAAGACGCCATAAGCATCCCCGTCACTAAGCCCGATATAAAACGGGATACTCCGGTATAAAGGGTCTTGGTTGAACTGGAAGGAGTAGGTATCCGAATTCCAGTTGGTAAACCGCTTGCCCCTTAGGTTGAGGTGGGTCGGTTTGTCACCTAATCCATAGAAGGCTTCATTTGCCAAAGCCGCTTTCGTAGCATATACATAGTAACCACCAAAATCGGCATTTTCTTCCCAATGCATGGGTGAATAATCCTTGCTGTATTCCTTGCCTTCGCGGTCTTCAAATGAAATCAAAAAATCGGCCTTGCGAATCACACAGGTTACCGTATTGGTCTTGACGCGATATTCCTGCTGGTTTTCCTCAAAATTATATACAGCCACATGCTGGTCAGACTGCGGCACAGCATACGAGAAATCCTCCAAGAATTGCCCTTTGGGGGCCAATCTTACCCGAATAATCTCATCACTCACGACCTTGATCTCCACACTTGCACTGCCATCGGTGAAGTAGTAGTTATTGTTTTCTTGATGGTAGGTTGCGACGGGGCCCAAATAGTTCTTGACGATCTCGGGCAGGTCTAATACGGGGTTATTAACGTGGTGTACCCCCTCTTCCAATACAGGAGCCGTGTTGCTTGTCGCTGTTTCTTGTTGTTTAGTTAAATCCTTCGCCATAAATTATCACCTAAATTTATGGGCACCCTCAAAAAACCCATTTCCTATTGACAAGCGGTTGCGAAACCAAACTACTGAGCCGATCTTAAACCGGTACTCGATAATAGCGCTGCTATCCCGATTTGCCGTGGGAGCATAGTTGCCATCCGCCTGGTGTAGAACTGCTCACTCGCTTTCAATAACAAGACAGGGGGTAGTGGCGCCCTTATTTTTAGCCAAAGTACATTTTTTAACCAATTAAAACAATTTATCCCCTCACAAATTGAACAAAAGTCATCAACGCATTAGTTATCAATGCATTTTTTATTAATTACTAGTATATTTCTTTACGTAAACGGATTGCTAACGGCCAAAAAGCGAGTGGCGAACGGGAAGGTCCAATAACCAAAAAAATTTGCATACCCCGTATTTACCCCCTATATTTGCCTTCGAACTCGATGGTTATTAATAGTTGAACATGAACATTGCTTCCATCCATCATGTACATTTTCATCATCGCCCTTGTGGCGATATGTAATGTGTATGTTTCTACGTGAAGCAATTGACCCCCGATGTTTTTCTTTTATTAATAATATTAATTTACACCCTTGAAGAATCTGAAAATCGCCATCCAGAAATCCGGAAGGCTCAACGAAAAATCAGTGCAGTTGCTGAAAAACTGCGGCTTGAACTTTGAAAATTATAAAAGCTCGCTCATCACGACCGTTTCCAACTTCCCGTTGGAGATTCTGTTTCTCCGCGACGACGATATTCCCGAATATGTACAGGACGGCATTGCTGACCTGGGTATCGTAGGCGAGAACGTGATTGCAGAGACTGAGGCCAACGTACGCTATCTCCAACGGCTCGGGTTCGGCAAATGCGACCTCAAAATCGCCGTACCTAACCACAGCGACACCAATACGCTAACGGACCTGAATGGAAAAGCCATCGCGACTTCCTATCCGACCATCCTGCGGAAATTCTTGGATAAAAACGGCATATCTGCCGATATACGTGTTATTTCCGGTTCGGTTGAAATATCGCCCGCCTTGGAATTGGCCGATGCCATATTTGACATCGTGTCTACAGGTGGTACCTTGAGGAGCAATGGGCTGAAGCCCTTTGCCAATGTGATGAGCTCCGAAGCGATCCTCATCAGCAAAAACGGAATCGACAGCAATCCAGTGGTTCGCGAATTGATCCAACGCATCCAGTCGGTGCTTAGGGCAGCGGAAACCAAATATGTGGTATTGAATGTGGAACGCAGCCAGCTCAGCGAAATCACCGCCCTACTCCCCGGTGTGAAAAGCCCTACGATCGTGCCATTGGCCGAAGAAAATTGGGTGGCGGTACACACGGTGATCTCGGAGCAAGATTTTTGGGATAAGATCAATAAGCTGAAAGCCGCAGGTGCACAAGGCATCGTCGTGATGCCGGTAGAAAAAATCATCCTCTAAGGCAATGACCTATCAAACGGCCACATCATGTTAAAGACCTACACATTTTCTTCTTTGGATGAAGCCGCCATCCAGCGGTTGATCGCCCGAAATACCGATCCATCCAATACGATACAGCAGGTGGTGACGGGCATCTTGGATGACGTACAAGCCAATGGGGATGCCGCACTGAACGCCTATGCGGAAAAGTTTGACGGTGTTCACCTCAATCGCCTTTACCTCGATCGTGATGAGATTGCTGCATTGGCTACGTCCATCGGTCGTGAGCAGCAACGGGCATTGGAAATCGCTTTTGCCAACATCTACCGCTTCCACGAAACCCAATTGCGTAAGGAAAAAGCGGTGGAAACCATGCCGGGTGTGAAATGCTGGCGTGAGGTGCGTCCTATTGAGAAAGTGGGGTTGTACATCCCCGGCGGATCGGCCGTGTTGCCCAGCACGTTATTGATGCTCGGTATACCTGCCCGTATAGCCGGTTGCAAGGAAATTGTGGTTTGTTCTCCTCCCCAATCGGACGGTAAAATCAATGGATACGTCGCCTATTGCCTGCAATTGCTTAAGATTGAACGCATCTATTTGGTGGGTGGGGCCCAAGCCGTTGCAGCCATGGCCTACGGCACCGAAAGTATTCCCAAAGTGGACAAAATTTTTGGGCCAGGCAACCAATACGTCACCAAAGCCAAAAGCCTGGTGCAGGGAATGACCAACGTAAGTATCGATATGCCTGCAGGGCCTTCTGAAGTATTGGTCATCGCCGATAGCAGTGCAAATCCGCAGTACGTCGCTGCCGACTTGTTAGCCCAAGCCGAGCATGGGGCGGACAGCCAAGCGGTATTGGTGAGTACCGACCAGCAGTTGGTAGCCGATGTACAGCTGGCGCTACAAGCGCAACTTGCCCAATTGCCCCGAGGAGAAGTCGCCGCGAAAGCCCTTGCTCATTCTTATGCGGTGTTATGCAATGGTATAGATGAAGCGTTGACATTCAGCAACCAATACGCCCCCGAGCATTTGATTATCGAAACAAATGATTGGGAACCCTTGTTGCGCAGGATAAGCAATGCGGGATCGGTGTTTTTGGGACACCTTACGCCTGAAAGTGCAGGTGACTATGCCTCGGGCACCAACCACACACTACCGACAAGTGGTTACGCGCGATCATATTCAGGCGTATCGGTCGATTCATTCGTCAAAAAGATTACGTTCCAGCACATCACATCCGAAGGATTGCGGAATATCGGGCCTACAGTAGAGGTATTGGCCGAGCTGGAAGGGCTACAGGCACATAAAAATGCGGTATCGATCAGACTGGGTTAATTGCGGAAAAACCCGTATCTTTGCAGGCTATTATCATCTGGGGCCGACCGGAATTGACAGGATGGAGATGGTTATGTAAGCATGCAGCGTGTTGTGAGTATTGCGCTTTAATCCAAACTTTCAACTTTTTAAATGGCGAAAATAACTACGCCTTAGCTGCCTAATTTAGAATTAGCTCAGCTTTTGTCCTGCTAACGTACCGTTCTGTAGCGTAGCACCAAGGGCATCGAAATACGGAACTGGTTGGCTTGTCGTTGCGCCGGGTCAATGAGAAACAGCAACTAAGGAAAACGGTATAGGCGAGCGTCCGGCCTTCCCTTTCCCGACAATGAAACGGAAGCTAAGCATGTAGAAAGCGTATACTGTACCATGTTTGGACGAGGGTTCGAATCCCTCCGGCTCCACCAAACCAAAAGAAGCCCGGCAATAGCCGGGTTTTGTTGTTTTAAAGCTTTGCGAAGTTCTACTTCAGCAAAGATGAGAAACAACAAAATAAATGAGCGCAGCGAATGGCTTCTTGCTGGTTTAGCCCCTCCCATAAAGGGATGGCTGTAGCTATGCGTCTGGGGATAGCGCGACACAGCCAACTATCTCTATATGGCCAAGCGTGCGGAGTCTTGGGGCGCATCGCATCCCTCCGACCCTACAGAAGTGAGGCCGTCTCAAAATACCCGGGATAGTCTCATTCCATGATACTTGACGAGGAAACAATATGCAGGTCCGCATATTGCCATGATTCTTCAAATGCGGCTTTCACATCGGCTGCCTCAGTGGTTTTGTTCAATTTCACCAAACTGTTATATAGCCCAATCAATGCCCAGCCGTTCTTGCGCCAGATTTTTAAATCATCCCGATAAACATCCGCTGCTTCATCATACTTTCCGGCCTTGAGTAATAAAGCTCCCAAATGATGACGGACGGAGAAAAACCAATCCGGGGGCTCATTGTAGTTAAGATCATCTTCTATCGCCACAGCTTCTTTTAACAAGGTTTCGGCTTTGTTTAGCTCATGCTGTTGTACAGCTATTCCGGCGGACAATACGTTGACGGCGATACGGACAAGGTCGGCCGTGGTGTTGATATCCCAAACGGTGAGGTGTTGCAAGCTAGTGCCTGCGGCTAATACGCGAAGGCTATCCAACTGTTTTACTGCATCGGGTAAGTTGTGTTTCCCTAAAAAGGCCATTCCTCTCGCATAATGCCAAACAGCCCGGGGATATACAAGGTCTTTTTCCGGCGGTGTGATGGACAGGATGCTATCCCATGCCGCAAACTTTACCGCAATGTAATAAGGGATGGTATAGTAATGCTGCAGCGTTCCCCAGCCCGGCATACGCATGATATCTGCTGCCGTATGCTGCTGTAATTTTTCTGCGGCCTCCCAAGCTAATTTTGAGTTGCCTTCCAATGCGGCTGTTGCGGCTAAAAAATGATAATTATGCGGATAGTAAGCGAGCGGATAGACACCTTGAGCGTAGCAGGCGGTGGTGTATACGCTGTCAACTTCTATTGCCCGTAAATTAGCGAGTGAACCGAGGTGATAGTCTCCTGTAATGATATAAATATGGGAGGGCATGTGAAGCAAATGGCCCGAGCCCGGAACCAATGTTTCCAGCAGTTTTGCGCTGGGCAATGCTTTTTCAGGTGTGGCTGAGGCTTCCAGTGCATGGATATAAAAATGATGCGCACCCGGGTGTTTGGAGTTCTTTTCCATCAGGTGCTCCAGTACTGCCAACAGTTCAGGTGTCCACGGTTTTGGGGCCTTTGTTGATTTGTCGTAGAGATCCCAGGGATGAAGGTTCATCATGGACTCCGCATATAAGGCTCCGATATCCGGGTCGGAGGGGTATTGGTCATAGACTTTTTTCATGGCCGCTGCATAAGCTATATCCAATGGACTGCGGTCAGCCGGGGGTTGTGCCGCGTACCTTTCTGTCAACGCTTCGATGAGTGCGATTTCCTTGGGTGTACAGTTTTCTGCAAGCGCTTTTGCTTTCATGGCCGCATCATAAGCCCATTGGAAATTCTCCTCTTCCATTCCCCCATTGTAGTTCGGCCCCAGTACATAGGCAAAACCCCAATGAGCCATGGCGCATGTGGAATCGAGTCTGGTGGCTTCGTAAAACGACCGTGCTGCTTCGGCATGGTTAAATCCATAAGCCAGCATCATTCCCTGATTGAAGTATTGCTGTAGTTCTTTATTGGAAGTCGATATCTTGAAATCGATGCCTTCCAACCCCTCAAACTTCGGGGCCCGTTTGCCCGATGAGTACCAATCCTTATCGGATATTTGTGGGCTGTAACAGCGTACGTCTTGCGGCATTTTTTCAGACCGGCTATTTTCCTTTCCGGAATTATTGCATCCGAGGAGGAGAAACAGCAAGATCATTACTAAACAAAACTTTTGCATATGTATGGTTTTTTGATGTTTGAAAATTGTCGTTTAATTTTAAGGGAGCGGCTCGGATATCATCAAACTGATTTTGACACGGACTAAGAAAGGAATTCATTTATAAAGTTACCACTTTTGATGATAGGTATCGGATTTTTCGTTGTTTGATTTTTCAAGCTTTATTTGTTACTTTTTTCTTAGCGCCTCAACCGATATGCGTGTCCGATGAAAACATTTCTCACCAAATGATTCTCTGGAACATACACGATTGCCGTTTTGACGGCGTATTCTGCCGCTATTAGATGATGTAGCGGCATCCTTGAACTTATTTTTCACCAAAACTCCTTGATAATCAAAAATAAACTTCTTACCTTTGCCGTCCTTAAAATAAGTTTAGGATAAAAGCAAATTTAAAAAACAGTAAATGCCTACTATTCAACAATTAGTTAGAAAAGGTAGAGTAGCTCTGGAAGACAAGAGTAAGTCTCCGGCGTTGGACAGCTGTCCACAGCGAAGAGGCGTATGCACACGTGTGTACACCACTACCCCTAAAAAACCAAACTCAGCAATGCGTAAAGTGGCGCGTGTACGCCTTACTAACGGTAAAGAGGTGAATGCCTACATTCCGGGTGAAGGACACAACCTGCAAGAGCACTCCATCGTGTTGATCCGTGGCGGCCGGGTGAAAGACTTACCTGGTGTACGTTACCACATCATCCGTGGCGCATTGGACACATCAGGTGTTGCCGGACGTAACCAACGTCGTTCTAAATATGGGACAAAACGCCCGAAACCCGGGCAAGCAGCTGCTCCTGCAAAAGGTAAAAAATAATTAAACGGAGGACAATAAGATGAGAAAGGCAAAACCAAAGAAAAGAATCATTTTACCTGACCCGAAGTTTAATGACGTTCAGGTAACCCGCTTTGTAAACAACATGATGATTGATGGCAAGAAATCACTTGCCTACGGCATTTTCTACAAATCGATGGAATTGGTGGAGAAGAAAACCAGTGAAAACGGTTTGGATACTTGGAAAAAAGCATTGAACAACGTCATGCCTGCTGTGGAAGTTAAGTCTCGCCGTGTAGGCGGAGCCAACTTCCAAGTACCTACCGAGGTACGCCCCGAGCGCAAAATCGCCTTGGGCATGAAATGGCTGATTAACTTCGCCCGTAAACGTGGTGAGAAAACCATGTACGAAAAACTGGCCGCTGAAATCATTTCAGCTTCCAAGGGTGAAGGCGCTGCTGTGAAGAAAAAGGAAGATACCCATAGAATGGCAGAAGCCAATAAGGCATTCTCTCATTTCAGGTTCTAAAACAAATGGAATAGCCCATGGATTACACCGAATTTTGAAGGGAACAATTATCACCCGCCAAATTCGGTGTAATTTTTATAAAGCAATTCGTTAACCCATATCTGTCCGACAGATAACTTTACATAACATGTCAAGAGACTTAAAATACACAAGAAACATTGGTATCGCCGCTCACATCGATGCCGGCAAAACCACAACCACCGAACGTATCCTCTACTATGCTGGTGTAAACCACAAAATCGGTGAGGTACACGAAGGTGCGTCTACCATGGACTGGATGGTGCAGGAAGCTGAACGTGGTATCACCATTACATCTGCCGCTACCACTGTGTTCTGGAACTACCGTGGCAACAAATATAACGTCAACATCATCGATACCCCGGGACACGTGGACTTTACCGTGGAAGTGAATCGTTCACTCCGCGTATTGGACGGACTGGTGTTCCTGTTTTCTGCTGTGGACGGTGTGGAACCACAATCTGAAACCAACTGGCGCTTGGCAGACAATTACAAAGTATCCCGTATCGGTTTCGTTAATAAGATGGACCGTTCGGGTGCCGATTTCCTTAACGTGGTCAAACAAGTGAAGGAAATGCTGGGTGCCGAAGCAGTGCCATTGCAATTGCCTATCGGTGCTGAAGACAACTTCAAAGGTGTGGTAGACTTGATCAACAACCGTGGCATCGTGTGGAACGAGCACGACAAAGGGATGACCTTTACCGAAGTGCCTATCCCAGATGACATGGTGGACGATGTGGCTCAGTGGCGCGAAAAATTACTGGAGTCTGTAGCGAGCTACGACGAGTCCTTGATGGAGAAGTTCTTTGACGATCCGGATTCCATCACCGAAAGGGAAGTATTGGATGCATTGCGTAAAGCCGTACTTGATAACTCCATCGTACCCATGGTCTGCGGTTCTTCTTTCAAAAACAAAGGGGTACAAACCATGTTGGATTTGGTGATGGAGCTTTTGCCTTCTCCACTTGATCAAGAAGCCGTAAGGGGCACGGATCCACGCACAGAGGCAGAAATCCTCCGTAAACCGGATGTGAAAGAACCTTTCGCAGCGTTGGCATTCAAAATCGCGACTGACCCATTCGTAGGTCGCCTTTGCTTCATCCGGGTATACTCTGGCAACTTGGATGCAGGCTCTTATGTATATAATACGCGTTCGGATAACAAAGAGCGTATCTCACGTATCTTCCAGATGCACGCTAACAAGCAAAATCCAATCCCTAACATTGGAGCGGGAGATATCGGTGCGGTAGTTGGATTTAAAGACATCAAAACCGGCGATACGCTATGTGATGAGAAACATCCAATTATATTGGAATCCATGACGTTCCCTGAGCCCGTTATCGGTTTGGCGATCGAGCCAAAAACGCAAGTTGACGTAGACAAATTGGGTATTGCTTTAGGCAAATTGGCCGAGGAAGACCCTACTTTCCGTGTACAAACCGATGAGGAAACCGGCCAAACGGTTATTTCCGGTATGGGTGAGCTTCACTTGGATATCTTGATCGACCGCTTGAGACGTGAGTTCAAGGTTGAAGTCAACCAGGGTGCACCGCAAGTGGCCTACAAGGAGTCCATCACCGGCACTACGCAACACCGTGAAGTCTACAAAAAACAAACCGGTGGCCGTGGTAAATTTGCCGATATCCAAGTGGTTATTTCCCCTGTAGATGAAGATTATGACCTGAGTAAATCACCACTTCAATTCATCAATGAAATTGTTGGTGGTGCTATCCCGAAGGAATACATCCCATCTGTACAAAAAGGCTTCGAATCTTCTTTACAGAATGGTGTATTGGCAGGATATCCGTTGTCTAGCATGAAAGTGCGTCTGATAGACGGTTCGTTCCATGCGGTCGACTCGGATTCATTATCGTTCGAAATTGCTGCGCGTACCGCATTCCGTGAGGCATTGCCTAAGTGTAAGCCCGTGTTGATGGAACCCATCATGAAAATCGAGGTATTGACCCCGGAAGAAAATATGGGTGACGTCATGGGTGACCTTAACCGTCGTCGTGGACAACTTCAGGGTATTGATAGCCGTGCAGGTTCACAAGTGATCAAAGCCTTAGTGCCGCTTTCTGAAATGTTTGGTTACGTGACGCAATTGCGTACCATCACTTCCGGCCGCGCGACTTCAACCATGGAGTTTGACCACTATGCCGAAGCACCACGCAACATTCAAGATGAAGTAATCGCTAAGGCTAAAGGCAAAGTAAACGCTTAATTATTGAAACACAAATCCGGTTGCCTGTTGTAAATAGCTCTAATAGGCAACCATCACTTTTAAACAAATAACATGAGCCAACGCATCAGAATCAAATTGAAATCATACGATTACAACTTGGTGGATAAGTCTGCTGAGAAAATCGTTAAAACTGTGAAGCCTACAGGCGCTGTGGTAAGTGGTCCTATCCCCTTGCCTACCGAGAAGAAAGTGTACACCGTTTTGCGTTCACCGCACGTGAACAAAAAAGCGCGTGAGCAGTTTCAACTTTGTGCTTACAAAAGGCTATTGGATATCTACAGTTCCAATTCAAAAACAGTGGATGCCTTGATGAAGCTTGAACTGCCTAGCGGCGTTGAAGTGGAAATCAAAGTGTGATGATTTCTGTTTAAAAAGAAGAAAGGCTCACCCCGTTTATGCGAGGCGAGCCTTTCTTCTTTTTGGTGATATCGTAATCTATAGCGCAAACCCTAAGCCCACGGTCCAAACCCGGTTCGTCAATCGATTATCCGGAAAATACTCATTGTTTCCTCCTCTAATATCAGTAAGTCCCATCCCATAACCACCATGGATCATCAAGCCACTATTCAACTGGTAACCTGCGATAAAGTTCAGTCCGAAATCCGTCCCCTTCAGTGTGCCATTTTTCCCAAACTCAAATTCGGTCTCCGTTGACCCCCAGTTTGAATCGTATTTGTTCTTTCCGGATATACCAAAACCTACATAAGGGCCTGCACCAACAAAAAAGCTTCCAACTCCACCGGTAGGCATTTTGGCCACGAAATTCACTGGAACTTCAATCCACATGGTATTCTGTGTCAATGTACCCAAGCTATTACTTGACAATTCAGCACCCTTACCCTGTAGTGAAACACCGGGTTGGATAGAAAACCAATCGGTAGCGATTGGAGCATCCAAAAATGCCGTTACGTGAAAATTCGTAGCACTGTTAGTTTCATATGTGCTATTTGTTCCTGACCAATTATACTTAGGAAAATTCACCCCTGCTTTAATACCAAAGCCCAAAGGCTGTCCTTGTGCAAAAGCCCCTGCTGAAATCCCCAATGCTACTATTGCTAATACTAACTTTTTCATATTCATTTCTCCTTTTCTTTTAATCCATTTAATATTGTTCGAACTAATTACACTCCATACAAGATATGCGCCATAGTCCATGAAACTGAAACAAATCTTTAGTTATCAATGGGTTGTTATCTCAGATTGCGCTGACTAAGGGTGTATGGATTATTATACACTTATCGGGAAAAACGCGGATAAAATGACTAATAATCAATTATACAACATTCACTTCCATTTATCAATTATTTATCTTAGCTTTGCAGTCTTTTAGAAAAAGGGTCGGGTGGCCGAGTGGCTAGGCAGAGGTCTGCAAAACCTTTTACAGCGGTTCGAATCCGCTTCCGACCTCGTTGTTTAACAGGTAAAAAACAAGAAAATGGGAGTTACACGCTTAAAAAGAAAAGACAGAAGGAATAAAGTGGTGGCAAAGAAAGAAGTGCAGTTTTTGAAACTTGGACGTAACCTTGAAACTGGTAGCCGTTCAAAAATGCCCGCCAACAGCCAGATCGTAAAAAACAATGCGGTTTTGGATCAGTTGGAAGCTGAGTTGAAAAAATAAGCTGGTTGGCTTTTTATAAGCTATTGCTTTTTTCTTAGCCTATTAAAGGCTTTTTAGTATATCCGCTATTTGGCGGATTTTTTCTTTGGAGGATACCCACACCGTATCTCCCATCCCACCGACTTCGGCTTTCGAGTATGTCATACCACTTTCACACACCACTTTGGCTGATGTATGGAATGCCGTCGCTCCCGTGGCCCGTGCTAGTTGGCTGATATTCCCTTCATGGACACCGGAACCGGGCATGATGACAATCCGTTCCCCGGCTTGTTCGACGAGCTGACGGATCAATTCCTGTCCTTCGATGGCCGTATTCCTCATACCTGAAGTGAGTAGGCGACCGCATCCGCAAGCGATGATGGTTTCCAATGCCGCTACGGGATCATCACATACGTCAAATGCACGGTGGAAGGTGACATGCATGGGTTGGGCTAACGCAACCAATTCAGCCGTACGTTCGGCATCCACGCTTCCATCTGCGTTTAGCAAGCCGATCACCACGCCATCGCATTGTGCCTCTTTACAAAATTGAATATCGGCTTTCATCTCCTCAAACTCCAAATCCGAATAAAGGAAATCGCCTCCCCTGGGCCTGATCAATACATGTATACCGATGGATACGGATCGGCGGGCAAGTCGAATCTGTCCGTGCGAGGGTGTCGTGCCGCCAATCTCCAAACATTGACAAAACTCTACACGATCCGCTCCTCCTGCCTGTGCAGCAAGGGCCGATGTCACGGAATTAGCACAGATTTCCAATTCAACTGATTTCTTCATGGCACGATATGGGTTTCTTTTGGGTTCAAAAGTAAAAAAACCATAGACGAATCAACAAATCATTAAACAAAAAGCGAACTTTATTTGTAATTAGTCTTAATAACTTATAAGTTTGCCTCGTTATTTTGAAACTGTCTAAATAATGAAGTGTGAACTGAGCTTAGTTTATATCATGGCATTGCTAGCCTCGCCAGCATTGGCCCAAGAGACCACTGCCATACAAACGGCTGATACATTAACCCATAACCCATTGGAAGAAGTGGTGGTGACTGCTACCCGAACTGATAAAAAGATCGAAGAACTACCGATTCCGATCACGACCATCTCGGCAAGGGAAATTCAGAACCGCGGAATTGTCAGACTCAATGAGATATTAGCTGAACAAACTGGTTTGGCACTGGTGGGTGACCATGGCACCGGTGTACAGATGCAGGGTTTCGATGCGCAATATACCATGATATTGATCGATGGCGAGCCCGTAATCGGACGTACATCGGGCACATTGGAGCTCTCGCGCATCACCATGGCGAATATAGATCGCATTGAAATTGTCAAAGGCCCGTCTTCCTCTTTATATGGAAATGAAGCCATGGCTGGTGTCATCAACATCATCACCAAAACACCCCCAAAGGGTGTGTCAGCAGGGTTAGCCACGCGTTATGGCACGAATCAATCGGCCGATATCAGCCTTGACGGAGCCTATCGAACTGATAAACTTACATTTTCTGCTTTTGCAAACCGATTCAGCAATGGCGGGTATAGCCTTAGACCGGAATCTGGCTTTCAAACGGTGGCTCCATTTGCCGCTTATACCGCTTCGGGAAAAGTAGGATATGCCTTTTCGGACAAAACGAACCTTAACCTATCGTTACGCTATTATGATAACACCCAAGACGACCGTTATGGAATAGAAAGCCGAACCGTATCGGGTAAGGGCCTTCAACGCGACTTCAACATTTTCCCGAGCCTAACCCACCGATTCTCTGATGCCCATACGTCCATGCTACGCTTCTACCGTGCAACTTACAATACGGAATCTTCCATCCGTTATGAAGATACCGGGGATTTGTATGATGAGACATTCTTCAATCAAGGGTTCACCCGGGGCGAGTTGCAACACGACTACAACATGCACCCCAATTTGGTGTTTACGGGAGGGCTGGGGTATCAATACGAAACCGTAGAGGCTACCCGATACGAGGATAAAAAGAGTTTCAACTCAGGCTACGCCTACTTCCAAGCCGATTGGAAACTTTTGGAGCGGATCAACATCATCGCAGGTGGCCGCTACGACATGCACAATGTCTACCGATCGCAATTCAGTCCCAAATTGGCCGTGAGCTACCAGCTCAACAAAAAAATCACCTTCCTTGCTTCAGCCAGTCGGGGATACAAGGCGCCGGATTTCAGGCAACTGTACTTAAACTTCACCAACGCCGTGGCCGGCTATAGCGTATTTGGTTATGAAGACCTACAGGAAAATCTCCAGCGTCTTCAAGACGAAGGACAAATTAGGGAAGTGCTTATCGATCCAACGGGGTTATCTAAACTTAATGCCGAAAGCTCGTGGGCGTATAATATTGGCATCCGCATGCAACCTTTGGATCGGTTGACTGCTAATGTCAACGTATTTCGAAACGATGTGGACAACCTGATTTCTACGGCAAGCATTGCCATCAAAACCAATGGTCAATCCGTGTTTTCCTATTTCAATCGCAATGCGGTATTTACCCAGGGGGCCGAAGCCGATATTACCTATATGCTTTCAAACACACTGGAATTGGGCGGTGGCATCCAATACCTGGATGCCAAAGATGTAGACGAATGGAATATGGTCAAAGAAGGTCGTGCCTATACACGTGAACCGGAATCCGGACGAACGGTAGCAGTGAAGCGAAGCGAGTATGGTGGTTTGCTTAATCGCTCCAAATACATGGCTAATGCCAGGGTATCCTACTACGAAACCCATACCGGGATACGCTTGTCCTTGCGGTGGAATTACAGAGGAAGGTATGGTATAAGGGATACGGATGGCAATGGTATCATCAATCTCGACAACGAATACGTGGCGGGTTATTCCCTATTCAACGGGGCTTTATCAAGATCCTTTTTTAACAATAGCCTACGTCTACAATTTATCGCAGACAACATTTTTGGCTTCACCAATACCGAATACATCAGCCACTTACCCGGCCGGCTGGTATATGGTGCTGTATCCTATAATATTAGCAAGTAAATCATTTAACACTCATAATTTAATAACAATGAAAACTATATTCAACACATCAACATTAAAAACGGCGACGACAGCATTCTTCTTAGGTATAGCTGTCTTGGTATCCACTTCGTGCAGCAAAGACGATGATAACAACGTAACGCCAGAACTCGAAGTGAAAACCGTTGAGGATTTGGACGGCACGGCTGCTGGTGGTGTATTTTTCAGTCTTTCAACCGGAACGGCGGTTTCGGAATCAGCAACCAATTGGGATATTCAATTCAATAGTATGAATTTCTCCTTTGGCAACGGAACCGAGGCACAGCTAGTGGAGGGGGTATTCGACAATTATGTCACAGCGGCTACGAGTGGTTACTCTGCTGATGATTTAGCGGGCAGCGGAAGCGTATACACCTATACCGGCCAAGCGCCAAGCGGTGCAGCACATGCAGTATTGACTACCCCTGGAAGGGTCATTGTTGTGAAGACACACGATAACAAATACGCTAAAATCGAAATGGTTAGCTATTACAGGGGGAATCCAGACACGAACTCCGATGAATTTATCGATTTGGAAACCAGACCGCAAAGCCGCGTATACACGTTCCGATATGTTATCCAACCGGATGGATCAACTAATTTGAAATAATTCATTTTTAACAAATAAGTGTATATCGCTGATGCAGCCCACATGGTGGGCTGCATTTGGCACATATAAATGAATTTAGCATCATTTGCATATCAACAAGATTATGAATAAAAACATCTTCTTTGCCGGCACTGCCCTACTACTAATGTCAGCAATCAGTTCCTGCAATATATCCACCACATCAGACAGCACATTGACCGATTCTACCAAAATCGTTTCTACCAATGGTACCCTGTCTGAAATACTGGTAGCCTTGGGTTTTGAAGAGCATATCGTGGGTGTTGATGTGGCCAGCACCTATCCGGCCAGTTTGCAACAAAAACCGAAAATCGGGCATAACCGTGATGTCTCTGCAGAGGGCGTATTGGGTCTTACCCCAGATCTTGTGGTTGGGATCAACGAAGTGATACGACCCAATGTCGCCGAGCAAATCCGTTCTGCTGGCCCTAGACTCCTGTTATTCGACCACGAATATACCGTTGACGGTGCCAAGCAGCTTATCCGTGCGGTGGCCGATAGCCTAGGCCAGTCCGCCAAGGGGGATTCCATTTTGGCGGAGCTGGAAGTCGATTTGGCATTGGCCGATTCCATCGTCGCCCATTCAGAGCACCAGCCCAAGGTATTGTTCATCTATGCACGCGGCACGGGCACGATGATGGTAGCCGGCCAACGCACGCAGCTGGATAAAATAATCGAATTGGCCGGTGGCATCAATGCCGTACAGGGATTTACTGAATTCAAACCGCTGACATCCGAGGCGCTGATTGCGGCCAACCCCGATGTTATCCTCTTGTTTGACAGTGGCCTGTCCAGCCTCGGCGGCGTGGATGGATTGCTGGAAGTACAGGGAATCAGCCAAACCAATGCCGGGAAAAACCGTAAAGTAGTGGAAATGGACGGCCAGTTCCTCACCGGATTCGGCCCGAGACTGGGGAAAGCGATTGTAGAACTGGCGGAAAAAATACGTTAAGTTGGGAAGCTGGAAGACGGAAGGCCAAAGGCCAAAGATAGAAGACCGGAGACGGAAGCGTGAAAGCCGAATGACCAAAAGAAACGATGAAAAGCTATAGCGTTATACTTGCCCTACTTTTAATACTGCTGGTCGGTGCCTGTATCCTTTCGGTATGTGTTGGCGCGGTTAACATCAACGCCTCGGAACTTTGGTCAATCATTTCATACCAAAGCGGGTTGAGCAAGCATATCGGGTTTACCCCACAACAAGAGGCGGTACTCCTCAATATCCGGTTGCCAAGGGTGGTGCTAGGGGCATTGGTCGGGGGCACGCTAGCCATTGCGGGTGCCACCCTACAGGGATTGTTTCGTAACCCCTTGGCCGAACCGGGGTTAATCGGCATCTCTTCGGGAGCCTCATTGTTTGCCGTGATGATGATCGTATTAGAGCATCGCTTTTTTAGTTTTATGACGGCAGCTTTTGGCTACTATGCCCTTTCCATCGCGGCATTTATCGGCGCCTGCATCACCACGTTCTTGGTTTATCGACTAGCTGTGGGCAAAGGCCGGGCGGACATTACCACGCTATTACTAGCCGGTATTGCCATCAATGCCTTGGCCGGTTCGTTCACCGGATTGCTCACCTATATGTCTACCGATGACCAATTGCGCAACATTACCTTTTGGAGTCTGGGCAGCCTCGGTGGAGCCAGTTGGAAAACAGTCACCGGCATCCTACCGTTTGTACTGGTATCGTTATTGGCATTACCCTTTTTCAGCAAATCGCTGAATGCGTTGGCACTGGGTGAGTCGCAAGCCGGGCACATGGGCGTCAATGTCAGCCTGCTCAAAAAATTAATCATCGTATTCGCTACGATGGGCGTAGGCGCCTCGGTAGCCGTATCCGGCATGATTGGTTTCATCGGCTTGGTCATACCCCATATTTTGCGGATGGCGTTTTCGGCCGACCATCGTTTGGTTGTTCCGGGATCCGCACTGCTAGGGGCCGCTGTGTTGGTATTGGCCGATGTCGTCGCTCGCACCATCTTTGCCCCCGCCGAGTTACCCATTGGGATACTCACCGCTATCATCGGTGCACCGATATTCATCTATATCATCCTGGTGGAACGGCAGAAACGGAGAACGATGTGAGAAAGGAGACCGAAGACAGCGGATCGAAGACCGAAAGTTGAAGACGGAAGACCGAAGATGGAAGTTGAATGCGGTATTGAACGATGAATTTTGTAATATTTTAAACCATTGGACGTTTGATGGTTAGGAAGCCATCGAAATTATTTAACTTTAAACTGATTTTTAATAAAAACGGAAGTCACTGAACTGTAGCATCATCAAACAACTGCGAATAAATTCATACTTCCAGTCAATAGAACCATGATCACTGTTAAAAATATCCACTATACGGTAGGCACCAAGAAGCTAATCGACGACATTAGCTTTGATGTGCAACCGGGTGAGTTATTGGCCATCATCGGCGCAAATGGTGCGGGCAAAAGTACCCTGTTAAAATTGCTCTGTCGGGAAATACCGGTAGCTACAGGAGAAATCCATATCCGCCAACAGCCCATCAATAGCTATAAACTGGATAACCTGGCCCAATTCCGGTCGGTGTTGACACAAAGCAATACGATTTCTGTTTCCTTTAAGGTGCACGAGCTCGTGATGATGGGGCGTTATCCACATTTTGACAATAACCCTACCGAAAACGACATACACATTGTAAAGGCGGTTATGGAAGAAACCGGGATTGTGGAGTTTGCCAACCGCGATTATAACACCTTATCTGGCGGAGAGCAACAACGGGTTCAGCTTGCTCGGGTCATTGCGCAGATCTATGACCAGCCGAAGGGCTTACTCTTTCTCGATGAACCTACCAATGGCCTTGACTTATTGTACCAACAGCAGATCCTCGTATTAGCACGCCAATTGGCAGATCGCGGCTATTGTGTGGTCAGCATCCTGCATGACATCAATTTTGCGTCGCGCTATGCGGACAAGGTACTGATATTGAAAAAAGGGAGACGCGTCGCTTTTGGAAGCCCACGTGAGGTGATTACCTGTGAAAACATCCACCATGCCTTCAACATACAGGTGCGGCTGTTTGATGATGAAGAATTCAAATGCCCATTGATTATCCCATCTATGATATTATCCGAACAAGTACAACAATAAAAATAATTGCATAATGGAAAACACAACCCTTTCGCTCAAAGAGCAATATGAATCGTTTAAAATAGAAAACCCAAAGGTGCGCATCCGCGATGCCGCCAAGCAACTGGGGGTATCCGAAGCGGATTTGGTCGCTACCGGAGACAGCAACGTGGCCTTGAAGGCCGATTTTGAAAACATTTTGAAAGAAATCCGGACGCTAGGCCATGTAATGGCACTCACGCGCAATGACCACGCCGTGCACGAACGCAAAGGCGCCTATACGAAGGCTACTTTCAATGGGCATATCGGGTTGGTTGTTAATCCCGATATCGACCTACGTCTGTTCATGAGTGCCTGGCATTTCGGCTTTGCGGTCATTGAGGGTGAACGCCGCAGTCTCCAGTTTTTCGACAAAGACGGTGAAGCCGTCCACAAGATCTACCTGACCGAACAGAGTGACGGGCAGGCCTACGATGCATTGGTAGCCAAGTATAAAGCAGACATACAAGGAGAACCCTTACAAATCACGCCGATCGATAACTCAATCGAAGAGCAGCCGGACAGTGAGATAGACATCGCCGGATTCCACCAAGCTTGGCTGGATTTAAAAGACACCCACCATTTCTTTGGGCTACTCCGGAATTTCGGTGTCGCACGCCGCCAAGCCATGCGTTTAGCACCCGAAGGGCACGCAACACAGATTTCCGTTCCTTCGATGAAACGAATCATCGAAGGCGTATCCGAGCGTGACTTGGATATCATGGTCTTCATCGGCAGCCGGGGTTGTATCCAAATCCATACGGGTAAGGCCAAGAAGCTATTGCAGACCGGACCATGGTTTAACATACTCGATCCTGAATTCAACATGCACCTGCGTGAAGATGGCATTGAAAGTGTATGGTTAGTCAAGAAACCTACGGAAGACGGCATTGTGACCAGCCTCGAGGCATTCGACAAAGATGGCCATGTCATTGTCCAATTCTTTGGCAAACGCAAACCACGCATCCCAGAGCGTGAAGATTGGCGGCAAGTCGTAGCAGACTACGCTGTTCCAGTAGAATAGCTTATCTATAGCCGGTGGAATATTATTTTGAAATTATTTATAATCTTTCTAAATAATATACTACCTTTGGTGCAACAACCTGTTTAGGTTAAAAGACATTCGCTGGCGGCTACTTCATCCAAAAGCATCAAGATCTATATATGGTTTGTTTTATATAGTTGTTTAGTTTAGTTAGTGAAAACCCCGCTGATGCGAATCACCGGGGTTTTTTACTTTTACGGTAAGGTGCGAGCTAATCTGTCAAGGTAACCACATAAAGCGACACTGCTTGCCTTTCGGCGAATCGGTCGAACCGTCCACCGAAGGAGTTTATAGCAGATTATAGCATCTGCGCGGAAAAACCATCAAGAATGCGGTTGCTGTTTATTTCAGCGGATTCAAAAAGGGATTCGATATCGAAATGATACGCGCGGTAAAGTTCCATTTTCGTTTGCTCTTTCTCAAAGCCTAAGTTTGCCAGTTTCTGTTGGTGCGCATGCAATAGACTATTGAAAGCCACTTGGTACTCCGCTTTAATTGGTTCTGAAGGAGGGAATACCTGTGCCAACGCATCTACCTGTTTGCCGTTCTTCCAAAAACGGTAGCAGACGTGCGGCCCAGTGGCCAATCCCGTACTGCCTACATACCCAATGACTTCACCTTGGCTCACCCGCTGTCCTTTTTTCACGGCACGTTTGCTCATGTGCAAATACTGGGTGGCATACACATTGTCATGTTGTATCTTGACGTAATTACCATTGCCACTCCCGTAAGACGACTCGGTAACCACCCCACTGGCAGTAGCCACAATCGGTGTACCGTGTGGCGCTGCGAAATCCGTACCGAGGTGGGCCTTCCACCGTTTCTGCACCGGATGGAATCTACGCATGGTATATCTCGAAGAAATCCGGCTATATTTCAGCGGTGCTTTCAGGAATGTCCTACGCAGGCTTTTTCCATTCTCGTCATAGTAGGCACCCTTCTCACCATCGGTGGGTTCAAAGTAATAAGATTGGTATTCTTTGCCATTATGGCCAAACACTGCAGACTGGATCCTCCCCGGCCCTATAGGCTCACCATCGACATATTTTCGCTCATATACTAGTTTGAACCAATCCCCCTTATTGATGCGGTAGAAATTAACCGCCCACCCATAGATTTCGGCCAATTGCACAGCCAGATCCGGGCTTGCTCCCTGTGTTTGGAGGGTTTCATAAAGCGAACTATTGATGACACCTGCTACCGTCTCCACTTGTGTAGTGACCGCTTTCTCTTCCTTGTACACCTGAATGCCATCGCGAAGATCATAAACAATGTAATCCACCTGGTTCGGTTGATAGATAAAGTAAGCTAACTTGCCAGATTGATCAGTAAGCGTCGTGTAGTCATGTCCTGCGCCTATCTTCCTTACATCAAATACGGATTTGGATTGATCTGCAATAGCAGCGATCGTCTGCAAATCCACATCGTAACGCTGCAGGATACTGGAAAGGAACTCGTTGCGCCCCACGGTGTGGGTTTCCTTTTCATACCCATCCACTGCCACACCAAATAACATTTCCGACTCGGCCTCGGTAGATGCCGCTTCAGCAATCGATGATTTAATTTCAGGGGTTGAATCAAAAGAGGAAAAGACAACGAAACTAATGCCCAATACAATGACACCAAGCACTAAAAGTGCAAGTACATTCTTTCTTAAAGCCATTTTTTTAAGTAGGTAGTTAGAATACTCAAAAGTTGATTCTATTTTATTCGATCAATTGGCAAGCAACCTTATGGCGGTTACGCCATATATTTAACTATTTGTCACACAAAGAAAGCAATTTTATTGCATTTTCTAGAAATTTTAACATTTTTTCACATATCCCCCGTTAAATTGTGTATACCGAATTTATAAATGCACGTACTGTGATAGGTTTGCCCCGGATGAAGTACAGTGGATGGCCAATACGGCTTGTTGGGTGAATCAGGGAAGTGCTGAGTTTCCAAGCATATTGCTGTTTGCTTGTGGTAGGGCACTCCATTCTTGCCGATCCGTGAGCCATCAAGCATATTAGATGTGTATACTTGCATGCCTGGTTCATTGGTATACACTTCCAAACTAATCCCGCTACTTGGCGAGTACAGCCGCGCCGCTAATGTTTCGATATTTCGATCGGTATTTAAAACAAAATTATGGTCGATACCCTGTGTAATCTCCAACTGCTCATGTGTACCGTCTCGATTCACGCCATCCCCAATACTGATGGGCGCAGTGAAATCAAATGGGCTATCAGCGACAGATAACACTTCTCCAGTGGTGATCAACCCTTCGTCCAATGGCGTGTACTGATGAGCATTTACATAAAGAACATTGTCAAGTATTGTCTTCGCCGGATTGCCAGACAAGTTGAAAAAACTATGGTTAGTCATATTGATGACGGTTTTCTTATCGGCCTGCGCGGTATAATCGATGGCTAAGGCGTGATCGTGGGTAAGCACAAACGTTACCTCCACGGTTACATTGCCGGGAAAACCACCCTCCCCTCCGGGTGAGGTATAGGCCAATATCAATGTCGTATCATTGGGTTGGCTGGCGTCAAACACTTGATACTGCCAGCCCTCATGCCCACCATGGATGGAATGTTCACCACTATTGATCGCTAACTGAATGGTATCTCCGTCCAATTCAAAGCGTCCATAAGCAATCCGATTGGCAAATCGCCCCACGGTGGCCCCAAAAGAGGAAGGTTTGGAAGTATATTCCTCGATATGATCAAACCCGAGCACCACATCTTGTAATTTACCTTGCGCATCAGGCACCATCAACGAAACCACGCGGCCGCCATAATTGGTGATACATACTTCGGCTCCCGCGGCATTAGTGAGGATGAAGAGATCGGTCGAATCGCCGTTGATAACCGTTCGGAAGGCCGTCCGATCCAAGCCGGATTTGGTGGTCATTCCAGTTGGTTCACGATCAACACATGCCGCCACCAGTATGCTCAAAAATAAAACGGGGAGTATTACAAATCTTGCTGTTTTCACGTCTTAGTGGGTTTATCTTTTGGTACACAAAACTATGAAATAAAACACAGCAACCAAGTAAACCCATACCGTACATCAGCTGGTTTTCATCGAATTGGCCTCTTTTTAAAATTTCCTTATATATTTGCCAACCGTACCTGTACAATTAAAACATTCAAATGATGACAAAAATGAACCGCCGATTTACATTTTTAGGCCTATGCTTAATCGTTTTATTATGCATTACGGCATCATCTGTGGCCCAGACTTTCCAAGTAGCCAGTTTCAATCTCCGTTATGACAATAAGGGCGATTCGTTAAATGCGTGGTCATTCCGCAAACATGCGGTATCAGAACTAATCAAGTTTCACGAGTTTGACATCTTTGGTACACAAGAAGGCCTGGTTCACCAATTAGAAGACCTTACGGTGGCATTACCTCACCATGCCTACATCGGCGTCGGGCGCGACGACGGGAAGCAACAGGGAGAACACTCAGCCATATTTTACCGTACAGACAAGCTTGAATTGCTGGAGCATGGCGATTTTTGGCTCGCCGAAGAAACTGATAAACCTGTAAAAGGATGGGATGCGGCCTTACCGCGAATCTGTACGTGGGGTAAATTCCAGGAAAAAACATCCGGAACGGTCTTCTACTTCTTCAATCTCCATTTCGACCACGTGGGCGTACAGGCACGGGCGGAGAGCGCAAAGCTCGTACTTGCGAAAATCAAGGAAATTACACAATATAGCACCCCCGTAATCCTAACGGGCGACTTTAACGTAGACCAACATGACGAAAGTTATCTGTTGATTACCGAATCGGGCACGCTGGTGGACAGTTACGAACAGGCGCCACTTCGGTATGGCGCTTCCGGCACGTTCAACAGTTTCAACATCCACAGTAAAACCAACAGCCGCATCGACCATGTGTTCGTCAGCAAAGACATCGAGGTCCTTAAACATGGTATCCTCACCGATTTCTACCAGCCTGATCAATCCATAGGATTGGCAGATTCGCGTAATTTCCCCAGTGAGGTGTCATTGTATCAAAATGTCAATCGATTACCCTCAGACCATTTTCCAGTTATGGCGAAAATTACGATAAATCCCTAAAAGGAACATCGCCCTGCAGCCATCCTCCGGATGAGGCTTCTTGTTGACTTTTTTATCCTAGTAGTTAAGGGAAAGGCCCACGCCAAACCCCATATCGCTGTCATAGTGTGTTCTTATTCCGATATGTCGGGTAAGAATATAACGTAGATCAGCCATGTATTCTAAATCGGTATTGACCATAAATCCTGCTCTCAATCTGTTGGTAACAGGAATGTCTTCACGCATCAATGACAATCGGAATATACCATCGTGATACACTTCGGCCTGTACATCGACCAGCATGGGCAAGGTGTACATGACGCCAAGACTAACTGCAGCCCTGTTATCTTTTTTATTGATCTGTCGAAATAGGTTTTTCTCGTGTTCATCTATTCCCATTCTTCGGTATCGCCAGTCAAAACCTATAAATGGCATTAGCCATTGCATTTTGCCAATGTACCGCCCTAAATGTGTTTCTACTTCATAACCATGCATATCATTGTAACCCAAGCGCCATTCCGTACCTAAGCTGTAGCGCGCATTCATCAGCATAGCTGCGCCGTCAATACCATTGGTAGCAAAATCGCTCTGTGCCATAAAGTGCGGCATATTGTGCTCCCATTGTAGGGTGCGGTAAGCCTTTGCTTTATCCGGCAAATAGGGGTTTTGGTAATCATCTATCGCAAATACCCGGTTCATACCGGCCATCATGTGGTAAAGGATATGACAGTGAAAGAACCAATCGCCTTCCTCATTTGCCAGAAATTCGATCGTATTGGTCTCCATCGGCATGATATCCATCACGTTCTTCAGCGGTGACCGCTCTCCGGCAGCATTGATGATCCTGAAATCAAACCCGTGCAGGTGCATGGGGTGCCGCATCATCGAATTGTTGTAAATAGTGATCCGCAATATTTCGCCTTTTTTTACCGCGATTTTATCTGTCTCGGCGAGAATCTTATTGTCCATGCTCCAGACATAACGGTTCATATTTCCCGTAAGGGTAAATTCCAATTCCTTAACCGGAGCTTCCTTGGGTAACGTGGTATTATAGGGCGATTTGAGCATTCCATAGTTCAGGGTCACGATATCGCTCGGGGCACCGGCTTGGTTCCCGTTCGTGTCATCGTCTATATCCATGCCGTGGTTGTGGTGCTCCACATGGTCATCCTGTATTTTACTTTTGTCCTTTTTCTTTTCTTCGCCTGTAATTTCGGGATACATCACGACATTCATATCCATTTGTTGCAGGCTCATATCCATTCCCATATCATCCAGATCACCATTCATCTTCATCATATCATTCATCATCTTCATTCCCTCGAAGTATTTCAGGCGGGGCATATCACCGACGTACTGCTTTTCACCATCACCGATAAAATAACTTGTTGACTGGGTGCGGTCTTCGGTTGTGGCCATAAATTCAAAGGCTTTGCCCTCTTCGGGAATGGCAACCACCACATCGTACGTTTCCGATACGGCAATAAGCAATCTGTCTACTTCAACAGGTTCCACATCGTTGCCATCACTGGCCACAACGCTCATTTTTCCACCCGCATAACGAAGCCAGAAGTAAGACGACGCTCCACCATTAGAGATACGCAGCCGCACTTTGTCACCTGCTTTAAGCGGTTTGCCGTCCACATTTTTCAATTCGGTAAGGTGGCGCCCATTCATCAATACCCTTTCGTAGTACACATCACTCACATCCATAGCCAGCATGCGTTTCCATTCGTTGGTAACTTTGGTTTTGAAATGGCCGCTCCGGATCGCTTCGGAATAGCTTTGTGTGGCCCCTTTCTTAATTGCAAACCAGTCGCTTGCATTGTGCAGCATACGGTGTACATTTTCGGGTTTTAAATTTGTCCATTCACTGAGGATAATGGGAATGGATGGCAGATCGTCTATACCATTTCTGAACGTTTCGTCATCGGCTCTTTTGTGCATAATGAAACTGCCGTACATACCGATCTGCTCCTGTAAACCGGCGTGGGAATGATACCAATGCGTACCATGCTGAATGATCGGGAAACGGTACGTGAACGATGCCCCGGGCTTGATGGGCATTTGCGTTAAATGGGGTATGCCATCTTCCTTATTGGGCAGGAACAGTCCGTGCCAATGTATGGCTGTACCTTCCTTTAGTTGATTGTGCACCACGATCTCTGCCGTATCGCCCGCTGTAAATTCAAGCGTAGGCATGGGTATCTGTCCATTTGCTGCAATGGCTCTTTTTGCTTTTCCGGCATAGTTTACAGTGGTGTCTTTTAAATACAATTCGTACCGCACCACTTTTTGCGCAAAGGCTGTTGTAATCCCAAAGAACAATGCTATCGATATCAGAAACGTTCTCACGGCAAGTCCTATTTTTTAGTTTCGACTACCTTACCACAGGTGAGCATTGATGAACCGTAATATGGATTTTTGATCTCTTCTTCCTTGCTCAGCCAATAGCTTTTTTTCATCGGGCAATATTGATAGTAAACCGACTGGTTAACCTTGTCTGAATCTTTTACAAATGCCCACATCATGGTAGAAACATCATTAAATGCTGCCCGCTGCTTTTCGAGGTTTCCTCCTGTTTTGCTGAGCTTCTCGGCAGCCTTAATCAAAGTCGCTTTTTGGGCAAAGTCCCCATCGTCTTTTAAACTTTCATAAAAAGCACCAATGGCGGTATTCGCCGTCTTTGCATCTCCGTTTACCAATGCCGTTTTAATCTGGATATAATGATTTAAATGCGACATCGTATTCTGGGCAAATGTTGATCCTCCAACCAACATCACGGCCATCGCCAACACTAACTTTTTCATTTCTTTCATTTTTTAATGTTATGTAAATTTTAGGACTGCGGTGCGGCATTTATGGGTTCAGCCTTAAAGCCTTTACTTTTTATAATAGCTACGATTTCGTCTTCGGTAACGCCTTCCGATTTTACAGTAAGGGTTTTATCGCTATTGGTAATATCCACATTCCATTCGCGGATCCCGTCTGCTTGATCCAAATCTGATTGTACTTTTGACACACAACCTCCACAATTAAGGTTTGTTTTGAACTGAAGATTTTTGTTTTCCATTTTTCTATAATTTTTATTGTTATCTATGATTATGATACAAAGTTGGGCAAACAACGGCTACATGCTTTTAACCCTATTGCAGTACGTATACGGCATATCGGAGCTGTCACCTATCATTTGTTTCGTTTTTGCCAGTTAAGAAGTTAACAAGTTATTTTTTCCATTTCAGTCGTAGACTGTTCGTGACCACACTCACACTGCTCAGTGCCATCGCTGCACCTGCGATCATAGGGTTCAGCAAGAAACCGTTAATCGGATAGAGAATACCGGCTGCAATAGGAATACCGATCAGGTTGTAGATAAATGCCCAAAACAGGTTCTGCTTGATCGTTGCGACGGTTTGTTTTGATAATCGGATCGCTTGTGGTATTTTGCTAAGATCTGAGGAAATAATGGTCATCTTCGCGACGTCCATCGCAATATCACTGCCTTTACCCATCGCAATACTTACGTCGGCTGTCGCCAGCGCAGTACTATCGTTAATACCATCGCCCACCATGGCTACAACGTTTCCCTGCTGTTGCAATGCGTTGACGAAGTCAGCCTTATGCTGTGGCAGTACTTCGGCTTTATAATGCCTAATGCCCGTTTGTTCCGCGATCGCCTTGGCAGTAGCTTCATTGTCTCCGGTAAGCATATACAGGTCAATTCCCATATTCTGCAATTCCTTGATCGCCTGAGTGGAAGTTTCCTTGATCTTGTCCGAAATGGCAATGACAGTGCGTGCCTGTTTGTCGTTTGCAAACCAAATAACGGTCTTCGATTGCTTGCCCCATTCGTCCGCTTGCTGTTGTAATTGCCCCGCAATGGTGATGTTATTTTCAGTTAGCAGCTTTTTATTACCTACGTAATAGGTTTCGTTGTTATAGTCTGCCTTAGCACCTTTGCCGGTAATACTGTCAAAATTGGATATAGGTACACCCTGTACATGATCGAGGTGTTTTACCACTGCTTCTGCCAGTGGATGCTCGGATTGCTTTTCGATACTTAGTAAAATATCCCGGGTGGTATCGTCATTATTCAGCCATTGCATACCTGTTACCTGTGGCCTACCTTCTGTAATGGTTCCTGTTTTATCCAATATAATGGCATTTACCTTCTTGGCCAATTCAAGGCTTTCGGCATCTTTAATTAAGATACCTTTTTCGGCGCCTTTACCCACGCCTACCATAATCGCCGTCGGTGTAGCCAAGCCCAAAGCACAAGGACACGCGATCACCAATACGGTAATGGCCGCCAACAAACCTTGAACCACTCCATTATCTCCTCCGAGAATAAACCATAAGATAAATGCAAGGATAGCAATTCCGATCACTACGGGAACGAAAATACCTGCAATCTTATCGACCAGTTTTTGCACAGGTGCTTTGCTTCCCTGCGCGTCCTGCACCATTTTGATGATCTGGGCCAGCATGGTTTCTTTGCCCACTTTTACGGCGTCGAACTGGAAGCTACCTTTCTGATTGATGGTTCCGGCAAATACTTTTTCGTTTTCTTTCTTTAACACGGGAACGGGCTCACCGCTTAACATGCTTTCATCCACATAAGATGTTCCGGATACCACCATACCATCCACAGCAATTTTTTCTCCCGGTTTTACCAATACGGTATCACCTACATTTACATCTTCAATGGCTTTTTGCCTTTCAGCACCATCAGCTTCAATCACAGTAACCGTTTTGGGTTGTAAGCCCATTAGTTTTTTAATGGCTGACGAGGTATTGCCTTTTGCTTTTTCTTCCAATAGTTTACCTAAAAGAATGAAAGCAATGATAACGGCTGCCGCCTCAAAGTAAACGTGGGCGTGCAATCCTCTATCGTGCCAGAAATCCGTGAAAAGCATATTGAATACGCTGAACAAGTAGGCTATACCCGTACTCAATGCGACTAGCGTATCCATATTAGCAGAACGGTGCTTGGCCTGTTTCCAAGCATTGATGAAAAAGTCTTTGCCTAGCCATAACACCACCGGGGTTGAGAAAAGCCACATAATTTCGTTGGCATAAGGCATATCCATCAAGAACATACCGATGATAACAACAGGTACGGAGAGTATAATTGCCCAAATCGTTTTATTCTTAAGTTTCCGGAATTTTTGAGCGTGGATGGCCTCTAATGTCTCCTGCTGTTTGGTTTCCTCTTCCACCAATAAATCATAACCGATGGACTGCACCGCTTTTTGCAGTTTAATCGCATCCGTCATATTGGGCAGATACTCTACGGTAAGGTTGCCCGTGGCAAAGTTTACGGCGGCATTAACCACGCCTTCCTGGTACTTGACAATGTTTTCGGCACTGCTCGCACATGAGGCACAGGTCATACCCAATACCGGAAATGATCGTTTAACTGTTGTAACGCCGTAACCTAAATCTTTAATTGCTTTTACCGCTTCACCTATTACTTCGTTATCAGCGACGGTAACGACCGCCCTACGGTTGTTCAGTTCGACCTGGTGGGTTTCTATACCTTTGACCTGTGCAAGCCCTTTTTCGACGATCAACGCACAGTGCTCGCTTTCTACATGCTCAAGCGGGATATAAACCGGTTCCTTAGGATTATTTGTCGCCATGTTCTGATTGTTTTGATTTCACCATACAAAATTGGCAACAATACCACCAATATCCATTATGAAATTATGGGATTGATTTGTAAGATTTACGTATACCTGTTTCAGAAGTAGAAGATGACACAGATATACATTGAATGCCTTCTACGGTATGGTGGGAGTTGCTGCGCCCCTCAACCCCATACGTAATGGCCGCAGCCATCCTTTGAGTGGGGAGGCCTCAATCAAAGAAGCTCACGCACTACATGCTTTGACTTTTGTTGTTTTATCGCTTGCTCAAGTAGACTTGGCTCGCCCTAAAACAACAAAAGCCCTTGCTGACGCAAGAGCTTCTTTGATTGGTCGGGTTGGCGGGATTCGAACCCACGACCTCCAGCACCCCATGCTGGCGCGATACCTGGCTACGCTACAACCCGATTGGGGTCGCAAATATAAGAAAAATTTCAAATCAGGCCTGATAAAAATGATTCGCAAATCAGGAATAAAAACATCCCAGCACAACGGCAAGCAATCTTTCTTATTTCCCCCCTTAGATTGTCGCATTTGCCACCCGAAAGTTGGTGAGATAGGCGTTACTTTTGTATAGTACCAAGGTGATAAGTGCCTGGGCGAAATAGCAACCATAAAACCCGACCTCAAGGAGCATGAACTCGCTGGGTCGATGAAAAAAGTTCTTAAACAAAAAGAATAGCTGATTTAAACAAACGAGGATGAGAAAGCTAATTGCGGCAATCAATATGACACTTGACGGGTTTTGCGACCATACGGCCGTGATTGCCGATGAAGAAATACATCAACATTATGCCGACCTACTGCGTAACGCAGATACCGTCCTATATGGAAGGATAACCTTCCAGCTTATGAAATATTGGCAAACTGTGGTGAAAAATCCTACCGGCAACAGCGCAATGGACGAATTTGCCTCGGTAATGGATAATATCCAAAAAATTGTTTTCTCTAAAACGCTGAAAGATGTCGAATGGGACAGTGCAAAGCTGGCAACTCGAGACATTGAAGAGGAAGTCTTAGCACTCAAGCAACAATCGGGCAAGGACATTCTAGTGGGCAGTCGGAGTTTAATTATAAACCTGATGAATCTTAATTTAATTGACGAATTCCAACTTTGTGTTCACCCTGTTATCGCTGGAGACGGTTTGCCATTATTCGAAAACATAACCGATAGGACAGTACTCAAACGATTAAAAACAAAAACCTTTAATGGCGGAGCAGTCATTCTGTATTATGAACCGACGCAGTTTTAAACAGAAAAAATATACGTGTCGAAATAATGGAAATAGCGACACTGGAATAATAAACAGCGAATCTTTACCAGTCATTTTAAAACAACGGCCCAAACAATAAAGAACAAGATGAACACAACATTTGAAGCTGGAATTAATATCGCAATCAAAATCCCCAAAAGCAAGTACGAAAAAACGGTTGCTTTTTATCGGGATATCCTGAGATTGGAAGTCGAAGAAAAACCAATAGACAACCCAACGGTTTCCAGAACACACGAGGTGAAGTTCGGCAACAATATCATTTGGTTGGATTGTGTTGATAATTACACTCATTCCGAAACCTGGTTACAGTTAACCGTACCCAATATAGAAGATGCCACAAATGAGTTGAAATCGAATGGTGTGGAAACGTGTGATGAAATTGAAAAATTACCTAAGAATATGCATTGGATTATGGATCCCGCGGGTACCGTCTTCAATTTGCAAGAACACAAAGGCAATGAGGAAACAAAAATAATGAGGAAACGAAATAGCTTATTAACCCTGTTATAAGTGAACAAACACTTTTCGTACCGCAACGGAGACAATAAGAGCTACAAAACTGATGCACAGCCAACAGCTTCGTGTTTATCCATTCCGATCACCAATCAGTTTAAAGAACGCATCACGGTAGGTATCCCCCACGGGGATGATCTTATCCTGAATGAAAATCCGTCCGCGCTCGATACTTGCGATTTTATCAAGCGCCACAATGTAGGATCGATGAACGCGTACGAAACGATTGGCCGGCAAGATATCTTCCATCTTCTTCATGTTCTGAAGGGTAACGATACGTTCCGCGGCGGTATAGATGGAAATGTAATCTTTTAACCCTTCGATGTATAACACCTCGTCAAGATCCACCCGCTGGATTTTGTGTTCGGTTTTTACGAAAATAAAATCTACGGCATCCGTGGGTGGGGCGACTGGGGTCACTAGTTGCTGTGGTTTCGGCACCCGGTTACTCAATACTTTCTGAACAGATTTGTAAAAGCGGTCAAAAGCGAAAGGCTTCAACAAATAATCGACCACATTAAGCTCATAGCCATCCAGCGCATATTGGGGATAAGCAGTGGTTAGGATCACATCGCATTTCCCGTTGATGATTTTAAGGAATTGGATGCCGGTCAATTCGGGCATTTGCACATCAAGAAACACCAAATCTGCTTCCCCATTTTGTACCATGGTCAATGCCTCTATCGCATTGGTAGTACTGGCTACCAACGACAACTCGGGTATTTTAGCGACGTAGTCTGCAATGATATCCAATGCCAACGGTTCGTCATCTACGGCTATACATCTTACCATGGACATATCTTTTTTGGTTTATAAATATATAAAAAGTTCACTAGTATAATAATTATCAGACTCTATTGTATTGATCGTATGCCGATCGGGGTATCCTAATTGAAGCCGCCGCCTTAAATTCGTAAGCCCCACGCCTTTTGTCTGATCCTTATTGACTTGGCTTTTGGCATTCTCTGCCTTGAAGTGCAAACGACCTTCTTTCACTTCGATATCGATCCGGATCGGCTTATCGGCATTGGTAGAAACACCGTGCTTAAATGCATTCTCCAAAAAAGAGATGAGCAACAATGGCATGATATGGTGGTTAGGGTCATCGATAGACAGATGGAAATCGACATGGACATCTTCTTTGAATCGCAATTTCTGCAATTCGATATAGTTTTGCAAATAATTGATTTCCTCCATTAGCAATACCGTTTTCTCATTGCTCTCATAGAGCATATAACGCATGATTTCGGATAGCTTTAAAATAGCCTCCGGGGTTTTATCCGATTTTTTATAAGCTAGTGAATAGATGTTGTTCAATGAATTAAACAGGAAATGCGGATTGATCTGCGATTTCAGAAAAGCCAACTCGGCATTAAGTTTTTCATTTTCCAGGCTTTTGCTTACTTCCAAACTCTTGAAACTGGAAGAGATAATGTATACAGAAGTGCTGAGTAGCATGAAGAACAGGCCGGTGATCGATGCCGCTACGATATATTGGATAGGCGTAAGAATCTTGTCTTTGTTATCACCGTACCGGAGGATGATATCTTCATAGCTAAGAGCGATCCCATATTTAATAGGAATGGAAACAAGCAAGATAATGACAATGTATAATAAGGCTTTTTTGTATTGATCATTCCCAATAAACAGCTTGTTGACAAAAAAATAATGTGTGTAAAAAAGGATGATATTTAACACACCATATAGCAAGATGACAATCGCGGATTCTTCCAGCCGTTCCCGAGCACTTACCAGGAATAAGACGGTCAACAAGACCACCCAAACAAGGGCATGGATCAAAACAACTCTGTTTTTCAGCATAATTGCAAATATAATGTTCAGACATCAAACTAGTGCCGCCGATAGACAAACGGCCCACTGTGGTCTGCCAACACCCCATTCGGATAGATGAACGCCGAAATCCCATTGGTCTACAAAATCAGACCGTTGGTCTAAAAGATTTTCAAGGGAAATCGAGTATCCGTTTCTTTGTAGTGTGCATTGGAAATAGGTGCGATGGTATAACCTCAAAAACACTAAAGCAATGAAAAAGTTTACTGGCAACATTTCACCCTTTCTGTTACTGATCATCCCTTTTTTCGTGGCAGTACTTGTGGTAGCGGGGCAATCTGGAAGTGAGATCATCCAAGAGCGAATCCAATTGAACGCTTCATTCATTTCATTGCCCGATATCAACGTCTTTAAGGTATTGATGCGGTAACGGCATGATGAAACGGCAAATAGCCAAAGGAAGCCAACAGCATATCGCTTTACCCGATCGTTACATGTTCATGGGTTTCGGGATGATTATGCTGCAAATCCCCCGTTTTTCGGTCAACTTCCTTACCTTTGCCCCCATGCAAAACCCGCTCTTATCGCTACACAGTATATTGGAAGCATTGGGCCTTGATTCGGCCTGCATACCTTTGCTCGAACAAACGCAGGGATACGAAGATTTGATACAAGCCAATAGCCCAGTTTCCGTCTACGCTGCAATACGTACTATCGGAAATACGCTGAACACGAAACCACAAGCCGACCAATTGGCTGAAGACCTCGAAGAACGCATTAATATCATTACACATAAGCTTAAATTTATAGCCGACGCGCACAAACCTAAGGTGTTATGCCTCGATGCTGTATCACCGATGGTAGTGGCCTACAATCCGTACATAGACAACTTGGTACGCGTGGCTGGAGGAATCAATTACTTCGATGCCGATTTGGACGTATTAAACCCAGATATCCTGATCATCAACAGTGATACTGCCATCCCACAATTATTAAGCGAATTACCCAATGCGTTGGCCACGCGCGAATGGACGCAGACCAACGCGGTACGAAACGACAACATCTACGTCATACATGATGGGTACCACTTGCGCCAACCAGGTGCTAACATCGCCGATGATGCCGAAATACTTGCGGAAATTATCAATCCACAATATTTCATTTTCGGACGCAATGAAGATGTCTGGATGAAATTCAGCCTAAGTTAACCACAACCACACCGGATTCGTTACCAAGCCACTTACAGGTTATCCAGCAAATAGGCCTTAAATCCTTCGAAATCCGTATTCAATTCAACCACGTCCTTTTTACGCCCTTCCAGTTCTTTCACCTGTTTGGGAACCATGATCTGTGCGGCAATTTCGGGCGAAAAAACATCGGGAAATTTACACGGATGTGCGGTGGACAGAAACACCGTTGCGTATTCACCGGGATGGAGATTGCGGTACGCTTCGGCAGCTCGCCAAGCAATGGCCGTATGCGGACACGCCACATAATTAAACGTGTTGAAAATGGATCGAATGGCTTCCACTGTCTCCACATCATTGCAGGTATAAGCAGAAACGAGATGCTTTACGCTTGCTACATCGTGATCAAACAGGTCCATGATGCGCACCCAGTTGCTCGGGCTCCCCACATCCATGGCATTTGCCAATGTTTGCACAGACGGGTGTGGCTCGTATGTTCCACTTTCTAGAAAACGGGGCACGGTATCGTTCACATTGGTAGCGGCAATGAAATGCCGCACCGGCAGCCCCATCTTATGGGCTAACAGTCCAGCTCCAATGTTTCCGAAATTGCCACTTGGCACGGAAAAAACAACTTCCCTGATACCTTGTGACAGCAACTGGGCGTAAGCATAAAAATAATAGAATGTTTGCGGAATAAGTCGCGCGATGTTAATGGAATTGGCCGAAGTAAGCCTAAGTTGCGCGTTGAGTTCGCTATTGTTGAATGCTTCCTTTACCAATGCCTGACAGTCGTCAAATGTGCCATCTATCGCTATGGCCCGAATGTTCTGTCCATTGGTGGTCAATTGCAGCTCCTGGATCGGGCTTACTTTCCCTTTGGGGTACAGGATGGTTACCCTTGTACCGGGCACTCCTAAAAAACCCAGCGCTACCGCTCCTCCGGTATCACCGGAAGTCGCGACGAGCACGTCAAGCACTTGGTCTTCTTTCTTGGAATAATAAGCCATCACACGACTCATGAAACGCGCCCCGAAATCCTTGAATGCCAGAGACGGCCCATGAAATAATTCCAACACCGCCATACCGCTATCCAATGGTCGTATGGGTGCGTCAAAAGGAATAGCGTCGTTGATAATCGTACGCAAATCAACCGCCGGTATGTCATCTCCGATCAACGCTTTCGCGACTTCAAACGCAATCTCCTGTAACGTGTATTGCTGGAGATGTTGAAGAAAGTAAGTATCCAATTGCGGAACTATTTCCGGCATGTATAACCCCTTATCTGCGGGCAAGCTGTTGAACACCGCTTCTTTAAATGAAACACTTAGGTTTCTGTTATTTGTACTATAAAATCGCATTTTTCACTTCTGTTTTTTGTGCTTCTACCCTCATATCTCCCTCGGTCCTTCCGTATTAATACCCGATACATATCCATTACACCCAATGCCGCGGTCATCTAGATGGGCCTGTATAACAGCCGTAATCCGTACGGCTGTATCTTTGTTTTCTGTGAATGCACACACAGACGGGCCCGATCCCGAGATACCGAAACCAAGCGCACCGTTTTCCATCGCCAGTTTGCGCATCTCGTAAAATTCCGGAATTAAAATCGCACGTGTGGGTTCGATGAGCACGTCTTGCATGCTACGCCCAATTAATCCGTAGTCATGGGTAAACAATCCTGCTACTAATCCCGCAATGTTGCCCCATTGGGTAACGGCGTCCTTAAGATCGACCTTTGCCCGGATCATCTGTCTCGCATCCCGCGTGGGCACATCGACATGGGGAAATACCACCGATGCATACAACTCGGGTGGCGCAGGAAGAGAGATGACATCTAATGGGTCATATCCACGGATCAATGTGACCCCACCCAGTAATGCTGGCGCCACATTATCCGCGTGGCCATGGCCACATGCTAACTCCTCTCCTTTCAAGGTAAAAGGCAACAACTCTCGTCTCGACAATGGATTGCCGCACAAGGCATTAATCGCAAACAATCCAGCCACGGTACTTGCAGCGCTAGAACCCAAACCGCTACCGATGGGCATGTGCTTATGCAGTTCGATTTCCACGCCTAGATCCGTTTTTCCGATATACTGAAGGAAGGTCATTACGCTAGCACTCACGGTATTCTTTTCCGCCTCGCGAGGCAGCCGACCGTCATCGCCGGTTATCGTCACCAGATGTACGCCGGGCCGGTCTACCCTTCGCATGATCACTTCATCACCCGGCTCATGAAGCGCAAACCCTAAAATATCAAAGCCACAGACCATATTCGCCACAGTGGCCGGAGCAAATACGTGCACGGTATTTTTTTCCTCCAGTATTGTTTCTTTCATTTTTCAGTATATCGGATCTATTCTCGTACTCCTTAATTCGTACCTTAATTTACGCTCCCACATTCACCAGATCGGCGAAAACTCCCGCGGCGGTAACCTCCGCACCTGCTCCGGGGCCTTTCACTACCAATGGTCGTTCTTTGTACCGCTCCGTCGTAAAAGAGATGATATTATCACTCCCCGAAAGTGTGTAAAATGGATGGTCCTCTCCCACTAGCTCCAATGCGATGGATACGTTACCCGCTTCCAGCTTGCCGATATATCGAATGGCCTTTTTTTCTTGTTGTGCGCGTTCTTTCAGTGCCTTAAAGTGGCTGTCTGACGACTGCAAGGCAGCATAAAAATCCGACACAGAAGATGCTTGAAGGCAATTATCCGGCAATATTGCCCCAAGCGCCACATCCTCGGGTTCGATGGCGTATCCGGCATCTCTGGCCAATATCAGCATTTTACGCATAAAATCCATGCCTTTGAGATCGTCTCGGGGATCCGGCTCGGTATACCCCAGTTGCTGGGCTTGTTTTACCACATCGTGAAATGAGGCTTCCCCAGTGAAATTATTGAAGATATACGATATCGTACCGGAAAGTATGGCTTCGATACGAAGGATACGGTCACCACTTAACATCAGGTCGCGAAGCACTCGGACGATGGGTAAGCCCGCTCCTACATTGGTCTCATAAAAGAAATCGACCCCGTGTTTGCGGGCAGCGTCCTTCAAGGCCTTGTATTGGCCGAACCTACCTGAATTGGCAATCTTGTTGCACGTAACGATAGAGATATTCGATTTAAACAACCCTTCATAGTACTGAACGGGCAACTCACTTGCCGTATTGTCAATAAACACACAGTTTGGCAGATTCATGAGTTTCATCCTGTTCACAAATGCCTCCAGATTGGCTGTCTCCCCGTATTCCTGTAGTTGCGTTGCCCAATCGGTCAGACCGATACCATCGCTGTTGAAAAACATCTTGCGTGAATTACTGATCCCTACTACGTTGATTTCAATATCATTATTGTCCAACAAAAACCCATGCTGCTCATGTATCTGCCGAAATAGCGTGGAGCCAATGTTTCCGGTACCTACATTAAATACATGCAACGTTTTGTTTAACTTGGCAAAGAAAGCGTCGTGTACGGCATTCAATGCCTTGGAAAGATCTGACTGTGCAATGATGACCGAGATATTATATTCGGAGGAACCCTGAGCGATCGCCCTCACATTGATGCCGTTTCTGCCCAATGCATGGAACAGCTTGCCTGCCATACCCGGAGTACGCTTCATGTTTTCACCTACGATGGCCAAGACCGACAAGCTACCTTCTATTTCTGGGGTTAGCAGTTTGTTTGCCTGAAGTTCCAATTCAAATTCGCGGGTAATCAGTTCTTTGGCTTTCAACGCATCTGCTGGGTGCACGGCAAATGTAATGCTGTGCTCAGATGATGACTGTGTAATGAGTACCACATTAATCTGTTCCCTAGCTAAAAGCGTAAACAACCGCCCACTGAAACCCGCACGGCCTACCATGCCACTGCCGATTAGATTGATGATACTGATGGCTGCAATGGAGGAAATACCCTTGATCGGTAACGTCGTTTTACCACTGTCATATTGGATAGTTGTACCAGCGAAATCGGGATTAAAGGTGTTACGTATTACAATTGGAATCTTTTTCAGAAACGCCGGGATCATGGTGGGTGGATAGATAACCCTGGCACCAAAATAAGACAACTCCATTGCTTCGGTATAGGAAAGCACGGGTAACGAAAAGGCCTTCTTCACGATACGGGGGTCGGCGGTCAGCATACCATCCACATCTGTCCAGATTTCGATGGCTTTTGCATCAAGCGCAGCACCGATGATCGCCGCCGTATAATCGCTTCCTCCCCGACCTAATGTGGTGACCCGCCCCTGCTCATTACCAGCGATGAAGCCCGTGATGAATAACAACCTATCTGGGTTTTCCGCGACAAACGCGTGAATAAGTTGCGCCGAAAGTGCCTGGTTGACATGCGCACTCCCGAAATGGCTATCCGTTTGAATCAATTGAATGGCATCAACGAACAAGGCCTCAGGAAAATATTGTTCAGCAATTTTACTGACCAAAAAAGCCGAGCACCTTTCGCCATAACTCAAGACCAGATCTTTACTTTGTAAGCTGAGTTCCCGCAGACTTGATATGCCTTGCAGCAAGTCTTCTAACTCATTGAGATATAACTTCAATTTGGTGAAAACAGGGTTTTGAAGCTTAACGGCAATCAACTGCTTGACGACCGCAAAATGACGGGCTTCCAATTCTTTCAACCCATCTGAAAAACCCCTCCCCTCAGACGCATCTTCTGCCAACCTCGTGAGCAGGTTAGTCACCCCACCCATTGCAGATAACACAATAACCGGTTGATCACCGGCCTCATACGATCGCTTTACGATCTCAAGCACCGAACGTATGCTATCTATAGAACCTACTGACGTGCCACCGAATTTAAGTATCTTCATTTCATATAAATTAAAAACGCCTTCCCGTATTCGAGGAAGGCGTTTTATTGTTTTTTATTTTCGTTATTCACAACATAACATCACTTCCTCCGTGTATTATACCCGGTGGTAATCGTTGTTGTAAATGTTGTATATCTTTTCACGTTATTTTTAAATTTATGCGACAAAGGAACATTATTCTTCTGATATTAACAAGAAAAATATCCTTTTTTTACGACCTTTTCATTTGGCCGCCTGATAATACAAAAGTAAAATATATCTCATTTTTCTTGCATCAACGATTTTTTTAATATAGCTTTGCGAGCGAGCAGGTGCATGATAAATGTGCTAATGATCAATCAACGTCTGAATGTTTAACAAAAAGGCAGCTTAATGAAGAAAAAAACATCGATAGCATGTATGCTATTTGCTTGCTTCTTTGCCGTATCGCAAGCACAGACCTCAACCGACCAGCTTACCATCAATCCAGAAGATCCGGATAATTTGGCCAAAGAATATTTCTCCCAGATCATGGGTGTAGCGGTTTCCGCCTCTACAAATACCAAAATGTACCAATTCATCTACGAGTGGATAGGCACCCCCTATCGCTTGGGTGGCACCACAAAAAAAGGCGTCGATTGTTCGAAATTTGCTTATGAATTATATGAGCAGGTATTTAACACCACATTGGGGCACAATAGTCGGAACATTTACACACAGGTCAATTCCATCAAGAAGGACGAGCTCAAACCTGGTGATTTGGTCTTCTTCAAAATCAGGAGCCGTAACATCACCCATGTGGGCGTATATATCGGTGATGATAAATTTGCCCATGCTTCTTCCAGTCGTGGAGTGATGATCAGCAACCTAAATGAAGCGTATTGGAGACGTTATTATTTCGATGGTGGTAGGATGCGTCTCGCAGACAACAACACGGAAGACGGTGATTTCCGCCCGACGGTAAACTAGGAACAATAAGAGAATTTTATCCATAAAAAAACCGGACGCACAGAAACCTGCTGTCCGGTTTTTTATTTTCAACGCCTCATTTATATTTCTTATTTTTACGGCTCATTTCACCATATAGCACATGGCCACACAAAAAGTTTTGATTCTCAATCAGGAGCAAATAAAACAAAAAACCACCCGTATAGCCTACCAGATACTTGAAGACAACTTTGATGAAAAAACGTTAGTATTGGTCGGGATAGCCGATCGCGGATATGTTTTTGCTCAACGGCTGAAGGCATTGCTGGAAAAAATATCGACGCTCGACATTCTGCTAATCAAGGTAGCATTGGACAAAAACAGCAGCACGTTGGATGCGTCAACAGATGTACCCGTCGAGCAGGCTGAGAACAAAGTGGTTATATTGGTTGATGATGTCTTGAATAGTGGCCGCACATTGGCCTATGGCATGGGGATCTTCTTCAATGTTCCGTTAAAGAAGATGCGCACCACGGTATTGATAGACCGAAGCCACCATAAGTTCCCCATTTTCAGCGATTTTTCAGGCCTTAAGTTATCCACCGTACTCAAAGAGCATGTCACGGTGAACCTCCACGAATTTGATGGCGGGGATGATGCTGCTTGGCTCGCCTAAGTATAAGTAAGCGAGCCCACAATCGAATAAACCTTAGTTTACTGCGATCTTCAAGGTCATTCCGGGCTTGATATTATTATTTTTCAACCCATTGGCCGATTTAATGCCGGATACACTTGCACCACGGTGACGTTGCGCGATACCGGACAGTGTATCGCCTTTTTTGACCCGATACGAAATATAAGATGCACCAGCGGCAGATGCCTTATCATTACTGGAAGAAGCAACCGGACGGTTAACATTAAGGCTTTGCCCCGGAACAATGGTATTATTTTTAATGTTGTTCCAAGCCCGTAAATCTTGGACAGTCACACGGTATTGTTGTGCAATCTTACCCAATGTCTCGCCCTTGCGTACACGATGAACAAGGGCTGCATGCTGCCCAGCATCAGACGAATTGGAAGCATAACGCATCGTTGACGTTTCTACAGGACTATTTAACGCTGCATACAATGCCATATAGGATTCCGGATGCACTTCGGGCAGGATCAATCGCTTGGGAGATTCGGGAGAGCCGTTTATCACACCTCTTTTGTAAGCGGGGTTCAATACTTTTATGATTTCTTCGTCGATTTCAAGCGCTTGCGCTACCCCACTAAAAGGTACAAATTTTTGAACCCACACGATTTCGGTATTTGACAGCATATCATTGACATCGACAGGCTCGATACCGTGTTCTTCATGATAACCAAACATATAAGCCATGGCGATGAAAGCCGGCACATATTTACGTGTTTCCTTTGGCAAGAAGGGACTAATATCCCAAAAATCAGGGGTTTCCACCCCGGAACGTTGAATGGCACGCAAAACATTCCCCTTGCCACAATTGTAGGAAGCAATGGCTAAGTGCCAATCGCCGAACTCATTATAGGCATCCAGTAAATAAGCCGCCGCTGCATGACTTGCGGCTATGGGATCCTTACGCTCGTCAATATAGCTGTCCATCTCCAAATTATACATCCGAGCGGTAGCAAACATAAATTGCCACGGGCCCGTGGCCCCCACCCTGGATACGGCATGTGGATTTAGCGCAGACTCCACAATAGACAGGTATTTGATTTCTTCGGGTACCCCAATGCTTGTAAATGCCTCTTCATAGATGGGGAAATAATATTGCCCCAAGCCCATCATGCGGGAAAGGTATCGCTTATATCGATCGGTGCTGTATACATCAATGTAAGACTGCACTTGATCATTATGCGTTAAAGGAACGGTTTTCTGTAAATAAGCCAGACGACCGGCTATGGTGGTCGGAACAAGTCTAAGGTAAGGCTCGGCATTCCAATCTTCATCAAGGTTAATGAAATTTACACTATCAGCAATTAAATCAAGCCTTGCGTTGATGTAATCGGATAAATCATTTTCCGTTGAATCGGATAATGCTGTGATCGGTGAAGGTATAGGGTGTTTTGAAAGTGCAAGCTGCGTACACAATAGGCTACTTACGGCAAGCGCCGAAACTTTTTTTAATTTCATGTTTTCGTTAGTAGGTATTTATGCCATAAAGCTTTTTAGAGGTAATGCTATACCGTGCCTACCTCTTTTATATTCTATTAATTACATATAATTTAATTCATTTAAGAACGCGTACTTTGGGGTTTTATTGCGTAATCAGCAAAATGAAAAACAATAAAAAAAGGAATTGCCCCATAAAACAAAGAGACCTTATGCCGAATGCTTACTATTATTACTCGGTATAAAGTCTCATCACCTTTCAGGATTAGCCCCTATTGCTTGTTTTCTTCCAGCTCTTCCTTCGGGGTTTCCTTCTGCCCTTCCTTGAACTCACGAATACCACGACCCATGCCCCGCATCAATTCGGGGATTTTCCGACCACCAAAAAGTAAAAGAAGTGCCAAAACAATCAAAATTATTTCTTGCGCACCAAGAAACAACAACACTGAATCTAACATAACAGTCATTTTTAATTTCTAAACGTCCCTATCAAACTTGTGTATAACACAGGCGATTCTACAAATGTAGGTATAATATTTTTATTCGTACAATTATTTAACCGGATGTTTTATCGGTCCTCCACAAAAACAATCTCACCAATCAACCCCTATTTTGCCAGCCAAGGTTCAGGATTTATCGACGACGAACCTTCCCAAATCTCAAAATGCACCTCTGATGTTCCATCATCCGGATCGACCGCGGCGGTTCCCAATACTTGTCCGGTCTTCACGACTTGGCCTGCCTTGACCATCGGGTTCTTTAGGTTTTGATAAATCGAAAAATATTTACCATGTTTCAGCAAAACGAAGTAAACGCCCTGCGAACTGTGGACCGCAGACACCGTACCATCGAAGATGGCCAATACTTGAGCATTTGCATTTGCCCTGATCTTGATACCCGTATTATTGACATTTACGTTTCTGCCATAGGTATGCATCCCAAACCGCTGCGTGATGACCCCTTGTGTTACCGGCCATGGCAATCGCCCTCGATTGCTTGCGAAATCTGCTGATAACTTCGCTGCCTCCGGAGTAGCCGCCAATACCTCTGCGTCGCTTTTCCTGACCACAGGTTTCTCTGCCTCCACTTCCTTAACCGTTTTCCCTGTCCGTTCGGCCTCCAGTGCCAATGCGGCTCGGCGGGCTTCTTCTTCTATGCGGCGCTGCTCTTCAATCTCTCGTTGAATGGCTGCTCGGATCGCCCTGGCCAACCGCTCGTCTTCTTGTTGTTTTTTCTGTAATTCTTGCTTAAACTCCTTTTCCTGCTGCGTAAGCGCTTGGAGTACCTTGGATTGCTGGCCTTGTTCTTGGGCAATCGTTTTCCGCTCCTCTTGTTGTTCGGTGAGGAGTGAAGCCTGTTCTTTTTTGCTGGCTTCCAATTGGGCCACCTTTAACGCGATTTCCTTTTGCGTATCGTCGATTTCCTTTGCACGATCCTTGCGTGATTCGTTAAACTGTTGCAAGTATTTTATCCGCTTGAAAGCTTGGTTAAAATCATTGGAGGCAAAGATGAACATCATTTTATTATGTGCATTCCGATTACGGAACGCAAACATGATCATGCTTTCGTAATCTTTCCGCAACTTCGCCAATTGGTTACGTAGATTTTGTATGGTTTTGTTATGAGCGGATATTTGGTTATTGATAAGCCTGATCTCACTATTGATGGTACTGATTTTCTGCTCGCGCAAGCGCAACTGCGCATTCAGGGCATTCACCTGCTTGAGGGAGAGGTTCCTATTGCTTGATGTACTTTGAATGCTTTGGTTCAGTTGCTCGATTTCCCTATTCAACCGCTCACGCTGCTTCCTGAGTTCGGCGCTGCTTTGGGCTTGAACAATGGCCACACAAGCTAACATCACTGCCATTGTACTAACTAGTCCTCTGAAAAAATCCATCAATATGCTATTTTCTCTAATAAGGGAAGCGGGGAAACGCTTTCCTCACGCAAATAAACAAAACACTCAACCAATTATGTTTGCGAAAGTAATAAAAAGTACCTTGATAACCACACACCTTTTCGCTTTATTGGATTTCCTTATACCTCGCAGGGATATTGAAGGGCATATCTAATACTTCATCGTAGGAAACCCTGTTATAATTCATTTCGGAACGGATGTCCAATCCAGCCGCGGCTATTGAAATATGTATTTGGTTGGGGAATAGCCGCCCGGTATAGGGTGTGTAATTGGTATACGATGCTTCCAGCCGTTGGTGGCGATCCGCTTCGTCCAACAACATCAATTTCGCTTTATGGTTTTCAGCGAGCTGAATCAGAAAAAGTAGGTCATTGGCTTGCCCCCTCAACACCCCTCCTCCGTCAGCAATGGAAACATCGGTATCCGTACCCATCGCCTGTGCAATCACATTGCCGACCAGCATATCCTGCAAGCTCGTGAAACCCAACTCCGGACTGGTGTATTGATAGATGTATTCGAAAGGTTTCTGAATGTACGCTCCTTGCAAGCGATTCATGACCTTCACACTATCAGGAGTGATCAACACCCGGCCTGCCTCGACACCCATCAGGGCGGTCACGGATATCCAGATGGCCTTATCGCGCTCAATACGCACATTAGCCGTTACGTCATAGGTGTCTTTATTGATGGATATTTTACTTTTCGCCCGTCCACTAAATGTGGTAAAATGCGTCTGGTTCTGCACGACGTTGCTCATAATATGTAATCGTTCTGCCCGAGAGGCGCGTTTTTCGGTTCCGATGGCATTGGAAACCAATTGCTTTTTAGGCGCACATGATACTATGCCAATCATAATCAACCACAATAAGCCACCCTTACTCAATATACCGTCTCTCATTGATCTTTTTAACTAATATATCAATATCCTTGCCAGTCGACTGGGAAATGGCCTTTGCCTTCTTCCATTGCGTGACGGCAGTGTTAATCTTCCCTAATTTAGCCAAAACATCTCCGTAGTGTTCAAGCAGCGTATCGGAAGCATTGCCTGAGTTTTTTAACGCACGCTCTATCCACACCAACGCTTCTTCATAACTACCTTGCTGGAAAAGCACCCAGGCGTAGGTATCTTCATAAGAAGCGTTATTGGGTTCCAATTCGTTGGCTTTCTTAGCCATCTCCGCCGCACGGGACAGGTTTTCCTTACGGAGCGACAGGTAGTAAGCATAGTTATTCAACGCATAGGCATTGGCACTATCCTGTGAGATGGCCTCCTCATAGGCAACGTCCGATTCGGCATGCATGCCAAGTGTATTATAGACATCCCCCAGATTGCTATACAGCTGTGTCAATAGCGGCGTATGCTCTTCATGTGCATTATTTAATGCCGCTTCTAAATAGTTGCGTGCCTCTGAATAGTTTTTATTTCCTAGAAAACCGTGCCCCGTAAAGAACAATAGTATCGCGTGGTTGGGGAACAGCTGCAACGCTTCCTTGCCATGCGTCTCGACATCATCAAACCGCCCCAACTGGAGTTCAACCTGCAAAAGTTGTTGCCATATCCCATCAATATATCGGTTGATGTTCAGTGCGTCTAAATAGGCTTGGCGGGCTTGCTCGGGTTGTTGCAATTGTGTATACACATCTCCTCTTACGGCGTGTGCCTTCACGTCTTTAGGGTACGTTGCGACGAGCAGGTCGGCAAGGCTGGTCAGCGAGTTAACCGAAATAGCGTGCTCCTGACCTGCCAAGGCCGAATAGAGTAAGCCCGCTTTGGTGTCGATGTCTAACTCGTTGCTACGAAATGCTTGTTGTAAATAGCCGTAAGCCTGCTTCTGCTTACCCATGGCCAGGTAAGTGTCCGATTTGGCCAAAAATAACACCGGATCGGTCGGAAAAATCTCGGACGCTTCGTCCAACAATGCCAATGCTCTTTTTGTATGGCGTGTACGGGTATACAATTCGGCTAACAAGACGTAACCGTTACTATCTTTCGGGTTCCTGGAGACAAGGGTCTCCAATTCCTCAATGGCGGCTTGTGTATCGCCTTGTGCAATATGAATCTGATGTTTTGCAAGGTATTGTTCGTCCGTTTCTCCGAATTTAGCCGCTATCTCCGCGTAGGTTGCCAAGGCGTCAGCGTATTCTTGTCCCAAATACAGTGCGTATGCCTTATCGTAGTAGTTGGATTCCTTTTCGGGATTCAGCCTAATCAATTCGTCAAACACCGCGGGCATCTCTTCGACGTTACCTGTATTCTTATAAATATCCAGCAGCATCGTCCAATACCATTCATTATCCGGATCATGGCGCGCCGCCTGCGTGGCGGCCTGTGCAGCCGATGAATAGTCTTCCCGCTCAAGATAAATCCGTGCCAGTTCAAAATGTGCCGCATCGTTATCTGGTTGCAGTACGATTAACTTTTCAAATGTTTTCTCTGCAGTCGCGACTTGCCCTGACGCTTTCTGTTGGATCCCCTGTAGGTACAATTCCTTGATGAGCAAACTATCTCCGGCACTCAGGATTTTCGGTATGGCGTATGCCTTATCCTGTGCTTGGGCGAATTTGGCGATCGTTGCAAAATAAGCGAAGAAGAAAAACGGCAAAAGTAATCGAGTGTTGATTGTCATTTAAAATTATTTATTAATAGCACTAACGCGTGGTAAATCCGAATCGTCAAACGCAGCTACCAACGGAAAACAAAAATACTACCGCAGCGTCAAAAGTACATAAGCAAAAGAGAATAGAAGAACCTAACTTCAAAATATTTACACTAACGCCGTATATTCGGGGTATAAAAATGATGGGCTAAACGGGGAACTACCCATAGCCAAAAGCAGACAGTAAATTATAAAATCAAATGACTTTGAAAAATAAATTAATTTATCGTACCTTTGCAGTCCCTTAAATCAAGGGTATAAAGATATTTATTTTATTATTTCAAAACAAAGCAAGTGAATACGTTAAGTTACAAAACTGTCTCTGCCAACAAAAACACCGTCAACAAAGAGTGGATTGTTGTTGACGCTGAGGGCGAGATTTTGGGGCGCTTGTCATCTGAGATTGCTAAAGTCATCAGAGGGAAACACAAGCCATCGTTCACCCCACACGTAGACTGCGGTGACAATGTGATTGTTATCAATGCAGACAAGATTAGGTTGACTGGCGATAAGCTGGATGACAAGGTGTACTCTCGTTACACTGGGTATCCTGGCGGCCAGCGTTTTGCTTCTCCGAAGCAGTTATTGGCTAAGCATCCGGAGCGCATCATCCAACATGCGGTACGGGGTATGTTGCCCAAAAATCGGTTGGGGCGGGCGTTGTTCAAGAACCTGTATGTATACGCAGGAAACGAACATCCTCATGCAGCTCAAAATCCAAAAACTGTTAAATTTTAAGGAGCAAAGAAATGTCAACGACTAACACTTCAGGAAGAAGAAAGACAGCAGTTGCCCGCATATACTTATCAGCGGGTAGCGGCAACATTACCGTAAACGGTAAGGACTATAAGGAGTATTTCCCCACATTGCCATTGCAATACATCGTTACTCAAAGCACGGAAGTAGCCGGCGCTACCGGAAACTATGATGTGAAAGTTAACGTGGCCGGAGGTGGTATCAAAGGACAGGCGGAAGCCGTTCGCCTTGCAATAGCCAAGGCAATCATTGAACTCAATCCGGAAGTGAAACCTGCATTGCGTGCCAAAGGTTTGGTGACCCGTGATGACCGTATGGTAGAACGTAAGAAACCAGGTCGTCGCAAAGCGCGCAGGAGATTCCAGTTTAGCAAACGTTAATTTTAAGGAGGAACAAAAAATGGCAAGAACAACATATCAGGAATTACTGGATGCAGGTGTGCACTTTGGCCACCTTACCCGCAAGTGGGATCCGAAAATGGCCAAGTACATTTTCATGGAGCGTAATGGCATCCACATCATAGACTTAAATAAAACCCTCACTAAACTTGAGGAAGCCGCTGCGGCGATTAAGCAGGTAGTTAAATCTGGACGCAAAGTACTCTTCGTTGCAACGAAGAAACAAGCTAAGGATATCATTTCTGCACAAGCCAAAGCGGTGAATATGCCGTTCGTAACCGAACGCTGGTTAGGAGGAATGCTGACCAACTTTGCTACCGTACGCAAGTCCATCAAAAAGATGTCTAACATCGACAAGATGACTAAAGACGGCACATACGATGTATTGTCAAAGAAAGAAAAACTGATGATACAGCGTGAACGCATCAAATTGGAAAACCTATTGGGTGGTATCGCCGACTTGAACCGGTTGCCCGCAGCGTTATTCATCATCGATGTGAAAAAAGAGCACATCGCGGTAAGCGAAGCATTGAAGTTGAATATCCCCACGTTTGCGATGGTGGATACCAACTCGGATCCTACTAACATCGACTTTCCAATCCCTTCAAATGACGACGCCACCAAATCGATTAGCTTGATTAGCGAAATCATCGGAAAGGCCATTCAAGAAGGCTTAGAGGAACGCAAACGCGACAAGGAGGAGGAAGCTGAGCGGGAAGCCGCTGCTGCCAAGGCCAAAATCGATAATGGTGAAGAAGTAGAAGCCGCAGTACTAGAGGCCAAAGAGGCACCTGCAGACACTGAAGCTGCTAGCGGAAAGCGCCCTCGTAAGGCAAAAGCTGAGGCAACTGCCGAGGCGGGAGATGCCGAAGACGGAGAATAGTATCTTGTAGAAGCCGGATGGTAAACCGTAGGTTTCGGGAGCATTATCTTTCCGTTAACCTAGTCATCATCCGGCTTTTGTCATTATTTTTATAACGTTCCTTATCGCATCTTCACAGCCTACTATATAAGCTAACGATTATGCATAAAGGAGAACGAAACATTCATTCGTAAATCACAAAACAAGGAAAGAATAACATGTCCACAGTACAAATTTCAGCATCAGACGTAAACAAACTGCGCCAACAAACCGGAGCAGGTATGATGGATTGTAAGAAAGCATTGATAGAGGCAAACGGTGATTTTGAGGCAGCCGTAGATTACTTACGGAAAAAAGGCGCTAAAGTAGCTGCCAGCCGCCAAGACCGCGACTCTAACGAAGGGGTTGTCATTGCGAAGACCACTGCTGACGGAAAGAAGGGTGTGATCATTGAACTCAACTGTGAAACGGACTTCGTAGCGAAAAATGCTGACTTCATCGCCTTCGGAGAAAGCGTTGCGGACGCTGCGGTTGCAGGAGCCCCAAATACCCTTGATGCATTGAAACAATTGGAGATCAACGGAACCAAGATCGCTGACTTGCTATTGGATCAAACCGGTAAAATTGGCGAGAAAATAGACGTTTCCAAGTATGAAACAGTAGATGCGGAGAAAGTGGTCGCCTATATCCATGGCAACTACCGCTTAGCGGTATTGGTGGGGTTAAATCAAGCGGCAGACGGAGCGGATGAGGCAGGCAAGGACGTAGCGATGCAAATCGCCGCTATGAATCCTGTGGCAATCGACAAGGGAGACGTGGATGTCCGCACCATCGAACGCGAATTGGAAATAGCCAAAGAGCAAATCCGTGCAGAAGGCAAGCCAGAGGAAATGGTAGAGAAAATAGCCCAAGGCAAGCTCAACAAATTCTATAAAGAATCGACTTTGTTGAATCAAGAGTTTGTCAAAGACTCTTCTAAGAACATTGCTCAATTTCTAGATGGTGTTTCTAAGGGATTGACTGTAACCGTTTTCAAAAGGGTGCAACTAGGCGCCTAGAAACGATTGTATTCGAACAGCTATTATCAAGTACCTTCTTAAAATCCCATATTTTAAGAAGGTACTATTGTCGCTTTTAGCAACATGCCGTCATTCATCTACTAGGCAAATCGTTATATCATTAGGCAAGTGTATTGTTGGCAAAATTAATGGGGTGTCATCATATAAGACTTATTTTCACCAAAAAAGCTGAAATAATCAACAATTCTTGTCAATTTAAGAATAAAGTTTAGTACCTTGGTGGGGTTTCCGGGCCATAAGGTTCCTATAGGCACCTGGTTTACCGCGAAAAATAATTGTATTGATGTGTTATACGATTTACCATAAACCACAAAGACCTTTCCTAAAGTCATAAGTGTTATAAACATGAAAGATCGGATTTCAGTGTTATATGTGGACGACGAAGAGAACAACTTGATCTCCTTTAAGGCTACATTCCGTTTGAACTACAAGGTATACACCGCAACCAGTGGCCACATGGCGCTTCAAATCATCAAAGAGACGCCAATGGATATTATCATCTCGGATCAGCGTATGCCACAGATGACAGGGGTCGAATTCCTAGAAGAAGTAATTAAAATCAACCCTGATCCCATGCGGATTTTGCTGACGGGTTATGCGGATATGAATGCGGTGGTCGACGCAGTCAACAAAGGTAAAATATTCCACTACTTAAGTAAGCCGTGGAGCGAAGAAGAATTGGATGAAACCATCAAGAAGGCTTATGAGATATACGCGGAAAGAAAAAAAATCAAGGAATCATTCTCCAAATTGGAAATCACCAATGAACAACTTGAGTTTTTGCTAAGACAGAAGTTGCTTTCGTAACGCGAATATAATGTTTCTATTTATTTGCTGTTTACAATCACAGTAAAGGTGGTTCCCTCTCCCTCGACAGAATTGACTTCAATTTCACCCTGAAGCTTCGACAGTGCGCTTTTCACATTATAAAGCCCGAATCCGGTACCTTCTGCTTGGTCACTCCCCCTAAAAAACAATTTGAAGATTTCACTGATATCTTTATCCGCGATGCCGATACCGTTGTCATTCACCGTTATGGTAGCAACGCCGTTTTGCACCACGACAGATAGCTTGACAAATTTGCTTTTGCTATACTGCTTCTGATATTTGAAAGAATTAGACAACAAATTGTGGACGATGAGTTTCAGGGCAACTTCATCGCTTTTAAACTCTTCTTCCTGCATGATGTCTACCACAAACTCAATATTGTTGTTTTGGGTATATATACGGTAGAAATCTTTAAAATACTCAAAGAGCGCGGCAAAATCAATGTCCGAGATGGTCAATTCACCACGCTTCAGCAGGTAGTAATCATGTAAGCTATTAATGTATGAGTTCAATTTCAGTATGGAACTCTCCATCAACCCCAGGATGTCGTGTATCCGCTCTACAGAGTCAAATTCCAATGCCAATTTAATGGCAGACAACACCCCGGTTAGCGGATCTCGCAGGTCATGGCTAACGCTATATGCAAATTTATCCAGTTCGTCATAAGCTTTTTGAAGCTCTTCATTCCGAACATCCAGCATGGAACTGGCAACGTAAAACTTGTTAGCTTCTTCAATGGAGGATACGATCTCCTCCTCCACCCAAGGTTTCCGTACAAACCTAAAGATATGCCCCTTATTGACAGCATCGACCACCGTCTCCATATCAGCATAAGCGGTTAACAGGATACGGACGGGTCTTGGAAATTCCTGCCTAATTCGATGCAAGAAATCAATTCCCTTTTCCCCTGGCATCCGTTGGTCACAAAATATCACGCGGATATCGGGGTTAACCCGCAGTATTTCCCGAGCTTCGTCTGTATTCGTGGCAGTATATATTGAATAACGAAATCGAAACGCTGCTTTAAAGCTAATCAGATTATTGGTTTCGTCATCAATGTAAAGTATTTCTGTCGATTGGTGCATAAAGCCACGAAGGTTATAAGGAGGTTAAGTGATCCTTAAAGAACAAAATTAACATAAAAGATTGTAATAAACCTAATTTAATACTTATTGTGTATTTTGCTGAAGCGGGATGGCTAACTCAAAAGCGGTTCCTTCTCCCTCTGTCGAGTCAATTTTAATTTCGCCCTGATGTTTCTTTATGGTGTTATAGACAATAGACATGCCCAATCCGGTACCTTCGCCCACTTCTTTTGTGGTAAAAAACGGCTCGAACACCTTTTCTACGACCTGCTTGGACATCCCGATCCCATTATCTTGTATCGTGATGTATATATGAGTTGAATCCATGGCGGTCTTGATGATGAGTACCCCTCCATCTTTTCCTTCATATTTTTTGTTAATGGCATAGATGGCATTGGTAATGATATTGAGAAAGACCTGATTCAACTTGCCCGGATAGCATTCCAATAAAGGCAAATCGCTGTATTCCTTGACAACCTGCACCGAATCCTTAACGACACTGTTTAGAATAACCAACGTTGACTCAAGGCCTTCGTTGATATCCGCATACTTCAGCGCGTCCTCGTCAACTCTTGAAAAAATACGCAAACTCTTTACGATTTCTGCCGTGCGGCTTGCCCCTTCGTGCATTCCCTTTAACAGAAAATCGATTTCTATTTTCAGGTAATCAACATCTAATTCTTCCTTAACAGCCGCTATTTGATTCTTTTTTTCATCCACGGGGGAGTCAGACAACCCCACTTTTTCAACTTCATCGATCACCTGCCACATGATACCGATATCTCGTTTTAAAGGGGCAACGTTAGAGGTAACAAAATTGATTGGGTTATTAATCTCATGGGCGACACCAGCGGTCAATTGCCCCAAAGAAGCCATTTTTTCTGCCTCTACCAACTGTGACTGGGTTTCCTTCAAGTCGATTAACGCCGTTTGCAGCGATTCGTTTGATTCGGTCAACGCTCGGGTCCGCTCATCCACTTTATGTTCGAGGATTACGTTTTGTTCGCGAATCAATTGCTCGTTTTCCTGCGACATCATCAGTGCCCTGGCCTGCGACTCTTCTTTTTCCTTTCTATAAATGTTGATTTTGTCTCCAAGAGCAAAAGATAGCAACAATGCCTCGAGAGAAGCACCTATCTGAACGGCGTGTACCGTAAACAAGTTGTAATTCAATATACCATAATCCTTGAGGACATATATAATTACACTTAAGAGGAATATTCCCCACGCCAACAGAAATAACTTCGCCGACTGATTTCCTCTTTCATAGGTGATATAGCCTACGATTAAGACAATCACTGATCCTAAGCCGGCAACGAAATTGACGATTTCATAGCTCCATAATGGCTTGTTTAAAAACAATAGAGCTATTGCAGCAAGATCACCCACAATGATCGTATTTAGCCATTTATTGAGCTTGGGAACGTAACGTTCCGTATTTAGAAATGACTTTACAAAAATCACGGATGCGATACCAGACATCGCTCCTGCAAACGTTAGTAAATGGATATTCGAAAGTATATCCGATTGAAAAAACCGAGGAAAATAGCCCAAAATCGCGACCTGTGCGACGGTAACCCAAAAAATATAATGAACATAGACCAAATAGTGCCGATCCCTCGCCGAAAAAAACAAAAACAAGTTATAGAACAGCATGGCTAACATAATGCCGACATAAATACCTGCGCGCAAGTCAAATCCGGTAATAGCGCTAACAGTTCCTTTATTGTCACTAATGGTGATGGGGATGAGCAATTGTTTGGTACTATTCAGCTTCAAATAACATGTTAATGAGTCACCTTTGCCAATCTGGAGGCTAAATGTAGAGAACTGATGGTTATAGACCCTTTCACTTTTACTATACGGCTCCAATATGTCTATTGATACACTATCTATTGCGCCATCCCGTACGGTATATAGCGTAAGTTCATCGATTGTCGGATTGGTAATATTCAATATTAAATGCGGGCTATCCGAATCGTTAACAATGGTAAATTTCACCCAATTATTATAGTCATTCACTCCTAAATTGGGCACAATCGCATTGCTAAGTTCAAAACTCGTGGAACCATCTATGATATCCCGGATAGTGATCCGATTGGTGGTATCCTGAAACACGTCGACTGACCGGCCGATATACCCCACTGCATAGTTGTTGGATACACGGACGATGGATTCGGCGTGTAAAGTCAAGTGAGACAATAACACGGCGGAAACACTCAATAAAAATCTAACTATTGCCATTCTTTTCATTGCAATCACTGCAGGACAACAAAACCTATCTTCCTGAACTACCTCTTAAGGCGTATTCACTGCTTTATTCGATAAGATTTCGTCAATATCAATATAATATCTTCCAGATTCGACATCTTCTTTTAGCAACAGCTTACGAGCCACATCGGTAGTGACCCCACCACCCAATGTCACAGAAGACGCCAACTGAGGCCATGACCGCAACGAACTTCCTATTTCACCGAATGATTGCTTCATCCTATCGGAAAGTTGTTCTCCGTCCACTATTTTCAACACCAACGCCATTCGCTGTTCATTCGACATCACGTCTGCACATTCGATGTCTTCGTCGCTCACCAATCCATGCAATAACGGTCTGTTAGGCTCAATATCAAATCGTTCGATATCAAGCATGCACCGATCATTGGTTTCCATGATGACGGGGATTTCCCATTTTCTGGCGGCCAGCCTGCTTTTTAACTTTACCCCCAAATTGTCACAAACCTCGACCAGCACGTCCAATGGTCCGTTTTGGCTGACAAACTCCTCGATGTTCCCTGGATTTATCCCTTCGCTAACAATTTCGACATCAATAAAGGGGTCGATTTCCGCAATCTCACGGGCGGCTAAAATTGTCTTATTCAAACCCAAATCGTGGACGCCTGCGCGAATGCGATTAAGGTTACTTAATTCAACAGTATCGTAATCAGCCAATTTTAACGCCCCACAAACCCTTTCCATAGCCATGGTCAATGCAATGGATTGCCCAACAGATAATCCAATTATTCCTATCTTTTTTTCCTGCAGCGCCAACTGTTCTTGTTCGGTAATCTTAAGCCTGTTTCTATTCGTTCTGACTTCGATAAACTCATTTTCGGGCAACAAATGCACCAGTCGCTTGCTCCACGGGAAATACACCCAAACCCCGTATTCATCGGCATCTCGCCCCCCGAATTGGTCTCGAATAAATCGGTCGTATTCTTCTGGCGACGGATTTTTTGCAGGATTACGGACTTTGAATAGTTCCTGCATTTGCTGTTCGATAGTGTCGAATCTAAAATGAACGTGCCCTTCTACTATTAATGCGGTGTAACGATGCTTATCCTGAGGAGAACCCAAAAACAGTAGTTCAGGTCGATAGACTTTTTCCATTTTTTTGCGATAGGTAATTCAATCGATAATTGTACTCAAAAGACATCAACTACATCGTCATCGTTATGTTCGCTTTTTGAACTAATCTGCAGGTTATCTATGATCCCTTTCAAATCCCACTTATCCATAAATGGCAACTCGGCTTGGTAATGGATCTCGATTTCCTTTTTCCTTAATTTTTCCACCCGTGTCAAGTTCAATTGGCTTCTGATAGACATGATGGCATCACGTTCCTGTTGATCGGCCTTGCTTAACTCATCCACATCCTTTAATATCATGGTTGTCGCTAGCAGATCCAACTTCGGATAATAGAATGTTCCCTCATTACCAACACTGCGTTCAATCATATACCCCACGCTTTCCGCCATTTTAACCGTGTATGGAGCACAAAGCGCGAACAATGACGTAATGCCAATCTGCGTTGAAATGGCTACAGCCGCACGAGTTAGAAAAATGCTCCCCACGCCATACCCAGCAATTTCACGTGAATTCCAAAGCCCACATATCTCACCGGTTCCATGCTGAGCATACTGCCAAACAAGATCGAAAATTTTTGGATCCATATTGCCAGTAGCCTCCTCAACGGGAAGTGGTTGGCTCCCACCCGCGACATGGATCCTCGCCCCCCCATATACCTTCCGTTTGTCCAACGACTCAACAATCAGCACGAAAGCCGCAGGGTTATACATCCAATCATTTTTTGAGGAGGTCACTTTCTTGACACCTATGCTGGTGAGTACATGCTCATGTCCTTCGATAAACAGCTGACATGCGTGGGGGTCATCTATTGCTCTGAAGGCTCTTAATCTGACAACTGGGTGTTCTTTGTTCAAAACTAAAGACATGGAGTAACGTGCAAATAATACTATTTAGTGAGCAACAAAATTAATTAACAAAAGTGAAAACTTCTAGCCGGACTTCCCTCGCTAACCATCAATTCAGGCTGAATCAATTATAAACCATAAGCGAACTGCATTCGGCACACTAAGAGATTAATTTAAGTTGTAAACGCTATATGCTATAAAGATAGTGTTTAACAACGCAAAACAAAATATTTTTATTGATCAAATCACCAAAAACATGTAAAAAAGCGTAGCCGCACGTGACTTCACCACACCGGAGAACCGGTCTAATCAATACCAAAAAACGACAAAAGCCCCGTTTTCGGGGCCTTAACGTAGCGGGGAGCAGGATCGAACTGCCGACCTCAGGGTTATGAATCCTGCGCTCTAACCATCTGAGCTACCCCGCCAAAAAAATTAGTTTGCAAATATAGTTTATTTTCCTTTTCTTTAGAAAAAAAGTTAGAGAAATTAAAAGGGATCATTCGTACGCATAATCTTTACTAATTAGCATGGCAGAAAAAGTTAAATTCCAACTGGAATACGAGGTCAAATCATCACCAAAAATATTGTTTTCTTTCCTGCACGAGCCCAATGCATTGGCGCAGTGGTTTGCCGATGACGTGACCTATAAAGATGGCATTTACGAATTCAGTTGGGATGATGAACAACACACTGCCAAACTCATCGCACTTAAAGAAAACAAGTTAGTAAAGTATAAATGGCTAGATGACGAACCCTACCATTTTGAAATGGAAATCGTGCAGGATGAACTCACCAATGATGTTGCGCTCGCCATTACCGATTTTGCAAAGGAAGAGAATTTGGACGACCGAAAATTGATTTGGGACAACCAAATAGAATACCTTCAGAGTGTGATAGGAGCTTAAATTTCATTATCTTTGCAGCACGTGATGGGCCTATCGCTCAAAGGCCTTTCATCATAACATTAATTCGTGGGAGGGAAACCGTGAAAAAGACGCCAATAGCTATGGAGACTTATGCTGGCTATTTTGTTCCTGTTCTGAACACCAAATGTGAAGACAGATGAAAAAAATCCATCTTCTTGTCCTCAAGTCATTCATCAGGCCTTTTATCGTCACATTTTTTATTGTGATGTTTGTGCTAACGATGCTCTTTCTTTTCAAATACATAGATGATTTGATTGGAAAGGGATTCGAATGGTACGTCATCCTTGAATTATTGGCATATAATTCCGCCGTACAAATATCCATGGCCATGCCCCTCTCGATGTTGCTATCGTCAATCATGACGTTTGGTAACCTCGGCGAAAGTTATGAACTGGTAGCCATCAAGGCAGCAGGGATATCACTCCGGAAAGCCATGACTCCCCTTTTTATCTTAGTTGGATTATTCAGTGGTGGCGCTTTTCTGTTTAGCGATTACATTTTGCCCGTGGTTAACCTCAAAATGGCAGCCCTCTTATACGATGTTCGCATAAAACAGGCAGATTTCTTGATTAAACCCGGCATTTTCAATAATACCATACCGGGGTATTCCATCCGTGCAAAAGGAAAAAGTCGAGATGGGAAGATCCTATATGACCTGATGATTTACGACCATAAATCCAGTACAACTGCAAATAATGTATTATTAGCGAAAGAAGGTTACATCTACAATTCCCCCGATAATAATTCCATGATTCTGAAATTGAAGGATGGAATACGTTACGAGGATAGTCGGGCGAAAAATTCCAAGGTCTACGATCCACGCCAACAATTTACACGATTTCACTTTGAGGAGACCGAACAGAAGTTTGATATGTCAGCTTTCCAAATGAAACGTACCGATGAGAATCTGTTTAAAAGCCACCATGCCATGCTTAATTTAAAGCAATTAAAGCATTATACGGATTCCAATGCACTTCAAATGGACAGCCTCCGCAATACGGTATTCAGGGAGGTGCAGTCTTATTATTACTATTTTAGTGATTATTACACACCTAAAGAACAGCCAAGTCTGACCTTCCCCATACACTACAACCAGCATTTCACGGAAGCAATCCCGCAAGATAAGCGCAGTATGGCAATAAGCAGTGCGATGAATCAAGTGAGGTATATCAAAGATGTCATCAATATCAAATCTGGGGAAGACACCTTCTATCGCGACAAGGATATCCGTTATAATATCGAATTCCAACGCAAGTTTACCCTCGCCGTTTCTTGTTTGCTATTGTTTTGTATCGGAGCACCACTGGGTGCTATCATCCGTAAAGGAGGGCTCGGCCTACCTGTGGTCATGGCTATCATTTTCTTTCTTACCTACCATATTATTGCTACGGTAAGTGAAAAATCGGCGAAGGAAGGCAACATCGATACGTTTTGGGGAATGTGGATGGCCATATTCATACTAACACCCCTGGCCATCTTCCTAGCCTATAAAGCTGCTACCGACTCTGCTCTATTCGATATCGACCAATATCGATTACGGGCAGAAAAAGCTTTGACTTGGATAAAAACACGCCTTGGTATTCGCAACGGCAATATTGCACAAGTACGAAAATCTTTACCGGATGATTATACTTTATCCCGTTAAGTACCGTACCTTTGTGTCGTCATAAGGAGGTTACATGAGCATTGAGCTAAATACAATCGAGGAAGCGATAGCGGATATCAAATTGGGGAAAGTGGTTATTGTCGTAGATGATGAGGATCGCGAAAATGAGGGAGATTTCATCACCGCTGCTCGCAATGCCACTCCTGAGGTAATCAATTTTATGGCCACCCACGGCCGCGGATTGGTATGCGCTCCACTAACTGAAAGTCGGTGCAAAGAACTTGATCTCAATTTAATGGTTGGCAACAATACGGCTGTCTACGAAACTAATTTCACGGTTTCTGTAGACCTACAAGGTTACGGTTGTACAACCGGTATTTCGGCATCAGACAGGTCAAAAACCATCAAGGCACTGATTAACCCAGATATCAAGCCGGAAGAATTCGGGCGTCCGGGGCATATCTTCCCTTTGATCGCCAAGGATGGTGGGGTATTACGTCGAGCAGGCCATACGGAAGCCAGTATTGATTTGGCTAGGCTCGCCGGATTCGAACCCGCTGGCGTATTGGTTGAAATACTTAAGGAAGATGGTGAAATGGCTCGTTTACCCGATTTAATTCAGGTAGCGAAGCATTTTGACCTGAAAATCGTTTCTATCAAGGACCTGATTGAATATCGGCTTGAAAAAGACTCCCTGATTACCCGTGAGGTTTCCGTCAATCTACCCACGCAATGGGGCCAATTTAACTTGATGGCCTATACGCAGAAAAACACCGGAGAGCAACACATCGCCCTTTATAAAGGTGAATGGGAACCCGATGAGCCGATCTTGGTCCGTGTACATAGTTCATGTGTAACGGGCGATATATTTGGCTCCTGTCGATGCGATTGCGGCCCACAACTGCATCGCGCCATGCAAATGATAGAAGATGAGGGAAAAGGAGTCGTCGTATACATGAACCAAGAGGGGCGCGGAATTGGGCTCATCAATAAACTGCATGCCTACAACCTTCAAGAAAGTGGTTTGGACACGGTAGACGCGAATCTAGAATTAGGGTTTAAACCCGATCACCGAGATTACGGCATCGGTGCACAGATACTACGGGATCTTGGTGTCACCAAAATGCGCCTGATGAGCAATAATCCGACAAAACGTGCCGGCTTGATTGGTTATGGATTGGAAATCGTAGAAAATGTACCTATTGAAATCGAATCAAACCAATACAACGAAAAATACCTACGTGCTAAACGGGATAAAATGGGGCATACAATTATGCGAAATCTGTAACAATTAGCGTTTTCATAAAGCTATCGATTAGCTTTTTCCGTTACTGATGTTATTCTTTCGAATCATCCATAATAATTTGGTAGATTCTTCTTAAAGTTAGGAAAAGGCAGACCAAGAAACCGCCCAATACACCTCCAATAACTATTGCTAACGCCTTGCCTATTTTGTTGTTCTCAAGCGGCAGAATAGGTTTATCTAATATTTGGATGATGGGTTTTTCATTTCTTAAAGTTATTCTTGCCAATTCTTGGTTTTTAACCAATTCTTTTAGGATTTCTGTATTAGCCTGTACGTCTACCGTACGTAATTGAGCCCCGACTCTTAAACTCTGTAACGCCCGGTTAGGGTTTGGGTTGGCATCCGTTGCAGCCGCGACCCCCTGAACAGCTCCATTCAATTCTCTTCTCACGGAGTCTACTTGATGAGTAAGCACTTCTAGGTTCTCTTTAGACCTTAACGTCTTTGTTTGGATGTAGAAGTCAGAGGCATTTTGGATTAATGTTTCCACAAAAGATTTCGAAAAAACTTCATCCGGGCTTTTGAAGCTGATTTCAATAATATTCGTGCGTTTATTCTTTTTTGCAATCTTAAGATGCTTTTGGTTGATTATTTTATAGAACCTCGCCATTAGGCTGTCCTGCAAATATATACCTACCGTATCCTTAAATACCAATCCCTCCAAACGTTTGCTTTTTTCCCACTTTTCCCGAAAACCACCTATTTCCGCAAACTGATTAATTAACAGCACGTTTTTTCCATCTATCTCAATGTCAGATAGTAGTGTTTTGTCAATCATGGATCTTGACTTCAGAAACTCGATAATATTATCACCCTCAAAAAAGCCTCCAGACCCCGTCAATCCACCTATATTAAGTCCTAGTTGCGACAAAATACCAGAGGCTGCCCCTAATCCCATTGCATTACTATCTTCATCTACGATAAAGAATAACTGTGCTTTGTATTCAACAGGTCTACAAATAGAAAATATCAGAAAAATTACTCCGCCAACAATTGCCCCCATCGATACCCACAACCAATTTCTTATCAACAGACGTATACCATTTCCAGCAGCAACAACTACACTTTTGAGGCTGATATCGTTGTCGGAAACAAATTTCTCCTGTCTTTGGTTAGTCTCAAACATTGGCCGAACCTTCAATTAATTACTAATCAATTTTACATTGACAGTTAAACCTAGACAGAAAATATAAAAAGACATCTGCTGGCTATTTGTCTATCCAATATTTATTTATCCTGTTTTTCATCGAAACAGCGTAATTACTATGGCTGCTAATGAAGCAAGTCCCGTAGTCATTCCGAGCCATTGCTGCGGCGTGATATTAGGCCTTATCTCACGCTGGGGAACAAAAATTTCGGCTCCCGGCTTAATTGGTGGATAATTATTAAAAAACAACACCCTGTTTGTACTTTTTACCGACCCATTAGCGTATACCACATAAGTGCTTTTGCGCATTGCCCGCGATGAAAACCCCCCGGCTTGAGAAATATATTGTTTAAACCCTTTAGACGGCATATAAACGGCTGTCGATGGTGCTAATACTTCCCCTGAAATTTTCACCGTCTGCAACTCCTTTGGCACAATGATGACATCTCCGTCTTCTAAGATCAAATCTCCTCGTTGCCCCGGCCTTTTAACGATACGTTCGAGATTAATGCCTACAAACTCATGACCGATATTGTTGCTAATGTTTATTTCATTAATCACAGCTGCATCACTTTGCAACTGCTGTAAAGCTAACATCCGATTATATTCGTTCTGTTTCTGAAGTTCCCGCTCAGCTCTTTCTGTCCTACTCTCCGTAGTTCTGACAGTATCTACTACTCTCCCTCGCTTTAAAGATGCACCATCAATATATGCAAATGGAGTAAAACCGCCCGCCCGTTTGATAACATCCGATATCCGCTCATCCTTGCGCGTAATAACGTATGCACCCGGGTACAATACTTCACCCTCTATCCAAATCGTTTTTTGGGTTTCATAACCTGTGGCTGTGCGCACCACTACTTTATCAAAAGGCATGAGTGTAAAATCCTGCGCAGTTCTCGTCAGTGCTTTACCGGCATCTACTTGGAAAACCTCTGCAATCCGAGCAGACTGTGATAAAATATCCGCATTAGTTACACGTCTTGATATTTCAATCCTGTTACCAGTGGCACTTTCTCTAAACCCTCCAGCCTGCATAATCAAGTCTTGCAAAGTCATTCCTTCCTCAAAACCGAATTGTCCCGGCAATCGGACTTCACCATCGATATCTACTGTGTATGCTTCGCGTAATTCAAAAATAGACGAAATGGTAACGATATCTTCTCGTTTCAATTCAATATCTGATTCAGTGCCCGCCAGCACACCTGACACGCTGAACGATATTCGTTCTGTTTGTAAATCGTCCTTCAAACGTACAATATAGCCCCTATTGAGAAATGCATCTTCTTTTGGGCCCTCTGCCTTTTTAATCAACATGGACAAGGTCAACCCCGGACTCAACTCATATTCACCAGGTCGAAAAACAGCCCCATTGATAGCCACTCGATTTTCAAATCGATCAAGTATACTGTCCACCATGTACTTATCTCCAGTCTGAGGCAGGTATTGAGAGAATTGGCTACTTAACAGATCTTCGATACGCTGTTCTCTTTCCGTCCTTTTTATTACCCTGATACGTGCACGATATGCTTCTTCCGTAAAACCTCCTGCATAAGCCAATACATCATCGAATGTTTCGCCTTCTTTGATCTCGAATATTTTTGGTCTTTTTACGGCTCCTGTAAACTCAACCCTGCTGTGATAGGGTGGAATCATTAGCACATCTTGATCTTGCAAACCATGGTGTCCTTCAAACGATCCGTTCATCAAGAAATCGTAAATATCCAGCGTAGCAATGACTTTCCCGCTACGTATTAACTGGATGTCCCGAAATGAACCGTTAATGGTAGGACCACCAGAATAATACAACGCATTAAACGCAGTGGCCACAGAAGGTAATGTATAGGTGCCGGGCCTAGCCACCTCACCGGTAAGAATAACTTTAATACTACGTATATTAGCCAAAGAAACATTGACTTGCGTCGCTCCAGATCGAATGGCAGAATAGACATTACTCATTTCCCGTCTAATCTTATCGGTAGACTCATCAATAGTCAGCCCGGATACCGAAACCAAACCGATATAGGGGATGTTAATATTGCCTTCAGGTGAAACCGTTAAATTATGGCTTTGTTCAGATCTACCATATATGTCAATCAATAGCTGATCTCCGGGACCAATAATATAATTTCTAGGAGTAGGTAACTGCAAATTAGGCTCAAAAGTTGGAGAATCAGCTACAAATAAATCTGCACCAAATATTTTTGCCCGTATACTATCTTCTCGACTTAACTCACGTAATTTATTAAGCTGAGGCAGCGTCATGCTTTGCGTGTCGCCTGTATATTGCCTGCTCCCACTCCTTTCTGCTACTGCATTACTACTTCTTGGCTCAGGAACGCCTTGTAATGCTGCTATCCTCACCTTCAATTTTTGAATTTCGCTGGCAGGCATCCCTCTTTGCAACGCCAATTGCTCCATCTCGGCCTCTGTTAACCCAGATGCTTCCGCCTGCGTCATATAGGCTCTAATCTGAGCATCAGACAATTCGTCTACATTCACATTGGAGAGGTCATCAGCGTTAATACTCTGCCCGTAACCTAAATGCACCGTTGCTAGTATAACAAGCAATGCAACAAACAATCTCCAAAACCGATAATGGTTCACCTTCATATCTTTATTGTACGATCAGGACAAGCATGAAAATAATACGTGAATAACAGTCATCATGTCATATAACTAAACCAACAACAAAGAAACTCATTTTTTTTTATTGATTAAACTCCAATTCGAAGTTTATCTTCTCCCTTTGAAAATCAACACGCCTCAAATTAAAATTTATATAAGATGCTCGTTTTTACATGGAAATTGTGTTTATCGATGGGGGTAAAATCCCAAAACTCTCCCGATGTATCGCCTTGTTCATATTGGTAATTATGTGCCTTTATATAATACAGCCGTCCGTTAAAAACCAAATTCCCATATCCCCATTCTCCCAGTGCACCAATTGCTAAGTCAACCCACATCCGCCGATAATCCACACTAGCCCTATAAAAAAAGTCATTGAACTTGACGTGCCTCTCTACTTGCAGCCCAATATTTTTCAAGCCATTTATCCAGCTCACATTGATCAACTGCACGTTGCTCCCAGGCCCAATTCCAGCTCCCAATACCTGTCCGAGATGCGTATATCCATGTCTTACCCGACTATCGGTATACCAAGAGGGACTTGCACGTGTCGTTGTAGTCCTCGACTTTTCCAGCTGAGTTGCTTCAACGCCTATTTGCAACAACTCGCCAGTAACTGAACTTAAGGGCACAAGTTTTCGAAAACCCACAACATAGGCCCGCGAATGCTCCAATTCAACAACGAGGTCCCGCTGATTCCAGGGGGGATCGGTTCGGCCGTACTCAACATAAATTTCTGCCTTCCCTTTTTGCATCAACCACCGAGCATACACTGAGCTGTACACATCCCTGTTCATGCGATCCTCTCGGCCCTCCAGCTCTTCAGGTCTACGTACAACATCTCGGGAGCCTGGTCCTAAAAGGGGTAAATACCCTTTCAATCCTCCTCCTAAATTCTCACTATATACCACAAAACTTCTGGAAAGTCCCAAAAACAACCCTGGCAACCACTTGGGTTGAAAAGAAACCGTGATTCCGGAAATATAGCGCCAATCATTTGCTTTCGGAACATAATGTTCATCAAAGTGATCAGGATTACCCAAAATCGTCGGCGTAAACCCGGATTCTTTCAATCTACCGGCGATCAATTGCCCCTCCACGCTTCCAACAGGTGTTGAAATAGGGCGTGTGGTATTGAGGGTCAGGTGCCCGAATCCAGGCGCATTATTGGACATCAATAAAGAATTATGTATTCCTGGTCCCCACCAAATATTTTCTGTAGAGACACCAATGGATGCTGGGCCATAATTGAACCTGAAACTACTTTGTCCGGGCAACAGCTTCGTGTACGATTTATCCCCAAATCGCTCCGGCATATCGATATTATTGGCAAACTCGTACCATGCCGCCCATGCATGCGTATTATCTCCGTTATATCCCATGAAGGGTTTATTTTCAGCGAAAATAAACTCCGGCCTCAACTGAAGGCTAAACCACTTGTATTTTGCATAGACACCTGCACCAATCGCCATTTGGTAACCAACGGCAGGGATCATCCCTCCGTCATTCCAACCGTATGGCAATTTCGAATTGTATTGATGTTCCCACACAATAGGCATAAGTTGCAAGGAAAAGCTACTATCTGCTGTTCCCGTCAATTCTCTATTTAACGCATAAGGATTTCGACCCTTTTCGGTCTGGCTTGATCCAACCTGCTCGTAATACAAAGGCCTTACATTAAAAGAAATATTCGAGTCGATTAATCCCAGTAACTGATCCCGACGGATTTTCTGTTCCATTATGGGTGTTCCCAACGGGAGCGTCTGACCCTCTGCACACAACAGCGATGTGAACAAAAAAAGCGCTACCAATATAAACCTTAGTTTCATAAAATTTACTGTTTAACGGATTTAAAACCGGTAAGAAACGCCAAGTTGTAGTTGAAAATTAAATCTATCCTGTTCGTCAAAACGCCAAAAATTTTGCAAATCTGGTCTCTCTTCCAACTCGTATTGATAGTTAAGCGCTTGGGTAAGCCCCATCTTACCATGTGCCAAAAAATTCTTATAATTCCACTCGCCAAAAATAGCCATCGACATATCTACCCAATTACGCCGGATATCGCCGTAAGCGTAATAAAAGAAATCGTTATTGTGAACGTGCCGATAGTATTCGACACCCAATTGCTTTATCCCCTGAACCCAGCTGATAGCCAATGTTTGTAGGTTGCTTCCCGGCCCAACGCCCAACCCCACCATTTGCCCGAGATGTGTATAACCATGTCTAACTTGGTGATGTCTATACCAAGGTCCGCCTGCACGGATTATTTCATCTTTAGGACCCTCGGCTTGGGTCGCTTCAAAATGGACACTCAAATGATCGTTTCCGAACCAATTTAAGGCTGTCAGTTTGCGAAAACCGATGGTATATGCCCGTGAATGTTCCAATTGTACAAATAAATCCCGCATATCCCATGCATGGTCATTCCTCCCAAATTCAAAGTATGCTTCTGCATTCGCCTCCTTGATGACCCATCGTGCAAATACAGAAATAATCTCGTCACGACCATATCCCTCACCTTCATTATTCGCACTATCAGCTCCTCCTGAATACCCCGATTTACTGACAGGGTCAAGAAATGGAAAAAAGTTCCTTACATTATCTTTAATGTCTTCATAGTAGGCTACCGATGAGCGGGACATTCCCAACGATAAGCCAGGTAACCATTTCGGTTGGTAAGTAAAAGTAAGCCCAGAAAAATATCGCCAATCTTCCCTTTTTGGTTGATAATATTGTTCAAAATGATCCGGATTACCCATCTCCTTTGGCGGATATCCCGATCCCTTCAAGCGACCGCCCACTAATTGCACTTCAAAAGAACCGACAGGGGTGCGTATTGGTCTCGTCGTGTTCAACGTCAAATGCGGAAATCCGGGTGCCGTATTTGAGAGCAATAAGGAGCTATATACACCAGGACCCCACCAAAGGTTCTCCGTAGATACGCCTATCGAAACCGGATGGAAATTCAACCGAATGCTACTTTGTCCTGGCAAAAACCTGGAGTACCACCCTTCCCCGAAACGTTCCGGCAGGTCTATCTGATTACCGGAACCGGGGCGGTTAAACCACCGAACCCATTCCCGTTGAGTTTTCCCGTTAAAACCGGGATAATCCGCATTTTGCGCTAACACGTATTCTGGCCTTAGTTGCACACTTAAAAAATGATATTCTGCATAGATACCAGCACTCAGCAGCGTTTGATACCCCACTGATGGTATCATTGCTCCATCATTCCATCCTTGGGGCAACGTTGAGTTGATTTGGTTCTTCCATTGTGCAGGTAACAACGAAATTCTCAGCTTGTCACGTTCGAGTACCTCACTGCTGCCGGTGTAATCCGTTTCTTCTTTTGCGACAAATAGCATTCGCTCTTGACGTAATGCCGTACGTGTAAGCGGCCTGATGGAAAAAGAAATCGTCGAATCCAGCTTACCGAGCAATTGCTGCCTTCGGTAATAGTCTTCGAGCAGTGGCGTTCCCACAGGTATCGTTTGTGCCCAACTGCCATTGGAAATCCCAATGAACAGTAACCCCAAAGCAATAAGTCGAGTAGTTCTATTTGTCATTTTGTAAATAGTCGAAACCAAAATAAATGCCAAAGATAATGCATGAACCCGATAAGCAAATTATTTATTTAGCTAATTCATAGGGTTTCATAACTGCAGAATTTCGGCTACCTGTTTAATATAGATGTCATGTATAAGCTTTTCGGCATACTTTTCATGTACATGATGTCGGGCCTTTTCTCCCATTTCAATTCGTTCCTCCCTAGATAAATTGACAAAACTTTTCATTCGTCCAATCAATGACAAGGTATCTTTTGGTTTATTTAGGAAGCCTGTTTGCCCATCGACCACAACATCTCTGCACCCTACGTGATCCGTGGTGATAGCAGGTATTTCCATACTCGCAGCTTCCAATAAGCACCGTGGTATACCCTCACTATAGTAAGAAGGGAAAACCATACAATGTGCCCGTTCTAAAAATGGTCTAACATCGTCTGTATAACCCAAATATTCAATATACCCTTCTTGCTGCCAGTAACTCACCGTATCTAGAGGTACAGCAGATGGATTCTGTGTGTCGGTGAAACCAAGCAATTCTCCTTTAACATCCCACCCCTCAGACTTCAAAACCCGAATAGCTTCAACAAAATCCCCAACCCCTTTATCAAACAATAACCTACCTGTGTATATAAATATAGTGGTTTTTCCGTCAGGATAAGGCGACTTCCTCAAGAAATAATCAATTGCGATTCCCTCACCCGGTATGATCCTCGAGTTTTTCCTTTTTACGATTTTCTTTTGGACAAAATAAGCTTCGTCTTCTTCGTTCAAGAACCAAGTCTTCAGTGCATTTCTCAGTGAAAATCGATATAATCTTTCAACCACACTCTTCATCAACCCCCCGTTTGATATACCATATCCTAAGCCTGTGATTACTGCGATAGCGGGTATACCCAAAGACTTGGCTGCCAAGATTCCATAGATATTAGGTTTGATGGTATATGAAAATATCAAATGCGGACGAACTGAGTTGAGAATCTCCTTTAACTCAGTATAGAGCATAAAATCCGCAATCGGATTCTTACCCTGCGCCTTCAATTTGTTAGTCGCTATGAACGTAATACCCGCTGCTGCAAACCGATCTGAATAGTCATCACGAGGAGCTACTACTACGATGTCTATGCCACGCTGTACAAACACCTCCAATAGACTTAACCTGAAATTGTACATACTCCAGGCAGTATTAGCTAAAAATAATATTTTTTTTCCTTCCATACGTACGCTACGCCTAAGGTAGTTGGATACTTCGTATATCTGCAATAACCTTCGCTACTAATTCCCTTTCACTCTCATCCAGATCTAGATTTCTACGTGCCGACAAATGCCCTTGTAAATGAAAAATCCCAGCCATTTGATACAATAAAGATTTAAAATACGTGTCTAATATTTCTTTTCGGTACTCCCAAGGAGATAGTACATCTTTACCATAGACCTTTAAAATCCTCCTTAACATCTTTTTACTATTTAAATAGTTCGCGATATTAACGTTTCCTTCTCGGATGACATACAAGTATTCCGGAATGCGTTGGAAATTAGAATGGGTATGCGTTCTGCAAAACAACTCGTAATCCTCTGCACGGACATAGCTGGGATCATAGGGATTTTGTGCAAACCATTTTTTCTTGCCCAATATCGATCCGTGAAGTAACATCATATACTTGACAGCACCCTTCACGGTTCTATCAATAGGTTTATTCCCCCTTTTGCCCACGGGGTTACCCCATTCATCCGTCGTATAGGCAGCCGTGTCAACCACATCAATCGTGCTGTCTGCAAGCATACAGGCAATCTGCCGTGCTATCCGTGTGGGCACCATCATGTCGTCGCCATCCATCCTTGCGATGTATTCTCCCTTGGCTAGTGAAGTGATCTGGTTCAACCGATACACCAGGCCACGATGCATGCCATCATCGATCAAGGTTACCCTAGGGTCAGTAATACCACGAACCATTTCCACGGACCGATCACTGGAACCGTCATTGATTAAAAATAGCTCCCAGTTTGTGTATGTTTGGGCAAAGACCGACTTAACCGTATCAACGATTGTGTATTCGTTATTATGGAATGGGATTCCGATTGTCACCAGCGGCTGCTTCATGATTACATATAAAACATTTATTTAACGGAAAACCGATACTTGTCACCCCCTATGCGACGTTGAAAGTACACGTTCTGTAATATGGCAAACCAAAAAAAGAGGAACATAAACGCATTGACATCAGCAAATCCCTTCAAATTCAAAATCAACACGTAAATTAGTGCAAAAAACATCAACAAGGTCATTTGAAGATTATCGTATAAAATCACTATTACCCTAAATAGGTAGCATTGTATCAAAAAGAACATAATCGTTCCGAACACACCAAAATAATAAATCAGCCTTAGGTAGCCAACATCGGTATCCATATAATAACCATATTCATCATTGAACAGCCCATCCCCAACGAGCCAAGTCTTCACATTATCTGGCCAGATATACATGGTACCTAAATGTTCGGTCGAGCCGGTGCGCAACCCTCCGTTATCGTCAAGTGCCATAAACAACTCAAACGCCCAGCTTATAATGGCCGAATCCCATATATCTGGGAAAATGAGCGTGACAAGCACAATCCCAAAGAGTCCGGCCGCCAAAAATACCCCAAAAAACACCAAGCCTCTTCTCCATGAAAGCTGAGACAATGCAACGTTCCACCTCTCTGGCCAACAGATATAAACCACCCCCAATGCGGCTCCTACCAATGCTGTACGGGCAATGAATATCCCGATAATCATCACGACAATATATAGCAGCGACAGCTTCAAAAGTTCATTTACTCGTTGACTTCGCTTGATTAAATAGGCAATCAACAAAAGTGCAACCCCCCATATCAATCCACCCATAAAGAACATTCCAATCCCCAAACCAACTAAACGTAAGCCTAAAACTTCACCAAGTACCATTTCAGACTGATCATCAAAATTTTGAATAGAAAGGAAAAAATTGTTGATCGCTGGAATAAAAAACATACCGACCGCCAAGACACTATTCGCCACGACTGCGCCGACAATATACGTGATAAGTTGCGCTATCGAAAAAGTACCAAAGGCTTTCAAAGAAAGCAGTACAATCAGGTATGCGGCAACAAAATGGAATAATGAAAGAAAAACATATTGGGTCAACCAAATATCAAACTTCAAATTCACCGTACTCGAGATGATAATAGGAACAAACAATATCGAAAAAGCCACAATGATTCCTAACACATATTTATTCATTGCTTTGAATCGACTACCTAAAAGTATCACAACGAGTCCAAGCAGGCCAAAAATTACCCGTGTGCGCAGAAAATAAGGCAAGGGGATAAAGGAACAATTAAACACATATAAAAAATACAAGAGGAATAAACCTGACTTCTTCATCTTACTATTTTTTTCTTATTCCACTGATATACTTAAACCGAAGCGAGACAAAGTCAATAAGGCCAACCCATAAGTATTTTGACATCAGAATAAAAAGGAGGTTTCTTACGCCCATCTTCCGGTAATTGTACACAAAAAGCTTAATAAATATTTTTCCGCATAATTTATGAAATGCGTGTTGACTGCAATAATCCGTCTGGTTTATTTTATCCGATAACGCTCGAAAATGTTTGCTGATTTTGTACATCGTACCCCTATCATAACTCATCTGCTTAATCGTGTATGTAGACGACAATTGAAAATGGAGGTTTAGCGTGCTTTCATCAGCCTCGTAACCCAAGTAACTGAAATTAGATTGGTGAATGGCTGAAATTATTTTTTTCCTTTCTTCATCCCGTTTAGTCGCTAAAGCCGTCAGATTATCCGATGATATCCGATATCGTAACAAAAAATCCGGTAAGTTCATTCCACGATAATTCCTCAACAGCCTACTCCACAAATCATAATCTTCCGCATGCAGCGCTTCCGCTCGATAGGGGTTGTTAAGAAGTATCTCTCGCTTAATCATCACTCCCGGGTGAGGAAACGGGCTATTGAAAAGTGCCTCTGCTTTTAATGCATCTAAATCAAGACTGTAATAGATTTTACCTATTACCCCCCCGTCATTGAAAAGAATCATCCCACTACCGCATAAATCCACTTCGGGATGATTAGCCATATAATCATGTTGCAGCATCAGTCGATTCGGCTCGGAGATGTCGTCAGCATCCATACGAGCAATATACTTGCCCCGAGCTAAAGCAACTCCTTTGTTCAACGAATATACAATACCTGAATTGACCTCATTCTTGACTACCCTGATTCTGGAATCGTTAAACTCAGCAAGAATTTCATCTGTTTTATCCGTAGATCCATCGTCAATGATCAATAGTTCAAAGTCGGTGAACGTCTGATCAAGAATGCTGACCATAGCCGATTTGACGTACCTTTCGGCATTATAAACCGGCATTAAAACGGTAATAGCTGGATAACGGTCATTGTGCATCGCTCAGACTATAGTAATCAGTTGATCAAATGCTTGCACTGATTTCATTAAATCGAAAGAAATCCCCTTATTAATAGCTGCTGTTCTCATTTTTTCCCTTAACTGAGAAGAGTCAGCTAATTTATTCAATGCATCAATGTAATCGGCCGTTTCGCGACAGAAAAAGCTGTCATCTTCGTCGCAATAATCCCTAATCGATCCAACGTCGGATACGACTTGGATAAGTCCGACGGCCAAGGTACTGGTAATCACATTACTACCTACAGTATCTTCCAACACAGACAAGCTCACCTCGCAAGACTGCATCAATTCAAGCATTTCCAGCTCTGTTAGGTACCCATAAACACGTACATGCGCCCCGCTGATACCAATATTGCGTTTTGATTTGCCCATTCCAATATGAAACATAATATCTCGCCCAGCACAAGCAGTGATGATCGCTTCGAGCTGTTCAAAGTTACGCAACAAGCTCCCAAAAAAAAGCACATGCAGCGTTTGCCTATCCTGGACCTTAGACACTTTAGGTTTGTAAAACCTCGTGTCTACATAATGAAACGTACGCGCAACCGCTCCTTGATAACCGGTCTGCTTAATAAATTCAGCCAAACCACTCCCAAATACTACCACCCGACTTAACGGTGCAAGCAGTTTTGCAATCCGTTCTCGGGTCTTATATAATGATAGCAAGTGATTCCCTCCTAGATGAACAAGTCCAATCAGGGTATTGCTAAAACCAAACCGACATAATAGTTTGGCAATCATATCTTGATATCCAATGTATTTACTCAAATACTCCATAAACATCACCTTATCTCCTTTTTTCAATACTACCGATAAATAGAGAAAAATAAGAAACGCGTAGGCATAAGCCACAAACCTACCTCCTCTATATTCTTGGTTAATGTGTTTCACCAACAATACGCGGGGCATGTGACTAGCCAGCTGCGCTGAAAAATACGCCATTCCGGCATGGTTACCAGAAGTATGTTTAAAGTCGTAATAAAGTAGATATACCTTATTTTTATTTCTCATAGTCCTAGTTTAACCAATGGACTCCTTACCTAACTTGCGCCTGATCTCATCAGCCAATTCCCCCATCAAGCTGTTTTTGAATAACGCGTATTGAATCCAAAAGTAGCCGCCGATGCAAAACAAAATCCCTGTTGATATAATTAGGATCGGATGTGCATCCAAATGCGCTAACGCTAAATGAATGGGGAAAAATACCGATGCTGAAACGATAGCTTTCAGTAGTAAACGCCAATCAGGGAAAAACTCGACCACGCGTTTGGAATACCGATATAAAAAGACCAGCACGACTAGCTCGGTGACCAATGTAGTGGTTGCCGCTCCGCGATGACCGATATACGGGATAAGCACCATATTTAGTGTAACACTTACCGCCATACCAACCAGCGCGGCCCTTAAAAAAAAACGTTCGTGATTCGAAGGATTCAATATCTGCATACCAAATACATTACTTAGCCCGATTATAAACACGGTCGGCGCCATGATCTGAAGTGAAACAATTGCGGGCAAGTATTGTGATCCTGCAAATAGTGTGATAAATTCCTCTGCGTAAACGGTGAGCCCGACCCAAGCCGGAATGCCAATTAACGCCATGTAACCGAAAGACTTATGCAATAATGCCATGATCCGCTGTCGATCGCCATCTTGATAAGCTTGTGATAAAGCAGGGATGGTTACTAACGTCAAGGCAGTCAATACGGTAATGAGTAACTTATTCAGCTTCACCGCCGTGGTATAGTAGCCGACATCTAAGTCACCCTTGAAAAAACCTAAAATTGCTGTATCCAACAACGTATAGACACTCACGACAATTCCAAATGAATAGAAGTATACCAACGGCTTTAAATGGCGTTTGAGCTTTAATCCTTTGAATTTCAAACCGACAAACCGTTTAGCATACAAGACATTCATACTCAGATTACCTAAAACGGTAAGTAATGAAATCCCATAATATATCAAAACATCCCCTTCATCCCTCACCAAGAGAAAAATGAGCACAATCGCAAATACACGCACCAACAACGAACGCCATGTAATATACTTAAATGCTTCCAGTCCTTGGAACAACCACTCAATAAGAAAAACCTGACCAATTAAAATCCCCGTTCCAATCCAAAACAGTGTCCGATAGTCTGACAAACGAGGTATCGCTAAAAACAACACTACAAATATAGCGGATACCAAGAGAGTGGATAGGAGATGAATACATAACAATTCGCTAAAAACAATGGATCGGTCGTGCTGATTCGATCGTACCTTCGCGATTTCTCTTACACCGTACAAGGGAATCCCAAGAGCCGCTAAGAGGACAAAATATTGCGTGAAACTCTCCACAAAGCCGATGCTACCCATACCCGCAGGCCCCAACACCCTCGACACATAAGGGAACACTAAAACAGGAAACAATACCTGGCTGGCCGATAAGACTATATTATAAACCGCATTCTTCTTTATACTACTCACTGCCAACCGTTAGCTAGAAATGTACTCCTTATTTGTTGCTTGTTTAAGGTTCGACCAACTTAATATGGTCTCCAACAAAAGTACAAGAAAGAAAACAAAAGTGGTTAAATTCGTGAGAATGTTGGTCGTGGTTCAAAATAAACCTTTTCTCTGGCTGTTTATTAAGGGCTTGTGCAGGCACCACACCTGTAAATATATATGCCCCGGGGATAAATTTTGAGTTGACCCAATATTTACGCCTTTCGGAATCGCTTATGTAGCTTTACTGCCACCATCAGCATCACGGCCAGCAACAGAAGCCCAAGCACACCATATAACCAGTCGATAGCACTCTTGAGTACCACCACAAAAACGATGGCGAATAGCAACACGGTAGCCAGTTCATTCCATAGCCTGAGCTGGGTAGACGTCCATCGGTTGTTTTCTGACTTCAACCTGAACATGATGCGCTGGCAAATAAAATGGTAAGCAATAAGCCCCAGCACGAATGTCAGCTTCACGTGCATCCACCCCGCTTTCAGCAATCCAGGCGCGATGTACAGCATAACCAAACCCGCCAAAACCGTGATATACATGGAAGGTGTCGTAATAATCCACCACAGCTTGCTTTCCATGACCATAAACTGGCGGTGCAGTACGGCATATTCCTGTTCGGATTTTTGTTTCGCCTCTGTATGATAGATAAAGAGCCTGACCATATAGAATAATCCCGCCATCCAGCAGATGACGAAAATGATGTGTATGGCTTTGGCGTATAGGTATAACATTTTAGTCGGAAGTCGGAAGTCCGAAGACGGGAGCCCAAACTCAGTGGCTTCGGTCTTCGGTCTCCCAGCTAGTAATTAAACTCTTTGACCACCTCAATCGCATACTTCACGTTATCAAACGGAATATCCGGCATGATGCCGTGCCCAAGGTTGAAAATGAAGCCCTCCTGCCCCCGCATGCGTTCAAACAAATGCAGTATTCTCTCCTTGATGACTTTCTTGTCCGCGTACAACACAAACGGATCTAGATTGCCTTGCACGGCGATCCCTTGTGGTAAACTTTCCTTGACTGTCCGTAGGTCGGCATTCCAATCAATAGACACGACATCCGGGTTAGCTTCGGCCATCAATGGCGCAAATACCGAACTCCCTTTGCAAAAAGAGATGATGGGTATGTCTTTCCTATTAAGCCGAGCGATAATCTCCGCGTTATACCGATGGGAAAACGTTTTATAATCATCCCACGACAGTGCCAATGCCCAACTATCGAATAATTGCAATGCATTCACGCCCGCAGCTATTTGCATATTCAGGTAATCGACCGTCACATCCGCGATTTTCTGCAAGATAACATGGGCTAATTCGGGTTCATTGTGGAGCAATAGTTTGGTACGCTTGAAGTCTTTTGACGAACCGCCTTCCACCAGGTAACTCAATACCGTAAAAGGTGCCCCTGCAAAACCAATCAACGGAATACTTCCCTGCAAACGCTGCTGAACGACCTTTATGGCATCGGCTACATATTGTAATCGGTGTGATACGTCCGTTTGCAATGCCTCAGCATCAGCCTTGCTGCGTACTGGGTTGGCAAACCGCGGGCCTACGCCTTGCTCAAAGCTCAACTGCCCACCCATTGCTTCAGCGGTTACCAAAATATCCGAAAACAAAATTGCGGCATCTATCCCGAGTAAATCCACCGGTAACATCGTCACATCTGCCGCGATTTCGGGGGTCTTGCACATTTCAAGAAAAGAATACTTGTTTTTGATATCCCAGTATTCCTTCATGAATCGCCCCGCTTGGCGCATCATCCATACTGGGGGGCGCTCGGTTTGCTGCGAAAACGCAGCACGTATCAATAAATCGTTCGTTAGTTTGTTAGCCACAGTATTCTATTGGTCTTTAGGTATTTCGTTTTCTATTTTATTAATGATTTGTGCTACACGAGAAGTCACTTCAAGTTTCCGTGCGACTTCGATATACGCCCTCACCCGTTCAAAATCTTGTTTGCGTAAATTGATGTTAGCAAGGTTTACCAAAATGATCGCTTTGTCATTTGGTCTGCGAAACGGCAAGCGAGAAGCAATTTGGAAATGGCGCTCTGCTACATCATATTCTCCTTCTTTCAACGCCAAGTTGCCACTCATGAATTCGTAATAATTACGTCTACGTTTCCGTAAATACTCAGGTCGTTTAATATCTGCCAATAGTCGCCTTGCTTTTTCGAAATCTTGGCGTTGGAAAGCCTGTGTGGCAATAAACACCGTACCTTCACGGAAATGGCTCCATATTAAGTAACCCATAGCACCAATAACCAGCACGGCCACTTGGTAAGCATGGTTATACGCTGCCCACACCGCTAAAAGGAATGCAAGTACCAATACCACGGCACGTGCCTTGGAAGTCATCATTTTTATTGGGTGTTATCGGTAAATTTATATCCCACCCCCCGGATGGAGTGAAAATACGTCGGATGTTTCTGATCGGGTTCGAAATATTTTCTGAAGGTCAGGATAAAATTATCAATCGTACGCGTAGAAGGGTATACGTCGTAATTCCACACGGTTTCCAGAATTTGTTCGCGTGATACCGCTTCATTACGTCGCTCAATAAGCAGTTTCAGCAGCATGGTTTCTTTTTTGGTGAGCGATGTCACCGAACCATCCGCATGATGCAGTTCATAGGAATTGAAATAAATGGTCTTATCACCGATCTGATAGGAATTAAGCTCCTTTAGCTCATCCCCTTTCATCCCTCTACGAACCAATATCCCTACGCGTAGAATCAGTTCCTCTAAATTAAATGGCTTTACCAAATAATCATCGGCACCCTTCTTAAGGCCTATAATGCGATCCTCACTACTGTTCTTCGCAGTAAGGAACATGATGGGCACCTCCGTATTTTGGAGGCGAATCGTTTCGGCCACTTGAAACCCATCAATCTCCGGAATCATCACGTCCAGTACCACCAGGTTGAACCGTTCTTCCTTAAATATTTTCAAGGCTTTTTTTCCATCGGTAGCGGTTGATACCCGATAACCTTCCATTTCTAAATTAAGCTTAATGGCTTCGAGAAGGTGCTCCTCGTCCTCTACCAATAAAATCCGTTGCTTAGCTTGTTGCATAATGATTGTTAAATATAACTTCAAAAACGCTCCCAGACGGCGTATTATCCTTAACCTTAATCTGTGCGTGGTGCTTTTCCAATACGGTCTTTACAATATACAAACCAAGGCCGGTTCCTTTAGTTTTCCGGGTATCTTCATTACCCACACGATAAAACTTGTTAAAGATACGTTTTTTCTCCTCCTCCTGTATCCCGATACCATGGTCCGCCACGGAAAACAGGATGCTCCCATTGTTAGCCGCTAATTTCACAAATACATGTGCACAAGGTGGGGAATATTTGACTGCGTTCTCAATTAAATTGGTTACCATGGTCGTCAATGCAAACCGATCCCCTTCGATGCGTACGTCGGCTTCGAGCTCCTTCTTAATAATCTGAGAAGTGCAGGAGTGAATCTGCAACCGGCCCGCAACATTCTCTACCAATTCGGTGAAATTGATTTCCTCCTTGGTAAAGTTACGCTGTATACCTTCCATTTTGGTGGCGATCAGCACATTTCCAACCAAATCGTCCAAACGTTCGATATCTTTCAAGGAATTGGAAAGGAATTGATCCCGCCGCTCTTTATTCAGATCCCGCTTCAAAATCGTCTGGACAGCTAATTTAATGGATGCAAGGGGAGACTTGAACTCATGTGTCACGGCCAAGAGGAAATTCTGCTGTTGCTTTTGTATTTTATGCTCCCGTACGAACGCCTTTTTCAGTTTCAATGCCCCGACAACGAAGATGAGCATAAAGAAAATTCCTTCACCGACGATCATGACTTTGCGATGAGGCTGCGCTTCGATCAGCAAAACACCCCACCAAATCAATTGAGCAGTGGCATAAAAAACCAAAAAATAAAACAACACCAAGGGTTTCCGCATATCAAATCCGTGAATGGCAACCACAAAAGTATTGATTTAGGTAGGTTAAAAACAAATATGCGGCCATATTATGACAATATTAGGAAAATACTGGCAATACGAGCATGCGACGCGGAAAAACCAACCGGTACCAAAGGCCGAACTTCCAAATGGGCACTAAAAAATACGTACCTTTGTAAGATGAGCAATACCGGTAAAAAGGATATTTTCTTCGACTTGGATCACACCATCTGGGACTTTGAGAAAAATGCAGAAGAAACCTTAACAGAACTATTCGACACCTACCAATTCTACAAGCTCGGCATCAACGCTCCCGATACGTTCATTGAGACTTATAACAGGAATAATCATCGACTTTGGGCGTTATACCATAATGGAAAAATAGACAAATCTGAACTGCGGGAAGCACGCTTTGCAGATACGTTTGTGGAGCTAGGCATCGATCCCACATTATTTCCAAAAGCCTTTGAATCGGATTACTTACGGTTATGTCCACACAAAACCAACCTTTTCCCCCACGCCCATGAAACGCTTGGCTATTTGCAGGAAAAATACAACCTACACCTGATTTCGAACGGCTTTGCTGATGCATCGGAGACTAAAGTATCTCAGTGCGATCTGCGAAAATACTTTGCGACCATTGTCATTTCCGAAGTGGTGGGAGTACACAAGCCCCACCCACAAATCTTCCACTATGCTGTCACAAATGCAAAAACGGCCATTTCCGAAAGTGTGATGATTGGTGATAGCCTAGAAGCAGATATCCGAGGTGCACAGAATGTGGGGATGGATGCGATCTACTTCAACCCCAAACGCGAGGAAGTGCCATTGGATATACGGCAGAGCATCACAGCATTAGATGAGCTAAAAATGCTATTCTAATTCTTTTAGAGCGTCCTTTTAATACCCTTCCCCTCCATCAAAATCATCCATTTCCTGATTGCGACGCTTATCTCGCTCCTGGAAATCCTGGCGACCAAACCGGTAGCTAAACGATACCATAAACATCCGGCGCATCCACCTACTTTCATAGTACCGGTAGAACTGATCGGTCTGCGTGTATCCACCCCATCTACGCTGATTCAGTAAATCGCGTACGTTAAACATGATACTCCCTTTTTTATCGAGTACATCCAAGCGTACACCGGCATCGATCACAAACTGTTCAATCCCTTTTCCCTGAGCCATGATGCGCGGTGCCCGATATTCCGTACGGACTTGGGAGGACAGCCCGGGAATGATCCGATAGTTTGCCGTCACGTTGGCATTCCAGTTGAATCCTTCTGCTGGTGCGATGTTAAAGGCCTCACTTCCATGGAAACGGGTATAAAACACATTGGCATTGACCATCGCATCTATCTTTTTACTGAAATCGATCTTCGAAATCAATTCAAAGCCGCTGGCCTCGTTCCGGCTAATATTCTGCCATTGGGAAAATGTAGCACCGTCCATACCTTCTACCGCAGTAATGACCGGTTGTACGACGTCATTCACCTGACGGTAATAGGCGGAGGATGTAAGCGTAACCGCCTCCCAAAACTTAGCATAGCTCAACTCAAAAGAATGGATATCTTCCGGCATCAGGTTAGGGTTACCTTGGCTAATATTCATTGGATCAGATATATCAATGAATGGATTGACCTGCCATCCCCTGGGTCTGCTTACACGACGTGTATAACTTGCTTGCAGCTGATTCTGGTTACCAAATTCCTGTGTCAGGAAAAGACTAGGGTACACCCTGAAGTAATCCAGCCTTCCGATCGCACTGCGGTCATCGGGATCCAAATCGGGATCAAACGAGCGATAATCGGTATTCAAATATGCCTGTTCCGCACGTAGGCCAAACTGGAACCCTAACCTGTCCGTAAATTTGTTTTGATAGTTCGCATATACAGCATGCACGATGCTCTCCATCTTAAAATCATTGGTGATGTTATAATCTGGAACGAGCCTACCCTGATCCACATCAAAATATTCCGAACGTTGCCAATCGTCAGAAGTACGGATGATGGATCGATAGCCGGTTTCGAATTTATGGTCATCGCCAATAGGCCGCACATAATCGAGCTGTAGGTTCAGATTGCGACCATCCTCTCCCGTATTGTTGATTCGTCGATCTAACGGCATGGACGCATCCGTAAAGGTTTGGTCAAAGGTATTGATCCCCTCTTCGCTATCCTTGCCATAAGCCACATTGGCTACGATCTCCTCACCTTGACGGGCAAAACTTTGTTTGAAATCAAAATTGAGGTCAAACCCCAAATCATCTTCGTCTTGCCGGGAAAACCGTTCACTGGTGCCTGACAAAGCAGGGTGATTCAGGTAGGCATAAAACATGTCTTCATCCCGGTTGTTGCCCCGGACACTCAAATTACCTGAAAACCCAACCATGGTTCGAGAGGTGATGAAGTAATCAGCACCTAACCTGACGCCGTGGTTGAGCCCTAACCGGGCGCTCTCACTAAAATTTTCCGTTACACTATTGTTGGAGAGCAAGCGCGTATTATTAAGCCCGTCACCCACATTATTCCGACGGTTGAAATTATAACTTCCGAAATAATTGAACCGCTCACGGCGGTAGTTGAGACTTGCGCCAGCATTGTAATTATTATAGGAGCCAGCTGAAGCATTTACAGAGCCATTGAAGCCGTGGCGTGCATCTTTCTTTAATACGATATTGATGATACCCGATTGCCCTTCTGCGTCGTATCGAGAAGAAGGATTCGTCACGACTTCGATCCGCTCGATCGAATTAGCTGGCATTGCCTGCAATAACTGGGTGATGTCATTGCCCGCCATGGCCGATTCCCGACCATCAATCAAAATACGCACGCTACTCGATCCCCTCAGGCTTACGCTGCCGTCCATATCTACCTGCAAGGAGGGTACATTCGCTAGTAAATCGCTGGCCGTTCCGCCTACGCTAATCGTACTTTGGGCCACATTGAATATCTTCCGGTCTATCCCCAGCTCCATGGCCGGTGGTGTACCTTCCACGACCACCTCTTCCAATAATTCGCCCGAAGGTTTCAGTAAAATGTTCCCTAAGTCTACCGGTTTATCTGCTTCAACAATAATATTTTCTTTCAGGTATGTATCATATCCCACATAGGTAATCCGAATAGCATAGGTTCCCGGTGCCACGTCCGTAAACGAGATCCTACCATTGTCTACGGTCTGCATCCCCTCGATATAATTTTTCGATGCCTGTGCTAACAACGCCGCACTAGCAAAACCGACTGGTTCTTTCGATTCTGCGTCAATAATGACCGCCGATATCGTTGTATTTCCGCCTTGCGCCATCACGGCGATCGGCAACATGAACACCATCACCAAAGCAACCCATCTATTCGTTACACTCCGTACAAAATCCATCTGTTTGTTCTCAATTATTAATATAGTATCTGTGATTAACGCCGCAAAGATTGTGCTTTTATTGCCAACACACACCCATAGTAACCGCATTATTACAGCTTGGGAGCTGTTTCGGTTACATTGTTACGCTGATAGGGAAACCTATTCGATACTCACGGTTAACCCTTCCGATTTTAATATTTTCCGGTATACATCTACCTCCGTATAGCTCCCTTCTAACACTGCACATTTGCCTTCTGTATGCACCTTCCACGCAATTTTTTCTGCCTCAGCCTCCGTATATTGGAGGTGTCTCACCAAACAACTAATCACATGTTCAAATGTATTGGTCTCGTCATTCCACAGAATAAGTGTGTGCACCGGACTGATGGCGGCCAGCACTTCATCCAATGTAAAGGTCTCTTCTTGCGTCTCAACGGTCATACTTACAAACTTAGATAAATTGCGCCTACATGCAAAATACACAAACGCAATTTATCGATCTCTCATCTGCCATTGAGTACTTACTTGTACAGATGAAAATTACTTCTTTTTACAAAATTTCCGTACACTTGCATCCATATAAACCCCAAAAAGTTAATACCATGTACCACTCAAGAATAGCTGGAATAGGATATTATGTTCCTAAAAACGTATATACCAACCACGACTTAACGCGTTTCATGGATACAAGCGACGAATGGATACAGGAAAGAACGGGCATCCAAGAGCGTCGTTTTGCCGACCGGTATGCCGAAACCACTACGACCATGGGGATTGAAGCAGCAAAAATCGCAATGGAACGTGCCGGTACAACACCGCAAGAGATCGATTTCATTGTATTTGCCACGTTGAGCCCCGATTATTATTTTCCGGGGTGTGGGGTACTGCTACAACGCGAGATGGGGATGCGTGAAGTCGGCGCACTTGATGTACGTAACCAGTGTTCCGGTTTTGTATATGCCCTGTCCGTAGCCGACCAATTCATCAAAACGGGGATGTATAAGAATATTCTAGTGGTAGGAAGTGAAAAACACTCGTTTGCCATGGATTTTGAGACACGCAGTCGCAACGTATCCGTCATCTTCGGGGATGGTGCGGGGGCTGTAATACTTCAACCTACCCAAGAAGACGGCAGGGGCATTCTAAGTACACACTTGCACAGTGACGGTGCCGAGGCCGAAATATTAGCCATGTATTATCCCGGGGCACATGCCAACAAATGGATGGACGATAAACCACCATTTCCAGAAAAGGAGTTGGGCGGGCTTTTCCTCACGACCGAACAATTGGAAAGCGGCGCGGCACTGCCCTATATGGATGGCCCCGCCGTATTTAAAAAAGCCATTGTCAAATTTCCCGAAGTAATTAGGGAATCCCTGTCGGCTAATCATCTTTCCGAAAGTGATCTCGACTTGCTCATCCCACACCAAGCTAATCTCCGCATTAGCCAGTACGTACAGAAACAATTGGGGTTAAGGGATGATCAAGTATTTAACAATATCCAGAAATATGGCAACACCACTGCTGCATCGGTACCAATCGCGCTATGCGAAGCCTGGGAAGCAGGGAAAATAACCGATGGTGATTTGGTCTGCCTTGCTGCTTTCGGCTCGGGATTCACATGGGCAAGCGCACTGATCAGGTGGTGATCAGGCGACTGTTAGACTTTTTTGGATCGTATCGTTTTTAGGCATTGCTTAAACAACCTGTTTGGCTAGCGGGTAAAATCTAAAGCTTCAAATGGGGAGTTCTTACTTACGAACTCTGGAACGATTTCCTTCATTTTGCGTACCACCCCACTGCTATTCTTCCGTTCGTTCAGCGCGATCAATTCGTAAATAACACGTTTTGCCCGTTCGTGATCCACAAGGTTTACCCGTGCAATGTTGATTTTATCATGATGGGTTGGCAATACTTTTTCCGAGTCACTCAATAATTCCTCGTATAGTTTTTCACCACTACGCAGTCCGGTATAGACGATCTCGATATCCTTTCCCGGTTTAAGGCCAGCAAGCTGGATCATCTTTTTAGCCAAATCGACAATTCTAACGGGTTTACCCATATCAAACACATAGATTTCTCCCCCATTACCCATGGTACCTGCTTCCAAGACCAGTTGCACGGCTTCAGGTATGGTCATAAAATAACGCGTGATTTCGGGATGCGTGACGGTAATCGGTCCACCTTTTTCAATCTGTGCTTGGAATCGCGGTATGACCGAGCCATTCGACCCCAATACATTGCCGAAACGAGTGGTAATAAAACGCGTTCCCTTGACCAATTTGCTCTCTCCAGATTTCGCATCTACAATTGAAATAGACTGCGACCCGTCCAAACTTTGGGTATAGATCTCTGCAATCCGCTTGGACGCCCCCATCACATTGGTTGGATTCACCGCCTTGTCCGTAGAAATCATCACGAACTTCTTGACCCCGAAAAGAACAGATAAATCAGCTATATTTTTGGTTCCTCCCACATTGGTACTCACGGCCTCTCCGGGGTTTTTCTCCATCATTGGCACATGCTTATAGGCTGCGGCATGATATACCAGCTCCGGACGGTAGTCATTGAATATCTGGTGCATACGCTCCAGATTCCGAATATCTGCTATTGCGACAACCACGTTGCTCCCTGGAAATTTCTCTTCAATTTCCAATTGGATATCATGCATGGGAGATTCGGCTTGGTCACAAAGGATAAGCATTTGCGGTTCATAACGCAAGACTTGACGAACAACTTCAGAACCTATGGACCCTGCCGCACCGGTGATCAGAATACGTTTTCCACACAAGTCGTCACAAATTTTGTCGTTGTTGATCTTGATTGGCGCACGCTGCAACAGGTCTTCGATCCGGAGGTTCTTGATCTGCTGCATTTTCAACCTACCCGACACCCACTCGGCCGCTGGCGGTACGGTTAGCACTTTAATGCCTAATCGCAAGCAACGCTCCACAATGACTTTTTTATCCCTGCTTCCTAAATGATCCTTCACAAAAATGATCTGGTCGATCGCATACTTGCCCTTCAGGCTGGAAAGATCCTTCACATGATAGACCTTTTTACGCTCGATATAACTATTCAATTTACCACGATTGGTATCGATGAAACCAATGATGACAAATTTGGATTCTGTACTGTTTTCCAATGCTTGCTTAGCCATGATGGCATTCTGATCCGAACCGTAAATCAATACCCTAACGGTATCAACATCACGGACCTTTCGCATCAACATGAAGTACAAGCTTTTCACGACAATCCGAAGCATGATGAGGAAGGATGTCGCGATGAAGAAATTAATCAACATCACCATTCCCAATTGGGGGCTTGAATTCCCCAATAAGCGACCGAGTACCACGTAAACGATCGATGCATAGACAACGGAGGTCATCAACATCGCCGAAAAGATCTTTAGCATATCCCGCGTATCGGAGTACCTGATCAGTCCGGTATGTATCCTCATCAGAAAAAATACGGGCAATGCAATACCACTATAAACCGCGGTATATATAAAAAAGTGACCCCGAACGATATCGTGGAAATTAAATTGCTTAGCAATAAAATAAGACAACATAAACGACCACGTCAGTATCAATAGATCTAACAACAATATTGCCCAACGTGGTACTGTCTTAAAGCGAAGTATAAGTTCTTTCATGCGCGCATATTCATGTAGCAATATACCCAACCCCTCTATCAGACGAATCTTTTCCTCATTCTGCTACACACAGGTGTATAAAATAACAACAAAATTGATCTATAAGCTTCCCAACAAACACCCAATCCGGTCGCTCAATAACCTTGCCAAAGCCTACCAATCAATGATTTGCCCATATCAATATGCGAAGCTACAACATTTATCAAGCAAAAGCTATACCTTTTACTAGGTATTTTATCGTTCTCCCTCGACAATAAAAAAAGGCACGATAGGTGCCTTTTGAAAAATCTTCACTAACCTCAAGAGATGTTAGTTAGCCATTGGATAACGCTGCCGCACCACTCACGATTTCCGTAAGCTCCGTAGTGATGGCCGCTTGACGTGCTTGGTTGTATGATAACTTGAGCGACTTCAGCAGCTCTCCCGCATTATCGGTTGCTTTATCCATCGCGGTCATCCTCGCCCCATGCTCGGAAGCATGTGAATCCAATACCGCTTTATACAACTGTATCTTAATCGCTTTCGGAATCAATTCCTCAACGATCTTTTCTTTGGATGGCTCGATGATATAATCCACTTCCGTTCCCAATTCAGCTGACTCCACGGTCGCTGGCAACAATGGCAATAGCTGCTCACTAACCAAGATCTGTACGGCAGCATTCTTGAACTTATTATACACCAGTTCAACGCGATCGTAATCCCCTTCGGCAAAACCTTTCATAATGGCCTCCGTAATCTTCGATGTGTTTTCGAAGTTAAGGTTTCCGAAAAGCTCATTGTTATCACCGATCACATGATATTTACGCCGTTGGTAGTAGTCCTGCGCCCGCTTTCCAATGGCGACAATACTCACTTTACCCGCGTGAAGCTGTTCATCATATTTTTCGGCAATCAATTGATTGGCGGTTTTAATCACATTCGAGTTGAATGCGCCGGCCAACCCCCTATTGGAAGCAATCACCACCACCAATACTTTTTCGGGCTTGCGATCTATGGTAAACGGAGAAGCACCATCTTCCACACTTGCCGAAACATTGGCCAAGATTTCCCTCAACTTCTCAGCATAAGGCCGCAACTGCAGGATAGCGTTGGTCGCCCGCTTAAGTTTGGCCGCCGAAACCATCTTCATGGCTTTGGTGATCTGCTGCGTCGAAGTAACTGACGTAATCCTGTTTCGTACTTCTTTTAAATTTGCCATACAAGATAAGACTTTAGACGCTAGACTTTAGACGCTAGACTATCTGTTGTCTTGTGTCTATTATCTATTGTCTCACAAACAATCAATATTTCTCAGCCAACTCCTTCGCTACCTTATCCAATACACTGGTCAACTCGTCATTGTATTGTCCAGCTTTCAATGCCTTCAATACCTCTGGATGACGTTGCTCCAGTTGCTGCAAGTACTCCGCTTCGAATTCTTTTACTTTATTTACGGGAACGCTACGGAATAATCCTTTCACACCCGCATAGATAATAGCAACTTGCTTCTCTACCGGAACTGGGGAAAACTGTCCTTGCTTCAGGATCTCCACGTTACGAATACCTTTATCCAACACCGCTTTGGTGGCAGCGTCTAAGTCGGAACCGAACTTAGAAAACGCTTCCAGTTCGCGGTACTGCGCTTGATCCAACTTCAACGTACCAGCTACTTTCTTCATGGATTTAATCTGGGCATTACCCCCTACACGAGATACCGAGATACCCACGTTAATCGCTGGCCGAACCCCTGCGTTAAACAGATTGGATTCCAAGAAAATCTGACCATCAGTAATGGAAATCACGTTGGTTGGGATATAAGCGGATACGTCACCCGCCTGTGTTTCGATAATCGGCAAAGCGGTCAATGAACCTCCTCCTTTGACGATTCCCTTGAGGGAATCAGGCAAGTCATTCATGTTCTTAGCGATCTCGTCAGACGCGTTTATTTTAGCAGCACGTTCCAACAAGCGGCTGTGCAAATAGAATACGTCACCTGGATAAGCCTCGCGGCCTGGAGGACGGCGGAGCAGCAACGACACTTCGCGGTAAGCAACCGCTTGTTTCGATAAATCATCGTAGATAATCAATGCTGGCCTACCTGTATCCCGGAAAAACTCACCAATCGCCGCACCGGCCATCGGCGCATAAAACTGCATTGGAGCAGGGTCAGCCGCAGAAGCCGCTACCACCACTGTATAAGGCATTGCACCGTTCTCTTCCAATGTACGAACGATATTAGCTACGGTGGAGTTCTTCTGACCAACAGCTACGTAGATACAAAATACCGGCTCACCCGCATCGTAAAATTCCTTTTGGTTAATGATCGTGTCGATACATACCGCAGTCTTGCCGGTTTGGCGGTCACCAATCACCAACTCACGTTGGCCCCGACCGATCGGAATCATCGCGTCAATAGCCTTGATACCCGTTTGCAACGGCTCGTTTACCGGCTGCCGATAGATAACCCCCGGCGCTTTGCGCTCGATCGGCATTTCGTAGGTTTCACCCAAGATGGGCCCTTTACCGTCAATCGGCTGGCCCAATGTATTGACGACACGGCCAAGCATCCCTTCGCCCACCTTGATGGAAGCGATACGGCCGGTACGTTTAATGGTATCTCCTTCTTTGATCTCGTCTGATTGCCCGAGGAGTACAACACCTACGTTGTCTTCTTCCAGGTTCAGTACGATGCCCTGCAATCCATTATCAAATTCAACCAACTCACCGGACTGAACTTTGGTTAAGCCGTAAATCCGCGCAATACCGTCGCCAATCTGCAACACGGTACCGACTTCTTCAAGTTCGGCTTCTGATTTAAAGTTCGACAATTGTTCCCTCAAAATTGCCGATACTTCATCTGGTCTTACCTCTATCATTTTATTCTTATTAGGGGTTTTTGATATTTTTTGTTAATACATCCGCATCACGCGGAAAATGATCAATTTACAAGCTGCGAATCGAAGTGACGTTCGAGTTTATGGAGCTTGCCGGCGATACTCGCATCCAATTGTTTATCGCCAACCATAATGACGAAACCACCGATCAGCGACGAATCCACTTTGTTCTGCAGCACCACCTCGGCATTGATTTCGGCGGCTATCACCTTCTGCAACGCATCAAGGTTCTTCGATGAAAGCGCAACCGCAGAAACAACCGTGGCATGCACGATACCCTTCACCTCATTGTACTCGCGGATAAACTCCTGGGCCGTGGCATATAAAATGCCCGAGCGCCCTTTGCGTACCATAATATGGAAAAAAGCAGCGATGGAAGCGTGTATTTTCCCTTCAAACAATGCATCCAATATATTGCTTTTCTTATCCTGCTTGATGATCGGGTTCTTCAGCACAGCCTGCAACTCCTTATTGGTGCGCAATACCGATACGAATTGCTCCATATCCTTCTTCACCGATTCGAGGTTGCCCTGCTCCTGCGCCAAATCGATAAGTGACTTCGCGTACCGTGATGCTACTTTAAACTCTGACATATCGTTGTACGGTTAACTCTGGAAACGGTTAATTCAATTTGACATCCTTCAGCAAGTCGGTCACCAATGCTTCTTGCTTCTTGTCATCGTCAAATTCCTTTTGCAGCACCTTGCGTGCAATTTCCAACGACAAGGAAGATACTTGATTCTTTACTTCTGCCAATGCCCGCTTTTTCTGGTCGTCGATCTCCTTGCGTGCTTGCTCGATCAACTTAGCACCCTCGGTTTGTGCCAATACTTTCGCATCAGCCACGATCTGGTCTTTCAACTCCTTCGCTTCTTTGAGGATTACATCGCGCTCCGCACGAGCCTCTTTAAGCAATTGCTCGTTTTCATTGGTCAAGCGTGCCATCTCCTCCTTAGCCTTCTCCGCAGAAGCCAATGCATCCTCGATGGATTTCTCACGCTCGCCGATGGCCTGCATGATGGGCTTCCAAGCGAATTTACGCAAGAGCAGCAATAGCAACAGAAATGCCACCGCTGTCCAGAACACCAACCCAATACTCGGGTTACCAATATCAAAATTCATATACCGTTCGTTTAAATTTTAATGTCGTGTTATTTAAAGGCCGGATACCAGACCAACCGTCAAGGTTTCCGGCCTTTGATTCAGTAATCTTTATGAAGGGTTGTTACCCATCAAAGCAACTACGATTGCAAACAGGGCAGCACCTTCGATAAGGGCCGCTGCGATAATCATAGCGGTCTGAATTTTTGAAGCAGCCTCAGGTTGACGTGCGATACCTTCCATCGCTTTGCCACCTACTTGTCCGATACCGATACCGGCACCGATCACTGCTAATCCGGCACCAATTGCCGCAATTGAACCTACCATAACAAATCTAATTTAATTGTATATATTAATATAAGGATTTACGAATCAATGGTGCTCTTCTACGGCCATCCCGATAAACAGGGCTGTGAGCAACGTGAATATAAAGGCTTGCAAGGCCGCCACCAATAGTTCCAGTACGTTCATGAACAGTACAAAAGCCAATGAAACGGGCGCAATGGCCAACGATTTGAACACAAATATCAACGAAATCAAACTCAGGATGATGATGTGCCCCGCAGTGATGTTAGCAAACAGACGAATCATCAATGCGAAGGGCTTCGAGATCACCCCTACCAATTCCACTGGAATCATGATGGGATATAACCACCAAGGCACATCCGGCGTGAGGATATGCTTCCAGTAGTATTTGTTGCCATTGATATTGACCACAATCAACACGATGAATGCCAGCACAAAGGTAACCGCAATATTCCCGGTCACGTTTGCCGCGCCCGGGAAAATCGGGATCAATCCCAATAAGTTATTGACCCAAATGAAGAAAAATATCGTTAGCAAAAATGGCATGAACCGCGCATACTTATGTCCGATATTCGGACGGGCAATGTCATCACGTACGAAAAGGATGATCGGCTCGAGGAATGATTGGAGTCCCTTAGGCGCCCGACCTTCCCGCTTCTTGTAGGTCTGCGCTACAGAAATGAAAATCACCAATATGATCAAAACGGACAAGAACATGGAGGCCACATTCTTCGTGATGGAAAAATCCCACACCTTTTTGGATGCTTCTTCATCGATCGAACCTGCGGCATTGACCACCTGAATCTTCTTTTTATCTACTAACCGATAGGTATAATGTTTCCCTTGGTAATCATGCTCGCCGTGATGGAACTGTCCAGAGGAAAACACTTCCAATCCTTTATCCGTATACAAGATCACTGGAAGCGGCAGCGATGTATGCCCCCACAGGTGCCAATCATGCGCATCAGCGATGTGTTCCATGATCATCTTGGTGGGTTCGAACTCTTCGGCACCATGCGCTTCGTGGCTGGTTGCAGCGGCCTCGTCAACAGCAGTGGTTTCGGTGGCGTGAGCAACGGAAAAGGTCGTTAAAACGGCAAAAATCGCAATGAAGCTAAATTTTTTTAAATCGAAAAAGTGCCTAAAATCCATCTATTCCCAATTTTTTACGTTTGATTTTGGTCGCGCAAGTTACGCAACAAACAGATAACTTCAAAGACCGTAAACAAGAAATATAGTGAAAAAAAATTAAAGGCCGTAATCATCTTATTTTCAGGGAATTTTATTATCAATACCGCAATCACGGCCAAGCAGGCGAACAGCTTAATAAAAAGCCCTCCTATTAGGCTATAAATAGATAATTCCCCTCCTTTTTTAATCCCCAAATCACTTAAGATATACGCCACTAAGGTCAACACGAATACCGTAACGAAGAGCGGCCAAAAAAAAGGGCCTAATATGACGAGGCCAGGAAAAAACACATGCTGCAAGCAAATCGCCGACAATGCGACGAATACTGCAAAAAAATGATACACTATAATGAATCGGGTTAGCTTCATATCACCACGATACTTTGCCTTCAAACACAAAATTCGCTGGTCCTTCCAAAAACACCTGGGTAAATGACTTGCCCTTTTTGCAGAAACGAATATTCAACTTTCCGCCCATCATGCGGATCGGGGTCTCCAGTTCCCCCTCCAACCCTTCATGCAGTGCCATGGCTAATGCTACTGCCGTAGCGCCCGTACCACAGGCCAATGTTTCATCCTCCACGCCGCGCTCATAGGTACGCACAAAATAACCAGCGGTATCGGCTTCTACAAAATTGACATTGATCCCTTTACTACGGTAGGTATTATTATAGCGGATCTTGCGCCCTTCATCCACCACCGGATAGGCATCCAGCCCATCCACTACCTTTACGTAATGCGGCGATCCGGTATCAATCACGTACGCATCGTCATCACGCCCTACTTGATCAACATCGATCATCTGCAAACTAATCTGGTCAGCCTGATCCAATACCCTTGCATAATGCGCACCGTCAGCTGCCAAAAAGTCAGTTTCTCGATCAATGACTCCCAAATCCCTGGCAAAAGCAACGATACATCGCCCTCCGTTTCCGCACATGCTTCCCTCATTTCCATCGGCATTATAATACACCATTTCGAAATCATGCCCGTCCACATCCTGCAACAACATCAACCCATCGCCGCCAACCCCAAAACGCCTATCGCATAAATGACGCACTAAATCGGTATTATCCCGCTGAAAAACCCCATTTCGATTATCAAAGACAATAAAATCGTTGCCCGCGCCTTGGTACTTGTAGAATGTATAACCTCCCATGGAATTATTTGATTTGGAAGTGCAAAGGTAGTGATATCCATGCAATAATCCGCTACCGCAGCAAACCGCATCAAACGTGTCGATTTCTGGCTTTAACATTATTTAACAGAAAAGTGAGGGCTTTCACTTGCTTTGGAATGGCAAATGGTATTACATTTGAACAACGTTTTGCAAAAGCAAGATTTTTCAACTTAATAGCGACAGGAAATATCATGAAGAAAATTGGATTAACATTATTAACCGCACTCGTCGGAGGCCTGATTGCAGTGGGCGGTTACAAGTTATTTGAGAACAAACAGGAAAGCAAAATGTCTTTTGAAGAGCGGCAACAGGTACACTATGCGAGCAATCCGGCCCCGGTGATCAGTGCGTCTACGGGCAATCCGGATTTTACGCAAGCCGCCGCCGCCGTGGCTCCTGCCGTAGTACACATCAAAACCACCTACGCTCGCCAAGCCGGTGGCAGACGGAATGCACAACCACTCGACCTCTTCGAGGAATTTTTCGGTATGCCCCGGCAACAGCAGCCGTCGCAACCCGCGCAAGCAACCGGATCAGGGGTTATCATTTCTGATGATGGCTATATTGTCACCAACAATCACGTGGTCGCTGACGCCGACAAAATTGAAGTGACCCTCACCGACAAGCGAGTGGTCGAAGCCAAGATTATCGGCCGGGATCCCAACACGGACATCGCATTGATTAAGATCAACGAGAAAGGACTTCCTTTTGTCAAACTGGGAGATTCGGATAATGTACGCATAGGAGAATGGGTATTAGCTGTAGGCTACCCATTGGGATTGGAATCTACCGTTACTGCCGGTATCGTGAGTGCTACAGGACGCCCGACGGGCATTATCCAGCGGGAGCAGTACGAGCAGTACCAACGTGAAATGCAGCAACGCGGTTATCGCCAACCACAAAATGAGCAGGAGGCATTCATCGCCACTGCCGTTGAATCGTTTATCCAAACCGATGCTGTTATTAATAAAGGTAATAGCGGCGGCGCCTTGGTCAATGCCAATGGAGAGCTTATCGGCATTAACTCCAATATCATGTCGCCCTCTGGATACTACGCTGGCTACGGGTTTGCCGTGCCCGTCAATCTGGTCACGAAAATCGCAGACGACTTCGTCAAATTCGGTGAAGTGAAACGCGGATTGATCGGCATTACCTTTAGAGAGCTGAATGCCTCGGTCGCAGAAGAGTTAAAAATAAAGGATATCAACGGACTTTACGTGAGTGAAATAACCGCTAAAGGTGCCGCGGAAGAAGCGGGCATCAAAAAGGGAGACGTTATCACCAAATTGGATGGTCGTGTCATCACATCATCCGCCGACCTGCAAGAACGGATCTATCGCTTGCGTCCGGGCGACAAAGTGAAACTGACTTATAATCGCGAGGGCAAAGAACGTGATGCGACGGTAACCTTAAAAGAAGACACCCGTTCTTTGTCTGCTGCCAACGAAAGGGAAACCGCCGCTTCACGTAGCGCTACAGAAATCTACAATAAACTAGGTGCGGGTTTCACGCCAGCTACAGATGCCAAGAAAAAAGAACTGGGCGTCAATTCAGGCGTGGTGGTTACCCAAGTACACCGCGGTGGATGGTTTGATTACCATAACATCCCACGTGGAGCGGTGATCACCCATATCAATGACATTCCTGTCAACACCATCGATGACATTGAAAACGCTCTTGGTAAAACGGAACGGAATTCCATCAAAATCACTAGTGTACCGCAAAGAGGAAGTACAGTAGTGCAAAGTGGCCCCATTGATTTCTAAAAGATAAAGGAACATGCATAAAAAAACCATCCGCCAGTGGCGGATGGTTTTTTTATTAACTCAAAAATTTAAAATTTAACAGTACGCGTCAAATGCGGCGACCAAATTATCTGCGATCATTTGTGCTGGCCGACCTTCGATTTGGTGACGTTCGATCATGTGAACCAACTTACCATCCTTGAACAAGGCCATTGCTGGAGAAGACGGCGGATAAGGCAACATATAGGCGCGTGCTTTATCTACAGCCTCTTTTTCCATCCCAGCAAAAACAGTAACCACTTTGTCTGGGTGTTTCTCATTCTTTATTGCAGCGACGGCAGCAGGGCGGGCATTGGCCGCTGCGCATCCGCATACGGAGTTGACAACCACGAAGACCGTTCCTTCTTGTTTGATCGCCGTATCAACTTCTTCAGGTGTTTTCAGTTCTTCAAAACCAACGTTAGTTAGTTCCGCGCGCATTGGCGCTACCAAGTATTCTGGATACATAGTGTTTAGTCCTTTCTATTTTAGTGTCTAACCATCATATTCTTTTGCAAAGATACGGTACTGTAGGGTCAATTACCAAATCCAATAACTCAGTGAAATGTCAGATTTTACACCACGGCCCCGAATTGGATGACCCGCCACTTGGACACACTTGATATTCATCGTAGAAAACGATACCTTTGCCCTTTCTAACGATTTAACAAATGAGCACTATGTCATCAACAGCCACCACACCCCTACCTTATAAAGTAAAAGACATCAGCCTTGCAGAATGGGGCAGGAAGGAAATCGAATTGGCAGAAGCCGAAATGCCCGGATTGATGAGTCTGCGTGAGGAATTTGGCGCGTCCAAACCCCTCGCCGGTGCCCGTATCGCTGGCTGTCTCCACATGACCATACAAACGGCTGTATTAATCGAAACCCTAATCGAGCTGGGTGCTGAGGTGACTTGGTCTTCCTGCAATATCTTTTCGACACAAGACCATGCCGCCGCCGCCATCGCTGCCGCGGGTATCCCCGTATATGCCTGGAAAGGAATGAATGAGGAGGAGTTCAATTGGTGTATCGAGCAAACCTTGTTTTTTGGAGAGGAACGCAAGCCATTGAATATGATATTGGACGATGGGGGCGATTTAACCAATATGGTTTTTGACAAGTATCCTGAACTCATCCAAGGTATCAAGGGGCTGTCAGAAGAAACCACTACGGGTGTACACCGTTTATACGAACGCATGAAAAATGGCACATTGCACTTGCCTGCCATCAATGTAAACGACTCCGTTACCAAATCCAAATTTGACAACAAATACGGTTGCCGAGAATCATTGGTAGATGCGATACGTAGGGCTACCGACCTCATGTTGGCTGGCAAAGTCGGTGTGGTTGCAGGATATGGAGATGTCGGCAAGGGCTCCGCTGAATCCCTGCGCAGTGCCGGTGTACGGGTAATCGTGACCGAAATCGACCCGATATGCGCACTACAGGCTGCCATGGAAGGATTTGAGGTGAAGAAATTTGCCGACGCGGTAAAAGAAGCTGATATTGTGGTGACGACTACCGGCAATCGCGATATCGTCCGTGGCGAACATTTCAAAACCATGAAAGATAAAGCCGTGGTCTGTAACATCGGCCACTTTGACAATGAAATCGATGTGGCTTGGCTCAATCAAAATTATGGTGACACCAAAGTAGAGATCAAACCGCAGGTAGATAAATATACGATTGATGGCAAAGACATTATCCTATTGGCCGAAGGCCGTCTGGTCAACCTAGGCTGTGCCACGGGCCACCCTTCATTTGTAATGAGCAACTCGTTTACCAATCAAACGCTTGCGCAAATCGAATTGTGGACCAATAGCGGGAATTATGAGAATAAGGTCTACACCTTACCCAAGCATTTGGATGAGAAAGTAGCCCGCCTCCATTTGGCAAAAATCGGTGTGGAATTGGATGTACTAGACCCCCATCAAGCCAAATATATCGGCGTACCCGTGGAAGGCCCATACAAGCCAGAACACTACCGGTATTGATTGGCTAACAGCCCGAGATGGGGTTGGGTTTCGATGCGCAGCAGGTAGTTTAAAATAAAAATCCGCGGATAATCCGGTCAATCGGTGTTATCCGCGTTTAATTTTTTTCGGTATGGTCAGCGAGGAACAACTGCACAGCGGCCAGCGCATTCGCCACCCGCTCTTCGCCTAAGCCTGAAATCACCGCATAATTTGCGTCTATCGTTTGTAGTTCATCGTGCCACACCTGCATGAAATGCTCTCTCAGGTCCGGAAAATCCCTCAGTGGGTCATCTACCCAAGGCAAATCGACATCCATCAACAGGTAAAAATCATACCGATGTACTTTCAACGCTTCATGCACCTCTTGGGGTGTATGGCCAAACAAATGGTCGCACCATACTTTGATGGTCAGGAACATGGTATCGCATACTAACAGACCGTTCTTCGCGAATGGCAACAAACTCCGCTCCAAAGCCAATTGCCCGTAGAACATGTTCATCTCGTCTTGCAAGGTATATTCACGATTGAGGTGGCGGCAATATTCGCGTGCATATTCCGGAACACATACGGTGCCGAAGTGCTCGGCCAACCGTTCGGCAATACTGGATTTGCCCGTAGACTCAGGCCCTACTACAGCTATTTTCAGTGGTCGCTTCTCAATTTTCAATATACAAACATAAAAAATGCCATTGACCTTTTAGTCAATGGCAACATTTTTAATGGACAAACAACTCACCTAAAATACATAGCGGGCCGTTACACCACCATTAGCATAAAAGCTACTGTAATAATCATAACCGCTTACAACGTGTACCGTTGGCCTAATATCAGCTGAAAAAGCAAATGGCGCGTTTTTCAATTTATAATCAACGCCGCCCGTTGGGTAAATGCCTACATTAAATCCAGTTCTATCATCGTAATTCGAAAATGTATTGGACAACACAAGACCTCCGCCTACAAACCATTTGAAACCCTCGATACTAGCGATCGGGAAATGGTGTTGATATGTGCCAGACAAAGCAACGTTCGTCCAATTAAGTCCCGCTACTGAATGAGGGCGAACACCAAGGTTAAATTCTAATGCTGCCGGTTGGCTGATAAATGTCTTGAAAGAAGCTGCAAAGACATCATAATAACCCGACCCTAAACGGACACCAATCGAGTTTTTGTAATCACTTTGTGCCGACACTGACAATGACAACACTGCGAAAAAGGCCAATAACGTTAATTTAATTTTCATAATCGTTTTTTTAAATAAATGAATCAATAAAAATTGAATGGTCAAAAATAACACTTTATTAGCATCGCAAGAATTATTTTAAAAATCACCGCAAAAAATACCCCAAAATGGGTATTGCCCGTCTTACGGCTTTAATTGAAAAATCGCAAAATAATTAACAGGTTATTCCCAAAAAAACATACCTTTGCACTCCGACAAAACAGTCGGAATCCCTAATTTGAATTCCCAGGCATTTCTCGCTGTTTTGCATTGTAGATAGTTGAAAATTATTAATATTTTTCACCAGATAATGCCCAGAAACACTTCCATCAACTCCGTTTTGATTATCGGTTCAGGCCCTATTGTCATCGGACAGGCCTGCGAATTTGATTACTCCGGTTCTCAGGCAGCCCTTTCGCTCAAAGAAGAGGGAATTGAGGTATCCATCATCAATTCCAACCCGGCCACGATCATGACTGACAAGGTCATTGCTGACCACGTGTATCTATTGCCGCTGACTTGCGAAAGCATCGAGCAGATTCTACAGGAACAGCAAATCGATGCCGTACTGCCTACCATGGGTGGGCAGACCGCTCTCAACCTCTGTATCGAAGCCGATGAAAGGGGTATTTGGCAAAAATACGATGTCAAGGTTATCGGCGTGGATGTAGCCGCCATTGAAAAAACCGAAAACCGTGAGGCATTCCGCCAGTTGATGGTGGATATCGGTGTGGGTGTTGCCAAATCCAAAATTGCCAATTCCTTCCTCGAAGGAAAAGAGGCCGCCCAAGAAATCGGATTCCCATTGGTCATACGTCCATCCTATACATTGGGTGGAACGGGTGGCGGCTTTGTCCACAAAAAGGAAGAGTTTGAAACAGCCCTAAGCCGGGGCTTACAAGCATCACCTACCCATGAGGTGTTGGTGGAGCAAGCGGTATTGGGTTGGAAGGAATTTGAGTTGGAGCTGCTCCGCGACAGCAATGACAACGTCATTATCATCTGTACCATCGAAAATTTTGACCCGATGGGTATCCACACCGGTGATTCCATCACCGTGGCTCCGGGTATGACGCTAAGTGACCGCTGCTATCAAGACATGCGCAACCAGGCCATCAAGATGATGCGGGCCATCGGTAACTTCGCCGGCGGCTGTAACGTGCAATTCTCCGTCAATCCGGAAAACGAAGAAATCATTGCCATTGAAATCAACCCACGGGTATCGCGTTCATCGGCACTGGCGTCAAAGGCCACGGGATACCCCATCGCCAAGATTGCGTCCAAACTGGCCATTGGCTATAACCTCGATGAACTCGAAAATCAAATCACTAAAACCACCTCGGCTTATTTCGAACCTACGCTTGACTACGTCATCGTGAAGGTTCCGCGCTGGAACTTCGCTAAATTCAAGGGAGCAAACCGAGAATTAGGTTTGCAAATGAAATCCGTGGGTGAAGTGATGGCCATCGGGCGTACGTTTATCGAAGCGTTGCAGAAGGCTTGTCAGAGCCTTGAAGCCAATCGGCTAGGATTAGGAGCAGACGGACGGCAAAGCCGCAACCTCGAGGAAATCATGCACAGCCTGGAACATCCGAGCAGTGACCGCCTTTTCCACATCAAGGATGCATTCGAGTTGGGTGTGCCACTAGAATCTATCCGTAAAGCCACTTTGATAGACAAATGGTTCTTGCTACAAATACAAGAATTAGTACAGTTGGAAACCGAATTGCGTCGCTACCAGTTGAACAATATCCCGAAAGATTTCTTCATCACACTGAAGCAGAAAGGTTATTCAGATGCGCAAATCTCTTGGTTACTGGGCAATGTCAGTGAAGACGATGTGTATAATCGCCGGAAGAGCTTGGGCATCCACCGGGTTTACAAGATGGTAGACACGTGTGCGGCAGAATTCCCGGCACAGACCCCTTATTACTATTCTACCTTTGAAGACGAGAACGAGTCGATCGTATCGGATAAAAAGAAAATTGTCGTGCTTGGCTCCGGCCCGAACCGTATCGGCCAAGGTATCGAGTTTGATTATTCCTGCGTGCATGGCCTATTGGCTGCCAAGGAAGCGGGATACGAGGCCATTATGGTCAATTGTAACCCTGAAACGGTTTCCACGGACTTCAACATGGCGGATAAGCTCTATTTCGAGCCCGTCTTTTGGGAACACGTGCGGGAAATCATCGAATTGGAGAAACCGGAAGGCGTCATTGTACAATTAGGCGGACAAACGGCCCTGAAAATGGCCGAGCAATTGGAAGCCAATGGCATCAAAATCATCGGTACGTCCTTTAAGGATATGGACTTGGCCGAAGACCGTGGTCGCTTCTCCGATCTCCTCAAAGAACTGGATATCCCCTACCCCAAATACGGTGTAGCGGAAAGTGCGGAAGAGGCCATCAAAGTAGCTAGCGAAGTAGGTTACCCCGTGTTGGTGCGCCCAAGTTATGTATTGGGTGGACAAGGTATGAGCATTGTCATCAATGATGAGGAATTGGAGCGCGCCGTAGTGAAGTTACTAAAAAACCTACCCGGCAACCGCGTGCTGATTGACCACTTCCTCGACCGTGCTGAAGAAGCCGAATCGGACTCCATTTGCGACGGTGAAGATGTACACATCATTGGTATGATGGAACACATCGAACCGGCAGGTATCCACTCCGGTGATTCCAGTGCAGTGTTGCCTCCTTTCAGCTTATCCGAAGCCGTGCAACAAAAAATGGAAGAATACACCATTAAGCTGGCCAAAGCACTTAATGTACGGGGCTTGCTCAACATCCAGTTTGCAATAAAAGACGAGAACGTATATGTGATTGAGGCTAATCCACGAGCTTCGCGTACCGTGCCGTTTATTGCCAAGGCTTATGATGTACCTTATATCAACATCGCTACCAAAGTGATGCTCGGTGCGAATAAAATCAAAGATTTCACCATTGAACGCAAGCTCAAGGGGTACGCGATTAAGGAACCCATCTTCTCCTTTGATAAATTCCCTGATGTAGACAAACAACTCGGACCTGAGATGCGTTCTACCGGCGAGGCCATCCGCTTCATTAAAGACTTGGATGATCCGTTCTTTAGGGAAATGTATGCCAAGAAGTCGATGTTTTTGAGTAAATAACGAATTAGCATATATTGCCGTCATTTCGAACGCAGTGAGAAATCCGTGACCTGTGTTCGGAAGTGAAAAGATTTCTCACTACATTCGAAATGACGATTTCAAGCATTAAATTCATTCACGTACCACCACTTGTACGCCATCGGTAGACAACGTCGATACATGTGCATTTTTTATGGACGTGCCTAATGAACCCAACACCGGCACCCCATTTACAAAATGCTGGATATGGTAATCACCCCGATAACCTGCCTGCTCGAGGTAGGCAACCATATGTCGCAAATCTGCCACATTGATTAAATCGCTATGCACCGTGGTTCGCACCTCAAACGGCACATTGGCGCCCACTAGCAGTGACAGGCTTTCCTCAAACGCAGAAAACAGCCCCGATTTAGTGATAGTATGGTATCGATGCCCCAAGGCCTTGAAATCAAGTGCGACGTAATCGACCAACCGCTTCGCGATCAATGCTTCCAGCACCTCAGGCCGCGAACCGTTCGTGTCGATCTTAACCGCAAATCCAAGCTGTTTGATGGATGCCAACAATGAGAAAATACTTTTGTGCAGGGTACACTCACCCCCGCTCAGCACTACTCCTTCCAACAATCCTTGGCGTGAGCAAATGAATTGCATCGCCTGTTCGATACCGATATGCCCTTTCTCAAGGACAATTTCCGGATTATAGCAATAAACACAACGCATGTTACAGCCTGCAAACCAAAGGATACAGGCTGTTTTCCCGGGATAATCCAGTAGGGTAAACGGCGTAATGCTATAGATGGGTGCTGGCATCTCGTTCGGTAAAATGCGTCCGCTGTTTATGTTCGCCTTTTTTACCAATATTGAAACTTTCCACGGGGCGGTGGTAGCCCATTACCCGGGTGTAAACCAAACATTTGCTGCGCTTTTCATGATATTGCTGCAAAATCAAGTCATTTTTTTGAATGGTGTTCATAAGCTATTTGTTTTTGGTGAGTGGCTATAATCAAATCATCGCATTTGGGGCAATATTCGTGTTCGCCATTGAGGTATCCGTGTACCGGACAAATGCTGAATACCGGTGTAACGGTAATATACGGCAACTTAAAATTGCTGATGACGTTGCGCACGAAATTACGACAGGCTATCGGGGAACTGATCCGTTCGCTCATATACAGATGCAACACGGTACCACCCGTATACTTGCATTGCAGGTCATCTTGCAAAAACAAGGCTTCAAACGGATCGTCCGTGTGGTCTACCGGTATCTGCGAACTGTTGGTATAGTAGATATTTTCGCCCTGTCCAGCCTGTAGGATATCGGGGTAGCGTTTTTTATCCTCCTTGGCAAAACGGTATGTCGTGCCCTCTGCTGGGGTGGCTTCCAGGTTATACAGGTTGCCCGTACGTTCCTGAAATTCCTTCATGCGCATACGAATATGCTCCAGTATGGCGGCGGCAAATGCAGTTCCTTTATCAGAAACAATATGGTCCTGTCCGTCCGAAAAATTCTGGATCATCTCATGCATACCATTGACCCCAATGGTTGAAAAATGGTTGCGGAAATGCGGGAGATAACGTTTGGTATACGGATAAAGCCCCCTGTCATACATCTCCTGGATAAATACGCGTTTCTTTTCCAAGGTGGATTTGGCGGTATACAGCCAATGGTCGAGCTGCCGATATAGTCCGACCTCATTGCCACGGTACAGGTAGCCCAAGCGAGCCATATTGATAGTCACCACGCCAATACTCCCCGTCATCTCGGCACTCCCAAAGAGTCCGTTTCCACGCTTGAGCAACTCCCGGAGGTCCAATTGCAAGCGACAGCACATGCTCCGTACCGCATTAGGTTTATAGGCTTCGGGGTTTTCCACCCGATTGCCCTGCTCATCCAGAATATACTGGCTGCCGACGAAATTCTGGAAATATGAGGAGCCTATCCGCGCGGTATTTTCAAACAACAGCATGGCATTCTCACTCTCCCAATTAAAATCCTCGGTAATGTTTACCGTCGGAATCGGAAAGGTAAAAGGCTGTCCATTGGCATCGCCTTCGGTCATCACGGTATAGTATGCCTTATTGATGAGGTCCATCTCCCGTTGGAAATGCTTGTAACAAAGGTCATCCAATGCGGCGACACCTCTCCTGCGGGCCAGATGCAGTAATTCCAGATCCTCCACATCGGCAAATAGGTGCCGATCCCGCTTGGTCGGAATCTGCGCCCTCAGGTCTTCGGGCACGTTCCAATCCAAGGTGATGTTGGTAAACGGCGACTGCCCCCAACGGGCGGGTACATTGAGGTTATACACAAAGCTCCGTACGGCTTTAAGCACATCTACATACGATAAGCGGTCCTTGAATATATAAGGGGCTAGGTACGTATCAAACGAACTGAATGCCTGTGCCCCGGCCCATTCACTTTGCAGAATCCCCAAGAAATTGGCCATCTGGCCCAATGCTTCCCTGAAATGTGAAGGGGGGCGGCTTTCCACCCGGCCACGAACCCCATTGAACCCCTCGTTGAGCAATACACGTAGGCTCCATCCCGCACAGTACCCCGTCAGGCAATCCAAGTCATGGATATGGATGTCGCCATTGCGGTGGGCATACCCTTCTTCTTTGCTGTATACCCTGTCTAACCAATAATTGGCAATGATTTTACCTGCGGTATTATTGACCAAGCCCGCATTAGAATATGACGTGTTCGCATTGGCGTTGATGCGCCAATCCGTTTCATGGATGTACTCCGCTATCGTCTGGCTACTGTCCACATAGGTGGTGTCGTCATTGATCCGGTCGACGTGCTCCCGCTGAAGCTTGCGCGTATGCCGATACAGCATAAACGAGCGCATCACATCGAAATACCTTCTGTCATACAGCACCTTTTCGATGCAATCCTGTATCTCCTCAACCGCCCAGGTATCGTTGGTTCCCAATCGTTCGATGACTTCGACAAATACGGTCTCATCTACCGGCAGGGAAACACTTTGGAAACCTTTTTCGATGGCACCTTGAATCTTGTAAGGTTCGAATGGTCGATAGGCTCCATTCCGCTTAATGACGTATTTTTCCATAAGATCTGGTGAGTGTTACGTGTCTTCGGACGATCCGAAGCCCTTCCTCACAAAAGTACCCTACGGCTTTAGTGGATTTTATGACCAAGCGCACAATTCGCCCTAAAAAGATATCCACATTTGTGGGTAAATGTGGATATCATGGGTGTTGCGAACCCAACGAGGCAGATTATGCGAAAAATGTCAAACCGATGACTTTTCGAGTTTACAATCGCTGTTTTTCTTTGTATCATCGCAAAAAACAAACAACTATGACGATACAAGTTAATTCTGACAAGAACATCGACGTAAGCGAAAACTACATCGCGAAGATTACTGAAAACCTGAATGATTCGTTGGCCCGTTTTGACGAATACGTCACCCGATTGGAGGTTTTTCTAGCAGACGAGAATAGCGACAGGCAAGGGAGCAATGACAAGCGTTGCACCATAGAAGTACGGATCAAGGGCCTCGACCCCGAAGCTGTAACGGCTACCGCCGACCACATTGACCTGGCATTTAAGCTAGCTACCGAAAAGACTTTTCAACTCTTAAGGAATCGTACCGATAAATTGAAAAACCATTAATAAATGCTCGTTGTTTACTGTTAATCCCCATCCAGATCATTGCTTGCGATGCATCTGATGGGGATAACTTTTGCGGGGAGGGTTACTTTAACCGTTCCAAAACACCCTTTCGCTTTACGATATTTTTATAATCCCACTGGATATCCCTCGATTTTTCCAGCCAACGACGCAAATCGCTTGTATTGATTTGATCCACTGATGTGTAGCGGATAGAAGCATCCTTGAATTTCCCGGTATTGATTTTGAGCTGTTCTTCATCAAAGCTCGCTCCGCTCCAAAACATCAAACGCATGCAGTCTTTTAGCTTACTGTACCCTACTATCGGATTTCCACCCAAAAACCAAACGGGATGCCGATGCCAGATTTTGCTTTCCGCTTCGGGCAAATGTTGATTGATTTCTTGGGCAAGTAAATCACAAATTGCTTGGTCTTTTGGCGATTGGGTATTGTGGTATGCTTGGATGTCCTTATTCATCGTTAATTGGTTTCTTTATTCCTTAACCATAGGTTATATGGTTACTGCTAACGAATATACGATATTTACCACAAAAATCGACACCAAGCCAAATCGCCTATAAAGCCTCAAAACCCCACCGCCACATGTAACACGAAATTCCGACCTGGCCGGGCAATTTTCATGATATCCAAGTGTCGGTGATAACGTCGGTCAAACACATTTTCCATAAATAATGCTGTATTCAATTCCTTTTCAGTAATACGCAATACCTTACGTAGCCCAACGTTGAACACCGTTGACCCTGCCGTGGTTGTTTCGCCATAGCGCTCGAAACTGACATGCCGTTGCGCAGCAGCGATTTCCATCTCAGCATGGAAATGGTAACCTTTGTATTGTGTGAATACCGTGTTGATGGATTGGAATGGGCTAATCAATGGCAAGGCATACCCTTCAGCATCCTGACCTCGGGTGTATGTATTAACGCTGTTGAATTTGACAGATTCACTGAAAGCCAAACCCACCGCTAATTCACCTCCGTAAAGCACAGCATTCCCAATATTTTGATACTGCTTCACCCCGTTTGCACCAGTGGTCATCACGCTGTAGTCAGGCAGGATACGTCCGGCGATATAATCGGAAAAAAAGTAACCAAATCCGGTTGTCTCCATACGGAATATCCCACGTTGAAAGGTTGCCCCAAGGTTGGTGTTAATCGATTGCTCTTTCGCCAATTGCGCATTACCCAAGTAATCAAAACCATCTAATCGATTGAAAATATAAAACGCATAAAACTCTTGCAAAGAAGCGGTTCGCATCGTTTTGGCTACATTCGCCGACAGTTGCCACGATGGAGAAAACCGATAGTAGGCCTTCAAGTTGGCATTCCAAAGAAAATCAGCACGATTTGGGTTCCCCTGCACCATACCCGATAACTGAGTCTTGCCTGCCTCGCTGTAGATGGAGGAACTGTTATAGCTCAACGTACCGTTAACAGCCAAGTCCAGTCGGTCGTTTATGCTGATTTTGTCCGACAGGTCAACCCCCAAGAAACCACGTTGCGCATCGGGTATCGTATACATATACATGGGCGCACCTTCATCGGGATACATGGTCATATCGGCCGTCAGGCGATTGCGGTAGCCACTGACACGGGCATGGAGCACATGTCGGGGGTGCAGGTGATAGGAGGCCTCGCTATAAAACCCTCCTGTCCATGATTTGCCGGGCATGTCCATATGTATCGGCACTTGCGCTGCAGGCCGCTTGGTGTCGTCCATTGCATGGTCGATGAAATTATAATACAGCTTCGTTTCTACATGGGCCAATCTGCCGTCGTGTCGGTGGTAATGGTGCGATATGGAACCAATTTTGGCGTTTGCGAAAGCCACATCCATGGTCAATGCCGGGTAACCGATATCCCTGCCTTCGTCTTGAATATAACTGGCCTCCAAGGTGTGTCGATGATTCAACTGGTAAAGACCAGACAGCGCGACATTCCATTTCTTATACTGTGAAAACAGCACTTCCTCTCCTCCAGCAGCTCGATAATTGCCGGCCCTACGGAAAATCCCATTGGCATTGAGCCCAAACCGCTTACCGCTATATGCGATTGAAGCAAGCGTCTGTACTCCCTGAGCATTGCTTTCATATCCGGCACCCACCATTCCACTTACCTTGTTTGGCGAATGGAGCTGCGGCGTATTCAATTTAAAGTTGACACCGCCACCAATACTTCCGCCATAGTTGCCATAATCGGGACTTAGGTTTACAGAAATACTTTTCAGGTTGTTCGGTTCGATGTATGAACTCACCGGATCCATGCGATCTGTACAAGCACCGAAGATATGCATCCCATCGATGGTCACATTAATCTGACCGGCATTCAGGCTTCGGATGGTAGGCTCCCATGCATAATTACCCCGACGTACCAGTTGTACGCCGGGGATATGTTCCAATAGTTTATCGGTAGGCATCTGTAGACTAGCACGGTGTTCGTGCTGACTAGCTTCTGAAATACCTTGCTGGCGAAGTACGACAACTTCGTTCAACAAAACATGCTGCAAGTTACTATCCGCGGGCATCATTTTGTGCTGTGCTAATAAGGTAAGGGGAAGCATGAGTGTTCCCAACATCGTATTTATTAACCTCAACGTCATTGCGAGGCTGTGTGGGGCTGTGCGGGCCGAAGCAATCTCATCATTGAGGGAAGTAGATTGCTTCGCTCCACTACACCATCCAAACGCTCTTGCTCGCAATGACGATATAGTTTTTATTCTGGCCATGATTGTATACAAACCACCTAAAACAAAATATCCAAATACGCGTCTTCAACGACAGTCTCCCCATCTCGTTTCAAGGTGAAATGCAGCCGCCAATCACCAGTCATCGTAAAATTGGCCTTGCCACGGTACCGTCCGTTTCCGACACCTACGGGATCCACATTATTGGGTGAGCCATGGCCCATCGATGGCATTTCCGGCTCAAATAGGACTTCCAAGCCATCAGCTGGAGGAAAACTATGCATATCTTCCCGCTTACTGATCAATAGCTCCAAATCATTGATTCCCGTCTGTGGCACAACTGGCTGTACCAGTGATATCGTATAACTTTCGCCATCCGTTCCAACAAAACTCCCCACCAACTTGGTATTGTCGGCCGTGGGATGTACCATCACCGCTAGGTCCACCGCATGGTCGCCAACTTCTACCGTGAGTTTCCAGCTACCCATATCACCCGATGGCATCGCAAACACCACCGCACCCGTATATAGACCGGTAGCGGCATCGAATACCGGTTGTTCCACCGGACTGCTATGCGACATGTTGTGCATGTCCATTTCGGGATGTATGCGTACCGACTGATTGGTGATCTTGCCTGATTCATTTTCAAGTGTGATGTATAAGGGTGTATAAGCTACCGCTAAGGTGGGTTCATCGGCCCACAGCGTTACAGTAATACCACCTGCCGTTATTGATTCGGCAATTTTGTGTTTATCGGGATGCGTTTGGGGAGTTTCATCTTTTTTACAGGCAAACACGCCCATCGCCAACGCAGCGATTAGGCATGCAAACAAATAGCTCGTTTTCATCGTGATCAATATTATTGCTGCATCCGAAAGGCAATGATACCTTTCCGATGCGTCGTTAAACGTATAATGTTATTAGTAAGCGGCCTCAAAGGCCAAATAAAGAAGGGGCATTACGCCAACCGCACGGGAATGGGTGGCTTCAAGAGATCGGTTGGATATTGGTCTGTCAGATTGGACTCATCAGACGGAAATGCATATGCGTAGCATATAAGCGGCAGCGGTTGGTTCCATAGTGACTCGCCGCTTTGGCAGATCAACACTTCGGTCTTCGTCTCTTTCGGGGAGTGGTTTGCCGTTTTCTTGTCGTCGAGTTTTTCCAATGCCTTGCGTAGCACGCAATGGCCATCGCAATGCAACTGAGGCTTATCCCTGTTTTCGCACAGCTCGGCAGCGATGTACCGTTGGTTGAGGCAAAAGCCGGAAAGCAGTAATCCTTTGTCAAATGCCTGCAACAGTATAGCCGCCCCTAGCAAAAGGGGCAGCACATGTTTTAGAAACCGACTGAAAACAGACCTTTCCATTTTATTTGACAACTTGTAACACGGGTCGGCATTCTTTGGCATTTGTCAATTCCAACAACACCTTTTCAGTCTCAGCAATGAACCTTTTCATATCATCCAATTGCAGTTGTGCGTAGGGCTTGACTTGTGACAATAATGTTTCGTAATACCGAATACCGTTGTGCAAGTTTTCTTGAAAGCCGCGAAAGTACGAATCTTTTTTTTCTGTCAATCCATTTTTATGTTGATCTATTTCTTTCTTCAAGTAATCCAGGTAGAGTTTTAATTCGTTGACAAATAAATTCGGCCGAAACAAACTATTCAACAGATTGGCTTTTCCGTAGATGTGATCGACCATCTCCTTTAATGTAGCGATACTTGAAAAGTAGGCTAGGTTCGGGCCTGGGCATATCGTAACCGCTTTAAGATTATGCGTTGGCGGAATCTGATTTGTCAACACCGCCGGTGCAGCGAGCCCCTCACATAGACAATCCTTTTCGGTAATCTTCGCTGCGGCTTTTTGGTAATCTTCTTCATTTGGAAATTCCAATCGCGCTTCCTTTAGCTTCAAATGCTGGTATTGCCGCGATGCCGTGCATATCGGCTGTTCGGTAAACTCACTATTGAATGAAAGGAATTTCTTATGGCACGGGCTTCCAGGCCGACTCCTGCTGATTCGCTGCTTGCGTTGCTCTTCCGAACTACTTTTCCTGAAATTGTGGAAGGGCACGCCAAGCGGGGAGGCATCACTGAGATAGAAATCAGCAGGTTCGGCTGTCAGTAGCTGTTGAAGCGTATCATCATCCACGTTCGTCACTTCGGGCACCAGCAAAAAGGGGCTACCCCACCCTGTTCCGTCCAACTGGTACTGATCCATCAGGAACCGGTTCTCCTCCGCAGTACCGATGCCCCCTTGCACCGTAATTCGCTGTATTGGTGCTACCTTAAATCCGGGCCGTCGTTTGTTTTGGAGCGCTGTCTCACAAAGTGCTATCAACTCGGCATATAGCGTTTGTCGTTGCATTTTGAATGTTTCCATAATCGGCCCCAGCAGCATCCCATCATTGATAAAGGCATGCCCGCCGCAATTCACCCCCGATTCCACCCTAAATTCGGAAACCCAAAGCCCTTTTTTCGCCAATAGCTTACCTTGTATCAACGCCGATCGGTAATCACTGACCTTCAAGATGATTTTTTTAGTGAGGTGTCCCTCATTATCCGGAAAAAAATCATCGAATGCCTCAAAATAACTATATAATCGCGGGTTTAATCCGGCAGATAATATAACCGACGACCGCAATTTGCTTTGGGCAAAGCCCCTTAGCGCCGCTAGAGCATCTGAATACTCGGGAGGCAGCGGTTGCCCATCGGCCCCATAATTGGTTTTATCCACCTTGGTCATGATATTAACGTCGATGGCTCCCGCGACAATGGTTTTTCGAAGCTCAGCACTTATAGCCTCCCGTACGGCTCCTTCCGCGGAAAGCATGGTCACGAAATCCTGTTTTATCGGTGAGGTATCTGGAAGTAGCTCAAAATACTTCATGATTTCATTGGTTGGCTCAAATGCTTCTTGGCGTAGTCGTTCTACCTGCTCGTCAACCTGGTCATGGAGCAAGTCCAGGTAAGCCGTGATTCGCCTAGCACGGCAGTCTTCCGATCGGGGTGAAATGGCCTTGTATTCATACCCATACTTGCACGCATAGTGGTGGCGCATTTGTTCCAACAGGTGATCATCCGCAAGGGAAAGTGCAGAAGATATCCCAAAGCGTGCCACTTTTAGGGGTGTGTCAATCGTGAATCCCAGTCCCATGACTGGAATGTGGAAGGTATGTGGATGAGTTCCTCGCATCGTATATTTTTCAGTTTTTTCTTGATTAGCATCCTGATCGCAGGCAAAATTAGCCATTCCCCACTGGTGCCACATGACGGTGGTCATCCGGGGAAGTGACGAGCGTCATAACTTGGAGTCTAACCTAGTCCAGGCCCAATTGGGCTTTTCCGTCTTCCGAAATGTTGTCGTAACTCCATGCAGGCTCCCAAACCAGGTCAACTTCGACCTCCCGGTCAGGAAAGACTTTGCCCAATGCATTGCATACCCCACCCGTTATCGCATCCCCAAGCGGGCAGTGCGGGGTAGACAACGTCATGGTCACGGTAATTTTCCCATCCTCGGAGAAATCAACGCCATAGACCAAACCCAGATCGATGATATTGACATACAATTCGGGGTCAACCACCTGCATCAACGCCGTCTGCGCTTTCATCAATTCGGGAGCAAAAGGGTCGTTAAGCGTTATTTCCATCTGCAATACCGGGTTTATGAAAAATGACTTTTGCCACGTTGATTGCGTAGATAACGGCCAGCACCACCCAAAGCGACAAGGCAACGCGCATCACGAGCAGCCCATCGGTTGCCATACCGATTACTAGTAGTATAAACGCCGCCATGTACAGGTAAAACTGACACACGGTAAGGCGCTCACTGTACATTGCCTTGGGCAGGGGTACCTTGGTCGCACCATGTAACTTACTATAATGCGTATTCCATACAATAAATGGTAACGTCTTGAATGTTTTGCCCAGGATAATGGCGGTAATCCAACCTAAAAACAGGAATGTGCCGTATAATGCTGTCCATTTTATTGCCGAAGCATAATAAGCAACAGGCAATAAGGCTAACCCTGACAACAAGCACACGATGGATATACCGGTATGCTTCATCAGCAAATCGACTCGTTTTCGCATGCGATTGCGAAATGCATCATATAGGTAAAGCAACCAGGCCACAATACCAAGGGCCACAATAACCGCATAAATAAGCATCGTACCTCCGATGGGATTGAAATATCCATCGACAAGAAACAATAGCAATCCGATATTTTGGAAAAACAACGCTGCATAGAGCAGTTCGTTTCGTTGCGATTTCCCCAACAGGAACATCGGCACGAGCTTAACACTCACACCGGTAATCAACTGCAAAAACCAACCCGCAAGCCCCGCATGGGCGTGGAGCTTCAGCATATCCAAGTGGTTTCGGGGAATGAACGTGTGGCCAAGGTTGATAGCCAATAAAAGCCCTATGGTCGTCGTGATGACTAACCACAGGGCCGAGCTAACAATGAAATATTTTTGAACCGCTTGTTGTACCCCTGAAGAAATCGTGCAGAGCACATTAACCGCATACAGCAATGCAGCCAGCACCACGAGTATCCCGCCTACGATCATCGGGATTCCCACATCGAACTTCCAAAACGACCACAACAGTGAGACCGTGCCCACGGTAAGCAATATGTATGAGACAAAAGCCAAGGGTATACTATACAACTCCCGCTCATAAATAACGGGCAACAATTGATAGGCCGCCCCGAAAATAACCATGGTACCCCATCCCAGTGCTGCGGTGTGAACCACCGCCAGTACCTGTGGACTAAAATAATGTCCAGTCAATGCCGATGATGCCGTAAGCAGTAATACACTTAATATCAGGAAAAACACCGCACCCGTACCGTAAAAGGGCAGTACGGCTAGATTCATGGACGCTTTTCCGATGGGGATATTAGCCATGGCATTTTATCAATGGAATCCAATCATTAAAGGCCAACAAACAACAGGCGTATATCGTCCTCCCCGGCTTCCTGAATATGGATGGCGTACTGCTGTCCTGACAATTCCGCTAGCAAATGGAAGGGAATACGTTTATGCTGCACAAACAACGCTTTATCTTGCGGAAGCGCAGCCAGTTCATCCAAGATGGTCTGCATAGGCATGGGCATGTGCAGATGCCTAACATCGATGCGCCGCAATTGCGCTTCTCGATATAACCCCATCAAGGTCGCAAATGAGTGCTCATCGTGCATGATCACATTGGTGGTATCCGATGAGGTTTGATACGATGGTTCGTTGGCTTTTGAAAACCAAGTACGGTGCAGGTGCTCGTCTATCGTTTCGACATAGCTTTTCGCTCCCTTTTTCTCCAACAGTGAAATCAGCGGATAAGGGATAAACGAGTTGACCACACAGAGTAGTTTGCCCGGAAGCAATGCTTGATACCGCTGCATGATGGCTTTCAGTGGATCGTTGCCCGTTGCGATCAATTCGCGCACATCGAATACATCCTGGTTACCGTCTGCCGCAAGCCAGTCCGGCTTTCCCTCGAGCTTAGGGGCTGCCGGACCGGTCAATACGGAACCATCATTACTAAACTGAAAACCTAAAGGCGCTAACGCCTGCATAAAGTCATCTACCGATACCCCTCCGATCGCAGCCGCCTCCGCTATCGTCACCCGCGGAGCCATGATTCGGCGTAAAATCGGGTTCTTGAGCTTGCGCAATGGCTTGGCCAATGCCGCAATCGCATCGATACTTGCCGGATTGGCCTTGATGACCGCCGAAATCTTCGTGTGTGGATTGATTTCCATGATGGATAATACTTGGTTTACCACGTGACGAACTTAACCCAGAACCTCCTGTTCGAGTTTAACCGCCTTGGGAAACAGAATGTTGTTTTCCAAATGGATATGCTGAAACAAGTCGTTCTCAAACTCCTTGATTTTTTCGTAGAGATAGGTGTACGAATTGCAAGCATTGGCCGGAAGCCGGTAGTTTTTGGTCAGCGCCCGAAATGCCCGAAGTTCCCCTCCTGCAGCCTCATGTTCCTGTTCCATGGCTCGCACGGGAATACTAACCCGATTCATTCCGTCTTTCTCTCCTTTTTCCAGTTGTTTTAGCAATGGAAATAACGCTTCTTCCTCTTTTCGCAGGTGGTCATACAAATCCGCCATAAAACCATGCATGCCCACCGCCAACTGAAGAAGTTCTTGATGCTCTTGCCCGTGTCGCATCGCCACCTTGTCGACTAACTGCTCGATAATCGGCCCGTTTTCCCGGATATAACGATGGTGTACGTTGTAAATGTAATCTGCGAGGAAACCTAAATCCCATTTATCAAACTCAAGTACGGTCTTAGATTCCACCTGATCGGCATGTTCAAGTGCGTCCAACACTTCCTGTTCGCCCAAGCCGGCGGCTGAAGCAGCCTCTTTGATGGTTTGCTTTCCCCCACAACAGAAGTCAATACCCATTTTCCTGAAAATCTCCGCTTTGCGCGTGTCCTTGGCGGCAATTTCCCCGATGGTTTCGATGGCATTTTCCGAAAGGGGCTTGGCTATCTTTACCTTCCAATAATCTGGCCCCGACTCTAGGTATTCCCAGGTAAAAAAGTTTCCCCGCTCGCCGAGCAATTGGTAATACAACGGCCGAGGATCGTGGTCATTGTGGATGACAAAACTCTCCCCTTGGTCCAGGGCATCGAAATGATCGAAAATCGTGGGATGTTTTAGCCGGGGTTCAATCCGGGTTACATCCAATATTGCTGTTTTTATCATGATTATAGTTTTTATGTTATTTTATTGAACACGATTTATGGAACACGGATGACACAGATTGAACGGATTAACACGGATTTTATACGCCCCGTAGTCGCGCTCGCTTGGCCACCAAGGAAAGAATGGTTACACCGCATCCTGTTTATCCGTGTAAATCGGCCGAATCCGCGTCATCAGCGTTCCATTCTTCACACATTACAAATCCTTGTACTTAAAAAACCGTAACGAAAACCAAAACGGCACGGCTACCCACAACATCATAATCGCCACGGTCAACGCCATCCCACCCGAGGTGCCAAAGAAATTGCGGAATATGGCGCCAGTATATCCCATCATGGCAGATAAGTCTACCTCCAACAATATCAAGATCCGGCTGATATCTATCGGGTTAAGCATCGATACAGCGACCATACCGTTTTCAATGGGGTAATCCGAAAACTGGAAGAGCATAAACAACACCAACACATCGAATAGCAGCGCAAAATACAGCCAAAGCAAAATGGTTAATCCAATTCCCTTGGCTTTGTCGCGGATGCGGACAGCCGTCCAAAGCGCTATCGACACAAAAATCACCGATAGCACACAACCGCAAAAGAGCAACACCATGCCCGATGCCGTAAATGCATAAAGCAGTACCGGAATCCCCACCCCGATGACAAACGCTAGACTGGCGGCACTTGCCAAGCCGATAAATATGCTCAACCATATCGTTTTGCGCCGAAGCGGTTGGCTGACCAGCAACTCAATAAATTCGGAGCTGTTATAGAGGTAAATGGTGGAAAAAATCATGCTGACTAACGGAACCACAAACAGCACGACATTCAGAAGGCTGACGATACCTTTGGCAGCGTTGTCTTCCATGGTAAACACGCTGAATGACAATACCAGCAATGCCAACGTATAGATGACCATCGTACGGCTACGCAGGATATCAGCCATGATGTATTTGACCATCTTGTTCATTCCGCCCACCAATTAAGTTCACACCCGGCCATGACCTGAGCAATGGCTTTTGACAATCGATCCTCCCCCGTTTCCTCGCGGAGCAGTAGCACGGATTTATGAAACAACGGCTTCCCATCTTGCATGTAGATCACCTCCGTGACTAAATCGTCCAACTCGCTTAGCACGTGCGAGGTGATGATGATGAGTTTGTCCTTTTGCTTCTCCGCTACAATCTTTTCTTTCAATCTTTCCGTTGAAATCGGATCCAACCCAGCCGTTGGCTCATCCAGAATCAGCATCTTCGGATTAAACAAGAATGCGAGGCAAGCACTTACTTTTTGGCGCGTACCGCCAGACAGCGTACGCATCCGTTTATCCAATAGTTCTTTCAGTCCGAAAGCCTCCACTAATTCCTCGTCTAGCAACTCTTCCCGCTTCCGCCGAATGTCTTTCATCATAGCCAGCACTTGGCCGATGCTCATATTTTCAGGATAACGCCCGATTTGCGGCATATAGCCGATGTCATCGCGATAGCGCCACTCCGAGGCGATGTTCTTCCCATCAAAAAGGATTTTCCCAGCCTGCAGCTTTACCATTCCCAAAATGGTTTTTATCAAGGTTGTTTTGCCACTCCCATTGGGGCCGATCAACGCGATGCATTGGCCACGCTGGAGTGTCAACGAAACCCCGTCCAATGCCTTGAACCGACCGAACGTTTTGGATATGTTATCAATCGTAATCATATGCTCACCGGCTTCATCAATGGATAATCATCTTTTAAATTCTCGGGGGTAAGGCTTGGCAATACCCGCTCGGTACGGTCAAGCAACGTGACCATAAAACTCCTGAACAGTAGCATGGCCATTGGGTATTTCTCCACCAACATGGAATATAGGCTTACCGGACGGTAGGGCACATCGCCCACACGGTCCTTATCCAAATCATATCCCTCGTATTTATCCCAATAGTTACGCTCAAAAGTATTGAGGGTCAGTGAGCCATTGGTGGCGATATCGAACGTATTGTGTACGAAATTATTTTCCATCAACCTGTTATCCATGCAACTCGCCTGTATCTTCAGCGCCCAACCATTCCCCTCAAACTGATTGCGCTGTATGGTCACGCGATTGCTCCCTTCCATGAAAATCCCCGTCGTGTTTTTAGCGAATGTATTGTGTTCGATATGGCTGTCGGTAATGTCCTTCAGCAGTAACCCATATGAAGCATCACCCCAGTTTTCGTTAAAGACATTGTATTCCATGCGTACGCTCCGCGTATACATCACCGCCACGCCTGCCCCGTTGCGGGTAAACGTATTGTGATAATAGCCATTGTCATGGGAAAACATGAAATGCAAGCCATACCGGAGGTTGTCTTCGACCGTATTATGCTGCGCTACCGTATGGGTCACAAACTCGAGATAGATGCCATCCCGATGCCCAATAATCGTATTGCCCGCTACCAATAGGCTGTCACTTTTCCATGCGTGGATACCGTTGCCTACCAATAGTTCGGTTGCGCCATAGGTCACCAGTTTGTTGTTCGCAATGATACAATTCTTGGCACCTTGGCTGTAGATGCCGAAGAAATTATCATCCAGCACATTGTCCGTAATCACGACATCGTCGACATTGTAGATTTTAATACCTGCCACATCGGTCACGGATGACCGGCCAGAAGCCTTGACGGTAAATCCACTGATGGTTACACCCGGAACAAAGATGGAAACAGGTTCGTACTGTTTTTCCCCGTCGATCACCGGATTGTTCACACCGATGAGGGCTACGCGCTTATGGATAGCGATATTGCCTTCGCGGTAAACGCCGCCTTCCACCCGTATGGTGTCACCATCGGCCGCCATCTCTAAGGCGGCATTGATCGATTTGACCCGATGCTGTTCCCCTACCTTGATGGTAGTGGCATTCCCCATGCCAGCTACCATCAGGCAGAGACAAACACTAAACACATAATTTAAACAACCGGTCATCATCTCCCTATTTACTTCCAAAGGTCAGCCCAGGTCAATTGCTCTCCCCCATGGATTTCCCGTACATGCGCTAAATCACTTTCGCTAGCAAACGCCGCAATATCTCCCCGCATTGGGCTCCTCAACGATTCACTTTTCAACAGGAACAGCCCTTCGGCGGGAAGCAATTTGTTGTCATTGGAATAATCAGGCAAATAGTAATTGGCCACCTCACTCTTATCGACGCTGCCCGCTTTTACGTAAGCGACCAAACATTGCACGTCATCAAAATGGTAAGCACGCCCTTTGGTGGTCACCAGTTGGCAACCGAAGCGTGCGTCGCTAACCGTCATCTTACAGTGAGCGCATTGGTCTTTGCCATAGTTAATGGGTTTAGGGCCACCACTACTACAGGCTTGGGTTCCGACAGCCAGCACTACACCCAAAATCAACAAGCTTAACGCGCTAATATTTTTCATGATTCTTGTATTTTCGTTGCAAAACGCCATTCGGCAACCACACAATAGGCAATTAACACCCCACAACCTATAAAAATCCACCCCCCGACATCGGGTATCGAATACGCGCCGAAATTGAGTAGTTGTTTGAACCCGATCATAGGCGGTTGATAAGCCATACCCGGCACTTTGATGGGAGCCGCCGGATCCAGATCATGGCCATAGTCGTATAGCCATCGCCAAAAATCGACCATCGCTACCACCCCAAAAACCAGAAATCCCACAAACAGGACGTTCAACCATCGCCGCCTACCCAACAGCCCTACTAGGAGGAAAACCAAGGCAAACACTCCGATGATATAAGGTAGTACCGTAAACTCGATAAAATCATCGGCATGCAGGGTCTTCATTCCGATATAGTGGTTCAACCCATTGATGATGTCGACCTGTCCGTCTAACCGATAACTGTAGATCAACAGTTCGAGGCCTTCTGGGTATTGCGCTGCATCCAGCTCGATACGCCATATCGGTAGCGCAATCACCGCAAACAGGGCCATACCACACACGATGAGTATGGCCCTATGCAATGACTTTATAGTTGTTTTCTTTTTCACGTCAACACTAATTAGTGCCTGTATAGGATGTCATCGGCACATTGCTTCCCCGTGGGGAAACCCGCACATACCCTGACATTTCTTGGTGCAATGCCGAGCAGAAATCCGTGCAGTAGTAAGGCATGATACCTACACGGTCTGGAACCCATTTCAATGTTTGGGTTTCTCCGGGCATGATTAGTAGTTCGGAATTACTCGCTCCTTTAATGGCAAACCCATGTGGCATATCCCAATCCTGCTCTAAGTTCGTGATGTGGAAATACACCTCATCACCTACCTGTATCCCTTCGATGACATCTGGAGTCAAGTGAGACCGGATGGTTGTCATGTACACGCGAACGATATTGCCCGAACGCTCCACCCTCGCCTCGGCTTCGCCGTTGGTTTTGTGGGGGTGCGTATTGGCATTGATATCGTATATTTTCAAGGAGTTATCCATAACGAGCGAAGCCGGCAGGGCTTGTGCATAGTGCGGTTCCCCTATTGTCGGGAAATCGAGCAATAATTCCATCTTATCGCCACTGATATCAAACAATTGCGCACTGTGGCAAAGTTCCGGTCCGGTAGGCAGGAAACGATCCTTGGTGATCTTATTGTAAGCCACTAGATACTTGCCATAAGGCTGCTTGGCGTTTCCTCCGGCGACCATCAAGTGACCGACGGAATAGAACGTGGGTTGCCGATCGAGTACTTCCAACTTTTCGAGGTTCCATTTGACGATCTCCGAGGAGACGAAAAAGGAGGTATAGGCATTCCCTTTGTCGTCAAATTCGGTATGCAGTGGTCCCAATCCCGGTTTTTCCACTTCGCCATGCAGGGCAGATTCGTACTTGACCACGGGAATGCCATCATAAAGCTCGTTCTCAAAATCCTTATTTGCAACGGCGTTTTGCAGCTTAGCAAAGCTAAATACCGGAATCAAGGCCGCCAATTTTCCGCTACCCACGATATACTCGCCCGTAGGGCTTACATCAGCACCGTGAGGCGATTTCGGGCAAGGGATCAGGTAAGCCAAATCTTCAAAATCGGTCACATCGAGTACGGTGACTTCGGTTTTGATTTCGGAAGTGGCCGAGTGGCTATGCTCATCATATTTATTATGCGCATAGCGTACCGATTGCTTTGTACCTCTGCCGGCCCTGAAATATTCTTCAGCTTTCTTCCAGTTGATGGCCATGATGAAGTCTTTGTCATTTTGCGACGCATTGACTTCCAATAACGTGTGTGCCTGCTCCGAGTTATAGCAACTGATGAATAACCAGCCATTTGACACACCTTTTCCGGCACTGGACAAGTCGAAGTTCAATCCCGGTGTCTTCAACTGGAATGCGATATCAAATTCGCCGGTTTGCTTGTCTACGCTGACAAAACTGATGTGTCCTTTGAAGTTTTCCTTATAGGAACTAATGGGCACATCACTTGCCGGACCATCTGGCGGTACGCTAAAGCGCGTTGCCGCAATCACATATTCCGAATTTTCGGTCGTAAAGGGCGAACAGTGGTTACCCCCAGTATTGGGGATCTCAATGATTTCGGCTGTTCGGAAAGTGGTCAGGTCTATCCTAGCCAGGCGTGGGGTATTGTTTGAGTTGGCAAACATCCACCTGCCGTCAGGCATCCCGTCTGTAAAGGACGATTCGATGTGGTGGAGATCATCCCAAGGCACGAAGCCATGCGAGGTCATCAACATCGGTTTGGTCTCTTCGCTGAAGCCCCATGCTTTTTCTGGATCCACTGAAAACACGGGAATCACGCGAAATAGGCGCCCACTGGGAAGCCCGTAAACACTCATCTGCCCACTAAATCCACCCGAGACAAAATTGTAAAATTCGTCGTATTGCCCCGGTGCAATATAAACCCGTTTTGCAGCGTCACCGCTTAATGCACTTCCCGCTCCCTTGGGTCTACAGGCGCTGAATGACATGGATACCGCCAATACGGCCAACACCCATAAAACATATTGTTTTCGTTTCATTTTGTATACTATTAAGGTTAATAAAAATCAATCCCTATTTTACCCCGTCATTTTCACGCATAAACTCCACGATGGCCCGGGCATCGCCATCGGTGAGGTTTTGGTTGGGCATGCGCACCAAACAGATTTCCAACTGCGCTTGGAGTTCCGGATCCTTATCGATCATCGGATCGGGGTTGGTAATGAAATTCATCAACCACTCCGGACGATGCTTTTCCGTTACGCCCGACCATCCGGGTCCGACCAGTCGCTCTGTGGTATACTTATGGCAACTCGCACATTTCAGGTCAGCGATCAATTTTCCTTCCTTTGCCATGGCCACATCCAATTTGTCACCAATATCCACCTGGTCAAATTTGCCTTCGCCCCGTCTGGGATCATAGTCTGTTGCCGACCTACTGGTCGCGGTGCTTTGATCACCTTCCGTGTTTTGTTTACCACTTTGCGAGCAGGCATACACCACCATACTCAGTAGCAAGAAAATCATTAGCTGTTTCATATTTGTATGTGTTTGTTTGTCTACGCACGAAGTTGCTATCAAGACTGTTCGCGCTGTTTGTTGTTTGTTTCTATGCAAAGTTAGCCCGACATGCGTAGCTGTTTTATGCGTTGAATCATAAAGCGCAAATGGTTTGTTGAATGCGCGCGATGCACCGTTCCCCCAATACGCCATTAACACCTATGAAACAGCCAATTACAAAACAAAACCTATTGCATGATGATATTCATCATCTCCCTACCTGACGAATATCATCTATTGCACGAAAGGTTTCGGGTATGTTTGTGCTAGCAATGAAATGTATGTCATTCTTATCATAAATGTATTGGCTATGATTCCGACCGACCTATTACTCGAATATGGGGCAGCTTATCGCCATGCAGCCGTTGGTGAAACCATCTTCAATGAAGGGGCACCGGCCGCCTTTTATTATCAATTGGTTAAGGGCAGGGTCCGTTGGTCAAACTTCAGCGATGATGGCAGAGAAACCCTACATAAGCTTGTTGAGCCAGGAGAAAGTTTCGGCGAGTTTCCGCTTTTTGATGGCGAACCCTATGCTGCAAGTGCCATTGCTGATTCGCCATGCACGATTTTGCGATTATGTGCACCCTCCTTCCATGAGGTGCTAAGAACGTACCCCGAGATCCACTTTGCCTTTAGCAAATCGCTGGTGCAGCACCTCCGCTTTAAGTTTTTCTTACTCAGGATTGCCTCGAAAAACAACCCCCAAACCATCCTTTCCGAACTCATCGATTATTTCAATCAGCATGGAAAATTCATTTGCCAGGAATGCAACAGGCTAATGCTCACTCGCCAACAATTGGCAAACATGGCTGGATTACGCGTAGAAACGGTGATCAGGGCCATCCGGCAAATGGAGCAAGACGACAAATTATGTATCATAAAAGGCAAGGTATTCGTGCCGTCAGACGGGATATGACCGCAATCATAAAACAAGTACTGGATGAATAACTATCTTGGTTCCGTGAAAATTTCCTTGACAAAAACGACGGTACGCCATTGGGTCATATTTGCATTAACCAATTTACTATTCGTGGCGGCATTGGGTCTACTGATGCGTTTGAAAGTACTGTTTCCACTGCCTTCCATCAACCAAAAATACGTGCTCCACGCCCATTCACACTTCGCTTTTTCGGGTTGGGTGAGCCATATCCTGATGGTATTTATCGTCGCCGCCATCTTCCGAAAAAAAAGCCATGAAGCGCTACCAGTAAAATACCAATACATCATCTCAGCTAACCTTCTTGCAGCCTATGGCATGCTGGTCAGCTTTTTCTTGCAGGGCTACGGGCCGTACTCGATCGGTGTGGCCACGCTTAGCATTGTGATATCCTATTGGTTTGCCACCGCATGCTGGCGGGATATCCATAAAACCTTCGAGCGAAAAAACGGCTTCAACTGGTTGAGGGCGGCCCTCATTTTTCTAGTGCTTTCTTCCGTCGGCACCTTTGCACTCGCCTACCTCATGGCTACCCATAATACCCATTCGCGATTGCAGCTCGCGTCCATCTATTTCTACCTGCACTTTCAGTACAATGGTTGGTTTTTCTTTGCCTGCATGGGACTCCTGCAAAACTGGCTATATCAAAAGGGTGTATTTATCAGATACGCCAAGACCGTGTTTTGGGGCTTCGCACTAACCTGTGTTCCGGCCTATCTGCTATCAGTGCTATGGCAAGCCATGCCCCAATGGATATACCTATTGGTGATACTGACCTCGGTTATCCAAGTATTGGCTTGGGCACTCTGGCTGAAGGCGGTATATGGCAAATGGCGGGGCATTAAGCATCACCTCACCTCGTTACCCCGCTGGCTGTTGTATGGAGTGGCTATCGCGGCAACCATTAAACTCGTGTTGCAGAGCCTCTCGGTGATACCATCGTTAAGCCAACTGGCATATAGTTTTCGCCCCATTGTCATCGGCTACCTACATTTGGTATTGTTAGTGATGATCAGTCTATTTATCATTGCATACGCCTACCTGCATCAAAGTATCCAAACCAACCGAAGGGCAGTAGGCAGCACATGGGTGTTTGTTTGTGGTATTATACTAAATGAATTGATCCTCACGTTACAAGGTGCCTCGGGCATGGCGAGAATCTATATCGACCACCTTCCCCAAGCCCTTGGGGTTGCTTCGTTGATTATCTTTGCCGGTTTAATCGGCCTGCTAGCCAGCCAACTCGGCAAAAAAGAAAGAGCTCTTCATTAAGTTGGTTTACAAAATCACCGTCGCCTTCAATTTCATGCGCATTCCGTTCTTCACATCTCCCATATCTTCTTAACTTTGTGTCCTGTAATCAAAAAACATCACTTCATGTCATACAGAATCGAACACGATACCATGGGCGAGGTACAAGTGCCCGCTGACAAATATTGGGGCGCACAAACCGAACGCTCACGCAACAACTTCAAGATCGGCCCCTCGGCATCCATGCCCAAGGAAATCATTGAAGCCTTTGCATACCTCAAGAAAGCAGCGGCCTATACCAACGCGGATGCTGGCGTATTGCCAGCGGAAAAACGTGACTTGATTGCACAGGTATGTGACGAAATCCTGAACGGCCAATTAGCCGACCAGTTTCCACTGGTTATCTGGCAGACCGGATCAGGCACGCAATCCAATATGAACGTCAACGAAGTGGTATCCAATCGGGCACACGTGTTGCAGGGAAATCAATTGGGTGAGGGAAAACCCTTCATCCACCCCAATGATGATGTGAATAAGTCGCAGTCATCAAACGACACCTATCCCACTGCCATGCACATCGCTGCCTACAAACGATTGGTGGAGACCACCATTCCTGGCGTAGAAACACTACGGGATACATTGAAAGCCAAATCTGAAGCGTTTACCAACGTCGTTAAAATTGGCCGTACGCACCTGATGGATGCCACGCCATTGACATTGGGCCAAGAATTTTCAGGTTATGTGGCCCAGCTCAACTATGGTCTTAGGGCGTTGAAAAACACATTGGACCACCTATCCGACTTAGCCCTTGGGGGCACCGCCGTCGGCACCGGTATCAATACCCCGAAAGGTTATTCGGAAAACGTTGCCAAATACATTGCGGATTTCACGGGGTTACCTTTCCGTACCGCTCCTAACAAGTTTGAAGCGTTGGCGGCCCATGATGCCATGGTAGAGAGCCACGGAGCGTTGAAGCAATTGGCCGTGTCGCTCATGAAAATTGCCAATGACATCCGCATGTTGGCCTCTGGCCCCCGGTCAGGCATCGGCGAAATCATTATCCCCGAAAACGAACCGGGTTCATCCATCATGCCGGGCAAGGTAAACCCTACGCAATGTGAGGCCCTCACGATGGTAGCCGCACAAGTTATCGGGAATGATGTGGCGATATCCGTGGGCGGTGCCAATGGACATTACGAACTTAATGTATTCAAGCCGATAATCGCTGCTAACTTTTTGCAATCTGCCCAATTGATCGGTGATGCCTGCGTGTCATTCAACGACCATTGTGCCATTGGTATCGAGCCAAACTACGATGGCATCAAGAAGCACCTGGAAAACTCCTTGATGTTGGTCACGGCACTGAATCCACATATCGGCTATGAAAATGCCGCTAAGATTGCCAAAAAAGCACACAAGGAAAATAAATCCCTACGGGAAGCGGCATTGGAACTCGGCTTGCTCACTAACGAGCAGTTTGACGAATGGGTACGCCCAGAAGACATGATCGGAGGACTGAAATAACCAACATGGTTCCTTTTCGCCTTCGCGCACCCTATCACATCGCATACCGGCTTTTCCTAGCCGGTATGCTTTTTATAACCGTATCGAGCTGTCGCTTTAACCCCGATATCCAACACGAAGGAGCCGATTTCCTTCAAGGCATTTGGATGCAGGACTCCATCCCCATGCAGGGGGATTTGCTGCAGTATGCCGTGCATGAGTTCAAATTCACTTGTGATTCCATCTATGTCACCATGCACGTGCATTCCAAGGTCAAGAACATCCCTGACTCGTGCTACCACGACGGCCACTGGACAGAATACGCAAAAGGGGTATATGTGGTGCGAGGAGACAGTTTATTGGTCGATGGCCTGTATACCCGATCCGATTGGCGGCAAAAGATATCCGGTTGTCACCGCATTGGGCAGTATCTTCCCCGCTTCAAAATTGCTCGGTACACGGCTGACTCCCTCGTACTCGAAAACCGCTACGACCAACGGAGGCTCCTGTTGCACAAAACGATGGATATCACCTGTGTACCGAAGAAGCGATGGGAATGATTTAAGGCATGCGGTCAGATCAATTTTTGTTCGAACGCCATTTTCACCAGCACCGCCGTATTCTTCGCCCCTAATTTCAATAACAGGTTTTTCCGATAGCCTTTAATGGTTTCGGAACTCAAGAAAATCTGTTCGGCGATTTCACCGTTTGTGAGCCCCTCGCAAATCAGCCGAAGTAACTCCCGCTCCCGGTGGCTCAACCAGACGTTCTGGGATGCAGGCCTTTTCATCAAAAGATCGATTTCGTGGCAAAGAAATGTTTCTCCTTTAGCTACAGCCGCTATTCCTGCGAGCACTTCATCTGCCATGGCATTTTTAATGAGATAACCCGAGGCACCGTTATCCAACATCTGCCTCACCACACTATATTCATTATGTGTAGTCAGTGCCAATACGTTGGTCTCCGGAAATTGCATTTTTATCTCTTTGCAAAAATCCAATCCGCTGATATCTGGCAGCCCCACGTCTAACAACAAGACATCAGGTTTCCAAAAACCAAGGGAGAGCCTGCACTCGGCAGCGCTATGCGCCACGCCGACAACATTTGCGATGCCCGATTCGGCGATCAGGTTTCGTAGCCCTTCGGTCAGTACTTTATGATCGTCTACGATTACTACGCTAATCATCTTCTCTGTTTTTGGTTAATTCCAGTTCTACGTGGATTTCCGTACCCTGTTCGGTGGAGTAGATATTCATTTCTCCTTGAAAAGCTGCCACGCGTTGCCGTACATTCTTCAAGCCCATGCCTTCTGTTACCTGCTGCTGGTCAAATCCTTTGCCATCATCCTGCACGGTAAAGGATAGGCGACCTTCCTCTTGCACCAATTGCACATTGATATGGCTGGCTTGAGCATGTTTAAGCACGTTGTTGACCAATTCATGGATACAGCGGTAAACCATAATCTCCAATTTTTCCAACAGGCGCGTTTCGTTACCAAAATAATGGAAATCCGCTATCGGGATGGCGGCACAGAAATCCGATAGGGAGACCTTCAGGCCATAGCGCAGGAGCGATTCGGGCATCATGTGGTGTGCCACTCGTCGGAGCTCCTGTATGGAATCATCAAGCATACCCAACGCGGTTTGAAAGCGGGAAACGTCTACCGCTTCCAATACCGCATCCCCCCTCACCTGCGGTAGGTTGATCTTCACCGCAGATAACATGCTCCCCAGTCCGTCGTGCAGGTCCTTAGCTAGGCGTGTACGTTCGGCTGCTTCACCATCTAATGTGGCCTGCACCGCTACCAATTGTTTTTCCTGTTCCAAGCGTCTACTCTCTTCTTCTGCTAGCTTCCGCCGGCTCACCGCCAAGCGGTACCGTATGAAGGCGAATGCCAGCGCAATGAAAAGAATGACTGCACACGTGATGCCAAGCCACAGATATAACTGTCGCTGCTTTTCCAAGGCGCCGATTTGTAAGGTTTTCTTTTCCGTTTCGTATTTTACCTCCATCTCGGTCAGGGAATTTTGATAGGTCTCATTGCTGTAACTGTTTACAGCCGTTTTATATCGCTCAAAGTAATCCTCCATCGAATCAAAATTTCCCAGGCGGGCATATATGACGGGCAGGTTGGAATATACCGTCAGTTTCAAGTGATGATCTGTCGAATCATTCTCCAACGCCGCCAATGCGGCTTCGGCAGATTTTTCATATTGTTGTTGATAATAGAGTATGGCGGAGATATCAATATACGAACTAGCAGCGAGATTCGTATTGCCGATCTCTTGTGCAAGATGCAGCGCCTCTTCTGCATATTTCATCGCATTGGTGTAGTCGTCATAATAATAATACGCACCGCAAAGCGTTTGCAACGAATTGATTTCGTCAAAGCGGCTCCCTGATTCCCGATGGATTTTAAGAGACTCCTGAGCATAATGTATGGCTTTTTCTTTGCCGTCATCTTCATGCTTATAGACACTGCTCAATGAAAAATAGATATCGCCCAAGTTCTGCTCGTCTCCATGTTTCAATGCAATTTTTTCTGCTTTTTCGTAATAGTGCAAGGCTTGTTTATGATTCTGCATCAGGTGATAGGTTCCACCTATCCCCATATACACACCACACAATTGTTGGTCATTCTCGAATTGTTCGCCTACCTTCACCGCTTCGAGATACCGTTCCAGCGCCTTCTCGTATTGCCCTTGCCGCCGATATAGTTGACCATACATCTTAAGAATAGACACCTCGCCATTTCCGTCCTCGTTTTGTCGTGTCAGCGCCAGCGTTTTGTCAAAATAAAAAGCGGCAGAATCATATACGGCGCTCATGTAATAGGAAGATCCGAGGTAATAAAGGAATGCTGCCTCGGCTTTTCGATCGCCAGCCTCTTTCGCTATGCGTAGCCCTTCCACACTAAAGGGTCTGGATCGGCTGGGATTGTCATTTATATACCCCCGTGCCAAATCCGTATATACATCGATCTCTTCCGCTGTAGTCAACTTTTTCGTCGTTAATACCTGTTCCAACGAATCTAAAGATGGTTGGCCCGAAACCAATGCTGGCAGGCAGGCTATCATGCAATACAGCCAGCGCTGGAGTACTTGCTGTATACGGTTGTTTAGTTTTCTTTTCATTTACGTAGCGGATTATTCTCATTTATATTGGCTGTTTCGGTGATGTGGCCCATTTACCCTAGCAAAGCTAAGGCATTATTATTAAATAAAAACCCCCTTTGGGGGGTATTGCAGGGTATCCTGTCACCCTACCTTTGTCTTCATCAAACAAGGAAGAACGTCTGCTGGCATGCATCGTCCTTGTGAAAAACAAAAATTATAAACAATAAAAACAAAAAGGTAATGAAAACAACTAGAAAAACAATGTGGCTATGCCTCGTGGCGATTGCCACGGTTTCATGTTCTAAAGAAGGTGGAATCGGTGGTGGTGGATTAACCAGTGATGACTTACTGCTCACCGAATCTACCGTAGATGGCATATTGAAAGCCCGTTACGAGTACGACGGTCAAAACAGGCTGACCACACTGCACGGATATGATGATGACGGAGCCCTCCAAACCACGGTAACCTATACGTACAATAATAAGGGCCTGCTGACCGCTGCCGAGATAACAAATGTGGATTTGGAAATTGAATATATAGAGACGTATACCTACGGGGATAGCGACAGACCCACTTCATCAAAAACCACATTTGCACCGGAAGATGCAGGAAATGTGATAACGACGACGTTTACCTATTCCGCGAATCAAACGGTAGAACTGACCGCAATCCCCGAGGGCTACACTTCGGAGACGATTTACACGTATGACAATAACGGAAACCTATTGTCCATAGCCGTTTCCGCTGATGGACAGCAAGTGTCACTGATCGAATATGGAGATTACGACAATAAGAAGGCGGCGGGCAAAAACGGAAATCCGTACCCTTGGCGATTCAATAGCCCTAACAATTACCAATCGGTAAAGGCAACCACCCCTTACGCTGCAAGCAACTATGATCGGGTACACAAATACACCTATAATGGCGAAGACTACCCCACGAAGATGGAAATTTACAATCGCGAGGGCAATACCTTAGTGGAAACGCACACATATAGCTATAAATCAGCGAACTGATGTATATCCATAAGACGAGCTTTCATCAATTAATGAGACAAAAAAATGCATGAAAAGACGGGTCTTATGGTCAATGGTGTTGTAGGCAGACCTGTCTTATACGGGTGCCAGAACACCCGGAGAGCAAAACAAAAAAGGCGTTCGCCAACCGGCGGACACCTTTTCTCGATTTATTATAACTATAAAATATAAGTCTTATCGTGACTAAAACGGCAAGTCATCGTCTTTTCCGTCATCAGCTGAAATGTCTACTGCTGGAGGGGCATCAAATGCTTGAGGGGCGCCCTGTGCCGATTGCGCTCCTGTCGCCACCGGCTCGGTAGTCACTTTACTTACGCGCCAAGCCACCAGTGAGTTGAAATAACTGGTTACGCCATCCTTATTCGTCCAAGGACGTCCACGGAGATTGAATGCCACTTCCACTTCATCCCCTACATTCAGGTTGTCGAATAGCGATGTCCGGTCTTGTGTTGCCTCAAAACGGATGTATTCTATAAATTGGGGGTTTTCTGCATATTGAATGATTAGATCCCTTTTTTTGAATGTATCGGTAACCTGCTGCACAGCACCAATTTCGTGTACTTTTCCTCTTATTTCCATTACTTACTTCTAATTATTTAAACCGTAAAATTACATATTTTTTACTTATAATAATGAGTACCTTTGCCAAAATCTTATGGAAGTTTTCAACACCCCCAGCAAAATCATCATTACGTGTAACAGGCGGTTATCACCGTACCTGCAACAGGAAATTCGGCAATTGGGGTTTGACATCAAACGTGGTTTTTCCACTGGTGTCGAACTTTTGGCCACGGTAAATGACTGTATCCGGCTCAACCTCAACTTACACTGTGCGAGCCAAGTACTTTATTCGCTGAAAACATTCCAAGCCAATAACCCGGATGAACTATATGCCGCTCTCAGTGACATCCCTTGGGAAGAACTCATCGCGTTCGATGGCTATGTTTCCGTGACCTCCAATGTCAATAACCACACGATCTCCACGCCGTTATTTGCCAACCTTAAGGTGAAGGATGCGATTGCTGATCGGATCAAGGGTAAAAAGGGCCTACGACCAAACAGCGGACCTGATTTGCATAAAACGGTGGTACACCTGTACTGGCAGGACAACCAGGCTGAAATATTCCTTGACACGTCTGGCGAAACATTAGCGAAACACGGCTATCGCAAACACCCCGGCAAAGCACCCATGCTGGAAGCGCTGGCCGCAGGGGTGGTTTACGCCACAGGATGGGATGGGGAATCTGCGTTTGTAAACCCGATGTGCGGTTCAGGCACATTGGCGATCGAAGCCGCATTGATTGCGACGAATCGAAAACCCGGACTTTTCCGTATGAATTATGCCTTCATGCACATTCTGGGGTACGACGAACAGGTTTTCTTCGCAGAGCGGCGGAAGCTGAAAGAACAGGTAAACAAAAAAACGGGAGCAAGGATCATTGCCTCAGACCTATCCAAAGAGGCTGTTGACATCGCATTGATAAATGCCAAAACGGCTGGGGTAGATCAACTGATCGATTTTCACGTCTGTGATTTCGCGGAAACGCCGTTGCCCGATAGCCCCGGGATGGTGGTATTCAATCCGGAATACGGCGAACGCATGGGGGTACACACTAAACTGGAAGCCACCTATAGCCGCATCGGCGATTTCTTGAAACAACATTGCGCCGGATACCGGGGTTATGTGTTTACTGGAAACCCTGACCTCGCAAAGAAAATCGGCCTGCACACGTCACGGCGGGTTGAATTTTATAACGGCAAACTGGATTGCCGCTTGTTGGAATATGAAATATATGCGGGAAGCCGCCGAATAAGGGAAGAAAACGCCGACTGATGCAGCTTTACATTGACCAGACAGCCGATTTCGTTCGCCAGCGCCTTGCCCACGCAGAAGCCGGGCACGACTGGTGGCATATCCAACGGGTGTGGAACAATGTCAAATTGCTGCTTCTCCACGAACCTGCCGACCGTGTCACCTGCGAATTGGCAGCGTTGCTGCACGACATCGCCGACAGCAAATTCCATGATGGTGATGAGACCATCGGCCCCCGAATAGCGGGTGAATTCCTTAACGAAATCGGAGTAGATGAAGCGACCATCTCGCACATACAAGCCATCATCTATAACATGTCTTTCAAAGCAAGCCTAGGTGAAGTGCATTTCCATTCGAAAGAACTTGAAGTCGTGCAGGATGCAGACCGATTGGACGCCATAGGGGCCATCGGCATTGCACGAGCATTCCATTATGGTGGTTTCAAAAACCATCAGCTGTACCATCCGGATATCCCACCGGCAACGGAATTGGATAAGGAAACCTACAAAAACAGTACGGCCCCGACCATCAATCACTTTTACGAAAAGCTACTTTTGCTAAAAGACAAAATGAACACCGATGCCGCAAAAGCGATAGCAGCCCAACGACACCACTTCATGGAGCAATACCTGCAGCAGTTTTATGCAGAATGGAACGGGAAGGCGTAATCAGGTAAGACTAAAGCCTACCCATGACCATTTGCGCACATTCTCTCGCCATGCGTTGGTTGTATTCGTCAGTCATGCTCTTGTGGTTGACCAAATCGACGATGGTACCTATCCAGCAAAACCCGAGGGTAAGGAAGTAAATGATGCCCATGGCGACTTGGTTAAGCACAAAACGCTGGATACCAGCAAATCCCAGAAAACCCAGCAGCGTAAACAATAGGATGTCTTGTGCATTCTTGCGCCGGCCCACATACAAGAAAACAAAATTCTTTAGCTGGTCTTCATTAAATGTGGATGTATAACGCTCAAGGTACATCAACTCCTCCGGGGTGATACCCTGTATATTCATCAATATTTCACGGTTGCTCATGGTGGTTATATTTTGTCCAAATTACGTATTTTCTCCTCAATAAATCATATATCCGATGAAGGATAATTAAAAAAGCGGGTATCCCCAGCCAATGCATGCTGATCGATGCCTTCATTTCGCCATGCATCAACAATGCGATCGAACGCCCTAACCCACATCCCGGACACCAGCTGATACCGGCATTTTCCAATGGGCACAACGTGAAATGGTGTGCATGCGGGTTGGAAAAATACAGCAAAACCAATGCTGTCACCCAACATACCAGTTCGATTGGCAACGTGGAAAACCGAATGCGTTGGTTCATCCTTGCTTTATTTGTTAGACTTATTCGTCAATAAAAAGTTACAACGCTAGTATCGAATTTGACCCCAAAATACAACCCCTATCTCTTAATTTAATAAAATCATTACCTTTAACCAAAAATACAGTAACAAACGATGCCTTATATTAGGCGAAAAAAGAAACATGAAGACAGTAACTCGTATCTTTCTAACGGTAATCGTATGCACCATGTGGCAAGTATCTCATGGCCAATTTATTCAAAACCAAGCAATCGCTCATCGCGGTGCCTGGAATGCGGATGGTCTACCGCAAAATTCCATCGCGTCATTGCAGCGCGCAATCGAATTGGGTTGTGCGGGCTCAGAATTTGACGTGCACCTCACCAAAGACGATGTTTTGGTGGTCAACCACGATGCTGATTTTTACGGCCTCGATATCGCGACATCCACTTACGCCGAATTGTTGGAGAAGAAACATCCGAATGGCGAATCCATCCCTACTGCAGAAGAATATTTGCGCAAAGGAATGGAGCAAAAGCAAACCAAACTCATTTTCGAGCTCAAAACATCCAAATTAGGCAAAGAACGCACATTGTACTCCGCCGAATTGTCGGTACAACTTGTCAAACGCCTTGGGGCCGACGAATGGGTAGAATACATCCTCTTCGACTACGATGGGGCCAAACGCATTATCGAACTCGACCACAGTGCATTGGTTTATTACCTCAATGGCGACATCGCTCCCGCCCAAGCGAAACAGGATGGATTCCATGGTTTAGACTATCATTTTAATGTGTACAAGGAAAACCCTAGCTGGATAACCGAAGCACATCAACTCGGTTTGGTCGTCAATGCATGGACGGTCAACACCGAAACGGAAATGCAAAACTTATTGAACCAAAAGGCTGAGCTTATTACAACCGATGAACCCGCATTGTTGCTTGATGTCATCAGCAAACATCAAAACTAACCGTCAACATGTGCTGCGAGGCTAAATTGGCGAATAGGTTAAACTTTCACGTATTATTTCGGTCTATAATAGTACCTTTGGTTTAAAATGCAATATCCTTTACATAAAAAATCAATTCATGAATCGTTTTAAAGCCCTTTCATTTGCTTCTTGCCTGTTATTGTTCACCCAATGTGATTCCCTCAGCCATGTGGTCGGCGGTGCCGATGGTGCCAATGGTTCGAGTGGCTCAGCCTCTTCGTCGTCCAGCACATCTACCACTTCCATCAGTGCCAGTGAAGCGGCGTCGGGTATTAAACAGGCCTTGAGTCAGGGATTGGATCAGAGCATTGCATCATTAGCCGTTAAAGATGGTTTCCTAGGGAATGCCGCCGTAAAAATATTGATGCCCCCAGAAGCACAAAAGGTAGAAAGTGCATTACGCGGCATCGGGTTAGGTTCACTGTGTGACAACCTCATTCAAAGCCTCAACCGGGCAGCGGAAAGTGCCGTGAGCGAAGCGGCTCCCGTATTTGTATCCGCATTATCCCAATTGACCATCAAAGACGCCACCAACATCCTACTTAGCGGGCAACAAGACGCCGCAACCAATTTTTTCCAACGGACCACAACCAACGAATTGACCAATCGCTTTAGCCCGATTGTCGAGGGTGCATTGGGCCAACACAATGTGGCGAAGTATTGGAGCGATGTTGTCACCCGTTACAACCAGATACCCTTGGTCAATGAGAAAATTGAAACGGATCTGAATAAATATGTCACCCAAAAGGCGATCGACGGCCTTTTCTATGAAGTAGCGCAACAAGAACTCAAGATACGTAATAATTTAGGCGGAAGCCGCACCACTCCTTTATTGCAAAAGGTATTTGGATATGCGGACCAAAACAAGAAATGATTTTCCGCATGATTACGTTGTTTTAAGCAAAAATCACTATATTACCCAGTCATGGCAATTTTAACCCGTGAAACCCACGGAGGCCATGCGTTACACGTTGTTTTTTAAACCAATTATTAAATGAAAACGTTTCTAGTTCCCGTAGATTTTTCTGATGTATCGTACACCGCTGCACAATACGCCCTTGATCTAGCTGCACATCTGAAAGCATTGAAAGTCATTTTCTACCATTCCTACAGCACCACTCCGATAACTGCCGCTGATGGGGATGGGGGTAATCCCTATTATGATGCCACGATCAAGCACCTGAAGAGAATGTTGGATAAACTCAGGCTACCTGAGACCATCCAACCCGAACAAGTCACATTGCTGGCTGACAACCAACAGGTGAAAACCGGTGTGGAAAGCATCGTCAAGGAATACAGCGTCTCCATCATTGTGATGGGAATAGCCGGTTTATCAGACATTGAAAACACGTTAATTGGCCGAAACACCTTGGCTGTAGCGGAGTCTGGAGCTGCCCCGCTATTAATCGTACCACGAAACCATTTGTTCCAACCCGTCAAAAAGGTCGTCTATGCTACGGATCTCAAAGATGTGGAGCAGTACACCCCTGTAGACAGTATCAAGCGCATCGCTAGCCAACTGCATGCGGAAACCTATATTGTAAATGTAGACTACGCCTCACAACACCAATCACCCGAAACGCTGCTAGGTCAAAAACAAGTGCTCAGGCTATTGGGTGAATTGAATCCAACATTCGACGTAATCAATGACCACAAAGATAAAGCTTACGGCATATTTGACTATGTCAAAAAGCATGATATCGACTTGATCCTTATGGCATCGCGCAACTACGGCTTTTTTGAACGCTTGTTCCATAACAGTGTGAGCAAAAAACTATTGAACATCGCCGATGTGCCGGTCGTCTTATTAAAGAATAAGCCAGTCGCTTAAAACCCCTTAGTTCGTCATGTCATGCCTGTCTCGCCTGCGGCGAGACAGGCATGACATGTCCTTTTATTCCCTATCTTTGATTCCGGCATGAGCAAGACGACAATAAACACGATAACCGAATTTACCGTCGACAAACGGTTCCTACGGTACGTACAGGTAGACACCCAATCGGATCCCACCTCAACGACATATCCTTCCACGGAAAAACAGAAAGACCTTGGCAGGCTGTTGGTGCAGGAATTAGTAGCCATCGGTTTGGCTGATGCGCACCTTGACGAACACGGATATGTCTATGCGACCATCCCTTCCAACACGGACAAAGAGGTACCCGTCATCTGTTTCTGCTCGCATGTCGATACCGCTCCGGATTGCAGTGGCACAGGTGTCAAGCCAATCGTACACCGGAATTACCAAGGCGGGAGCATATCGCTTCCCGATGACCCTGCGGTAACCATCAGTCCGGATGAACATCCTGATTTGCGCAACCAAATCGGGAATGATATCATTACAGCCAGCGGCACCACCTTACTGGGAGCCGATGATAAGGCGGGCATCGCCGAAATCATGGATGCTGCCCACCTACTCATGACCCACCCCGAAATCAAGCATGGCACCATTAAACTGCTCTTCACGCCTGACGAAGAAATCGGGCGGGGTGTCGACAAGGTTGATTTAAAGAAACTGGGAGCCGATTTTGCCTACACCGTAGACGGTGAAACCGCTGGTTCGATCGAAGACGAAACCTTTTCAGCAGATGGCATAACGGTAACCATCAATGGCATCAGTGTCCATCCGGGCTTTGCCAAAGGAAAACTGCAAAGTGCCATCAAAATTGCAGCAGCAGTCGTAGACGCATTGCCGAAAAATCGGTTATCTCCCGAAAGCACCTATGACCGCGAGGGTTTCGTCCATCCCGTTTCCATAAACGGGCTTGTGGAGCAAGTGTCCGTCGATTTTATTGTACGAGACTTCACCGACGAAAACCTACACGCACATCGAGCTGAATTAGAAGATATCATCAAAACCGTTCTATCCAAACATCCCGGATGCACATACTGCATGGAAGTGAGAGAACAGTACCGCAACATGAAACAGGTACTTGATCGATATCCGCAAATCATGGAAATAGGTTTGGAAGCGATCCGTCGGGCAGGGATGGAACCCATCAAGCGGAGCATACGCGGAGGAACAGATGGATCGCGGCTCTCTTTCATGGGGCTGCCATGTCCCAATATCTTCGCAGGCGGCCATGCATTCCATGGCAAAGAGGAATGGGTATCCGTACAAGACATGCAGAAAGCAGTACGCACCATCCTCCACATTGCAGCCCTTTGGGAAGAAAAAGTTTGAAAAATTTAGATCAAATCACACATGTCCACCACTAATTTTGAGGCGATACAGCACCTCATCAATTATCGCAGAAGTATTTTCCCGGCTAGCTATACAAATCGTGAAATCACCAAGGATACGCTAATCGACCTACTGGCGTGCGCCAATGCTGCGCCGACCCACAAGCTCACCCAACCCTGGCGGTTTACCGTATTTCAGGGCACAGGCTTACAACGCCTTGCCGACCAACTGGCCGAACGGTATCGGGAAAACACACCCCCTGATCAATTCCTTCAAAAGAAATATGACACCACCCGCGAAAAGGTACTGCAATCGGCTGCAGTGATTGCCATTAACATCCGCTATTCGGGGGATGTTCCGGAGTGGGAGGAACTAGCCGCTACGGCCTGTGCTGTGCAGAACCTATGGCTTGCCGCTTCAGCAGCGGGTATAGGTGGCTACTGGAGCAGTCCCGGATCCATCAAACAATTAGGTGATTTCCTGAAACTTTCCCCACAGGAGGCCTGTTTGGGATTCTTCTATATGGGGTATCACGAAGAACCGCTGCGGGAAGCCAAACGTGAACCCGTCCTGGAAAAAATACGCTGGGAAAATCATTAACGGTCACTCCGCAACAATAACTATTTTCCCTCTTGTTCCATTCCATATCGGCCCTTCATCCAATAACCGATGTATTTCAGCTAGCCATTGAGCATCCGCTTCCCCCTCTGCTTGAATAGCTGTCGGTTTACCATTGGCACCGATATCAAACGTTAACACGACATCTTCCGATACGGGCAACAAGTACCTATTGTGTTCAATAAGGTAAGCGTTAAACGACTCCCATCCAGCGGCCGGCTGCGCATCCCATCCCAGATCACTCACCGCCTTTGCTTGAATCCCCGACATTCCTTCTGGAACGGTCAGCTCCACCTCAACCTCCTTTTCGACAGGTGCGGGTTTCAGGGGGTGGTACCGCATCCACAACAACACTAATACCAATACCATCAGCACGCAGGCCGTAGTTGCCACCGCTAATCGTTGCCATCCGAAATAGTAGGCATCGCGTTCGCGCGCCTTATTTGCGATACGATCGGCCAAGCGCTGCTGCAATAGGCTTAACCGCCCGTGGCTAACCTCCCGATGAAGTCGGTAGCCTTCGATGGCATCGTGCAGCAGCGGGTCATCGAGCGCCTCCCGCTCAAGTTGGTACATCTCTTCCCTACCCAACTCTCCGTTGAGGTATTGCTGTATACGAATGAAGTTATAATTATTGTTCATACCTCTTTTTTCTCCATACAGATTTTCAGGTTACGCTTACCGTTCTGGATATGGCTTTTTACCTTACCCAGGTCGTACCCGGTGATCTCGGCTACCTCTTTATAGCACTTCTGCTCCAAATAAAACAATCGGATACATCGTTGCTGTTCCACATTAAGCTCCTCCAAACACGCTTCCATCAGTGCTAGGCGATCTTCGGGAATACCTTCGTCACTACTGGATTGATGCAGAAAAATATCACTTTCCACAATATGCTCGTCAATGTCTACCGTATTCATCCGGTTGGCAATCCGCAAATCCATCAGGCAATGGTTTCTGGCGAGCGTGTACAGCCAGCTTTTGAAATGGGTCACTTCATGCACTTTCAACTTGACAACCAGCAGTTCGAAGATTTGCATGACGGCATCCTCACTCTTTGCCTCGTCTTTATAATATTTGAAGCATACCCCATAAATCAATGGCATATATGACTCATACAACTTGCCCAACAGGTGCAAATCCCCTGTTTTCCTATATGCCGCTAAAAGGTTCTGCTCGTTATACACGAATTGCCTCGCTCGTTAATGTTGGATAATCCAGTTTTGCCATAAGACACATCAAACATACAAAAATACACTCACCCAGCCGCAACACCCGCCTTCCTCTCATCTTTAAAGATGCAGCAAGCCTGGAATTTCCATACACCCAATGGCACCAAAAAAGTGACCAGGATTACAAAAAACGATTCCCAACCTCAAATTACCTACCAAACACCCCTTAAGCAGTGCTTTTTTGCCGAATCTACCGACAAAAAAGTTAATGAAGATTACTTTTTCGCCTGTTCGATGCCACTGGGCGATGGGTTAGAAGGCTATACTTTTGACATATAATCCATCGGGATATATAAGCAGAACAATGAATATAACAAAAACAAACACGAACATGAAAACAATAGCCAAACAACTCGTACTGGGTGTAGCGGTATGCGCGCTCGCCGTATGCTATAACGCACTCCAAGCGCAAACGAATTACCAGTCGAACACGGCGCAAACGACCGTCAAGGGTACATCCACTTTACACGATTGGGATATGACCTCTGCTAAGGGACAGACCAAAGCAACGTTTGTCGTCGATGGAAACAAGGTAACAGGCATCTCCGCTTTATCGTTTACGGTACCAGCAGAGTCCCTAAAAAGTGATAAAAGCGGACTGGACAAAAATGCATATAAAGCGCTGACCACGGATAAACACGCCAATATCACCTTCACGATGACGTCAGGCGCCATCACTTCCACCGGAACCAACACCTTTCAGGTAAAGGCCACGGGCAATTTAAACATCGCAGGCACGTCAAAACCAGCCACCATCACGGCAACGGGGCAATTTAACCCAGCCGACAAAAGCATCACGGCCAAAGGTTCGACGACATTCAAGATGACAGAGTACAAGGTTACCCCACCCACCGTCATGCTGGGTACGATTAAAACAGGCGACGAAGTGACCATTGATTACCAAGTGAAATTAACCCCTCAATAACACCTTTTAACAAACTTCTAATATTACATAATCATGAAAACACGTTTTACAAGCATCGCGACCATGATAGCCATTATGGCCTCGACCATCCCTACGGTCACCCTCGCCCAAGAAGAAAAGGAAATAGACAAAGGCCCTATCGTGCAATACGGAGAGGCTGACTTCTTCCGCCCTTATGACAAACGGGGATTGCATGTCTTCGAAACCACCAAAGCGGATATCAACAAACCTTACCAAGGTCGGAAAATCAGTATAGGAGCAGGCTTCGCCCAGCAATTTCAGGCATTAAAGAACGAAAATCCCGGTGCGGTAAACAATGTCGGAACACAGCCGAACGCACTCTACCCACTTGCCCCCGGGTTCAGCCTGGCAGCAGCCAATTTGTATATCGACGCACAACTCACCGAGGGTATACGCTTACACTTGGCCAACTACATGGCATCCAAACACCACAATGAGTTTTGGGTGAAAGGCGGCTACCTGCAAATCGATAAGTTTCCGTTCAAAGGTAAGTTTTGGGATGACCTCAGCGAACTGGTGACCGTCAAAGCCGGACACATGGAAATCAACTATGGCGACGCACACTTCCGCAGGCCAGACGGTGGGCATACCCTGTACAGCCCGTTTATGGAGGGCAATATCATGGATGCATTTGCAACGGAAATCGCTGGGGAAGTATACGTGCAGAAAAACGGGTTCTTCGGTATGGTCGGTCTGAGCAATGGATTAATCCGCGGAAGTGTCCTGGAAGTGGAAACCGCTCCCAATGACATTACGGCACGTAACCCCTCTATTTACCTGAAAGGTGGCGTAGATAAACAAGTCAATGAAGACGTCAGGCTTCGTCTAACCGGTAGTTTGTATCACAACACCGGAACTTCAGGAACACTAACATTGTATGCAGGGGACCGTACCGGATCTAACTATACCAACGTAATGGAACAATGGTATACTGCAGATGGCGCTGCGAAAGGCGCTACCGCAATGTATGTTTCCGGTCGCTTCAATCCACAATACAGTGGTAAATTGAGTTCGGTAATGGTAAACGGTTTTGCCAAAATACAAGGCTTCGAGTTTTTTGGAACTGCGGAATTTGCCAATGGTCATACAAATGCTCAAACCGAAACCCGGAGAACCAGCCAGTACGCCGCTGAAGGTATCTATCGGTTCGGCAACAATGAGAACCTTTTTGCTGGCCTTCGCTACAATATTGTCAAGTCTGAACAGGTATTCGGCGGCAATATTGAACAAATCGGTGTCGATCGCTTTGCCGTCGGCGCAGGTTGGTTCATCACCAAAAACATCTTGTTGAAAGGAGAGTACGTGACACAAAACTATACGGATTTCCCCGACACTGACTACCGCCACAATGGCAAGTTCAACGGGGTGTCCTTCCAAGCAGCCATCGCATTCTAGACGTATGGAATAGTAGGCTTGCAATCAAGATGTCGTCCAAAAAGTCTCCAACAGTGCGGGTTGTAGAGAGAGGCTTTTTGGGCGTTCCCATCCACACTAATGAACGAGACAACTAAGGAACACAGACGATGAAAACACCAAACAAAACATGCTTACACTTCGTTATGCTACCCACACTCGTGTTGGCACTGGTTGCTTTCAAGCCCGTCATCACGCGATACGAAGCGGGTACCCAAACCGTCAGTTGGGCAGTGCTACCCAACAGCTTTATCACCATCAATGGCAGCTCTAACGTAAATACATTTGGATGCGAAGCCATCGGCCTATTCCAAGCCGAAACCATACAGGGCACTGTCGAAGGGAACGGAAAAAACGTCAAAATGAAAGGTTCCATTTCACTAGACATCAACCAATTTGATTGTAAGAACCGGATGCTGACCAGTGATTTGCGCAAAACATTGAAGGCTGAGGAGTATCCGAAGATGAGTATCCATTTCGTTTCGCTGGAGCGCTTGCCCCTTTGCAATGGAGGCGAAGACTTCATCAGTGGCATGGTGGTCATCGAACTGGCCGGAAAGCGAAAACCCTTTCAGCTTCGCTATTCATTCGCGAAAACACCTCAAGGATACAAGCTCGAAGGTAGCAGGGCTTTTTCATTTGCGGATTTCGACCTTTCTCCTCCGAAAAAAGTAGGCGGCCTCGTCAAAGTCAAAGACGACTTCGATGTCGCTTTTACCCTGCAACTCAGTGATGCTAATTAAAACCTGAACTCAGGTTTAAACAAAGAAGCCAGCGCGATTTCCATCGCCCCGGCTTCTCTTTATCCGTGTGTGTTTGGGTGATTGGTTCCTAAAAACAATACCGATTCGCTTCGATCAATTGCTTCGCTATCCGCTGCCTCGCGTCCTTTATATTGTAGGGCTCGGCCTTTGTGAAACGCCTTAATCCTACCAGCATCATCTTCAGCTCGTCACCTTCGGCAAATGAATTGAGCGCTTCCTTGCCTGCAAGGTAGACGTGGTCTAGGGTCGTATGCAGGTAAATCCTAGCGAGGTCTAACTGACCGCTAACGGCATCGGCTCCCCGCTGGTGAACCAACTTTTCGGCACGCAGCAACGCGGATTCGGCAACATATACATAACCAATGATGTCGGCGATATTCATCAGTATTTCCTGCTCTTTTTGCAAGGACATCATTAGTTTCTGCACCGCAGCCCCCGCCACCAGCAATCCTGCCTTTTTAAGATTGGCAATGATTTTCTTCTCATAAGCAAACGGCGTATCGTCTTCTTCTCCAAAATCGGGGATGGCCATGAGTTCCGCTGCTACCGCCTGTGCAGGCCCCATCAAATCGAGCTCTCCCTTCATGGCCCGCTTGAGCAACATGTCTACGATCAGCAGGCGATTAACTTCGTTGGTTCCTTCGAAAATCCGGTTGATACGTGAATCACGGTAGGCGCGCTCCATCGGGGCATCGGCCGAATAACCCATTCCTCCATAGATCTGTACGCCTTCATCCACGATGTAGTCCAGCATCTCCGAACCCCACACTTTCAATATCGCGCACTCAATGGCAAATTGCTCAGTGGACTTCAACTTAGCTTGGGCAGCATCCATTCCCCCGGCGACCAACGCATCATACGCATCATCAATGTTCTGCCCGGCCCGGTACGCAGCACTCTCCACCGCGAAGTTCCGGACAGCCATCTCGGCCAATTTATGGCGTATCGCCCCGAATTTGGATATCTGCAATCCAAACTGTACCCGTTCATTGGCATAGTTAATGGCTTGGTCGATGATCCGCCGTGACGAGCCAATGGCGGCTGAACCCAGCTTGATGCGCCCGATATTGAGGATATTGACAGCAATCTTGAACCCATTACCGCGCTCTGACAACAGATTTTCCACGGGTACCGGGCAATCGTTGAAAAACATCTGGCGAGTGGATGACCCCTTAATGCCTAATTTGTGCTCTTCCGGGTTCATGGTGATACCGCCAAATTCCCTTTCCACGATGAATGCCGACAGGTTTTGGTCGTCGTCAATCTTAGCGAATACAATGAATATATCGGCAAAGCCACCATTGGTAATCCACATCTTCTGTCCATTGATGACATAATGGGTACCCTCGGCATTGAGCCTCGCGCTGGTTCTGCCCGAATTGGCATCTGATCCGGCATTTGGCTCCGTTAAGCAATAAGCCGCCTTCCATTCGCCTGTGGCTAATTTAGGGATGTATTTGGCCTTTTGGGCTTCATTTCCGTAGTACAGTATGGGCAATGTACCGATACCCGTATGGGCAGACAGTGCCACTGCAAAGGAATGTCCTGCTCCCACCGCATCGGTGACCAGCATGGACGTATTGAAGTTTTTGCCAAACCCGCCATACTCCTCGGGGATAGACACGCTCAGCAACCCCAATTCCCCAGCCTTATCGAGCAGACGTTGCATCAACCCTTCTTCCTGTGCATCGATACGGTCGAGATTCGGGAAAACTTCCGCTTCCAAAAAGTCTCCACACGTCTGGCGGATCATCACTTGTTCCTCGTCGAACTCTTCAGGGATGAACACATCCGCATAGGCAGTTTCCTTGATTACAAATTCCCCTCCTTTTATTGCCTGTTTTTTTACTGTTTCCATGACTTATAATCGTTAATTTTTTATTCCTACAATAGTTCGAAAATCCCAGCAGCACCCTGCCCTGTTCCCACGCACATGGTGACCATCCCATATTTTTGGTTCCGCCGTTTCAACTCATGGAAAATTTGCACGGACAGTTTCGCGCCAGTACAACCTAATGGGTGGCCCAACGCAATCGCTCCGCCGTTTACATTTAGGACATCGGTATTGATGTCCAATTTGCGTATAATCGCCAACGACTGCGAAGCAAACGCCTCGTTCAATTCGATGAGGCCCATATCATCCAATTTCATTCCGGCGAGCCGAAGTGCTTTCGGGATGGCCTCGATGGGGCCTATTCCCATAATCCTCGGTGGCACCCCCGCCACGCCGTAGCTGACCAAACGGGCGATGGGCGCTACATTGAGTTCTTTCAGTTTCTTCTCCGACACTACCAGCACAAACGCTGCACCATCCGATGTCTGCGAGGAATTACCCGCAGTGACGGTTCCCCCCGCCGCAAATACGGGTTTGAGTTTGGCGAGCGCCTCTAAATCAGTATCTGCACGCGGGCCTTCATCGGTATCCACCACATATTCACGAGTTTTTATTTTTTTCCCACCCTCTAGATAGTTTTCTTTTACAGTGATCGGCACTACACCATCTTTCAAGTGTCCGTTTTTGATAGCCTCCACGGCTTTCAAATGTGACTGCAAGGCAAACTCATCTTGGTCTTCTCGGTTCACCTGGTATTCCTTGGCGACCGCTTCGGCGGTTAGCCCCATCCCCCAATACCAATCGGGATGGTGTTTGGCTACGTCCGGATTGGGCACTAGTTTCCATCCGCCAAACGGCATGCCCGACATGACCTCTACCCCCCCTGCAATAATCACATCGGCCATCCCTGCCTTGATTTTAGCAACCGCCGTGGCAATGGTTTCCAATCCTGATGCACAGTAACGGTTTACCGTCACACCCGGTACCTTATCCGTATCCAATCCCATCAATGAAATCATGCGGCCAATGTTTAGCCCTTGCTCTGCTTCAGGTGTAGCGTTGCCCACAATGACATCATCGATCTGCTCCTTATCCAGGTTGGGCACTGATGCCACCAAATGCTTGATTACATCCGCAGCCAAATCGTCTGCCCTTGTAAAACGGAATACGCCCCTTGGGGCTTTCCCAACAGCCGTCCTGAATCCAGCAATTATATACGCCTCCATATCTTAATTTCTTAATGGTTTACCTTTGGTTAACATGTATTGGATTCGTTCCAATGTCTTTCGCTCTCCACATAACGACAAAAATGCTTCGCGCTCAATATCCAATAAATACTGCTCGGAGACTTCAGTAGGCGAAGACAAGTCTCCACCGCAAATTACCCAACCCAGCTTTTCCGAGATTTTTTGGTCATGTTCAGAAATATAGTTTCCCGCGCGCATGGAGTTGGCCCCCGCGTATACAATTCCCAATCCTTGCTTGCCCAACACCTTGATATCCGTGCGTTGCGCGGGTTGCGTATAGCCAGCTTCCGCCAATTCAACGGCCTTTGCCTTGGCATCGGCCAATAAACGACTTCTATTCATGCTGACGGCATATTTACCGGCCTGCAAATAGCCCAATTCGAATGCTTCCACCGCAGATGTCGATACCTTGGCCTGCCCGATGGTGAGGAAACGGTCTTTGAGTACTTGCTGTACAATCTGCCCTTCCTTAAATTCATCCGAAGCCCGCAGCGCAAACTCTTTAGAGCCTCCCCCGCCGGGGATTACACCCACGCCAAACTCGACAAGCCCCATATAGGTTTCGGCATGCAGTTGCACGAAATCGGCATGCATGGAAAATTCGCACCCACCGCCCAGCGTGAGGTTAAATGGTGCCACCACTACCGGTATCGAAGAATAGCGCAAGCGCATGGCCGTATTCTGGAAGGTCTTGACAGCCATATTCAGTTCGTCGTAATCCTGCTCCACAGCCATCATAAAAATCATTCCGATGTTAGCCCCAGCCGAGAAGTTAGCTCCATCATTGGCGATGACCAATCCACGGTAGTCTTTCTCCGCTAAATCAATGGCCTTATGGATGCCTTGGATAACATCGCCACCGATGGTGTTCATCTTGGTATGGAACTCGCAGTTAAGGATGCCATCACCCAGGTCGGTGATGGTTACCCCGCTATTCTTCCATACGGTCTTTTGTTCACGGATATTATCAAGGATGATGAAACTCTCCGTGCCCGGTATCGGTTTATACGACTTGCTTTGGATGTCGTAATAATGCTTGACGCCGTTTTCAATCCGATAGAAGGAATCGTGACCGGCCTCAAGCATGTCATGTACCCAATCCGCCACTTCCCCGCTAAATCCCGACACCCGCTTTTCTTCGGCCTTGATTTTTGCGATCGTCTCCTTCACACCGAGGGCATCCCACACTTCGAATGGCCCCAGCTCCCAACCGAACCCGGCCCGCATGGCATCATCGATGCGGAAAAACTCATCGGTGATTTCCGGTATCCGGCGCGATACGTATTCAAACAGTGGATAATGCATGGCGCGAAACAACGTTCCTGCTTTATCTGTACCTTGCTCGTAGACCTTCATCCGCTTGCGGATATCATCCACGGGCTTGGTGGCTTCCAGTGTCGTGGATTTCACCTTTTCTTGCTTGCGGTATTCCAATGTTTTCAGGTCGAGCGCCAAGATTTCGCTGTTGCCTTTGTCGTCCTTTATCTTCTTATAAAAGCCTTGTTTAGTTTTCTCACCGAGCCATTTCCGCTCCACCATTTGTTGGATGTAATTTGGTAGGGTGAACACGCCTTTGGCTTCATCGTCTTTGGCATTCTCGGCCAGCCCATTCGCGACATTGACCAACGTATCCAATCCCACTACATCCGCCGTACGGAAGGTAGCCGATTTGGGATGCCCCATGGCCGGTCCGGTAAACTTGTCGACCTCTTCTACCGTCAGCCCCAATTGTTCCACCAGGTGCGTCAGCGCTAGCATGGAATAAACGCCTATCCGATTACCGATAAACGCTGGGGTATCCTTACAGAGGACGGTAGTTTTACCCAAAAACTTATCGCCATAGTGCATGAAAAAGTCAACGATTTCGGGCTTGGTATAGGATGTGGGGATGATTTCCAGTAAACGTAAGTAACGCGGCGGGTTGAAAAAATGTGTACCGCAGAAATGGGCCTTGAAATCATCGCTACGCCCTTCGGCCATCAGGTGGATGGGGATACCCGAAGTGTTTGATGTGATCAATGTGCCTGCCTTGCGGTATTGCTCCACCCGTTCAAACACCTGCTTTTTGATGTCAAGCCGTTCGACCACCACTTCGATGATCCAATCGGCTGCAGCAATACCGACCATATCATCGTCGAAATTGCCGGTCTTGATCAATTTCACCACATTTTTACTGAAAACCGGCGATGGGTTGGTCTTGATGGCTGTATCCAACGATTGGTTGACAATGCGGTTCCGCACAGCGGGATGCTCCAACGTTAGGCCTTTGGCTTCCTCCGCAGGCAGGAGCTCCCGGGGAACAATGTCCAGTAGCAGTACTTCCACCCCAATGTTGGCAAAGTGGCAGGCAATGCGAGACCCCATCACCCCCGAACCCAATACGGCTACCTTTGTAATACTTCTAATGCTGTTTGTCATAATATATAAGGTTAAGCCTATGCAAGGCTTGATTTATCATTCCGGATTGTATTGTATCGTCAATTGGTTCACGCGTTTCAATGTCCGGATCAACGCATCGCGCTCTTCACCCGATATGTGTTCATCCAAATACGCGTTGAATTTACGGACAACGTCCTTGGCGATCTCACGCTTTTCATTGCCCAGATCGGTCAGGAATACTTTTACCGAACGCTTATCGGCGCTATTGGTCTCCCTATAAATAAACCCCAGTTGCTCCAGATTGTTGAGTATACGCGACAAACTGGTCGTCTTCACCCCGAGGAGGTTGGCGATCTGCGATACCGGTGTACCCTCCTTATGGATATTGATGAGCACATAGCCCGTCGCTTGGGTAATCCCAAAACGCGAGGCTATCTGGTTATATTTATTGGCAGCCGACTGCCATGATGCCTTCAAGTAATAATCAATGGTGTTGTCTTCGCTCATACATTAGGTTTTGCAAAAATACTATGCTTGCATAGCAAATTTAAAGGGAATATTTTTAGAAAGCAAGTTTTGATTGTTTTTTTTGAATTTTCCAATAACGGAAAGTTGCGGGGCTTTTGATTTATCTGTTTATTTGTACTATTGGGATTCAGCAATGTTGCCGATGGGGTTCAGCCCCGTCTTCAAGATACGCACAGAGTCTCCGTCATTCAACTATTCGATACGATTTGAAACACACCAAGCCATGTGATTTATCCTCCTGCTTCATGTGTCGGCATGCTTTGCCGGAGTGGGTTCCTTTCATAGGTTCGAAAGTGACGAATATCCAATTGAAGAAGGGCAAGCGGTTCATACAGGAAGGTGATCCAGTCAACGGCATCTATTTCGTATGCGAAGGGAAGGTAAAGGTACACAAGCAATGGGGCGACAAGGAACTCATCGTTCGGTTTGCGCATAGCGGTGCAATTGTAGGGCACCGCGGTTTTACGACGAAAGACAATGTCTTTCCGATCTCGGCCACCACACTGGAACCCACCCACGTTTGTTTTGTGGAGTTGGATTTTTTTATCTCCACGCTTAAAGTCAACGCAGAGCTAACGCACCAACTGATGTTGTTTTATGCGGATGAACTGCGGGAGTCGGAGCAGCGGATGTACAACCTCGTTCACATGACCGTCAAGCAACGGCTGGCACTGGCAATCTTGAGGTTACGGGATGAATTTGGCACGACCGTCTCAGGATTTATAGACATCCAATTGAGCAAGCAAGATTTGGCCTCGTACGTGGGCACGACATATGAATCGTTATTCCGGATGCTGAATGAACTCACCCGAGAAAAGCTGATTGCGGTGGAAGGCAAGCAAATCCGCATTGAAGATCCGGTAGCACTCTCCGCGTTTGCAGTGGCGCAAGTAAATTGAGCAAAAGCGGTCCGCATACTTGGGTTAGCGGACCATGCCTTGCTTTTGACTCCCTCATTTAAAATCGATACCCTACACCGATGCCCGGTTTCCACTTACCATCATCCACGTTGGTTTTGGGTGTATAAAACGTCGGCAGTTGGATGGCAAACCGACGGTAAATCGCGGTTAACCCGAAACCCAACGTCGGCATCACGGCAGCATTCCGGGGTACATCATCGCGTTTTTCCTCCTGCTTGAACAGTAACGTTGGCAATAGCCCCGCCATGACGGTAAACGACTGTCGGCTATATTTAATAGCAGGCCCCGTACAGTTGATGTAAGCCCCGTTATTGGCATATCCTGCCACGATGATCCCGTCGAAAACCGACGCATGCAATGGTGCCGTTTGTCCAAATGTTTCCCCCTGCAATACGCAACATGCTATCACTCCCAATAGTGCTGCTTTCCATTTTACAGTCAACATGGCGTTATCAATGATTAGCTGTAGAGGGAACATTCCCTCCCTTTTCGCCATGCGTGTAATAAATAGCCATGCCGGTAAACAAAAGACCACCGACAATATTGCCTGCCGTTACAATCAGTTGGTTGAAGAGCCACCAGTCGGCAACCGATACGTTTGCACCGAACATCATCCCTGCGGGAATGACAAACATGTTAACCACCGCGTGCTCATACCCGAGTGCAAAGAAGATGAATATCGGGATGCCTGCGGCCAATATCTTACCCAATGTAGACTTTGAGGTCATCGACATCACCACCCCCATGCATACCATCCAATTGCACAAGACCGCCTTGATGAACGCCGAAAACAGCCCCGAAGCGCCATGCGCTGCATAGCCGATGGTTTTTTTCTCGCTCGCGTTGACCAGCAATTGTTCGATGGCACCCAATTGACCGGCTTGCCCACCATCGGTAGAGGCCGCCCAAAACATGACGGCAAACAGCACGCTACCCACCAGGTTACCCAAAAAGACCCACATCAGGTTTTTCATCATCACCGCACCGGAGATTTTCTTCTCAAACCAAGCCAACGGCACCAGTGAAAAGCTACCGGTAACTAACTCGAGACCAAGGATGACAATGATCACGAAGCCAACAGGAAAGACAAACGCTCCAATCAGGCTCAAACCTGTCTGTGCGGTAGCCAAGTTAGCCAATGTCACGGATATGGCCAGCAGGGCTCCGGACAGCATGCTACGGATAAGCAAATCTTTGATAGAAAGCCCAGATTTATTGACAGCGGCGGTCATCATGGCCCCCGCTACTTCTTTAGGATTAATATAGTCCATTGTCAATTGTGTTTAGTTCCCGTTGTTAAATCAATTATCCAGTCCGATATATACTAGCCCATCCTCGACTTTGACGGGATACGTTTTTATCGCACACTCATCACCGGTAAGGCATTCCCCAGAAGCCAGCGAGAAGGTCTTTTTATGAAACGGACAGGCAATTTTCGGCTCCTCTCCCACCGAACCAAGCATTCCACGGCTCAACGCCATTTGCCGTTTATGCGGACATTCATTTTGGGTAGCATACCATTCGTTGCGCCTAGTGAAGTAAAACAATGCGATTTGTTCATCGCCATGCCTGACACATACGCCACCGTTTTTTGTGACATCTTCCACGCGGCATGCGGCTAGCCATTCTGTTGTTCTTATGGTTTCCATGATATATTGATTTGAAATGAGTAACTTATTAACACGAAGTCAGCGTTGTCAGCCGTTAGGCCAGTGTCCAATCAGCGGCTTTTTTCTGCCCACGCATTTCCTCGAATTTCACGGACGGATCCTTTTCTCCGGGCGCATTGATGAAATGGTTGAATCGCTTCCTGATTTCCGGATCTTCCACAGCGGCTTTCCATTCGCAAGCATAGGCCGCGGCCCGGGCATCCATTTCGGCCTCCCATTGCTGGGCCATCCCCAGGCTGTCATTGACCACCACATTACGCAGGTAATCTATCCCGCCCTCCATCTTGTTGAGCCAAGTGGCTGTCCGCGTCAGCGGGTCAGCGGTCTGGATATAGAACATCAGAAACCGGTCGATATACTTGATACAGGTTTCGCTATCGATATCAGACGCAAGGAGTAATGCATGTTGGGGCTTGCTGCCCCCATTCCCGCATACGTACAGGTTCCACCCCTTTTCCGTGGCGATGATTCCGAAATCCTTACTCTGGGCCTCCGCACATTCCCGGATGCAGCCGCTTACAGCCGATTTGATCTTATGTGGAGCCCTTAATCCACGGTACCGTTCTTCTATCCGGATGGCATATGACACGCTATCGTGCAATCCAAAACGGCACCAAGTGCTTCCCACACAACTTTTTACGGTACGCAACGCCTTTCCGTACGCATGGCCGCTCTCGAATCCGGCGGCAATCAGCTCTTCCCAAATCAGGGGCAGGTCATTCAAGTACGCCCCGAACATGTCGATGCGCTGCGCACCGGTTATTTTGGTATACAATCCATACTTCTTTGCGACCGCTCCGATGACCACCAACTTATCTGGTGTAATTTCCCCACCGGGGATACGGGGAACAACGGAATATGTGCCCCCTTTCTGAATGTTGGCCAAGAATCGGTCGTTGCTATCTTGTGCGGTATCATTCCCCTTACGGAGGATCATGTCGTTCCAAATACTGGCCAGCAACGATGATACCAGCGGTTTGCACACCTCGCAACCGTCTCCCTGCCCGAGGGTGTCCAACACCTCGTCGTAGCTTTCCATGCCATGTATTTTGATGAGGTCGTAGAGTTCTTGACGGCTCAACGCAAAATGTTCGCACACCACATTGCGAATGTACTTCCCTTGCTGTTTCATCGCGGCAGCAACCAAGTCCTTCACCATGGGCACGCAGCCCCCACAGCCCGAACCCGCTTTGGTACATTTCTTTACCGCATCAGCGCTCTCACACTCGTCTTCCGTCACCGCTCGGCAGATATCCGCTTTGGTCACGCCCTCGCAGCTGCATATCAGCGCACTATCGGGTAGCGCCGATAAGCCACCGGCGCTATCAGACGCACCACCCTTCTCCGTGGCTGACATCATCAAATCGCCGGGATTCTCCGGCAGCACCAATTGATTGTTGACCGTTTGCAGCAGCAAGTTATAGCGCTCAGCATCGCCCACCAATACACCCCCCAACAAATATTTACCATCGCTACTGATGTTTAAGCGTTTGTAAATCCCTTGGTGTTTATCTTCAAACACAATGGTACGCGCGTATGGTTCCTCGATGAATGGATCCCCGAAGCTAGCCACCTCCACACCCACCAATTTCAATTTCGTGCTCATGTCAAACCGACGGAACACTTTATTGTGGCCACAGATTTTTGCAACGGCTACATCCGCCATTTCATATCCCGGCGCCACCAGTCCGTAAATCGTATCATCGAATAACGCACATTCGCCGATAGCGAAGACGGATGGGTCACTGGTCTGCATGTATTCATTGACGACGATCCCACCTCGCTCGCCCACTTCAATCCCGCAATGCTTCGCCAACTCATCGCGCGGCCGGATGCCTGCCGAAATCACCAGCATCTCCGTATCCATTACCGATCCGTCGTCGAAGCGCAGTGCTCTCACTCTGCCATCCCCATCCACACTTTGGGTTCGCTGGCCCGTATGTATCGTCAGCCCTAACTCCGCTAGTTTGCACTGCAGTATATTACCACCCAAATCGTCAACCTGTCGAGGCATCAACCGAGGTGCGGCCTCAACGACCGCCACGGACGGCACACCTAGGTCCATCAACGCCTTCGCCGCCTCCAGGCCCAAGAGCCCACCGCCAAGCACCGCTCCGCTACGGACGGATGCTGCATAAGATTTTATCGCATCCAAATCCTCGATGGTTCGGTACACAAATACGCCTTCCTGATGTACCCCTGGGATATCGGGCACAAAAGCCGCGGAACCAGTAGCCAACACCAGAAAATCGTATGTAATCCTGATACCATTTGACGAAAGGACGGTTTTGGTCGACCTATCGATGGCCATTATCGGGTCACCGAGGTATAAATTGATGTTTTTTGAGCGATACCAATCACTTTTGCACAAATAAAGGTCGTCTGCAGCCGATTTATTGACATAATCGCTAAGATGGACACGGTCGTAGGCTCGTCTGGACTCCTCCCCGAACACCACAAGGTTAAAATCATCGGATATATCGGTGATTTTTTCACAAAATTTATATCCAACCATACCATTGCCTATAATAACGATTGTTTTTTTATTCATAATGTTCGATATTTTAACAAAACATGTAAAAATATGATTTATATCGGCTAATATACATCAATAAATTTAAATTATTCAAATTTTATATGATATAAATCATAAAAATTTCATAATTTTGATATGTTTTTGACGAATTATATACAAAAACACATGAATAAATGATAAAATTTCAATACATATTTTGACTATTATTAAATTAAACAATAAAAAACATGCATTTTTTTAGCTTTTTTTCAAAAATTACCAAAATAGTCAATGCAAAAACGAAAAGTAACACACTATACTTGATTGGTTCAGGCCCAGGGGATCCCGATCTATTAACAATAAAGGCTTACAATACGCTAAAAATGGCCGATGTCATCCTTTTTGATCACTTGTCTAACGAAAAAATCCTGAAATGCGCTCCAAAACACTGCATTAAGGTATATGTTGGTAAAAAACCCTATGATAAATACACACCGCAGGAAGAAATCCATGCGCTCATCAGCCAGTATTGTCGTCGGTTTCCCCGGGTGGTACGGCTGAAAGGGGGCGATCCTTTCATTTTCGGAAGAGGTTTTGAGGAATTGCTGTATGCAGAAAGGCAAGGCATCGCCGTGGAATACATCCCGGGCATCAGCAGCATGCAAGGGAGCGGACATCACCAAATCCCCCTAACCCATCGGGGTGTAAGCGAAGGTATCTGGGCAATTACGGGCACGAAACGAAATGGGGAATTATCATCCGATTTGCAACTGGCCATGCAGAGCAAGGCAACCGTCGTGATTTATATGGGAATGAAAAAACTGGATGAAATCGCCGACACCTACATCATTCATGGAAAGGGGGACACGCCTGCGTCGATTATCCAACACGCCACACTGCCGCACTATCGACAGGTCGTCTGTAAAGTTTCCGAATTGCGGGATGCGGCGACACACCACGGGCTGTCTCATCCAGCCATCATTATCATTGGCGATGTCGTAAGCCTTCACCATGCCGTCGCTCCGTCTAGCGCTAGCCCCTACGAAACCGTATGCTAGCCCGGCACTCGGGGCAACCCCATGCCAAAAAAGTGGCGCCGAGTGGCAGCGCGTTAACTTGAAAATCACCGAAACCATCCCGCTGCAATCGGTGCAACTTGATTCCCGCCAAAAAAACGGACAAAACCGATCAAAATCTCTTATCTTTACCTACAAAAACTTCCAATATGTCGACAACAGTAAACATCCCTAGGCTTGACCTCCATGATTATACTAAGGGGTCGGCCGAACAGCGCAGGCTATTTTCGCAGGATATCGGCAAGGCATTTAACGAAACCGGCTTCGTCACCATTACCAACCACGGTTTGGACAAAGCCTTGATTACCGAACTATATGATATCGTTCAGGCATTCTTCGCACTACCCGAGGAAGAGAAATTGAAATACGAGATTCCCGGTTTAGCTGGGCAGCGCGGCTACACCTCCAAAGGCCGAGAAAAAGCAAAAGATGCCAAGACCCCCGACCTTAAGGAGTTTTGGCAACGCGGGCAGACCATCACCGACGAAGCGTATGACAAAGCGGAGTATCCTGACAATGTGGAAGTCAAGGAATTGCCCCGATTTAACGAAGTGACTGCCGAGGTATATGACCGATTAGAGCATGCAGGGCGACAATTGCTAAAAGCCATTGCCGTGTACCTAGGTCTGGAGGAAGACTATTTTGAAAGCCGTGTCCACAACGGCAATTCCATCTTGCGGGCCATCCATTATTTCCCTATTGAGGATCCGGATAGCATCCCCGATGATGCTGTTCGCGCCGGAGCCCATGAAGACATCAATCTCATTACGCTATTGATCGGCGCAAGTGCCGATGGGCTGGAAGTGCTCACGCGCGACGGAACCTGGTATCCAGTGAAAGCCCATGGGGAAGACATCGTGGTCAACGTAGGTGACATGCTGCAACGCCTTACGAATAACAAATTGAAATCGACCACCCACCGCGTGGTGAATCCACCCCGCGAATTGATGAAGACATCACGGTTTTCTGTGCCGTTCTTCCTTCACCCAAAAGCCGAGGTAAGCCTCAAATCACTGGATTCGTGCATCACCGCCGCATACCCGAAAGCCTACACGGATATGACTGCTGGCGAATACCTGGATGAACGGTTGCGGGAAATCGGGCTGAAAATGTAGCTTTTTAGCATCATTGTCTTCAAACCGGGGCACCGATATTAAACCAGATTGATTTCAACCCTATTCAAAATCGCTGCAAGTTCCGCTTGCAGCGATTTTCCTTTATCCTCATTATACCACTGCTGCAACGCGGTTTTTTGTGTTTCGAAATCGGCATTATCCGCCTTGAGTCGGTCAAATAGCTTTTGGCACTCCACCGGCCGTGGCCCCCATACCGCCAAGTCTTTGCCTTCCTCATTCCGTATGATCAATTTCGGAATAGACTTGCTGCCGTTGGTCAGGTAATCATTGATGCGAAACGGTGCCGAGTCGCGCAATTCATATTCAACAGCAATCAGTGGATTCAACTGTGCCGCTAAATGCAGGAAAGGGACCAGGTGGGCGGCGTCTCCACACCATGGTTCCGTGATGATCATCCACCGTTGCGGTTGGACAATGCCTTTTATCACATCTACTAACTGTTCGGTTAATTCGCCTTTCTTCAACCAGCGGTTCATCCGTGACCAATTGAGTTTGGTATAGTTCAAGTAATCAGGGTTATCATACGGAGCAACAGGCGATGAAGCGTTCAAGATGTGCTCAAATTCGGATAGATAGGATTCAAAATTCATACAGTCATTGTCATTAGTATGTGAACGAGTTGCAAAAATAGCTATTCACCCTACCATCTCCGTTATGGCAATGTCACATAAAACAATGATTTTGGACAGGATTGATGGCTAGGACAGACGCGCACGCGCATTCTTCGGCAGACCAGCCACCACCAGGTCATAGCTATGGTCAATAAGGGCCAATAACTCACTGTCATCTAATTCCCGATTGCAGACGATGCTATTCCAATGCCGCTTATTCATGTGGTAGGCTCCTTTAACGGTATTCGGGTATCGTTCGCGGAGTTCAACGGCATATTCCGGATTACATTTCGCACTGAAGGACAACGGTTGGTTATCCAGTCCCGTGAGCAGAAACATCTTCTCCTCCACCTTAAACACCAAGGTGTCCGGCCCGAACGGGCAACTTTCGGTTACCCCAGGTTTGGAAAGGCAATAGTCGCGCAGTTGTTCGATATGCATGATTTCAAAGTTACGAAAATAATGCAGGTTCATGACATGTAAATTGCCCGGAGTATTCGCGTCAAAAAACCTCTATATCAAAAGTATGGTTATCTTTGGGCCTCGTTTTTGATGCGACGTGAACATGATGTGTGTCCGTTGCCAGCAAAACCATACACTTGACAGACAAACGCTATTAATAAAAGATGAACAAAATCCTCGTAACCGGAAGCAATGGTCTTTTAGGCCAAAAAATTACGGACCTAGCACTTGCCGACCATACCATTGAACTGATTGCCACATCAAGGGGCGAAAACCGCCATCCTGTCAAAACAGGCTACCGGTATGTCGACGTAGACATCCTAGATGCCGACCGATTACGCGAAGTTGTGGCCGAACACCGACCCAATGTCCTTGTCAACACCGCAGCGATGACCAATGTGGATGCCTGCGAGCATGACCCGGAGGGCTGCCGGAAACTGAACGTGGAAGCCGTGCAGGCACTTGTGGTGCTTTGCGAGGAATTTGGCATCCATTTGATCCATTTGTCTACCGATTTCATCTTCGATGGTGAGGCGGGGCCATATACCGAAGATGCCCAGCCCAATCCTTTGAGCCTATATGGCCAAAGCAAATTGGATGCGGAGCACATCATCCAGCAATCGAACTGTAAGTGGGCCGTCTTGCGCACGATACTGGTGTATGGCGTGGTGGCTGACATGAGCCGCAGCAACATTGTGCTTTGGGCCAAAGGTGCGTTGGAGAAAGGGCAACCCCTCAATGTGGTCAATGACCAATGGCGCACACCTACGTTAGCCGAGGATTTAGCGATGGCTTGCTTGCTCACCGCCGACAAAGGGGCTGAGGGCATCTTCCACATCTCAGGCAAGGACCTGTTTGCCATCCATGAATTGGTAGAAGCGGTGGCCGATTATTGGCAATTGGATAAATCGCTTGTCAAACAGGTGAGCTCCTCGACATTGAGCCAAGCGGCGCCCCGGCCGAAACGGACCGGATTCATCCTAGACAAGGCAAGATCGATATTGGGTTATGAACCACACGCTTTCACCGAGGGGCTGGCGTTGGTTGACGAGCAACTCAAAAAATAATCCCATCTTTGCAGCATGACAAAGAAGTTTGCCCGCGAATCGTATACCATCATGAATGAGCTGGTATTGCCGAACGACACCAACACATTAAACAACCTCATGGGTGGCCGCTTGCTCCACTGGATGGACATCGCTGCCGCCATTTCCGCGCAGAAGCATTGCAACCGCATTGTGGTCACGGCGTCTGTCGACAATGTTTCCTTCAAGCATCCGGTAAAACTGGGCGATGTTATCAGCATCGAGGCGCAAGTTACCCGCGCATTTAACACCTCCGTTGAAGTGCGGCTCGTGGTATGGGCGCAAAACATTCCCTCTGGAACGAAAGTGCGGTCCAATGAAGCATTCTATACGTTCGTGGCCATTGACCAAAACGGACGTACCATTGTTATACCCCAATTGGAACCAGAGACGGATGAGGAAAAGGAATTGTATGAGCAGGCCTTACAGCGAAGAGAACTCCGGTTGGTACTGGCAGGCAAACTCAAGCCCAAAGACGCCAAGGAACTCCAAAACCTATTCCGTGAAGTGGTAAAAGAATAAATGTCCAATCGCAACCAACGTGGTTATACATAGGCTATCTTTTTTCTTGATTCTCTTGGTTGTCATCGGTGCTTCCTGTACACCGCATACGTCAGCTGACGAACCATCCAATCGTCCACCCTTACTCAGCGAATCGGAAAAAGCTAGGCAACAAGCCATCATTGACAAATACCTGATAGATAGCGCACGCCAGTACAGCTATTATTCGTATCAGTGGCAATATTACATCGACATGGGCTTGCGTGAGGATTCTACCATCGCTTACCTTTGGCAACAGAAAGCAATGCCGATGTTTAAGCAGGGAAAGTATGAAAAGGGAATGGAATACTTGGATAAGGCCGCTTTCTACCAACCGGAAAGTTATCAAAACTACCGCGCCTTTATCAAGTGTATCTTTGCAAAAACCTATCGCGATGCCATTGCTGATTTCGACGAATGCCTGCAACGGGATGGCAATAGCTTTGTGATGGATCATTCCTATAATTTCTACAAAGCACTATGCCACCTCCAACTGAATGAATTTGCGATTGCGGAACAACTCTTTAAGCAGGATACAGATAGTATGGGAGCGGCAAAAGGCGAAGAGTGGATACATCACCTTGATCTGTTTTACTACGGCATTTCGCAATACGAGCAACAGCAATATGAAGCGGCTATTGCTACGTTTGACCGTGCATTGGACAAATACCCTCGGTTTTCTGACGTCCAGTATTACCAGGCGATATGCTTGGCCTACATGGATCGCATTGAAGAAGCGAATGCACTCATCGAACTGGCTAGGCAAAATGCCGAGCAAGGCTACTCCATCACCGAAGACAATGCGGTATACGAACGCTACCCTTACCAAGTACGTTGGTAAGTACCTTAATCGAAATACAAATTTTGTATTGACTAACCTGCTCCCAATGCCACAATCCGGTCAAACTCTTCCCGTTTCAATGGCATCACGGACAGCCGCCCCTGGCGTACCAACGCGATGTCTTGGAGTTGGTCGTCCGCTTTAATGGTTTCCAGTGTCACCGGTTTCTTCAAGGTTTCCACCGGGGCAAGGTCTACCACCACCCAGCGTGCATCCGTGGTCGTGGGGTCTTGGTAGGCTTCCTTCACGACTTTGGCGATACCCACCACTTCTTTGCCCTCATTGCTATGGTAAAACAGCACCAAATCCCCTTCTTTCATGGCTTGCAGGTTGTTTCGCGCTTGATAATTGCGCACACCATCCCAAAAAGTCTGTTTATCTTTCAAGAACTGCTGCCAACTATACTTGAACGGTTCGGATTTTACTAAGAAGTAATTCATTTTTTGATTATTCGCTTATTCGTGTATTCGTTGATTTGCCAATTCGCTTATCTGCCTATTCGTTAATTTGCCTATTCGCTTACCTGCCTATTCGTTAATTCTCAATTTAACAAACGGCAAATTTGCGCATCCGCGAATCGGCCAATAGTTAATTCTGTTTCTGCGTGACTTCCATCTTTTCGGCAAAATGGTCGCAATAGTCGCGCAAGTCACCAATGACAGCCTTCGCCATCGCATCATCGCCTGAGGCGCGGATAAATGTATCACCCATGGTCTGTAATGTCTCATAAAAGAAACGTTTCATCTCATCCAGCGGCATATCTTTCGTCCAGAGGTCTATGCGCAAGGAGTTTTTATATTGATGGTCCCACAATGCCAAAAACAGGGCTTTTGCAGGCAATGCTTCCTTGTTTTCCCCATCTGAAGATTCCCAAGTTATTTTATCCGGAACGTTATTGTCGTCTAGTTCAATCGTTAGTTTTATTTCTGCTTTTTTCATGTTTATCAAAATTATCGAACACGGATCACACGGATTTAGCAGATGCTCACGGATCGCCATTAATCTGTGAAAATCCCTGCCTACCGACAGGCAGGCGTAAAATCAGCATCATCCGCGTTCCATGTTTCCTACCATATCTTTAATATCCAAATCACTAATACCACAAACACCACAAAAATCCCCTCGGCTATCCATACCCGTTTCAGGGTTCGCAACATCAACCTAAAGAACTGGTCGGCCGCTATTAGCACCAGCAAAAGTAACAAAAACCAACCAATGGTGCCGATCCCAACCTCATCATCCAGTATCTGCCACAATAACCACGTCAACAGCGATGCCGATGCGATGTTCAACGGAGTAATCCTAAGCTGTCTCATCTTTTCTTTCTACCAGGCTTTTGTTTACCGGCGTATCCCCTGCTTTTATTGGCACGCGGTGGTTTGCTGGTCTTTTGGTTGGCCATTTTCTTCTCATGGAAAGCCCCTTTGAAATCGGGGTTGTCTTTCCGTTTCTGTGCATCGATTTCACGTGCAATGGCCTGACGCTCGTCAAAGCCGGTCTTCTCGATGAACACACCCTCGGGAATATCCATTACCGGAATCTGCTGACGGATCAGCTTTTCGATTTTGCGGATATAGTATTCTTCTGCCGGATTGCAAAACGTAATGGCATCGCCCGTGTTGAACGCTCGTCCGGTACGCCCAATTCGGTGCACATAATCCTCGATGACAATGGGTACATCGAAATTGATAACATGGCTCACATCGCTCACGTCTAAGCCACGGGCGGCCACATCAGTGGCCACCAATATCCGTATGGAACCCTCCTTGAAGGCATTGATGGAGTTTATACGTGTATTCTGTCCTTTGTTCGCATGGATGACCCTGACATTGTCGACACCATATTTCCGTTCCAAAAAATTGAAGACATTGTCTGCTACGGTTTTGGTCTTGCAAAAGATGATCAGGCGGTGCAACTGCTCGTCATCCTTGAGCAAGTGTTGCAGCAGATTAATCTTCGTTTTAAGGTTGGGCACATAATAGAGTGCCTGCATGACCGTCTGTGCCGGCGTCGCCTGTTCGGTCACCTCCACGATGGTGGGGAACGCTAGGAAATCTCCCGAAATCTTGTGTACCAATTCGCTCATGGTTGCTGAAAACAACAGGTTCTGCCGTTTGCGCGGCACCACCTCCAAGATACGGTGCAGTTTGCCGATGAATCCCATATCCATCATCTTATCGGCTTCATCCATGACCAATACCTTGAGCGATTTCGTGGGAATGTGCCCCGTAAGATAAAGGTCAAGGAATCTACCCGGGGTAGCTACAATGATATCCACTCCTTTTTCCAGTTCGGCGATCTGGGTTTTCGGCCCCAATCCGCCATAGAGCACTACGGTACGCAAGTCCGTGTACTTGGCAAATAGGCGGATGTTTTCTTCGATCTGCATGGCCAGCTCACGGGTGGGCGAAAGGATGAGTGCACGGGCATCATTCCCCTGTGAATAGTTGAGCTTCATCAAGATGGGCAATACGAATGCCGCAGTTTTACCGGTGCCGGTTTGGGCAATACCCATCACATCTTGTCCAGCTAGTATCGGTGGAATCGCTTTCTGTTGTATGGGCGTGGGTTTGGCATATCCTGCCTCCTCAATGGCATTCAGGATTTGCCTGTTGAACTTGAAATCGGCAAAGGTATCGCGCTGCATCCGGCAAACTTAGATAACTTGCACTTCATATGCAAGTTAATTGGTCCCCGCCTCGGCAGGCAGGTCTAATCTGCCATTGAAAACGAACAAATCAGATGAAACATAGGAAAAAGATTAGCTTTTGTTTTTACCGCATGGAAATCGTGTTTTTTTTTCTCTCCACTACCTCTTCCTCTTCACCAGCAGTACCTCGTCATGTTCCAGCAGTAAATAACCATACTCGTAGCAAAACCGGTATTGGGCACCTTTCTCCGTCTCGTGCATATCGGTGATGTAGTCAAAATTAAAGCCTTCGCCGACCAGGGTTTTCCACTTCACCTTTGCCTTTCCTCCAGGGGCTAGGATCTCGAGTATTCGCCGGTTGCGTTTCAGAATACCGTTTACCTTGCGCAAGTAGCTATTCTCCTCGCTATTTCGTCGGTTATTATAGTTGCTGCGGCAGGCGTCATCACAGAATTTTTTGTCGACACGTCCAATAATTGGCTGGCCGCAATCCAGGCATGTCCGTTCCATAGGCAATGGTTACGTCAGATTTACATAGATGATGCCTTAAAAATAGGGATTTTCGTAAATAAATCCTAATGCCTTAAAAAACCTGTTTGGTTTATCGTAGTTTTGTTACCACTCCATGCGCGTCCTGATTATACATAACCATTACCAAGACCCAGGCGGCGAAGACGCTGTTTTCGAGCAAGAGCATACATTATTGTCCTTAACGGAGGAAGTCGCTTTACTCACTTTCCAAAACAGAAAGGGGTGGAAGGGCGCTTGGCAAACGTTGTGGTCGCCCTGGAATGTGCGGGCAGGACGAAAAGTGAAACGGGCAATTCGGGAGCACCGGCCAGACGTCATCCATATCCACAACCTCCATTATGCGATCGGGCCAATTGCCATTCGCATTGCCAAGCGGCAGGGCATCCCTGTAGTCATGACCCTGCACAACTACCGCCTGCTTTGCCCTTCGGCAACCTTGTTTTACAACGGCAACCTATTTACAGACAGCCTCCATACCCGCTTCCCTTGGCAAGCTGTACGACTAGGGCTGCACAGTCATTCGGTCTTTAAGACGTTTTGGCTTGCTTTTACCGTATGGTTGCACAAAAAAATGGGTACTTGGCAAATGGTCGACCGATACATTCCCCTGACCGCTTTCGCCAAGCAATTATTCGTGGATTCGACTTTCGGCGTACCCAAGGAAAAATTCGTGGTCAAACCTAACTTCGTCTCCCCCCCTAAACGGGTCAAGGAAACACGTGGACAACATTTCCTATTCGTCGGCAGGCTTACCCCTGAAAAAGGCATCGATGTACTATTGGAAGCGTTCGGCAATACCGACAAGCAATTGCGTATTGCGGGCGATGGCCCCATGCGGGAAAAAGTAGTTGCGACCTGCCAAAAGCATCCCAATATGGTTTATTTGGGGAGTCTGGACAAAACCGGCATCGACGAGCAATTGGCGAGCTGCACCGCATTGGTCTTCCCATCGATCTGGTTTGAAGGCATGCCCATGACCATCCTCGAAGCATTTGCTGCGGGCACCCCCGTCATTGCCAGCCATCTGGGCGCAATGCAGGCGATGGTGAAAGACGGCGAGAATGGGCTACTTTTTCCAGCGGGTAATGTTATGGGGCTACAGTCCTGCGTCGAGCAATTCTCGAGTATGGCTGAAGTACGAAAACGGGAGATGCGCAAACGAGCACGTCTGGAGTACGAACGACACTATAAAGCTGAAGAAAACAAACTCCTGCTGTTGGCGATTTATCAATCCGCTTGTCGAGTCTTCGTTAGTCCGTGCAAATCATAAGCCCTATAGCCGCTTCGCCACCTGGTCCGCTTCTCTCATCACCCTGAAAAAATTGCCACTCCAGATTTTCTTGATGTCTTCCTCGCTATAGCCCCGCTTGACCAATTCATAGGTAATATTACCCATTTCGCTCACGTCATACATTCCGGTCACTCCTCCACCCCCGTCGAGGTCAGGGCCAATCCCGACGTAATCCACCCCAACGAGCTTCACGATGTGATCGATGTGGTCTACCACCAATTGCAGGGTTGCCAGTTCTTCCGGAAAGCGAGTATTCAACTCTTGAAAATCGGCAGCCCGCGCGGCTTCTTGCGCTTCGGTCAACTCCGCTCCTCGTGGATATTTTTCCCGAAGGAACTGCATGGCCTTTGCGCGTTCGGGATTACCCGCTTTCAAGTAGCTACTTAGCATATTCATTTGAACGACCCCACCTTTTGCCGCGAGCGCCTTGATCATTTCGTCAGACAAGTTGCGGGGGTGGTCGTAGAGCGCCCTTGCAGAACTGTGGGTGGCCACGATCGGAGCTTCTGAGTGCTTAATGCAATCCCAAAACGCCCCATCGGAGATGTGGGATACATCGACAATCATCCCTAACCTGTTCATTTCCTTGACCACCTCGACACCGAAATCGCTAAGTCCACCGTGTTCCTCTTCATCCGTAGATGAATCACAGATATCGTTATTTCGGGTGTGGGATAATGTCATATAGCGTGCGCCGAGGTCATAATATGTTTTCAGCAGCGTAAGATCTTTGCCTATAGCCCAACCGTTTTCCACACCGATGAAAATGGCCCGTTTACCCTCCTTCTCTAATGCGTACGCATCTTCGGGGGTCATCGCTAGCCCAGCCAGATCCGGATGGTCTTCCACAATCTTGTAGACTAAATCAAATAGCGCTTTCGCCCTTACCTTAGCATCTGCATTCCCTTCAGGTGTCCGTGGCCCCTGGCCGAGATATACCGCAAAGAACATCGCATCCAAACCACCTTTTTTCATCCGAGGTAGGTCTATACGGGATCCGGTCGCCCGCGCGTCATGTTCTTTCGAGATATCAAAATCAGGACGAGAAATCATAAAATTGGGCAGGTCGCCATGGGTATCCAGCGTGAGCGCATCGGCATGTATCCGATCTGCCTTCGCTTTGATGGCGGGATCATCGTAGGTTTGGGAAAATGTGGGAGAAATTGACAGGGCAAATGCACATAATGTCAATGAGGGGGTGATTTTTTTCATAAAAATACGTATTGGTTTCGCATGCATGTTCGTAATCCGGCATTAAAGTAGGCAATATGTGCCAGATAACGATGTGTTTGACGAAAATGTTGCATAAAACCAAGGCAAAAAGCCTACAGCTCGAACAATTACATAGTAAAACGACAGCTACAATCTGGCAACATACGCAATATCGGCGCACATTAATATCAACGAAGCCGTTGATAAAGCATCGTTTCATACGGCAACTACAACAGTCCTTCGTCTTTTAACCGTTGAATAACCTTATCGACATCAACCGTATCATGCTCGTTCTTCAGCAATATTTCAGCTAGATAGACGGTTTCCCTTATCAAAACCACAAAGGTAATGACCCTCGCTCCGCCTGATTTACCTTTGTTGGTACCAGAGATGGCCATTCGTATCTTATAAACATTTTGCCCAAGATCGACACCTAATGTTGGGTTTTCTTTAAGTTGAGCAGAAAGGTTAGCGATGTCTGCGAGAATCCCTCGATGCTTTTTTGAAATACGCTTTAACTCTTTCTTAAAACCACTTGTGGGATAAACATTAATGGCCATACGAGTCAGGAAAGTTCAGCCAAAAACTCTTCAATGGTTTGTAATTGGATATTGCCTTCTTGGTGTTGTTTGATTTCACCTAACGAGTCCTTGAGTCTGTTATAGACTGCCTTTTCATTTTTATTCAATGCAGCCTGAGAAACAGGACCGTTCTCCAACTGGTAAGGCAAGCCTAACGCCTCAACTACAGCCAAGACAATCTTTTCGGATTTCTTATTGTCAATATCTATTCGAAGCGTTGCCATACCACAAAGTTAATATTTTTTTGTAAACAATCATGTTTTCGCTGCCCAACTGGTTCCAATACTGGCGCAAAGACTTCGCTTGAGCGGAAGATCCAAAAGGCCGTCTAGTATCGAATCCTAGATACTTTGCCCGAAAGTCAGCAGATTGCTATCGGGATCAAGTATTGAGAATTCCCGTTGGCCCCAGGGCTTTGTTTGCAATGCCCCATTTGGGTGTATATCGATTTGATTATCCAAAAACGATTGATATAATTTGTCTATATCGTCTGTTCGGATATAAACCTGACCATAATTCGCTTTGGGGTCAAGCTCCTTGAACTCAAAAAAGTGAATTTGAATATCGTCTTTCTCGACCATTAAGTATTGGTCGTAATCGGCATTTCCAAATTTCTTAAAACCGAGTTTGTTAAGATAGAAATCCGTTGTTACCGATATATTGCGCATGGGCAATTTGGGGTTAATCGCTGTCAGCATATTCGTATTTATTTGCTAGAGAACGCATTCAAACCTGCAACCACGCCTTCCCAAAACGCTTCCCGATGGTCAATCAGATAAATGATCACGATAACCAATACAAACAAGGCTATTGAAAGCTGTTGGCTTTTGAAAGAACTGGCTTTTTTTGATAATTCCATGTTACCAAATTAAGAAAATTAAGGTAACGCAACCTAACTTGAGGGTCAAAAGTACTTAAATATAATAACCAATAATAAGTAAATAAAAACACCTAAAATTGCACCAAGCAGTATTTTTTTTCTTCTTGAAAAATCCATAATCTTATAAAATATGTCATTACAATAAAAAGTCGGGCATTTCGATATTTTTCGCAGCCATTGAGCAATGAATACCTTGCCTCGGAATTTGCTACTACCGTAAAGAGCGCTATGTCTGAAGCAAAAATGATTTCAAACATGATTAAATCAAGGCTATTCGTTGTTAAATTTTTATTTCAGTACAGCCTAAAATTTAACCTTATATTAACTAAAAAAGCAGCATATTTGGTTCTGAAAAACCACCGAAGCGGTTTCTTAAACTCGTCCCAATCGTTTTGCCAAACGACCGTGGTCGTTTTTTATTTCGCTACGGCCATTTTCGGGCAAAAAGCACAAAAAAGCCGCTATCCCTCTAGAATAGCGGCCTGTTACCCAAAAGGGGAACTATAGAAATCTTACGCCATTTTCTCGAAAGTTAAATCGCGCATTACCGACCTAACTTTATTCCCGGGATGGAAGAGCAAACGGGTACGCACAATGTTCGCCGAAGAAACCTCCTCCGCTGTTTCACTACCCGTACTGTTGCTTCCCAAACGAAATGAACCCAAGTTACCGAGACGTATAATGTGCCCCCGGGCGATGTTACGCGGTATCTCACGCACCAGACTCTGCAATACCGCATACACATCCGAGGCGTTGACCGATGAGGCATGGGAGATGTCCTCACTTAAATCCTCCAGTGTCACTTCACCCTTACTCACGGGTCGAGCGTAAAACTTTTTCGGTGCATCTGGATCCATTGGTTTACCGATTTCCAAAACGTTGAATTGAATTGCCATAAAAACTAAAATTTAAAAATTAAACATTAAACAAATCACTCCTGTTGCCTCCGGGTGGTACCTGCCCCGTTGGCTATAAAATAAAGTTCAGTGGTTTGTCGGAAAACGCTGTCGCCTTTGGCGGATTTGGCGTTATTGGCGGATTTGGCGGGAGTTGATGCATACAAACATAAAAAAACCACGGATCGGGCCGTGCCGTCCGTGGTCATACCAATAAGTTCTTCATGCGCTGCTCCGGCCTAAATGGGCCGGATGTCCGGGTCTGGATTACTGCATAAACCGTCCAATGTCCATTACTGGAATGCCCAAATACTCCGAGGCCTGGTAAACGGTCACGTGCTGGTGCCTATCCAACCCAAACATATCCCGGATACGCTGCAGAATCCGCTGGCAGGTGCGTTCGCTCTGGCCAGTGATCCGTTGCAAATCCGAGGTAAAAACAGCTAAACGTGGTAAATCTACCTGCATATCAACTACGTTCATATGGAACAAATTAGTGATTTTTTATTTAATTATCGCAATTCACCTGCAACTTTTTGCTATTTCCGTTGCATTTTTATGAATTTCGAAATCGTCCTTGCATCCCCGTTTTAAAAACGGAAATTTGCCTTCGATAGGCATTACGAAAATAGCAATACACCCACACAACTGACATAACAATCTGAAAAACAAGCCTTAAAACCTTCGGTTATACGAAAGTTGTAACTTTTACCTATATTTTCAATCCAAGAATAGTAAACTTGCATAGTTTGTGACCGATACACAAGTTTTTTTAACCACATTAGCTCAGTAATGAAGAAATCTTTATCTATTACGGCATTTGCGGGCTTACTGCTCTGTTCCATTGCAGCAGCAAACGCCCAAACCAACATTGAGTTCAAGGAATTCAAACTGGAAAATGGCCTCACCGTGATTCTACATCAAGATAATGCGACACCGATTGTGGCAGTTTCCGTCATGTATCACGTGGGCTCCAAAAATGAAAACCCCGATCGCACCGGATTCGCCCATTTCTTTGAGCATCTGCTCTTCGAGGGCACGGAAAATATCGGTCGCGGAGAGTATATGAAGAAAATAGAGGCTATTGGCGGCACCTTAAATGCTTACACCTCTAACGATATCACCTATTACTACGAAGTCGTTCCTTCCAATTACCTCGAAACAGCACTTTATATGGAAAGCGAGCGCATGCTTCATGCCAAGATCGACTCCGTGGGGATCGAAACCCAGCGCAGCGTCATCAAGGAGGAAAAGAAGCAATCGTATGACAATCGCCCCTACGGCACCATCTTATTGGAGACTTTCAAACGTAGCCACCAGGTGCATCCCTATAATTGGGCCGTCATCGGCTCTCCTGAACACCTCGATGCGGCCACGCTCGAAGAGTTCATGCAGTTTTACCGCACCTACTATGTACCCAATAACGCTGTCCTTTCCATCGCCGGTGACATCGACTATGCCCAAACCGAACAATGGGTAAGGGATTACTTCTCCGAGATACCGGTCGGCACGGGTACGATCTACCGCCCTTCGATTACAGAACCCCGCCGCACGGCCGAAATACGGGATGTGGTGCATGACAACATCCAGTTACCCGCGGTTATCCAGGCGTATAACCTGCCCCCGAAAAAACACGATGATACCCCTGCATTGGAAATGCTATCTACCTACCTCACGGGCGGCAAGAGTTCCTTGTTGACAAAGGAAGTGGTCGATAACCAACAAAAAGCCCTAGCGGTCGCAGCATTCCCGTTGGATTTGGAAGATGGTGGACTATTTCTCCTTTATGGCATTGCCAATATGGGAATTGCTGCAGACACGTTGGAGCATGCCATAGACGAACAAATCGCCAAGGTGATTGCCAATGGCATCTCCGAGTCGGATTTCCAAAAGCTACAGGCCCAAATCGAAAACGCTGTGGTGAACAAATATTCCTCAGTAGCAGGTATTGCCGAAGGCCTAGCCGAAGCCAAGACGTTCTTTGGCGACGCCAATGAGGTCAACAAAGAGTTGGATAAATACAACAAGGTAACTCTGGCAGATATCCAACGGGTGGCTCAGGAATATTTGAACAAGGATGGACGCGTAGTGTTGTATTATTTGCCTCAGCCGGCGCAAGTACAACAATAGCCAGATGGTTTCACGATAAATAGAGAAATACAATGAAGAAGATCAGCATATACATAGTAGCCCTTTTATGTAGCATAACTGCTGCCATTGCGCAAGTTGACCGCAGCAAATATCCCGAACCAGGGCCGGCCCCTGAAATCAACATCGGCGACCCCGCTACATTCTCCCTACCCAATGGACTGAAGGTGTTTGTGGTGGAAAACCACAAGCTGCCCCGCGTAACCTACTCACTGGTATTGGACCGCGACCCGATATTAGAAGGAGACAAAGCCGGACTTACCTCATTGGTAGGTGATATGATGTTGGGTGGTACCACTTCCCTCAGCAAAGATGAACTCGATGAAGCCATCGACCGTATCGGTGCGCGTATCAGCGTTTCTTCGACCTCGGCAAGCGCTTCGTCGCTCAAAAAATATAACGACCAGCTGCTGGGGCTATTTGCCGATGTCCTGTTCAATCCGTCATTTCCACAATCGGAATTGGACAAGCTAAAAAAACAAACCCTTTCCGGGCTAGCTGCCGCCAAGGATGACCCCAATAGCATCGTCAGCGTGGTACGCAATGCGGTGATGTACGGAAAGGATCACCCATACGGCGAAAACGAAACCGAAAAAACGGTGGAAAACATCCAAGTGGAAGACATCAAGCATTATTACGGTACATACTTCAAACCAAACATCGCCTACCTTGCTATCGTGGGCGACATCACGGCCAGCGAGGCCGAGGAATTGGTCAATACCTATTTTGCGGGCTGGCAATCGGGCGAGGTGCCCACTCATGAGTGGCCCACCCCCAAAGCTCCCGAAACAAATAAGGTGGTGTTGGTCAACCGTGCGGCCAGTGCACAATCGGTGATCAATATCGGTTATCCGTTTGACCTTAAACCCAATGATCCCGATGTGATTGCCACGGCCGTGGTCGGCCGCGTACTCGGTGGCGGGTCGTCGGGCCGTTTATTCCTCAACCTTCGCGAAGACAAGGGCTATACGTATGGGGCCTATGGTAGCATCACCCCCGGCAAACTTGTGGCCACCGTCAGCACCAATGCCAGTGTAGGCACCGCGGTGACTGACAGTGCAACGCAGGAATTTATCTACGAGCTAAAAAGGCTAAACGAGAAAACCATTACACAGGAGGAACTCGACCTTGCGAAAGCCGCAATGGCCGGTAGTTTCGGCAGGTCACTGGAACAACCATCCACCATTGCCAGTTTTGCCATCAATACCGAGCTGCAAAAACTCCCCAAAGACTACTATAAAGACTACTTGAAAAATCTGGATGCCATTTCATTGGATCAAATCAATGACGTTGCGGCCAAGTATGTGCATGGAGATCGCCTACAGATTACCGTCGTCGGCAAAACAGATGACTTTGCAGATAAGATGGCCCATTTTGGTGATGTGCAGTTTTACACGGTCACTGGTGATCCAGAAGTTAAAATAGCAATCACCGATGCGGATGTAACCGCCGAAGGTGTCATCGAAAAATACCTCGAAGCACTTGGCGGTCGGGAAAAACTGGCTACTGTCAACACCTTGAAATCCGTAAGCGAAGCGGAGATACAAGGCATGGTGATCGGCATCGAGCAATTGGTGGATAAGGAAAGGGGATTAGCCGTACAAAACACCAAAATGGGAGGGCAAATCTTGTCAAAAGTATCCATCTCGAGGGATAAGGTAACCGTATCTGCCCAAGGGCAGTCACAAGACCTACCCGCCGAAGCGGCTGGTGCGTACCAAACCTTGTTGGACATCTTCCCCGAACTCGTTTATGCTGAAAATAATGTCGGCCTTGAATTGGACGGTATAGCCAAGGTGAATGACGAGGATACCTACAAAGTGAAGGTGACCCAAGGCGGCATCACTTCCGTGGAGTATTTCAGTGTGGCTTCGGGCCTTAAACTGAAGACGGAAAGCCAACTGTCTGGCGAGACGACGGTCGAAAGCTATGGTACCTACGATGGTATCTTGTTTCCCGAAGTCATCACCATCGTTAGTCCGATGGTGCCCATGCCACTGAAAGCGGTGACGAAGGAAGTGGTGGTCAATGGCGAAATCAGTGAAGACGAATTAAAGTAAATCCTTAAGGCCTAGCAGGTTTTTAAAAACCTGCTAGGCCTTAAAACCGGATAAACTCCTCCATCTGCTCGTTGGTAAAACGTACCGTATCTTCCTTATATAGATTGCCGTCGGCATCAAATTCATGGAAGATATACGGAATGTGAATACGCAGGGGCAACACATGCAAGCGGACATAGTGGCAGACTCCCGTAAAATGGTCCACTCCACGCACATTGCCATATTTACCACTTGACAATCCCACCAAAGCGGCCTTTTTATTGAAAAAGCTATCGGGGAATTTGCAGGCATCCACAAAAGTCTTCAATATACCCGGAAAACTCCCATTGTACTCAGGAATGATGAAAATAAACTTTTCCGTTGCGGAAATGCGGTCCTGTATGGGGAGGAAACTGTCGCTGCATTTGCCGTACATATCGGCCGAAATAAAGTTGCCGTGCAATTCGGTGAGGGAAAGGATTTGCGCCGCCGCCCCTTTTTCCTTAAGCTGGCGTTGATAGTAGTTAGCGAGTTTTAATGTATTGCTATGTTGTCGATTAGTTCCGGAAACGATTGTGATCATTGTTTCATCATTTAAAAGCTAAAGGTTGCTGCTCCGTACGTTGTTCAAGTTCATGCATGTTTGTGTTTAAGGCATCATGAATAATTCGTATCTTAGCCCCTCGTATTCGTACCTGTTGAAATGTCCAAAAGTAACAAATAACAACTACTTTCGGACACCTTGCAACAATGTTTACCCGGTTTGGCGCGTTTTTATTCCGTGGTGCAGCCATCAAACAGGAGTCGCAAGGCCATCTTGGTGCCTGAATACAGACGAGTAAAGACTATTTGTTATCATCATTCATGGGTAAAATCATTGCAATAGCCAATCAAAAGGGAGGGGTCGGAAAAACCACTTCATCCATCAACCTTGCCGCCAGCTTGGCGGTGTTAGAGTACAAAACCTTATTGGTGGATGCCGATCCGCAGGCCAATTCGACATCGGGTATCGGGTTTGATCCCCGTACCATCAAAGCCAGTGTGTATGAATGCCTAATCAATGACCTTGACCCGCATGACGCCATACAGCATACCGAAACACCGAATTTGGATTTGCTTCCCGCACACATCGACCTGGTCGGTGCCGAGATCGAGATGATCAACCTGCATGAACGGGAGTACAAGATGCGCAAGGTACTTGCCCAAGTGAAAGATGAGTATGACTTCATCGTGATTGACTGTTCGCCATCGTTGGGCCTGATCACCATCAATGCCCTATCAGCCTCTAATTCGGTCATCATTCCGGTACAATGTGAATATTTTGCGCTTGAAGGGCTGGGAAAATTGCTCAATACCATCAAAATCGTACAAAACCGGCTCAACACGGATTTGGAAATCGAGGGCATCTTGCTAACGATGTATGACGTGCGCCTAAGGCTCTCCAACCAAGTGGTTGAGGAAGTCAAATCACATTTCAATGAATTGGTTTTTGACACCATCATCCAACGCAATACCCGATTAAGTGAGGCGCCCAGTTTCGGCATATCGGTCATCATGCATGATGCCAATTGCAAAGGCGCCATCAACTATTTGAATCTGGCACGTGAAATTCTCCAGAAAAACGGCTTAGTGAAAGCAACGAAAGAACAGGTAAGTGTATAACATGGCAGCACAACAACGGAAAACAGGACTGGGTAAAGGATTGAGTGCATTGCTCGATGATTCAGAAGAAGTAGTAAAACGCTCCGCTGAAAGCCGATCATTGGGTGAGATTCCCAAACAACAGACAGCGAACCTGATCAGTGAGGTAAATATTTCCCAAATCGCCATCAACCCGTTCCAGCCGCGGACGGATTTTGACGAAGAGGCGCTAGGCGAACTAGCGGATTCCATCCGACTACAAGGATTAATCCAACCCATCACCGTTCGCCAAGTGGATGGTAATTCCTATCAATTGATCAGCGGCGAACGAAGGCTGAGGGCGGCAAAACTTGCCGGTATCACTGCCTTGCCAGCATATATCCGTACGGCCAACGACCAGCAAATGCTGGAAATGGCGCTTATTGAAAATATCCAACGGGAAAATCTCAATGCCATCGAAGTGGCGCTGAGTTTCAAACGGATGATGGAGGAATGCAACCTCAAACAGGAAGAGCTAGGTGATCGCGTAAGCAAGAACCGCTCTACGGTAACCAACTACTTGCGGTTATTGAAATTGCCCCCTGTCATACAGGCGGCGATCCGCGATGGGCAACTGAGCATGGGGCATGCACGGGCATTGATCAATGTACCCGAAATCGACAAGCAACTCTATATTTTCCGTGAAATCATAAAGAAAGGGCTATCCGTACGCAAAACGGAAGAATTGGTTCGGGAAATACAGCAACGCGCCGGCAAGTCGGCCACAAAACGTGATGGTCAGCCAGCCCTATCCTTTCACTACCAAAAAGTGGAAGATGATTTGGCCTCCAGGTTTGCCACACGGGTGAAACTCAAAGTGTCTGGCAAGAAAGGTGACGGCGCCATCGAAATTCCATTCCACTCGGAAGATGACCTGAATAGGATCCTCGAATTATTAGATTGGTGATGAATCGCTTGCTTTTCTTTGCACTGTTCGCTTTGGTATGCATACCTTCCCTCCACGCACAGGAGCAAGATACGATACCGCTTGACACGATTCCGGCAGCAGTGGATAGCACGCTGGTATCTGATCGCGACACCACAGTAGCCGAAACACGTAGGGAGAGACGGCAACGGGAAAAAATGGAGCAGGAAGCCCAGGAGCAGGAAAAAGTGGTGTTTAAGGATTCAGCGCGACTGGCACTAGAGGCGCTCACGAACAAGGCGTGGAAGCGATCATTGATCATACCCGGATGGGGGCAATATACTAACGGAGGGCTTTGGTGGATCAAAGTACCTGTCATTTACGGCGGGTTTGTATCCGCAGTATTGGTTTTCGAATTTAACAACCGCTATTACCGGGAAATGCTGGGTGAAGTGCAATACCGCTTAGCCAATAACCATGCGCATCCACCGGGATCACGGTATACCGAACTGTATCCGAATCCGACCAGCCAATTAACCGACAACATGATTCGGGCGAAGGATTATTATCGTCGTAACCGCGATCTTACCGTGCTACTTACGCTGGCATGGTATGGGATCAACGGTATCGAAGCATACGTCAACTCCATGCTTAAGTATCGATGGGAGATTGGCGATGACCTCGGTTTTAGGGTTACCCCCACACTGCTTCAACAGCCCACCGGTTCTTTCGCTTATCAACCATATGCGGTGGGTGTCAAAGTAAGCTTCAATATTGGCAAATAAAAAACGTATTCCAGTGAAAATGCTCCGTATTTTATCTTAAGTTTGTGAATTGGCCACGGGCCATAGACTGATAAACAACAATCATCCAGCAACTTACCAATATGAATATTACACTACTTGGATATGGTAAAATGGGGCAAATCATTGAGAAATTTGCCTTGCAACGTGGCCATCAAATCCACCTCATCGTCGATGAAAATAATAGGCATAATATTTCTCCGACCGACCTCCAAGGAACGGACATCGCCATTGATTTCAGCAGGCCAGAGGCGGCGGTAGGCAATATTGCGCTATGTTTCGAGACCAATGTACCCATCGTCGTAGGCACCACGGGTTGGTATGACCAACTCGATGAAATAAAAAAACGGTGCCTTGACGGTAACAATTCCCTGCTTTATGGCTCTAACTTCAGCATTGGAGTGAATGTGTTCTTCCACATTAACAAGTTGCTGGCAAGTGTCATGAACCCGTATAAACAGTACGACGTGCAAGTAGAGGAAATCCACCACACGCAAAAGTTAGATGCACCCAGTGGTACCGCCATCACCATTGCCGAAGGCATTGTGGCGAATACCGATATCAAAACAGAATGGATAAACAACTTGATCGGCGAGGGCGAAGAACGCATCCCGAAGGCCCATCAGTTGCTTATCGAAAGCCATCGTATAGATGACGTACCGGGTACACATACCGTACTGTACAGTTCGGAAGTTGACCAGATCGAATTCAAGCACACGGCGCACAGCCGTGCAGGTTTTGCCCTTGGGGCGGTCATCGCCGCCGAATGGCTCCATGGCAAAACGGGATTTTACCAAGTGACAGAAATGTTTAACTTTGGCGGGCATAATTAGCATATAGAGAGGCATTATATACATTAACAGGCCAATAAACACGTATATTAAGAAAACAAAACCGACACTATGGGTTACATCATTTTTGCTATCATCCTCGTTCTTATCCATTTTGGTCTTTGGAAACTTTTCGTTAAAGCCGGTCGCGGTGGTTGGGAATCGCTCATTCCGGTGTATCGGGAATACATCATTGCAAAAATAACGGGGCGCCCCTCGTGGTGGATCGCATTGCTGCTCATCCCCATTGTCAATATTTTCGTTTTCTTCGGATTGTACATCGACTTGGTAAAGAGTTTTGGCAAACAACGTTTTTGGGAGCACGGCGCTACGGTCTTTTTACCATTCGTGGTACTGCCCTTGTGGGGCAACGATGCCAAAACCACTTACCTGGGCCAGTCAGCAACCCCTGCGTTCAAAGAAAAATACCCCTACAAGAAGTCTGTAACCCGCGAATGGGCAGATGCCATCGTATTTGCCGTCGTTGCTGCAACATTGATTCGTGGATTTCTGATCGAAGCGTACATGATTCCCACGGGCTCCATGGAAAAAAGCCTATTGGTCGGTGACTTCCTCTTCGTGAGTAAATTGAATTATGGCCCCCGCGTGCCGATGACGCCAGTGGCTTTCCCATTCGCACACCATACCATGCCCCTTACTGGAGGCAAAGCGTATTGGGAAGGCATCAAGCTAGATTATAAACGGCTGCCGGGATTCCAAACCATCAAGCGTAATGATGTCGTGGTGTTCAACTTCCCGATGGAAGCTGATGACCCATTCAACCGACCCATCGATAAGCGCGAAAATTACATCAAACGTGCAGTGGGCATTCCCGGAGACACCATTTCACTACGAGAAGCAAAGATCTATGTAAATGGTGAAAATGGGTTCGTGCCGCCAGATGGCCAAATGGACTATTACGTATATACCGATGGTTCCGGATTAAACCCAAAGCGGCTACTGGACATGCGGATAGAGTATTCTCCCTATGCCCGCGAACCCTATTACCTCTTCCTGACCGACCAGGCTTATGAAGAAGTAAAGAACTGGGCAAACGTAACCAAGATCGTTCCGAATATCAGGCACCCAGACACATCTGAACCTGGCATATTTCCAAACACGCCGTTATACGCATGGAACATCGACAATTTCGGCCCGATCATCGTTCCCAAAAAAGGATGGACGGTCAGCCTCGACACCCTCACCATACCATTGTACGAACGTGCGATCAGGGTTTACGAGGGTAATGAACTGGAAAGCCGGGAAGATGGCTATTACCTCAATGGTGTGAAAGCAGACAGCTATACCTTCAAGATGGATTATTACTGGATGATGGGTGATAACCGCCACAATTCGGAAGACGCCCGCACGTGGGGGTTTGTTCCGGAAGACCACATCGTGGGAAAAGCACTATTTGTCTGGTTAAGTTGGGATAAAGACGGAACATTCCTCAGCAAAATCCGATGGAAACGGATTTTTATGGGGATTAAATAGCCATCAATCCAATTGAGCCAAATATCGCTTGATTGTCTCTGCCAGACCTAGATAGAGTGCATCTGCAATCAGCGCGTGCCCAATGCTCACTTCCAACAACCCGGGTATGTGCCGATTGAAGTATTCTAGGTTTTCCAAATCAAGATCGTGACCGGCATTGAGGCCTAATCCGACTTGTTTAGCCACCTTTGCCGCAGCAATATAGGGAGCAACGGCCTGCTCGCGATTGTTGTGGAATTCCCGTGCATATGCTTCGGTGTACAGTTCTACGCGGTCCGTTCCTGTCTCGGCGGCGGCCTCCACCATCTTTGGATCGGGATCTACAAAGATGGATACCCGAATACCGGCTTCCTTAAACAATGCACAGGTCTCCTGAAGATACGATTGGTGCTTGATGGTATCCCAGCCATGGTTTGATGTCAATTGTCCCGGGTCATCGGGCACCAATGTCACCTGTGCAGGTTTGGTGGCTAACACCAATTGGACAAACTTCTCTTCCTTGCAGTTGCCCTCAATATTCAACTCTGTCGCAATGCTACCTTTTAGGTCGTATACATCTTGGTAGCGTATATGCCGTTCATCCGGCCGGGGATGTACGGTGATTCCCTGTGCCCCGAATCGTTCGCAGGCTAGTGCAGCGTCAAGCACATTGGGGTTATCTCCTCCGCGCGAATTGCGGAGCGTGGCGATTTTATTGATATTTACAGAAAGCCTTGCCATTTGAACTGTTTTTTGCAAATGTATAAAACCTGTATAGGTTTAGGGTAGAAAATTGTTAAATTGCGGGGATTATGGATAGTTTTGACATTAGCTTTTTCAGTGTCAGGTTACTGGATGTGGTTGACATCATTTTGGTGGCCATTATCCTTTATTACATCTACAGTCTCATCCGTGGCACCATCGCTGTCAATATCCTCGTTGGGTTGGGGCTTATTTACGTCATATACTTCATTGTACAACAATTCAACATGCATTTGCTTACCGGAATATTCGGTGGGTTTATCAGCGTGGGTTCCATCGCGCTCATTGTCGTGTTCCAACAGGAAATCAGGCGTTTCCTTATCCATATAGGGAAGAACATCTCCGTTAGGCGCAAGAACTTCCTGTGGTCTATCTTCGTGAGCAAAAAGGCGGCCGAGCACGACAACCGGGCACACCTCAAGCCCATTATCGATGCCTGTAGGAGCATGTCCAAATCCTATACGGGGGCACTGCTCGTTTTCTCCAAATACTTTGATGAAGAGTATTACCAAAGCAGTGGAGAATATATCGATGCCCAACTTTCCAAGCGGTTGCTCGAAAGCATATTCCATAAAAACAGCCCATTACATGATGGAGCGGTCGTGATAGTAGACTTCAAAATCAAAACGGCAAGTTGTGTGCTCCCACTTTCTGACAGCGAGGATTTACCGCTTCATTTTGGCTTGCGACACCGCGCCGCCATTGGTGTAACAGAAGTAAGTGATGCCGTAGCCGTGGTGGTTTCAGAAGAGACCGGGGAAATCTCATTTGCCAAAGATGGCAACGTCAACATGAACATCAGCCACGAGGAATTGGAAGAATTGCTCAATGCGTCGTTGTAAATGAAAAAAACCCATAGGAAAACCTCATAGGTTTTCCTATGGGTTTTTTCATTATTTTTTCGCCTCAGCAATGACCTGGTTATTCAACTTCACATATTCTTCATTATTGGCCTTCTGCGCCAATTCTACACCTTCCTGCGCGGTAGCGATAGCTCCCGCTTTATCACCGGCTTTGAGTTGGATACGTGCTTTCCAATAGCTGGCATGCGGTGCTGGGCCAGCCAAACTTTCAGCGGCATTCATCCATTCCAATGCTTTTGAAATATCCTTGCCATTATTGTAATAATATTGCGCCGCTTGGAAATAGGGTTTCCGCTCTCCTTTCATCGCTTCATCTATAGACGCCATGATTTCCGCATCTTGGTCAACCAACAAATCGAAACTTACTTTTGTGTTTTCCCAACTGATGTTGAGCGTTGCGCTTTGGGGCTTTACGTTTGAAAAGTCAATCGTAAAGGTCTCAACGGCTTGCTGCAACTGCTCCGGCTTCACCGTAAAACGGAAAAGGTCCTCGTCTGCCGTGTAGGCATAAGCACCCCATTGTTCGGTATTTTTGGTAAAAATAATCGTCCATTCATCTTGCCCTGGTATGGTGAAGATGCCATACTTACCGGCATCGACTGAATGGCCGGCAATGGTTACCGCTCCGTCAAATGCAAGGACAGAAACATTGTTTGCTCCCGTGCGCCATACTTCGCCATAGGGAACCAGACCACCGAATACCGTCCGTCCGTTCATATTAGGTCTGTGGTATGTGAGGGTTACCGTACTGATGCCTAATCCTTGGGTAACCGTTTGTGCACTGCTGGCAGCCGGTAATCTTAGCTGTGCATTTGCCGGTTGCCATCCGATGGCAACGACCAACGCTAAGATTGCTGATGTAAATAAGTTCTTCTTCATGTTGTTTGTTGTTGAGTTTACAAACGCCTAAAATAGGAAATAATAAACAGATTGAGAAGGCGACCTGAAAAGCGCGGACATGACTTAATTTTTACAAAAGTCACATACTACTAACAGCGGCCATCCGTTTAAGGTATGATACCGAAGACAAATCGATAACATGGGTTCGCCGATGTTGATTATAGCGTTGAGGTTTTGTTTCGCAAAGTCCTGTTTTCCTGCACTTGTTTAGCAATGGTGCAGGAAAAACAGGCACAATTCTTTCGGCGATGGTTACTGGGAAACGCGTGTTTCACTTAACCGGTGGCCATAACTGGCAAAGTAAAGAATATACAGGTACGCAGGAATCATCGCATACAGGAATGCGTGCTGGAAATCCACGCCAAGGGTGTCTTTCAGGTAACCGTACACCAATGGCCAGATCGCACCACCCGCGATACCCATGATCATCACCCCAGAGCCCACTTTTGTGAATCGACCAAGGCCCTTGATCCCCAATGGAAAGATGGCAGGCCACATCAGCGCATTGGCGACACCCAACAAAGCCACAAAAATATAGGAAGTGATCCCCGAAGTGAATACCGAAATACAGGTGAACGCGATGCCCACCAAGGTACAGATCCGAAGTGCGGCCTGTTGGGAAACAAACCTCGGAATTGTTGCGATCCCGATAAAGTAGCCAACCAGCATACAACCGAGCGTAAAGGCAGTACCATATTTCACAAAGAATGTGGGTAGCGACAATAATCTCCCGTATGTTCCAATGATGTCACCGGCCATTACTTCTACCGCAACGCAGAAGAATATCGCCAACGATCCGAGGAAAAGATGAGGGAAGTGAAAGATACTGCTTTTCTTTTTGGTGGTTACATGCTCCACGACCTCTTCTTTGTTCACATCCACTTCGGGCATCTTCACGACAAACACGATAACCGCCAGGATAGCTACGCCAATGGCCATGCCAATGTATGGGCTGTGGATTCGTTCGGAGAGTTCGGCTAACAATGCGTCATGTTCGGGTCCTACTTTCAAATCTTTTACCTTATTCGAAATCGTATCATAATCCTTCAATAATATGCTTCCCAAGACAAAAGGAACAATGATACCGGCAGTCTTATTGAAAATCCCCACAATGGAGATGCGTTGGGCCGCACTTTCAATGGGGCCGATGATGCTCAGGTAGGGATTAATCGCTGTCTGGAGAAGCGCCATCCCCGATGCTTGGATGAATATAGAGATCAAAAACAAGCCATAACTTAGTTGGGATGCCGCCGGCAATATGATCAATGCCCCAGTGACGATTAAAAGGAGACTGGCAACGATTCCGTTTTTAAACCCGATCTTGTCCAAAATCCACGAACTGGGAAGCGCCAAAAAGAAATAGGCAATGTATGACGCAAATAAAATAAAGAAAGCCTGTAAATCTGTTTCCAAACTAAAGGCTAATCTCACAAAGGGAATCAGCGCACCGTTCGCCCAGGTGATATAACCTAGAATAAAAAACAATGCGCAGCATATGATCATCGGCAATATTGCGGTCTTCTTTTTGTCGGCCATGGCATTCATTGGTATATATATTAATAGTTAGTTAGGTTGGTTGTTTATTACAGGAACCTTCCACATCACAAGACTAAAAAATAAAATCAACAATTGAAACAAAAAAAGATATGCAAACGGTTGTTTAAATTCTAAGATGCAGGTATTGGAAGGTGGTTGCAGACCGGGCAAAATAGGAAACGTTCCGATGAATCGGAACGCTTCCTACACCTAAACCGTATCATAAAACCATGGAAATGGTTTCGTAGATACATTAACTACAAATGGTACCCGAAAAAGTTTGGGGCAATTTAGATTTTTGGAACAATGGCCACGGTCAACCGACTGATGCAATTCATCTTGCCCCGTTTGTCGTACAGCTTGATTTCCCATACGTGGGTTTTGGCGCCGAGGTGGATGGGCGCGCAAACACCGGTTACCAGTCCGTCTTTTACGGGCCGCAGGTGATTGGCATTGACTTCGAGCCCGACACCAACAAACTTCTCGCTATCGATGATGAGATTAGATGCAATACTACCCAATGATTCGGCCAAGACAACCGATGCCCCACCGTGCAAGATTCCATAAGGTTGGTGCGTTCGTTCGTCTACCGGCATGGTGGCCGACAGCGTATCATCCGTGATTTCAGAAAAACGGATACCAAGCAACGATGCGATGTTCTTATCGAACCGGGTGTTCAGTTCGTCTACCGAGGGTTTATATCGCCAAATCATATTCATTATTCGTTGAGATACCGTTCGCGGATGATGTTGCGGTGATGGTTAACGTGCCCTGCAATGATATATAGGAATGCCCTTACGCTGATTAACCTTTCAGACGCCAATCCTTTGCGCGACAACTCGTGGTCATTGAAACTATTGAATAGTGCCAGGTTGGATTGGCGAACCCATACAAATTCTTCCGAAAAACTATCCAAAGACCGTTCATTGAAGCGCGCATTTTTCACGAAATCTTCTTCGTCAAAACCGGCCAACTCCTTGGTGTCATTGCGTGCGAAGCGCAATGCACGGTAAGCCATGATCCGTTCGGTATCAATGACATGCCCCACCACTTCCTTGATGGTCCACTTGCTTTCGGCATACGCATATTCTGATTTCCCAGCAGGGATATTGGCCAGAAATTCGGGAAAGCTCTGCAGCTGTTCGGTAAGCAGTTCCATGACGTCACCCTTGACCGTCTCAATGTAAGCTGCATATATGGCTGGGTATTCGTCAGATTTGAGCAGGTTCATACGCTTGGTTACTTGGTAATACAATCCTAAATGTGGTTCCTTTATCTATTTCCGATTCCTTCACAAAAATCTGCCCCCCATGATGTTCAATCATCCGTTTGGTGAGGCTCAATCCGAGCCCCCACCCACGTTTTCTCGTGGTAAATCCAGGTTGGAAAATCGCGTCAAAATTAGACCGGGATATTCCTTTGCCTGTATCGCTAATGTCTATAAAAATTTGCTCTTTTGCAATATTTTCTGAAATAACAATGTCTATCCGCCCTGCCGATTCAATGGCATTTGCGGCATTTTTAAGTAAATTTTCAAGTACCCAATCAAACAACGGTACATTGAGCATGGCCCTCACTTGGGTATCCCCTGACACGTTGAAAATAATCTTATCACTCGTCCTTACCTTGAAATAGTTGACGAAGTCAACCACTACTTTGTAGACCACGTAGCTTTGCAGCACAGGCGAGGACCCTATCTTTGAAAAGCGGTCTGCTACGACTTCAAGGCGCTTCACATCGCTCTCCATTTCACCGAGCAGCGGGTCGTGTTCAGCATCAAACTTCGCCCTGACCAATTCCAACCAAGCCATGAGCGATGATATCGGTGTACCCAATTGGTGGGCAGCTTCTTTGGCCATCCCCACCCAAACCAGGTTCTGCTCAGATTTGCGAATGGAGTTAAACACCGTATACGCGATGCCCAAAAAAATCGCGATAAGGGTCAACTGCACATAGGGGAAAAACCGTAATTGATTCAGCAGCAACGAGTCTTTATAATAAACAAACCATTGTCCTCCGTTATTGGGTAAATCGATGATGATGGGTGGATGGTTTTTTTTCATGATGGACAACTGCCTCTTGAAATAAGCCGGATCATACAGCAAGCCCGCATCAATCGTGTCTTCAGATATATTGGTTTTCGTGACGTCCAAATCACGCCAGTAGATGATGCTATCACGCGCATCGGCAACGATGGCAGGCAATGAAAGGCTGTCACGGACCGAATAGATGAATGTAATCATCTCATCATCCACGTCAGGCATGGTAATGATGCTCCGCGTGGTCATGGCCCATATCTCCGCCTTGGTACGTTCGGATTTGGAAAGGTTTCGCACCAAATAATTTGTATAGAGCAACGATGCCGCAGCAATAAAGACGGCAAAGATGAGCAAGGAGAATTTCCACCGTTGCTGATTGTATTGGTAAGGGGTAATGTTCATTCTTCTGCCGTTATTTTCACCTCTTTTGTGGTTCCATTGGCCAATTGCACCGTCAAATATGCGTGATTTTCGGCTGTATCCAATAAATTTCCCAGAATCAGGTCGCATACCTCCAATTGGGAGACATCGGTATCATTGATTTTCAAGATACGGTCACCTACCGTTACGCCCAAATCATGGGTTCCCCAAATACTCCCCACCACTAGCCGGTTTTCATGTATCGTTGGAGAAATACTCCACTCTTTCTTTCGTTTCCGGTAGGTGATCTGCTTACCGCCCCGGTCATGAGGTGTGAAATAAAAATGTTTGTTTACGCCATCTAATGTCACGTTGCCATAATCGAGCAGCCCGGCACCTATTCGGGTATTCGAACCATCCTGGGTAGTTGTACTTACGTGGGTAAACTCGACCGACCCGATTTTTAATGAGGGCAATAGTACCCTGTGGCGCTTACTATCCGCCCCCTTTCCATGAAGGCCAATCTGTACGCTTCCAAATCCTTCCGTCTTCAATCGAATATCCCGACGCCTCTTTTTAGCAAAAAGTGCATAACTATACTCACTCATGCTGTAAAACCCATCATCTCCCGAGTCAAAAAGCACACGTTCGGATGCGCGCCTTGCTGGACGTACGTCTATAAGCGGTAAACTTTGGATACTGTCTACTATCAATGGGATCCGATAGGATCCATCGATATCCAAACGGCGAACATCATTTGTCAAGACAATCACTTGGCGTTGTGAATCGAAATGCACAACCGAATTTCTTGTTAGGTTACTGCCAATGTATCCATCCACATTGAAACACCTCAGCAGGAGGTTGTCTTCCTTCACTATTAAACCGGGGGTGCCATCAAACCCTACACGCCCGATAGTTATTCCATCGACCTTGATCATATATAGGGAATCGTTTTGATTATTCACGTCAGATACCTTTTTGACGGCCAACGTATCAATGTGTATTTCGGTAGCAAGCCGATCGGAAATCAACAAGGGTGCGCCCGTATCCCAAATGAATCGCTTCGCTTTTCCCTGGATTTCTACTTGAACAATAATCTTATTCTGCACCCATTCATATGGTATTTCGGTATAATACGCCGTATCTTGGGTTCCCCCTTGGTTGAATGTAACGGCGTCTTGCGGTTTGCAAATACCGGTGAAACCAAGCATAATAACCAAAAATACGACGGTCTGTGTCTTAAACATGCAATTGTGCGATCGTTTAGCCAGCGCCAAAATACATAATTCCCTTTTTAAATGATGGTTTCGGCCCCTGTATTTTTTATCTTTGCCGCATGGATACGGAGAGAAAAGTAAGGGTACGCTTTGCACCAAGCCCCACCGGCGGTTTACACCTAGGCGGGGTACGCACGGCCTTGTTCAATTACCTGTTTGCCAAACAGCAGGGAGGTGATTTTGTATTGCGCATTGAAGATACGGACCAGACCCGGTTTGTACCCGGAGCGGAAGAATATATCATCGATTGCCTCAATTGGTGCGGCATACCGCCTGACGAAAGTCCAGTACAGGAGGGTCAATACGGCCCTTATCGCCAAAGCGAACGTAAAGCATCCTACCGCCAGTACGCTGAGCAATTGGTCGCCAATGGCTACGCCTATTATGCATTTGACACGGCGGAGGAATTGGATGCCCAACGCCAACAGCATCCTAATTTCAGGTATAGCCATGAAAACAGGCTGCACATGCGCAATTCACTCAGCCTACCGGAAGATGAGACCCAACGGCTGCTCTCCGAAGGGTATCCGCACGTTGTCCGGATTAAAATACCGGTGGGAGAAACCATCAGTTTTGAAGACATGATACGTGGAGTGGTCAGTTTTGACTCCTCATTGGTGGATGATAAAGTCTTGCTCAAAGCCGATGGCATGCCTACCTACCACCTTGCTGTCGTCGTCGATGATTACCAAATGGCCATCAGCCACGCATTCCGTGGGGAAGAATGGCTCCCCTCCGCTCCCGTGCACCTATTGCTGTGGGAATACCTCGGTTGGCGTGATGCCATGCCGCAATGGGCACACTTCCCGTTAATCCTGAAACCGGATGGTAATGGTAAGCTCAGCAAGCGCGATGGAGATCGATTGGGATTCCCGGTCTACGCAATGAACTGGCATGATCCCAAAACCGGGGATCTGACCAAAGGATTCCGCGAAATGGGGTTCCTCCCAGAAGCATTCATCAATATGCTGGCCCTACTGGGTTGGAATGACGGTACCGACCAGGAACTCTTTACGCTTGATGAACTCGTATCCAAATTTTCCATCGACCGCATCAGCAAAGCTGGAGCAAAGTTCGATTTCGAAAAGGCCAAATGGTTCAACCATGAGTGGATCAAACGCAGCGACGACGCTGATTTGCTACCGGCTATCCGTACTGTTTTGGCCGCCAATGGCGTGCAGCAGCCCGATGAGCAATATGTTTTATCCGTGCTAGCCTTGGTCAAAGAGCGCCTTACGTTCTTAGCTGATTTCTGGGAACAGGCTTCTTTCTTTTTCAAGCGTCCAGAAAGTTACGACCTGCCATCCATACAGGCCAAGTGGAATGACGAGAAGACCGCTTTCTTCACGGATATGATCAACAACTTGGAAAGTTTCGAGCCGTGGCAAAGTGCAGAACTGGAAAGTTTCTATAAACTAGCTATCAATGCGTCCGGAATGAAGATGGGGGAATTGATGCTTCCCTTCCGCATCATGCTCGTGGGTGGCAAATTCGGGCCGCATGTGTTCGATATCGCCGCACTATTAGGCCGTACGGAAACCGTAGAAAGGATGAAAAAGGGGTTGGATGCAGTTATCCAAGTAGCTCCTTGATATCGTCTTGGGTAAGCGATTTGATAAAACTTTCTTCTGTGGTGATGAGCGTATCGGCAATGGTTTTCTTACGGTTCTGTAAGGCCAATATCTTTTCCTCTACGGTATCTTTGGTGATGAATTTGTAGATAAAGACGTTGCGCGTCTGCCCAATACGATGGGTACGGTCAATAGCTTGTTGCTCTACTGCTGGATTCCACCACGGATCGAGGATAAATACATAATCGGCCTCCACCAAGTTAAGCCCCACTCCTCCCGCCTTGATGGAAATCAAGAACAAGCGCGTATCCTCGTCTTGGCGAAACTGCCTGACCACTTCTTCCCTGTTTTTGGTAGCGCCATCCAGGTAGGCATACCCGATCTCATGCTTATCAAAATACTGCTTAAAGAGCACCAGTTGTTTCACGAACTGTGAAAACACCAGTACCTTGTTGCCCCGTTGGAGCACGTTTTCAAGGGTGTGGATCACGCTTTCAAACTTGCCTGATTCGCCTTTGAACGAACTGTCTACCATCCTCGGGTGGTTAGCCAGTTGGCGCAACTGGGTCAACCCTTGTAAGAGTGCGATCTGGGGTGTTTTTTGCTTGTCTTCACCCATATTTTCCAAGATAGCATTGCGGTATTCCGATTTTACCCGTTCATAGCGCTCGGCCTGTTCGTCGCCCATCGTGCAATAAAAGATCTGCTCAGATTTCGGAGGGAGTTCGGTAGCCACCTGCCCTTTGGTGCGCCGAAGGACGAAGGGCTTGATAATCGCTTGCAGACGCCTCGCTTTTTCCTCGTCCTTTTTCTTCTCGATGGGCTGCACAAATTCCTGTTGGAAATAATGGTAACTCCCCAACAATCCCGGATTGAGAAAGGCCATCTGCGACCACAGATCGGCTACCGAGTTTTCCACGGGGGTACCGCTCAGCACCAACCGGTATTTTCCTTTGAGGCTTTTTACCGCCTTGAATGATTTTGAAGTCGGGTTTTTGATGATTTGGCTTTCATCCAAGATGATGTAGTTAAAATAGAACGATTTCAGTAATTCCTCATCGCTGCGGACAATGCCGTAGGTGGTGATGACCAAATCGTAATCCGCGAATGTCGCCGGTTCTTTTGACCGGCCGATACCCGTGTGAACCAATATCCGCAGCTTCGGTGCAAATTTATTGGCCTCGTTCTGCCAATTGTATACCAGCGACGTAGGCATCACGATAAGTGATGTATGCGGCAGATCCCCTGCCTGAACCAAGGTTTCTTTTTGCTTTTGCAATAATGCCAGGGTTTGGATGGTTTTGCCCAGTCCCATGTCATCCGCCAGACACCCCCCGAAGCCATATTTTTGCAGGAAATGGAACCAATTGTAGCCTGCCTTTTGGTAGCTTCGCAACGACCCTTTGAATTGTTTTGGTTCGCTCACTTCTTCGATCTCGTCAAAACCCGCCAACCGTTCCAATTTGCGATCGATAACCAATTCGGTATGCTCGGAGATGTCATTGAGCAAGCCAATATGGTATTTACTTAGTCGGATGGATTTTTTGTCTTCCGAAAAATGGAAAAGATGGTGATAACGGGCAAACCACTCTTCGGGGATTACCGCCAGTTCACCATTGGGCAATGCAAATTCGCGGATATGGTTGAGGATGTGGTTACGCAATTGGGTAAAAGGCACCTCATGGCTGCCAAAACGGGCGACGGCCTGTACATCGAACCAATCGTTATTTTCGTTGATGGCTAGATCCAGTTCGGTGCGGCCAAAGAAGAATCGTTTATTGGGATCCTCTTGGACGATTTCGTAACCGAGTTCGAGTAATTCCTCGTTTTTGTCACGCAGCCAGTCCATCACCGTTATAGACTCCACACCATTAGGTCGGGGCACTAGGTTGCCAAACAATGTATCCGTTTTTTGCAGTTCCATGGCTAGCAATTCCTGTATCCGGTTTTCCTCCCATTGCAGCGACCGTTTGATCCGGTGGAAGGTATAGTTGTCTGCCACTTCATCGTATTGCATCCGCACGGTTACCTTATGCTCACCGCCCGCTGTAAACAAGTAAGGTCCGTAACGGAAGTGCAATTGCAATTGCGAGGTGCCATTTTCCACGTACAGTAACTTTATCACGGGTACCGCATTGTGTTGATGGGTTTCGATCGCGAACCCTTCAGCATACACGTGGTGCTTCTCGATCAAGCCACGCACAAATGTTTCAAAGTATTTGCGTTCGGTCGATCGTGCTACGGAAATATAGCGTCGTTGGAGAAATGGCGAAAGTTTTTTTCCTTCCAAAGGTTGGTCAAAATGGTAAAGCACATTTTCAAGGAGCAACCATGCTTGTTGATTGATTATCACCTGCGCATCCTTGAACATAAACTCAATGCGATGCCCGTCATACTTGATGGTCGGGAAATATCGGGTCTCCTCGCCATTACGCCTAAAGTGGAATAAGGTCGATGCCGGCTGGGGGGCGATTTCGATGCGCTGCTCTGCCGCATAACCGTCTTTACTCATCAGAAACAATGGCTTATCGGTTAGCAGTTCCAGTGCTTGCAATAATCGCCGCTCAATTTTCGGGCGGATGTAGTCGAAAAACTTCTGGTCAAATACCTTGGCGAAGAAATCAGCGGGCCGGACGGGCTTTTTATGGTAACGCTTGATGATATTGGTTTGCTCCACTTCCTCTAACAGCTTGATGAGTTGGTGGTCTGTTTCATCCAACACGCGGGCATAGTCCTTTGAAGTATTGCTGAAAATACGGCGATGGGTCAGCGAATATCCGCCATTAGGATTGAGCTGTACCACATGTGGCTCGATCAGGTAACCCAAGTAGGGGTGTTCGCAAAGGGAATAGACCAATTCATAAGGCTGTGTAGTATCGAGTTGCTGCATCTATCGACTGTGGTATCCAAAAAATAAAGGGTCTAAAGATACGGAAATCCTTAGAACTGCGTTGTATCCCGGCCAATTTCCGTATTTCGCAGAAATGCTTGGGCGATGCGGATTTCATGGTATTCCACGGTATTATCCAGCGCCGCACGGACCTCGGAAGATGGTTTGCCGGGATGCTTCCGCAATATCTCCAAAATGCGTTCCAAATTTACCGCGTCCATCAATTCGTTTGCTTCAACCCCTTTGCCGACAAAATCGGTCAGATGCCCGATCACCGTACTTACTGCCAAGCTGCGTTCGGTGGCAATTTCATCAATCGTTTTGCCCGACCTAAACAAATCAAAACTGATTCGTTTTGTCTCTCCCTTGACCGCTTTCTTCCCTTTGGCCACATTGGGTATGTCAACCGGGTCGACGGCGATAGTCATCAGCCCATCGGCCTTGGTCATCACATCTTGTAGGGCATCGCCTTTGGCCAAGGCTGCAGTGATGGTAGCGCATTGGAGCAATTGTTCCCGTTTTCGCTTAAAATCCACCAACACATCCTTCAACTCCTCCACATATCGTTTTGTGCGTTTTTTGATGGCCCACGCCTGGATGTGGTTTTCAAGTGCGGCAATCAACTGTGCATCCACCCGAGGCGCAAACCAGTCTAATGCTTTGGAGGTGCGTTCATGTATTTTTTGATAGTCAGTATGCTCCTGTTTATTGAGTAGGCCATCCAATTGGTTCCTGAATTTATTGGCCACTTCCTGCAACTGCTCCACCGCGAGGTATAGCGCCCTTATAAATTGTGCCGCTTCTTCTTGATCGGCGATGTTTCGAGTAGCCAAATCGGATTGGAGCGTTTTGATCGCTTCCATCAGCTTATCCCACCTGAATGTCTGGAGGAGAATATGCCCAATGTAATGGCGCTGGGAAGCTTCCAAAAGTGCGTCCGCCTCATCATCAGCCACCGTATTGCTGGAGAATTGGGTCACCTGGTGGTCTGTACGGATGCTATGTGCCGGAATCCGCGAATACAAGATCAGTCCGTCCAACCTACGCAAGCGGCTCAGTGCTACATATACTTGCCCAGGGGCAAAGGAAGCTCCGGCATCGATGATCGCCTGGTCAAAGGTAAGTCCTTGGCTTTTGTGGATGGTGATGGCCCAAGCCAACCGCAGGGGGAATTGTGAAAACGTACCTAAAACCTCCTCGTGGATTTTGTCTTCGGCCTTATCATAGTTATACTTGATATTTTCCCACACCTCACGCCTTACGCGTACATCTTCATCTCCATTGGCAAATCCCACGGTCACTACCCCGTCTTCGATATCGATATGCCGCACAAAACCGATTTTTCCATTGTAGTACCGCCGTTCCTCACCACTGTCATTGCGTACAAACATCACCTGTGCTCCCTCTTTTATTTCCAGCACCTCATCCACCGGGAAGGAACCTTCGGTAAAATCGTCTTTCACGATGGCTTTCATTTGCATGGACTTCCCCGACAAAGCGTCCAGTTCCCGTTTATTGATGGCATCCGCCCGATGGTTATGCGTGGTCAGTGTGATATACGGCTCATCCGCTGGGGGTACGAAATCTGGTTGATAGTAATCATTCAGCCGCTCCAATTGTTCCGGGGTACATCGGTTATTTCGGATATCATTGAGGATGTCGATAAACACCTGCTCGCTCTGCCGATATATTTTCTTGAGTTCAAGTAATATTGGTGGATGCTCACGTAGTATATTGGCATCGAAAAAAAAGGGGCTTGGATAATGCTTACCCATGATTTCCCGCTCCCTTTCCTTCACCACAGGCGGCAATTGGTACATATCGCCAATGAAGAGGATTTGTAACCCTCCGAAAGGGCGTGCGTCACGCCTTACGTTTTTCAGAATAGCGTCTATGGCATCCAAGGTATCGGCACGCAGCATGGACACCTCATCGATCACCAGTAGGTCGATTTCCTGTAGCAATGCTCTCCGTTGCTTCGTCAGCTTTACTTTACCAAACAGTCGACGGCGGTTGTAGATATGGCTATCTTCATCATTCCACGCCAGTTCGTAATCTTCGATATACATCCCAAATGGCAACCAAAACAGGGAATGAAGGGTCGTACCTCCGGCGTTCATGGCGGCCACGCCGGTAGGTGCAGCGACAGCCATTTTCTTGTAACTGTGTTGCCTGATGTATTTGAGAAACGTTGTTTTTCCCGTACCTGCTTTTCCCGTTAAAAAGATATTCCGGTTGGTATGGTTTACAAAAGACACCGCTTGCATGAATGCGGTATTTTGTATATCCAAGTCAGCCATCATGTAGATGTGGTTTGTTTAAGTAAGATAAACAACAAAAATAGCATTATAATTACTGGCCTGCAACTTAAACGTCATGAAGGAAGCAACAAAACCTACGCCGCCGACGTTTAGAACAGGTGGCAATGGTGGCATCGTTTTTTGCACGAATCATGTTCGCCATTATAATTTAGAATTAATTTAGATACCTTTGGAGGGTTATTTAATTCTTGATTCAATGATCAGCTATGGCTCAGCATAAATCAATCATTCAGTTAAAAAAGGGAGAATCGGCGACGATTATCGGGTACCGTTCCGATGATGTTCCCATCAAGATCTATGAAATGGGCCTTTTGCCCGGTGTCGTGTTCACCATGAAGCAGCAGTTGCCTTTCAATGGCCCTGTTTGCATCCTTATTCAGCATAATCCCAATGCCATTGCATTGCGTAAAGCTGAAGCAGATCTCATTTTAATCGAACCCCTACCATCACTATGACCGAGATAAAAATTGCCCTTGTCGGGAACCCAAACGTTGGTAAATCAACCCTATTCAATAAACTAACCGGATTGCGGCAACAAGCCGGCAACTATCCGGGAATTACCGTAGAAAAAAAGACGGGGAGTTTTTCCCATCAGGGCACTAAATACAAGCTGATTGACCTTCCCGGAGCTTACGGCATCCACCCGTCATCAGTCGATGAAGAAGTGGTATACGACGTGTTGATAGACAAAACCAATCCCAATCACCCCGAATTGGTGGTGGTCATTGGCGATCCGTTTAACTTAAAACGGTCTGTATTGTTCTATCAACAAATCCGCGAAATGGGATTGCCAGCCATTTTTGTGGTCAACATGATCGATGAAGCCGAGAAAGCCGGCATTTCCATTGCTGTCGAGCAGTTGGAAAAGGTGTTGTCTACCAAGGTTATCCTCACCGATGCCCGCTCAGGGAAAGGCATTGAGGAGCTGAAAGCGGCGCTGCAATTCAAACCGAATGACTATATTCCCGTATTCCATATTCCCGAAGAATATATTGCTACAACGCAGCAGGTTAGGGAACGTATAAACACCCCGAACGACTACGCGGCGTGGCTATATTTGTCCCACAAACGCCATAAACACCTCACTGAAGCGGAAGCGACAGCGCTTCTAGCCATCCGCGAGGAAAACAGCATCAACCATCATCGACTCCAGATCCAAGAAACCATGGATCGATATGCCGTATTAGATCAGCAGTTCTCCCACATGGTGAAGGATAGTACGGAGAAACGCCGTAACTTCACCGAGCGCATCGATCATTTACTGATCCATCCATTTTGGGGATATGTCATCTTTTTCGCGTTGCTGCTATTGATTTTCCAAGCCATCTATACCTGGTCTGGCCCTTTTATGGATGCGATTGAAGAAGGATTTGCTTGGTTAGCGGCCAGTGCCGGCGACCTGCTTCCCGAGGGACCGATCGGTGGATTGATTACGGATGGGATCATCGCAGGTATCGGGGGGATTGTCATCTTCATTCCGCAGATTGCCATCTTATTCGTCTTTATTTCACTTATGGAAGAATCGGGTTACATGAGCCGGGTGGTGTATTTGATGGATCGATGGCTTAGGCCATTCGGGCTTAGTGGCAAAAGTGCCGTACCGTTGATGTCGGGCGCAGCCTGTGCCATTCCGGCGGTGATGTCCGCACGAACCATCGAAAACGATAAGGAAAGGCTCATTACGATATTGGTAACACCTTTTATGACTTGTTCTGCACGGCTTCCCATTTATATCATCATCATCGGACTTGTCATTCCCGAATCCCTGTTTCTCGGATTCAACTTGCAGGGACTGGTTCTGTTTGGGATGTATGTACTGGGTATACTAGCAGCTTTGGGAAGTGCGTGGATACTGAAACAGTTCATGAAAACGAACTATAAAAGTTTCTTGATCCTGGAAATGCCCACGTATAAGTATCCGGTCATACGGAACGTATTGCTCCATGTTTGGGACAAAACCAAGGGATTTGTATGGGGAGCCGGTAAAATCATTTTGGCCATCAGTGTCATTCTTTGGGTGCTAGGATCATTCGGTGTGGGTGAGCGGTTTAATAATGCCGAAGAAATCGTGCGGATGGAGCATCCCGACATGGACGAAGAAACATTGGAAAATGAAATACAGTCGCAGCAACTGGAATATTCGTTCCTTGGGATAATGGGTCGTTCTATCGAACCATTGATCGAGCCGCTGGGTTATGATTGGAAAATGGGAATCGGATTGATTTCATCCTTCGCCGCTCGAGAGGTCTTTGTCAGCACCATGGCTACCGTATACAGCTTGGGCAGCACGGATGATGAACTGACCATCAGGGGGCGTATGGCCAGTGAAATCAACCAAAATACCGGGCGTTCCGCTTATAACTTTGCGTCAGGCATATCGTTGCTCTTGTTTTACGCGTTTGCCATGCAGTGCATGAGTACCATTGCCATCGTCAGAAAGGAAACCAATTCATGGAAATGGACATTGATCCAATTGGCATTTATGACAGGATTTGCGTATCTTGCTGCATTGTTGGCTTATCAATTACTGAAATAATACCCATGATGGACGCTACGATCATCCAATATATCGGCATTGCGATCTTGTTTGGTATCGCCTTGGTCTATCTCTTTCGTAGGGCCAAGCAATCCTTAACGGGAGGCAAGGCCTGCTCAAAGGGCTGTGACTGCTCATCCAAGTCCGCCCCACACAAAATCTGATTGGTTTTTTGAAAGCTATCAGGTTTATTTTATATTAGCCGCACCAAACACGATAAACATGACGTACCAAGCAAAGGAAGAACTTTTCAGTGAAATAGAGGGAGTGCTAAGTGATCAAGGATTCCATATCGAACAACAAGACCAAACCCGCCCTTGGGGTGGTTTTTTCGTAATCGATGAGACGCAGGCGCAACAGTTTGCCAATACCTATTTTAACGGGCTTGACGTACAAGAACTTAAGATATCGGGCAAGTTAAGCCCAAAGATTCTGGTCGTAGCTCCCGGCAAACGGCTTTCTTGGCAATACCATCACCGTCGTGCAGAAATTTGGCAGGTGGTTCGTGGTACCGTCGGTGTAGTAACCAGCGATACAGACGATGAGCACGAATTGCAGCTCCTAAACCCCGGAGATGTCATCCGCTTGAACCAAGGTGAGCGCCATCGTTTGGTAGGCTTGGATCAATGGGGTGTATTGGCCGAAATATGGCAGCACACCGATGCGAGCAATCCTTCCGATGAAGATGATATCGTGCGCGTGCAGGATGATTTTGGGCGGTAGGTTATCGTATAATATATAATCTTATCGCATGTCGGTGGCGCGTGCCAGTAGTGTTTATTTTTACTTCAAAATTTATTACCTTTGCCCATATGGAGCTTATCTTGAAGAAAGTACAAAAAAAACACTTGCCACTGATTAATGAGTTGGCCAAGATGCTTAGGGTTGAAGTGGTGACGAAAGAAACGTCGTCTTATGATCCTGAGTTTGTTTCTCAAATTCTCCAAGCCGAACAAGACATTAAGGATGGCAAAGGTGTGAAAATTGCCACAGAGGATTTATGGAAGTAATTTATGCCCCCAAGGCCCTTGCTGACATAGCCTATTGGAAAAAATCGGGAAATAAATCCATACAGAAGAAAATACAGCAACTAATTGCTGCCATCCAACAAAATCCCTTTGAAGGGATTGGTAAACCTGAGCCCTTGAAACATGAACTGGCGGGCAAATGGTCAAGACGTATTAATCAAGAGCATCGAATCATCTACACCATATCTGACCAAAACAAAATTCAAATACTTCATTTATTATCCCTAAGAGGGCATTATGAAAAGTAGCATGCGTGCGCCAGCATAAAGTCGGAAAATCGAAAAACTTTTATGGAATTCATATTGCTGTAGCATCCGTGTAGCACTTAGCGTTATGCTAAGGGCTGATGCAAGCTTTTTTAATTAAGTTTGCATAGCTATTGAAGGACATAAAACGCATACTATGATTCGCAGCTTTTCTTCCATATTGGTGATTTTCACCCTAATGACCGCAACCGCCATGGCACAACAACCTGAAGACACCTCGTACCAACGGGAATGGGAGCAAATCGATTCCCTCGTGAATAAAGGCCTCCCCCAATCGGCGGCAAAAATCGCCCGGCAACTATTGGCCACTGCCCAACAAAAGAAGGATGGCGCCAATGCGATCAAAGCACAACTATTCCTCATGGGGATCGATGACAGCATCCATGAACATGCCGATATCCGCAACATCCAACAGATCGACTCCATCATCGCCAATAGCCAAGGCGCGGAAAAGGCGATCTGGCAAAGTATCAATGCCGAACACTATTGGCAATACTTTCAGCGCAATCGCTGGCAGCTATATAGCCGCACTCCCGTTGCGGGCCCACCTCCTACGGATATGGCTACATGGGATGCTGCGACCCTGATCGCCAAAGCCAGCGAACTGTACCAAGCGTCCATCTTGGATGGCGAACCATTGAAAACTGTTCCTGTTGAACATTATATACCCATTCTACTGGAAGGGAAAAATACCCGGCACCTACGCCCCACCCTCTATGATTTTTTGGCTTTCCGCGCCATAACCTTCTTCGAAAACGACGAAAAGGACGTGATCAAACCGGCTTACCAATTCCAAATCGATGGTACGTTGTGGTTTGAACCCGCCAAAAAGTTCAGTGAGGTGAAGGTGAACCCCGTAGATCCCGATGCGCTGCATTTCAAAGCTTTGCACACCTATCAACAGGTACTAGCCTTTCACCTCCATGACAAAAAGCCCGACGCATTGATCGATGCCGACTTGCAACGCCTGGCTTTCGTACATCGCTATTCCGTGCATCCCGACAAAGACAGCTTGTACCGCGATGCGCTGCAACAGTTGATGCACCACTATCGCGATGAACCCGCTGCCGCGCAGGCACATTATCAGTTACTTCAATTTGACTACGACCACCGTACCGCACAGGCAAAAGATACACTTAACTTGGTCGAGATACGCAAGCAACTTGATGGTCTGATCGCCCGATTCCCCGAATCGGAAGGGGCTATCAATGCCGCATCACTACGCTATACGCTGACCAGTAAGGTCCTAAACCTGCAAACCGAAGCAGTGGTACTACCGGGTGAAAACAGCAAAGCACTGATTTCCTACCGAAACCTGGACAAGATTTACCTACGGGTATACCAATGGCCAACCGATTTCCCCAACCCTTATCGGCACTTAGATGAAGCCAAACGCGCCCAACTGCTTCAACGTACACCCATACTATCGTGGGAAGTGTCATTACCGGGAGTGGAAGACCTATATGAGCACCATACCGAAATTAAGATTGATCCGTTACCCGTTGGACAATATTTATTAGTTGGGTCCGCAAGAGCAGATTTCGACACGGATAGTAATACCCTGCACGTAGTACCATGGCAAGCATCGACGTTGAGTATGGTCACAAATGATTCCGAACAAGGTCAACAGTTGTTTGCCCTACATCGCAAACTCGGCGTGCCGATAACAGATGCGCAAGTGAGCTTTTGGGAAAACCGTTGGGATTCCAAAACAAGTCAATACACCTATCACGCCATCGGTCAAACACGTACTGATGAAAATGGGCGAGCATTGATCTCCAAGCAGCGAGACAATCAAACCATTAGTCGTATCACCATCGCAACCGCAGACGACACCTTATACACAGAAGGCTACTTCGGAACGCATGGACGATGGTATGACGAGCAGTCGAAAACAGCCACGCATACGTTCTTATTTACAGATCGTGCGCTCTACCGCCCCGGGCAAACCATCCATTTCAAAGGTATCATGGTCACCAATGAGCGCGACGGAAATAAGAATAAGGTGGTACCCAATCAAGCGGCTGAAGTAACCTTGTACGATGTGAACAATCAACAGGTCGCTTCACTGAAAGTAACCACCAATGCCTATGGGTCATTCGCCGGTAAATTCAATGCGCCCACTGGTGGCCTCACAGGAGGGATGCGCATTGAAACTGAAAATGGCCAGGTTTATTTTTCTGTAGAGGAATATAAACGCCCGAAATTCCAAGTGGCGTTTGACACCCCGACGACCACCACCGCGCTGAATGAGGAGATTACGATAACCGGGCGTGCAACGGCTTATGCGGGGAATAACATCGATGGGGCCGATGTGCGATATCGGGTAGTGCGTCATGCGCGCTTCCCTTATTTATGGACACTGTACCGGTGGGGAATGCCACATTCGCCCGAGATAGAAATCACAAACGGTACCGTAAAGACCCAGCCCGATGGCTCTTTCGAAGTAGCATTTACAACCATTCCCGACAAGCAGATCAGCCCGGAAACGCTACCTGTGTTTACCTACACCGTATACGCTGATGTAACCGATGTTAACGGGGAAACACAAAGTGGCGTACAGTACATACAGGCTGGTTATCGTACCTTGCAGTTGCATGCCAGCATTGCCGAACAGCTTGATGTACGCTCGCCTCAAACACTATCCGTAACGACCCAGAATCTCAATGGCGCGACCATACCGGCGCGGGTGGACATTACAGTAGCCCCGCTACGATTCCCCGGCAAACTCTACCGGAATCGCCAATGGGAGAAACCCGATCGTCATGTGATGACGGAAGCAGCCTTCCGCCAGCTCTTTCCCGACGACGAATATCATGATGAGGCTAACTACCTGAGTTGGCCAGAAGATGATGTCATTTGGTCGACCACTGTCAATACTGGCGAACAGCCAACCACCGAGTTGCCCCCGACGCTGTGGCAGCACGATGGCTGGCATATCATCACACTGAAAACCACGGACACAAAAGGCTATGAAATCACGGAGAAAAAGTACACCTATGTCGTGGATCCGACACGTGATAGCCAGCCCCAGCGCCCTTTGCTCGTACTGGCTCCGGCCGCCACATTGGAACCGGGAGATACGCTGCACATGACCGTCAAAACAGGTTTTGACCATGCCTTTGTTTGGGAAAGCAATACTGATATCCAACCTGGATTCACCACATTTACCGACATTCGGCACACCGACCGCTCCATTACGCAGCAGGATCGCGGAGGTCTAGGCTTTTCCTGGCTCTTTGTGCATAACAACCGTGTTTACATGGAGTCGAAACATGTCGCCGTACCATGGTCTGACCGCGATCTCCAATTGGAATGGGCTACGCATCGCGACAAACTGCTGCCCGGCGAAGCAGAGGAATGGCGATTGACCATCAAAGGTAACAAAAAAGACGCCGTAGCCGCCGAATTACTTGCCGGATTGTATGATGCTTCCCTTGATGCGCTGAAACCACATGGATGGTATTGGAATAGGCTCTCCCCGACCAACTACCCGTCTGTATACTGGCAGGCCAACGCAGGATTCGGCACGGCGTCCAGCGTCACATGGTTACATTCCATCAATGGACGAGCTCCCCAAGGGTATGAGAAACGATATGATCACTTGTTTGGTTATGGCTATACCACGATGCAGTTCGGTACCGGCATACAGGTAAGAGGGATGGCCCAGAAAGCCGCACCAGCCATGCAAGCCGATGCCGTTTTTGAGTCGGCTGAAGTTGGTGAGCGGTATGAAAAGGAGGACTCCGCTGCGCCAACCCCACTTCCGGTTAACGAAGAAACTCAAACGGGAAGTGGCAATGAAGCTGCTATAGAGACGGCCGATGTGATTCCTGTGCGAACAAATTTGCAGGAAACGGCTTTCTTCTTCCCGCAACTGCATACGGATGCCGATGGCAATGTGACCGTCAAATTCACCATGCCTGAGGCGCTCACCGAATGGAAGTTGATGGCATTTGCCCATACCCAAGATTGGAAAACGGGTTACCTGGAAGGCAAGGTCAAAACCCAGAAAGACCTGATGGTGATGCCTAACTTGCCACGCTTCTTGCGCCAGGGCGACCGTATCCACATCAGTACCAAAATCAGTAATCTTGCGGAGCAAACCTTGCAGGGAGTAGCGCGATTGGAAATACTCGATGCTACCACGCTTATCCCCATCACCGATGCATTTGGCAATAGCGAACACGAAGTAGCATTCACTGTTGACCAAAGCCAAAGCACGTCCGTGGCGTGGCCCATACACATCCCCAGTGAGCATTACGAACCCGTGGTGATCCGCATCTCGGCCAAAGCAGGTGATTTTACCGACGGCGAAGAGCACACCTTGCCCGTCATCACGAACCGGATGCTGGTGACCGAAACGCTGCCCTTACCGGTACGTGGCAATGAAAGCAAAGCATTCACGCTGCCCAAATTACTTCAGCCTGAAAGCAATACTTTATCGCATCATGCCTTGACGGTAGAATTTACGGGAAACCCCGCTTGGTATGCGGTACAGGCACTCCCCTACCTGATGGAATACCCTTATGAATGTGCCGAGCAGGTATTCAATAGGTTCTACGCCAATGCATTGGCTGCGCACATCGTGGACCAAGCGCCCAAGGTGAAAGCCATTTTTGACCAATGGCTGGAAAGCGATACCGCCGCCCTGCTCTCCAATCTCGAAAAAAACCAGGAGCTGAAGTCGGCACTGTTGGAGGAAACGCCCTGGGTGATGGAAGCCAAAAATGAAAGTGAGCAGAAACGGCGCATTGCCTTGCTTTTCGACGGCCATAAACTGGCCCAGGGATTACAGCAGAACCTCAACAAATTGGCCGAAATGCAATTGTCCGAAGGTGGATTCCCTTGGTTTAAGGGGATGCAAAGCAATCGATACATCACCCAATACATCGTTACCGGTATCGTCCGTCTGCAACAGCTTGGTGTAAACGCGGCCAATACCGATGCCGCCACACAACTAGTAGACCAAGCATTGGCCTATTTAGACAGGCAAATCAAGAGCGACTATGACCAACTGTTGACCAATAAAGCCAATTTGGATAACCAACAAATCGGCCATTCACAGGTCCAGTACCTATATATGCGTAGTTTCTTGGTCAACAAATCGATACCCGAAGCCAGTCGCACGGCAGTGGACTACTATAAAAACCAGGCTTCCAAGTATTGGACGACATTCAATCCTTACTTACAAGGGCAAGTGGCTTTGGCCCTGCACCGCTTGGACCATGCACAAACACCAGCCGATATCATCGCTTCCCTTCGGGAAACCGCTATACAGAGCGAAGAGATGGGGATGTATTGGAAATCCATGCCCCACAGCTATTGGTGGTACGAAGCGCCAATCGAGGCGCAAGCACTGCTTATCGAAGCGTTTGCCGAAATTACCGAAGACGCGAAAACGGTAGATGCGTTAAAGGTATGGCTGCTCAAACAAAAGCAAACCCAACATTGGAAAACCACCAAGGCCACCGCCGACGCCATCTATGCGTTGCTGTTACGCGGCAATGACTGGCTAACCAATGAGCCTGTGGTCAGCATCACCTTGGGCGCGGAAACCATCCGCTCCACCGACGTGAAAACCGAGGCAGGAACGGGATATTTCAAAAAGCGGTATGAGGGGGAAGCGATCTCCACCGACATGGGTAATATTACCGTGCAGGTCGATCAAGCTAAGAATGAAGGAGTGGCTTGGGGAGCCGTTTATTGGCAGTATTTTGAAGATTTGGATAAGATATCGGGCGCCGAGACTCCGTTAAGCTTGCGAAAACAACTTTACATCGAGCGCAATACCGACCGTGGGCCTGTATTGACCGAAATCACCGATGGCAATATGCTGAAGATAGGCGACAAGGTGAAAATACGCATCGAACTGCGTGTGGACCGGGATATGGAATACGTACACCTGAAAGACATGCGAGCAGCATGTTTCGAACCGACCAATGTACTGAGCGGATACCGGTATCAAGGTGGATTGGGGTATTATGAAAGCACCCGTGATGTAGCGACCAATTTCTTCTTTGATTACTTAAGAAAGGGCACTTATGTATTTGAATATCCCGTTTTCGTATCGCAAGCAGGAGATTTTTCCAATGGCATCGCCACCATCCAAAGCATGTATGCCCCGGAATTTAGCAGCCATAGCGAAGGGATTAGGGTGAAGGTGGAATAGTTGCCATTCGCTGATGCGCGGATTCGCTTATTTGTTGTTGCGTTTATTCGTTCTATCCTTTAATATTAATCTTTATCCCTAACTTTGCATCATCAAAGATATGGATATCAAAACTGGAAATAAGCTACCCGGTGGCTATTGCAATTCCCTGACCACTTATTCACGGTGGCTTACCCGTGAAGTGACCATTGGAGATATCCCCATGGGAGGCAATAATCCCATCCGTATCCAAAGCATGACCACCGTGGATACCATGGATACCTTGGGTTCTGTGGAACAAACCATCCGCATGGTGGATGCTGGCTGTGAGTACGTGCGGATCACCGCCCCGAGCATCAAAGAGGCCAATAACCTGGCCGAAATCAAAAAAGAACTACGTAAACGGGGGTATGATGTGCCATTGGTGGCCGATATCCACTTTACACCCAACGCCGCCGAAGTCGCTGCCCGTATCGTCGAAAAGGTACGCATCAACCCCGGCAATTACGCTGACAAGAAGAAATTTGACCAACTGAATTACACCGAGGCAAGCTACCAAGCGGAACTCGACCGCATATACACCAAATTTGCCCCCTTGGTGAAAATATGCAAGGAATACGGCACGGCCATGCGCATCGGCACCAACCATGGCTCGCTTTCCGACCGTATCATGAGCCATTACGGCGATACACCGGAGGGTATGGTGGAATCTGCCATGGAGTTTATCCGTATCTGCGAAGACCTTCAGTATTATAACCTGGTGATCTCGATGAAATCCAGCAATCCACAGGTCATGGTCCGCGCTTACCGCTTACTGGTGGAACAGATGGTGGCTGAAGGGATGAACTACCCGCTGCACCTTGGTGTAACGGAGGCTGGGGATGGAGAAGATGGACGTATCAAATCTGCGGTGGGAATAGGTACCTTGCTTGAAGACGGCCTCGGTGATACCATACGGGTATCGCTGACGGAAGAACCGGAATTAGAAGCACCCGTGGCCATCGCATTAGCAAACCGATACAGCAAACGCCAACAAGAACATCTGCACACCGCATCTTTGCATATTGCTTCGCCGACACCGCAACCAACCATACAACCCTACCACACCGCAGAAGTAAATGCGTTTATTGGCGGATCGTTGGTGCCGCGGGTAGTAGCGGATATCTCTGCAAAGAACCTCAAAGACCCTGCTATCCTAACCGATGTGGGATATCGATACGACATCTTGCTCGACAAATACCATATCGGAGAGCAATCCGTCGATTTCGTATACTTGGCGGATGAGCTGCCTTCGTTTAACATGCCGTCCAATCTCAAACAGCTGTATAACTACCGCACGTGGGTGGGCATCCAAGATAAAGCCAATATCCATCCGGTTTATACGTTACGGGAATTTCTGGATGCGGATATGCGAGACCCTCACCTGAATCTGGTGCGGATACGCTACGCAGATCTAGACACAGCCCATTTTGAAGCCCTTCCGCTGGATAAACGCATCGTCTTCGTGGTGGAGACCGAAGAATCCCACGGCATGGCCGACCAACGCTTGTTTTTCTCGACACTATCCGAACTGGGTATCGATAACCCTGTTATTATCAGGCGCCGATATGCCGAAGCTGATTTCGCTGGCCCTGCAGGAGATTTGATGGATCCGGAGGAACCCATTTCCAAATTCCAATTATATGCCGCCACGGATATGGGGGCTTTGCTGGTCGATGGCATGGGCAGTGGCATTTGGATCGATTCCCCGGCTACGCCTACTGACAAACTAGTATCTGCCTCTTTCGCGATCTTACAAGCCACACGATCGCGGATCTCCAAAACAGAATACATCTCCTGCCCGAGTTGCGGGCGTACCCTATTCGACTTACAGGAGACCACCCAAATGATCCGTAGCCGTACGAACCACTTAAAAGGGCTTAAAATCGGAATCATGGGATGTATCGTAAACGGGCCAGGCGAAATGGCTGACGCGGACTATGGATATGTCGGTGCCGGACCGGACAAAATCACCCTATACCGAGGGAAAGAGGTAGTGAAACGCAATGTCAGTTCGGCCAATGCGCTTGATGAACTCATTGAAATCATTCGCCAAGACGGTCGTTGGATAAATCCTGAATAAAGGGCGATTAGAAAAAAAGGCTTACTGAAAGTAGCGGAACGCGAGGGGTAGCCGTAAATAATCTATTATAGTACAGAAATCCGTTTCACTACGGTTTCCGTTCCAGCAGAGACCCGGATAAAATAGAATCCATTGGTCAATTTGTTGTTGGTTTCAAAGGCATGGTTTTGGGCACCCGCCTCCAACTCTTGATTCAACAGTGTCATCACTTCATTCCCCAATGCATCCATCACTTTAATGGAAACCGAACTCTGCTTACCTAACCTAAAAGAAAGGTTGATGTGTTCAGCTACGGGGTTCGGGAAAATCTTCACGTTGCTTAACAGCTTCTCATTCTCCACATTGTTGCTGCGGAATGGCAGGAAATTCCTGAACGTTGAAAAGAAAGATCGTTGTGCATTGCCCTTCTCCGCCGTGGTCGCTCTGGTTGTACTCTTGTTAACCACACTGCTGCTGTCAGTCGCAACCACTGTCGTCGACACCGATGCCACACTCACACTCACAATCAGCGTGATGGCACTTAGGGTCAGTACAGTATTGCGTAAAAGCTTCCTCATACAGTATCGGTTTGACTAAGGCTGTCTAAGAGGTTTAATTATCTGTTTTTCCTCCACTCCTTCTCCTACAAATGTAGTAAAAAATGGAATATACCGTATAGCCTCCGCGATAAAAAATCGTTTTTTTTAACAATTTTTAACAGGTTCGAGCGTTACGCAGCAGATATCATAGGAAAATCGCCCGAAATCGTTCAGGAATACCCAATTTGGTGGCCGAAAAGAGGCTACTCATTCACGGAGTTCGCCGGTCTATTCAATTTTGAATGCCGGTAACCATAACCGAAATAAACCACCAGTCCGATCGCCAACCAGACCAAGAAGATAAACCAATTGCTCGCGCCGAGCTGCGACATCAGGTACAGGTTTACCAAGATACCCGCCACAGGCAATAGGGAGAACCGGTAGATATACCCCATCACACACAATACCACCCAGACAAGCCAAAAGAAAAGGATAAGCAATTTATGTTCGAGTATTTCCAATAGGGATAGTTGGCGCCATTCGGCCAATGTATCTTGGCCAAACCGGTATACGCAGAAAATAGCAATGAGTAAACCCGCCGTAATCAGGTATCGCCCATTGACATAAGGTACCCGGAACTTCGATTGCTTTGAAATCCCTGAATAATCCATGTACAACACCCCGGCACACACCAGTATGAACGCGAAAAATGTGCCCACACTGGTCAAGTCAACAAAAAAATCCATCTTAAAAAACAATGCCGGAATGGCTACCATGAAGCCGGTGACCATGGTTGCAAACGACGGTGTTTTGTATTTCGGGTGTATTTTAGCAAATTTCTTCCACAATAGGCCATCACGGCTCATGGTCATCCAGATACGGGGCTGTGCCAGTTGGAATACCAACAATGCACTGGTGATCGCTACTACCGAAGTAACGGAAACAATGCCGGCCATATAGTCAACCCCCACATACTCGAACACATAGGCCAGTGGGTCCTTTACATTCAGGTCGGTATAATTCACCATACCCGTTAGCACCAGCGTGATCAAGATATACAGTACCGCACAAATGAGTAGGCACAAAATCATCGCCCTGGGTAAATCCCGTTGGGGGTTTTTACATTCCTCTGCAGTGGTCGAAATGGAATCAAATCCGATGAACGCGAAAAATACGGCCGCCACACCACTTAATACCCCCTTGATGCCGTTGGGGGCGAAGGGTGTCCAGTTTTCAGGTTTGACAAAAAAAGCACCGCCGAAGATCACCAATAGGATAACCCCTATTTTGACGACCACCATGATGTTACTGGCCGTACGCGATTCCTTGATGCCCACATAAACCAACCACGTAACCAATGCCGTAATCAATCCAGCCGGTAAATCGAAGATGATGGGAATATCTCCCAATCTCGGCGCCTGCTGATAGGCCATGGCGGCAGTTTGCTCTACCCGTGAGAGCGACTCCACCCCGGAAGCCTGCAATTTGGCATAGGCTTCGGAAGCATAGGCAGGAGCCATGGTGAGCCAGCCCGGCAGGTTAATCCCAAAACCCGATAGCATGCTCACAAAATACTGGGACCAGGAAATGGCTACCACCATGTTAGATACCGCATATTCCAGAATAAGCGCCCAACCAATAATCCAGGCAAACAATTCCCCAAAGGCTACATACGCGTAGGTATAGGCACTCCCCGATACCGGAACGGTGCTCGCGAACTGGGCATAAGATAGGGCTGTAAACACACAGGCAACAGCTACAAAAACGAATAATAGCGATACCGCAGGCCCCCCATTAAAACTGGCCAGACCGATGGTGCTGAAGATACCGGCACCCACAATGGCCGCTATCCCCAATGATACCAAATCACGCACTCCCAATACCCTCGCCAGGCCACCGGCCTTGGCCGATTGCGACGAACTCAAAATCTGTTCTACCGTTTTCTTGCGGAAAAGTCTATTTGCCATACGCGGGTAACTCTTTGGTCGATAATCAACCGGCCAAACTTATAAAAATATTTTCACGTAGTGGGTTCCTCGAAAAGATTATTTTCGGTGGATAGACAAGGGGTTAGGCAAGCTGGGCGTGTATTTCTTCAAATATAAGGTTGAAATCCGAATCCAACACCGCCGCATATTCGGCAATATGTTGCGTAATCTGCGCCTTTTGCTCGGCTGTAAGGTTAACATCCCACAATCGACGGCAAATGTTAATCATCGCAAAAGTGATTTGATCAAATTCCCGATAGCTCCCTATATATTGCGCACGCATGAAGCTATTGAAATAATTAAAAAAGAATCCTGTTTCCCCGATTCCGCACAATCTCAGGAATTTATCGACCGTATCCCGGTCGACCCCAGCTAAGTACTCATAGAAATCAGATTCGTGCACCCAATTGTGGCGGAGAAGCAGGTGATCCAACAATAATTCAAGTGCGATGTGTGACAAAAAAGAAGGTCGTATTGCCGTACCTTCAACCGACGGGGCGAGTAAGGCTTTCAACGCATGCGTATGATCATAAAAAAAGGGGGCATTGTGAAAGTAGCGATCGGTTTCCACATGTCTCAACCACCCCTCATAGATGCTGCTCAGCTTAGGGTGGTTGAGGAACCGGTCTTCCACCCGCTGCGGGAAGACATTAACATCCTTGTTTGCATTCTTTATCAAGTCAGGCAATACACTTCCCAACACTAACTCCGGGTTGTGACTATACCGCTCGAAATAATAATGTGAAAGGAAGTTCATCCGGTCTACTTTGCAGTTTACTGAACACTTATTGTGCCAAGATAATGAATTTCAACGACAAATTACAGCATATTCTCCTATCTTTGCCCCCATATTTAATCATTCGATTCTAATAGTTAAGTGAAGATGAATTTTGTTGACGAGTTACGTTGGCGAGGCATGCTGCAGGATATCATTCCGGGTACGGAAGAATTATTGAGCACGGGGCCTACCGCCGGTTACATTGGCTTTGATCCTACGGGCGATTCCTTACACGTGGGGCACCTGACGCAAATCATGACATTGATCCACTTCCAACGTGCGGGTCACAAACCCATCGCGTTAGTGGGCGGGGCCACGGGCATGATTGGCGACCCTTCTTTTAAATCCGCCGAACGGAATCTGCTTGATGAAGAAACATTGCGGTATAACGTCAATTGTCTGGAAAAACAATTGCGCAAGTTTTTGGATTTTGGCGAAGGCGCCAATCCTGCAAAGATGGTAAATAACTATGATTGGTTTAAGGATTTCAAGTTCCTCGACTTCATCCGCGATGTCGGAAAGTTGATCACGGTCAACTACATGATGGCCAAAGATTCGGTCAAAAGCCGTCTGGAAGGGGAAAATGGGCTCTCTTTTACGGAGTTTTCCTACCAACTTATTCAAGGATACGATTTTTACCACCTTTGGAAGAACCACGACTGCCAACTGCAAATGGGTGGGTCGGACCAATGGGGCAACATTGTTACGGGTACCGAGTTTATCCGCAGGCAGGATGGCGGTACAGCTTACGGGTTTACGACCCAACTGATCAAAAAAGCGGATGGCAATAAATTCGGAAAAACGGAGAGCGGAGCGGTTTGGCTGGATGCGAAGAAAACCTCTCCGTATAAGTATTACCAATTTTGGCTCAATGCCAGTGATGACGATGCCAAGAATTGGATCAAGATCTTCACCTTGAAATCCAAAGAAGAAATCGAAGCCATTATCGCCGAACATGATGCAGCCCCTCATTTACGCATCGTGCAAAAGGCACTGGCAAAAGACATCACCATTCGCACACATTCCGAAGCAGATTATGAAACGGCAATAAAGACTTCCGAGTTTTTATTCGGCAACGGCTCGCTGGATTTTTTGAGCCACATGGAACACGCAGCCATATTGGATATATTTGATGGCGTGCCCCAGTTTACCATTTCCAAAGATCAATTATCATCGGGCATCCATGTACTGGATTTGTTAGCCACTTCTACGACCGTATTCCCTTCCAAAGGAGAAGCACGTAAAATGGTTCAAGGTGGCGGTGTCTCCATTAATAGAACCAAAATTACGGATATCGACCAGCATTTCAATGTAAGCAATTTGATCAATGAGCGATACCTGATCGTACAACGCGGGAAAAAGAATTACTTCCTGCTAATCGCCGAGTAGCAGTAAACCAACACCCAATTGCAAACAAAAAAAGTGAAGTAACGAGCGTTATTTCACTTTTTTTGTTTGTAAATACCAGACAAAATGTATAAATTTGTGGTAAATGTCTGTTGGTATGAAAAAGAAAAAACAAAAATATCCAGTACCCACTGACGCATCTGATTCAGTAGCAGAGGATTCCGGTGTGGCTTACGTAGCCAGTAATTTACCTTCCTACGGTTTGCATACCGTTTTCGGCTTGCGTACGCCCCCATCATCAGACTATGATTGGCTCAGCTTATCCCGCGCTGGCCTATCCAAAAGCACGCTATTGGCATTAGCCAAGCGCATTTCACTCACCATCCAAGAGTTCGCTTCCGTGATGCACATTTCCGAGCGTACACTTCAGCGCTACTCAGATCATGATGTCGTACGGCCCGAATATACATCACGTGCCGTAGAATTAGCCCGTCTTTATGAACGTGGAGTACAAGTATTCGGCACCATGGAAGCCTTTAATTCTTGGATGAAGACTCCTAGCTACGCATTCAATAATGAAACCCCTTTCCAATTACTGGATACCGCCATCGGCTATGGATTAGTTTGGGATGAAATCGGACGTATCGAACACGGCATTTTTGTATGATGCACTTGCACCGTATCTCAGCGTGCGAATATATCACTGATTTAAGCGGCCATGGCGCCCGTTTATATGGTGCCCGGTGGAACGAAAAAGGAACATCCATGGTGTATTTTGCTTCTTCACGCCCCCTAGCCGTGTTGGAAGTACTTGTGCACTTACGCCCAGACCAACTGGAACGGGCCTATTGCACCGGAGTCTTCGAAGCACCGGCAGACAGCATACTCACCCTAGACGAGTACCTCTTGCCAAAGGGCTGGAACAAAATGTACAGCGCCCACGAACTAAAAGCCATTGGAAATGATTTCATCAAGCAAGGCAAATACCTCTTCATGAAAGTGCCATCGGCCATTGTTGAAGAATCTTACAACTTTCTGATGAATCCAAACCATGCTGATGCTCGTCATGTGAAATTAGTGCAACAGGTGCCCTTTTCATTCGACCAGCGGCTCATCAAATCATAAAAAAACCGCTCCCGGGGAGGGAGCGGCATCCGTCAATGACGGATTTTCAATCAACCTAAACTTTATGGAAAAAATCGTCAGTGGGTCAAGATGCCGTGACCGAACCCTAATATCCCATGATCTACTCGCTCCATCAGCCCTTTCGCCCATACTGTATAAATCATATCATTTTTGGGTTTAAAGTCAAATGTATGCACCACCTCATTTGTACCGTGCACAACCATATTAAAGGTATATGTCACATCCGCATCAATCGTAACAAATCCCGTAAATTCCTTAAATTCCTTGTCACTAGCCAAGGGGGCATCTTCACCCGTTATCCTGAAATCCAAGGCCGGAGCATCGGGGCTTAGGTGGATAAAGCGGATTTTAGCCTTTCCTTCAGCCGGTGCCGACAAATCGTCCTCGGTGGCTACCAATTCGATATCCGTATAGCCCGCCACATATAACGAATAAAATCTGCCAGGAGTGAAACCAACCGTACCTTGTGCCAAAGGCGGGGTCGATGGGTTACGTATCGGCGTATATACCCTAACTAACCTATTTCCCGGCCAAGCATTTTTATACGGCAAGGTATCTGCGTAAGCAAACTGTCCATCCAAAAGAGGGTCATTTAACTGATTTTGATCCAAACCGATATCTAAGCCTGTAGACCCGGGAACCGCATTAAGGGCACGCACGGCTGAAATCTGGCTCACAACACCATCTCCATCTTTGAGACAAGCACTTAGCGTACCAAACACCAAGACCACCATTGCCATGACGACACTTACTCGACCACCTTTCATTTTTCTTAATTGTCCCATTCCCCTTTTACGAATCATTCTTCCATTTAACATTGAATCAGCGCGGATATGTTCCATTCACCCTGTTGTCATTTGTATAACGTACTACCCTTTCAAAGTGCTACAGCGTATCAAAAAATTACCGTGCCCTGTTCCCAAACCACCGAAATCAACTATTGCAAAAATTCCGTAAGTTTGTCTCAAACAAAATACATCCTCATAGATGTCTGGCAAAGGAAATTCTTTTAGAAGAAATATACAGCATGACGCGGAAACAAAACCCTCCGCTCGCAAAAAACGTGGACGGAAACCAAGTACAGCCACCCGATCCGGGCAAGCCATCGGCAGTAAAATCATAAAAATCGTTGGGCTTTTCCTTCTGATATGGTCGGTTTACTTTCTCATTGCTTTCATCTCTTACTTGTTCACCTGGCAGGAAGACCAAAGCTATGTATCGGCAGCCAATGGCGGATGGAATACCCTATTCAAAAGCCGGGAAGAACTAGCGCTTACCGGGATTGAGCAACCCATCGTACAAAACTGGATGGGGAAATTGGGTGCCCTACTTGCTCACCAGTTTATTTACAAGTGGTTTGGGGTTGCTTCATTCTTGTTTGTAGGCATTTTATTTATTATCGGTTATCGCTTGCTGTTCAAGATTAAAATCATTTCCATTTGGAAAGTACTGGGTTATTCGGTATTCTCCTTGGTTTTCATTTCACTGACACTGGGCTTTTTGCATGGGTTTTTCAGTAACGCACCCCATTTTCTTGAAGGGGAATTTGGATATTGGTCTAACCGATTGCTACAGGCCCAAATCGGTGTTCCCGGCGTAGCCGGATTATTGATTTTCACGGTACTCACCGTGCTCATCATTATCTATAACCTAGACTTTAAGTTTAGCGCACGCCGCCCCAAGGCACCGGGCAGTTCCTTTGATACGGATGATGCTTCAGCCAATGCTTTCCGCGAGGAGGAACGTTACATGCAGGAGTCGGAGTACCGCGTAGATCCGGTTGAATTTAACCTCAATCGGATGAAAGAGAAAGAGGCTGAACAACGGGAGGAAAAGATATCGCAAAATGTCCATACCCCTCAACCAAAAACCGTAGAGAACAGCACCGGGCCAGATTTTACCGTCGAGGAGCAAGTGGAAAAAACCGAGGTGAAAAACGAATTGAAAAGCCCTTCCCTCACGGTTTCGGCACCTAAAGAAGAAAAACCAAATACGGCCGATGAGTTGGTGGAGAAAGTAGGGCAATACGACCCTAAATTGGACTTGTCAGGCTACCAATACCCAACACTCGACCTGCTTCGCGATTACGGGTCAGGGAAAATAACCGTCAACAACCACGAACTGGAAGAAAACAAGGATAAAATCGTTGAGACCTTGGGCAATTACAACATCGAAATTGCCAAAATAAAGGCTACCATAGGCCCGACAGTGACATTGTATGAGATCATCCCGAAACCGGGCGTGCGCATCTCCAGAATCAAGAACTTGGAAGATGATATCGCGCTGAGCCTTGCCGCACTGGGTATCCGTATCATCGCCCCCATGCCGGGAAAGGGCACCATCGGTATCGAGGTACCCAACAGCCATCCGGAGATGGTGTCGATGCGTTCGGTATTGGCAACGGAAAAATTCCAACACACCGACATGGATTTGCCCATTGCATTAGGGCGAACCATTTCCAATGAAGTATTTATTGCCGATCTTGCCAAAATGCCCCACTTACTGGTAGCTGGTGCTACCGGCCAAGGTAAGTCGGTAGGTATTAATGCCATCCTGACTTCATTGCTCTATAAAAAGCACCCTGCTGAGCTGAAACTGGTGCTGGTAGACCCCAAAAAGGTGGAGCTATCATTATTTAAAAAAATAGAGCGCCACTTCTTGGCAAAACTACCCGGGGAGGAGGATGCCATCATTACCGATACCAAAAAGGTAATCAATACATTGAATTCCCTTTGTATCGAGATGGATGCCCGCTATGACCTGTTAAAAAATGCACAAGTAAGAAACCTCAAGGAATACAACGCCAAATTCGTCAACCGCAAGCTCAATCCGGAGGAGGGCCACCGTTACCTCCCGTTTATCGTGCTAATCATCGACGAATTTGCGGACTTGATGATGACGGCAGGTAAAGAAGTGGAAACGCCCATCGCCCGCTTGGCGCAATTGGCACGCGCCGTAGGCATCCATTTGGTCATTGCTACCCAACGGCCATCGGTTAATATCATTACAGGTACCATTAAGGCAAATTTCCCTGCCCGGCTAGCTTTCCGGGTACTGTCCAAGGTCGATTCACGCACCATTCTCGACTCGGGGGGAGCTGACCAACTCATCGGGCGAGGCGACATGCTCCTGGCGACCGGCAGTGATTTGATCCGGATACAGTGCGCTTTTGTGGACACTCCGGAAGTGGAAGACATTTCGGACTTCATCGGCAGCCAGCGCGGGTACCCTTCGGCGATGTTGCTGCCTGAATATATCGATGAAAATGGAGAAGGTTCCGCTGGTGACTTTGACATGAGCGATCGTGATCCCATGTTTGAAGATGCAGCCCGGTTGATCGTGCTTCACCAACAGGGGTCGACCTCACTTATACAACGCAAACTCAAGCTCGGATACAACCGCGCGGGCCGTATTATCGACCAATTGGAGGCAGCCGGTATCGTAGGACCATTCGAAGGCAGCAAAGCCCGCGAGGTATTATTCCCCGACGAATATTCATTGGAACAGTTTTTGGATGGATTGAAGAAAGACGCTTAGTGAGATGAATATTGTAACGTATACCATCAATACCTTGTTCCTTGCATTGCTGGTCATTTCGATGCCCGTCCATGCACAAACCGATGCCGCTGCAAAAGCGTTGCTCAACAAGGTCAGCAAAACCTATGAGGGATACAAAACCCTACAGGCCAATTTCACCATTGCCGTGCAACAGGCCCAACAACAAGCCGCAGTGCAGGTTGAATCGGGTACGCTCTATATAGAGGCTTCTACCGGAAAATACCATATTACCATGGATGGACAGGAGCTGATCAGTGATGGGAAAACACAGTGGATGGTATTGAAAGAAGAGCAGGAAGTCCAGATTACCGAAGCGGATAACAACTCGGACGCCATTTCCCCGGTCAATATCTTTTCGTTTTACAATGACGGATACAAGTATGTGTCTGCGCCTGACGAGCGTGTGGGCAACACGGCTTTGCATGTCGTCGAACTTTCCCCCGAAGATACCCGTTCGCCTTATTTCAAAATCAAGCTGCGGATCAATAAATCAACCAACTTGATACAAGATGCGACGATTTTTGACAAGGGTGGAATGCGGTACGTTTATACCATCAACAGCACAACAGCTAACCCGCAGGTTCCTACCGGCAAGTTTACCTTTAACCAAAGCCATTATCCAGGAATGGAAATCGTGGATTTGAGATAACCGTCATGCAGCACCAGCTACTACAATGTAGCCGGGCTTTCTTCGGTCTTCAAGTCAGCAGCTAACAATGTCTTACCCCTTCTGTAGCCGTGCATATCAGGGTTTTCGATAATCTCCTTAACGGATATCAGCTTGTACACATAGCTTCCGGTCTCCTTATTAAGCCTCAACCGAAAGTAGTTATCCTCATGCTGATTATTGATGGCGCGCCTGAGGTTTCCTTCGCCCACATTAAAGGCCGCAGCAACCAATGTCCAACTGTTGAACTCGCGGTATAAGGATTTGATATATTTAGCTGCGGCGGTCGTTGATTTCCTGATGTCTTGGCGTTCATCCACCAAACTATCCACACGTAATCCGAATGCCGCGGCGGTATTGGGCATGAACTGCCAATATCCCGATGCACCCCGATGGGATGTGGTACCACTGGCAAAACCACTTTCGACCAATGGAATGTACTTGAAATCTTCGGGAATACCGTGCTGGCGTAAAATAGCTGCAACTTGGGGGAGTGCATCTTTTGCTTTTTGATGCAATTGATACGAACGCCTTCTATTGTACGAGTATTCTTTGAGATATCGCATCATCTTTTTCTCAATTTGCTTATCACCTAATGGTAAGCTTTCATCAGCAAAATTCAATGATGCAAAATAGGGGGTGTTGCGGATGTCATCTATGCCTTCCTGCAACCAAACTCCATAGGGCATGGAGTCTTGTTGTGTTACTACTTTATCTGTTTCGGTGCTGGCGGCTACATGGTACGTATATAACTTTGAAAGCAATACCAATGTTAACACCACACTACAACAGAACAATTGTTTTTTTACCATTCAAAACCTTCCTGCAACCCATGCGCGGTACCTCAACTGGATACCATGAATTGCTTGATCCAAAAAACTGGCTGCAAAAATAAAAATTATCCTGTTAATTTACAAATAGTTATAACGAAACCCCTTGACTTTTAACAAAAATTAACGTACCTTTTCAAGTTATTTTTGTGTAAAAAAGCAAGGCTATCGCAATTAAACCCATATTTTTAACTACCTTTGCAGCTTACATTTTTTACGGTAAAAATCATGCCATTTAGTAACAAAAGGAACAGTCGCGACGACAAATCCAGAAAATCCCGCCATTCAGCCTCCAATTCCTCATCATATAACAAAGGACGTAAGTATCGAGACAGCAACGCACCTTTCGATGAGAACAGGCCATCTGATGGGAAATCTACCGGTTATTCCAAAAGCGAAAGGCCATATAAAAAATTCGACTCGGAACGCTCTCAAAACTCGGAAAGCGACCGTTACCGCAAACGCGACGATAAACCATTCCATAAAAGTGACCGCCCGTATCAGAAAGGTGGCACCGGATCATTCCGTAAAGAAGGTAAACCATTCGACAAGGATGGATCAAACAAATTCCGTAAAGACAGGGAAAGTCGGCCTTATGGCGAAAAGACATTCTCCCGTGACGATTATAGGAAGCGTAGTGGCAATCCGCGCACTTCTTCCCCCAAGCCTTTCAGCCAAGCGCCCGAAGATGATGGGTTAATCAGGCTCAACCGATATATTTCTAACTCGGGCGTGTGCTCTAGGCGGAAGGCTGACGAATTAATCGAAGCGGGCGTGGTCACCGTCAATGGTCAGGTCATCACCGAACTGGGCACCAAGGTAGACCCAAGTAAGGATGAGATACGGTATAATGGAGAGCGTTTGAAGCGCGAGAAGATGATATACGTACTGCTCAATAAGCCTAAAGACTATATCACCACGACAGATGACCCCCAAGAACGGCGTACCGTCATGCAATTGGTAGCGAAGGCCACCAAGGAGCGAATATACCCCGTCGGAAGACTTGACCGTAATACGACCGGATTGCTATTATTGACCAATGATGGCAACCTTGCCGAAAAGCTATCGCATCCGCGCAACAATATCAGCAAGCTCTATAATGTTGAACTAGACAAAAATTTGACGCAGGGCGATTTCAATAAAATCGCATTTGGCGTAGAGCTTGAAGACGGCTTTGTAAAACCAGATGCGGTCAGTTATGTTCAAGGTGGAAGCAAACGTGAAATAGGCATCCAAATCCATAGCGGGAAAAACCGTATTGTACGCCGGATTTTCGAGCACCTGGGTTATGAGGTAGTCAAATTGGATCGGGTTGTTTATGCTAACCTGACCAAGAAAGACCTTCCCCGTGGCCGTTGGCGCTACTTGGAAGAGAGGGAGATCATCCAGCTCAAACATTTTATCAAGTAAAAGTCATCCGTATTTCTTTTTCTGCAATAAGCCAGCATCACAAAGAAAGGGCAAAATAGTACCTTTGCCGATACGCTAATAAGCTCGTTTACTATGGATGGTAACGTAACATGCAAAAACTGTGGCACTCATATCCCTCAGCCTGCTGCCTATTGCAACGCGTGCGGTGCAAAGCACGTAACGGAACGTATTACCCTCAGGCGCCAACTTGATGATTTTACCAGCAGCATATTCGGGTGGGACAACTTGTTTTTCGTCACCATCATGGCTTTGATTGTAAATCCTGGTAGGATTTTCAAGGATTACATTGGTGGGGTGCGGAAAAAATACAGCAATCCGTTTGCTTTCTTTGCGATCAATGCTGCTATTTCGCTGCTGGTGTTCAATTTCTTTGCTGACAGGTTTATCGAGCAAATGAGCAGTGCCAACGAAGCCCAAGCCGATATGATTACGAAGCACCTGCTACCTAAAGAACGGGCCACATCCCCAGACACCGCCTCAACCGGAACCGAAAGCGCCAAACCAGCTATTGATGCCGACGCATTCAAAAAAGTGGTAATGGACAATGCTGTATCTGCTCAACGCGCCATGCTGACGTATTATAACCTAGCTGCTTTCGCATTGTTGCCGCTATATGCCTTGCTTGCGTTCATCGTTTTTGGCAGACCGTACAATTTTGGCGAACATTTGGTTGTCAATGCTTATATACAAGGGCTGATGATGATCTGCTCGACCGTCGCATTCATGGTAGATTTACTCATGGGCTGGCCGATTCTCACCATCACTATTTTTGCACAAATCATCTATTATCTGTATGCCTATCAGCGACTATATCGCCATTCGGCGGAAGACGTGTTGGTTTCGTTCCTACGATTCATCGGATTTTTGGCGATTGGTATCATCACGTTTATAGTACTGATGTTTCTGATAGGCGTACTTATCCGAAAAATCCTCCCGCTCTTGGCAGCTTCCTGAACGCACGAAAACATCATGTGCAGAGCGTATTGCTATTCCGGTTTAACATTGCTATTTTTAGCCAAAATTTTTCATCATGACAGACCCCAAATCGTTAACGTCCGTAGCCGAATTCCATAAAACCTTTAAACACCCCATATTGGAGAAACCGACCATCCCCGATGAGAAACGTTGCCAATTGCGGGTGGCCCTCATCGCCGAAGAACTAAAGGAACTGGAAGAAGCTATTGCCGACAAAGATATCGTAGAAATAGCAGATGCACTATGCGATATCCAATACGTACTTTCGGGGGCTGTGTTGGAGTTTGGTCTGGCTGACAAATTCAGTGCGCTATTTGATGAAGTACAGCGTTCTAACATGAGCAAAGCGTGCAAAACCATTGAAGAAGCCGAAGCGACGGTTAAATACTATTCCGAGGAGCGGAACACGCCGTGTTTCTATGAGAAACAGGACGGTTTGTATCTCGTATACCGTACCGAAGACCGGAAAACATTGAAATCCGTCGAATATTCGCCGGCAGACCTTAAAAAGGTATTGGAAAGTTGATTTCTTTAACCCGCTAGCCCGGGTATTTACTGCCTTGGCAGGCTCCTCTCCTTTCGAGTTCTTTGTCAATATAGGTTTGGATAGCAGACTTACCCATGCCCCAATTGGGCGCTATCAGCAATTCCTGGTCGGCCAGGCCAAACAGGCGTTGGATAACGATATCGGGTCGGAGCAACGGAATGAACGCACATAAGAAATCGGTATATTCCTCCAAGCTGAATACGTGGAAAGGTTGGCGCTTATATTGCACGCCCATAATCGATCCTTCCACAATATGCAAATGGTGCAACTTCACGAATTTGATTTGCGGGAACCGGTTAATCTCATCGGCATAACGCAGCATCATCTCTTTGGTTTCCCACGGAAACCCAAAAATGGTATGCACGCAGATGTCCAGCGGGCTATTGCGTACTAAACCCAACGCGGTTTCCAACTCTTCATGTGAGCACCCTCTGTTTATCCGATTCAGGGTATCGTTGTAAATGGACTCCATCCCCATTTCCAAATCCACATCGTATCGGTCGGCATAGCTTTCCAGCAACGCGACCTTCTCAAAATCAATGCAGTCTGGCCGGGTACCTACCGAAAGTCCTACGACATGCTCCGGAGCAATACTAAGGGCCTCGTCATACATCGCCTTCAGGTAGTGGGTTGGCGCATAAGTATTGGTATTGGGCTGGAAATAAATCACGAATTTCTCGGCACCATAGCCATTTACGGCACGTTGGATGCCTTCTTCCACCTGCTCACGTATCGTGGGCAATTTACGGGCAGAGTCGGGTGTGAATGAATCCACATTGCAGTAGGAACAGCCGCCATATCCTTTACTGCCATCACGGTTGGGGCAGGTGAAATTACCATCCACGATAATTTTAAATACGCGCTTGCCCGCGTACTTCTGCCGAAGATACGCGCCGTAATGATTGTAAGGTTTTTGACCGATGTCGAGTAATGTTCCCATGACGGCTGCAAAGATAGGTAAATAAAAAAACCTAACAGGTTTTTGAAACCTGTTAGGTTTTTATCTAGCCGATAGTTGTTAATCCTCTTCTTTAGAAGCCAGCAACTGATCGTATTCTTCTTGAGAACCGACGATGATGCGTTCGTAAGCACGCAATCCGGTTCCCGACGGAATCAAGTGACCAACGATAACGTTCTCCTTCAAGCCCAACAGGTTGTCGCGCTTTCCGGCGATCGCAGCTTCGTTCAGCACTTTCGTGGTTTCCTGGAATGATGCCGCTGAGATGAACGACTTCGTGCCCAAGGAAGCACGGGTGATCCCTTGCAATAGTGGGCTGGAAGTAGCCGGAATCGCGTCACGAACTTCCACCAGTTTCAAGTCACGGCGCTTCAAGCTGGAATTGACATCCCGCAATTTACGCAACGTTACGATTTGTCCTGGTTTCAATTCATTGGAGTCGCCGGCATCCACTACGACTTTCTTATCGTAGATGGTATCGTTTTCTTCCATGAAGTCCCATTTGCTCACCGCTTCTTTCTCTAGGAAACGGGTATCACCTGGATCCTCGATCTCCACTTTCTGCATCATTTGGTGCACAATGGTTTCGAAGTGCTTGTCGTTGATTTTCACCCCTTGTAAGCGGTAAACCTCTTGGATACCGTTTACCAAGTACTCTTGCACAGCTGATGGGCCTTTGATAGCCAAGATATCAGCGGGTGAAATCGATCCGTCAGACAATGGCATACCGGCTTTCACAAAGTCATTATCCTGTACCAGGATGTGTTTCGATAGTGGCACCAGGTATTTCTTAATCTGCCCGTCACGCGATTCGATGGAGATTTCGCGGTTACCGCGTTTCACACCACCCAACGTTACTACCCCGTCTATCTCGGTTACTACAGCTGGATTAGAAGGGTTACGGGCCTCAAACAGTTCCGTTACCCGAGGAAGACCACCGGTGATATCTCGCGTTTTACCGGTAGAACGCGGTATTTTGGCAAGGATTACACCCTCTTTTATCTCCGCATTGTCGTTTACGGAAACGTGGGCACCCACTGGAATGTTATAGGTACGGATCACCGCGCCTTTCTTATCCGTAATCTTGATTGCCGGGTTCTTCGTTTTATCACGTGTATCGATAATCACCTTTTCACGGTGTCCGGTCTGCTCATCCGATTCCTCACGGAATGTAACCCCCTCGATGATAGCTTCAAACTCAACTTTACCACCAAACTCAGATATAATAACCGCGTTATATGGATCCCATGAACAAATCCGCTCTCCTTTGGTTACCTTGTCGCCTGCATTGACATACAGGTAGGAACCATAAGGAATATTGTTGGTCATCAACACCTTTTTGCTTTCTGGGTCGATAATCCGGAACTCGCCCGAACGGCCGATAACCACTTGATCTGGCCCTTCTTCTCCTTCGTGTGGTACCGAACGGATATTTTCCAATTCGATAATACCGTCGAATTTAGCCATGATCTGCGATTCTGCCGCGATATTTGACGCGGTACCACCCACGTGGAATGTACGGAGTGTCAACTGCGTACCCGGCTCACCGATGGACTGTGCAGCGATCACACCGACAGCCTCCCCTGCTTGCACCCGCTTACCTGTGGCCAGGTTACGACCGTAACACAGCGCACAAACACCGCGCTTGCTTTCGCATGTCAATACGGAACGGATCTCCAACCCTTCAACAGCCGAATGTTCAATCTTCGATGCAATTTCCTCATCAATATCCTGATCAGCGGCTACCAACAATTCGCCTGAAATCGGATCGTAAACATCATGCAGCGATACGCGACCCAATATACGGTCGTACAATGGTTCGATGATATCTTCATTGTCTTTCAACGCTGTCGTGTATACCCCGCGCAGACCTCCGCAATCCTCATCCACGACAATCATGTCCTGCGCTACATCGTGCAAACGCCTGGTCAAGTAACCCGCATCGGCTGTTTTCAACGCCGTATCCGCAAGACCTTTACGCGCACCGTGCGTAGAGATGAAGTATTCCAAAACCGACAACCCTTCTTTAAAGTTCGAAAGGATTGGGTTTTCGATGATTTCTCCACCAGATGCACCCGACTTCTGTGGTTTGGCCATCAAGCCCCGCATACCGCAAAGCTGACGAATCTGCTCCTTGGAACCACGGGCACCTGAATCAAGCATCATGTACACGGAGTTGAATCCTTGATTGTCCGTAGACAGGATTTCCATCACGTTGGCCGTAAGCCTATTGTTGATGCGTGTCCAGATGTCGATGATTTGGTTGTAACGCTCGTTGTTGGTAATGAAACCCATGTTATAGTTGTTCATTACCTCTTCCACTTCCTTCGTTGCCTGTTCAATCAAGTTGACTTTAGCATCGGGGATATTCAAATCTTGCAGGTTAAATGACAAGCCTCCTTTGAATGCCATCTGGAAACCTAATTCCTTGATATCATCGAGGAATTGTGCTGCCTGCGCCATACCGGTGATTTTTACTACCTCACCGATAATATCCCGTAGTGATTTTTTGGTCAACAGTTCGTTAACATACCCGATTTCGTCAGGTACAACTTGGTTGAACAATACACGCCCTACGGTGGTGTCAATGACACGTTCTTCGATTTCGCCATCCTTACCCCTCACTTTGGTTTTCACCTTGATGAAGGAGTGGAGGTCTATTTGCTTTTCGTTATGTGCGATGATGACTTCTTCGGCTGAGTAGAAGGTCATGCCTTCGCCACGCATCACCCGTGTATCATCGGTTTTACGGCCTTTGGTCATGTAATAAAGACCCAACACCATGTCCTGGGAAGGTACTGTAATCGGTGTACCGTTCGCCGGGTTGAGGATATTGTGGGATGCCAACATCAGAATTTGGGCTTCCAATATCGCCGCATTGCCCAATGGCAAATGCACGGCCATCTGGTCACCGTCAAAGTCGGCGTTGAATGCCGTACACACTAACGGGTGCAATTGGATGGCTTTTCCTTCTACCAATGTAGGTTGGAACGCCTGAATACCCAACCGGTGCAACGTTGGTGCCCGGTTAAGCAATACAGGGTGTCCTTTCAGTACATTTTCCAGGATATCCCATACCACGGGGTCTTTGCGATCCACGATCTTCTTGGCAGACTTCACCGTTTTCACGATGCCCCGTTCGATCATCTTGCGGATGATAAACGGTTTATAGAGTTCGGCCGCCATGTCTTTTGGCAGACCACATTCGTGCAATTTCAGGTTTGGCCCTACCACGATCACGGAACGAGCAGAATAATCCACACGCTTACCCAATAGGTTCTGGCGAAAACGCCCTTGCTTGCCTTTCAGGATATCGGAAAGCGATTTCAACGCGCGGTTTCCTTCGGTTTTCACCGCATTCACCTTACGCGAATTGTCAAACAGGGAGTCTACTGCTTCCTGCAACATCCGCTTCTCGTTACGGAGAATCACCTCTGGCGCTTTGATTTCCATCAAACGCTTCAACCGGTTATTCCGGATGATGACCCGGCGATACAGATCGTTCAAGTCTGATGTCGCAAAGCGGCCACCTTCCAAAGGCACCAATGGACGCAATTCAGGTGGGATAATTGGTACGATTTTCACGATCATCCATTCCGGACGGTTTTCGATCCGATCCCTTGAACCGCGGAACGCCTCAACCACTTGCAGACGCTTCAACGCCTCGTTTTTCCGTTGCTGTGACGTTTCATTGGCCGCTTGGTGACGCAGATCATACGAAAGCTGATCCAAGTCAAGTCGCTTCAACAGTTCCTCCAATGCTTCCGCACCCATTTTGGCGATGAATTTCTGCGGGTCGGTATCGTCCAGGAATTGGTTTTCCTTCGGTAGTGTATCCAAGATATCGAGGTATTCCTCTTCGGTAAGGAAATCCATGTATTGGATACCATCTTCTTCCTTCACCCCTGCTTGGATAACCACGTACCGCTCATAGTAAATGATCATATCAAGCTTTTTGGTGGGCAAGCCCAACAAATAGCCGATTTTGTTTGGCAGAGAGCGGAAATACCAGATGTGGGCAACGGGAACCACCAAACTGATGTGCCCCATACGCTCACGACGCACCTTCTTCTCGGTTACTTCCACACCGCAACGGTCGCACACGATGCCTTTGTAACGGATACGCTTATACTTACCGCAATGGCATTCGTAATCCTTTACCGGACCGAAGATACGCTCACAGAACAACCCATCACGCTCCGGCTTATACGTCCGGTAGTTGATGGTCTCTGGTTTCACCACCTCACCACTTGAACGTTCCAGAATCGTCTCTGGAGACGCCAAACTAATGGTAATGGAAGTGAAGTTGCTTTTGATTTTATTATCTTTTTTGTAAGACATACTTTTCTAACGTTAAGCGTGATTAATCCAACGTGATATCCAATCCTAGTCCGCGCAATTCATGTACAAGTACATTGAATGACTCGGGTACGGATGGTGTTGGCAAGTTATTCCCTTTTACAATGGACTCATACGTTTTGGCCCTACCGACCACATCGTCAGATTTGACGGTCAGGATTTCCTGCAGGATGTTTGACGCACCGAATGCTTCCAATGCCCAAACCTCCATCTCACCAAAACGTTGACCACCGAACTGCGCCTTACCACCAAGCGGTTGCTGGGTGATGAGTGAGTACGGCCCGATGGAACGTGCGTGCATCTTGTCATCAACCATGTGGCCCAACTTCAGCATGTAAATCACACCTACCGTGGTTGGTTGGTCAAAACGCTCACCGGTCAATCCATTGTACAGGTACGTCCGTCCAGAGACTGGTAGTTCGGCTTTCTCCACCCAACCTTCCACCTCTTCTGTGGATGCACCGTCAAAAATCGGCGTGGCAAATTTCACACCCAGTTTCTGTCCGGCCCAGCCCAATACGGTCTCGTAGATCTGCCCAAGGTTCATCCGCGAAGGTACACCTAGTGGGTTCAGTACGATATCTACCGGCGTACCATCTTGTAGGAAAGGCATATCTTCGTCACGTACGATACGGGCAACAATACCCTTATTACCGTGGCGACCCGCCATTTTATCACCCACTTTCAGCTTCCGTTTCTTGGCGATGAATACCTTGGCCATCTGTACGATGCCTGAAGGCAGCTCATCACCCACGCTGATGGCAAACTTATCACGCTTGTAAGCGCCTAGTTCTTCATTCAACTTGATGTTATAGAAATGGAGCGTCTGCTTAATCAATTCATTTTTGTCATCGTCGGTCGTCCAACCAGCGGGGTTGATGTTCACATAATCCAAATCCGTGAGGATTTTTTGGGTGAACTTAGCTCCCTTGGGTACCAACAATTCCTTGTATACATTGTACACGCCTTGTGAAGTCTTGCCATTGACAATGGTAAACAATTTGTCAACGAGCCTATCTTTCAGCGTTTTCAATGCTTTGTTGTGCTGCGTATCCAATTGGTCAAGGGCACGTTTCTCTTCCTCTTTCCCTACTTTCTTAGCCCTAGAGAACAATTTGGTATCGATCACCACTCCATTGATGGACGGAGGGGTTTTCAGGGAAGCGTCCTTCACATCACCGGCTTTATCACCAAAGATGGCACGGAGCAATTTTTCTTCCGGCGAAGGATCAGACTCTCCTTTCGGCGTAATCTTACCGATCAGAATATCGCCTTCACGTACCTCAGCTCCAACCCGGATGATACCGTTTTCATCCAAATCTTTGGTTGCTTCTTCTGATACGTTAGGGATATCAGCGGTCAGTTCTTCCTCACCACGCTTGGTGTCGCGAACTTCCAGCTCAAACTCCTCGATGTGCAAGGAAGTAAAGATATCCTGGCTCACCACGCGCTCTGAAATCACGATCGCATCCTCGAAGTTAAACCCTTGCCATGGCATGAACGCCACTTTCAAGTTACGTCCAAGCGCCAGCTCACCATTCTGTGTCGCATAACCCTCGCACAGCACTTGGCCTTTCTCCACCTTTTGCCCGCTCTTCACGATGGGTTTCAAGTTGATACAGGTACTTTGGTTCGTTTTCTTGAATTTGATGAGTTTATAGGTTTTCACATCGTCATCAAAAGACACCAATCGCTCGTCTTCGGTACGTTCATACCGAATCTTGATCTCATTGGCATCCACATATTCCACCACACCATTCGCTTCAGCATTGATCAACGTGCGTGAATCGCGCGCTACACGGCCTTCCAAACCGGTACCGACGACCGGAGCCTCTGGCCGCAACAACGGAACAGCCTGGCGTTGCATGTTGGAGCCCATCAGGGCACGGTTTGCATCGTCATGTTCCAAGAACGGAATCAGCGAAGCTGCAATGGAGGTGATTTGGTTAGGCGCTACGTCCATCAAATCCAACTTCTCAGGTTCGATGACCGGGAAGTCACCCTCAAACCTTGCTTTTACCCTTGGTGTAATGAAATTACCTTTATCGTCGTACTCAGCATTGGCCTGAGCGATGGTCTTGCCATCTTCATCCTCCGCAGAAAGGTAGATGACCGGCTCTTCCACCACAACCCGACCTTCGTCTACTTTGCGGTAAGGTGTCTCGATAAAGCCGAGGTTGTTGATCTTTGCGTGTACGCAAAGCGATGAAATCAAACCGATATTCGGACCTTCCGGGGTTTCGATGGTACACAACCTACCGTAGTGGGTGTAGTGCACGTCACGAACCTCAAAGCCTGCACGTTCGCGGGATAGACCACCTGGTCCCAAGGCTGATAACCTACGCTTATGCGTGATCTCCGCCAATGGGTTTGTCTGATCCATGAACTGCGACAACTGGTTGGTGCCAAAGAACGAGTTGATGACGGACGAAAGCGTACGTGCATTAATCAAATCGGTCGGTGTAAACACCTCGTTATCGCGGATATTCATCCGCTCACGGATGGTACGGGCCATACGGGCTAACCCGACTCCAAACTGCGAATACAACTGCTCGCCTACGGTACGTACCCGACGGTTCGACAAGTGGTCGATGTCATCGACTTCCGCTTTGGAATTAATCAAATTAATGAGGTATTTGACAATGGCAATGATGTCCTCACGGGTCAATACCTTGGTTTCATCGGGTGTATCCAACTGCAACTTGCGGTTGATCCGGTAACGGCCTACGTCACCAAGGTCATACCGCTTGTCAGAGAAGAACAAGCGCTCGATGATACCACGAGCAGTTTCCTCATCAGGTGGTTCGGCGTTACGCAATTGCCTGTAGATGTGCTCTACCGCTTCCTTCTCCGAATTGGATGTATCCTTCTGCAAGGTGTTGTAAATAATGGAATAGTCCGCTGCGTTAGCCGCGTCTTCCTTCGTCAGGATGATGGATTTTACCCCGGCATCGATGATCAAGTCAATATGGTCATCTTCGAGGATGGTTTCACGCTCAAGGATCACCTCATTCCGGTCGATGGATACGACCTCACCGGTATCCTCGTCCACGAAGTCCTCGATCCATTTCTTCAGTACCCTGGCGGCCAATTTACGGCCTACATATTTCTTAAGCCCGGATTTGCTCACTTTCACTTCGTCAGCCAATTCGAACAATTCCAAAATGTCCTTATCCGAATCATAGCCGATTGCGCGTAGCAGTGTCGTTACCGGGAATTTCTTTTTACGATCAATATATGCATACATGACGTTGTTGACGTCTGTAGCGAACTCTATCCATGACCCTTTGAACGGGATTACCCGAGCGGAATACAGCTTCGTGCCATTGGTGTGGCGGCTTTGGCCGAAGAACACACCTGGCGAACGGTGCAATTGCGATACGATGACGCGTTCGGCACCATTGATCACGAATGTTCCTTTGGGTGTCATGTACGGTATGGTTCCCAAATATACGTCCTGCACGATGGTTTCGAAATCTTCGTGCTCCTCATCGTTGCAAGACAGGCGGAGTTTTGCCTTGAGTGGAACGCTATAAGTCAATCCACGTTCGATACATTCCTGAATGCCGTAACGCGGTGGATCGATGAAATAATCCAAAAACTCAAGCACAAAAATGTTCCTTGAATCAGAAATAGGAAAGTTCTCCGAGAATACCTTGAACAGCCCTTCCTGGTGGCGGTTGTCTGAAGTCGTTTCAAGCTGAAAAAACTCCTTGAAAGATTGCAATTGCACATCCAGAAAATCAGGGTAATCGATCACCTTTTTACTGCTTGCAAAATTTACTCTTTCGTTTTGAATGCTTTTGTTTGCCAAGGGAATAAGAATTTAGTTTAATTAAACTGCGCATATTATGCTGTTTCTGCCATATCCGGCACCATGTACAGCATGGACATGTATAGGAGGAAAAGTTATAAACAGGAATAGACTCTGACGAAAAACACGTCAGAGTCTAACCCATTAAGGTGTGTTGTATGATCCGGATTACTTGATCTCAACAACAGCTCCTGCTTCTTCAAGTTGCTTTTTCAACGCTTCAGCTTCGTCTTTAGCAACGCCTGATTTAAGTTCTTTAGGCGCACCGTCAACCAAGTCTTTCGCTTCTTTCAGGCCAAGACCTGTCAAATCTTTAACAAGCTTCACAACAGCCAATTTTTGGCCACCGGCTTCTTTCAAGATTACGTCAAAGGAAGTTTTTTCCTCAGCAGCAGCTGGTGCATCACCACCTGCAGCAGGACCAGCAACAGCAACTGCCGCAGCAGCAGGCTCAATGCCATACTCATCTTTCAAGATTTGAGCTAACTCGTTAACTTCTTTTACTGTCAAGTTTACCAACTGCTCAGCAAACGCTTTTAAATCTGCCATTTTATTTTAAATTTTTGAATTTACTTTTTTAAAAAAATTGTTAATAACGCAACGGTTTTGCTATTTTGGGAAACCCGTTAACCCCTTTCTTGTAAAGTTTTAACCAATCCGGCCAATGTGTTGCCTCCAGACTGAAGACCAGAAATAACATTCTTGGCAGGGGATTGCAGCAATCCGATGATATCGCCGATGAGCTCGTTTTTCGATTTCAGCTTGCTCAGCGCATCGATTTGGTTATCGCCGATAAATACCGCCGCATCGATATATGCACCTTTCAACACCGGTTTGTCGCCTTCCTTGCGAAGCTCTTTGATGAGCTTGGCAGGAGCATTACCTGTTTCGGAAAACAACAATGTAGAGGAACCTTTAAGTACGCTGGTCAATTCTTCTGAATCAACGCCAGCTTCTATGAGGGCCTTCTTGATCAATGTGTTTTTCACCACTTGAATGGCGATACCTTTATCGAAGCATTTACGACGGATACCGTTGATTTTCGCTACAGTCAGATTAGCAGTATCGGTAATGTAAAAATTACCATAAGATTTAATCTGCTCAGTTAAAGCTTTAACAATTTCTTGTTTTTCTTCTCTATTCATGATTAAATTCCTGCTACTGATTTAGTTTCAACTTGGATACCTGGGCTCATGGTGGAAGAAAGGTAGATACTTTTGAAATACGTACCTTTTGCCGCTGAGGGTTTCAATTTGGAAATCGTCTGCAACACTTCCAAGGCATTTTCGTAGATCTTTTCCGGAGGGAAAGATACCTTGCCGATGGAGGTGTGGATAATTCCTGTCTTATCTACCTTGAAATCAATTTTACCTGCCTTCACTTCTGTCACCGCTTTGCCGATATCGGTAGTTACCGTACCGGTCTTCGGGTTAGGCATGAGGTTACGGGGACCGAGGATACGGCCCAACTTACCTACCTTTGCCATGACGCTAGGCATGGTAATGATGATATCAATGTCGGTCCAACCACCTTCGATTTTGCTGATATAGTCGTCCAATCCCACATGGTCAGCGCCTGCGGCTTTTGCTTCTTCCTCCTTATCGGGGGTACAAAGCACCAGCACGCGAACGGTTTTACCTGTGCCATGTGGCAATGTAGCGATACCGCGAACCATTTGGTTTGCTTTACGGGGATCGACGCCGAGGCGTACATCAATATCCACCGAAGAGTCAAACTTGGTCAGGGTAATGTCCTTTACCAAAGCAGATGCTTCCTGCAAAGAATACGCTTTACCAACTTCAATCTTGGATAGTGCCGCTTTTTGATTTTTTGTTAATCTTGCCACTTTCTTAAATTGATTTCGTTAATTAATTATTCCAGGGCGCGTTGCCGTTCACGGTAATACCCATACTACGTGCTGTTCCGGCAACCATTCGCATGGCTGACTCCAGCGTGAACGCGTTCAAATCAGGCATTTTATCTTTCGCGATGGCCTCTACTTGATCCCAAGATACCGAACCCACTTTCTTACGGTTAGGTTCGCCGGAGCCACCTTTTACCCCTGATGCCTCGATCAACTGAATGGCCACTGGCGGGGTTTTGATGATAAAATCGAATGACTTGTCACTGTACACTGTAATGACTACCGGCAATACTTTACCGGGTTTGTCTTGGGTACGAGCATTGAACTGCTTGCAAAACTCCATGATGTTCACCCCTTTTGCACCCAATGCAGGTCCTACTGGAGGTGATGGATTCGCAGCGCCGCCCTTCACTTGTAATTTTACTAACGCACTGACTTCTTTTGCCATTTCTCGATGTTGAATTTAATTAATAAATGTTTGTTAGTAAGGTGGAAGCATTATAACGTAACATTTAGATTTTGAAGCACTAAGCGCTCATATTGCAAAAGCACCCCAAAATGGAGTGCAAAGGTATGAAAAATATTTAAATATATAATAAAAAGAAAAAATAAAGACCAGCCCTTTCGGGATGGCCTTCTTGATATTATTCTTTTTCTACCTGAATATAATTCAATTCCAGCGGGGTTTTCCGTCCAAACACCTTCACCATCACTTTCAACTTCTTCTTCTCTTCGTTCACTTCCTCGATCTCACCGGTAAAACCATTGAATGGGCCATCGTTCACTTTCACTAACTCTCCCACATAGTAAGGCACATTCATCATCTCACCTTGCTCTGACATTTCGTCTACCTTACCCAAGATGCGATTGATCTCAGCAGGACGAAGTGGAATCGGCGTACCGTCTTTACCACCAAGGAATCCAACCACACTGTTGATATTTTTGATGACGTGCTCTAACTCACCATCCAACGCAGCTTCCAGCAACACATATCCGGGATAAAAATTACGCTCTTTGGCTACTTTTTTCCCATCCCGCATTTGGTAATATTTTTCCATCGGGATCAACACTTGGGGTACAAGGTGATTGATGCCCAAACGGTTCACTTCAGCCTCAATGTATTGCTTTACTTTCTTTTCCTTACCGCTTACGGCCCGTACAACGTACCATTTCAGTGCTTGATCTGCCATTTTCTCTTTCCCGACAATTAAGACGCAATATTATAGAACAATTCCAGCACGTTACTTGAAGCCTTGTCCATCGCAAAAATAACCAGTGCGATGATGACAGACGCCACCAATACCACTACCGCAGAGCTTTGTAATTGCGACCAGGTAGGCCAGGTGACCTTCTGAGTCATTTCAGTATAGGAGTCTTTTACAAATTCAAGTACGTTTGCCATGTTCTATCAATCGTTTTTGCACGGGCACCAGGATTCGAACCCAGATCAAAGGTTTTGGAGACCTCTATTCTACCATTGAACTATGCCCGTGTATTCAAGAACAAAGTACCCTTTGATGGGTACTTTGTCTTTATGTATGTTATTCAGTTACTTAACGAATTAAGCAATGATTTCAGTTACCTGTCCGGCACCTACCGTACGACCACCCTCACGGATAGCGAAACGAAGACCTTTTTCCATTGCGATAGCGTTAATCAACTTAACAGTGATGGTAACGTTATCACCAGGCATCACCATTTCTACACCGTCTGGCAAAGCGATCTCGCCTGTTACGTCAGTGGTACGGAAATAGAATTGTGGACGGTATTTGTTGAAGAACGGCGTGTGACGGCCACCTTCTGCTTTTGACAATACGTACACCTCAGCTTTGAAATCAGTGTGAGGAGTTACCGTGCCTGGCTTACAGATAACCATACCACGACGGATATCGGTTTTCTCAATACCACGCAACAACAAACCTACGTTGTCACCAGCTTCACCGTAGTCAAGGATTTTGCGGAACATTTCCACCCCTGTAACGGTTGACTTCAAGTTTTCAGCTCCCATACCCAAGATTTCAACTGGGTCACCAGAGTTGATTACACCACGCTCGATACGACCAGTAGCTACGGTACCACGACCAGTGATGGAGAATACGTCCTCGATTGGCATCAAGAATGGAAGCTCTGTCAACCGTGGAGGAATGGGGATGTAGTTATCTACAGCTTCCATCAACTCCATGATTTTGTCAACCCACTGTCCTTCGCCGTTCAAGCCCCCAAGAGCGGAACCACGGATAACAGGGATGTCATCACCAGGGTACTCGTAGAATGACAACAACTCACGGATTTCCATTTCAACCAAATCCAACAATTCAGGGTCGTCAACCAAGTCTACTTTGTTCATGAATACCACCAAAGCAGGTACACCTACCTGACGAGCCAACAGGATGTGCTCGCGCGTTTGAGGCATCGGACCGTCTGTAGCAGCTACCACGATGATGGCACCGTCCATCTGGGCAGCACCAGTAACCATGTTCTTCACATAGTCAGCGTGACCTGGACAGTCAACGTGTGCATAGTGACGGTTAGCTGTTTGGTATTCAACGTGCGCTGTATTGATGGTAATACCACGCTCTTTTTCTTCTGGAGCAGAGTCGATTGAATCAAAAGAACGGGCTTCAGAAAGTCCTTTGTCTGCCAATACTTTTGTGATTGCGGCGGTAGTAGTTGTTTTACCGTGGTCAACGTGACCGATCGTACCAATGTTTAAGTGTGGTTTACTGCGGTCAAATTTCTCTTTTGCCATGTTTTATGCGAATTAGTAATTTAAAATTTTAACTGTATTAAACTTATTATATGTAAGTCTTGCGAGCCAATGATGGGACTTGAACCCATGACCTCTTCCTTACCAAGGAAGTGCTCT